>CAWFOM010000006.1:0-309241 GCA_963817385.1 uncultured delta proteobacterium
GATTGAAAACTGCGGGGAAATTTTACCCGATGGGCTTCGGACTACGTTTGTGCCGCTCTTTTTCTTGATTTGGACCGCTTCAAGGTGATAAATGACAGCCTCAGCAACACGGTCGGGGATGTCGTGCTCATCGAGATGGCCCGGCGGCTGGAGAGATTCAGGATGCGAGACGCCACGGGGGAACGACTGGTATGGTGAATAACACGGAAAGCGGATCGACGGTTTCCATCCTGCTTGTTGAGGACGATCCCCTGAATCAAAAAGTCGGGAGGGCGATGCTGGCGCATTGCGGGTGCCGTGTGGACATCGCCGGAAACGGCCGTGAGGCGGTGGATGCCGTTTCCCGACAGCGGTACGACATAATTTTTATGGATTGCCAGATGCCCGAAATGGACGGGTACGAAGCGACCGGCGCGATCAGGAAGAAGGAAACCGAAAACCAGGAAAGCGGTGCGGTCGCCCGCATCCCGATCGTGGCCTTGACCGGATATGCCACACAACAAGACCGGGAGCGGTGCCGGCAGGCGGGAATGGATGACTATATCAGCAAACCCTTCAGTGTTGCAGTTATTCAATCGATTCTCGATCGATGGCTTTCCGCTCGACCTATGGAGAGTGGGGAGGGAAGAGGGACACAGACTTTTCCCGGGTTGAGGGCGGAGGGACCTGTCCGTCCGGATGAGCCCTCTCCCCTTGATCCCAAGGCCCTTGACATGATCGCCTCGCTCCAGCCGAAGGGATCGGACGAGATCATGAAAAAGGTCATTGCACTGTATCTCGACAGCTCATTCAAGCTGATGAAGGGCATCCGCGAGGCGGCGGAGAGGAATGATGCCGATGCCCTGCACCATGCCGCCCACACCCTCAAATCGTCAAGCGCGTATCTCGGCGCGATGACCCTCTCGTCAATGAGCAAGGAACTGGAGACGATGGGGCGAGATAAGACGTTGGGGGAGGTCATGGCCCGCCTTGCGCCCTTTGAACATGAGTATGGAAGGGTTCGGAACGCTCTGGCGATGTTCCTGGACAGTGTGATGCCCGGCCCGAATGGTCCCCGTAAAAGATAGATCCGCAGAGATGGCGTGAAAAGGGCGTGCGCGATACAAGGCGTCAACGGCGTTTCTCCTCCGAATATTTTACCGACCATTATCAGGACTATCCGTAAAATCGATATACATGAGCTTGCCGTCATCCTTTCACTCTCCAGTCGAACGGAGGGGGTTTCCGAATGGATCGACTGGTTGCGAGGGGAGATCGAAAAATTCCGGACGTCGTAATCAGCCGCAAGAAAAGTCCTTTCCTTAATTAACCGTGGCGTGGTAGATTAACCGTCAGAGCGGAATGCTTGAAGCTGCATCCATCTGCTGTGCAGTGCATCGATAACGATAATGGGAGAAAGAAAGGAACGGGTATGAAGAGGGAGAACTTAATTCTTTTCAGCGGCGGGGCTGAAGGAGCTGAAGCGGAATTTGGCGCGAATGCGGAGCGCCTGGGGATTGAAGAGGTGAACTTCACCTTTGAAGGACACCGCATTGTGCGGCGAAGGGGCCTGCGCGTCCTGAATCATGAAGAACTGAAAAATGGAGATGTGAGCTTGACATACGTCTCGAAATTGATGAATCGCCGTTACACGGAAAGTCCGACATTGCGGAAGGTCCTGCAGAGCATCTGGTATCAGATCAACAACGGACAGGAGATTTACGTCGTCGGCGAGATCCTGGCGGACAAAACGGTCAAAGGGGGGACGGGATGGGGCGCCGAGTTTGCAAAAATATGCAACAAGCCCCTGTACGTGTTCGATCAAAGGCGCAATGCCTGGTTCCGCTGGAATCAGGAAGAATGGGTTGAACGCGAGAAGGGAGACGAGCCCATCATCACCCACCTTCATTTCGCCGGGACGGGAACGCGCTATCTCGAAGAGAACGGCAGGAAAGCGATCAGGGAGCTCTTCGAGAGGACCTTCTCGTAATCTTCGCGAGGTTACCGTTACCATCCGGAAGCCGGGCGACCCCCGACCCGACAATGTGTTTGCCGAAGGTCATGGGCCGGGGTTAACGGTTCCGGGCGCGCATGTCTGACCTCTCTATGTGCCTGCCATCTCCTCCTTCTTCCAGGGGGGGAGAAGCTTTATCAAGATCGACAAGATGATAAAAGGAATGATCAATAACGCCAGGGCAACGAGGAATCCCTCAATGCCCATCAGCTCCATTTTGTAGGTGGTCAACCCCCGGAAACTCTTCGAAAACAGTTGTCCGCCGATCACGACATTCCACCTGGTGCTGAAGATCCCCAACTGGATGAGCAAGCCGCAAACGAAATAGAGAAGCCTCCTCACTTCTTCTTGAAGCTTCAATACCCTGATAACCACCATGATGCCCAGAGGCAGCAGCATGCCCAGCAGGATCTGGAGCACCACGAGACTCATAAAGAGCTTCGTGCTCACCAACTGGGACAGGATCTTGATCGACTCTTCACTTTCGTAAAGGCGGTGGATAAAATCAAGGACTTCAATGGAAAAGTCGACAATAACGGCATAGAAGAGGAAAGAGGCCACCTTGTCAAGACATTTCATGTCTATTTTCCCGCCCCGGAGAGGCACGATGATCATATAGAGCAACATGACAATGGCAATCCCCGAGACGATGGCCGAAAAAAGGAAGACGACCGGCATCATAACGCTGCTCCACCAGGGATTGGCCTTGATGGACCCGAAGATGAAGCCTACGTACCCGTGGAGGAGAAAGGCCGACGGGATACCGATGATCGTGATCGTTTTTACCGTCTTTTTATCGAAGGCGACAGCTTTTTCGCTGATATCGGTGGAAAAGAGGGAGAGGATCTTCAGCACCCACTTTTTCAGGCCCGTCGACTCGGCGGACCACACAATCATGTCCCGTCGGTATTCAAACCATATTTCCAATAGCAGCACCAGCATCAGGTACCAGAGATAAACGAACCCGAACATGGCCATGGCCGATGTCAGATTGGGGGTTATGAACATCTCGAGGGAACGCTCCGGACGGCCGAGATGGAGCTGCAACGGGAGGGGCGCAATCAGGAGAAAGGCCAGCGCCGTGAGCAGGGCCAACCGGTACGTGGGCTGTAATTCCTTGACGTTGAAAACCTTGACAAGGGAGGCGAGGATGAAGGCCCCGGCTACGAGTCCTGTGATGTACGGATACACCACGATCAGGATCGACCAGTGGATTTCGATCTCGTTGGGGTAGATAAACCCCACCACCTGTTTGGAAAGTTCCATAAAATTCTGGGCTGCTTCCATATCAGTTCACCTCGCCGTCAAGATTTGCATAATAAACTTTGGGATCCGTATTCAGATACGGCTTGAGGACGTGCACCTTGTTCATCCGGATGAACCGTCCCAGCGGGCTGGCGGAGCTCTTCATGTCTCCAAACAGTCTCGCCTGTTTCGGACAAACTTCCACACAGGCGGGCAGCAAGCCTCGCACCAGGCGGTGATAGCAGAAATTGCACTTATCGGCGACCCTCGTGACAGGATGGAGATAGCGCACCCCGTATGGGCAGGCCTGAATGCAATACCGGCAGCCGATACAGCGTTTGGTATCTACCAGTATGACGCCGTCGTCGGAGGTGAATGTGGCGCCCACCGGGCAGACCTGCACGCAGGGGGCGTGATCGCACTGATTGCAGAGCTTCGGGACAAAAAAACTTCGCAGCACATCCCGTTCCGCGACGCTGTCGGCCGGTTGCTCGAGGCCCGTACTGATGGTGTTGATCGTTACGCTCTTGTCCACCTTGATCACATATCGTTCAACCCAGGTGCGGAAGTAAAAGGGATCGCTGGGGACATCGTTTTCCGTTTTACAGGCCTGCATGCATCTGCCGCAGCCGATGCATTTGTCGATGTCGATTCCCATACCGTAGTAATGTTTGGCCGTATCATAATCCTTATGAATGATCCTTGCCCAGGCGGCTGCGGACATTCCCCCGACGATGCCGCCGGATGAAATAATCAGGCAGAGCTGCTTCAAAAAGTCTCGTCGATCCATCAGATCCCTCCTAACATATGCGGGTAGTGGCACTGCCAGCAAACATATTTTTCCCCATGGGTGGCCATGTCAACGGTCGGCACCCCTTTGGCGCCGGAACCTTGCGCATGACACTTTCCGCAAAATTCCCGTTTATCCGGTTTCGTCGGCGTCACGGTTCTCGGTGAAGTCTTGTGTTGTTCCGGTGCGGTGTGGCAGACGGTGCACGCAAGCAGGGCATGGTAAGACGTCGCCTTGGTCCTTTCAATCTGCGCATGGCAGGCTGCGCAGGAGCGGGGCGTCTTCGGCGGTTTGGGGTTATGCGGATTATGGCATGTTATGCACGGCTTCCGCGGATTATGCGTATCCGGGTTGATCTGGGGAAAGCCGGTCGGCCGTGAAGAGCTATAGGTATGACAGTAGGAGCAGTAATCGCGCTTTTTCGGCGAACTGGGCTTCACCTCCGTGGGATTATCGACGTGTTTCTGTGCGGCGCCGTGACAGGACTCGCAGGACAAATCCCTGTGGTAGCCGGTTTTCTTGGTGTCTCGTTCCGTTTCGTGACATTGGCCGCAGATCTCGGCGCCGGCATATTTGATTTCCTTGTTCGCTTCCCTCTCCATGGTAGCTGATTGTATCAGCGCCGTCTCTTTCATTTCGGGAGGGATGATGAATTGTCGGATAACAAACATTGCCGCCGCCAAGACGACAAATACAATAATAACTCTGACTGCCTGTTCAGGAAGCTTATGAAGAAATTTCATGCCATCCCTCCCCTTCAATCGGTCTTTAACCTTCGCTGAGCAAAGGTATGTCTATAGTTTTTACCCGTGATGATTCCACCATGGGTATAAATGCATAAACGCGGTTCTGACGATCGGTTGACCATGTCAGGCCGACTGTCTGCCCGAATGGATTTCCCGGATGTTGCCTAGGGTAACTCGCTTTTGGGTGGGGAGTATATGAAGATGACTTTCACATGTCAAGTGAATTTATCGTAATTGTTGGGAAGCGGGATTCGAGGCGAGAGGGGAGGCTCTCGGGGTTTTCAAAGGGCGATCACACTTAATGCAAAATCTGGCTTAAAAAGAGTTTTGTCCTGTCGTGCCGCGGGTTCTCAAAAAATTCATGCGGGGTGTTTTCTTCAACGAACTTGCCAAAATCCATGAACATAACCCGGTGCGCAACACTTTTTGCGAATCCCATTTCATGGGAGACGACGATCATGGTCATGCCTTCTTCGGCAAGGTTTATCATGACATCCAGAACTTCTTTCACCATTTCGGGATCAAGAGCGGACGTCGGCTCGTCAAAGAGCAGCACCTTCGGTTTCATGCATAGACTGCGGGCAATAGCGACCCGTTGCTGTTGACCTCCGGAGAGCTGTCCCGGATACTTGTGCGCCTGTTCCGCGATATGCACTTTTTCCAGATAGTACATCGCTATTTCTTCCGCCTCTTTTTTGGGTTTCTTTCTGACCCATATGGGACCAAGCGATAGGTTTTCAATGATGGTCAGGTGGGGAAAAAGGTTGAAATGCTGAAATACCATGCCCACTTCTTCGCGGATCTTCTCTATGTTCTTGAGGTTGTTGGTGAGCTCAATTCCATCAACGAAAATGTTGCCCTTCTGGTGTTCCTCAAGCCTGTTGATGCAGCGGATGAGGGTTGATTTTCCCGATCCCGAAGGGCCGCAAATGACGATGCGTTCACCCTTGTATACCGTCAGGTTGATATCGTTCAAGACATGCAAATCGCCAAACCACTTGTGCATACAGGTAATTTCAATGATTTTATTTTCCGACGATCGTTTTATGCTGTTTTGTGCCGGTTGATCATTCATAAGCGTTCTCTTCCTTTTTGGCTGGGCGCGCCGCCGTTATGTATGCAGCTCTTTTTCGAGTCGGCGACTGTAACTGGACATGGCATAACAACAGACAAAATAGATCAGTGCGACGAAGATATAGGCTTCGGGGCTGAATCCCGTCCATAACGGGTTGGCTAGCGCAGACTTGGTCGTTTTCAGGATATCATAGAGAGCAATGATTACCACCAGGGATGTATCCTTGAATGCGGAAATCAGTATTCCCACGGACGGAGGAATAACGATTTTCAGCGCCTGCGGCAGGACGATCAGCCGCATCTTCTGGGCATAATTCAACCCCAGGGATTCCGCGGCTTCGTACTGACCGCGGGTAATCGCCTGCAATCCTCCTCTCACCACTTCGGCGATGTACGCCGCGGTGAACATGATGATCGCCGCCTGGGCGCGGAGGATCTTGTTGAGCGTGAGCCCTTCCGGGAGGAACAGGGGAAACAGGACCGCCGACATGAACAGCAGGCTGATAAGCGGCACCCCGCGAATCAGCTCGATGTAGAGGATACAGACCGTTTTTATCGCCGGCATCTTCGATCTTCGCCCCAGTGCGAGGAGCACCCCGAGCGGATATGCGGCCACCATTCCGAATACGGAGAGCATAAGAGTAAGGGGCAAACCGCCCCACTGGTCGCTCTCAACGGCCCGTAACCCGAAGATGCCTCCTTTCATGAGGATGCCCATGGTAACAAGGCCTGCGACCCACAGGTAGCACAGGGATGCCTTCCAATGGTCCCTGTTTTTGCTGTATAAAAGAAGGCTCACGAGCATGACGATCGCGACAAACGGCCGCCAGTGCAGCTCGTGCGGGTAGAAACCGAAGAGAATAAAGCGGATGTTCGCCGGGATGATGGACCAGCATGCGCCGTGTCCGGCGCGGCATTGTTCGGAGGTGGAGAACCAGAGGCTGTCGATGAATGCCCACTGAACAAAAGGCGGAATGATCTTGTAGAGAAAAAAGAGTATCACAATGGTGAGGATGGAATTGAAAACGCCGTTAAACAGGTTCGATTTCATCCATTGCACGACCCCGATCCTGATGATCGGGGCTGATAATCCTTCCTGTTGCGGAATATTTTTTTGCGATTCGACCATGGTGTTCTCTATCTCTCCACAAGCGCCATCTTCTTATTGTACCAGTTCATGAAAAGCGACGTCAGCAGGCTGAAGCAGAGGTAGACAATCATGATAAGAGAAATCCCTTCGATGGCCTGTCCCGTCTGATTAATCGTCGTACTGGCGACGGAAACGAAATCAGGAAATCCGATAGCAACGGCAAGAGAGCTGTTTTTTGTCAGGTTCAACATCTGGCTGGTAAGCGGCGGAATGATCACCCGCAATGCCTGGGGCAGGATGACGAGGCTGAGGATTTGCCCCGGTCTCAGGCCTATCGCCATGGCCGCTTCCGTTTGTCCCTTGCCGATGGCCTGAATGCCAGCTCGAACAATTTCTGCCACGAACGCGGCGGTATACAGAACAAGTCCGAGTAGGAGCGCTCCGAATTCCGGGCTCACATTCAACCCGCCCCGGAAATTAAACCCCGCCAGTACCGGTATGCTCATCGCATGAGGCGCCCCGGCCAGGAGCCATGTTGCCAGGGGAAAACCGATGATGATCCCGATCGATAATGTGAAGACGGGGAAGATCTGTCCGGTCTTCTCCTGGCGCTTTCTTGCCCAGCGGTGCATAACATAAACAGCGATGCAGCCGACAATACAGGCGATCGCCATGTATTGATACGCATCGTGCCATTCCGGCACGGCAATGACAAGCCCGCGGTTGCTCATAAAGACACCGGTTATCGGCGCTATCGCTTCCCGCGGCGAAGGCAGGATATCATAAAAAAAGGAATACCAGAAAAACAGCTGGAGCAAGATCGGGATGTCCTGCATAACCTCGATATAGACCGCTGCAATTTTTGATACAAGCCAGTTTTTTGATAGCCTGGCAATCCCGAGAAAGGTGCCTAAAATAACCGTAAGGACAACACCGACAAATGCGACTTTGATGGTATTCAACACACCGACCAGGAGCGCCTTCAGGTAGGTATCGGCAGCAGAATAGGAAATCAGGGATTCGCCGATTTCGAAGGAGGCCTCTTTCTGGAGAAATCCAAATCCCGTTGCTATTGATTGCCTTCGAAGATTTTCAACGGTATTACTGAACAGATAATACCCGAGAAGGCAGACCATGCCGAGCACGACGAGCTGATAGAGGATCGCGCGTATCTTCGGGTCGTTCAAAAAAGCGCCCTTTTGCCCGTGAGTCCCGATACCATCTGAAGGGTTGCCCTTGTGCATGTTTCTCCGCTATTTTCTATCGAACGGCGATACGGCCCATTGAAGGCACTCACTGCATGGCAATAACTGATAGCATCGGGCGACGTTCCCTTTGCTATCAGCTATTGCAGCAAATATATGCTATTACGTTTATATCATCTGAATGGCGGAGAATACATGAGGCCGCCGTTTTTCCATAGGGCATTCAACCCGCGCTCCAGTTTCAGGGGGGTGTTTTTCCCCACGCTGCGCTCGAAAATTTCCGCATAGTTGCCGACCTGCTTGATGATGTTGTAGGCCCATTTTTCGCTCAGTCCGAGGGCCTTCCCATTTCCGGCAGTGACGCCCAGATAACGCTGCACCGCCGGATTGGTGCTCTTGAGCATTTCGTCAACATTCTTCGAGTTGATGCCCAGGTCTTCCGCTTCGATCATGGCAAGCACCGCGAAGTTCACGATGTCCCTCCATTGAATGTCCCCTTGACGCACCGCCGGGGCCAGGGGTTCCTTGGAGATGATATCGGGAAGAATGACATAGTCGTCCGGGTTCGGCGCAACGGCGCGTGTTCCGGCAAGCTGGGATGCATCGGAGGTCAAGCAGTCGCACCGCCCCGCAAAAAAGGCCTTGGCAAGCTCGGCATTGCTCTCAATGACGACCGGTTTCATCTTCATCTTGTTTGACCGGAAATAGTCGGCGACATTGAGCTCCGTCGTCGTCCCGGGGAGGACGCAGACAGTCGCGCCGTCGAGTTCTTTGGCGCTTTTGATCTTCAGTTTCTTGGGAACCAGGAACCCCTGGCCGTCATAGTAGTTCACTTGGGCAAAATCGAGACCGAGTTCCGTATCGCGCCCGAGGGTCCAGGTTGCATTGCGGCACAGCACGTCGATCTCTCCGGATTGAAGCGCCGTAAAACGCTGAACCGCCGTCAGGGGAATGAACTTGACCTTGTTGGCATCGCCAAACACCGCCGCGGCGATGGCGCGCCCCGTATCGACGTCGAGGCCTCGCCATACGCCTTTTTCATCGGGCTTCCCGAAGCCGAACAGTTCACCGTTCACCCCGATCTGGATAAACCCCTTGGCCTTGACGTTGTCAAAGGTCTGTCCCGCAAAGGCCACTCCGGAAAATGCGACAATAACAGCCAAAACCAACCATAACTTCAATAGCTTCATCAGTTTTTCCTCCTTTTCTGGTTATCGGTTATCAGTAAGAGTTAACAAATGTTCCACTCAGGTCACCTCTTTCATTTTACGCCCTCGGGTAAAGTCGGCCACCTTCACTCCGGGCGGGGTTTCGTCACTCATACGCTATGGCTTTATCCGCTCGTACTGGCGTTTGGCGGTTGCCTTTGCATATTTTGAATGGATAAAATCGCCGCGTTGAATGGGAATGGCGATCCTCATGAAGAGCGTAAAGATCAGAAGCCCAAAGGCCCAGATACCCAAAGAAATCGATATTTCCGTTATATTCGGCATATATTCGTAGATTTCGCCGAGGGGATCGGGAATGAAACCGGGTACGATCAGACCGAGCCCCTTCTCAATCCACACGCCCGTTATGATGAGAAGCGAGCCGATGTTGAGCGTTACAATGTTTTCCCGGGTTTTCGGAATCAAAAATAGGACAAACGCGGTAATGTTCATAACCATTGCCGACCATATCCAAGGGACCAGGGAATGATGCCCGTGCAGCCCCTGATAGAGATATTCCATGGGCGCCAGGTGAATGGTGCCGCTGTAGTACTCCTTGAACAGCTCGGCCCCGAGCAGGAAGAGATTGATAAACATCGCGTAAGCCATCAACTCGGAAATCTTGAAAAGGGCTTCGTTTTTAATCTTCATCCCTGCCGTTTTCCGCAGAATCTGGAAAATGATGATGGCCATGGCCGGCCCCGAGCAAAAGGCGCTGGCGAGAAAACGGGGAGCCAGGATGGAGGCGTTCCAGAAGGGTCTGGCGGCCAGTCCGTTGTAGAGGAAGGCGGTAACGGTATGGATGCCCACGGCCCAGGGTATGGAGAGCAGGACCAGCGGAATGACGAAACGCCGGTTGGGTTCCTTGCCGAAGTAGATTTTTACCAGAATATAGATCGGGACAAGCGTGTTCAGGAGAAGATAGCCGTTGAGCACGATGACGTCCCAGGCGAGCAACGAATCGGGGAATGACAGAATGCCGATGAAGGGGATGATATGCCAGAACCGATCCGGCCTGCCCAGATCGGCGAGGACGAACATCAGGGCCATGATGATCGCCGAAGCGGCGAGGAGCTCGCCTAACACGACGATCTCCTTGATCGGATCGAAGTGATAAATGTAAGCGGGTATAACGAGAAGAACGGCTGCGGCGGCCACGCCGACCAGGTAGGTGAAGTTGCCGATGTAAAGCCCCCAGGAAACCTGGTCCCGCATATTCGTGACCAAGAGTCCCGTATCCAGTTGTTTGATGTAGAAGGTGATGGCCACGCCGATGACGGCAAGAAGAAAGACGCACCACAGGGTGTACGCCTTCGTTCCGGAAAAGACCATGCCGACCGTTGTCTTGAAAAATCTCCAGGCTTCCATGAAACCCTCGTGCCGCTATGCGGAAAAGAAATAATAAAACTTAGGTTCGGTGTTGAGGTCTTCCTTCAATCGAAATACTCTTTTGTTTTCTATGAGGTATCGTATTTCGCTGTTTGGATCCAACAGGTTTCCGAACTTCCTTGTCCCGGTCGGGCAGGCTTCCACGCAGGCCGGGTACCGGCCCTGACGCACCCGCTGGATGCAGAAGGTACATTTCTCTACGACATTTTTCACCCGGGGTCTGTTTCCCAGATAATGCACCTCGGTATTCACTTCCGCAGCGGGGATCTGCGGCTCCGCCCAGTTGAAAACCCGCCCTTTGTAGGGGCAGGCGGCGATGCAATACCGGCAGCCGATGCACCAGTTATAATCCACGACGACGATGCCGTCCGGCTCCTTCCAGGTGGCCTTCACCGGGCAGACGCGCACGCAGGGGGGATTTTCACATTGCTGGCATTGAACGGGCATGTACAGGAACCCGGGTTCGGGAACGGTTTCGGGATTATAGTAATGTTCCGCATTTTCAAGGTTGATCAGGCTCCCCTTCTTGAGTCTGATAACCCGTATCCATTGCAACTGAGGGTTGACACGGGACTGGTTGTTTTCTTTCACGCAGCCGTAAACACATCTCCTGCACCCGATGCATCGTGACAGATCGAGGCCATAACCCCACAGGACGCCGGCAGCGGCCGGTTGTGTGCTGATATGGAACTCTTTGCCGTATTTCCGTAAATACTTCTCTTCGAGACGTCTGATGACCTGATTCTTCTCCTCTTGGGTCATCTCGCGGAAGTGTTTTTGGAGGAACTCTTCCACCTGCGTCCGGGTGCACGCCAGACTTCCCAGGGAGAGGCCGGCCAAGGCGCCCATGGACATCATCTTGATAAAATCTCTTCGGGTATGACTATTTCCCATGCTGTAATTCCGGCCTTATCGGCGGCGGTTCCGGTTTCAGGGGTTTAAATTTGGGGTCGTGAGGGTTGTGACAACTTACGCAAAGGAAGTATGTCCGCTTCCCTTTCTCGAAGTAGCCCACCCTTTTCCCGTGAATCCCGGCCTTCCAGTCGCGGTATATATTGCCGTGGCACTGACCGCAAAGCCGGTATGATTCGGTAAAATCGATGGTTTCCCCATCGGCAAGTTTCAGCTTGTCGCGGTTGGGGGCATTGTGGCAATCAAGGCACCACCTCTCCTGCTCCGCATGGTGCAGTTTGATGGAAGTATGCTCGTCCTTCAATTCACGTTTCTTGGTATTGATTTCCAGCCCGGCGTGACAATTACTGCAGGGAAAGATCCCCTCGGAGAAGGGGGGCGGGGAAACGGGAAACTCGTCATGCTGGGCCGCAGAAGCCGGGAGGCAGAAGCTGATTGCTACCAACGAGAGAAAAAGCAGTATCCGTTTCATGGGTAACGCCTGCCCGTTTTCCAATGCTAAAAGATTTCCGCGTATAATCAGGAAACCGGCTCCCTCCGGCTGCCGTGAAGGCGCTCCGACCGGTTGGGCGACCTCAATAACTTACATATCGTGGTATGACGAAAACAGATTGTACATGCGGGAGAATACGAAGATCAGCGGGGGATGTCAACAAGTTTCTACCAAAATAGGCGTGTATCAGGATGGGGTGTTCCCGGGTGGGAAGTTCATGGGAAAAGGGGGATGCCCAGGTGTTTGCGCCGGGTCTCGCCATAGAGCAGCGTCTGCTCGCGGACGGTGGGGGCCCCCCGGCGGCCTTGGCCCAGTACCTCGATGAAGTGTGAGCCGCCCAGGTGGAGGGTGTGCTTCCCGTATTTGCCGGAGAGGGCGTCGACGGCCTCGTAGAGCTCCCGGATCTTCTCCGCCCGGAGAGGATCCTCGAAGAGGGAGTACTGGATCCGGGCGTCGAGGACGAGGTCGATCAGGACGACGCCGGTCGCGCGGTAAAGATCGTGGCGCCGGTACATCTCATTGAACAGGCCCCGGAGGAGGTTGGCCAGCTCCAGCGGATGGGCCGAGGGGCGGTTGAGTTTCGCTTCCCGGCCCGCCGTGTCGAAGTTCTGCTTCTTCAGAAAGACGGCGATCTTCCGGGGGGCGAGGCCGTAACGACGCGCCTTGATGCAGGCCGACTCCAGGTTCCTCAGCAGGTGGGCGAAGAGATACTCCCTCTCGGCGGTCGGCGGGGCGAAGGTCTTCGTCTTGCTGATGGAAGCGTAGCTGCTCTTCTCCTCTGCGGTGACCGGGTAGACCGACTCTCCCCGAAGCTCCCTCCAGGTCTCCTCGCCGGGCTTCGTGAAGAGCTCCCGGATCGTCCTCTCGGAAAGGCGGGCGAATTCCAGGGCGGTTGTTACCCCCATTTTCCGGAGATAATTCGTCGTGGCCGGGCCGATCCCCCAGACCTTCTCGACGGGCAGGTCCGCCAGGTAGGAGGCGATTGCCCGACCGGGGATGACGGTGAAGCCGGCAGGTTTCCGGTGTTTGGAGGCGACCTTGGCCAGGACCTTGGTGATGCTGAGACCCGCGGAGACGGTGATTCCCAGCTCCCGGGCGATTTCCGCCTGGATCTTCAGGGCGATGGCCTCGTAGGAGGCCCTGAGCGCCCGCCTCATTCCGGTGAGGTCGGCGAAGGCCTCGTCGATGGAATACTCCTCCACCTGGGGGGTAAAGCGGCGGATGACGTTGAACATCCGCCGGGAGAAGAGGCTGTAGGTCTCGTAGTCGGAGGGAAGGACGACAAGCGCCGGACAGATCCGCTTCGCCTCGTGGAGGGCCACCCCGCGCCTGACCCCCAGGGCCTTGGCCGCGTAGCTTGCGCAGGCGACGATCCCCCGTTCGCCGCCCGTGATGATCGGCTTCCCCTTGAGATCAGGATGGATCGCCTCCTCGCAGGAGGTGAAGAAGGCGTCCCCATCGACGTGGAGGATCGCCCGCGGCCAGTTGTGGAGGGTGAAGATCGTGTCGTCCATTCCTTTTAATCCTTTCCCTCATAAAACTAAAATCCGTGATGCTCTGAAAATCGGTTCCCGGAAGTGCGCATTGGAGATTTTTTCGGGGCACCCTGCCTCCGGAGCGGAACGCCCGCAAAGACGACTGTTTGAGCGCGAAGCGCGAGTTTCGTCTTTGCAGCGAAGCGAAGGGTGCAGGGTCGAAAAAAGATCCCGCGCGCGGAGGGATCACGGTTTTCAAGGCGCTCGCAACAAAACTCTTGCATTCCCCTTGTCATTAGGTATAATAGAACCATCGTTCTATTGTCAAGGGATTTTTCAGCGCCGGGGGTGTTTCGGAAAAAGTCGGTCAAGTCGTCATTGACAGGACGGCAGAAAAAGGGTTAATTGAGCGCCGGTATGGGGAATTTCCCGCCCGGATCGCCCGGATTGCCCAAAGATTGAATGAACAGAGGTGTCTTCTGAACGCGAAATTCATCAAGCTGGCGGCCACAGGCTTCGGGAGCGGGTACGCGCCCCTGGCACCGGGGACGGCGGGAACGCTGGTCGGCATCCCCCTGTATTGGGTCTTTTCGGCCATGTCCTGGCCGCTCTGGCTGATCACGGTCGCAGCCTTCACCTGCCTTGCCTGGTATGTTGCCGAGGAGGCGGAAACGCTTTTCGGCCGGAAGGATGCACCGTGCATCGTGATCGACGAGATCGCGGGCCTGCAGTGGACCCTCTTTCTGATTGAGCCGACGGTGCTCCACGCGGTCCTGGGGTTCATTCTTTTTCGCCTCTTCGATATCGTGAAGCCCTTTCCGGCGCGGCTCTTTCAGGAGCGGCTGCCCGGCGGCTACGGGGTGGTGGCGGATGATCTGGCGGCAGCCGTCTACGGCAATCTGCTCCTGCAGCTCCTGATGCGGTTCGGGGGGATATGACAACACGGTACCCGCCTTTCGGTTTTCGGCCGGGGCGGTCGGGTGAGAAGGAAAGAACGATGAGAATAGGGATATTGACGATCGGAAATGAGTTGACAAGCGGCAGGATTCAGGATACCAACTCCGCCCTCATCTCCCGCGCTATGCAGGCGCAGGGCTGGCCGGTGGCGGCGATGCTCTCCGTGGGTGATGATGACGGCGCCATCCATGACGCCCTCGACTATCTCCTGGCGCGCGCCGGGGCGGTGATCGCGACCGGGGGTCTCGGCCCCACCGCCGACGACATCACGACCGCGGCCATTGCCCGGGCCTTCGGCCTCGGACTCCGCACGGATGATGCCGTTTACGCTCATGTCCGCGCCCTGTTCGAGAAGCGCCGGCTTCCCTGGACGGAAAACAACGCCAAGCAGGCCGTATTCCCGGAAGGGGCGGAGATCATCGCGAATCCGACCGGGACGGCGGCGGGGTTCGCCGTGCGGCGCGAAGGGAGGATCGTCGCGGTGATCCCCGGAGTCCCCGCCGAGGCCCGCCGGATGCTTCCGGAAGGGGTGATCCCTCTTCTCCGGAAGGCGTTTCCGGAGGCGGCGCTCCAGGTGGAGACGTCCACTTTCAAGCTCTTCGGGATCCCCGAGGCGGCGGTGGACGCGGCGATGGCCGATGCGGATCTTGCCGGTCTCGGAGTCGGTATCGGCTTCTATCCGAATTTCCCGGAAAACCATATCGTCCTGACGGCGCGCACCGCATCGGCGGCTGAGGCCGGGGAAAAGCTCCGGGCGGCGGGCGCCCTCGTCGAAGCGAGGCTCGGGAAGCACATCTTCGCCCGGGGCGACGAGACGCTCGAACGGATCGTCGCCGACCTCCTCACGGAGAGGCATCTCACGCTCGCCGTGGCGGAATCCTGTACGGGAGGGCTGATCACGGACCGCCTTACCGACGTCCCGGGCAGTTCGGCCTTTCTCGAACAGGGGGTGGTGACGTACAGTAACGCCGCCAAGATCGCCCTCCTGGGTGTTGACGAGGCGGTGATCCGGGAGCACGGGGCGGTGAGCGCCGAGACGGCGCGCCTCATGGCCGAGGGGGTGCGGCGTCTGGCCGCAACCGATCTGGGGCTGGCCGTGACGGGGATCGCGGGTCCCTCCGGCGGGACGGAGGCGAAGCCGGTGGGGACCGTCCATATCGCCCTTGCCGACGGCGGGACGACCCTCTGCCGCCATTACGCCCTCCGCTGGGAGCGGCGGAGGAACAAGGTCGCGGCCTCCCAGGCGGCCCTCCTGATGCTCAGGCGGCACCTGATGGGAGAGGAATCCGCTGATGGATGAAAAAACGATCCGCTGCTTCCTGGCCATCGATCCGCCCGAGGAGATCCTCCGGGAGATCGGGAGGATTCAGGAGCGCCTGCAGCGGATGATCCGGGGAGAGGTCCGCTGGGTCCGGCCGGAGGCGATCCATCTGACGCTGAAGTTCTTCGGTGATATCGCCGAAAACGCGATCGCGGATATCGCGACGGTCGTGGATGAAGCCGCGGCGGGGGCCAGGCGCCGTTAACGCTTTCGATCGGCGGGGCAGGGGTTTTCCCCGACCAGCGCCGGCCCCGGGTCCTCTGGCTCGGGATGGATGGCGATGTGCCGCGGCTCCTGCGACTTCCAGCAGGAGCTCGAAGGCGGACTCGCGAAGGTCGGTTTTCCGACGGAGGAGCGGCCCTTCCGACCCCATCTCACACTGGCGCGGATCAGAGTCCCCGCGGGGCCTGACCGGTCTGGAACAGGCGCTGGAAAAGGGGGAGGGGTATGCGGCGGGGCAGTTTATCGGCCGCCGGAATCGGGCTCATCCGGAGCGAACTGACGCCCCGCGGGGCCGTCTACACGAAGCTCAAATGGTTCCCCTTTGCGGGGGAGAATGAGGAGGTAAGGCCGGAAGGCAGGTAATGGGATCAACACAGACAAAACCACGGACGGGGGTACGGGAGGTGGCTATGGGAACGGATACGGAACGCGAGAAGGCAGTCGATCTGGCGATCACCCAGATTGAGCGGCAGTTTGGAAAAGGATCGATCATGCGGCTGGGCAGCGCGGAGGTGATCTCCGATATTGCAGCGATCTCCACCGGGTCGATCAGCCTCGACATGGCGCTCGGGACGGGCGGGGTGCCCCGCGGGCGGATCATCGAGATCTTCGGACCCGAGTCGGGCGGGAAGACCACGCTTGCCCTCCACATCGTGGCGGAGGCGCAGAAGCAAAACGGGCTCGCCGCCTTCATCGATGCCGAACACGCCCTGGATGTGACCTATGCGCGGAAGATCGGCGTCAATACGGACGATCTCCTCATCTCCCAGCCGGACACGGGAGAGCAGGCGCTCGAGATCGCCGAGACCCTCGTTCGGAGCGGGGCGCTGGACGTCCTCGTCGTCGACTCGGTGGCCGCCCTTGTCCCCAAGGCCGAGATCGAGGGAGAGATGGGGGATGCCCAGATGGGCCTCCAGGCGCGCCTGATGTCCCAGGCCCTCCGGAAACTGACGGGGAGCATCAGCAAATCGAAGACCACCGTGATCTTCATCAACCAACTCAGGATGAAGATCGGCGTCTTCTTCGGGAATCCCGAGACGACGACCGGCGGGAATGCGCTCAAATTCTACTCGACGATGCGCCTCGACATCCGGAAGGTGAACGCCATCAAGCTGGGCCAGGATGTGATCGGCTTCAGGACCAAGGTCAAGGTTGTCAAGAACAAGGTCGCCCCTCCCTTCCGTGAGACGGAATTCGACATCATCTTCGGCGAGGGGATCTCGAAGGAGGGTGACGTCCTCGATCTGGCGGCGGACAAGGGGATCATCGAGAAGAGCGGCGCCTGGTATTCCTACAAGGGAGAGCGTCTCGGCCAGGGCCGCGACAACACAAGAATCTTTCTGAAGGAAAATTCCGACATCCTGGCGCAGGTCGAGGCGGAGGTCCGCGAGAAGCTCGGATTGAAGCCGAAGGCGGCCCCGGTCAAGGAAGAGTAGCGCCGATGGATGGCGAGCATCTGCGGGAGAAGGCGGAAAAAAAGGCATACCGTCTTCTCGCCCTGCGGGCGCACAGTGAACAGGAGTTGAGTGCAAAACTCCGGCAGGGCGGTTTCCCGGAGCCGGTTATCGCCGGGGTTGTCGGGAAGTGCCGGGAACTCGGCTACCTCAATGACGGGGCCTTCGCGAAACAGCGGGCGCGGGAGCTGGCCGTCAACCGCCTCCTGGGGGATCGCCGGATAGCACTTGATCTCCGCGGGAAGGGGATCCCCGAGGAGTTCTCGCAACAGGCGATAGCGGAGATCCGCGGGGAGATCGGCGAGGAGGAGGCGATCGATCGTCTCCTCCGGAAGAAGGCGCGCGGCCGCGTGTCCGCCGAGAGGGACGGGAAAGAAACGGCACGGATGGCACGAAGCCTGTTGGGGAAGGGATTCCCCCCGGGCTTGATTTTTAGGAAATTGAAAGGACTGAAGGAGGAGCGGTTTCATGGCGATGACGGGGAGTGAGATCAGGGAGAGTTTCTTGAAATTTTTCGAGGGAAAGGGTCATACGCGGGTGGCGAGTTCCTCCCTGGTCCCGAAGGACGATCCGACGCTCCTTTTTACCAATTCGGGGATGGTGCAGTTCAAGAACTGCTTTCTCGGCCTGGAGGACCGGGGGTACCGGCGGGCGGTGAGCTCTCAGAAGAGCGTCCGGGCGGGGGGGAAGCACAACGATCTGGAGAACGTGGGGGTCACCGCGCGTCATCATACTTTTTTCGAGATGCTGGGGAATTTCTCCTTCGGGGATTACTTCAAAAAGGAGGCGATCGCCTGGGCGTGGGAGTACCTGACCGAGGTGGTGAGGCTGCCGAAGGAAAGGCTCTGGATCACGATCTACAAGGACGATGACGAGGCCTTCCGGATCTGGCACGACGAGATGAAGGTTCCGGCGGAGCGGATCGTCCGGATGGGGGAGAAGAGCAACTTCTGGATGATGGGGGAGACGGGCCCCTGCGGCCCCTGCTCCGAGATCCTGTTCGATCAGGGGGTGGGCACGGGCTGCGGAAAGCCCTCCTGCAACGTGGAGTGCGAATGCGACCGCCACCTCGAGATCTGGAACCTCGTCTTCACCCAGTTCGACCGGGACGTTGCCGGGAAGCTCACCCCTCTGCCGAAGCCGAACATCGACACGGGGATGGGGCTGGAACGCCTGGCCGCCGTCATCCAGGGGGTGACGAGCAATTACGACTCCGACCTCTTCACCGGGATCATCCGATTCATCGAGAAGATCAGCAGCCGGACCTACGGGAAAAACGGGGAGGACGATGTCTCCATCCGCGTCATCGCCGACCACTCCCGCGCCATCACGTTCCTCATCGGCGACGGCATTCTTCCGAGCAACGAAGGGCGCGGCTATGTCCTCCGGCGGATCCTCCGGAGGGCGGCGCGCCACGGGAAGCTCCTCGGCATGAACCGGCCCTTCCTCCACGAAGTGGCCGGCGTCGTCATCGACCAGATGAAGGATGCTTATCCCGACCTCGTCGAGCACGCTTCTTTTATCAAAAAGGTCATATTGAATGAAGAAGAGCGTTTCATAGACACCCTCGACGCGGGCCTCCGGATCCTCCAGGAAGAGGTGGCGGCCCTGAAGGGGGCGGGCGGGCAGGTGATTCCGGGCGAGATCGTCTTCAAGCTCTACGACACCTTCGGCTTCCCCACCGACCTGACGGCCGATATCGTCCGGAAGGACGGGCTTAGCCTCGACATGGAGGGGTTCGAGCGGGCGATGGCGGGGCAACGGGAGAAGGCGCGGGAGTCCTGGAAGGGGAGCGGCGAGGAGGCGATTTCCGAAATCTACCACCGCCTCTCCGTCGAGGGGATCGCCACGGAGTTTGTCGGGTACGAGGGGGTGACGGCGGGGAGTTCGCAGGTGACTGGCCATCCGAAAAGACGGCCAACTCGTCGACAAGATCGTGGAAGGGGACGAGGCGGAGATCATCGTTGCCAGGACCCCCTTCTACGGGGAGACCGGCGGCCAGGTCGGCGATACCGGCGTAATCTAGTCGAACCGAGTCCCAGCCCGTTCAGTCGTCTTCAATGTGACGGATACGAAAAGACCCCTCGACAATCTGATCATCCATGTCGGCAGACTCACCGGCGGGAAGCTCCACAAGGGGGATGCGGTCGATCTGAAGGTGGTCGACGAGAGCCGCAGAGCCACCGAGGCGAACCACTCCGGGACCCATCTCCTCCAGGCCGCCCTGAAGAAGGTCCTCGGCGAACACGTCAAGCAGTCCGGCTCCTTGGTGAACGCCGAGAGGCTCCGGTTCGACTTCACCCATTTTTCGAAAATCACCGAGGAGGAGCTGGCGCTCGTCGAGGATGAGGCGAACCGGATGATCCGGATGAACTGCCCCGTCGAGACCAGAGGTCCTCCCCCTTACCGAGGCGGTGAAAACGGGGGCCACGGCGGTCTTCGACGAGCGGTACGGGGAGACGGTCCGCGTCGTCGGAATGGGCGAGTGCAGCCGGGAGCTCTGCGGGGGGACCCATGTGACCAGGACGGGCGACATCGGATTTCTGAAGATCGTCCATGAATCGGCCGTGGCCGCCGGCGTCCGCCGGATCGAGGCCGTGACCGGCAGGGGCGCCGTCGCCCATGTGCGGCGGATGGAGGAGGAGCTCAGGAAGACCGCCTCTCTGTATTAAGACCAGTCTCTTGGGACATCGGAGACAGTCCGGAACGCTGGAATGGCGGAAAAGCTCCTCCGGCGCGAGCGGGAGTTGGAGCGGGAGATCGAGGCCCTCCAGGGAAAGCTGGCGGCGCGCGACTCCGGCGATCTGATGGACCGCGTCCGCACGGTCAAGGGGATCGAGGTCCTCGCGACCGTGGTCGAGGCCGCCGATGTCAAGTCGCTTCGGGACTTCGGCGACAAGCTCCGGGACCGCCTCCGCTCCGGCGTCATCCTCCTGGGGAGCCGGGCGGACGGAAAGGCGATGCTCCTGTGTCTGGTGACGAAGGATCTGACGGAGCGGTTCCATGCGGGGAAGATCATCCAGACGATCGCCCCCATCGTCGGCGGGAAAGGCGGCGGCAGGCCCGACATGGCGCAGGCGGGCGGCCCGAAGCCGGAGAATCTGGAGCAGGCTATCGAAAAGCTCCCGGATCTCCTCTGAGAAAAGGCGAATTCGCCCGCGAGTGCATTCCCCGCGGAACCATTGACAAAATTCGAAACTGTATATATATTGTTAGGCTGAAAGGAGATAAAAGATGGCAAGATCGATGATATGCTCTCTTAAAGGCTGTGAGACTAGCATCGAAAAAGCGATTGAATTGCGAGACGCCGCTCGACTTCGCAAGAATGACAAGCCCGACTTTCGGTGAGTGGAGTGTGGTCGTTCTGTTCGCCCTCACAATGCGGGCGGTGTCGCTTGTGCCCACTTTGAACATCTGAAGCGTAATCCAAATTGTCGATTGAGCGATCCGACCAGATGAGCTATATTTAGCAGGCGATGGTTATTCTGAGGTCAATCATTTGTACCAGATAATATTATGAAATTCGAGTGGGATAGAGAAAAAGAAAAGCGAAACATCAAAAAGCACGCCATTTCTTTTGACGAAGCCGTTACTGTGTTTTATGATCCTATATCGGCAACATTCCATGACCCAGACCACTCCATCACAGAGGATAGATTCATCACTGTTGGTTATTCACCCCAAGGACGTCTGCTCGTTGTATCGCACACTGAAAGAGGGGATGCGATACGGATTATCAGCGCACGTCCCGCAACTATTTCGGAGAGGAAAAGACATGAAAACTAAAGTCATAGAGGAATTACGCCCTGAATATGAGTTCGATTATTCGAAAGCCGTTCGGGGTAAGTACTTTAAGCGCCTGATAGAGGAAGGGGCTAATGTGGCGGTCCTCGAACCAGAAGTAGCCAAAGTGTTCACCAGTTCGGCTGCTGTGAATGAGGCATTGAAATCGCTTCTTGAAATTACAAAATCAACACAGCGCCTAACCAAACACTCAACCGGACGCGCAAAAAAGCTGCGCGCCGGTTAGCTTTACGATGGGCGAAAAATAGAGACATGAACCTCTACAAGGCATGCGCGTGAGATGAAGAGTCAGAAGGATCTGCCGGGCATGAAAACGACTATCACCGGACACAGCATTACAACCTCCCTTCGATCTTGACAGGTGACCTGTTTATGGACTATATTCAGTCATACTCGAACGGGAGGTACCAATGAAACTGTCCAGCCAGATCAAGCCCATAAGCTACCTGAAGGCCCATACTGCCGAAATCGTAAGGAAACTGAACGAGCACGGAGAGCCGCTGGTTATCACCCAGAACGGCGAAGCCAAGGTGGTCATACAGGACATCGAAAGCTACGAACAAACCCAGGAAACAATGGCTCTCCTGAAGATCCTGGCACTCGGGACCCGTCAGATCGAGAAAGGCAAGGTCCAGCCCGCTGAGGATGTGATCAAACGTCTGCGCGAGCGACGGGAGGCTCACTGATGCCGTTCGCGGTTTTCCTGACGGATGATGCAGCACGTGATCTCGATGAGCTTTACGACTATTTGGCTCTGCACGATGAGCCGCAAAAAGCTGACTACGTTTTGAAGCAGATCGAGAGAGCCTTCTCCAGGTTGTCCGAATTCCCCGATCGGGGTACCCATCCGAGAGAACTGCTGGGACTCGGGATTCGTGAATACCGCGAGATTTTCTTCAAACCCTACCGGATCATTTACCGAGTCATGGATAAGCACGTCTATGTTCTGCTGATTGTCGATGGCCGTCGTGACATGCAGACGCTGTTGCAGCGGCGATTGTTAGGTGCGTAATAGATCGTGCCGGATTGGTGAGAGGAAGTGCTGTCCGGGAACCTTTGAACCTGAGAGGAATTTTGGATATTAATGTTGAAAGCATGAGGAAATAGGAAACCCATCATGAATGCGCTATCAACTGCTGTTGGTTTACAACTCCATTGGGTTCAACCATCAATATTTGTGCGTCATTTTCATTATTATGAGTAGAAATAGTTAGCTTTTTTACGAAGCCGACCAGGGTTAATGGCCGATCTTGGCGAGGATACTCCGGGCGAAATCCTTTCCGTCTGCCAGGTCCGCATCATCGGGATGTCCGGCGGCCCCCTGCGCCTCTTCGGCCCACGCCTGGTGTTCCATCATCTTCATCAGAGAGTCGATGACCTTGGGGTTGACCTTTCCCCGGACACCGAACGTGCCGAGGATCCGTGCCCGCGAGGCAAGGCCGATTGCGTGTTCGATGGCCTGTTTGGGCAGTTGGCCGCCCCGAAGCGAACCATGGGTGCAGAAGAGGGCGATCGGCTGTCCGGCGGGCAGGTCCTTGAAAAAGGGAACGATCGCGGCGGGAATACTGTGGGCGTGAACGGGAAACCCCACGAAGATGACGTCATAGCCCTCTGTGGCCTTGACGTCCCGAATGGGGAGGAGTTCCTTATCGACATGAATCGCTTCATAGATGGCGCGTGCAAGCATCTCGGTGTTGCCTGTCTGTGAGAAGTAGGTAACCAAAACCTTCATATCGTCCGTGCCTCCTCTGACATATTTGCGAAACCCTTTTAGCGAATTTTCCGGTAAATTGCAAGGGACAAAGCCTGCCGGCGCGGCCCTGATAATCTTGTCTTAGTTGTTGCTGTCGCCATCCATCTCTCGATCGAGTTTATCATAGGTGTCGAGATCGGGCGTATCGATCCTCACGGTACCGTTCTCTTCCATGTGCAGGAAGGTTCTTGCCGCCAGGATCGAGTACCAGACGCCGATCGGCCGACCCGTATCGTCAGACATCTCGAATCCATATTGAAACTGATAGTAATGAAAGGCCTTGGTCTTCATGTTCTCGACGATTTCCTTCATCTTCCCCGGGGTCATCGCCACCTCTTTCCAGAGGGTTCTCGGATCGAGATGGTAAGCCCGGTTCAGTCCCATAAGGGCATTGGGGTAGAGGTCCGAGCCGCTGATATAGTAGCGGAATTCCGGGTTGACCTGGTAGCCTTCAAAGACGCGGGTAGTCTCAGGGCTCGGATCGATACGGCCGTAGTTCCTGAAAAAGTTTCCGGTGCAGGCTGCGGCGCTCAGGCATAACGCCAACAGAAGATAAAAACGGATTCTTCGTTTCGATTGCATCGTTTCTTTCCTCCTTACATCAGCTTTTCCAGCGTCAATTTTTCCGTAAGCATCTCGTTGGCTTTTCCGAGGCGCTCCTCCGACGCACAGACCGCGATCCCCGCCCCTTCAGCCGCGGTGCGGAAATAGCTCCGCGCGGTTTCCTGCAGGCGTTCCGGGGTGCTGTCGAGTATCTCCTCCCGGAAACGGCGTCGGTCGGCATCGGTGAGATCGGAGAACTCACGGATCAGGGCGGTGTATCCCCTGCCGGCGGGGTCCAACGGCCGATCCAGGGCGCTGACCGAACCGATAACGGCCTTTTCCAATTCTTCCGGTAAAACCATTTCCCGGGAAGCCGCATCCACGGCATTGCGATAGACATCCAGGGTTTCCGTCAGATGGGGATCCCGGTAGGAGAGGAAGGCGAACAGGCCGCTCAGCGGTTCGTACCGGCAGGAGCCGCCATAGGCCCCGCCCTGAACCCGGATATGGCGGTAGAGGTAGCCGTTGGATAGTTGTTTCGCCAGGACGAAAAGGGGTGCGGAAAGCGGATCGTCATAGGGCGGCGCTGCGAGGACTTTCGCCACATAGGAGACCTGGGCGGGGATGATGATGCCGACGTGTGCCGGGCGATGGGTCTGCTCCTTGCTCCTCGCCGGCGGATTTCCCATCGGAAGCAAGGAGAGCCTCGCAGATGCGCCGGCAAGAAGTCTCAACCCCTCTTCATCGGCCGTCAGATTCAGGTGCAGGCGGTTCCTGACGAAGATGATCTCCTTCAGGCGCGTCAGTTTCTCCCGAAGATCCTCCCGAAGATCGGTCAGGCGATCGGCAGTGCCGGCGATGAAGCGGAGCTGTGTTCGCCCGTGCCATTGTTCGTTCCGCCAGGCGGACACGGAAAAGGCGGCCGCGGCGGCCATATGGGCGAAGAGATGCCCCGAGGGGATGACCGAGGCGTGGAGGCCGTTCTTCTTTTCGAGGATCAGATCCCGCATCCGGGCGGCATCGTTCAGATCCCCCGCGGTCAGGATATCCCGGACGATGCCGACCGCTTCGTCCACGTTCCGGTAAAGGGCCTTGACGGAGAAGAACATCTTCTGCCAGTCTCCCTTCCCGTCGGCGGTAAGGCCCGTGGCGAGGTTAACCCCGAGCCCGCCGGTCCGGAGGGCTATCCGTTTTGCCATCGCCTCGTAGGACATGCCGGCCGCCCCCATCTGGACGGTGAGCTTGCCGAGGAGCGGCAGGTAGGGCTGCAGCTCCTCGGGGACGTCGGAGACATCGAAGGCGAGGTCGAGATAGGCGATCCCGTTGGTGAAGATCTCGTGGCTCAGGACCGGAACGCCGGCGATGGTCGAGCGATCCGTGGGGATCGTTTCGATCTCGCGGGAGATGTCGCTGATCTTCAACCTCGGCAGGGTCGCGACCGCCTCGGGAGAGTCCGGTTCCGTCTGAAACTGCTTGAGCACGGCCGTCTCCCGTCGGATCTGTTCCGCATCCTCGGAGGTGAGCAGGGCCTTTCGACGGGCCATCCGCTCCCGGACCGCCTGTTCCCGCTCCTCCGGCAAGGTCCGGCTCGGCTCCATGACGGAGAGGAGGCGGTGGGGATTCTCCAGGAGCCATCTTCGGACGACCTGCTGGAAAAGGCCGGGGTCGGCCTCCCACTTCCTGCGGATTTCGAGGATGGTGCGGGGGAAATTCATGTCCGTCAGGGGATCCCCTTCGTACAGCCAGGTGTGGTAGGCGCGGCCCATGAGAACGATCCCGTACGGATAGCCGCCGCGGACCATCTCCCGCCCGTGGAATTCGATCTGGTGGAGGGTCCCCTCGATCAGCTCACGGTCGAAACCGGCAGCCGCCACATTCTCCAGCGTATCGAGGATCAGCGTCTCGATCCGCGGTGCCTTGTCCGGGTCGGTTCCCCGGAGGCCGACCGCCAAGGCGATCTGCCGAAGATCCCTCTCCAGGCCGGTGACCGGCGAGAGATCTTCGCCGAGACCGGAATCGATCAGGGCCTTCCGGAGGGGGGCGGCGGCGCTCCCGACGAGCAGGTCCGAGACGATCGTGATGAGCATCGCCTCTTCGCCATCGGTGTTTTCCGCCGTCATCCAGGCGAGGTTGACCGTGGTTTTCCCCGTCGTTTTCTCCTGGCGGTCGATGGGATAGAAACCGTGAACGGATCGCGGTTCGCGCCATCGATTCTGAATGCCTATGGCGGAATCCACGGCGACACGGTCGAAGCCCGCGAGCATCTCCGCGAGAAAGGCGAGGTGCTCCTCGGTCGGAATGTCTCCGTAGAGAAAGATCCGGGCGTTCGTCGGCGAGTAGAAGGTCCGGTGGAATGCACGGAACTGATCATAGGTCAGCTCGGGTATCGACTCCGGATCACCCCCCGAGTCGCAGGCATAGGGGGTGTCCGGATAGAGGTTTTCCTGGAGCGCCTTGTACATGAGGGTGTCCGGAGAGGAGTAGGCGCCCTTCATCTCGTTGTATACGATGCCGGAGATCGTCAGATCGCCGTTCGCGTCGAATTCGAGGTGGTGGCCTTCCTGGAGGAAGGTCTCCTTCAGAAGCCGCGGCCGGAGGACCAGGTCGGTATAGACCCGGGCGAGGTTGAAGAAATCGCGCCTCTCCTGGCTGGCGACGGGATAGATCGTCTTGTCGGGGTAGGTGAAGGCGTTGAGGAAGGTCTGGAGCGTCCCCCGGAGGAGTTCGTTGAAGACGTCCTTGAGCGGATAGCGCTCCGAACCGGCCAGGACGGAATGCTCGAGGATGTGGGGCACGCCGGTCGAGTCGCGCGGCGGCGTCCGGAAACCGATGGAGAAGAGGTTTTCCCGGTCGTCGCAGTGGAGATGAAGGATTCTGGCCCCCGTTTGTTCGTGTTCGATCTCGTAGGCGGTGACCCTGATCTCCCGGATCTGTTCGATCCGCCGTATGTGAAATCCGTGCCGCTTATCCCCTGCGCCAAAGGTGGGCGGCGGACAGTCGCGTTTTGCGTCCATTTCTTTCCCCTCTCCTGAACAGCGATCATCATAAATTTATACCGGGATTGCCGGCAAAAGTCAAATGCCGCCCCGTTTCTCCGCCGATTGTAGGGGAGGGGAGAAGAGGTGTGAGAGGAATTCACGGGTAGACGGCGCATGGGCTTTTGTGTGAGGGCTTGATCGGATCAGCCAGAGGCCGAGGACGAAAGTCAAAAGAAGGGGCTGTGACTCTGAAAGAATTGGTGAATCTGGTTTTCACCGGACACGACGTCTGATATAATCCACTCACAACCTCAGAGAAGCCTGGCCCGGCTTCATGAGATGAAGGGAATGCGGGCAGCGACTAAGGATCAATCCAATGACCCAAGAACAGGATATTCAACGCCACCTTCGGAACTGGCAAAAAGAGATTGACGGCGCGGCGCTGTATCGTGCGCTCGCGGAGGCGGAAAAGAAGGCCGAGCTGAAAGAGGTCTACGGACGGCTGGCCGAGACCGAAGAGAGGCACGCCGCTTACTGGGAAGGCAAGCTCGACGAAGCGGGTCATCCCGTCCCGGCGCGGCGGCCGTCGTGGCGGGCGCGCAGCATGGCCTGGCTGGCGAAGCGGTTCGGCCCGCGGTTTGTCCTGCCCACCGTGGCCGGGCTCGAAACGGCGGACAGCCGTGCCTATGACCACCAGCCCGAGGAAGCGGCCGGACGGATGTCCGCCGACGAAAAATCGCACGCCCGCTTGATTTCGGCCGCGGCGGATGTCAGAAACGGCGGTATGACGGGCAGCGACGTCGCGAAAATCGAGGGGAGGCACAAGTTCGCCGGAGGAAACGCCCTGCGCGCCGCCGTCCTGGGCGCAAACGATGGACTGGTCTCTAACCTGAGCCTGGTGATGGGTGTGGCGGGGGCGTCGCTTTCCGGCGACGGGATTCTGATTACCGGGTTGGCCGGTCTGATGGCCGGGGCTGGTTCCATGGCGCTGGGTGAATGGCTTTCGGTGCAGAGCTCCCGCGAACTGTACCAGCATCAGATCCAGATCGAGAGAGAAGAGCTGCGAGCCGGACCTGAGGAGGAGCGGGATGAGCTGGCGCTGATCTACCAGTCCAAAGGGGTGCCGACGGAACGCGCCCGGGAGTTGGCCGCGCACATCATCGGCGGTGGTGACAGCGCCCTGGATACGCTGGTGCGCGAAGAGCTGGGCATCGATCCGGACGAACTGGGCGGCTCCGCATGGGAAGCCGCCTTCACTTCGTTTTTTCTATTTGCCGCGGGTGCCGTCGTGCCCGTTATCCCCTTCATCTTTTTAAACGGCGCAACCGCGGTGATCGTCAGCATCATCATCAGCGCCGGCGGTCTTTTTGCCATCGGCGCGGCCATCACGCTGATGACCGGGCGCAGCGCGCCCTATTCGGGCCTGCGCATGGTGCTTTTCGGCCTGACCGCCGCCGCCCTGACCTACGGCATTGGACGCCTGATCGGCGTCTCGATCGGCGGCTAGGAGCATTCAGAGTTACACTTTTTCTCCTCGAGTTCCGCGGCGAGGGCGAATTGATCCGGCGCAGCCGTCCCCCTTCGAGTTCCCTGCTGAGCCGCCGAAAAGGCTCCAGACCCTCGTCGATCCTGCTCATTCAGTACCTACCTATCGATAAATTATTTATTGAAGTCAAGGTTCGGGGCGAATGCGCTTGTGTAGCACCTTTCGACTCGTACTGCTCAGGTAAGATTAAAAAAACTGAACTGCGGTGGTTATTGCTGTCACCTATGAGTCAAGCATATGAGATTAGATAAAATGTTAACGATTACGGATTGAAAGGTAGTAACGCTTGGGCTCCCCCTGAGCGCCTACAGTCGATCAAGGATTTCCTTGCGCTTGCGGTCGTTCTCTTCCTGGGTGATCAGACCTTTGTCGAGGAGTTCTTTCAGCTTCTGCAGTTGCGCTGCCTCGTCGCGCGAAGGGCTCGTGCTTGTTGACGGGGCTTGCTGAGCTGCTGGCGGTGAAGGCAGGGAGGGCGCTACGGATGCAGGCGTCGGTGGTGCCATACGCGTTGCAGTGCTCGGGGGCGCAACGCTAGTCGACTTCTTGAATGTTGACGGGTCGATGATCGCGCCGCCTTCGACAAGCTTGAGCGTGTTGTCTACCTCGCGTCCATCCGAAGACTGGTACATGCCTTGACGGTATTGGGCCTCGCAAACTAAATAGGCAGGGTCTTTCTCGCTACATAAAACGTGCGTAACCCAGGCGCCATAGCCCGGGAGTACCTGTACTGCAACAAGGTCGGCTGAAGTCCCTGCCATGAACGTGCCGAAAGCTGATGCGAAGTTGATCTGTCGAACGAGGTCCTTCGGTATTTCTGCGCGATAAAACCGAGTGTAGATTCCGGTAACACCAGAGTACTTCGCTGAGGTTTGACCGGCACTTGTGGCGAGGTACCATTCGCGCGTAAATGCAGGGGGCTTCCCGGCGAGTTGCTTCAGATAGTTGTCGTAGCGCTGATTGAGAGTTGCTTCATCAAACTCAGTAAGCGCCATCGCATTACCTACGACAATCAATCTTGCGCCTGAAACGCCTGGAATGATCGAAGTCTTGACCGTATCCTTGACCTGAGGTGAGCTCGGCGTCGTGGTGCTGGTTGCCGGTGCATTCCGCCGGTTAAAGTCGCTGACGTTATCCTGGGTCGGCTTCGATATTGGAAGCGAGATTCCCTCTTTAGTCGCGCACCCTGAAAGCGCTGCGAGTGCAAGGATGGCAACGAGTAGCCTGATCATGGTTTCTCGCCTGGGAGTTCGAGTCGCTTTGGTTCCCGTGGGCATCCTGCCCGCCGTACGAAGTGCCCGGATGCCGGTGCTGGACGGGGTATTTGTCAGCCAGTCCATATTTTCCTCCAGGATGGTTATACGGGATGGAACTCTGTCGACTGCCTTTATGTCTCTGAGTTTACTATCACGATTTGTAAACGAATGCAAAAAGGCGGATGCTTTCACACCCGTCCCGGTTGTTTGATGCTTTGCATTACAGCTACCTAGTCCTCAGCGATGGATATACATCTAAAGTGAGGATTACGGATCGAAACGAAGTAAACCTCGTGTTCGGCGGGGGGTCGTGTAACGCAAGGCCTACCATCACAAGCGGCGGAACACGAGAGATTATCCACTGGAACGCGCTGATAGATGACGAACTGATACGTTTATTTTGGTGTGCCACCCTCGGAGGCGGTATAGGACGCCTTTGTGGCCTCCTCGTAGTCTGACGGCAACAGCGGCGTCGCCCACTCGAACCCAAATCCGCGCTGCGTGGGGCCGGGACCGAAGACGACACCGATGACTTCACCAGTGTCGATCAGAACAACTGGGCTCCCGCTGAAACCGGGCACGCCCATTAGATCGAGCAGTAGCATTCTGCCGTCTGGCCATTGGACTTCTGTTGACGCCACAATTCCACTGCGCACAATCGGTAGGTCGAGGGCTCCTGGCATGATGACCGGATAGCCAATAATCATGACTGTCTGGCCAACGGTTCGGGCCAATTGCCCCGAGTAAATCGGAAATACGCGAAGCGTTCCAGATGCACAGGGCTTACCCCCATGCTGGTCGATCTTGAGAAACGCGAGATCTTGCGTTGGATTCTCCGACAACACGCGTACCGGCAGAGTTCTTACCTTCCCGAGGTCAGCGGGAAGCTGAAACCGAACAACGAGCTCATTCCGGTTCGCCTCCTTCAAGACGTGTTTCGCTGTGGCAAAGGTGCACGCCTGATCCACCACAAACGCTGTTCCAAGCCATTTGATGGGGCGGGGCAATTTCGAGTCTACCGGCTGCTCCTGGTACGTTCCGACATGCAGGATTCCGTGCCGAGCGATTTCGAACTGCTCGGCAACTGAAGCCGCCATAGTGATGCTCGGCATGACTATAGCTGCGACCCATATCGAGATTCCGAGTCTCGTGAACTGTCGAGTACGATGTTGAGATTGCCCGCGCTTGTGTATCATCATCTCGATTGCCTCGTCAGTAATAAAAAACCCCGCTCTTTTGTAAGCAATGGGGTATTGTCAGCCAGTCCATATTTCCCTCCAGCACGATTATACGGGACGGAACATTCAACTGCTTTTGTTATTTCAGTGACGCACTTATCACCATTTTCGACTGAAATCCAGTACACGAATGCAATTTATTCCCCTACCGAGGAAGGATGTTGGTACCCTCTGAAGCAGAAAATTGGCTACCCTGCACTTGCCTCTTTCACCTTGAAAACGAGGAAGTACTGGTGCGGCAGGAACGTGTGCTCCGCCGCCAGATGGAATCCGTTCGTCTCCATCTCCTTCACCAGATCGTCGCGGTCGATCCGCATCTCCAGCGGCGGGCCCACCGGGGTCTCGGTCTTCTTGAAATCAATCATCACCACCTGCCCGCCCGGCTTGAGCATCTTCTTCAGCAGGGCGAGGTAGCGGGCGTGATTTTCAATGTGATGCCACGTATCGCAGATGAAGAACCGGTCGATGGAGGCATCGGCCAGTAGCGGGTCGTCCGGCGCGGCGAGGATCGTCACCACGTTCGTCAACTGGAGATCGCGGATGCGGCGGTTCAGATGCACGATCATGTCCGGGCTGACATCGACGGCGTAAACGCGCCCGGCGTCCCCCACATGGTGGGCCAGGCGGAAGGTGAAATACCCCGATCCGGCACCGATGTCCGCAATCACTTCGCCCTCTTTCAGCTTCAGCGCGGTGATGACCTCATGCGGTTTCTGGTAGGCGTCCCGCGCCGGATCGTCGAGCATGGCGATGTACGCCTTGGGGTCTTGATGCAGCCGGTGCATTTCGTGCATGTCTCGCTTGCTTGCTGTCCTGCGCAAGAACCAGCGCTGGCAACCAAAGCCAACCGAGTAGTACCAGTGAGCATTTCATATTATTGATAAGGCGTTGCTTTTTCATGGAGGAAGTGTAGGAACAAGGATCTTGTATGTCAAGAAGATTTTGGCCACAATTGCAGTCTACGCGGATTAACAATCGAAAGCATGCATATCGAAGGCGATATCAATTTCATTGAATACAGGAAGGCATGAAGACTAGCATCTCCTGAGAAAAGCACACTCACAAATATGTGCCTTTTCAACCCACATTCGCTGCTCTTGCCAGAATGGCAGCAGTCACGAGTTGTATTTGAAGTCCGGTGCGTCACCCGATCCTGTATTTGCCTTCGGAGTCAGGAGCGCGCGCCATAAAAAAAGGGGACGCCGGGCGTCCCCTTTTTCCTCCTATCCTGACTGCTTATCTTATACCCAGCCGCGGCACTTCATCGCCTCGACGACGCGCTCGACCGCCACCACATAGGCGGCCTGGCGCATGTTGATGTTGTACTTCTTCGAGGTGTTGAGGACCGCGTGGTAGGCCGTGGTCATCTTTTTATCCAGGCGCTTGTACACATCATCCGCGTCCCAGTAGTACATGTAGAAGTTCTGGACCATCTCGAAGTAGGAGACGGTCACCCCGCCTGCGTTGCAGAGAAAATCGGGGATCACGTGGACGCCGTTCTTGTGGAGGATCTCATCGGCCTCCGGCGTCGTGGGTCCGTTGGCAAGCTCCGCGACGATCTTCGCCCGGATCCGGGGGGCGTTCTCTTCGGTGATCACATTCTCCAGGGCCGACGGGAAGAGGATATCCACGTCGAGTTCGAGGATTTCCTTGTCGCCGATAGCCTTGGCACCCTTGAAGTTGCATACCGAGGAGGTCTTCGCCTTGTGCTTGCCGACCGCCTCGGCATCGAGGCCGTCTTCACTGAGAATGCAACCCTTCGAATCGCCGACGGCGATGACCTTGGAGCCGAACATCGATTTGGCGAGGCAGGCCGCATAGTACCCGGCGTTGCCATACCCCTGGACGGCGATGGTGGCCTTGGCCAGATCGATCCCCAGTTCCTTCGCCGCCTCGCGGACCGTGTACAGGCCGCCTCTCGCCGTAGCGTCGCCGCGGCCGGCGGAGCCGCCGACGGCGAGGGGCTTCCCGGTGATGACGCCGAACTGGGCCTTTCCCGTCAGTTTCGAATATTCATCCATCATCCAGGCCATCATCTGGGGGTTGGTGTAGACGTCCGGCGCCGGGACATCCTTCTCGGGGCCGATGATCCGCCCGACCTGGCCGATGTAGGCCCGGCAGAGCCTCTCCAGTTCGCCCTGGGACATCTCCTTGGGATTGCAGATCACGCCGCCTTTCCCGCCGCCCAGGGGCAGGTCCAGAAGCGAGCATTTCCAGGTCATCCAGGCGGCCAGCGCCCGGACGGTGTCGATGGTCTCGTCGGGATGGAAGCGAATGCCCCCCTTGCAGGGCCCCTTGGCGTCGTTGTACTGGACGCGGAATCCCTGAAATACCTTGACCGAGCCGTCATCCATGCGGACCGGGATCGAAACGTGGAGTTCGCGCGAGGGAACTCTCAGCGCGGCCTGCATGCCGGGATCGAGATGAAGGATCTTAGCGCATTGATCGAGCTGCTTCTGTGCTGTTGCAAACGGATTAACCTTGGCCATGACATTTTCCTCCTCTTTCTGAAATAAGTTTGTTGTGAAATTGCCTTCCGATTGTCTGTTTATTTGTTCTTACAAAGCTCTCCGAAATTCTGCAATTCCTGATACTCCATGAGGGTGGACATGGCGCGGTTCTCCACCTCGATGCCCGCCTCACGGGCGCAGGCAACGGGATTGAGTCCCCCGTAGAGGATCATCCCCACCCGGTTCGTGTCGACGGGGATCTGACAGATCGGCTCCCCGATCTCGCCGATGGAGAGCACCCCCCCGATCCCCGCTTTTGCGAGGCTCGCGATCAGCTCATCGACCAGTTTGAGCGCCGGGACGGGAATCTCCCGGAAATTGGCCAGGATCTTCCCCTCTCCCTGCTCCGCCGCCTGCCGGACGGAGGTCATCCCTCCCCGGATGAAGACCTCCGAGGGATCGAGGGATGAGCCGGAATAGTTGATCACCTCGACGAAACGCAGCGGTTTGCCGTCCTTGACCTGCAGAATGCCGCCGAACCGGGAGTCCATCGGGACGCCGCTCTTCAGGAGGATGCCGTTCACCACGATGCTGCAGACGGTGGCGAAACCCGTATAGCCCGCCGGAACGGTCAGCTCGCCGATCCGTTCACCCTCGTCGGCGCAGGCGACCAGTTCGCTTACGTGGAGGCCCCTGCTGAAGGCGGGCTTCATCAGTTCCAGCGCCTTCCTGAAGATCTTCCGGGGGAAGAAGGAGACATTGACGGGGATGAGTCCCTGCATTCTGTCCAGATCGAGCGAGGTGCGGAAAGCGAGGATTTCGATGCGGGAGATGGCGAAGCCGATCTTGTCATGGACCCGCGCATTGGCGATCTCTTCGATCCCCTGCTCGGTGATGGTCCGGCCGTCATGCCTGCCGATAAGCCGGGTCAGCCCGCGGTCATCCATCAGCTTGAGGTGGTAGCGGACCGCCCGCTCGCTGAGCGTCACCCCGTGGTCCTGCATGCGCCGGGAAATGAGGCGGGCCCCCACCGGCTCCGGCGATTCATGGAGAATCCGGAGGATGAGGAGGATCTTTTTCTCGATATCTTCAATGTTGAAAATCTGATTCATCGGCATCGGTAATCCTTTGCCGATGCCCTACCATGGAGGAGAGCGTCTGTCAATAAAAAAATCACATAAATAGTCACGATGGCGGCCGGAGGAAGCGTTAGCGGGAAGAAGGCGATGAGAGATCCCGAGCAGGGGAGAAGGAATAGGCGAGAGATGCCCGGCGAAACGGTTCCTTGGCCCGAAATGGATCGATACGGTTAGTTTCGGCGATGAAGACGGTGGGGAATAAAAGGGCGGCGGTATGGGAACGCCGCCGCCCTCGGTTTTCTCGCGTTATGGGGTTCTTAACCCTTCAACTTCGGGAGAAATCCTGTCTGCGTCAGGATCTTCCGGAGCGCTTCCCGGTCCGCCTCGCCCAGGGGCAGCAGGGGCGGGCGGGGATCTCCGCCGTACAGTCCGATCATCTCCATGGCGGCCTTGAGCCCCGGGATGCCCCACCGGGCCGTGACCGCATTGTTGCTGTCGATGAGCGTCATCTGCAGGTCCCGCGCCTCTTTGATCTTCCCTGCATCGAAGAGCTTCTGCAGGCGGGCGCATTCGTTCGGGAAGACATTGGCCAGGGCCAGCGTTCCCCCCGTGCCGCCGAGGGCGAGAGTCGCGAAGAGGTAGCTTGCGGAACCCGCGAACACGGAGAAGCCCTTCGGTGCGTTCCGGATCATGTCGGCGATCTGGACGATGTTGCCGCCGCTGTCCTTGATCCCGATGATGTTCGGGTGCTTCGCCAGCTCGACGGCGAGCTTGGCGGAGATGTTGATCCCGGCGTTGCGCGGCATGTTGTAGAGGATGACGGGAAGCGTCGACGCGTCGGCCACATCCCGGTAGAAGCGCGCCAGAACCGGATCGGTCATGTCCCCCTTGTAGTAGTTCGGGGTGACGACCAGGACCGCATCGGCCCCCGCCTCGGCGGCCTTCTTGTTCAGGCGGATCGTCTCCACCGTGGATTCGGCGCCGGTCCCCGCGATGACCGGTTTCTTCCCTTTCGCCTGTGCGCAGACAAACCGCATCAGCTCTTCCTTCTCCTTGGGTGAAAGCAGGACGAACTCCCCGTTGGAGCCCATGACCACGATGCCGGTCAGGTCGGATTTGAGCCAGAATTTCAGATTCTTCTCCAGTTTGTCGTAGGCGATCTTCCCACCCGCGAACGGCGTCGCGATGGGTGCATAAATTCCGCGAAGTTTAAACATCGAAGATACCTCCTTTTCCTGATACCTTGTTTGGGTTGAACGGTTACGATATGCAATTTTCCCATTTTCCGGGCGGGGACAACCCCCTCCCGTCCCGTAAACCTATATCCGGGTGATGCAGAACAGCTCGTCATGCCCCAAGAGCTCCGCCCGCGCCGGTTCCCCGGATGCGACGCGGAGGACCTTCGCGAGCAGCTCCCCGCCCACCTCCGCGATGGTCGCGCCCTCCACGATCCGGCCGGCATTGAAATCGAGGTTGAATTTCATCCGCTCGAAGGTGGCGCTGTTCCCCGTGATCTTGATGACCGGCACGCCCGGAAAGCCGGTGGGCGTCCCGCGGCCCGTCGTGAAGACGACCGCCTGGCAGCCGGAGGCGACCAGCCCCGTGACCGCCTCCCCGTCGTGGCCGACGCAGTCCAGCAGATAGAGGCCGGGGCCTGCCGGATATTCGCCGTAGCCCACGACGCCGCTGATCGGACCGGTCCCGGCCTTGTATATCCCGCCGAGGGCCTTCTCGGCGACCGTCGTGACCCCGCCGTCCTCGTTTCCCGGCGAGATCAGGGCCGAGCGGTGCTGCAGCTCAGCGCTCGCCGTGGCGGCGGAGAGCCTCTTTTCCATGGCGCCGATTGTCGTGAGGATCTTTCCGGCCACCTGCGGAGTCTTGCCCCGGCCGGCGAGGATCTGTTCCGCCCCGATCAGTTCGGTGACCTCGGTGAAGATCGCCCGGCCGCCGGCGTCGACCACCCGGTCGGTGACCCATCCCAACGCCGGGTTGGCGGCAAGCCCCGAGGTGGCGTCGGTCCCGCCGCACTTCAATCCCAACGAGAGTTCGGAGAGGGGAAACGCCTCCCGGGGCTGACGTGCGGCCTCCTCCGCCAGCCGGCCGGCGAAGCGGACCCCCTTTTCGATCGCCCGGAGGGTGTCGCCCTCCTCCTGGATCACCAGCATCTCGACCGGTTTCCCCGCGGCGGCGATGCTCTCCGCCAGCTCCCGGGCCCGGAGGCGCTCACAGCCCAAGCCCACGACGACCACCCCGGAAAAGTTGGGGTGCGCCCCCAGCCCTTTCAGACCGCGGGCGGTAAGTTCCAGATCCAGCCCGACCTGGCTGCAGCCGACCGGGTGACAAAAGGCGATCGCACCGGCGACGTGTTCGGCGATCCGGCGGGCGACGGTATTGGCGCAAAAGACCGAGGGAATGACGGCGACCGCGTTCCGGACGCCCGGCAATCCCCGAGATCTGCGATATCCCTGAAAGGTCATCATAGATTATTCCCGCTACCCCTGATTTTGATGGCCGCGCCGGCAGGTGACGTTGTGGAGGTGGACCCAGTCGCCGGCTTCGATCGCCGCTCCGGCCCTCCCGATCTCTTCACCGTACTTGACGATCGGCTGATCGACGGTAAGACTCGCGAGGGCGATCTTGTGGCCCGAGGCGATGTCGCAGCGGGCGGTGAGCGAGCTCACGCCCGTCTCGGTGCGCACCTCCACCGTTTCCCCTTTCCTGACATCGGCCAAGAGCACCGCGCAGTTGTCGCGGTCGTTGATTTTTAGCGCCCGAACCACGGTTTACTTACTCCTTTTCCCAGGGTATTAAAAGGCCCTTTTCATCGAATGCCCAGTCGACGTCGGAGAGCGGCTCGAGGGGAGCCTCTGTGCCGCACCGGGCGAGCGCCGCCGGTGAGAGGGCGATATACTCAAGTTCGTTTGTATTTCTGATCCAGGCGACCTTAAGCTGATCTTCCCGGACAAGCGGAATGGAATCGGCGCCCGTTTGGATCGTTTCCCGGTCGGTGCCGCCGATGATCGGGATCATCCCCCGCTGGAGATAGGTGGAGGTGAGGATGTTCGTGTAGGTTTTCTGCAGATCGATATCCCGGAAGAGCCTCTGCGTGATCAGATCCGCAAGACCGACGCCCTGGGCGTTGCCGTGGGAGGAGGGATCGAGCCCCAGGACTGCAATCCGCTGAATCCGGGGGGCTTCCGGTTCCGGCTCGCCCCAGATGCGCCAGCGCCCGATCACGTGGGGATCCATGCCCGTGCCGCTGTGGCGCTTTCCCATCTCCTCGATAACGAGAAGATCGAGTTCCGAAAGGGGCAGTTTCGCCATCAGGCGCAAGGCCTCCGTGAGGAGCCTCGCGTCGGCTGCGGGGAAGTCCTCCGGCCGGACCAGCTCCAGCCTCGCCACCTCGCCATAGGCGTTCTCGACGATGCCGACCCCGGCCAGGACCGGCGCCCGGCGGGCCAGCGTGGACGCCACCTCCCGGATGATCTGTTCCCATGCGGGAAGGCCCATAGTGGTGGAGACGGCAGGCCTGTTCCACCTTGCCTAGTCCCACCGTGCACATCTTGCAGAGGCCGCTCTGGATGGGTCCGGTGACCGCCGTGTGCGCCTTGATCCGATTGATGACGAGGATGTGATCGGCCCGCGCGGCGTTCCGGTCGCACAGAACGGGAAAGCCGTCCGCCAGCTCGCCGACCTGGTCTACCTCCATCCCGACCGTCACCGGGCAGCCGAGCTGTTCTTCCGTCATCCCCAGGGAGGTCAGGAGTTCCTTCTGCCCCTCGGCCGTGGCGCCTCCGTGGCTGCCCATCGCGTTGACTACGAAGGGCCGGGCGCCGAGCCCCGCGAGTACCGAGACAACGGCCCGGGTAAGCGGGACGATGGCGGCGATGCCGCGGCTTCCGCCGGTGATGGCGACCGTTTGCCCCGGCCGGATCTTCTCCGGGATCCAACTCGCATTCATGAGCGATGTCAGGGTTTCTGCGGGCGCCGTGACCGTCTCGCGGGGAAAGGTCTGCCGGCAGAGCGTCATCTTCGGTAATGACATCCTCAGCCCTCCAGAACGGCGCCTTTATCTGCCTGCGCCGGAAAAACCGTTTTCTCCATTCTCTTTTCCCTATCTTCCTTTCCGGCTCTTTTGAATCCGGATGCCGGTATGCATTATCCGTCAAAATCAAGTCTTCGTATCCGAGCCCCGACCCGTTGTCAAGGTATTTTCATGAACGGGAAACGGGTCCGGGAGATATGTCGGGGGGCAGACAGATCGGTCTTTCGGGAAGGAAAAAGCGATCATGCAGGGATCTGCAAGATCCGGATCGCGATGCGACTGATGAGCAATTGAATATATCAAAGCGCGATCGCCGTTCTCAGGCACACCGGCGCGAGACCGGAATGGTCTTCCAGAACTACGCCCTTTGGTCTGAGGGCGAGGAAGATCCCGAAACTGGAGATCGCCGAACGGATCGGTCGGATCATCAAAAGCGTCCAGTGCCGCGGGGTAAGCGAGCAAAAACGGGATGGTTTGTTCCTCTGAAGGATCGAAGATTCTCCGCAGCTTGCTGCGGAGATCTTCATGCCGTTTGAAATGCGCAGGGATGACCCCAGCGTCACCATATCGAGGAGAACGTTGACGCTCTCGTTCACGAAGGGAGCATACTGGTCCCGCGCTTTCTTCTTAAGCTCGGCAGGCGTCTCCTTCTTCTTGCCGCCGCTTTCCTTCTCCATCTCCTTGCGTAAGTCGGCGAGCCGGATAACGCCCTTCTTGCCGGCGGCCTCTTTGTTGTTCTTGATGATCTCGGCGAACTTCGCGTCTTTGGCGACCCGGGCCTTGGACCTTGCTGCCAGCTCCGCGAGCATGGGCTGCTCCAGAGGTTTCCAGAGCGGCGCGGCGTTTCCCGGCACGCCGAGGAAGGGCGTGATCGCTTGGACCGGAAGCGGGTAATCCAGCTCCGTTTCACCAATATCTTCGAGAATGAACCAGATAGGCAGCCGCACATCCGCTTCTACGCCCATCTTCTGCGTAGACTTGCCGCCGGGCAGGAAGTACAGCCCCGTGGTGACTTTCATGCCGCCCAGATCCCAGGGCAGAGGCGTCAGTTCCTGCACGGACCCCTTGCCGAAGGTATGGTCCGACCCGACGATCACAGCGCGATGGTAGTCTTTGAGAGCGCCCGCCACGATCTCGCTGGCCGATGCGCTCAGGCGGCTCGTCAGCACAACGAGGGGGCCCGTGTAGAGCGCGCGGGGATCTTCCGCGGGGAACGTAATCACGTTGCGCTTGTCGCCTTCCGTCCCCGATGCGGCCGAACCATTGGCGAGAATAGTCACCTGCTCGCGGCTGTCTTTGGTCGCCACGATTCCGCCCTTGCCAAGAAAAAGGCCGGCAAGGCGCACCGCCTCCTTGAGCAGGCCCCCCCCGTTGCGCGACAGGTCCAGCACGATCCCATCGACATGCTGCCGCCTGGCCTCCGCGAGAAGGCTTTTCACGTCTTCATAGCAGGACTTATTTTCCTTCTCGTCGCCGTAGAAGGAAGGAAGATCGATCACGCCGAAATGGTACTGTCTGCCGTTCACTGTCCGTGTCTCGTAGGCGATCTTGGCCTCCTGCTCCTTGATGTCGATCTTGTCGCGCGTAATAGTGACGTCGAAGCGGTCCGTGTGTTCCGCCTGCCGCAGGATTGTCAGGGTTACCTGCGTGCCTTTCTTGCCGCGGATCATCTTGATAATGTCGCGCAGGTCCATGTCGATGACGTCAACGGGCTTTTCCCCTTCCTGGGCCACGGCGATGATCTTGTCCTTCGGCTTCAGCAGGCCCGAGCGCTCGGCGCCTCCCCCGGGAATCAACTCCTCAATGACGGTAAAGCCGTTGTCGCTGCTGAGGACGGCCCCGATCCCCTCCAGGGAAAGCTGCATCTGAATCCGGAGGTCCTCAAGGTTTTCGGGGGACAGGTAGCTCGTGTGCGGATCCAGGGCCAGGGCGAAGGCCTCGGCGATGCTCGTAATGAGCTTTTCGGGATTGCGCTCGACCACCCGCATCGTCTGCAGCTCGTAGCGGTGAATCTGCTGCTTCTTGGCCTCCGCCAAGTCGATGCCTGCCAGCAGGGCGTTTTCGATCTGGAATTGCACGACCTTTCTCAGGAGTTCATGCTTTTCCGCCGTCGTCTTCACATAGGGGCGCTTGTTCACGTTGATGTTCAGCTCCACCGTCTCGTCGAGTCGGTAGTCCGGCCCCAGAATCTTTTTGACAATGGCCTCGTTCTCCCGCGCCCGCGCGACGAGCACATCGTAAACCTGCTGCAGCGCGGCACAGTCGCCCGATTGCATGCTTGCAAACACGCCTTGCAGAACCGGCTTTAGCCTTTCCAAATCGGACTCGTACAGCAGCGTTTTGGAGGGGTCAAGACTCTTGATCATCTGGTCGACGGCGTGAGTCTTGATCTCCCCGGTCATATTCTTCATCGCGTAGTGATTGGCTAGGAAGCTTTTCCATCAGCATGGGCAGGCGGCTGCAGGTAAGGTTTTCGGCCACTGAGGAAACGGGCAACAGCAGGATCAGCAGCAGAATCAGAAGCAGCCTCCGGAAACAGAACCCGCCCTTGCTGCCGAAGGCCGCTCTGCGGCTACGTTGATTATCCCCGGGGGTGTTTCCGGAGATGTTTTCGACTCTTCTATCGCACATGCTCATGCTCTCTGTTCTTCCCGCCGTACCAGGGCACGGCTGTCCATCCTTTTGCTCTGTATGAGAAATCATAGGGTTGTGACGATAGAAGGGCGGAGGGGTTCTGTCAAGGGAAATGAAAAATTGCAGGCGGTTGGAGTCAAGTTTTCAAATACAAAGTGAGAGGCGGCGTTCCACACAGCTTATTGAATATGGGGTTGAAAGAGGCAATGCCTTGCCAGACAATCGCGTACTCATAGGCGGAACACCCTCCTTCCTCCACAACCACCCGTTTCGCACTCGCTTACGAGATTACGATTGGTAATAATCATCTGTTAGAGGTTATTTTATATTTGGAAAAGTGTCGAATTGTTTTACAATTTGTTAAATATGCATAATACGAAATGATTATATATGGATAAGTAAAATATGATGACCATACAGCACGATGCTGCCATCCACTGTCGAATATCTTTACGATGCAAAAAAGGTCATATGCATTGCCGCAGATGTTTATACCTACCAACATCTTACGATTTAATCCTCATGGGCTTCTTTCTGGAAATGCATTAAGTTTAAAATGAATTCGGTCAAAGAGCTTTGAGGAAACTGGCGGATGCGCGTAGTAGATAGACCGCACATCCTCATGGTTTCGGTCACACGGAACAGGTAAGCATGGAGGTAAGCATCATGGCAGAGAAAACTTTGTACGAACGCCTGGGTGGGGTCTTCGCGATTGCCGCTGTAGTGAACCATTTCAGCGATGAAATTGTGAAGAACCCGAAAGTCGGCAGGACATCACCAAACCCCGCACTCAGGGAATGGCATACCAAGCAGGTGGACGGTAGATTGCCCGGCCTTAAGTTCATGCGTACCCTGTGGGTCTGCGCGGCGGCAGGCGGACCATTTGTATACCAGGGCACCAAGCCGGGACAGACCCCACTGGGGCTGGAAAAAGCCCACTTTGATCTTCACATCTCACCAGAGGAATTTGATGAGGTCGCGGCTGAGCTGGCGCGTACCCTTGATTACTTCCATGTGCCTTCGCGAGAAAAGAGCGAAGTTCTGGGCGCCTTCGCCGCACATAAGAGCGAGGTTAATGCGGGATTCGGCGCCCCCGCGAAGCGCTGAATAGTGAAATTTCGTTACTCCCGCTGCCCCGGTTTGTCTTTACGGAGTAGGCTCATCTTTCTCAAACGTGATGCGGCCGATGCCCACCGCGCCGCCCATCGTATCCGAATGGATTAACGGGAGATTTCGGAAAAATACGCCAGCGAGCAAATCACTGGGTACCGTGCAGCATGCACACGGGGAGAGTCGGTGAAGAGGAGGGAGTATGAATATCTGCAGAAACATAGCAATGTGGTTGATAATGGTATGGACGATCGGCTTAACGATGGCGGCAACGGTGATGGCGGCCCCTATGGCGGGGCAGCCGGTGGAACTGTCTGTCGGTCAGCCGGCGCCCGGATTCGATCTGCCCCTGCTGAATGGGAAAAAGGCGACGCTGAGGGAGTTTCAAGGGAAGTCAGTTGTTGTCGTGTTCTGGCGCTCGGGGTGACCTATATGCCAACGGGAGGCTCCCGTTTTAGAGGCAGCATACAAGAAATACCGCAAACAAGGCTTGGTGATTCTCGGGGTGGATATCGTCACGGACGAGGAGCAGCCTGCCCGCGACTTTGTGAAAAGATACAAGCTCACATATCCGGTCGGACGCGACGTCTCGGGAACAATCGGTTCGCTCTATGCCGTTACAGGTACGCCTACCGTCATTTTCGTCGACAAGGCGGGGCGACTGGTCGAGCGGCATGTGGGAGCAATGACTGAGGCGAACTTCCGACAGCGAATCGAAGATCTCCTGAAATTGTAGGCCTAATGTGGACCTGATAAGGTGAGTGCAGGGTGTAGCAGAAGTGTTAAGATGAGCACCTATGTCTATCTGCACGGTACTTTCGTATACTGGAATATTAATTTTATGGACGAGGCACGCGTCCGAAATTCTCCGTTTTTATGAATCACTATGTGCTGATCAGTTGTGTACAAGAGTCCGGCTTTATTCATATATTGTCAATATCATCCCTATTGATAACAAAGGTGGAGTTGGGGTTACCTGAGCAACTTATTGATAACGGGATGAATGCGGCATAATTGTAGATTGCTTTGTCCGCTGATCGGCGGTATTTGTGACTTCACTGAAGTCAGTAAAGCATCGACCTAGATAAAAAAGCTGGATTTCAAATGGCAATAATTGATGTTAGTCAGACGATGTGGCCACTTTGAGACCGCAGTTTTGCCCTTGACAGCCCCTCCGTTAACGAGTATACATATAGACCTCAGTTATCCCACTGTAAAATTATCAACCTAACCTTTAGCCTTCTGGTGAGTAAAATGAGAAGGTGGGGTTACCAAAAACAGATCATGTGAAGCCTCTAAGGGAGTCCCAAAACTCACTTGGAGGCTTTTTTGATTTATCTCCCGCGCGTACCGTATTTCTACCCAACTTTGACTCATGCCACGAATTAAGGTGAAGAAAATGAGACCGACTATGAAAAAATTGATTCTTGCGTCCCTGCTGCTTTCAGCAGTCCTGTTGGCCGCCGGGTCAGTGTACGCTGTGCCTCTCTACTTCCCCCACGTAGCAACAGATTTTCCTTGGCAAACGGAGATAGCTATCATCAATACCAGCGATCAAACAGTGACCGGTAGCCTGAGGGCCTTAAGCGATGACGGTCAGCCCGTAGAGACCATACCTGTCGCACTTTCCGCCCGCGGCCGGAGACAGATCACCGTTGCAAATGAGTTTACCAACCACATAGACATAGGATACATTATCTTTGATACAGATTCTACTGCGGTCCGGGGCTACACGAAGTTTTCCAGAGAAGGGTACTATAGAGTGGCAATCCCTGCGGTAAGAGAGATAAACGCCTGGGACATCTATATCCCCCACATAGCCTCAAACGCTGACTGGTGGACCGGGGTAAGCCTGGTGAACACCACCTCGGCACCGAAAGTACTGACCATCACCTTCAATAACGGCCAGAGCAGGCAAATCACACTCACAGCAAATCAACACAGGGCCTTCGACATCACACAGGAGTTCTTCAATAACCAACCCCAGCCGGACATTAAATCGGCGGTGATCACCAATGCAGGTGGTGTCATTGGACTGGAGTTGTTTGGCAGTCGTGGATGGGGTATCCAGTTGGAAGGAATCCCCCTTACAGACAAAACCACCTCGATCATATACTATCCTCACGTGGCCAATAACGGCTGGTGGACCGGCATTGTGGCCTATAACCCATCGGAGCTGGCGTGTTCGATAACTATCACGCCCTACAGTGCCCAAGGGAACCCCCTCACTCTCTCAACCCGTTCCATAGCGGGGAAGGGAAAATATATCGGTACAGTTACTGACCTCGGCCTTCCCGCTCAGACAGCGTGGTTCAAGATAGACTCCACGAAGCCCCTCACCGGCTTTGAGCTTTTCGGCACCGTCGACGGCAACCAGCTTGCGGCCTATGCAGAAAGCGGTGGGGTCGGCGCAAAGACGGGCGTCTTTGCCAAGATCGAGAAGAACGGCTGGACCGGCATCGCCTTTGTCAACACGGAAGCCCTCGTGGCGTCAGTTACCTTGACTGCCTATAGCAACAACGGAACTGCGGTGGCCATCCAGGTGCTCCCTGTCGGCGGCCATGCCAAGGTGGTCAATCTCGCGGAGGCGATCTTCACGCAGGATATCAGCGGCGCCACCTACATTGCCTACTCATCGGACAAGAATGTTGTGGGGTTTCAGCTCAACGGTACCTCAGACTGGATGATGCTCGATGGGCTGCCTGGGCTGACGGAGCCATTTCCGGGGATGGTCCTCATCCCTGCGGGGAGCTTCCAGATGGGAGGTGGCGATGAAATTCCTGCCCACTCTGTCACGTTGAGCGCCTTCTACCTGGACAAATACGAGGTCACGAAGGCCCTCTGGGATGAGGTTTATGCCTGGGCGACGGCGCACGGGTATACCTTTGACAACGCCGGTACGGGGGCGGCACCAAACCATCCGGTGCGTGACGTTTCCTGGTTCGACGTGGTCAAGTGGTTGAATGCCCGGTCAGAAAAGGAAGGACGGACGCCGGTATATTACGAAGATGTTGCCCAGACGATAATTTATAAGACGTACTGGCTGTGGAACTTTCCCCCCTCGAAAGTGAAATGGACGGCCAACGGGTATCGTCTCCCCACGGAGGCGGAGTGGGAGTACGCAGTGCGGGGCGGGACGACGACGCGGTTTTACACAGGGAACTGCATCTCGACGGACTTGGCGAACTACAACGGCGATGGTCCCGAGATCGGCGGGTGCCCAACAGGACAGAACCGTGGCGGAACAACGGTCGTGGGGAGTTTCGCGGCGAATCCCTGGGGGCTTTACGACATGGCGGGGAACGTTTGGGAGTGGACGTGGGATGGGCAAGGCTCATATTCCTCCAGTGCTGTGACAAACCCCAGGGGCCCTGATTCGGGCTCGATGCGGATGGTTCGCGGCGGCGCTTGGGACCGCAACGCGTCTGAAATGCAGTCGGAGTCCCGCAACTGCGACTGGCCGTACAGCCGGGGCGATAGCCTTGGTTTCCGTTCCGCCAACAGTCAGCCGCGCGTCTGGGTTCTTAGGCCTGAAGAATAGGCTTGGGCCTTTTTGGTTTGGCCGTTGTTGGCAGAAAAGTGAAAAAGTAAACTTTAATAATCATTGATTCAGAAAAGGCAGAGTCAATCAGGGATCTGCCTTTTTTCATGCACATTTGCAAATACAAGTGTTGATGCTGGATCACCGGAGCATTTTGTTGAATATGGATCGAAACGTAGGTATACTCCCACCGTGAAAAAAAATGCCTCGTCAATTCAATTTCAATCAATCATCAATATATTAATGGTGGAAAGCGTTGGGATGATGGTAAAATTACTAAATACAGTCCGGGGAGGAATTACAGTTGAGTTATCAGAGAGAATTTGCCAAAAAAATCAACGTGGGCATTATCGGTATTGGTTCCCACGGTTACCGGAACATCCTGCCGCTGATGAACTATCTGCCGGTCAAGGTCAAGGCTGTTTGCAACCGCACCGCCGACGTGGGCAGAATTACCGCCGCGCAGTATGGCTGCGCCCATTATCAAACCCCCCGGAACATGTATGACCGGGAGGATATCGACGCGGTATTTATCAATGTCAGTCCCAAGCTGCATCCGTCACTGGCAATCGAAGCCCTGGACAGGGGAAAGCATGTGTGGGTTGAAAAACCTGTTGCGACAAGAACCCGCGAAGTCGAGGAAATGATCGCTCATCGCAAAGATAAAGTCGTGGTCGTCGGCTTTAAGAAAATATTTATGCCGGCTGCCCAAAAGGCGATCGAAATCGCCTTTTCTCCGAAGTATGGCAATCCACGCTCCATATTGGCGGTATACCCGATGACGATCCCCGGCAACGGCCGAGAGATCCTCGAAACCGGGGATACACCGAACTGGCTGATCAATGGCGTCCACCCGCTCTCTTTCTTGATGGCGGTAGGCGGCAAGGTGTCGGCTGTCACCGCTATCTGTAACGATGCCGGAAACGGAATTCTTGCCATCCAGTTTGCCAATGGAGCCTTCGGCACGTTGCACTTGGCATCCGGGCCGCAGCCCCGGCTGGAACGCTATGCGGTATACGCGGATAACTGGCAGGTGGATATTGAAAATACCCGGATTGCCCTTTATCGTGGCATCCCGATTGTCCACGGCAAAACGACGAACTACGCACCGGAGGGGGATGACGGCGGCGCCGTTGTCTGGGAAGCTTCAAACTGTCAAGCCGGTTTGGAGAATAAGGCCGAGTTCACCCAGGGCATGTACGCTGCTATGATGTATTTCTGCGAATGCGTCTTGCAAAACAAGACCCCGGACAAAGGCACACTGGAATTTGCCCTGGAAATGATGAAAGTATATGAAGCCGGACTGTTGTCCGAAGGAAGAACTATCTATATTAACTGAGGCCATTTTAGTCGACCGGCGATTAAGTGCTTTTCGCAAATCAAACCGTATTCATCCCAATGAATTGAATGTTGTAACGTGTGGAGGATCTATGAAAATCATAAAAATCGAAGACCTTCGTACCCTTGAGAATCCGACTCCTGGTCAATTCTACCGGCCCGAGTTTAAACTGGACAAAGACGGTTTTAAGAATCTGGGCGGATTAGTCTGTATCCTGGTCCCCGGGAGCCAGGTACCGTATCATTATCACACAAACCGGGAGTCGATTTTGATGCCCATCATGGGTGAAGCGGTTGAGACCGTCGAGGGGAAAGAGACCGTCGTCAGACCGGGGGATGTGCTCCTGATTCCGGCAGGTGAGAAGCATTCCATTACCAACCGCTCCGACTGCGAGTTTCGCTTCCTGGAATTCTTCACTTGCCCCCCGATGGCGTCTGATTACGTCAAAGCCGATTGAATCTCCGGAGCGCCTGGCGCGTGCTGTTGATGGCAAAGCTCCTCTTCGCATCTGAGCGCATGAGGTGGAGATAAACGCGACTTTTGGGGCAATGCTTTCCCTTTCATCGACAGGAGCACGATACAGTTCCCTCGAACTCCCGCTGGATTAAAACATTGGCCTTCTATATTCAGTAGGATATATTATCTGGCAGGCAAGAAGGGAGGTCTTACGATGATTCGGATAAAAGAAAACAGACAAATCATTTGTGCGGTGGCGTTGTTCATGGGGCTGCTTCTCATGGCAGCCTCTGCGACGACGGCACAACAGGCAAGCCAAGCAGGTGCAAAGATTGAGGTGGTTCGGATCTCGCCGCAGGACGCTTACTCCCAAGTTGCCGCGGGAAAAGCCCTTCTGGTTTGTGCTGATGCGAATGAAAAAACGTGCAGCATGATCATGCTGGAAGGGGCCATCTCCCTGAAGGAATTTGAATCCAGACTGGCAGGGCTGAAAATGGACCAGCCCATTATCTTTTATTGCGCCTGACCCAATGAACACACGTCTGCCAGTCTGGCAGAGAAATACATGGGGATGGGTTATTGGAATGTCAAGGCTCTCGGCGGTGGTGTCGACGCCTGGAAGAAGGCCGGGTATAAAATCGTCGGGAAGTAGAAAGAGCATTCGTCTGATGGGAAGGGTTGTAGGGAAGAAGACGTCAGCCGTTACATAGCCGAACAGAAGGGGCCAGCCGCACGGCATTTATCCCCACCGGCAATTCGTTTTCAGCATCGCGAAGATCCTCCGACAGGTTTTTCATCGAGCAGCTCTTTCGGTAATCTTCAAGTTTGACGACTGCCTACTGCTGAGCAGGTGTAGGTGCAGTCTGCGATTCCGCCGATTCTTTTCATTTTGAAAAATCAGAAGCCGATTTGTGCACGAGACAACGAGGCTCAACAAGGGCAGGGCATAGGGGTCAACCATTGACATGTGCCATGGAGTGAATTACCCCGCCCACAGGTCGGGCTATTCTGCGGGCGGATTTCATAGATATCTCGCCCAACCATTACAGCCACTGGACGCGGAGAAAGTGGAGAGAAGGCGGCCCGTCGGATCTTGGAGGTCTTCTTTGATCCCGATGTGGGGAATAGGGCAGGGATTAAAGCCTCACCCTAAACAATAAGGGGTCAGATTTATCAATCTAACCCCTATTGTTATTAATGGCGTCCCCACGGGGAGTCGAACCCCGGTTACAGGCGTGAAAGGCCAGTGTCCTAGGCCACTAGACGATGGGGACGTTCCTTAACCCGGTACGGAACGATCAATTTTCCGTACGAAATGGTATTCGCTTGAGAAGCGAGCCTTATATCCTGTTGATCCCGGAGATGTCAAGCGACAAATCGGGGAAACGGGTGAATTATTGCTAAATCATCAGGATCACACAAAAACGACGGGCTCGCGCAGGATTGCCTCCCGCGCCTTGGCGGCCAGCGCTGCCGTTTCCGGGTGGGTCTCCTTCAGCGACATGATCTGCCGGAGGTTATCGGCCGTCCTCATGATCAGCATCGCCATATCCCCATCGGCGATGCCCGCCTTCCGGATGATCCGGTTCCAGTCGCCGCCCGCCGCCCACTCGTAGATCACCGCCGCCGGCCAGAGGAAGAGGGGGGCAACGGGGAAACCGCCGGCCTTCAGCCGCTCCGCAAGGTCCGCGAGGGTTGCGATCATCCGGTCATAGGCGCGGGTCAGACGCCGGGGAAGCTCCTTCCGGATCACCAGGAGATCCTGGTCTCCGTCGTAGACGAAGGGGGCGATGACGGCGGCCAGAAGCTTCTCGTCGCCGTGGGGAAAGACGTTTTTCCGGAGACATTCGGCGATGAGAAGGGGCTGGTCCAGGCGGAGTTTGGATGCCCAGATCCCGGTTTCCGTCAGGCGGTCAGCCCTGTCCACGAATCCCTCTTCCCGGAGAAAGCGGAGGTGCCGCTGGAAATCGGTCCAGAGATCGGTCTGTTCCCCCCGGGTCTGCCCCGGCTTCTTCTCACCTTGCCGCTGGTAGCTCGCCAGGGATTTTGCGAAGATCTCCCGGATGTCCTCCGGCGTCTGGGAGAGGAGGAGATTGAGGACCATCGAGAAGTCGCTCCGGATCCGGCTCGCGATCGCTTCCGGTTTCTTCAGGAGGAGCTTCCGGATATGGACGAGGTCCATGAACCGCCCCGGTACGGCCAGCATGAAACCCACCCGGTCCTGTCCCCGTCTGCCCGCCCTGTCCCGTCATCTGGTGGAATTCCGTGCCGGAGAGGGGGGCGAACTCATGGCCGTTGAAGAGGTCCGAATTCATCAGCACGATCGTCCGGGCGGGGTAATTGACGCCTGCGGCGACGGTGGAAGTGGCGAAGATCGCCCGCAGGTGTCCCTCCTTCATCATCGTCTCCACGAGGAATTTCCAGGCGGGAAGCTGTCCGCCGTGATGGGCGGCCACCCGGGACGTCCGGAGTTCGTGGAGCTGCCGGTGGTTTCGGAGGTAGACAAACCTCTCGAGCTGCGCCTCCAACTCCCGCTCGAAGGTCCCGTCGTCTTCCGTTTCATCCGCCGGGGCGCGGCACATCCCCAGGGCCGCGTCGCATTCGGCGCGGGACTTGAGGAAGAAGATCGCCGGCAGGAGGTGAAACCGCGCGAGGACGTCGATCATCTCGCCGAACGGCGGGCCTCCCCGCTCGGGGCGGCCGGTAGACCGCCGGCCGACGAAATCGCCGATCTTTCCGAAGAGCCGGTTCTCCTGGATCAGGGGCATGAGGCGGCCGGACGGATGGAGGAAGAGGGGGAAGAGGGGGACGGGCCGCTTCTCCTCCCGGATGACCCGGCAGGGCTTCCCCCGGATGGAGGCGAGCCAGGCGGCGATCTCCTCGCCGTTGCCGATGGTCGCCGACAGGAGCAGGAGGTTGATCCGGACGGGGAGGTAGATCATGATCTCTTCCCAGACGACCCCGCGGTCCCGGTCGCCCAGAAAGTGGGCCTCGTCGAGGATGACCAGATCGCAGTCCAGGTTTTCCCCCGTGTGCATCGCGTCGTAGAGCTGATTCCGGAGGATCTCGGTGGTTCCGACGATGATCGGGGCGTCGGTGTTTTCCTTGGTGTCGCCGGTGACGATGCCGACATTGACCGGGCCGAACTGGTAGCCGAATTCAACCCATTTGGCATTGGTCAGGGCCTTCAGGGGGGAGGCGTACCAGCACCGCCCGCCTTGTTGGAAGACCGACCGGATCGCCTCTTCGGCGATCCAGGTCTTCCCCGAGCCGGTCGGGGCCATGACCAGGCAGTCGTCCGTCCGGATTGCGTCAAGGGCCTCAAGCTGAAAGGGGTCCGGCCGGAACTCCGCGGCCACGGGTTTGCCGATTTTCGCGAAGACCGGCTTCAAGAGCGGGTCCGCCTCCGGTTTCATCCGGAGCAAGGGCCGTGTCCGTCTGCCCCGGGAGGCGATGCCCGGGGAGGCCTTCTGCCGCCTGGCTCCGTCGGCCGGAGGGGTTGAGCGGCGATGGGATCGTTTACGCGTCATGATGTCTGTCTATCCCGTAATCCCTCTCAGCGCCCCGTGTGCTTTTTGGGGATGCGGCCCGTCGTTATGCACTCCGAACGGAGACGGCGCCCCAGGATCCGTTCATACATCTGGCCGATCTCCAGGAGGCGATCCACATCCACCCCCGTCTCGATTCCCATCTCGTCCATCATGACCACCATGTCCTCGGTGGATGCGAGCCCGACGATGTTGGGGTCTGCATAATAATATTTGCCGGTTCCCGCAACCGGGCAGCCGTCGACGAAATTGGCCGGCTGTCCTCCCGTGCCGCCGAGGGTCGATTCGAAATGGGTGATCCCCGCCTGGAGGGCGGCCAGCACATTCGCCAGACCCCACCCGCGGGTCACGTGAAAATGGGCGATATGGAGGTTCGGATCGGGTATGGCGTCCAGGAGCAGGGAGAAGTATTCGTACACCTTGTTGGGGGGCGCCGAACCGTCATGGTCGGCGTGTTCGATGTCATCCGCCCCGATATCCAGGAAGCGCCGGGTGAACTCGATGGCCTTCTTCAATTCAGTCGGGCCTTCGATGGGGCAGCCCCAGATGGTGGAAACCGTGCCGTTGACCTTGATCCCGTTTTCGTGGGCCATTTTGATGTATTTTTCGCACATCTTCCAGTACTCTGCCAGGGAGAGGCCGGAATTGCGCCGGTGATGGGATTCGCTGGTCGAGACCATGAAGAGGATGCGGTCCGGTCCCCACCCCTTCTGCCGGGCGTCGAACGCCCGTTCGGCGGCCTTTTCCCGGATGGTCACCGCGGTGATCTGGAGATCCTGGCGTTTATCCTTCAGGAGCTTGCTGCCGGAGATGGCCTGCAGCAGTTGATCGGCGTCGGCAAACTGGGGCATCGCCTTGGGGTTTCCCAGGTTGGTGACTTCCAGCCGCGTGAAGCCGGCCAGGACGAGCTGTTCGGTGATCCAGAGCTTGGCCTGGGTGGGGATGGTCTTCTGCTCGTGCTGGAGACCGTCTCGTACCGAGATCTCGCCCAGAACGACTTTCGTCGGATAATTCATTGTCGCCATTTCTCCGCTCTCCTTTCCGATCGGTAATGAAATACTACATGAATGTTAGGCAAACTCACTCTCTATCCGCGGTTCGTCATCCGGAAAAGCCGGTTGCGAGGACACTATTCATCCCGTGAGCATGCGTGGGGATTTTCTGCATGATTTACCAGGGGAAAAGCGGCGGGGATGAGAGAGCACATGAACCGCGATGCAGTTTTGCTAACATTTTCCTGTATTTGCTGTCAAGTCAAAAGATCGGCTGGGGAGGGAGGAGACGGGTGAGGCGGTCGGAGACGCTCCGGGCGAGGTGCGAAAGGAGGGTGGTGTCCATGCCCGGCTTGTAACGCGTCGGGGAGGCGTCGCCATGATTCATGCTCCCGATCAGCCTGCCGTGGAGGGTGATCGGCGATACGGCGAGAGACCTGATGAAATACTTTCGGTTGCGCGGCAGCAGACGGAAGAAGGGCCTGAGATCGCCGCTTACGAGAAGCGGGGAGCGGCATCGGGGATGATCTCCAGAAACCGCGCCTGTTCGATGCTGTTGACGCGGTCGCGAGCAGAGTCGATGCTTCCAGACTCTTCAGCAGGCCGGCTGTCTCCGGGAGGCGGATGAGGGAGAGCCAGACGAACGGGATACCGAACTCCGTCTCGATCTTGGCAAGCAGCGCCTCGAAGAGCTCCACGGCAGACCGGCGGGCAGCGAGATCGGCTTTGATCTTCCGGAATTTGCGTGCAATTTCATCATTGATCTTCGGGATGTCCGGCTCGTTCATCAGCCATTCCTAACCGGTCGTAAAGTCGGCGACGAGGATCGTATGGTCGGACGGCTTTTCCGCCAGACGCGGGTTCATATCGATGTCGCAGCTAAGCGATCGCGCCGCGAGCTGAGGCGTGGCGAGGATGTGGTCGACCCGCCAGCCGAGCCCCCGCTGCACCGCCTGCGGCACCCGGTAATCGAAGAATGTGTAACGGCCCGCCTCCCCCGGATGGTGCCTGCGGAAGATGTCGTCAAGGCCGCGCGAGCGGACGGCGGCGAATGCCTCCCACACCTCCGGGGTGAAGCAAACGTGGCCGAGCAGCCGCTTGGGGTTATGGACGTCGATCGCCTCCGGCGCGACGTTGAGATCGCCGCACCAGATGAACGGGGCGTCCGGGGGGTACCTCCGGGCGAAGAAGTTTCGCAGACGCTCGAACCAGGCCAGCTTGTAGGCGAAATGGGTCGTCTCCCGCTCCCGCCCCTGGGGGACGTAGGTGTTCACGACGGGAATCCCGCCGAAGTCGGCGGCTATCAGGCGGTCCTCGTCGGCCGGTCCGCCGTCGGAGAGGCCGTACCGGACCGCTTCCGGTTTTTCCCGCGAGGCGATCGCCACGCCGTTGTACTGCCTCATCCCGCGGAAGAGCACGTGGTAGCCGGCCGCCTGGAATTCCCCTGCGGGAAACTGTGCATCCTCCACCTTTGTTTCCTGCATGCACAGGCAATCGGGCCGGTGATCCCTGAGCCAGGGGATGATGATGTGGAGGCGGCTCCGGATGGAATTGACGTTGTAGGTGGCGATCCTGAAGGTTCCCATCCGCTCCTCCCCTGAACTCCCCGCGGCTGCGGAAACATCAATCCGAGAGGAACAACCTTTTCCGCTTATCCGCGGCAGCCGCGGGATGCATCGTGCGGATTCATCACCGTATCGTTCCGAAGGCGGGGACTTCCATCGCTTGGCGATTATGGACAGCAGTCGGAAAAAAGTCAAGGCAGTATGGTGGTCGCAGACGATTTGGGCCGGGGCGCATAAGGAGTCTGGAGATATCTCCTCGCCTCTGTCTGGGCGATCCCTTCACCGCCTTCCACCGCCAGTGCCCGGGAATAGAATTCCTCCGCCTGTTTCCTCTCCTTGCGGATGTCATGGATCATTCCCAGGCGCACCAGGGCAGAGGTTCGGATCCGGACATTGGTGACGGACATATCCGTCAGGGCTCTCCGGAAGTATTCCCCTGCCCGGGCATACTCCCCCTGATTGAACAGGATCCTCCCCAGCAGATGATCGTACCGGGGCTGAAGCTGAGGCACAAAGGGAGGGGTGCCGGTCTGAATCGCCTTTTCAATCTCCCCGGCGACGACAAAGGCCTCCGCGAAACGGTTGAGCTCGGACAGGGTGGTTGCCAGGGCAAACGCGAAGTTGTAATTCCGGGGAAACTTTTCCCTGAGTTCCCGGGTGATGGGTAGGGCCCGGGCCGGCTGCTCTTCGAAATAGGTGTAGACGGAAGAGAGTTCCGCTTGTGCGAGTTCCCGGAGAAGATCCCCCTTCTGTGCCGCAATCTCCAGCTCCTGCAGCCCTTTCTGATGGTCCGCGGCGGTGATCAAGAGCGAGGAGACGATACGGACCGCGGCGGGGAGATGATCGAGGTGGTAATGGAGCAGGCCGAGGGGGAAATAGATGTCATAATTCTGCGGATCTTCCGTCTTTGCCTTTTCCAGATAGGACCAGATATTCGCACTCTCCTGAGCGATCACGAGGTACCGCTTCTGGGTAAGCGCCCAGCGGATCTTGACGATCTTCGCGAGCGCCATGGCAAAGTATGCCTGAGAGTCCCGGGCGTTCTTTTCGATCCTGTTTAGTCCCCGGCCAAGCGCCTCCTCGACGTCCTGCAGCATGGACTCCTGATCTCTTGCCCTCTCCTGCGGATCGAAGCTCATCTCATAGGAGAACAGGTGGGTCAGTGCCAGGAAGGAATAGCCGAGGGGGTTTCCCCGGTCCAGTTCCACCGCCTTCTGGAAAAGGCTCGTTGCCTGTTGCGTTTCCAGGTTGAAGGCCTTTTCGATCCCCTGCCGGAGATAGGTGCGAAGCGGGGCCTGCTGGGCGTCCCCGGCTTCCGCCTCGGTTTGGGCGAGCGCTCAGGAAGGCGAGGCAAAGGACAATAAGAACCATGAGCGGGCAATGGTTTTTCATACGCCTGAACTCACCTCAAATTCTTCCGGGCGATGCTTCCTCCATGGCAGATCGGCGGCGGTTGGTCAGATAGACGCCGGCCATGACGAGGAGGGCTCCCACCAGGAGGGAGAGATTGACCGCCTCGCCGAGAATCAGCCATCCGAAAAAAATGCTGCTCACGGGGACGAAATTGATGAAGACCGACGCCCGGGTGGGACCAATCGCCCTGATCCCTTCATAATACCAGAAAAAGCCGAGGACCGTGCCGAAAAATCCGAGATAGACGATCCCGACCCAGTCTTTCAGGGCAATGCCGCCGATCAGCCGGGGGAGTCCCTCCATGCAGGCCGGGATGAGCATGGCGGCGCCGCCGATGAGGCAGGAGTAGGTGACTGCGGCGAGCGGCGAGAGGTCCTTCATGATGACCTTGCCGATGAGCGAGTAGGCGACCCAGCTCGCGACACAGCAGAGGAGGTAAATCTCGCCCCATCCGACGCCTCCGGTGAAGATCGAAAGGAGATCACCCCGGGATATGACAATTGTCGCCCCGGTAAGGCACAGGAAGATGCCGCTCACTCCTTTGGCATTCAGCCGTTCCCGGAAGATGATGGCAGACAAAAGCGAAATGAAGATCGGGTTCGTGGCCACGATGAGGGAGGCCCGGCTGGCGGTGACCGTCTTCATCCCAAGGAAGAAAAAGACGTTGTAGGCAAAGACCCCCGTCATGCCGAGCAGAACCGCAGGGACGATCTGATGCCGCTGCAGGCGGGGAATCCGACCTTCCTGCCGGATGATTATGACGAGCAGGAAAAGCGATGCCGTGAAAAACCGCAGAAACGATGCGGAATAGGGGCCGACATGCTGGGCGACGACCCTGGCTGCCACGAAGGTGCCGCCCCAAAAGATCGTGGTGAGGAAGAGCTTGAGGGTAATGATCATGGTGTTTCTGTATCATAAAAAAAGCCGGCAGAATAGCCACCTCTGCCGGAACAAAATAGAAGTTCATCCGGTTGATGCGAACTATCTCTCATTCACAAGTCCGGAGACTTCAGGTCATCGTTGAATTGATGATTACCACTTGAAATGTCGGATATCCACTCATAGTATCGAGCGGTGGCTTCAGGAAAAGTCTCTTTCGGGTGGAGTTCCATCTCCGCGGCCCGCTGCCGCACACTTCCCCATATCCGGTTTGTGTTCGGTACGGGCCCGTGCGCCTGATAAAGGCCGCGGATGTTGTCGGTATCGTTTGATCCGGTTATCCAAGAATATCGAAGAGGGTTCCCTGCATCTCTTGCGTGGTCTTCACCGTCAGGAGATTCGCCTCGTAGCCGCGCTGGTTGACCATGAGGGCCATCAATTCCTCTTCCGTATTCACATTGGAGGTCTCCCGCTCCAGCCCATTGATCGTGACCGTGTCGCCCGGCGTATTGATCTGCTGCGTGGAAATCGCCACCCCAGGTAGCGTCGTCTGGATCATGTCGGCGCGAATTTTTTTGAATCCGTCTGTGTTTACATTGGCAATATTATTTGCAATTACGTCATTCTTCCGTTCGAAGGCCCGAAGCGCCGTAAGGGCGATATCGGCGGCATTTGACATGGCAGTCCACCTCCTCATAAGGGTCGTTTTTACCGGTATCGGCATTTCGGAGGGGAAACTTTAATCGGCAGATCTGCACGTGGGATTTGCCTGTGTACTTTTTCCTGCAATCTCTGTATCATGGCCCCACCGGCAGGGCAGGCGCGGCTGCCCGGAGGAGGCGCCTGCGGCTGCCGGAAATGCGAATCCTCGAAGGTCGATCCTTGCGGGGAACTTTCCTGAACGGGTGTTGAAAAACACCGGAGGGTGATCACGATGCCGGTACATTCCCGGGGGGGCGGGTGGCCGATCTTGAAGGAGATCGGCCGGAATCTGGGACTGCTGGTTCTGGGCAGCATCCTGTGCGCCGTGGCCATCAATGGGGTTCTCATCCCCCACCGCTTCGTCAGCGGCGGCGTCACGGGACTGGCGCTTGTCATCCATTATCTCGTGCCGCTTTTCCCCGTATCCGCGATCTATGTCCTGGCGAATGTGCCGCTGTTCATCGCCGGCTGGTTTTTCATCAGCCGCCGGTTCTTCATCTACAGCACCATCGGCATGCTTGTGTTTGCGGGCGCTGTCGCCTTGGTGGACGTCGATGTTCCGGTCCAGGACAAGCTTCTCGCCGCCCTTCTGGCCGGGCTGATCCAGGGGGTGGGATCCGGGATCATCCTGAAATCGATGGGGTCAGCCGGCGGGACCGACATCTTGTCGGTTATCCTCCTCCAGCGTTTTTCCATCCGGCTGGGGACGACGGTCCTCGCCTTCAACAGTGTGATCCTGGCAACTGCGGCTCTGCTCTTCTCCCTGGAAGACGCCCTCTATACCCTGATCTATCTTTATGTCTCCACGCAGATTGTCGATTTGGTCGTAACGGGACTAAGCCAGCGGAAGGCGGTCTTTATCATCTCGCCCCGGTGGGAGGCAATCTCCCCCCGGATTCTTACCGAGATCCACCGCGGGGTGACCATCCTCCGCGGTCAGGGGGCCTATTCGCAGCGGGAGCAGCAGATCCTCTACACGGTGGTGAGCTTCCCCGAGGTGGCGACCCTCAAACAGATCGTCCGCAGCGAGGATCCCGGCGCGTTCGTGGTGGTGTCCGACACGACCGAGGTGATGGGACATCGCATCGGCAACCAACCCCACTGGTGACGGCCCCGGGAAAGTCCCCGTCGAAGGTTACTGCTTGAGCGCCTCCCGTATCCGGCGGCCCGTCTCCGGCCCCTCGATCGCCTTTTCCATGGCGTCCGACAGGACGCCGTTGATCTGGCTTTCCAGCTTTTCCTCCGAGAGGACGATATGGTCGAGCGAGGAGGTGCTTTCCGACGTGATCCGGTAGAAGATCCTTTTTTTCTGTACGTCGGCGAAGAGCAGCGTCACCCGAGCCTTGGCGCTGTAACGCGTCATCGTAAGGCTGTCGAGGCAGGTCACATCGAGTTCATCAATGGTTCCGCCGATGAGTATGGTCCCCCACTCCGGGCGGATGGTTCCCTCTTTGAGGTCCCATACCGGCTTATCCGCGGAGACGGTGTAGCTCGATTTGAACAGGAGTTCGCGGAGCGCCGAGGCAACGGCGTCCGCCGGTTTGACGTATTTGGGCAGGATCGGAATCGTGCTTCCGTCCGACTTGGTTACCCGGCCGATGAGCAACGTGTCCTCCATTTTTCTCTGATCGATAAACGAGGCCACCGTCAGGCTGTATTTCTGGCCGTCGGTCACCGCCGGTGGAATCAGCTTCGTCGGTTGATAGCGCATGTCGACGTTGTAAAGGGTGGGCGCGCAGCCGCTTGCCAGAAACAGCAGAGACAGGCAGGCGACGATTCGGACGAGACCCCGGCCGGGGCGCTTCCCTTTTTTCCCGCACACGGCGGCGAACCCTGCTGCGATATCCCTTATCATGGGTAAAACCTCCTCAAAGATCTGTGGTACGTCCGTTAACGGGTGAGAAGACAGCCGGTTTTCTCACTCCTCACTTCGCTTTTCCCCCCTTTTTTTCGAGGGTCAGCAGGAGCTCTCCCGTCTTCTTGATCTCCTCGCCGTATCCCCCCCAGTTTCCCTGCCGGAGAAATTCCTGCGCCTTCCGGAAATGGCCGAGTGCCTCGAGGGCCGTCTGCCGGTCGCTCAGGTCGCCGCCGGCCGCGGGCTTCTTCACCTCGGCGGGCGTCTCCTTGTCCTTCATCGGTCCCCCGCCGAAAATCTTCTGGAGGGACAAGTCCAGGTTCTCTTCCATGGCGATGCTGTTGCCGTAGGCTACGATCACCCTTTTGAGCTCGGGGAGCTGGCCGTTGGAGGCGGCCAGGTAGAGGGATTCGACGTAGAGGATCGACTTCTCGATCGGGATCGCCAAGAGACTCCCCCTGATCACGTTCGATCCGTGCTGCTGCCAGAGCGACAACTGTTGGGAGATGATCGTATCCTGGTCGATCCGGGCCTCGATCTGGCGGGGGCCATAGACCAGCTTCTGCTTGGGAAACTTGTAGACGATCACCTTGCCGTAGTGGGGGGCGTCGCAACGGGCCGCCATCCAGGCCGACATGTTGTCTTTCATGCTCGGGGTAAAGGGCGCCAGGAGGATGAACTCCTCCTTCTCGGCCCCGGGGAGCTTCATGATCGTGTAGTAGGGGTCCATCGCCTGCTGGCCGCCGGCGGTCTGCTTGCCGGGAATCGACCAGAGGTCCTCTTTGTTGTAGAAGACCTGCGCATCCTGCATGTGGTAGGCCCGGTACATCCGCGCCTGGATCGCGAGCAGCCCCGGGGGATAGCGCACATGGCTCCGCAGGGCTTCCGGCATCTCGGCCAGCGGCTTGTAGACGCCCGGGAAGATCTTTGCGTAGGTCTGCATGATCGGGTCGGCCGGGTCGCTCACGTAAAGTTGGATCGTTCCGTCATAGGCGTCGATGACCGCCTTGATGGTGTTGCGGATGTAGTTGCCCATATCGGGGGTCGGCTCTGAATAGGGGAAGCGGTCCGTCGTCGTGTAGCCGTCGACAAACCACAGCAGGCGACCCTCCGGCGAGACGACCAGATAGGGGTCGTGGTCCAGGTGGGCGAAGGGGACGATCATCGAGACTCGGTCGCGAACGTTGCGGTGGTATACGATCCGGCTGTCGGAGGTGATGTCGTCCGAAAGGAGCATCGTGATCGAGCCGAAACGGACCGCGAAGATCAGCTTCTTCCAGAGGGAGAGGGGGACGCCCCCCTTCCCCTCGTAGCGGGAGTAGACGTTCTTGTCCCCCACCGGGTAGTCGAACTCCGGCTGCTTCGACCGGACGAAGACGTACTCGTTGGAGTTCTCCCCGAAGTAGATCTCGGGGCGCACCACCTTGAGGGGCGTCGTCGAAACGGGGGGGATGTCCTTGATGAAGAACTCCGGGAGCCCCTCGGCGGAGATCCGGTTCACGGGCCCGAGGACGACGCCGTAGCCGTGGGTGTAGGTCAAATGCTCGTTGACCCAGGAGCGGGAGGGGAGAGCCGGGTAGGAGATCTCCCGGGGGGAGAGCATCACCTGGCGGTATTCGCCGTTGATCGTGTAGCGGTCGTTGTCGACGCCGGTAAACTTGTAGTAGGTCCGCATCTCCTGGAGCTGGCTGTAGGTCTGCAGGAGCGGCGCATGGTTCCAGAGCCTGATGTTCTTGATGGTGAGGTTGTTCTTCTGGAGGTCCCGGGCGGTCAGGTTCTCCTCAGTCGGGAACTCCTGCTCCTCGATCTGGGTGAGGCCGTAGGCCAGGCGCGTGTACTGGATGTTCTTCTCCAGGTAAGGTTTCTCGGCGACGATCTCGTTAGGAATTACCTGGAATTTCTGGATGAGGGAAGGATAAATACCGCGGCCCAGGACCGTCACCGCAATGAGAAGCAGAATCGCCGCCGCCGGAAGACGCCAGTCGGGGCGGAAGGCAAAGAAGAGTACGGCCAGTCCCGCAAAGGCGTAGATTCCCATCAGGAGCTTGAGCACCCACAACTGGGTGGTCACGTCGGTATAACCGGGGCCGAAGACCACCCCCCGTTTTGTGAAGAGGAGGTTGCTGAGGTCAAGCCAGGTGCCGAAGACCCCCCAGAAAAAGAATAGGGCGACGATCAGTGCGAGATGCACGCGGGCGGCCGGGGCAATCTTGAATATGTGCGGCGGGATGAACAGGAACGACCGACGGACGAGATAGATGAATCCCGTCGCCGCCGCGGTCGCCATAAGGACGAAGTTTATCCAGCCGAAGAAATGGAGGAGGAAGGGGAGCCGAAAGACGTAAAACCCGATATCCTTCTGGAAGAGCGGATCGGTGACGCCGAAGGGGGTTGGGTTCAGGAAGAGGAGGAAGTTCTCCCACTGGGCGGAGCCGTTGAGGGTTGCAAAAAGGCCGACGAGGAGTGATCCTAAGAGGATCAGGGTCTTCAGAAGGTGCGGTTCCATCTCCCGCATGGGGATGCCGAAGGTGCCCGCTCCCGCCGGATCGCCGTAAAGCGGGTTCCGCGACAGGCGAAAGGCGGTCAGGAGGTTGGCGGCCAGGATGATGAAGAATCCCACCCCGAAGAGCGCCCCCGTCTTGATCTTCGCCCAGAGTGTCACGGTGAAGACGGTCTGGTAACCCACCTCCTGGAACCAGAACCAGTCGGTGATCAGGCCGATGATCCTCAGAAACGCCATCAGCAATACCAGCGCCGCGATAACAAAGAACATCCCTTTCATCGGTTTGGCCTGGCCGGGTGTACGGATAGTGGTCATGGTCTTGTCTCCTCAAGGGTTTGTGGTTGATATCCGGTTCCTTTGTTCTCGGTCGTTCCCATGGCCTTTCGGTATTCGGTCGCGAGGACCGCTTTTTCGACGCCGGTATCGATAAAATCCCACGGCAGGATCTCCCCGGTTTCCTTCGGGCGGTAGACATAGAAGTCGGGATTCACATTCACCTCCCGGAAGGCCTGTGCCCAGTTCCCGCCGCACCGGTGGACGGCCATCAGCAGTTTTCCCACCCGCCTGTCGCCCAGGGCCAGGAGGGCCTGGATGTAATTCCACTTCGGGAGGTCGTGGGTGACCGAAACCGCCTTCTCGCCGCGCAGACCATCGGCGATCCGCCGGATCCTTCTCTTGACGACGGCTACATCCTCCAGCGGATGCCACTGGAAAGGGGTTGCGGGCTTCGGGATGAACTGGTTGATGCTGAGCGTCAGACGCCGGAACCCTTTCTTTCCCGCCGACAAGTGGCGGGCCCGGTGTTCCATCCCCTTGACCAGACGGATGATGGCCTCTATATCCTCGTCCGTCTCCGTCGGGAGACCCACCATGAAGTAGAGCCTGAGACGCACCATATCATATTTCAGGAGATTGTCCACTGCGGAGAAGATCTCCTCTTCGGAGATCCCCTTGCGGATCACCTTCCGGAGGCGCTGGGAGCCGGCCTCGGGGGCGAGCGAGACAGTCTCCACACCGGTTTCCTTCAGGAGTGCCGCCATCGGTTCGCTCAGGCGGTCCAGGCGGAGGGATCCGACGGCCACCGATCCCCCCTGCTCCAGGATGGAGCGGCACAGGGGGATGAGTTCGGGATGGTCCGAGACGGCAGTGCCCAAAAGACCGATGGTCTTTCCTTTTTCGAGTCCCCGTCGGAAGGACTCCCCCAGGGTCGCGGAGCTGCGGAAACGCGCCGGCCGGCAGACGAAGCCGGCGGCGCAGAAGCGGCACCCCCGGGCGCACCCCCGGCTCACCTCGGTGAGGTACAGGCCGCCGAACTCGGTTGCTTTGGTGGTGATCCCCTGCTCGGTCGTAAAGGTGTTGATATCGGGGACCGAACGTCTGACGATCCTCGCGGGGAAGGCGGCGTCAAGGGGCTCCCGGGCGGCAATGTGGCCTTCCGGGGTCGTGGTAACCCGGTAATACCGGGGCACATAGGCCCCGGAGATCGACCGCTGCATCCGGGCGAGGAATGCCTCCCGGGCGAGTTGCCGGCGGAGGGCGACCGCGGCGTCGAGGAAATCGGGGAGAAGGGCCTCGCCTTCCCCGATCAGAAAGAGATCGAAGAAATCGGCGAGGGGTTCGGGATTCAGGGTGACGGCGATGCCGCCGCCGATGACGAGAGGGTCTCTCTCGCCCCGCGCCTCCGTTTCGAGGGGGATACCCGCCATTTCGAGGATCGTAAGGACATTGGGGTAGTCGTTTTCAAAGGAGAGGGAGAAGGCCACCATGTCGAAATCGGCCAGCGGCCGTTGCGATTCGAGGCTGAAAAGCGGGGAAGATGAAGCCCGGTGGGCTGCTTCGTCTCCGGGATCGGGGAGAAAGACCCGTTCGCACAGGCAGGCGGGATGGCGGTTGATAAGGGCATAAACAGCCTGGAAGCCGAGGTTGGACATGCCCGTCCGGTAGACGTTCGGGTAGGCGAGACAGATTGTCAGTGCATCTCCCCAAATCTTCCTGACGTATCCGTCTTCCTGTGCGAGCAGATCGAGACATTTTTTCTTCAGCTTCCAGGACATCTTCAAGCCTCTGCCGTCACGTCGCTACCTTGTTCGGTTGTCCCGCGGCGATGGTATACGCGCTGTCATTTTGGGCGGCTTCGCAAAAGGTCACGGAAGCGAGGCGTGCGAGCTCTGAGGAATGAGGCGTACCCTGTCGTACGCCGCAATGACGAAGAGCGAAGAGCAACGATGCATAGGAAACCTTTTCCGAAGCCGCCCTAGTCCGCCTGCCTCCTCAAGAACGTGGGGATCTCCAGATCGGAATGCTCATCCGCTTCGGCGGGTCCGGCTTTGAGCGGAGCGGCGGCGTCCGCAGGTTTTTCGTTCCGAATATAGGTGGGAACGGCCAGGTTGCTCCGTCGGAGGCTGCCGAGCGGGGTGACGTTGCTCTTGGCCATTTCCAGAGTTTCAAAGCCGGTCGCGATCACGGTGATCCGGATTTCATCTCCCATCGTTTCGTCGACGACAGTGCCGAAAATGATGTTCGCATCCTCGTGTGCCTCCGACTGGATAAGCGTGGAAGCCTCGTGGATCTCATAGAGGGTCATGCTCGGCCCGCCGGTGATGTTCAGAAGGACGCCACGGGCGCCCTGGATGGTGTTATCTTCCAAAAGCGGCGAGGAGATCGCCTTCTGGGCCGCCTCCACCGCCCGATTTTCGCCGCTGGCCACGCCGGTCCCCATCAGCGCCATGCCCATCTCCGACATGATGCTCTTGACATCGGCGAAGTCGAGATTGATGAGCCCGGGGACCATGATCAGATCGGAGATCCCCTTGACGGCGTGGTAGAGGATGTCATCGGCTTTCTTGAATGCCTCGAGGAGCGAGATATTGCGGCCGCCCAGACTCAGGAGCCGCTGGTTGGGGACGATGATGAGGGTGTCCACTATCTTTCTCAACTCGGCGATTCCCGCCTCGGCTTGGTTGTTGCGTCTTTTCCCTTCGAACTGGAAGGGCTTCGTCACCACCGCTACGGTAAGCGCCCCCTGTTCCCGGGCGATCTCCGCCGCGATGGGTGCGCCGCCTGTGCCGGTGCCGCCGCCGAGCCCCGCGGTGATGAAAATCATGTCGGCTCCCTCGAGCTGCTCCCTGATCAGCTCTCGGGTCTCCAGAGCGGCCTGTCTCCCGATATCGGGATCCGAACCGGCCCCCAGCCCCTTGGTGACCTCAACCCCCAACTGGATCTTGACCGGCGAGACGGATGCCCCCAGCGCCTGTGCATCGGTGTTGGCCGCGATAAAATCGACCCCCCGAAGATTGTAGGAAATCATGGTATTGACGGCATTCCCTCCCGCGCCGCCGATGCCGATCACCTTGATTCTGGCCGCACTCAACACCCCCGCATCCGACAATTCGAACATAACTCCTCCCTCCCTAAAAGAATTCAAGAAGCCACTGCTTGAGTCTCTTGAACATCCTGCCGATAAAATTTCCCTCCGCCCTGCTGAGTTTCTCCCGCGCGATGTTTTGGCTCCCGTAAACCACGAGTCCGACACCGGTCGCGTACAGGGGACTGTTGACAACATCGGTGAGTCCGCCGATGCCCGTCGGGCAGCCCCGCCGGACCGGCATGTTGAAGATCTGTTCTGCCAGCTCCGGGACCCCTTCGAGGATCGACGTCCCTCCGGTAAGGACCGCCCCGGCTGCGAGGATATCCTCGCAGCCGGATTTGGTGATCTCTTTATACGCCATCGAAAGGATCTCATCCATGCGGGGCTCGATGATCCGGCCCAGGATCTGCCGGGAGACCTCCCGAGGTTCCCGGCCGCCGACGCTCGGAACTTCGATCGATTCATCCTTGGGGATCAGCGGCATAAAGGCGCATCCGTAGCGGATCTTGATCTTTTCCGCCTCGGCGATGGGTGTTCGGAGGCCCGTTGCTATGTCACTCGTGACATAATTGCCTCCGACCGGCAGGACCGCCGTGTGTTTGATGCTCCCTTCCGAGAAGATCGCAATGTCGGTCGTGCCGCCGCCGATGTCGATCAGGGCGACCCCGAGGTCCTTTTCATCGCTGCTCAGAACCGCTTCACTGGAGGCAAGCTGCTCCAGGACGATGTCGTTGATGTCCAGCCCCACGCGGTTGACCGATTTCACAACGTTCTGGATGGAAGTGACGGCGCCGGTCACGATATGGACCTTCGCTTCCAGGCGAACGCCCGACATCCCTACCGGATCGCGGATCCCGTCCTGCTCGTCAACCACATAGAACTGGGGGAGAGTATGGAGAATCTGCCTGTCCAGGGGGACGGCAATCGCCTTGGCTGCGTCGATCGCCCGTTCCACATCATCCTCGTCCACCTCGCGTCCCTTGACGGCGACGATGCCGAGGCTGTTCTGGCCCCGGATGTGTCCGCCGGCGATCCCGACATAGACCGAACGAATCTCGCAGCCCGAGATCCGTTCCGCCTCTTCCACTGCGCGCTTGATCGATTCCACGGTGCTTTCGATGTTGACGACGACGCCTTTTCTCAACCCTTCTGAAGGATGGGAGCCGATGCCGATGACGTCGATTCCCGACTCTTTGACTTCACCGACGATGGTACAGGTTTTTGTTGTCCCGATATCCAGTCCGACTATGACGTTCTCTTTTTTCCCCATGTATCCTCCAGCTCCGCATTGGAAACGTTACCAACTTTCTCCGGGAGCATCAATCCTTCAGTGTCGCCGGACGCCCGGCTGTGTTACTTCGCATCGGTCTCACATCCGGTATCCCTTCCCGGCGCCGGCTGTTCCCGCGGGTCCTGCGGGTCCCGGGAGATTACGCTGCTGGACATTGATCTTTGCCGGGTCGCTCAGGTCGATGAGGAGAAAACCGACGTTCCGGTTCTTTCGGTCCAGATCCGCCATGACGGGGGTCAGCCGCTGGAACTTGTTTTCAAAACCGTCGAAGCCCATCTGCAGGCAGAGGCCCGTGTCCGTGAACAGAGAGAGCCCGAAGGTCTCGTTGCCGTGGATCTCCGACACCGCGCCGATGGCCGGGGTGTCCTTCGACCCCGCAAGGTAATTCAACAGGGCGATGGATTTCTTCACCAGGGCATCATTCGTCCGATCGCCGCTTACGAACCCGGTGAGGACCGGGAGATTGACTTCATCGCCGGGCTCCAGTTTTTTAAAGGGTTCCCCATCACTGTCGAGGAGGTAAAGCCCCGCGTCGCGTTGAAGGAGGGCGACCGCCTTTCTTTCCCGGACCACGATGACCAGCCGATCGGGGAATTCCCGCCCGATGAAGACCTCTCTGATCCAGGGGTTTGCGCGGATCCGCCGGGTGATCGCGTCCTGGTTGAGCGCAAGGATGTTCGGAGACGGCCGGATGGCGGCTAGGGTAAGGATATCCTTTTCGGTAAGCTCTTTGCATCCCCGAACGACGGTCTCCCGGACTGCGAGATACGGGGATCGGATGATCCAGTCGTAGCCGACCAGGAGCGATGCGGTGACGCCGGCGATGGCACCCGTCAGGAGGATTCCGAGGCTGACTTCCCGGAGAAGCTCTCTGGCGTTTCGCTTGAGCCGGTGTTTTCTCGTCTGCAGTTGGAGACGAAATCCCTTTTTCATTACTCCCCGATGATCCTCACTTCAGTTTCCAGGGCATATCCCGTCATCTCGAATACCCGCTTCTGAATCTTCTCGATCAGGCGGATGATCTCCTCCGCAGTCGCCTTCCCCCGGTTGATGATAAAATTGCCGTGTTTTTCCGATATCTGCGCATCGCCGATCCGCATTCCTTTGAGACCTGCCTCTTCGATAAGCCTGCCGGCGGGCACTGCCTGCGGATTTTTAAAGACCGACCCGGCATTCCGGAATTCCAGGGGGTGTTTTTCCCGTCTCAGCGCGATAATTTCACGGACACGCCCGGCTATGTTTTCTCCCTCTCCCCGCGTCAGATGAAACGCTGCGCCGATGATAATCGTTTCTGCGGGTAAGTCAAGATTTCTGTATGAAAAACTCAGGAAGCCCCGCACAACGGTGCGGATCCCTTCCCCCGGGTTCAAGAGACGCACCGAAGTGCAGATATCCTTGATCTCGCCCCCATAGGCCCCGGCATTCATCCGGACGGCGCCGCCGACACTCCCCGGGATGCCGGCGCAGAATTCCGCTCCCGTCAGAGCCTCGCGCACCGACACGGCTACCAGCTCGGCCAGGGGAAGTCCGGCCTCCGCCTCCAGACAGACGCTCCCGTCATCGCTGTCGCTTAGTTTCAGAGAATGCATGCCTGCCAGCGACAGGAGGGCGCCCCGGTAACCCCTGTCGCATACAATCAGATTGGTCCAATTGCCGACCGGAAGAAACGGGATCCGGTGCGCCCGGAGAAAGGCGACGCCCTGAGCGAGGTCATCTACGCTCTTGGGGAAGACGAGGGCGTCGATCCTTCCCCCGACGCCGAGGGAGGTGTGGCGGTCTGCCATCTCGTCGAAGAGGATTGTTCCGGACATCCGCTTCCGGAGACCATCCTGCCAGGTTTCATCCCCGCTCATCCGCCTTTTCCTTCCGTATCCGCTTGAGAAAAGCCTCTCCCACCTTCCAGACGCTTCCCGCTCCCTGGGTCAGGATGACGTCCGACGGCCGCGCAACCTTTGCCAGATGATCGACGATGGCGTCGAAGCCGGAAAACTGGAGTGCATCCGGATGACCCGCGCGCCGGATCGCCTCGCAGAGGGCCCCGGCGGTCACCCCCGGGATCGGCTCTTCACTGGCCGGATAGATGTCGGTAATGATCAGTCCGTCGGCGCCGCTGAAGGCCGTCAGGAATTCCTCAAAGAGGGCCTGCGTTCGGGTATACCGATGGGGTTGGAAGACGACGATGAGCCGTCCGGACCAGACCTGCCTTGCCGCGGCGAGTGTGGCCTTGATCTCCGTCGGGTGATGGCCGTAGTCGTCGACCACCGTGATCCCGTTTGCCTCTCCGCGAACTTCCAGCCGGCGCTGGACTCCGGTGAACTGCTGGAGTCCCTCCCGGATGACGGGAAAGGCCAGGTCCATCTCCCGCGCCACCGCCACCGCCGCCAGAGCGTTATAGACGTTGAACAGGCCCGGAACGTTGATCCGTAGCGATCCCAGGAGGATATCCCGGTGGCACAGCGAAAAACGGGTGGAGGGGCCGGAGAAGGAGATCCCCTCCGCCCGGTAGTCGGCTTTGGGCGACAGTCCGTAGGTGATCACCGTGCGTTTGATTCGGGGGAGGATCTCCCGGACATGGGGATCATCAAGGCACAGAATGGTCGAGCCGTAGAATGGGACGATGTTCGCGAACTGCAGGAATGCCTCCTTTATCTCTTCAATGTCCTTGTAGTAGTCGAGGTGCTCCCGGTCGATATTGGTAATGACAGCGAGGCAGGGACTGAGCTTCAGAAAGGAACCGTCGCTCTCGTCCGCCTCGGCCACGATCACCTCCCCGTCCCCCAGCCGGGCATTGCTCCCGATACTGGCGAGCTTGCCGCCGATCACCATCGTCGGATCCAGGCCGCCGTGGGCAAGGAGAGTCGCCACCATCGAAGTCGTCGTCGTCTTCCCGTGGCTGCCGGAGACGGCGATGGAGAACTTCATCTTGAGCAGCTCGGCGAGCATTTCGGCCCGCGGGATGACCGGGATGCTGCGCCGATGGGCCGCGATCACCTCGGGGTTGTCCGGCCTGACGGCCGTAGAAGTGACGACAACGTCGGCGTTGCCGATATGGGACGCGTCGTGGCCTCGGTGGATCGCTGCGCCCAGGTCATCCAGACGCTGGGTAATGTCGGTTATGCCGAGGTCCGAGCCGCTGATCTCATAGCCCAGATTGAGGAGAACCTCGGCGATCCCGCTCATGCCGATGCCGCCGATCCCGACGAAGTGGATACGCCGGATCTTCCGTTCCATAGTGCTTTTTTGCAGAGTCTCTTTCATATCTTCCCTCGCGTGTGCCCGGTCTGCCGCCGGTTTTCAACTAGCGCCAGGCAGGCATCGACAATCTCCGCGGCCGCGCGCCTGTTCCCCAGAGCGGCGGCGGCGGCTTCCATTTTCCGGACGGCTTCGGGGTTGCGGGATAACCGCTCGATCGCCGACGCCAGCAACTCCCCGCTGAGATCCTTTTCCGCAATCATCTCCGCTGCCCCGGTACGGGCAAGGATCTCGGCGTTCTTCGTCTGATGGTCATTCACGGCGAAGGGAAAGGGGATCAGGATGGCCGCCTTCCCGCCGGCGGTGATCTCCGCGATGGAAGTCGCGCCGGCCCGACAGATCAGGAGATCCGCCGCCCGGTAGGCCGCGGCCATATCCATGATGAACGGCAGGACCTCGGCTGCAAAGCCTCGCTCCCGGTAGGCGGCGTCGACGATGTCCCGGTCTTTTTCCCCCGCTTGGTGGATGAAACGGATCCGGTTCTTCAGGTGCTCAAGGCCCACCAGGGCCTCGCCGACGAACCGGTTGATGGCGTGCGCCCCCTGGCTTCCGCCGAAGATGAGGATCGTGAATCGCGGGTCGTCCTTTCCTTCCCGCGGTTTCTCCGCGAGGAAGGCCGCACGGACCGGATTTCCGGTGACCAGCGTCCGGTTTTCCGGAAACCACCGTTGCGATGCCGAGAACGTAAGGAAGATCCGGTCGGCGAAACGGCCGAGGATCCGGTTGGTCAGACCCGGGAAAGCGTTTTGCTCGGCGATGGCGGTCTCTGTTCCCATCACGCGGGCGGCGAGAACTGCCGGCCCCGAGGCGTACCCTCCCACACCGAGAACGATTGCCGGACGGAATTCGCGGAGGATCCGGAAGGAGGCGAAAAGGCTTGCGGGGATCTTTGCGAGGGCCCCTGCGATCCGCAACGCTCCCCGCCCCTTTATCCCCTCTACCGGAATGGTCCTGAGCGGGAGCCCCAACCCGCCCAGGACCTTTTTCTCCAGACCCCGCTCGGTGCCGATGAAGAGGATGCGGTTTTCCGGGTCCCTGCGAAGGAACTCCTCGGCGACGGCGATCCCCGGAAAGAGGTGGCCGCCCGTCCCGCCGCCGGCGATGATCATGCCGAGGCCGCCCGGGTTCTCCTGCGGTTTTTCTCCGATGGTTATCGGTTTTGTCTGCACGTCATTTACCATGATACATTAACAATTGAAGAACCCATGAAACATTTGCGACTTCGCAAAAAGCGCCAGAGACAAGGCGCGCTTTCGCCCGAGGAGTGAGGCGTACCTTTCCGTACGCCGCAACGACGAGGGGAAGCGCAACGCAGTATGGGAGCTTTTTCCGAAGTCGTCATCTTTACCGCTATCCTTCATATGATGAAATATTCAGCAATATGCCCACCGCAACGAGGGACATCAGGAGCGATGTCCCGCCGTAACTCAGAAAGGGGAGGGCCAGTCCCTTGAGGGGGATCAGTCCCATGATGCCCGCGATGTTGATGAACGCCTCCAGGGCGATGAGCATCGTCAGCCCCGCGGCCAGGAGATTTCCGAAGAGATCCGGCGCCTTTAAAGAGATCTGGAACCCCCGGACGATCAGGACGATATATAAAAAAAGGATCAGCGTGACGCCGATGAAACCGCTCTCCTCGGCGATAACCGAGAGGATGAAATCGGTATGGGGCTCGGGGAGATAGAAAAGCTTCTGCATGCCGTCCCCGATCCCCACGCCGAAGGCGCCGCCCGAACCGAAGGAGATCAGGGACTGGATGATCTGAAAACCGGAATGGCGCGGGTCTTTCCACGGATCGAGAAATGTCATGAGGCGGGCCAATCGATAGCTCTTGTGGAGGAGGAGCCAGATGGCCACGGGAATAAACAGGGCAATGATCCCCGCGAGGTGGAGGATCCGGCCGCCGGCCAGATAGATCATCATCAGGGTGATAACGGCCATGATGACGGTCGTGCCGAAATCGGGCTGCAACAGGATCAATCCCACCAGGACCCCCGTGACGCCGACGGGGATGAGCAGTCCCTGGCGGATCTCCCGGATGCGGTTGACCCTCTGGGTCAGGAAATAGGCCAAAAAGAGGATCAGGGCAATCTTGACCATCTCGGAGACCTGGAACGAGAAGACTCCGAGGTTGAGCCAACGGACGGCCCCGCCGGCGCGAATTCCCATATGGGGGATCCAGAGCGCGCAGAGGCAGATCGTCGAGACCGCGATTCCCGGCCAGGCCAGCTTCCGGAGCGTGTAGTAGGGAATCCGCGTCATCAGGACCATGATCAGAAGACCGAGGATGAGGAAAAAGAGCTGTTTCTTGAGAAAGAACTGCCCGTCGCGGAACCTCTCCGTCGCGAGGATGGAGCTGGAACTGTAGATCATCACCGTCCCGATAGTCACCAAAATCAGAGTGACCAACAGGAGGATCAGATCCGGTTTCTTTTCCCTCCCCAAACGTTTCATTGTTCCAACCGCCTGACCGTACAAAATTCGGTAACCTTCGATTCGGTTACTGCCGCCTGACTAGCTCCTGGAAGACCCTTCCCCGTTCCTTGTAGTCCGTGAATTCATCGAAGCTCGCGCAGCCGGGGGAGAGGAGAACGACGTCGCCGGGCGATGCCGCTCTCCCGGCGGCCGCGACCGCCTCCTTCAGGGTGGCCGCGAGGGTCGTCTTGACCACTCCGCCGATGAGTCGGTTGATCTTCTCCCGCGCCTCGCCGAAAAGGATCATCTCCCGGACCCGCTCCCGGACGAGGGGGGCAAGCGTCTCGAAGTCCCCTTCTTTGTCCCGCCCCCCGAGGAGGAGGATGATGGGGCACGAGAAGCTCTGGAGCGCCCGCACGACCGCACCGACGTTGGTTCCCTTGGAATCGTCATAGAAGAGGATGCCGTTTTTCTCGCCGACGTATTCGATCCGATGGCCGATGCCGCGGAACTCCTCCACCGCCCGGAGGATCGCCGCGGGGGGAGCGCCGCACTCGCGGGCCGCGAGGATCGCGGCCATCACATTTTCGATGTTGTGGCGTCCCGGAAGGTGGATCATCCCGAGGGGGTATTCCTCCCGTTCTTCGGAAGGCGCGATGCGTACCAGGCGATCCCCCTCGGCAAACATCCCCCCGGGGACGGCGCCGGAGGAGCTGAAGAGCGTGGTCCGGGCGGCCAATTGTCTGCACAGGGGCGCTGTGGAGGCTTCATCAGCGTTGAGAATGGCCAGGTCATCGCCGGTCTGCCTCGCGAATATCGCCTCTTTGGTCCGCCGGTAGGCATCGAAACTCCCGTGATAATCGATGTGGTCGAAGGTCGTGTTGAGCAAAAGGGCGATCCGGGGATGGAACTCGCTCACCCACTGAAGCTGGAAGCTGCTCACCTCGACGACGGCCCAGTCCGCCTCCTGGGGACCGTCCACGTAGCCGATCAGGGGGGCGCCGATGTTTCCGCCGACGAAGACCCTTTTCCCTGCTGCGCAGAGCATCTCCCCGATGAGTGTCGTCACGGTCGTCTTCCCGTTCGTGCCGGTGATGGCGATAAGCGGCGTCTTGAGGAAACGCCAGGCGAGTTCGATTTCGCTTACAACGGGGATCGTCCGTTGGAGCGCCTCCAGGAGGATGGGGTTTGACGGATAAACGCCCGGTGAGGGGACGACCATATCGACGCCCGCGAGAACCTCGGGTCCATACGGAGTAATGGTCAGATCTGCATCGAGACCTTCGATCGCCGTGAGGGTTTCTCTCCAGGCTGAAACCGGTTTTTCATCGGTCACGGCAATCCGGGCCTTCCGGCCAGCGAGAAAACGCGCTGTCGCGAGACCCGTTTTCCCGACGCCGATAACTGCCACTTTTTTATCATGGAGATCCATAACCTGTTTTCTTACCTCAACTTCAACGTACTGATCGCCACGAGGGCCAGCAGGACCGAGATGATCCAGAAACGGACGATCACTTTGGGCTCGGGCCATCCCTTGAGCTCGAAATGGTGGTGGATCGGGGCCATCCGGAAGATCCGCCTGCCGTTGGAAAGCTTGAACCAACCGACCTGGAAAATGACGGAGAAGGTTTCCAGGACGAAGATCCCCCCGACGATGGCCAAGAGGATCTCCTGCTTCGTCAGGATGGCGAGAGTGCCCAGAGAACCGCCGAGGGAAAGGGAACCCACGTCCCCCATGAAGACCTGGGCGGGATAGGTGTTGTACCAGAGGAAGCCGATGCCGGCGCCGACGACCGCCCCGCAGAAGATGGACAGCTCTCCGGATCCCGCCACATAGGGGATCTGGAGGTAGGCGGCGATCTTAATGTTCCCGGCGAAGTAGGCGAACAGGAGATAGGTCATGAAACAGGTAATCGCCGGACCGATGGCCAGCCCGTCCAGGCCGTCGGTGAGATTAACGGCGTTCGCGGCACCCACGATGATGAACGTTGTCAGAAGAACGTACCCCCATCCCAGGTTCGGCAGGACGGTCTTGAAAAAGGGGATCGTCACATAGGGATTGAACCCCGGCTTGATGAAGAGGGTGATGCTGACGAACAGCGCGATCGCGATCTCCGCGGCCAGCCTGACCTTCCCCGGCACCCCCCGGCTGTTCTGTTGGGTGAGTTTTCGGTAATCGTCGAGAAAGCCGATAAGGCCGAATCCAAGCATCACCATGACGACAAGCCAGATGTAGCCGACGGTCAGATTGGCCCAGAGGAGCGTGGAGATGGTCACGGCGAAAATGATCAGGATGCCGCCCATCGTCGGCGTCCCCTTTTTGGCGAGGTGGGTATCCGGTCCGTCCTCGCGGATGGTCTGGCCGATCTGGAGCGCCTGGAGCTTGCGGATCAGCCAAGGGCCGATGACGAAGCAGATGATGAGCGCGGTGATCGCCGCATAGATCGTTCGAAACGTGATGTATCGAAAGACATTGAAGAACGAATATGCGGTATGGAGCGGATATAATAAATGAAAAAGCATTTTTCTTCCTTCCCGTGTCCTCCGGCGTTTTTTCGCGCGACGAACCCTTACACCGTTTCCGGTCGTACGTCAAATGCCGCGATGATGGCCTCCGCTACCGCTTCCATTTTCATCTTTCGGGACCCTTTGATCAGGATCCAGTCATCCTTTTTCAAGTGAGACATAAGGGGGGTGATAACCTCCCCGGGCTCATCAAAAAAAGCAATCCTCTCCCGGGGAAAGCCTTTTTTCAGAGCCCCTGCCGCCGTGGAGAGCGAGAGGGTTCCTTTGAGAAAAACCTGGTCGACGCCGGTCTGGGCAAGAATGGTCCCGACTCCTTCGTGCAACTCTTGGGCCTCTCTACCCAATTCTAGCATGTCGCCCAGGATTGCGACAGTACTCCCCGCACCCCGCAGCCCCTGCAGGGTTTCGAGGGCCTCCCGCATCGAGGCAGGATTGGCGTTGTAGGCGTCCATGATGATAAATGCGCCGTTCCCCAGCCGCCGGATCTCCATTCTTCCGGGAACGGGGAGGAAGGCGGCGAGACCCTCGGCGATCGCATACCGGTCGAAGCCCAGCGCCCCTGCGGCGGCGGCCGCCGCCAGGGCGTTTCGAACATTATGCGTGCCGCAAACGGTCATGCGGACCGGGATGCCGATTCCGCCGATGAGGAGGTTGAAGCGGACCCCTTCCGGTCGCGCCGTTTCAAGCCGCCGGGCGGTGACATCCGCGCCCGGGGTGAGGCCGAAGGTAACCCGGTTTCCCCGCCAGCGCTCGGCGATCACCGCAACCTCACGGTCATCGTGATTGATGAGAGCCGTTCCCCGCCCGGCCATGACTTCGAAGAGCGCGCCCTTTTCCTCGCGGACGGCCTCGATTGATCCAAGCCCCTCCAGGTGTGCGGGGCCGATGTTCGTGATCAGACCGATATCGGGTGCGGCGATGGCGGCAAGCCGGGCAATCTCCCCGGGACAGTTTGTTCCCATCTCGACGATGGCCAAGTCGTGCCCTTCGCGCAACCCGAGGAGGGTCTGAGGGAGGCCGATCAGGTTGTTGAGGTTTCCCTCCGTCTTGAGGATATTCCGCGATCGGGAAGCGATGGCTGCGATCATCTCCTTCGTGGTGGTTTTCCCCGAACTTCCCGTGATCGCGACCAGGGGAATGGCGAATCTCAGCCGCCATGCGTGGGCGATTGCCCCCAGCCCCCGCAGTGTGTCCGGGACGCCGATGACCGGCACGCCGTTCGGCCCGGAGGTCAGTTTTTCGAGACGGTCCGTCCGGATAAGGAAGCCGCCGGCCTCTTTTGCCGCGGCCGCCGCGAGGCAGTCGTGGCCGTCGAAGTTCTCCCCCGGAAGGGCGATAAAAAGATTTCCCGCGCAGAGGGTTCTCGTATCCGTGGAGATGCCGCGGCAGGACCAGTCAGCGCCGCCCCTGATCGGGATTCCTCCCGTCGCCTCCAGGATCTCGCGGGCGGAAAAGGCCGGCGCGTCGCGGGTCATGATCCGGACCTCCGGCTTTGCCAACGCACCAGTTCGGCCCGGGCGATCACCCGATCGTCGAAGGGGAACTTCGCCCTGGCCGATGACTTGATAATCCTCATGGCCCTTCCCGGCGATCAGGACAATGTCTGCGGTATCGGCCAACGCGATTGCCATAGCGATCGCTTCTTTCCGGTCCGGAACGACGATATAACCCCGCTGTCCGGCGGGATGCCGCGACCAATCGCCGGCATCGGCGAATCGCGTCGTCCGGATACCCGCTTCGATCTGGCGGATGATCTCCCGGGGGTCCTCCGTACGCGGATTGTCGGAGGTCACGACGGCCAGGTCGCTTGCGGCGGTTGCGGCCTCGCCCATGAGCGGCCGCTTTCCCCGGTCCCGGTCGCCCCCGCAGCCGAAGACGGTAATGATTCTCCCCGTGCGAAACAAGGTCAGGTTCTCCAGAACCCTCCTGAGGGCGTCATCCGTGTGGGCATAATCGACAAAAACGGCGGGTTGCCCCGCCGTGCTGACTTTCTCCAGGCGACCCGGGACATGGGTCAAGGCCGCGATCCCGTCCCGGATGAACCATCCGGGGATGCCGAGTTCAACAGCCGCTGCCGCGGCCGCCAGGATATTCGAGAGATTGAATCTCCCCATGAGCGGGGAGGTAATGGCAAGCCGCTCCCCATCGAGATGGAGTGTCGCCTCGATACCGTCGAGTGAAAGATGAAAAGGGGAGGCAGTGACGTTACTGGGCGTGTCGATGCCGTAGGTGAGATGTCCGCCTCCGGCTTCCCGTCCAACCTCGCTGAGGATCCGCCGCCCCCAGGGATCGTCGGCGTTGACGATCATCTTCCGCGGACGGTTTTTCTCCCCGGCGGGGAGCACCTCGGCAAAGAAACGCTTCTTCGCCTGGAAGTACTCCTCCATCGTTCCGTGAAAATCAAGATGGTCCTGGGTGAGGTTGGTGAAGATCCCCAGGTCGAATGTGCAGTCGTCGACCCTATTGAGGGCGACGGCGTGCGAGGAGACCTCCGCAGCCACATGGGTGATCCCGTGATCGACCATCTCCCGGATGATCCTCTGTAGTTCGAAGGATTCCGGGGTCGTATTCGGCGCGGGAAGCGTCTTGCCGCCGTAGCGGTAGTTTACCGTACCCAGGACGCCGACGGCATATCCGGCGGCCCGGAGGATCGATTCGATCAGGTAGGTCACGGTGGTCTTGCCGTTGGTCCCGACGACGGCGATAAGGCAGATTCCGGACGAGGGGTCGCCGAAGAGGTTTTTCCCCAGGATGCCGAGGGCGCGCCGGCTGTCGCGAACGCGGATGGCTCTCACCCCGGCGGGAGGAAAAAATTCGCTTTCATGGATGATGAAGCCGGCCCCGCGGGAGAGGGCGTCGCCGATGAATGCATGACCATCCGCCTTCAGGCCCGGGATCGCCACGAAGAGACTGCCCGGGCGGCACTGTCGGGAATCATAACAGACCGACGCGACATCGCCGTCCTGGAGGGGCATGATCCCCAGCGGTTCGATTCCTCTCATCAGCAGCGACAGTTGCATCGAAACCTCTTATGAACCCGTGCTGAAGGTGACGGTGCAGAGGCGGGTCTCCGGCGCGGGGTGGCCGGCCGCCGGTCTCTGTGCGGTCGCCCAGCCGCTTCCGATGATCTCGATCTCCAGTCCTTTTTCCTTGGACTTCTTGAGGACTTCACGGATCGACATTCCCCGGAAGTCCGGGATGCGGGGATCGTCCGCGTCCATGGTCTCCTGGGCGGCGAGCGGCGCCGGCGCGGAAGCCAGTCTCACGTTCATGTCCACGCCCGGCTTTTCCTCTTCGATCGCGGGGTTTCCCCGGATATTGGTCTTGAAGCAGGTCAGGAGCTGTTCCCCGATTTTCCTGAAGACCGGCGCCGCGGCCACCCCTCCCCATTTGTCCCGCTGCGGTTCATCGAGGATCACCAGGATCGCGACCTGGGGGTCCTCCGCAGGGAAGAATCCCATGAAGGAGGTCTTCACGCGTTCGCTGGAATAGACCCGCCGGGCAAAATCGAATTTCTGCGAGGTCCCGGTCTTACCGGCCACGGCGACGTTCACGATGCGGGCGTGTTTGCCGGTGCCGTCTTCCGTGCCGACCACGTCGGTCAGGATGGCAGTGAGTCTCTTTGCCGTCTGGGGAGAGATCACCCGGCGGACCACGGTGGGATTGTATGCCTGGACGAGCTTTCCCTTCCGGTCCACAAGTCCCCGGACGACGAAGGGTTTCATCAGGACACCCTGGTTGGCGACGGCGGAGAGGGCCGTGATGAGCTGGATGGCGGTCACGGAGACCCCCTGCCCGAAGGCGATGGTCGCCGCGTCCACCCGCGTCCAGTTCTCCACCGGCCTGAGAAGGCCGCTCACCTCGCCCGGAAGGTCGATCCCGGTCTTGGCGCCGAATCCGAATTTGTGGATGTACTGGGAGAATTTCTCCCTGCCGAGTCTCTCTCCCACCTTGACCGAGCCGATATTGCTCGAGTACCGGAGGATGTCGCGGAAGCTCAGGGTGCCGTGCCGTTTGCGGTTCGCCTCATGGATCACCCGGTCGGCGACCGCATAATTGCCGTTTTCACAGTTGAACATGTCCGTTTCTTTGACGACCCCCTCCTCAAGCGCGGCTGCCGCCAGAAAGGGCTTGAAGGTGGAGCCGGGATCGAAGCAGTCGGTGATGGCCTTGTTTTTCCCCGTGGCGGGGTCGACCGCCGAGAACGTGTTGGGGTCGAACCCCATTTCATTGGCCAGGGCGAGGATCTCCCCCGTACGGGGATCCATGACGATGGCAAACCCCCCCTTCGCCCCCTTTTCCTTCACGGCCGCCTTGAGCTGGGATTCAACGAGATGCTGGATTCGACTGTCGATGGTAAGCACGAGGCTGTAATTCTCTTTGGGGGCGGCCTCGGGCCTCTCCACCCGGGGATAGAGCCTTTTCCCCTTGGCGTCCCGGGTCCAGAGGAGTTTTTCCGGGGCGCCCTTGAGGTACCGGTCATACCGGAGTTCCAGTCCCTCCAGGCCGGTGGCGTCCAGGCCGACGAAGCCGATCAGGTGGCCGGCCAGCTCGCCGGACGGATAGAAGCGCTTCGGCTCCTTCACGATGAAGACCCCTTCGATGCCCAATTCCTGGACGAGCGCCGCCTGTTCGGGGGCGATCCGCCGGGCGACCCAGCAGAAATTCTTCGTGCCGGACAATTTCTTCTGGAGCGCCGCCCGGTCCGTCTGGAGGATGGAGGCGAGGACTCCGGCCGCTTCGCCGGGATTTTCGATCTTTGATGGGTCGGCGCAGACGGAATCGGACATGATCGTGGCGGCCATCTTTTCCCCGTTCCGGTCAAAGATGATCCCCCGGTCGGGTTGCAGCAGGAGGGTCTGGGTATGCTGCTTTTCGGCAAGGGACTTCAGTTCCTTGCTGGAAAGGATTTGGAGCTGAAAGGCGCGTGAACCAAGGGCGATGAAGAGCACCAGGAAGAAGGCCAGCAGCGTGGCGATCCTGAACTTCATCCATTTTCTCGATTCGCCGGTCATTTGAGTAAGATCACCTGTTCCCTTCCCGGATAGGTCATCTGCAGCTTTTCTCTGGCGATGGTTTCGATCCGCTGGGGCGATTTCAGGGTGGCGAGTTCGACCTTCAGTTTCGCCTGCTCTTCGGCGAGCTGTTCCCGGCTGCTCAACTCCTGCGCGACCTGGTACTCCAGCTCCGTCATGTGGATATGGCTCCATACATAGATGAGCGCCACCGCCATCAGGACGGAGGCGATAAAGATCCAGGTTGAATATCCGACATCGAAGGACGCCCTGTCCTGCTCACGAACCGTCTGTTTGAGAACCTCTACGGCCTGCATGGTCAGATCCTCTCTGCCGTCCTGAGTTTTGCGCTCCGTGAGCGCGGATTGTCGCGGATCTCCTCGTCACTCGGGATGACCGGCTTTCGGGTCAAAACCTTCAGCGTCGGCTTCTTGCCGCAGGCGCAGACGGGAAGATCGGGGGGGCAGATGCATCCTTTTTCCCCGTTGCGGAAGGCATTCTTCACGATCCTGTCCTCCAGGGAATGAAAGGAGATGACCGAAAAGCGTCCCCCCGGCCCGAGCCGTTCCATCCCGCCGGCCATGGCCTTTTTCAGTCGGTTGAGTTCGTCGTTGACGGCGATCCGGAGGGCCTGGAAGGTCCGGGTCGCCGGGTGGATCTTTTGACGCGCGGCCTCGGCGGGCATTGCCCGGAGCACCACCCCGGCAAGGTCGGCCGTCGTCCGGATCGGAGAATCCTCCCTGGCTTTGGCAATGGACCTGGCGATTCTGCCCGCCATTCTCTCCTCGCCGTAATTCCTGATGATCCCCGCCAGCTCCTGCCACGGGAGGGTGTTGACGAGATCGGCGGCGCTTCTGCGGACGTCTCGGTCCATCCGCATGTCCAGAGGGGCGTCCAGGGTGAAGCTGAACCCCCTCTCCGCCGCGTCCAACTGGTGGGAGGAAACCCCCAGATCCAGGAGAATCCCATCCACCTTGCCCACGTTCTTTTCCGCCAGAATCTTTTTCATGTCAGCGAAATTCCCCCTTACCAGTATCTTCCTGCCTCCGAACGGGGCCAGCCGTTGTTCCGCTTCCCTGATCGCCTCTGCGTCGGCATCGATGCCGATCAGAAGACCGTCAGGCGCCGTGTTCTGCAGGATCGCCTCGGCGTGTCCTCCGCCTCCCACCGTGCCGTCGACGTAAATGGCGCCCGCCCGGCAGCGAAGGGAAGCAATAACCTCTCTGACCATCACCGGCGTGTGGAACAGATCCATTTCCCGGGCCTTTCATATTCCGAGATCCGCCATATAGTCGGTAAAGCCGTTCAGGTTATCGCCGCTTGCCTTCATCTCCGCTTCGAACTGCTCCTTGCTCCAGATCTCAATCACCTTGATCATGCCTGCCAGGACGATCTCCTTATCCAGCTTTGCAAATTCCCTGAGGTTGGGGGGAATGAGGATTCTTCCCTGGCCGTCCAGGGTGCAATCGACAGCCCCAGACATGAAAAACCGCTGAAAGGCGCGTACTTCTTTTCTAAGGAGGGACTGATGGGAGACCTTTTCCTCGATCACCCGCCACTCGTCGTAGGGGAAGACCATCAGATAGCCGTCCCAGTTGGTGATGACCAGACGGTTGTCGTATTTCTCGGCAAACACTTCGCGGAGTCGTGACGGGAAGATGACTCTCCCCTTGTCATCGATGGTGTGGTAATATTGTCCCCGGAAGACCGACATGTCTGGTTATTCCCTCCACTATAATCCACTTTACTCCACTTTTGAGTAAAGATAGAGGAGGAAATTCGGTTTGTCAAGAAATATTTTTCACTTTTTTTGTCTGTTAATCTGATATTTTAAGACGGCATGATTATGTGCTTCGAGGCTGGTGGAAAATTGATGCGTCCCATCATTATTGGCCACGAAGTAGAGGTAATTGACTTTGGCGGGGTAGAGGGCAGCCCGGAGTGAATCGATTCCCGGATTGGCGATGGGTCCGGGCGGCAGGCCATCGATCCGGTAAGTGTTGTGAGGTGTGTCCCTTTTTAGGTGACTTCGCAGGACGGTTTTCACGGGGGTGCCCGCCTGTTCGAGGGTGTAGATGGCGGTCGGATCGCTCTGCAGTTTCATGCCCCGTGTCAAACGGTTGTGGAAGACCGCGGAGATGAGCGGTTTTTCCTCCTTGTTTCCCGACTCTTTGCCGATGATGGAGGCAAGGGTCACCCACTCGGTGAGGGTCAGGCCGATTGTTTCCGCCCGTTTCCTCATCTCCGGCGTGATCTCCCGCCAGAATTGCCGGACGATGATGCGGATAACCTCTTTGGTGGTCATGGATCGGTCGAACTGATAGGTCTCGGGGAAGAGGTAGCCCTCGATGCTCTCCCCCTCGATGCCGAGGGAGGCGAGGAACTCCTTATCGGAGGCGAGGGTCATGAACTCCTTTTCGTTGATAAGCTTGAAGGAGACAAGCTTCTTGGCCATTTCGTTTACCGTGATGTCCTCGGGCAGTGTCACGGTATAAGACTTGATCTCCCCCCGGACCAGCTTGTCGAGGATCTCCGAAGGGGACAGGGAGCCGGTGATCTCGTATTCGCCCGCCCGGATCTGTTTTCTCACCCCTTTCCCGAGGGCGAGCAGCCAGAAGAAGGGGCGGTTTTGGACCAGGCCGGCCTCATTCATGATTTCCGTAATCCGGAAAAAACCAGCCCCCTTGGGAATGTCGACGATCTTCGGGGTGGTGAAATGGTTGACAGGGGAGCCGGCATAGCGGAAGAAGGCGATGCCGGTCAGGAGGACAACGAAAGTAAGCGCAAGCGCCGTTTTCCGCCGGTGGACCACGACTGTCTTCAGCATCCTTCTTATGATCTTCATCAGCTTTTCGTGTTATTGTCCATATTACCCCCGTGCGCCTTCGCGTCGAGGTATCCCTGCAGGATGATGGAGGCGGCCACACGGTCGACGATCCCTCTTCTCTTTTCCCGGCGCACGCCGCCCTGTCGGAGAATCTCCTCCGCCTCGCTGGTGGAGAGGGTTTCGTCCCAGCGGATGACGGGGAGCGCAAGGCGCGCCTCCAGCCGTCGGATGAACCGGTTGATCTTCTCGCACTGGATCCCTTCACTGCCGTCGAGCCGGAGGGGATACCCGATGACGATCCGCTCGACGCCGTGGCGTCTGACCATCTCGTCGATCGCCCCGAGATCCGCCTCGCGGTTCTTTCTGATGATGGTCGCCACCCCCGGGCCGTCATCCCGAGCTCGTCGCAGATGGCGACCCCGATTCTCCGGCTGCCGTAATCGAGCCCCAGTATCCTCATCCGCTTACCCGTTCGTGAAAAACGTCCTTTCTAAACCATCCGTCCGGATATGTCGATCTTTTTTTCCCATAAAATGCCCCCGGTTGTCAACCGATAGAGCGGATTGTCCCGCCGCCGCACCCTGTCCGCGATTGACCGGAGGGCTTCCCGGTCGTCCATACAAGGCCGATCGGAATGTGGATATCCGTATCTTGACGCCCCCTCAATTATACGCGGCAGAATAAAAAATCCTTTACACACCAATTAATTGGGCATACATACCGAGAGTCGGAGTGAAGATCCTCCGCAGCTTACTGCGGAGAGCTTCAATTCATTTCGGGGGCAGGCCATGAAGCTGAGAAATCAGTTATGACGAGCGAATCCTTAAAAGCATATGAACAACAGCAAAGAAAACTTTTTCGTCAGACCGTTCACCGCATCTGGAAGATGGTGAAATCCGGCAGGGTCGATGAGCTGTCGGGGAAGGAAACCGGATTGGCGTCCATCATCAAGGACCACGAAGAGTATTGCGACCACTTTGAAAACACTGACATTCTGGATGGGCGTGAATATGAGGCCGGTATGAAATTCAATCCGTTTGTCCATATCAGCACCCATCAAATGGTTGAGGACCAATTGTCATCAAACAGCCCCATTGAGACCGTCTTATTTTGTGAAGCGATGGAAGATAAGGGGATGTCGCGTCATGAGGCCGTTCATTGCATTATGATGATCCTGATTCGGGTGATTACTATTTCGGCGGCGAACAGGAAACCCTTTGACGCCGCCCGTTATAAGAGATTACTGGATGCATGCGGGCAGGCGGAGCCCTCTGAAGTAGAGGGGGTGATTCTAGCGGATTTCTCAAGCAATAAAAATCGGCACGATCTTCATTAACAACACGGGCAAGTAATCCACTATTGTTAACCGGGAGGGGATATGACTCAGCAGGTATCGAACATCAAGGGGCTGGTTGCCTATCAGGACGGTTCCATCGTCAGCAAGGAAATCATCAAAAAACCGACGGGGACGGTAACCCTGTTCGCGTTCGATCAGGATCAGGGATTGAGCGAACATACGGCGCCCTTTGATGCGCTGGTAACCATGCTGGATGGTGAGGCGGAGATTACCCTTGCCGGCGAACCGCATCATCTGAAGGAAGGGGAGATGGTCATCATGCCCGGGGGAAAGCCTCACGCATTACGGGCGGTGAAGCGATTCAAGATGATGCTGGTGATGGTTCGATCGTAACGAACAATCATTGTCCACTGAAGAGATGCGTGGCACTTCCTCCCGTCCGCACATTTGCGGTTGTGAAAAGCGGATGAGTCTGGTACTTTCCGCCTTATGAAGCACATTGTGATGGGCACGGCCGGCCATGTGGACCATGGGAAAACGGCGCTGATCAAGCGTCTCACCGGCGTGGACACCGACCGGCTCAAGGAGGAAAAAGAGCGGGGGATCACCATTGAGCTCGGCTTTGCCTCTCTGACCCTCCCCGACGGACGGACCCTCGGAGTTGTCGATGTCCCGGGCCACGAGCGGTTTGTCAGGAACATGGTGGCCGGCGCCGCCGGTATCGACCTCGTGGTGATGGTCATCGCCGCCGATGAGGGGGTCATGCCGCAGACGCGGGAGCACCTCCACATCTGCGCTCTCCTCGGCATCCGGAAGGGGTTCGTCGCCCTCACCAAGATCGACATGGTGGACGAGGAGTGGCTGAAGCTGGTCCGGGAGGATGTCCGTGAGTTTCTCAACGGGACCTTCCTGGAAGGGGCGCCGGTCGTCCCGGTCTCTTCCCTGACCGGGACGGGGTTTCCCACGCTCGTCGAGACCATCGCCCGGGCGGCGGACGAGGTGGAAGAGGCGGCCGATTGCGGCCTCTTCCGTCTGCCGGTCGACCGGGTCTTCACGATGAAGGGATTCGGAACGGTCGTCACGGGGACGCTGACCTCCGGAAGAGTGACGACGGGCGAGGAGGTGGAGATCTCCCCGGTCGGGATCCGGGCCAGGGTGAGGGGGATTCAGGTCCACAACCGGCCCGTCGATCTCGCCGAGGCGGGGCAGCGGACGGCCGTCAATCTCCAGGGGATCGACCGGACGGTGATCGAGCGGGGGTATCTCCTCACCGGGCCGGACACCCTCGTTCCCTCGCGACGCATCGATTGCGTGTACCGCCATCTGGCCGGCGCCGCGCGGAAGCTGAAAAACCGGACCCTTGTCCGGCTCCATACGGGGACGAGCGAGATCATGGCGCGGATGATCCTCCTCGATCGGGACGAACTGGAACCGGGCTCCGAGGCCTACGCCCAGCTCGTTCTCGAGGCCCCCCTGGCCGTGGTGGCCGGGGACCGGTTCGTCGTCCGGAGCTATTCCCCCGTGACGACGGTCGGGGGCGGTCTGATCATCGATCCCCTGCCGGAGAAACACAAACGGTCAGCCGAGGGGGTGCTGGAGGAATTCCGGCTTCTTTCCCGCGGCACGGGGGCGGAGCGGGTGGCGACCGTGATGGCGAGGGCCGGGATCGACGGGATCACGGAGAGCCGCCTCGTGGTCCGGACCGGCATCCGCCGGGCCGAACTCCGCAAGATCCTGGAAGGGATGTTTTCCCTGCGGACGGCCTTTCTGGTCGACCGGGATGAGGCGCGGGTCCTTTCCGGGCCGGTGTACGCCGGCCTGCAGGAGGCGATCATCCGGGAGCTGAAGGGGTACCATGAACGGTTCCCCCTGAAGGAGGGACTTTCCCGGGAGGAGCTCCGGACGACGCTCGGCATGGGCGAGGGGACCGGCCAGAAGATCTTCAGCATGGCCCTGAGGGATCTCGAAAAGAAGGGGCAGCTCGTTGCCGAGAAGGAGACGATCCGCCTGACGGGACATCAAGTCCAACTGAAGGGGGAGATGGAGGACCTGCGGGGGAAGCTCGCCGATCTCTACCGGGAGGGCGGCCTGGCGCCGCCGACGGTCAAGGAGATCCTGGAGCGGTTCGCCGACCGGAAGAAGGAGGTTGCGAGCCTCATCCAGGTGATGACCCGCGAGGGGGAACTGGTCCGGATCAGCGAGGATCTGAACTTCCACCGGGATGCCCTGGCGCGGCTCCGTGAGGAGTACCGGGAGCTTCTTCTCCGCGAGGGGCAGGCGACGCCGGCAAGCTTCAAGGAGATGACGGGACTGACGCGGAAATTCATCATCCCGCTCATGGAGTATTTCGACATGACAAAACTGACCATGCGCGCGGGCGATCACCGGATCCTCCGGGAGAGGCAGGAGAAATGAACATCCATTTGCAGGAAGGGCGGGTACCAATTTGAAATCAAAATCGGTTTACGTGAAGGATATCAAGACCGGCGATAAGATCAGCGAGGTTTTTCTGGCGGCGGAGAAAAACCTGGCCTTTTCCCAGAAGGGATCCCCTTATCTGAATCTCCGTCTGCGGGATCGGACAGGGGAGGTGGACGGGAAGATCTGGGAAAACGCCCTGGCCTGGGACAAGGCGTTCAAAAAGGGCGACCTGATCCGTGTCCAGGCGCGGGCGCTCAGTTTCAAGAACGCCATCCAGCTTTCGATCATCGAACTCAGGAAAGTTGAGGATGGGGAGGTCGAACTGGCCGACTATTTTCCGGTGACGAAGGGGGATATCACCGAGATGTTTGCCGGGATTCTCGGCTACGCCGAGCAGATCAAGACCCCTTGCCTGGCTGCACTTCTGCACGCATTTTTCGGGGACGAGACGATTACCGCGCTCTTCAAGCGGGCGCCGGCGGCCAAGGGGTTTCACCACGTCTATATCGGCGGTCTTCTGGAACACACCCTTTCCGTTGTCCGACTGCTCGATCAGGCGGCGGGCCATTACCGGGGGGTCAACCGGGATCTCCTGATCGCCGGCGGCATCCTCCACGATATCGGGAAGATCTACGAATTCTCCTATGATCGGATCGTGGAGTACAGCGATCCGGGACGGCTGGTCGGTCACATCGTGATGGGGGTCGAGATGGTCGACGCAAAGATCGCAACGATCCCGGATTTCCCCGAACAGACGGCCATGGAACTCCGCCACCTGATCCTCAGTCATCACGGCGTCCTCGAATACGGTTCCCCCAAGAGGCCCAAGACCCTGGAGGCCCTGATCGTCCACTACATGGACGACCTCGACGCCAAGGTAAACGCCTTCCAGGAGTACATCCGGGACGCGCGTGCAGAGGAGTCGGACTGGACACCCTATCACCGGTTGTTCGACCGGTACATCTACAAGGGCCGGGCGCCCCGCGGCGAAGAGGCCGGGAAACATCTTGCCCCTTCGGAGTCGCGTCCCCCGGAGGGGGAAGGCGGCGGGTGACGATCGAAAGGACCCCCGGCGCGGTTTTCCCACCCTTCTGCTTTTCAGTAGCGGAAGACGGCGGCCAGGTCGGTTGTCGTCCGGCATTTTTTCCGGGGGCAGGATGAAGACCGATCCTCCGTTCAGGAATGTCTGGACGGCGGCGACCTCCAGGAGATCCTCGCCTGCTGTCTCCGGCTTCCGGTGCAGTTCGACGGCGCCGCTCTCCGTGTCGAACGTTCCCCAGCTGCTGGCGTCCCGCGGCGACGAAGAGCTGACCGACCCGTCCGTGAACGGCGGCCGGAACGATCTCCGGGATCTCGGCGGATGTCAGACCGGTTCCCGAGGACTGCCGGTACTGGGCGATGGCATCTTTTTCGGCCTTCTGGAAAACAGGGCTGACGATCTTCATGGCCATCCGATGAAGCGCCTCCGCGCTGGTCCCCTGGGGATTTCCGGGAATCCCCTCCTCGATCAGACGAGGATAGGTGTTAACCTCGCGATAGATGGGAAAGAGATAGTCCACTCCGGCGAGGACGAGCGGGGTGCGTTCATCCCTGAGGAGGTCGTGGAGACCCCGGTCGATCAGGCGGAAATACTTGAGGAGGTTGTCTTTCGTATCATCGGCAACCCCTCCGTGTCCGGAAACCATAGCCATACCGGCTGCGCCGCTGACGGAGCCGGCGCGGAAACGGACCTGCTTTGCAAACTCGTCATACTGCAGCGCTTCGGCGAGGCTCTTGGGAAGAGATTCCAGTTCTATCTCCCGCACGTTCTGCCGCGTCCCCTCGAGGAGCCGGACCTCCTTCTGGCTGAGGGCGAGGATATAGAAGCGTCCTTCGCCGCTCAGGACCGGCAGGAGCGGTTTTATGTGAAACCGGTCGGCGACCACGATGAGTTCGTCAAAGGCCGCGGGGAGGCAGAAACAGCGAAAATAATCCGCCGAGAGAAAGAGCGCCAGACCGTCGCTCTGCCGTCGCCAGAACAGGACGTTGCCCGGGAGCGCCTGGGCAGGTTCCAGAAGTTCCTTGATTTCCTGCGGCCGCAGACCGCCGGCAAGCAGTTTTTCCTCAGCCGTGCGCAGAAGATTCCTGAAGCGGATCTGGTTCTGCTGGCTCTCCGCGCCGGTGCGGAAGGTGGGCATGAAAATCGAGATGCACAACCCCTGGTGTTTTCCCATTAACGCCTTTAATTCATCCTGCGAAAATGCATTCATGTGGCCATCTCCCTTCTCATGGTTAAACCCTCAGTGAAGTTGAGGGTATGCGGAAGATTGTTCGGATGATGAGTGAACGGGTTGTTCCCCGGTTCCGGTATCCGCAGGGCCGGCCTGCAATAGGCAACGGCATCCGACAATAACGATAGTAAATCTCTCAGGACAAAGCAAATAATTTCTTGCGGGCGCCGGGGACAAGTGGTACGGATTTCCTTCCGGCGGGTCTGAAGATATTCCCCTTTGCATGCTCCGGTAATTGTGATAGAAGGCACCGCTTTGACGGATTCCGGTCCAAGGCTTTTCCTTTGTCCCTCAGAGGGCGAAAGCCGGCAAATGATGCTCCGGGATTCCATCCGGGAGCGTAAGCAGGGTGTGAGAAACACCCTGGTAGGAAAAATAGGTTGATACTGATGACAGGCGGTCAAAAAATCGGCAGGGGAGAACGGGGAGAGGTTGCCCTCGCGCGAATGGCGCGACTGGAAATGGCAGTTCCGGAATCGGGTGCGCTCCCTGAAGCAGCTCGCCGCCGCGATGAACCTGCCCGCCGCGTCGCTCGCCCCGTGCAGGCTCCGTGATCAGAACCTATCCCTTTGCGATCACTCCCTATTATCTGTCGCTTCTGGATCGCGTCCGATGAAAGCGATCCCCTTCGCCGGCAGTGTTTTCCCGATCCCCGGGAGCTCGACTTCTCCCAGGGAGGAGTCGACGATCCGCTCGACGAGGAGGGCGCCATGCCGGTTCCGGGACTCATCCACCGCTATCCGGACCGCTGTCTGGCGATCGTCACCAGCGTCTGCGCCGTCTACTGCCGGCACTGCAACCGCAAGCGGATGTGGCGCGGGGAAAAACCCGGAGGAACGCGGGAGCGACTGCAGGCGATGGTGGATTATGTGGCCCGAACGCCCGCCCTTCGGGAGGTGATCGTCTCCGGAGGGGATCCGCTCCTCCTCGCCGAGGGCCTTCTGGACTGGTTTCTGGGGGCGCTCCGGGCGATTCCCCATGTGGAGGTCCTCCGCATCGGGAGCCGGACGCCGGTTACCCTGCCGATGCGCGTTACGGCCGAGCTCTGCACGATGCTCAAGCGGCACCGCCCACTCTGGTTCAATACGCAGTTCAACCATAGCCGGGAGATCACCCCCGAATCCGCCCGGGCGTGCGAGATGCTTCTCACCGCCGGGATCCCCGTCTCCAATCAGTCGGTTCTGCTTCAAGGGGGTGAACGACGACTATGAGACGATGCGGGATCTCCTCACCGGCCTGGAGCGGATCTCGGTGCGACCCTACTACCTGTTTCAGTGCGATCCGGTCCGCGGTACGGACCATTTCCGGGCGGATATCTGGAGAGGCATGGAGATCATGGAGAGGCTCTGGCGGAGCGTCTCCGGGCTCTGCCTTCCCCGGTACGTGCTGGATTGTCCGGGCGGCCGGGGGAAGATCCCCCTTCAACCTTTTTCTCTCCTTCCCGAGGAGGAAACCGGGAAGGGAAAACATTCTTTTGACAAGATACGCCGGATGGATTAAGAAATACGCGAGGATGTGCCGGCGGATTCCTCCGCCCCGCTTTTGCGGAAGAAGAGGAGAGCGGCGTCCTGCCCCAGTCATTCAATAACAAGGAGAATGGGATAGTATGTACACAGCCAGTGATTTGACGAAAAGGACTGCGGATCAAGATCGACAACGACCCCTACATCGTTACGGAATTCAATTTCGTCAAACCGGGCAAGGGGCAGGCCCTCTACCGCTGCAAGCTGAAGAACATGATCAATGGAAACCAGTTCGAGCGGACCTTCCGTTCCGTGGATAACTTCGAGGCGGCGGATCTGCAGGAGAAGAAGATGCAGTACCTCTATAAGGAAGAGGGAAAGTACTGCTTCATGGACAACCAGAGTTACGAGCAGGTCTTCCTCAGCGAGGAGCAGGTCGGCGAGGCGAAGAATTTTCTCCTGGACAACATCGAGGTGGAGATCCTTTTCTTCGAGGACCGGCCGCTGGGGATCAGTCTCCCCAATTTCATCGACGTGACGGTGACCAAAGCCGATCCCTGGGCCAAGGGGGATTCCGTATCGGGAAACACCAAACCGGTGACCGTCCAGACCGGTTACGAGCTGCAGGTGCCCCCCTTCGTCGAGGAGGGAGACAAGATCAGGATCGATACCCGCAGCGGGGAGTACCTGACCCGGGTCAAGGGATGATCGGCGGATGGATGACGATCAGTGGCGGCTGACCGGCAAGGCGGATGCCCTGAGGCTTCGGGCGGCGATGATCCGGGCGATCCGCCGCTTCTTCCTCGATCAGGATTTTCTCGAAGTCGAAACGCCCATCCGGATTCCGGCGCCGGCGCCGGAATCCCATATCGATGCCGTCGCCTCGGGCGAATGGTTCCTGCAAACCTCCCCGGAACTCTGCATGAAGAGACTCCTGGCGGCGGGTTATCCGAAAATCTTCCAGATCTGCCGATGTTTCCGCGCGGGGAGCGGGGCGTCCGTCACCTTCCGGAGTTTACCCTGCTTGAATGGTATCGGACGGGGACCGATTACCGGACCCTGATGGATGACTGCGAGATCCTGATTGCCCGTGTTGCCGCGGATCTGGGTTTGGGCGGCGCCGTCACCTGGCAGGGCAGGAAGATCGACCTGACGCCCCGGTTGGGAGCGGCTCACCGTCCGGGAAGCCTTCGCCCGCTATGCCTCGCTCACCGTCGAGGAGGCGCTGAGGCGGGAGATCGTTTCGACGAGACCATGGTTTGTGAAATCGAGCCCCATCTGGGCAGGGAGAGGCCCGTCTTCCTGTACGAATATCCCGCGTCGCTCGGCGCCCTGGCGCGGGTGAAGGCGGAAGATCCGGGGGTTGCCGAACGGTTCGAACTCTATATCGCCGGTGCTGGAGCTGGCCAATGCCTTTTCCGAGCTGACCGATGCGGCGGAGCAGCGCCGGCGTTTCGAGGAGGTCTCCCGCGACCGCCGCCGGCATAACTGCCCGGTTACCCCCATGCCGGAGCGTTTTCTTGCGGCACTCTCCCGGATGCCCCCCTCCGCGGGCATCGCCCTCGGCGTGGATCGTCTCGGCATGATCCTGGCCGATCAGGCCGGAATCGATGCGGTGGTTGCCTTTCCACCGGAATCTCTCTGATCTTTTCCCCTGCGGTAGCCCGGAAAAGAGCGATTGAAGTTCATCGGTCCTTGACAAGAACCTTCTTTTCCATTAGAGGTAGATTCCGTTTTCGTCATTTCTCAAAAAGGAGATTGAACGTGAAAGAAGTATCGTCCGTTGCCGCGATGAACCTGGGGGGGAATTTCAGTGGTTCTCTTTTCGATATGGTCATTCATGCGGGATTTGTCGTCCAACTGGTTCTCCTGCTCCTGCTGATTTTTTCCGTCGTCTCGTGGGCCATCATCCTGATGAAATACTTCACGATCAGGAAGGTCGATCGGGAGAACGGGCACTTTCTGAGTCTCTACATGAAGAGCACGAAACTGTCGGAGATCTTCCCCGAGGCGAAGAAATTCAGGCATTCGACGCTGGCGGAAGTCTTCCGATCCGGGTATACCGAGCTTGCGAAGCTCACCAAGGCGGTACGGGGGAATCCCTCCGGCTCCGGAAAAGACGCCCCGGAAGCGGGCGGCCAGGGCGTCGAAATCGCCGGAATCGACAATGTGGAGCGGGCGATGAACAGGGCCTGCGGGTCGGAGGTCAACAAACTGGAAGCGGCCCTCGGCTTCCTGGCGACCACGGGAAGCGCCAGCCCCTTCATCGGTCTGTTCGGCACCGTCTGGGGGATCATGGACACCTTCAAGGGGATCGGCGCCCGGGGTTCGGCCACCCTGGCCGTCGTGGCGCCCGGGATCTCGGAGGCGCTGATCGCCACGGCGGCGGGCCTTGCAGCCGCCATCCCTGCCGTTATCTTTTACAATTACTACCTGAACCGGATCAAGAATATGACCCTCGAGATGGATAATTTCGCCTCGGAGTTGCTCAACATCGTCGAGCGGTATTACGTGAAGAAATAAAAAAGCCATGAAATACGCGAAGCGGAGAAACCAGTCTGACGACCGGCCGATGGCGGAGATCAATGTCACCCCCCTGGTGGACGTGATGCTCGTGCTGTTGATCATCTTCATGGTGACGGCGCCGATGCTGCAGATGGGAATCGATGTCAATCTCCCCCGGGTCAAGGCGAAAAGCGTGGACGTTGCGGAGGAAAAGCTGGTGCTGACCATAAACGGCGCCAAAGAGATCTTCCTCAACAAAGTCGAAGATCCCGCTTACGGAACTCGGCACGAAGCTGGAACACATCTTCGTGTCTCGGATCGACCGTGAGGTCTATATGCGGGCGGACAGGAACATCCCCTACGGGTTCGTGGTCGAGGTGATGGCCGAGGTACGGAAGGCCGGTGTCGACAAGCTGGGGATGATCACCGAACCGCCCGAGGAACGAAGGTGATGTCTGACGGATCGGTCAGGGAGAAGCGCGACGGATTGAGCCTGAACGGCATGATATTCCTGTCCCTCCTGCTCCATCTGGCGCTGCTCTCCCTGCTCTTTTTTTCCCCTTCCTTCCCCTCGCCGAAACTGACCTTCGGACCCGGTCTATACCGTCTCCCTGGTCAGCCTTCCCCAAAATGTCCTGGAGCAGAAGAGCTCCTCAACGGCTGCGACCAAGGAACTCATGGCAGCCGACCGCCCCGAGACGGTCGTGAAGAAGCAACTGGAGCCTGCGCCGGCAGTGCCCATCCGCAGCCTGGAGACCAAAAAGAAGAGGGATCCGGACCTCGAAAAGGCGATGGAGGAGATCCGGAAAAGGGCGGCCGCGACCGGTGCGGCTAAACCCGCCCCGGCAAAAGCCGCTCCGGATAAGGCAGAGAAGACCGAAAAGACCGAGAAGGCGGCTGGCCCGGCCGGTGGTCAACCCGGCGGCGCCGAGATGGATGCGCAGATGCGGGCCTACTATGCGGCGATCTGGTCCCGCATAAAAGGGAAATGGGCGCTCCCCCAGGGCATCCTGCCGGGAGAGGTGCTGGAAACGGTGATCGATGTGACCATCCTGCGCAGCGGGGCGGTTACCGAGGTGAATTTTGAAAAACGTTCGGGGAATCGCTATTTTGACGAATCGGCCATGAAAGCGATCCAGAAGGCGAGCCCCTTGCCGCCCCTGCCGGCCTGGATCGGCGACAGCAGCATCGGGGTGGGTATCCGGTTCCATTCGTCGGAAATGATACGGTGACGGACATCGGGAGGAAAGGTCGTATTGCATGAAAAATCTGAAGCGTCTGGCTTCCGTGAGTCTGTTCCTGCTCTTCCTGTTTCACAACTCTCCGGCGTACGGGAAGGTGTACATCGACATCGATTCCCCCTCTTTTCAGAAATTTCCTATTGCGATCACCGATTTCAAACCCCTGCGGTCCGGTGCCGAGACGGGCGATCTCCCCGTCTGGTTCGCCGACACCCTCTCCCGGGATCTGCTCGTTGACGGGCTACTTCAGCGTCATCGACCGGAAGGCCTTCCTGGAAGATCCGAGCCAGGCGGGAATCACGGGGGAGGGGACCCGTTTCGCGGACTGGGTGACGATCGGCGCCGAATATCTCATCAAGGGCGGATTCCAGACGGACGGCCGGCAATTCATCACGGAGTTTCGTCTGTTTGATGTGGTGAAGGGGGAACTTGTCGTCGGGAAGAAGTATTTCGGGACGCCCGAGGACAAAAACCGTATGGTCGTGCAGTTCGCAAACGAGGTCCTGCAGGCCCTGACGGGAGAGGCGGGTCTGTTCGACACCCGGATCGCCTTTGTCCGGAAGAACAATACCTCTCAGGAGATCTATACGATCAATTTCGATGGTTCCGACCTCCGCCGGATCACCAACTACAACTCGCTGACCCTCTCGCCGCGCTGGTCTCCCGATGGCCGGCATCTGGCCTTCACCTCGTTCAAGGAAGGAAATCCGGACATCTATCTCCAGGATCTGGAGAGCGGGAAGACCCAGCGGATCGCCTCCTATCCTGGGCTCAACCTTCCCGGTTCCTGGTCCCGCGACAGCACAAAGCTTCTGGTGACGCTGACCCGGGACGGGAATCAGGAGATCTATGACATGAACGTCGGAAACAGGCTCCTCCAGCGCCTGACCCGCGAATTTTCCATCGATGTCTCTCCCGTCCGCTCGCCGGACGAGAGGCGGATCGCCTTCGTTTCGAACCGGGACGGCTCCCCGCAGATCTACATCATGGATGCCGACGGCGGCAACGTGCGGCGGTTGACCCTTGACGGGAATTACAACACCTCGCCTGCCTGGTCGCCGAAGGGGAAGAAGATCGCCTACGAGGGGTCCGTCAACGGCCGGTTTCAGATCTTCGTCATCAACGAAGAGGGCGGAACTCCCCAGCAGCTGACCTTTGGAGGCAGCGATCATGAATCTCCCTCCTGGTCGCCGGATGGGCGGTATCTGGCTTATAGTGTCCGCGGTTACGGCCGCAGCAGGATCGAGATCATGAATGCGGGCGGCCAGAACACCCGGGTGCTGCATGAGGGGAATGACGGCTGCCAGAGTCCCTTCTGGTCTCCGCACCTGCGCTGAAGTTGTTTGGTTATGAGTGTAAGGAATTGTATTCAGTACAGAAATAAAAAAAATTCCATTTTTTCGGTTGATTTTTACCGTCAGGAGTGATTTATACTACAAAAAGTTATTTATTGAACCACATAACCATCATTGATCTAAGAAAGGAGAATTATGATGAAAAGAAATTTGTTATCCGTAGTGCTGATCGCCCTGGTCCTCTGTCTCTCCGTCAGCTTCCTCACCGGTTGCGCCAAGAAGGCGGGACTGAGGGAGGGAGCGGCGATGACCCAGGAGCAGAAGGCGGCAGCCCAGGCGCCGGCGGTAGCCAGGCCTGCTGCGCCCGGGGACGATGCGGCCGCGAGGGAGCGCGCGCTTCGCGAGCAGGCCTTGAGGGAAAAGGCCGAGAAGGAAGCGGCGGAAAAGGCCAAGAAGGATGCGGCCGACAAGGCCAAGAAGGAAGCGGCGGCGAAGGCGGCGGCGATCATGAAGGAACTCCAGATCCCGGATATCAACTTTGATTTCGACAAGTACAACCTCAAGCCGTTGGCGCAGACGACCCTGAAAAACGGCGCCCCGGCGTACCTGAAATATAGAGATTATAAACTCGTGGTGGAAGGTCACTGTGACGAGCGGGGCACCGTGGAATACAACCTGGCGCTCGGCCAGAAGCGTGCGGATGAAGCTGCCAAATACCTTGCCGACCTGGGGATCGAGAAGGAACGGATCAAGACGATCAGCTACGGCAAGGAGATGCCTTTGGATCCGGGGCATGATGAGGCCGCCTGGGCGAAGAACAGAAGGGATCACTTCGTTATCTTCCCGCCGGTAAAGTGATATTCCTTTTCCCGGGGGAATCATTGCCGGCCCCGCGAAAAACAGTCTCGCCGGTTTGCAGGCCGGCAGTGGTAAGGGAGAAATCCTGCCCACGTTGTGGCAGTGATTGTATCAGTGGGTTTTGATGATTGGTCGGCCCGAGAGAAGAATGGTCCTGTGAGCCCTGCTAGTACGTGGGGCTCACAGGATTGTCGTTCGACGGCCCATTGGGAAAAACTGCCGGAGCGGACCATGGCGAAAGAGGGAGATTTCTTGCGAAGATTTTGGCACATCCCGGCGGTGATCGCTCTGCTGTTCGTGGTTGGATGCGCCACGACGAACGATCTCCGGCGCGTTCACGGCGATCTGGATAATCAGATCCGGCTCACCAACGATAAGATCGCGGGCGTCGAGCAGGGATCGGCCGGCGTGAAGGAGGAGATTGCCGACCTCCGGAGAGAGGTTGAAAAGACCGGCGGTACGATCACGACGGTGCGCGGCACCCAGGCGGACAGCCGGGCCGAAATGACCGAGATCAGGGAGCAGATCCAGCAGATCCGGGGGAGCATCGATGGTCTGAGGAAGGATCTTTCCACCGCCACCTCCCGGACGAGCAGGCGGGAAGAGGAGGAGAAGGGTCTCCGGGAAAAGCTGGAAAGCCTGACGTTCAAGATCAACTTCATCGAGAATTTCCTCGGGATCGGCAAGAAAGAAGATGCGGCGGATGCCGCAGTGGAGAAGAACGGAAAGCCGCCGGCAGCCCCGAAGGAGGCGACCCCAAAGGAGGCGGCCGGTAAGGGTAAGACGGATAAGGAGTCCCTTTACGCGGCTGCTTATGAACTCTTTCGGGAGGGAAAGTATGAGAAGTCGCGGGAAGGGTTCGAATCGTTCCTCAAGCAGTACCCTGATACGGAATTTTCCGACAACGCTCAGTTCTGGATCGGCGAGTGTTACTACTTTGAGAAAAAGTACGAAAAGGCGATTGTCGAATACGACAAGGTGACAAAGAACTTTCCCGATGGCAACAAGGTTCCCTACGCCCTCCTGAAACAGGGGCTCTCCTTCCTGAAACTGGGGGATAAGGCGAGCGCCAAACTCCTCCTGCAGCAGGTGATCAAGGATTTCCCCAACACGAGTCAGGCGCGCATCGCGCGCGGTCGACTCCTCGAAATCAAATAACATTATCTTTCCTGGAGAGGGATGGGGGTAATCCCCTCAGGGATCGGCAGGGCGAATGACGCCGCGTCATCGAGCGTGCGGATCTCCGTGTAGCGCAGGGCCAGCGACATGGCCTCTGAGGAAATCGTCAACCGTTGCGGCATGAAACCCTTTCCCACCCGTGTATACTCCGCAAAATCGGCGGTATAGACGATCTCCCCGCTCTCGGTAAAGGTGCGAGCCCGGATGAGGACCCCCTCCGCCGGATCGATCCAGAGGGAGCGGATCTTCCTCCCGTCCCGGTACTGATCGACGCGGTAAAGCCCATCCTCCCGCTCCCCCGCGAGGGAAGACGAAGTTTCCTCCTCCCCCGGCGGACGGCCCATCAGGAGGGAGACGATCTCGGCGGCCGGCAGGGCCAGGGGGAAGAAGCGGGATATGGTCCAACTCGTGGCCGGACCGACGTAGAATGCACCCTTCCCGGGGAGAAAAACGCGGAGTTCGCCGCCATCGATCGACAGGAAAAAATCGGGCGGGCCCAGGAGAGGTATTGATTCAAGCCGGAGATCCGCGGGTCTTCTTATCATCATCGCAGCTTTCAGAGGGTACCGTTCGCCATGATTGTTGATTTCGATCCGGGCTGTGGCGGTTACTGTTCCGATGGGTCCGGACGCTGCAAGCGCGTAAAGGGCGGCCTCAGGCAGGGTATCGTTGGCGCTACCGGGAACGGCGGCCCTCCCACCGGCACAGCCGGCCAGGAGAGGGCCGAATGCCGTGATCAGGAGCAGTATCCCGGCGCCGCGTCGGAAGCATCGATCTGCTGAATGTCTCATGTGGATCAGGGGGTCTTCTTCCGGACAAGGTCATCGAGCTTCTTCTTGAGGGCTTCGCTCTCCGGATTGAACCGGATGGCGTGCTCGTACGCCTCGACGGCCTCCCGGATCTGACCGGATCTGATATAGACGTCCCCCAGGTGCTCGCTTATTGCCGCATCCTCAGGGAGGGCTTCCGCAGCTTCCTTCAGATACCGGATGGCTTCATCGAGCCTGTTCTGCCGAAAGTAGACCCATCCCAGCGAGTCGATCATATACCCGTTGCCCGGTTTCAGCTGGAGCGCCTTCTTGATCATCCTTTCCGCCTCGTCGAGGTGAATCCCTCGATCCGCATACAGGTATCCGATGAAGTTGAGGGCTTCCGCATGATCCGGATCGAGCTTCAGGACTGTCTGCATCGCGGTAATGCTCTCCTCAAAACGGTCGGTCTTTTCGAAGAGAACGCCGAGGCCGTAGATGAGATCGACGCTGTCGGGAAGGGTCCGGAGTCCCTCCCTGAGGATCGCTTCCGCCGCAGGGAATTGTTTGTCTTCCTCATAGAGGGAGGCGAGATAGGCGTAGAGGCCCGGGGCATCCGTTCTTCTTTTTGATGGCTTTGAGGAGGGAATCGACTGCCTCGTCACCGCGCTTCTGCTTCTTTAAGATCATCGCGATGCGGATCTGTGCGTAGGTGAACTGCTCCGCCGTAACGGGGATCCGTCCCAGGGTCTCCAGCGCCTTATCATCGGCCTTGATTTCCTCGTATGTCGTGCCGAGGAGGTACATGATGCGGTATTCTGTCGGGTATTCCTGCACCAGCGCGGCTAACTTCTCGATCGCCTTGTCACGCTGGCCACGCTCCAGGTAGATGAGCCCCAGCGTCAGGTTTATCTCACGGTTCTTCGGATCAAGTTTCAGGACCTCCCGAAAAGCCATCTCCGCCTCATCGTAACGCTTCTCCCGGAGGAGTAGTTCGCCAAGCTTGATCCGGGCCTGGATACTGGCAGGGAACGCCTCATTTATTTTGTTGTAGACTTCGATCGCCTGGGAGATCTTTTTTTGCCGTTCGTACAGGAGGGCAAGATCGATCATGGCTGATTCGAACTCGGGCCTGAGGGCCGCGGTCTTCTTGAATCCTTCCTCGGCCTCATCGTAGCGCTGCAGATCGGCCAGGATCCTGGCAAGATAATAATTCGCCATGAAGTGGTTGGGATCGATCCGGAGCAGTTCCCTGAAACTCGGCAATGGCCTCGTCGAACTGCTTGAGCTCCGCATGGCTCGTCCCGAGATAGAAGCGGGCGGTGACATTCTTCGGGTCCAGTTCCACCACCCGCCGGTACGCCTCTGCCGCGCTCCGGTAGTCCTTTACGTTCAGGTAGAGGCCCCCGAGAAGGAGGAGGGTATCGATGTCATTCGGATATTCAACAAGGGTTTGCTTGCAGATCGCCAGGGCCTTATCCGTCTCCCCTTTTTCCGCGTAAAAAGAGGCGATTTCCTTTGCGAGATAGGGGGAAGAGGGATCGAGGCGGCGGGCCTCTTCCATCTCCCGAATCGCCTCCCCCATATTTTCGTTGAGCGCCTGAAGGATGGCCAGGGAATAGTGAAATGCCGCCCCGGCCGGTGAGTGGGCCGGAGCGGGTTGCGGCGGAGCGGCGCTCTCCCGCGAGGGGGAGGGCGGCGCATCCCGAAAGTGTCGGGATCATCAGAAAAAGGAGGTATATGCTGCAGAAAACGTTCCTTGTCATTTCACGGTTTCCTTCCTGTCACCATTTTGCATGCTACCGATTATTTGTGCGTGCATCTTTTTTTCTTTTCCTCCGGGCGCGCCGAGGTAAGCGGAGACGGAGATCATCCGCACCCCGTCCTCCTGCCAGAGCGACTGGGCATCCCGTAACGCTCGTATCGTCGCGGGATGGGGATGGCCGATCATCAAGAGCGGTTTCCCCTGTTCCCAACCCCGCCAGGGCGGGTGCGTGAGATTCGAAAGGGCGGCGGCATAACCCGGCGTATGATCGATGAAGACCGCCCGGGCAGCGAACCGGACACCTGCCCTGGCGGCCGCCGACCGTGCCCGTGAATGAGGGGTGGTCAGGCTGTCCACAAAGAAGAGGTCCCTTTTCGAGAGCTCCTGCATGACGACGGCAAGCCTGGTCTCATCCTCCATGAACCGGGAGCCCATATGGTTGTTTACCCCCGAGACGTAGGGAACCGCAGCCAGATCCGCTTCGATCTGTCTCACGATTGCCGCATCGTCCATATCGACAAAGAGCGCTCCCGTGCCGGGATCCTCCGCCGGGTAGGAATGCGGTTCCATCGGCAGGTGGAGGAGGATCTCCTTCCCCGCCGTATGGAGGAGTCTGGCCGCCTCCGCGGCATGAGGGGTGTGGGGGAGGATGGCAAAGGCGATTGGCGCTCTGATTCGTGCCAGTTCCTCCACCAAGCCGAGATCGAAGCCGATATCGTCGATGATGACGGCGATCCGCCGTCCTTGGCCCTCTGCCCCGGGCCGCTTCCACTTCTGCGATTCCGGTTTCAACGCTCGTCCCCGGGGTTGCGTTGTGCGGCTATCGGAGACGACGGTTTGATCGGTCCTGCGGACGATTACCCGCTCCAGAAAAATGACTGCCGCCGCGATCAGGGCGGCGGCAATGATCACGGTTAGGAAGGGAAATCGCCTGAAACTCCTGAAAAATTTCATGCATCGTGTCTGCCGACGACGTTCATCCTTTCATGTTCCTCTTAAGAATATCCCAGCTTTTTAGGATGTCGATCGCATTCTTCAACTGATTATCTTGGGCCAAGGTGTCGGGTTCCTTCTTCGGATCTTCTTTCGAATCCACCGGTTTGGATTCGAGCTCCTTGGCCGATTTGATATGGCCCTGCAGGTCCCGCTCCCGGATCCGCATCTGCTGTTCTTCGGCGCCGTTCTTCTCTTCAGCCGGCCGGATAAGTTTCACGACGATATCAGGGGTAATCCCCTCCGCCTGGATGGATCGTCCCTTGGGGGTATAGTATTTGGCCGTCGTCAGCTTCAGCGCCCCGCCGTCTTCCAGGGGGATGACCGTCTGCACGGACCCTTTGCCGAATGTCTGCGCCCCCAGGATCACCGCCCGCCCGTTGTCCTGCAGGGCTCCGGAGACGATCTCCGCGGCGCTGGCTGTGCCCTCATTGACGATCACGACGATTGGACAGGTAGGTTCATCCCCGTCGTCTTTCGCCATGGCTTTACTTTCCATGCTTTTTGACCGGCCGCGCGTGGAAACGATAATCCCCGATTTCAGGAAGAGGTCCGATACTTCTACGGACTGATTGAGGAGGCCGCCGGGGTTGTTTCTCATGTCGATGACGAGCCCTGTCAGGGGGGTTGCCTTTGCATCGATCTCCTTAAGGGTCTTTTTCACATCATCGACCGTCCGCTCCTGAAACGAGGCAATCCGGATGTAGCCGATCTGATTGTCGTAGATTTTTGACTTGACGCTCTTGATCTTGATGATGCTGCGGGTGATCACGAAATCCTTCGGTTTAGTCATCCCTTCACGGAATATGGTGATGGTTACCTTCGTGTCCCGGGGGCCCCGGAGCTTTTTGACTGCTTCCGTGATCGTGATGTCCTTTGTCGATTTGTCGTCGATCTTGATGATCTGGTCGCCCGCCTTGAGCCCGGCGTTGAAGGCTGGGGTGTCTTCAATAGGGGAGACGATGGTGAGCACATCTTTGAGGATCGTGATCTCGATCCCGAGCCCGCCGAAGCTCCCGCGGGTCTCCACCTCCAGTTCCTTGTACATGTCCGCGGTCATGAAGCTGCTGTGGGGGTCGAGGGATTTTATCATCCCGTTGATCGCTCCCTGTATCAGCTTGTCGCTCTCTACCGGTTCCACGTAGTTTTTTTCCACCATGTCCAGAACCTCACTGAAGGTCTTGAGGTTCTTGTAGGTATTCCGGTCAATGGCCGAGACGCGGCTGTCGCCGTAGGGTCCGAGCAGGATCAGGACGGTCAGAAAGGCAAGCAGGACGACTGCCTTCTTGGTAAAAAAGATATTCATCTAATTTTCCTCCACGGTTGAGTCGAAATCAATCATACCAGCTAGTATAGCAATATCACTTTTTTTACAAATTTCCATCACTTTTTCCGCGCCCGATGATGAATGCGACTGTGCGCTTGGAGGAAGCTTAGGAACGCTACACGGTGAACGACAGCAGTCACCTGTTGAAAATCTGAGACCATGGATTAAAATTATTTGCCGTAACGACAATTTATGTGTAAAAGCTTAAAATCGCCTTTCTCGGGGAGCTTAGGGGTAATAGGGCGATGATCGGTCAGGACAGGATTTTTCTTAAAACGGTGCAACGGCCCTGAAGGGGGGGATATGTCTGAGGATAATTGGCTGCGAAGGCTTTCCCGGTCAGGGGATGACCGGTGGATAGGGGGTGTCTGCGGCGGACTGGGCGACCATACGCCGATCCCCTCCTGGGCGTGGCGGGTGCTGTTTTCCCTGCTCTTTTTTTGTTTTGGTACGGGATTGCTCTTGTATATCCTGTTGTGGGTGTTCATGCCGAAAGAACAGCCTTGACGGCTTCGGGAAAAGTCCCTATGCTGCGCTCACATTGCAGCGCTTGTCGGCGCGGCGCACGCCGAAGTATACGCCTCATTCCGAGGGACCGGGAGCGCAACCCGGAAGCCCCGCTTGCGGGGCGAGGGGGCGCAATAAATAAAAGGATCTTCTTCCTTGCCGGGACTATCCGCACTGAGGGTGAAAAGTCAATTGCGTGCTTTGCCGCTGGAGCTTTTTCCCGAAGCCGCCTCGGATTTGTTGCTTTGCCGAATTTGTTACAGGAACATCAATCTTAAAGGAGATAAAGACGATGAAGAAATCCGATTTGATCATGGCGCTGTCCGAAAAGGAAAGCATCCGGGAACAGGAGGCGTTTGAAATCGTGAATCTGGTATTTGACGGATTCACCGATACCCTCCGGAAGGGGGGGCGGATTGAAATCAGGGGATTCGGGAGTTTTACCATCCGCGACTATCCCCCTTATCTGGGAAAGAATCCGAAAACCGGGCAGCGCGTCAAGGTCGGCCCAAAGAAATTGCCCTACTTCAAGGTTGGAAAGGAATTGAAGGAAGGGGTTAACCATGGGAAAACAAGCAAGTAATAGCGAAGTTTCAAACGGGAGGGCGTAAAATGCCTGCCGCCGAAAATGCGCCATTGACGATGGTCGCGGCTTCCTGCTCAATCCTTCGCAGGTGCCCTTCCCCCAGGAAGCTCTCCGCGTAGATCTTGTAAATGTCCTCCGTGCCCGACGGGCGGGCGGCAAACCATCCGTTTGCGGCAACGACTTTGAGGCCCCCGATGTCGGCATTGTTGCCGGGTGCGCGGGTTAATGCGGCAAGGACAGGCTCGCCGGCAAGCTCTTTGGCGGTAATCATCCCGGCAGAAAGCCCTTTGAACGCCGCCTTCTGTTCGGGTGTTGCCGGGGTATCGAGACGCGCATAGAAAGCGACGCCGAACCGGTTCTCAAGATCCCGGTAGGCCAAGGCGGGATCCTTGCCGGTTTTTGCCGTAAGCTCACAGGCGAGCAGATCCATGATGATGCCGTCCTTGTCCGTCGTCCATACCGTGCCATCCCTTCTGAGGAATGAAGCCCCGGCGCTCTCCTCCCCGCCGAAACCGGTGGAGCCTTCAAGGAGACCGGCCACGAACCATTTGAAGCCCACGGGAACCTCGCACAGCCGCCTCCCGAGATCCGCGGCGACGCGATCGAGCATGGATGTGGAGACCAGCGTTTTCCCCACCGCCGCATCCGTTCTCCACCCCGGTCGATTCCGGAAGAGGTACGCAACCGCGGCGGACAGGTAGTGGTTGGGATTCATCAGCCCCGCGCCCCGGGTGACGATGCCGTGGCGGTCAGCGTCCGTGTCGTTGCCGAAGGCGATGTCAAAATTGTCCTTCAACCGGATCAGGCCTTCCATGGCATAGGGCGAAGAGCAGTCCATCCGGATCTTACCGTCCCTGTCAACGGTCATGAAAGAGAACGTGGGGTCAACGACCCGGTTCACCACCGTAAGCGAAATGCCGTAGCGTTCGGCGATAGGGTCCCAGAAGTCCACCGCCGCCCCCCCGAGCGGGTCCACGCCGATTCTGAGTCCTTCTGCCGCGATTGCTTCCATGTCGATGACATTCCGAAGATCTTCCACATAGGGGGTCACATAATCATATTCCTGGATCGATCCCGTTTTCAGCGCCCGTTCAAAAGGGACTCTGCGGATCTTCCCGATTCCCGAAGCAAGGAGTGCATTTGCCCGCTCTTCAATGATCCTGGTTGTTCCCGTATCCGCCGGTCCGCCTTCGGGCGGGTTGTACTTGAATCCGCCGTCCTCCGGCGGGTTGTGGGAAGGGGTAATGACCACCCCGTCGGCGAACCCGTTTTTCCTGCCCCGGTTGTATGTCAGGATGGCATGCGATATGACCGGCGTCGGCGTGTACCGCAGAGCCCGCTGGATCATCACGTCCATTCGGTGGGCGGCAAAGACCTCGATCGCGGTGGCCAGCGCCGCTTCGGACAGGGCATGGGTGTCCATGCCCATGAAGAGCGGTCCCTCGATCCCTTCTGATTTCCGGTATTCGCAGATGGCCTGACTGATCGCCAGGATGTGTCCCTCGTTGAAGCTGTTTCGGAAAGAGGACCCCCGGTGGCCCGACGTTCCGAACGCGACCCGCTGAGCGGGATCCGCGGCGTCGGGCGTATGGGTGTAATATGCGGAGATGAGCCGCGGGATGTTGGCAAGGATGGATCTCGGCGCCGGCTTGCCGGCAAGCTCATGGACGCTCATGTTTCCCCTCCGATTGCTTGTTCACCGGTGAGTCCTTCGTTGCTTTTCCCCTGATCTGGATGATCTCCATGCGGTTGTTTGCCTCCGGGTGTTGCGATGACGGCCCTTCGGTCAGGATCGCAAGATCTCCTTCCATCTCATGCGTACTCACCCAATCTCGCAGATAAGAAGTCCAGTCCTTCGGGTGATCGGGCTCGTACAATGGATAAACCCCGCCGCTGAACAGGAGCTGCTGGCAGGTTGCCTCCCGGGAGCTTATCCCCACGATCCATACCGGGGGCTTGAAACGGGCGATGGAGCGGGCCGTCTGGCCGCTGTGGGTGGGAACAAATACGGCCGCCGGGGAGATGCGCTCCAGGGTCGACTCGACGCTCAAGGCGATCAGGTCCGTTATGCCGATCGGCACCGCGAGGCCGCGGTTCAGGAGAGCCTCCTTGAGATCGTGGCGCGAGCGGTGCGGCTCCGTTGCCGCGGCAATCTTCGCCAGCATGGCTACGACCTCCACCGGATATTTCCCCATGGCCGACTCTTCCGAGAGCATGACGCAGTCCGTGCCATCGAGCACGGCGTTTGCCACATCGGTCGACTCCGCCCGGGTGGGACGCCGGTTGTCCGTCATGGACTCCAGCATCTGCGTGGCGGTGATAACAGGTTTCCCCACGCTGTTTGCGCTGTGGATAAGCCGCTTCTGAACGATGGCGATCTGTTCGATCGGTATCTCCACCCCGAGGTCTCCCCGCGCAACCATGATGCCGTCCGCCGCCGCGAGGATATCGTCCATATGCTCCAGGGCCTTGGAGCGTTCGATCTTTGCGATGATGAACGGGTGGTAACCGAGTGCGGCAGCCGCCTTCCGCACGGCAATGATGTCTGCCGCATTCTCGATAAAGGACTGACTGACCGCATCCACCCCCTCGGTAAAGGCAAATTCCAGGCACTCCCGGTCGTGATCGGTAAAGGCGCTGATACCGAGGTCGATGCCGGGCAGGTTGAGACCTTTGTGGGAACGCAATTCCCCTCCCACGAGCACCCGGCAGGCGACCTCCTGGCCCTCCACGGTCAGTGTCTCAAGCTGGATGAGGCCGTCATTCAAGAACAGGGTATCGCCGGGCCTAAGCGCCTGGGGGAGGCCGATGAAACTCACCGAAACCCGCTCGGCATCTCCGGTAATCGTCCGGGTGGTGAGCGTGAAGGAGGCCCCCGGCTGCAACTCGACGGGCTCGGCAGCCAGCCGGCCGATCCGCATCTTCGGACCGGGCAGGTCGGCCATGATGGCGATCCGCTTTCCTACCGCGGAGGCCGCCGCGCGGAGGTTGTCGATCACCCGTTTATGCCCGCCGAAATCGCCGTGCGCGAAATTGATTCGGGCCACATTCATCCCGGCCTGTATCATCGCTTCCATGACCGCACATGACTCCGATGCCGGTCCGATGGTCGCCACAATTTTAGTTTTCTGTGCCGGAAGTTTCATGAGGAGCTTTCTCCTTATTCGGTGCTCGCCAAAGGTTTTCGTGACATTCTTGCCATCATGATACTCCTAACGAAGAAGTTATGCATCACTCATTGAAGCCCTCCTTGAGCAAGCTGCGGAGAATCTCCGATTCTTCAGAGGAACAAACCATTTCATTAGTGCGCGCATTTCCCGCGGCAAGCCGCGGTGCGTGCGCTCGCGGGTGGATTCACTCAACGGGGAGAAACGTTCACTCGCCGGACTGAAGGGCCATCTCCTCCAGCAGCTCCCAACGGGCATAGGACGCAGACAGATCCAACTCCACCTGATCCAGCCTGGTCTGCAGCCGGACGATATCTTCTCCCGAGGTTTTGTACAGGGCCGGATCGGCCATGGCGGCATACAGGGCTTGTTGCTCCTTCTCGAGTGCTGCAATCGTGTCCGGCAGTTTTTCGCGTTCGAGCTGTTCCTTGAACGTGAGCCTGCGGGGGCCGGTGGGTGAGCTGCGGGGCTTCGCCTTTTTCGGTTTCTGTATGGGGGCGCTTCCCGACTCCGCCGGAGGACGCTGGCGCAGCCAGTCGTCATAGCCGCCGCAATATTCCCGCACGGTGCCCTCACCTTCAAAGACGAGGGTGGAGGTGGCGACATTGTTCAGGAAGGCACGGTCATGGCTTACCATGAGGATGGTCCCGGAATAATCGATCAGCATCGCCTCCAGCAGTTCGAGCGTTTCCGCATCCAGGTCGTTGGTGGGCTCGTCCAGGACCAGCACATTGGATGGTCGGGTGAAGAGTTTGGCCAGCAGGAGGCGGTTGCGCTCCCCTCCCGACAGCGAGGTGATGGGGGCCCGGGCCTGGACGGCGGTAAAGAGGAAGTCCTGGAGATAGCCGATGACATTCCGCGGTTTGCCGTTGACCAGGACCGTATCGCCGTCATTGACGACGTTCTGCTGGAGGGTTTTGTCCTCATCGAGCTGTGCCCGGAGCTGATCGAAATAGGCCACTTGCAGGTTCATCCCATGCCGTACGCTCCCGCTGTCCGGTCGTATCTCTCCTAACAGGATGCGCAGGAGCGTGGTCTTCCCGCAGCCATTGGGCCCGATGATCCCGACCTTATCGTCCCGCATGATGGTGGTGGAAAAATCCGCCAGAATCGGACTCTCACCATAGGAAAAAGTGATCTTCCCGGCTTCGATGACCAGACGTCCCGACCGTTCGGCTTCCTGCTGTACGAGGCGCACATTGCCGATTGCTCGGCGGCGCCGCGCGACCTCCGCGCGCATCTCCATCAGAGCCCGCACCCGGCCTTCGTTGCGGGTGCGGCGGGCCTTGACACCCTGCCGGATCCAGGTCTCTTCCCGTTTGACCCGGTTGTCGAACCGGGCATTCTGAGCCGCTTCAAGATCGAGGAGTTCCTCCTTGCGTCCGATGTAGTTCTCATAATCGCCGGGAAAGGAGATCAGCTTGCCCCGGTCGATCTCCACGATGCGCGTGGCCAGGCGTCCGAGGAAGGCCCGATCGTGGGTGACGAAAAGCAACGTCCTGACGAAACGCAGGAGAAACTCTTCCATCCAAAGGATGGCATCTATGTCCAGGTGGTTTGTCGGCTCGTCCAGGAGCAGGATGTCGGGATCGCCCGCGAGCGCCCGCGCGAGGGAGACCCGCCGTTTGAGACCGGCGGAGAGCGTACGGCATTGGGCCTCTTCATCGAGCCCCGTGCGGGAAATGACCGTCCGGATCTGCTGGTGCATCTGCCAGGCGCCGGCCGCCTCGAGGTCGCACCGCAGCCGGTCGCGGCTTTCCAAAAGGTCCCGGTAACCCGCCCCATCAGGCTCACGGCTGATCCGGTGATACTTGCCGAGCAAGGCAATAGAGTGCGGCTGCCCGGCGGCGACGCAATCGTAGACGGTGCCGTCGAGGTCGAGCGGCACCTCCTGGGCCAGAAGGGCGGTTTTCAGTCCCGGGGAGCGGGTGAGAGTGCCGCTGTCGGGCGGCAGATCGCCGTTGACCAGCTTCAGCAGGGTGGACTTACCCGCGCCGTTGCGGCCGATCAGGCAGATGCGCTCCCCGCGTTCGATCTGCAGATCCGTCCCGTCGAGGAGCGCCTCTCCGCCGAAGCCGAGGCTCACCTCCTTCAAGGTTACCAGTGCCATCTGCTCGTCCTTATCGGGCTGTTGAAAAATGTTCATCTACTCAGCGTTGCGCTCCAAACCTCCCCGGATCGAGTCCGGGGCAGGTGTGCTCAACGTATATTACTATACGCCTCGCTCGTGAAGTCATTGCGCGCCTTGCATCTAACCGTTTTTGAACAGCCTGCAAACCAGGGTGTTTTTCAACACCCTTCTATAGGCTCGGTTTCACTATGCCGGCCGGCTTGCCTGAAGTCGCCCACTGCCGTGAAACAACCTGCGCTTGACTGTGCGGCATTCAGTCCGCCTCATGAAAAAGGCCGGACGCCATCCGGGTGCGGCCCCGGACATAGGCGTCATCCTCGTGAAGCTCCGGGCCTTGAGCCGCCGCAGTGGCAAGCGCATCGCAACGCTCGTTTTCCGGTTGGCCGGCATGCCCCCGCACCCAGACGAACTCCACGCGGTGCCGATCGCACAGCTCCAGCAGTTGTTCCCACAGGTCGCTGTTCTCGGCTGCTTCGCTTTTGGTGCGCATCCAGTTGTTGGCGCGCCATTTGCGGGCCCAACCTTTCCTGATCCCGTTTACCACGTAGCTCGAATCGCTGTACAGGATCACGGTGGATGGGGTTTTAAGCACCCTGAGCGCCGCAATACAGGAGGTTAGCTCCATGCGGTTGTTGGTAGTCAGGCGAAACCCTTCCGAGAGCTCGATCCGCCTCTCCCCGTCGATGATGATGGCACCGTACCCCCCCGGTCCCGGATTGCCCCGGCACCCCCCGTCGGTATAAATGGTGATCGTTTCCGGCGCACGGGTGGATGCGGCAGGGGCGGGTGAGCCGCCATTCGCCTTGCCGGACGAAGCCTTGGCGGAGACCGGATTTTCCAGCCACTGCCGTGCCTCGGTCAGAGAGGCGAACCCCCGGTACAAAGCCCCGGCAACGCCGCGGATCTGCACCTCGGCGCCCTCCGCACCGAACCAGGCGGTGTATATGCCGGGCCGGATACCCCGGGCGACGGCATAGTATTTTTTTGATTTCCCCATGCGATTACTCCCGACGGGTTCCCGTTTCTTGGATTGCAGATCGGTCATGAACACCCTACCGCGTGCTTCATTGATTGCGCGCTCTCCCTATACAAAGTGATCCTTATCATCACAAAAAAAATCACGCAATGATATTCACCTGCAGCGCATTTCCGGAAGCGTCCTTCGTTGCGGCAGTTTTGAGGATCGGGGACAAACCTCGCGCATGCAAGGGATTTCAGTGAAACAAGTCGGCTCTTATTCGTTTGGCGTAGTGCACGGCAAAGGTACTCCTCCGGGGTGGCCGGCCTGTTTGCGGAGAGCCTGGGCGGACACATCCTGCGTGCACTTGGTGCCATGCGTACCTGGGCGGGCCCTCTGAACATCCAAACTTATGGTGAGAAATATTTTGTTGACAAGCATTGATTTTTTGTGCTTAAGACGTATCCAAGCTGTATACCGATATCGGTGAGACACATCCAAGCCATCATTTCGGCCCTAATGAACCAGAAGTGCCTAGCATAATAAGATATTCTTTGATGCACTGTTCGTGGGAATGGTCTTACGCGCCTATCAATGAGTGAACCTGCAAGCCGTTCCGTTGCTTATGACGCTCGGCAGGGTATCACGTGAGCGTCCTCGGGCTCCGACGGTAATTGCCTCCCTGCTGGACTCAGCGGGTGAAAGTCATGTGCAACATGCCCGTATGTCGACTATTTATATGATTACTCCATTTTTGTATGCAGGATTATTTATTGTTCGGGGGAGGAAGAGACGAAATTGCCCAGAATAAGAGATATCCAGAAGGGACCTGTTCTATGGTCCGAGAGGGCGTATTCCCTGATCAAAAAGATGATTTTGGAAAGAAATATCTCACCGAAAGAGCCCCTTTCCGAATCAAAACTGGCCTCGATTCTTGGGATCAGCAGGACCCCGGTCAGGGAAGCCCTCAAGAAGCTGAAGGGTGAGGGCATTATTATTTCATCGGACAAGAAAGGATATTTTCTCAATGTTCCGACGGCGAATGAAATTAAGGATTTGTATGAAGTCAGGGCCATCTTGGAACTTGCCGCGGTGAAATTTGCTATTCAGCGGCTCGATTCCGATGAGATAGAGGAGTTTGAGAAGAAATTATTAAAGTTCAAGGCGGAATTGAATAACGGTGATGAAGGGAAAAGTGATCTGGTCAAGTTGGGAAAAGAGTTGCACTTCTTTATTATCGAAAGGGCAGGGAATAGAAAATTGGAGGAGTTGGTCAAGACGCTGTATGAGCAAATTGAGATGAGCAGGGTATATTCCTACTATAAGCAGAGAAAAGTATCGGTTGATGAGCATATAAAAATCGCCAACGCCTTGAAGGAAAGAGACTTGGAGAAGAGCCAAGCGAGCCTGGAGGAGCATTTTAAGAATGCGTTTGAAATGTTAATGAAGATTCTTTGAAATTGATGCGATTATGAGTGACGGCCATGTTGATGAAGAGACGTCATGGCCGTCAAGGAGAATGTACGGGAGGTGAGTCAGCGGAGAATTCGTCAATTACTTGCACAACCTACGAGAAGAAAGGGGGAACGAAATGAAAAAGGTTCATACATTATTTACGATCTTCGTTTTAGCGTCCATGATTTTAGGGACAACAGCCCCGGCGGTGGCAGCCTATCCGGAGAAACCTATCGAGTTTGTCACTCACAGCGCTCCAGGAGGCGGTTCCGATATCTTTGCGCGACGTGTCGCCGATATGGCGGCGCAGGCGAAGATTTTTCCGGTCCCGTTGGTGGTTGTGAATAAACCGGGGGGAAGCGGCGCCGTAGCCACTGGCTATGTGGCCACCAAGAAGGACGACCCCTACATGATCTTTGCGACAACGATTTCCATCTATACCACCTTGGCGAAGGGAGAGGTGAAAGTGACTCTCGGTGACTACACGCCGATTTGTGCGTTGGTACAGGATCCCAATATCCTCGCCGTCAGGACTGAAGCCCCCTATAAGAATGTAAAGGAATTCATCGCCGCGGCAAAACAAAAGCGCAAAGGGTTGAACCAGGGATTGGCCTCTTTGGGAGCCACGGACCACATTCTCTCCCATAGGATTCAGAAGATTACGGGAGCGGAGTTCAACATCGTTTCGTTCAAGCAGGGGACAGAGGCCAATATGGCCCTGCTGGGGGGGCATGTGGATTTTGGCCTCGGCAATCCGAGCGAAATGGCCGGGCAGATGGAAGCAGGCAAACTCCGCGCCTTGGCCACCGCCACCGACAAGAGACTCCCCTACCTGCCGAAAGTTCCCACCTTGAAGGAAGAGGGAATCGATGTGTCGATTGCCCAAATCCGCGGTATATGGGGCACGAAGAATATGCCCAAGGAGGTGGTGCAATATTTGGAAACGGCTTTCAATAGGCTGACCAAGACGGAAGCCTGGAAGAAATATCTGGAGGACGAGTTGGTCCTGGATGCCTTCATGGGGAGCGCCGAATACAGCAAATGGTTGGAAAAGGAATTGAAGAACTACACGCAGGAATTGACCGAATTGGGCTTAATCAAAAAGAAATGAAGGAGGGAGTTCGAAAGTCCATGGGCTTCAAATCCGCCACGGTTTCCGGCGCCGGGGTTTCGGAGTCCCGGATGTGCGTGCCGGACATGGGCATCATGGGGTTGGCCGACAGCGTCGACCAGTTCCGCAACATCGCCCGGTGCGTCGACATCCCGCTGAAGGCGGATGCCGATACCGGATATGGGAATGCCGTCAACGTCTACTTCGCCATCCAGGCATACGAGCAGGCAGGCGCAGCCTGCATCATGCTTGAAGACCAGGTTTGGCCCGAGCGTTGGAAGTCCTCCGGGAATCGAACCGAACCGGAGAGGCGTGCGACCGACCGGATCTGTGCATCGACTTCGAGGAACATTCCGCCCTCATGGGGCTCCCGCGAATCAAGGAGCTGGAAGACCGTTTCCTCACGGAAGAGGTCCTGACGGATAAATACGGGCGGTGCTGAGAAAGAAATGAACGAAAGGAGGATCAAATGGGTTGCTTAAAATTGTTCATGATCTTGGCTTTGGCTTTTATGGTGGCTGGTACGCCCCACTTGGCGGCCGCGGGACCTTATCCCGAAAAACCCATCGAGTTTGTAACCCATAGCGCTCCGGGGGGCGGTTCGGACATTTTTGCCCGGCACATAGCGAACCTGATGGAGAAGGAAAAGATTATCTCCGTTCCGCTGGTGGTGGTGAACAAATCGGGAGGAAGCGGCGCGGTCGGGGTGGCCTACGTAGCGCCCAAGAAGGGGGAAGCGTACACGATCTTCGCCACCTCGCCGGGTATCTACGCTACGCTCGTCAAGGGGGAGGTGAAGGCAAGCATCGAGGATTTCACCCCCATCTGCGCCCTGATTCAGGATCCCAACGTTCTTGTCGTTCGGGGGAACGCCCCGTACAAGAATGTGAAGGAGTTCATCGCGGAGGCGGGAAAGAAGCGAAAAGGATTGAGTCTTGGGTTGTCCTCACTCGGGGGAGGTGACCATGCCATTGCCGTCAAGATGGGGGAGGCGAAAGGGGTGGAATTCAACATCGTCTCGTTCAAGCAAGGAACCGAGGCCATTATGGCCATCATGGGCGGACATGTCGATTTCGGTCTCAGCAGCCCCGGGGAGACGGCCGGTCAGATCGAATCCGGACAGCTCCGTGTTCTGGCCACGGCCACCGATAAACGCCTCCCCCAGATGCCGAAAGTCCCCACGCTGAAGGAGGAAGGGATAGATGTCTCCTATACATCGATCCGCGGGATATTCGGGCCGAACGACATGCCCAAAGACGCGGTGAAGTACTGGGAATCCTCCTTCCGGAAGCTTACCCAGACCTCCTCCTGGAAACAGTATGTGGAAAAGGAGGTGGTGATGGATGCCTTTATGGACAGTGCGGAGTTCGGTAAGTTCCTGGATAAAGAGCTGCCCAGGCTGCGGGGGGATCTCGTCCGGTTCGGATTGGTCAAGAAGTGATGCCGAGCGAGGAGGAGGGGCGGATGATCGCCGGCCCTCCTTCCTCGCGACCATGACGGTGGATGGACGGTATAAGTTCTCCAACGGTTCGTTCAAACAAACAGAAAGGTAGGATCATGAGAAGGTGTAATCAGGTGGCAGGCATCCTCCTCCTTGGTTTATCCGTCGCGGCGATTGTCGGATCCGGGGATCTCATCTACAAAGTGGAATTCAGCCCGGGCGCCGGGTTTTTCCCCTTCTGGCTCGGCGTATCCCTTCTGGTACTCTCCCTCATTCTCCTGATGAAGAACACGATCTTCAAATCTCCTGCGAAGGAAGAGAACCCTCTGCCCGGAAGGGAGGCCTTACTGAGGATACTCTCCATTCTGGGGTCGCTGTTGGTCGGCATTCTGTTGTTCGAGCGGATCGGGTTTTTGATCACGATGTTCTCCGTTGCCGCTTTTTTGCTGATCTTTCTGGAGAAGTACCGGTGGTACAGCGGCATCCTGATATCCCTGGTGATGGTCTTTGCCGTTTATGGAATCTTTAAAATCTGGCTCAAGGTCCCCTTGCCCCTCGGGCTTTTCCACGGATAACGGGAGGATCGATTTATGGATGTTCTTCATTCCCTCACACTCGGATTTTCGGTTGCCCTCACCCCGACAAATATCTTCTATGCGTTCTTCGGTTGCCTTGTCGGAACGTTGATCGGCGTTCTGCCCGGTATCGGCCCCCTCTGCACGATCGCCCTGATCCTCCCCACAACGTTCAGCATGAATCCCACCTCCGCCATGATCATGATGTGCGCCGTTTATTACGGCGCCCAGTACGGAGGCTCGACAACCTCGATCTTGATCAACGTCCCGGGGGAATCGGCGTCGGTCATGACCTGTATAGACGGATATCAGATGGCGCGGAACGGACGCGCGGGAGTCGCCCTGGCCATATCGGGTATCTCGTCTTTTGTCTGCGGGACTTTGAGCGTCGTCGCGCTGATGCTCATGGCGCCACCTCTGGCAAAGTTCGCCCTCTCGTTCGGCCCTCCGGAGTATTTCTCCCTCATGCTGATGGGACTCACGACGATCGTGTTCCTCGGCGGGCGATCGATCGTAAAGTCCATCGTAAGCATCATCCTGGGTCTTCTCCTTGGATTGATCGGCGTGGATCCCGTAGGCGGGGTGAACAGATTTACCTTAGGAAGTTTGGAGCTGATCGACGGCATCGACTTCATCGTCGTGGTCATGGGGATATTCGGGATCGGCGAGGTCCTGGTGAGCGCGGAAGAGCGGATGAAGATAAGCATCCTGAAGACGAAGATTTCCGGACTCATCCCTACACTGAAGGACATGAAAGACTCCATCGGCGCGATGATACGGGGATTCTTCATCGGGTTCATCATCGGCGTTCTTCCGGGAACCGGGGCCACGATAGCCTCGTTTTTGTCCTATGCGACGGAGAAGATGGTGTCCGGGCATCCCGAAGAATTCGGCAAAGGGGCGATCGCGGGGGTGGCGGGTCCGGAGGGGGCCAACAATGCGGCAGTAGCCGGGGCGATGGTTCCCCTTTTTACCCTGGGCATCCCCGGTTCCGGCACCGCCGCGGTGATGCTGGGCGCGATGATGATGTGGGGGCTGCGCCCGGGACCCTTGCTCTTCGTGCAGCATCCCGATTTCGTCTGGGGGATCATCGCCAGCATGTATATCGGGAACGTCGTCCTGCTGATCCTGAACCTCCCCCTCGTCCCCCTGTTTGCGGCGATGCTCAGGGTTCCCTACGCCATCCTCTATCCGTTCATCCTCATCCTGTGCACGACGGGCGTCTACAGTCTCGACGGCAGCATGTTTGAGGTCTATCTCATGTTCTTCTTCGGCGTGATCGGGTATTTCGTCAAGAAACTCGATTTTCCCCCTGCGCCCATTGTGCTGGCATTGATTCTGGGTCCGATGGTTGAAAGGGCCCTCTACCAATCCCTTACCATATCCCACGGAAGCTTCAGCATCCTGGTTACCCGTCCGTACTCGGCGGTATTTTTGGTCATGGTGTGCATTGTGCTCACGGTGCCGGTAATAAAATGGTGGAGACAAAAGAAGAAAGCGTGAGGAAACTTCTATTTTCTCATGACGCGGCAATACTGAAATTCATACGATGAGGCCTGAAATGAGTGATCAAATGATGGAAGTACGCGTCCTGTCGGCAAGCGGAGTCTGCGGATCGGGATTCCAGGAGAGCTCTCTGGAGAGAAGCCTTGAAATGAAGCCCCACTTCATCGGATGTGATTGCGGCTCGACGGACCCGGGACCGGCGCCGCTCGGTTCCGGAAAGACCGCCTTCCCCCGACAGGCGATCAAGCGGGATCTTCGCCTGATGCTGAAGGCTGTTCGTCGTGCGAAGATTCCTCTGCTCTTGGGATCCGCCGGGACGGCGGGCGGAGAGCCTCACCTTGCGCTGGTCGCGGAGATTGTCCGTGAGATCGCCGCCGAGGAGACACCTTTCATTCCCGGCGGCGCTGATCCACTCCGAACAGGACAAGGCCTATCTCAAGAGGAGGCTCCGCGAGGGCAGGATCAGGCCGCTCAAACCGGCGCCCGACTTCGACGAAGCGGTGATCGATCGTTCCGTGCGCATCGTGGGGATGATGGGGACAGATCCGTTTCTCAAGGCCCTCGATGGCGGCGCCGAGGTCGTCATTGCGGGTCGGGCGAGCGACTGCGCGATCTTTGCCGGCATCCCCATCCGGATGGGCGTCGCGCCGGGCATTGCCTGGCACGCTGCCAAGATCCTGGAATGCGGCGCCGCCGCCGCCGTCTCGCGGTCATCGCCGGATTGCATGTTCGCAACGCTCAGGAAGGACCATTTCGACGTGGAAACGCCGAATCCGGAGATGCGCTGCTCTCCGCAGAGCGTCGCGGCGCACAGCCTCTACGAGAACGGGGACCCCTACCGGCTGGTGGAATCGAGCGGGGTAATCGACCTGACCGAAGCGCAATATGAAGCCCTGGACAACCGCCGAGTTCGGGTTCGGGGAAGCCGATTCGAGGCCGCCGAGAAGTACACGGTTAAGCTCGAAGGCGCCGAGCAGGTCGGCTACCAGAGCATTGTCATCGGATCGATCCGCGATCCGTACATCATCCGGCAGCTCGATTCCTGGGTGGAACGGCTCAAGCAGAGGGTGAAGGCGCGGGCGGCCGAGGTCTACGCGGGCGACAAAACCGCCGGCGAGCACCTCTTCAACGTCCGCATCTACGGCAAGGACGGCACCATGGGTCCCCTCGAACCGGTCAAAGAGATCCGGTCGCACGAGGTTTGCCTGGTTATGGAGGTGACGGCGGCAACCCAGGAGATCGCGACCACCATCGTCTCGATGGCCCGGCACCAGGCCCTGCATCTGCCCATTCCGGAATGGAGCGGCTTGATCACGGGCGTGGCGTGCATATACAGCCCGGCCTATCTGGAGCGGGGTGCGGTCTACCGATTCTGCGTCAATCACGTGCTCGAACCGGACGATCCATGCGAGATGTTCCCCATCGAATATGTAACCATCGGTTAAGGAGAAGGAGAATATGGCAAAACTCGGTGAACTGGCTCGCCTGATCCGCAGCAAGAACGCCGGACCGTTCGAACTGACCTTCGACATCATGTTCGACGACCAGGAGACCTTCCAGCGCGTAAAGGACAGCAATGCCCTCTCGCGGGCGGTCATTGGAGAGATATACCGTGTTCCGCTTCAGGACGTGAAGTTCTTCGTCGTCCCGCAGGCGCTGGCGTTCAAGGCCTCCATCCCGCGGCCGAGGTTCCAGGGCGATCTGCTGGACAGCGACGGGCACGGCGGCCAGCAGTATGCGCCTCTGATCGATATTGAAATTCCCTGAGAAGGCCGACCTGCCAGGGAAATTACGTGCCCGCTCGGGGAACCGGGCCGATGATGCGGTTTCAGGACAAGGCCCCTCTTTGCGGCCGCGGAGGTGTCGAGGGTGACGTCTTCCTCCGATGGCAGCATTGCCCTGCGGAGGGACATCAGCATGAAGGAGTGTTCATCTCATGGAACTGCATGAGGTCAGAGTCTACCCTTCCAAGGCGACGCCGGCCAGGAGAGATCAACTGGCCTGGAAAATTGCGGAAGTCGCCGCGGACCCGGTAGCGGTTGAGCAAGACGTCGCCGAGATGGTGATCAACCGGATCATCGATGACGCAGCCGTGGCGATCGCGGCCATCAACCGGGATCCGGTGGCTCACGCCCGGGCCCAGGCGCTGGCGCACCCGCGGAGCGACGGGGCAACGGTTTTCGGCCTCCCCTCCGGCCGCCGATTCGAAGCGGAGTGGGCGGGATGGGCCAATAACGTCGCGGTACGGGAGCTGGATTTTCACGATTCGCTCATGGCCGCCGATTACAGCCATCCCGGAGACACGATTCCCCCGTTGATCGCCGTCGCTCAGCAGTGCGGACGATCGGGGCAGGATCTCATCCGGGCGATCGCCGCGGCCTACGAGATTCAAGTGGATCTGGTGAAGGCCATCGACCTTCACAGCTACGGGATAGATCACGTCGCCCACCTGGGGCCGGCCGTGGCGGCGGGACTGGGAGCCCTTTTGGCCCTTCCCCCGGAAGTGATTTATCAGGCGGTGCAGCAGGCGGTGCATCTCTCCTTTTCCACCCGGCAGTCCCGGAAGGGCGAAATCTCAAGCTGGAAGGCCTATGCGCCCGCCCATACCGGGAAGGTTGCGGTGGAGGCGATGGATCGGGCGATGCGGGGCGAAGGAAGCCCCTCGCCCATCTACGAAGGAGAGGACAGCGTCATCGCCTGGATGCTGGCGGGAAAGAACGCGGTATACCGGGTCCCCTTGCCGGCACCGGGCGAACCCAAGCGGGCGATTCTGGAGACCTATCCGAAGGAGCATTCCGTGGCCTTTCACATCCAGGCACTGGTCGATCTCGCCTTCAAGGTGCGCGAACGGGTGCCCGACGTCGAGCAGATCGAGGCCGTCACGATTTACACCAAGCATCACAGTCACCGGGTGACGGGGACGGGCTCCAACGATCCGCAGAAGATGGATCCCAACGCAAGCCGCGAGACGCTGGACCACAGCATCATGTTTGCCTTCGCCGTGGCGCTTCAGGACGGCCGGTGGCATCATGTCAGGAGCTACCTTCCCGAGCGCGTCAGACGTCCCGATACCGTCAGGCTCTGGCAAAAGATTAAAACGGTCGAAGACGAGGAGTGGAATCGCCTCTACGATGAGCCGGATCCCCTGCACAAAGTCCATGGCGGCCGGGTGGAAATTCTTTTCCGCAGCGGAGAACGGCTCGTGGATCAGATTCTCTTCCATAATGCACACCCTCTGGGAGCGAAACCCTTTGCCCGGCTCGATTATGTTGCGAAACTTGAACGGTTGGGCGAAGGGATCATCTCTCCCGAGGAGTGTGCGCGGTTCATTGACCTGCTCCGGCATCTGCCGCGACTGTCGCCACGGGAACTTTCGGGCCTCAATCTGGAGGTTGAGCCCGGCGGTCTTCAGTCTTCGGAGCGCAATACGGAGGGGATCTTTTAATCCGAATAGCGTCGATGGGACCACGCCGCTCTTGTCTCACCTTCCCCCTGAGGGGTTCTCGCAATGCCCGAGCATCGATTTCCCAAGGAAGAATATGACCTCGTCATCGCCGGGGCGGGGTGTGCAGGCCTGGCCTGCGCCATTGAAGCGGCGGATTTGGGAGGAGAGGTCGTTGTCCTCGAAAAGATGGCACGCCCGTCGGGTAATATTCTCTTTGCCGGCGGGGCCGTTTGTGCGGCGGGAACACGCTTCCAGCAGGCACAGGGGATCACCGAAGAGATCGAACCGTTTTATGAAGATTTGATGGCCGTTTCCCAACAGCGGGGGGATCCGGATCTCCTGCGGGTATATGCCGAGAGATCCGGGGAGGCGATCCACTGGCTCTCGGATGCCGTGGGCGTCCAGTGGGCCCCGATCGCCGAGAGGCTTCCCCCGGCCAAATGCCGTGTGCATCAGATCAAAGGTCCTCTCCGTCCCGGCGGGGCTCAGCTCTTCCGGGATCTTCTCGCTGCCGCGGCGAAGCGCAACATCCCCCTGTTCTCCAAGGCGACGACCCAGAAACTCCTCGCGGACGCCCAGGCCGGGATCTCCGGTGTGCGGGTCCTCGTTGGGGATGAGGTTATGGAGATCCGGGCCAAAGGGGGGGTGGTTCTTGCAACCGGGGGATTTCATGCAAATCGGGAAATGGTCGGAGAGTATATCGGACAGTGGGCTGCACGGATGCCGTTTCGAGGGTCGAGAATAAACACCGGCGAAAATATCACCCTCGCCGAGCCCTTCGGGCCGAAACTCATAAACATGGACCAGTTCCACGGGGGACCGATCCATGGACCGACGCGGGCAAATCCCTCCGGTGCGGTGAACTATGGAATCTGCGTCACTCCGGAGGGCAAGCGTTACGTCGACGAAGGCTGGACGTACGTGATGGTCGGCAGAGAGACGGCCAGGAAGATCCATGACAACCGCGCGTTCATTATTCTCGACCAAGCGGCACGGGAGATCCCGCTCGTGGCTGATAGGTTTGAGAGGTACCGGAGGGCGGGAGCGCCCATTTATGAGGATGAAGATATTGCGGGTCTGGCCCGAAAGGCGGGGATCGGCGTCGAGGGGTTGGTAAGGACGGTCAACGAGTATAACGAGGCCGTGCTGAACGGCAGGGCCGGTGCCCTGATCCCCCCCAATACGCTGGAAATCCCCTGCACCATCAGGGTTCCCCGGTTTTTTGCCATCCCTTTTCGGGGAGGAATGACGGCCACCTTCGGCGGTCCGTTGATCGATGTCCGGGCCCGGGTGGTGAACGAAGAGAATCGGGCGATCCCCGGCCTCTATGCGGCGGGGAACGCCGCGGGTGGCCTTTTTTACGGGGATTACATCGTCGGCTCCCAGCTGGGAGCGGCGATTGTCTTCGGGCGGATCGCCGCGGCGGATGCCTGCAAACGGGCGGCAACGTTTGGTGAGCCAAGCGCGAATCGGTAGCCGGTGAAGAACTTTTTTGCCCCCGGTTTCCCAGCAGCAGACTCGGTGCCGTTGCAGAGGGTGACCTCCTCCGGATCCGCTTCTCCGAGAAATACAGAGGCCGCCCGCGCCCCGCCGTTACAAAGCGGCGCGGAGTCAGGGGGGCAGGGTGCGACGGCGCGGGTACTTCAGGTAGGGGATGACGGCGTCGTTCCTGGCTCCGCCGGTGCCGTCGTAGGTGATCGAGACGACCGGGACCCCCGTGACCGCCTCGATCTTGCGGGCCATCGCCTCGGTGACCAGCGACGGGCAGCAGAAGGCCGGGCTCGTCTGGACAAAGAGCGCCACGTCGGGATGATATTTCTTGATGTAGTGCACTTTCAGGATATTGTCCATCGATTCGCCGGTGTGTTCTATCCGGAGGCCGTAGGGGGCAAGGATCTCTTCGGGATCCTCGTCAAACTCGGGGTCCGGCTCCTTGAGGATCCTTTGGAAGTATCGGTAGTAGATCTTCTCCTGCGGCGCGACCGCAGCCATGATGGCCCCGCCCGATAGGACGTTCAGGTAGTGCCCCTCGATGAGCCACTTGCGCATATACGGTCCGGCGATCATCTTCGCGTAGGTGGAGTAAGGGGTTGTGATTACCTCGCCCCCCTGCTCCTCGATGAAATGGATCAGGTTCTGATTGATCGTATCATTATCCCGGGCGTAGAGATCTCCGAAGATCGCCACCTTCGGTCGCCGTGCCGAGCCGTCGGTGATGCGGGGAATTGCCTCGAAAAGCGATACGACCGCGCTGACTGCCTCCTCCTTGGATCGGCGGCCGAGGAATGCCCCTTCCAGGAGTGCAACGCTCGTACGGATCGCGGCGTCGGTCGTTCCCTTATCCCGTTCGTAGGGACGTATCCGGCAGCCCACGCGCCGGACGAGACCGCCGAACATGTAGGCGAGGTAGTTTCCCAGCGGCAGCTTCAGGGAGATGTCCGCCATCGTGATATTCCCCGCATACACCGTCGCCTTCTCCATTCCCTTTCCGTAGGCTTCCAGAATCGTCTTGATATGGTACGGATAAAGACGGAGGTTGCAGGCAATGGTGCCCGTCCCGACCCACAGGGCGGTGCGAGCGGGGTCAAGCCCCTCTTCTTCGACGTAGTCGATGAACTCCTGGGCGATGATGTGGATGGGGATGCATTGGCCCGTATTCAGGCGGAGACTTTTCCGTATCGCCGCGTCGGTTTCCGGCAGAGACCGTGCGTCGAATCCCGCCTCCTTCAGGTTGGCCGTGATGAGCCTCGAGGTGATGTCGTCCCAGTTGGGAAGGATCAGTGTCTTGCCCTCCAGCGTATCCGTGTGGATCGGGGTAAGTGTAGCGGCAAGGGGTTTCGGTTGTTGTTCCCAGGAGAGAAGTTTTCGCAGCTCTTCCAGGGATGCCTCCGTCAGAGAACGGAGCTTCTCGAGAGGGGTGCCGGCCGGAATCTGCTCTGCCGCCGGTGCGGGGCGGGGGAGGGAGGCGTCATGGTTCCGAAACGTGCGGATCGCGGCCTCGATCCGGGTTTCGTAGCCCACCCGCGAATCGTGATCGTCGAGCTGGAGAATCAGGTAGGGTTTTGCGCAGGCGTCCATGATCTTCTTGAAATAATCGATGACAAAGGAGTCCGGCGAGCACTTGAACGAGGTAAGAAAGACCGGGTATGCGCCTTGCGTTCCGGCGACGATTGCGGCCGCCTCGAGGATTTTTGCCGCATAATGCCAGTGGATTTCCTTCAGGAGTGGCTCGATGAGGCCTGCCGCCTTCTTGTCGGTATCGAGCATGTCCTGGGTGAACGTCCTGATTCCCAGCGCCCCGAATATGTTCGGAATCCCCTTGTTCATCTCTTCCGAGAGGACTGTGTAAGGCCGGCCCAGGAGGACGATGTGGATCTCCTTAGCCCCTGCGGTCATTTTCCGGTAGAGTGCCCTCCATGTTGCGAGTGCGGTTTCATGGAAAGCGACCGCCTCGTCGTACGCGCCGGCGACGCTGAAGAAGCTCATCCCGGGATTGATCGCCTCGATCATCCGGTAGAGCTGCACCTTCGTGCTGAGCGCGGGGTAGAGGTAGTGGACAAGGGGGGTGAGTATCCGCTTTTCATTGTCCCGGCCTCCTGCGGCGCGAACGAGGGCCGGAGCGAATTGGGTATAGTAGCAGTACTGTCGCCGGAGGCCTTTCTCCCCGGTCCTTCTCTCCAGGGCAAATGGAGCGAAGACATAGTCGCACCTTGGAAGGAGCCAGTGGACGTGACCGTGGAGAGCCGCCAGCGGGGCGCAGAATTCGGCCTGGGCGAGGCGCTTTCCCTCGCGGATTCCTTCCCGGCAGTCCTCGCTGGTTACGGTCTTGACGCCGAGCCGGGCGAAGAAATGCTCCCAGAGGGAAAGTTCATCGGCCAGATGGAGCGCCGCGGGCAGACCGATGGTGATCCCGCCGCCGGATTCCCGCCGCTTTACGGGGGAGAAGATGCGCTTGCGTTCCTTGAGGAGGTTGAAGCCGGAAGTGTTGTTGTTCACGAACTTCTTGATATCGTAGTCACGGCCGCACAAAAAACCGAAGGCGACCTTTCCTCCGTCCACATCGGCTACGGTGATCTTGCAGCGGTTGTTGCAAAGGCTGCATACCTCCGAGGCGATGGGGATCGGTCTTTTGTGGAAGCCGAGGCCGCGGAAGCGGCTTTGCGTGATCTTCGCATCGGCCATCATAAGCGCGATTCCCCAGGCGCCGGTGAGATGGCAGAATTTTGAAACGTGGATCGGCCTGCCCAAGCGCTGCTCGAACGCGGCGACGAGAGCGCGGTTCTTCGCCGTCGCTCCTTGGAAAAGGATCGTCTTCCCGATCGCCGCCTCTACGGCGACCTTTGTCAGGTAGTTCTCCGTGATCGCATGGAGCGCCGCGGCGAGGACCTCGTCGATGCCGTACCCGGAGCCGAGATGATGGTTGATGTCCCGCTCCATGAACACAGTGCAACGGTTGCTTGTTATCGGGGCGCGCCGGTTCTCCGCCCGTGCCGCATAATCGGCGAGTGTGCAGCCGAGGCGTTCGGCCTGCTCCTCGAGAAAGCTCCCCGTCCCCGCAGCGCAGACATTGTTCATGACGGAGAAGGTAACGATGCCGTTTGTGAGCGTGGTGAACTTCGAGTCCTGCCCGCCGATCTCGATGATCGTGTCCGCGTCGGGTCTAATCTCGACGGCGGCTCGGGCGTGGGCGGTGATCTCATCCGCGACGAGATCCGCCCGGATGATCTTCCCGATGAATTTTCTGCCGGAACCGGTCGCGCCCGCTCCGAGGATCGATAAACTCAAGGATCTTTTCGCTTCCAAGGTCTCCAGGGCGGCGAGAATCTTCTGGGTCGCGGCGACGGGACGGCCGGCGGTCCGGGTGTAGAACCCCGCGAGGACGGCGCCGGCGGGGGACATGAGGACGGCCTTGGTGCTCGTGGAGCCGACATCGATCCCGAGAAATGCCGCGCATCTCCCGTGGCGCGGCAGCTCTTCGGTAAGATCGATCTCAACGGGAGAGCGGTCGCCTGCAGAGCCTGATGTCTCCTCGTACCGCCCGATTCCCGCGAAATCCGGGTAATCGGAGAGTTTCAGAACCAGGGGAGCGTGGAAGTAAGTTTTCACCGCGGCATCGGGAAGGAAGAGATCCTCCGTGAAGAGGAGACGCTTCTCCCGCTTGATTCCGGCAGTCAGGGCGCTCAAGGCCGCTCCGATCGCCCCGAAGAAGGGAGCAAGCGGGTCCACGGTGAGTTTTTGGCCGAGGAGGGATTCGATATGGTTCACGACAGCGCGGTTTTTTGCGACGCCGCCGACAAAGGCAATCGGTTCGAGGGGAAGCGTCCCCGCAAAAAGGGTGTCCACGATGTTCCGCGCGAGACCCGCGCAGAGGCCGTCGCAGATCCCTTCCAGGGTGAAGCCTTCCTGCTGGGCATGGACAAGGTCTGTTTTGGCGAAGACGGCGCATCGGGAGGCGATCTGGGGAAGGGCGCCCCGGTTTTCGAGGGCGAGCGCGGCAAGGGTTCCGATACCGGGCAGATTCAGGCGCTGCGCCTGCTGGTCGAGGAAGCTCCCCGTGCCGGCGGCGCAGGAGGTGTTCGTTTTGCAGTCGAGATAGTTCCCCTCCTCGTCGAAGGTGATAAGGCTGAAACGCTCGCCCCCCACACTGAGAATGGCGCCCGCCTGTCCATGGAGGCGGCGCACCGCCTCCATGGCGCAAAGGCGATCATCATACCGGCCGTCGGCCGCAATGAGCGGGGGGGTGGCGGAGGTGGCGGCCACGGCTTCGATTCCGGTGAGGTCGAATCGGCCGATGACCTTCCGAAGGGAGCCTGTGAGGTCCCCGTGATGAAACACCCCGGCAGTCCCGAGGATTTTTCCGTGTGCATCGATTTCCGCCACATGAACGGAAACGGAACCGACGTCGATGCCGAGCAGGTGCGCTGTGCGATTCATAACTCGTTCCCCTTTCCACCGCGTATCGTAATGACTGTAGCACATAATATGATCCGGCATAGTATTATCTATGGATGGTAACGCTACATGCCCCCAAAAATATCCTGTCCCAAAAATATCCTTGACACGCAAGATTCGCCCTCGTATCCTCCCTCGCGGAAAAGCAAGTTCTTTTCCCCATTCACTGGATGGAGGTATGCACCATGCCTGTAATGACAGGATCCCGTTTTTTCGCTGAGGCGATGCGGGGATACGGAGTCACCCACGTGTTCTTTGTGCCCGCGATACTGCCGGACGCCATGGCCGCAATGGACGACACGGGAGTAACCCGGATACTAACCCACGGCGAGACGGCCGCCGGCTACATGGCCGATGGCTACGCCAGGGCTTCGGGCAAGCCGGGCGTCTGCCTGGCCCAGGCCGTCGGCTCGGCCAACCTGGCCGCAGGCATCAGGGATGCCTACCTCGCTTCCTCGCCGGTCATCGCCATCAGCGGCGGCCCCCACCCCGACTCCCGATACCGGCACCTCTATCAGGTGGTCGAGGATTTCCCCATGTTCGGGCCGATCACCAAGTTCAACGCCCGCGTGGATCACCCTCGCCGCCTGCCCGATCTTCTCCGCCAGGCGTTCCGAATGGCCACCTCCGGAGCGCCCGGACCGGTTCACCTGGAGATCCCGGGGCGCCATGGGGAAGCCATGGTTCAGGAGCCGATGGATTTCGAGCTGCTCTTCGAAGAAGAATTCAGCCGCTGCCCGGCCTATCGCCCCGAGGCGGACCCGGGCGCGGTCGCAAAAGCGGCCCGACTTCTGATGGAGGCGCAAAAGCCGATCATCGTGGCCGGAGGAGGAGTGGCGGCTTCCCGGGCCTGGTCGGAAGTGGTTGAGCTTGCCGAAAAACTCTCCGTGCCCGTGGCCACCTCGCTCAGCGGGAAAGGGACCATTCCCGACCATCATCCGCTGTCCGTCGGAGTGATCGGCACCTACTCCCGCTGGTGTGCGAACAGGGCCGTGGCCGATGCGGATCTCGTCTTCTTCATCGGCTCTCGCGCCGGCGGACATACGACCGCCAACTGGAGGATTCCTCGCCCCGGCACAACCGTGGTGCAGCTGGATATCGATCCGGCGGAGATCGGACGGAACTACCCGGCGAAGGTGGGGCTGTGCGGGGACGCCAGAGCGACCCTGCGCAGGCTGATCGATGCTGTCGGAACAAAGGCGGGTGAGAAAGGCTGGCTGGCGCACATCCGGCAGATGGTCGGCGAGTGGCGTTCCGAAGCGCAGCCCCTGCTGAACTCGGACGCGACTCCCATCCGGCCGGAGCGGCTCTGCAAGGAGATCGGCGAGATCCTGCCGCCCGGGGGCGTGGTCGTGTCCGACACGGGCCACGCGGCGATCTGGAGTTCCACCATGATCGACTTCACCAAGCCCGGCCAGAGGTACCTCCGCTGCGCGGGCACGCTGGGATGGGCTTTGCCGGCGTCGATCGGGGCCAAGTGCGCCCTGCCCGACAAGCCGGTGCTCTGCTTCACGGGCGATGGCGGACTTCTATTTCCACCTCTCGGAACTGGAGACGGCCGCCCGGATGGGAATCAATGTGGTCGTGGTGGTCAACAATAACCGCTCGCTCCAGCAGGTGAAGAGCATCGTCGATAACTCCTATGGGGGAAACCCCGAGGCGAAGGGGCGAGAGCTCTGGGTATTCAGGGAGACGAACTTCGCGCAGATCGCGGAGAACATGGGCTGCCTGGGGCTGCGGGTCGAACGGCCCGGCGATCTCCGGAATGCCCTGGAGCAGGCACTGGAGGCCCACCGGCCGGTGGTGGTGGACGTCGTCACGGATATCGAGGCGCTGCCCCAGCCGCCGTGGTGCTAGTCCGGATTATTTTCGATAATCAAAGTCCTAAAATATAATTGACAAAAGCTCTTCGCTTTACTTTTTTCCACGTACCTCCTCTGCAAAGGAAGGAACGGATAATATAGTGAAACAGGAAAAAACCAAGCTGGGCAAAAAGGAATATGAAATACCGTAAAGGGAGGTGCTCCTGATGCCGGGTACAACAAAGTCGGTGGTCGTCGTCAGGCCGAAGTGTATGGAGACCTGGGAGTTTCCGCTCCCCGAGGTCGGGCCCCGGGACCTGCTCCTCAGGGTAGAGATGGTGGGGATCTGCGGCTCGGAGCCCAAGAAGTACCTGGGGACATCGGTCTGGAACCCGCCCTATCCCGTGATCCTCGGGCATGAGATGGTGGGGTTCGTCCAGGAGATCGGAGATGAGGCCGCCCAGAGGTACCAGGTGGCTCTCGGCGATCGAATTGTCGTAGAGCCGTACCTCTCATGCGGATGGTGTGAATTCTGCTCCACGGGCCACTACCAGCTTTGCGTGAACAGGCGCGTCTACGGCACGAGCGATTCCTGCGCGACGCCGCCCCATCTCTTCGGCGGATACGGCCGGCACCTCTTTGTCTCCTGGGGCTCCAAGGTCCACAAGATCCGGCCGGATGTGGCCCCGGAAGCGGCTCACCTGGCCAGCGTCATAGGAAACGGCATCCGCTGGGTCAGGACCAAAGGGCAGGTTCAGTTCCTGGAGAGCGTCGTCATTCTCGGCCCCGGCGCCCAGGGACTCGCGAGCGTCATAAGTGCGGTGGAGTCCGGCGCCGATCCGATCGTGGTGGTCGGACTCGCCAGGGATCACAAACGGCTGGCCCTTGCGGCCGAGTTCGGCGCCCACTATACGCTGGTCGCCGACGAGGTCGATGTGATGGCGGCGGTCAGGAATATCACCTCCGGCAAGATGGCCTCCGTCGTCGTCGAGTGCACCGGCACGGGGCCCGGCATGAACTTGGCGTTGGACCTGGCCAGACCCCTCGGCAGGGTGTCTCTGCCGGGACTTCCGCACGCCGGGCAGCACGTCCCGCTGCTGATGGAAAAAGTGGTCCTGAAGGAGTTGACCCTGCGAGGCGCCCTGGGCCAGGTGGCCGAGGTCGCGGACGCGGTGAGGCTCATCAACTCCCGCCGGTACCCCATCGAGAAGATCGCGACTCACGTCTTCCCCCTGGAAGAGGCGGAGGAGGGAATGAAGCTGTTCATGAGTGGCGATCCGGACTGTATCCGGGTGGCCCTGAGGCCGTAAGTCAGCCGCTTCCCTGAAGTTTCCCCGGCGAAACCATAAGTGCCTGCACAATATTAACAGTCATGTTAAATTGTCCTTGCGGAAAGTATGCATGTTCGTTTGAAAGGCGCAACGTCTTGACAGCCTATTATCTGTTCCTGTAGAATCCAACTGTTGCTTACCTTCTGACAACCAAGCACAGGACCCGGAGATTAAAACAACATTGAGCAAGATAGCGATAATTGATATAGACAACACCCTCTGGCAATTCAGCGATGCTTTTTATCTGGAGTTGAAGAAAATCAACAAAGATTTTCCAACGCCTGATCAGTGGTGCACCTATGACATTTGGGAGGGATACTGTTCGGTAGAGGCTTTTATCGCTGCGATCAACACGATTCACTATAATCAGGACAGCGATCGATACCAACCCTACCCGGAATCGAAGGACTTTCTGTCATCATTGAAGGAAAATGGTTTTCATATCATCCTTGCCAGCCACCGGATGAAGGAAATGAGACAGTCGACCGAACGATGGCTGGCGGATCATAGGCTCCCCTATGACGAACTTCATCTTTCCCTGGATAAGACCGTTCTCTTTCCAAATGTTGACATCGTCGTGGACGATTCACCGTTGACACTGGCAAAAGCAATAGAAAGTGGAGCTCTGGGAGCCGGGCTGTTGTTTCCGTGGAACGGGGCTTATTCCAGCAACGGGTTCAGACTTTTTCAAAACCTCAATGAGGTGCTGGACTACATTCTGAGGTCACCCTCCGGAAAAGGTGACAGATGCATTTTCCCTTAAGAAGACGGCCAAAAGCAAATCAACCCGACCGGGACTATCCCTTTGCCGGTTTGGTTCAAGGTGAGTGTCCGGCTCTGTGAAGGTGCCGACCAAAGTCTTTATCGAATAACAAAAGGAGTTTGCTATGAAAGATATGGACTACATGCGTGTTGCCGAGGATAGCATCAACAAGATCAAAGAGGGGGCCTTCTTAACCGTTAGATCCGGGAATGCGCTTAACACCATGACCATCGGTTGGGCCACCTTCGGAGTTGTCTGGAGAAAACCGATTTTGATGGTAGCAGTACGGTCTAGTCGGCACACCTTTGGGATCATCGAAGCGGCCAAGGATTTTACCGTTACAGTCCCGGCGGGAGACCTGCATGAAGAGACTGCGTATTGCGGCTCAAAATCCGGCCGGGACGTGGACAAGTTTAAGATGTGTAACCTGGAAACGACCGATAGCCGTCAGACCGCTTCACCGATTATTAAAACCCGAGGACGCCATTACGAGTGTAAAATCATCTACAAGTCTGCCATGGATCCGACCCATCTTGACAAGGGTTATGATTCATCCCTTTATCCCCAAAAAGATTACCATACCCTTTATTTTGGTGAAATCTTGGCTTGCTATGAAACCGACTGATCTTCAAACGGTCTGAGTCTGTTTATGCAGGCCGGTGAGTCCATTATCCTTTGACCCTATTGCATCATAGCTTTCGGCTAGTGCATCGTCTATCCTGTCACGTATATTTTTGTTGGGTAATAATATAAGAAAGAAATCGGAATACCTGTGTTGACGACCCTCTTAACAATTTTTGCTTCATCCTTTGTTATCGCGCTATCCGGAGCCCTGATGCCGGGGCCACTTCTGACCGCTACAATCAGTGAAAGCTCGCAACGCGGTTTCACCGCGGGACCGCTTCTGATTACCGGTCACGCCATTTTGGAGTTGGTACTCGTTATCGCCCTTCTGCTGGGGCTGGCGCCTTTATTGCAGCAGCCCGTGGTTTTTGTAGCAACCGCCCTTATCGGGTCCGTAATTCTTTTCTGGATGGCCTTCGGGATATTCCGTTCCTTGCCTTCCTTGCGTCTTTCATGGGAGGGAGACCAAAAACGGAGGAATCATCCAATGATCAGCGGCATATTGATGAGTGTGGCCAATCCATATTGGATCATCTGGTGGGCAACGATCGGTCTGGGTTATATTCTCTATTCCCGGCGGTTTGGTTTCTGGGGCATAGCTTTTTTCTTTGTCGGACATATTCTGGCTGACCTGGTCTGGTATTCACTTGTTGCGGCTGCTGTGGCAGGCGGCAGACATTTTCTAACCAATCGCCTTTACCGCGGTCTTATTGCTGTCTGCGCAGTCTTTCTGATTGTGTTTGCGGGGTATTTTGCCTATGCGGGTTTTGAAAAGCTGAATGTCATTATCTCATAGCGTTTACGTTTACATAGGTATAAAAAATGGGGTAGGTAATCTGAGGTTGCAAATACAAAGATGGAGTCCGGATTTTCTGAGCAACTTATTGATAACGGGATGCAATGTGGAATTGTTGGAGGTAGTTTTTCCCGATGATCGGGGGTATTTGTGTCCTTTATCAATAGCTTGAATCTGATGGCGGTTATCCATCTTTTTCTTGGTAATGATTACCTCTAACAAGACCTCTGACTACTCTTGGGATGCCAATATTCATGCGTAACGCCTCATCAAAAAGGCACGGATGAAAGGTTTGTCTGGATTAAGCCCGAAAAGGCATTCGTGATTGGTGAAATGGCTAAAGAGCGCTTCGCTCTCCCGATAGTTCGGTCACTGGGATACACCCCTTCCACGATCATCGGCGCCACGCCCCGCATTTTGTGGCTTGTATTTCCTTGACACACAAGTCCCTTGCTGCTTATACTTCTTCCGCCAAATGCAATATCTTATCAATCCTCTGACTGACTTGCCGCAGAACCCGATGAGACGTAAAGAGAAATTCTACAAGCTGGGCCTTGCCGCGTTCGTCCTCGCCAGCCTGGGCCTCGTGTGGCTGGCCTGGAACCCGGGCGCTCCCGATCAGCCGGCTGTGACGGCCGCTGAAGAGACACATGAAGCCGGTGGCGCCGAGATTCGTGGGCGTGTCATCGACGGCGCGGGACAGCCCCTGCCAGGCGCGGTGGTGACAGCGGGGACGGCCTCGACAGTTGCCGATGCCAAGGGTTTTTTTGCCTTCGCGGATCTGGCCGCCGGTGAGTATGCGGTCGAAGCGGCACTCAAGGGCTACAGCGCGCCCGGACCTGAAGGGACCCGCCACCGCACGGTCATGCTGAAGCAGGCCGAGAGCGAGTCCCGACCGGCGAACGTCGAGGGCATCGAACTGGTCATGCGCAAGCTGGGTAGGCTTTCAGGCCGGGTAGTGTCGGGCGGCGCCGCTGTGGCGGGGGCGACGTTGCGGATCGCGTGGTTGGGCGAGGACGGGCCGGCGGGTCGGGTGGCCCCATACGCCATCGACCCCGCAGGCGTGTCGCTGGACGGCGGCAGTTTCGTGCTCGACGGGGTGGTACCCGGGCGCGTGCTCTTGCAGGCTCGCGTGCCTGGCCACTCGCCTGTCGACAGCGCGGTGCTGGTGCTGGGCGACGGCGAGCACAAGTCGGGAATATTGCTGGATGTCGGCGGACCATCGCAGCCTCTGGTCGCGTTTACCGGGGTGTTCGGTCGGGTACTCGACGAGCGGAACCAGGCCGTGGGCAACGCCTTTGTCCGGTTGCGCGCGGCGAGCGACGCCACGTTGATCCGCACCAACGAACTGGGGATCTTCACCTGGCAGCCACCGCCGGAAAGCGACGTGCGCGATCTGACGGCCCAGGCGGGCTCGCCAAGGCACGCCCCTTCGACAGCTCAGCCGGTCCAACCGGGCGTCGAGGCAATTCTGCACGTGGGACCGGGCGGCACGATGCGCGGCCGGGTGGTCGACGCCACGGGTGCGCCAGTCAAGGGCTTCATGATCGCCATCGACGACGCGCGCATCGAAATGCCGATGATGCGCAAGGCGCCGCAGCCCTTCACGCAAGACGACGGCAGCTTCGATTTGGGGCCGCTGCAGCCCGGACACTTCGACCTGCGCGTACAGGCGCCTGATCTTGCTCCAGGGTTTGCGCGCGATGTGCCCGTAGTGTCGGGCCAGGTCACGTCCGGGATCGAGATCGCACTGAGCGCATTGGCGGTTGTTCGTGGCCGGGTGACGGCAGCCAGCGACGGTCTACCGCTCGAGCGTGCCCATGTGATGCTGTTCGACCCAGCCGCCACGTTGCCACCGCTCACGGCCAAGACCGACGCCTCGGGCGAATTTCGCTTGCCGGGCGTGACGGCCGGCCGGCGCAGCTTGCGCATTCAGATCGAGGGGTTCCTGACTGAGCTGTCCGGCGGAATCGACGTCCCGGCGGCGGGCGAGGTGGTCCGCGACGTGCAGCTGCGCCAGGCCGATCCGGGCGAGCGCTTCTCGTTCCAGGGCATCGGCGTGACGCTCGGTCAGACCGACCGCGGCATCGTCATCGCCCAGTTGATGGACGACGCGCCAGCCGCACGCGCGGGGCTGCAGGCGGGCGACGTGATCCTGACGGTCGATCGAGCGGCAGCCGCCGGAATGCGGGTGGGGCAGGTGGTCGAGATGATCCTGGGCGAGGTTGGCGTGCCGGTGTCGCTGGAGATCGAGCGCAACGGGCAGCGGTTGACGGTCACGGTCGAGCGCAGTCGCGTGGTCGTCAAGTCTCCGCACTGATTTGCCTTTCTGTTTCAAGGTCGCGCGCACTCCCTGCGAGGTGTGTGAGTGGTTTTGCCCTCTGGAGATGTGATTAGGACAGGTGGCAAGACACTGAAGAACGACAACGGACACGACCTCACCAGGCTCATCCGTGGTTCAGAAGGAACCCTCGGGAATGTCCTCAAGAAGATTTCTCACTGGCATTTTCGTTTCAGCATGATAGATGTTATTGATAAGCATGTATTCAGGCAAGGCTCCTTGCAACCAGAGTATCAAATCAGAAGTATGTATGAACCGGATGAACCTTATTTTCTCAGGCGGTCGAGTAAAAAAATAAACGCGCTGCATAGGAAACCAAGGGGCTCCGAACCGGCTGCGGGAACGGCTGGTGTGACGTCATTATTTCATTGACTCACAAGACTGCCCATCGTATAGTCCCGCCCCGCGGCAGCGAGTTCTTGTCAAAATCAAACAAACAACAAAGTGGGAGGCAGCAATGGCGAGTAAGGTGACCGTCGATCCCGGAAAGCTGACCCGGTTCTCCGCGGAGGTACTGCAAAAGGTAGGCGTACCCGAGGAGGACGCCGGGAGAACCGCCCGGATGCTGGTGGCCGCCGATCTGAGGGGGATCGATTCCCATGGCGTCGCCCACCTGGGACCGCTCTACATCAAGCGCATCAAGGAAGGCCTCATCAATCCCAAGCCGCAAATCACGATGGTCAGCCATGCCCCTGCGACGGCAGTCATGGACGGCGACCGCGGCCTGGGTTTTGTGGTCGGCTACCACGCCATGACGGAAGCCCTGAAGCGCGCCGGGCAGACCGGCGCCGGATTCGTTTCCGTGCGCAACAGCACCCACTGCGGCGCCGCTTCCACCTACGCCATGATGGCCCTTCCCGAGAACATGATCGGCATTTCCCTGACGACCGGCGGCAGGGCGATGGTCGTTCCCGGCAGCATCGGCCGGGGGGCCGGCATCAACGTCATCAGCGTGGCTGTCCCCACCCGGGGAGATGTCCCCTTTGTCCTCGATATGGCGACCACCGTCGTCGCCGGCTCGAAGTTTGAGGTTGCCCTGAGAAGCGGTCAGGCGACCGTGCCCGAAGGCTGGGCGGTAGACAAAACGGGCAAGCCGTTGACCGATCCGAAAAGGTATGCCGAAGAGGGTGCGCTGCCTCCCCTGGGCGGACTGCTGCCGGAGACCGGGGCTTACAAGGGCTTCGGCCTGTCCGTCCTGGTGGACATCCTCTGCAGTATACTGGCCGGCTCGGTCTCCATCTCCGAGCTGCTCACCAAGCCCAATACGGCGCTCCGCGCCAACCATTTTTTCGGCGCGTTGAAGATTGGCGGCTTCATGCCGGCGGATGATTTTGCCAGGGCGATGGCCGGAATGGTCAAGGTATACCATGACCTGCCCAAAGCGCCGGGCGTGGAGAGGATCACCCTTGCCGGTGAGGTGGAGCATGAGATCGAAATGCAGCGGCGTAACGGCATCCCCCTGGACCCCCAGGTCATCGCCTCGCTCCGGGAGCTCGCCGCAGAGCTGGGGGTCGAAGTACGATCTTTAGAAAAAATTGTCGCCGTTGGCGGCAAGGAGGGTAACAGTGGAAAAAAACAGAGCCGTAGTGGCGCGGGTTGAAAGGGCGGCGATTGCCGCACCCCTGTCGGATGAAGCCGAGGTGATCAAAAAGGCGGGCATCGAGCTCGTGGACATCGATGCCGCTAACGAGGATGAGATCATCGCGAAGGCCAAGGATGCCGATGTCATCTTTACCGTACGGGCGGCATTCACCCGCCGTGTTTTTGAAAACCTGCACAAGCTGCGCGCTGTCGTCCGCTGCGGTGTCGGTTATGACAACATCGATGTCGATGCCGCTACCGACAACAACGTCCTGGTCGTCAACATCCCCGACTTCTGCTTCGAGGAGGTCTCCAACCATGCGATCGTCCTGCTCATGGCCTGCGCCAAGAAACTGGTGCGGATGAATAATCTCCTCAAGACCGCCGGCTGGGGAGCAAGCCGCCGGATCATGGACCCCATGGGCTCCATCTGGGGGCAGACCATCGGTATCGTCGGCTGCGGCAACATCGGCCGCATGACTGCCCGAAAAGCTCAATGCTTCGGGATGAAGGTGATCGGCTATGACCCCTATGTTGATCGGAATCTGGCCAGGGAATCGGGTATCACCCTGACGAGCCTGCCCGAGGTGATGGGGGAAGCCGATTATGTCTCGCTTCATCCCTGCCTCAATCAGGAGACCTTCCATCTTATCGGTGAAGAGGAACTCCATCTGATGAAGCCGAGCGCCTATCTGATCAATACGGCACGCGGTTCCGTTGTTGATGAGCCTGCCCTCATCAGGGTCCTGCGGGACAAAAGGATCGCAGGCGCCGGCCTCGATGTCTTTGAAAAAGATCCGATTGATCCGGACAACCCCCTCCTGAAAATGGACAATGTCATCGTTACGCCGCATTCGGCATCCTACTGCGATGCCTCCTTTAAGCGACTCAGAATCAGTGTGGGACAGGAAGCCGTTCGGGTCGCCCAGGGCAGGTGGCCCAGGAACGTGGTCAATAAAGATGTCAAACCAAAGGTCAGCCTGGTCAAGGAGGGTCAGCCCAGGGATGCGTTGTAGCGATAAATCTCCTTGACATAGAAGGCCGGCCTTCGTATTCTTCCCCCACAGAAAAGCGAGTTCTTTATCAGCACAACAGGTTCTTATCATTTTAAAGGCCAGAAGGAGGCGCGTCTATGCTTAAGAGAACCGGATATGCAGTTGTCGTGTTTCTATCAGTTGTCCTCGCAACGAACGTCTTTGCTCAGGGAACGTACCCCACAAAACCGATCAATACGCTGATGGGCTTTGCCCCCGGGGGGGGGAGCGACGTGATGCTCTCCATGGTCAGGCCGCACCTCGAAAAGGTGATGAAGACCACCTTCGTCCCGGTATACAAACCCGGGTCCGGCAGCGACATCGCCCTGACGGAGCTGGCCACGTCCAAGCCCGACGGCTACACGGTCGTCATCTCCTGCACTCCTCAGGTTCCCATCAACGCGTACGTACGGCAAACCAGCTATAAAATCTCCGACTTCGCCTTTGTCGCGAATGTCGTCACGGACCCCGGCATCCTGGCAGTCCGGGCGGAAAGCCCCTATAAGACGATCGCCGACGTCATCAAGGCAGCAAAGGAGAAACCGGGAACCCTCAGCGTGGGGGTCTCTTCGGCCCCCGGAGACGACTGGTTTGCAATGCACATGTTCGAAGGGGCGACGCAGATCAAACTCAATATCGTCCCTTTCTCGGGAGACGGCCCCTCCTGGCAGGCCGCGCTGGCCGGCCACGTCGACGCCACCTCCAATAACCTGGGCATCGTCTACCCCCAGCTCCGGGCGGGCAAGCTCCGGGCATTGGCGATCATGACCGATAAACGTTCCCCGATCATTCCCGACGTTCCCACCTTCAAGGAGCTGGGATACAACTTCACCAGCGGCTCGTCGCGGGGATTCGCCATGCCCAAGAACACGCCCAAGGCGATTATCGACGCCTTTGCGGGCACCGTCAAGCAGGTGATGAGCACCGAGGAGTTCAAAGCGAACGCAATCAAGACGGCCTTCCCGTCCGATTTCCAGGGACCGGAGGAATATACCGCCTATATTAAGTCGCTCGACACGACCTATCGACCCCTCTGGGACAAATACGAGAAATCACCGGACGCCGCTGCGCCAAAGGCAAAATAGCTGCTCTGCGGACGGGGAAGGCCGTTGATGCCTTTCCCGCCCGCAGATCTACCGGTTGATGGCGTCCCCTTCCATACCCCCTGCACCGTTTCCGCGGGTGGAGATGCATGACGGTGCGTTTTTTTTGGAGCTCCGTTTTTTCGTAACAGAGGTGCTCATGTGAAGATCGGTTCGGTAGTGTTCGCGGGAGTGATCCTGGCGGTCGGTCTGGTCTATGAGATCATGGCCCTGAACATGCCGCGGGGCCGCCTTTCCTACCCCGGCCCCGGCCTTTTCCCCGCGATCATCGGCATATTCCTTATTGCGACGGCGCTGGGGTGCTTCCTCCAGGAAGTCCTGCCCCGGAAGAGGGGCGAGGCCCCGTCGGCTTTGCCGCTCCCGAACCAGGACTCAGCAGCTTCGGGAAACCGCAATGTGAATAAGACCTTCCAACTGATGGCACTGATGATCGGCTACATCCTCGCGCTCAAACCGCTCGGCTTTTTGATCGCCATCTGCGCCTTCCTGGTGGTCGCGATCCGCATCTTCGGCTACCGCCGGTGGGTTCCCACCCTGGCAATGGCGGCCGTCATCGCGGGCATCTCCTACGTTTCGTTCGTCCTCTGGCTTAAGGTTCCCCTGCCTCTGGGGATCCTTGAAGCGGTTTTCGAATAGAAGGAAAACGGCATGGACCTCTTTAGCGGACTCATTCACGGCTTTTCGGTGGCACTGACGCCCATGAACCTCCTTTTCGGGTTTCTGGGAGCGGTGATCGGAACGATCATCGGCATCCTGCCGGGACTCGGCCCTCTGGGTACGATGGCGCTCCTCCTGTCGCTGACCTACGGCTTCGACCCGACGGCCGGCATGATCCTCTTTGCCGGCATCTATTTCGGGGCCATGTACGGCGGCTCGACGACCTCCATTCTGCTCAACATCCCCGGGGAGGCGGCTTCCGTCATCACGGTAATCGAAGGCTATCAGATGGCCCGTCGGGGCCGTGCCGGGGCCGCCCTTGCGGTCGCCGCTATCGGATCATTCGTCGCCGGGACGATCAGCCTGATCGGCCTGAGTTTTCTGGCCCCCACGCTGGCAATGGCGGCCCTGAAGTTCGGGCCTCCCGAGTATCTGGCCGTCGCTCTGGTCGGGCTCATGATCATGTCGCGGCTGACGGGAGGAAATCTTCTCAAATCGCTCATGATGATCGCCCTGGGGCTCGCCCTCGGAACGGTCGGTATGGAGACCGTGGCCGGCTACATGCGCTACACCTTCGGGCAGCCCCTCCTGGCCCAGGGTATCGATTTTCTGCCCGTCGCCATGGGGCTCTTCGGCATTTCCGAAGTGCTGGTCACCGCCGAAGAACCGGCGGGAAATATGCAACTCCAAAAGGTCCGTTTCTGGGAGCTCTGGCCGACGCTGGTGGAGTTGAAGCGTTCGGTTGCGCCCGTCATCCGAGGGTCCTTCATCGGCTTTTTCGTCGGCCTCGTCCCCGGCCCCTCTCCGGTCATCGCAACCATGGTCTCCTATTCCGTGGAGAGCAAACTCGACAAGCACGGAGAGTTCGGCAAGGGTGCGATCGAAGGCGTGGCGGGCCCCGAGGCGGCCAATAACGCCGCCGTGGGAGGCGCCTACGTCCCCCTGATGGCGCTGGGGATTCCCTTCACCCCCGCCATGGCGGTCGTGATGGCGGTTCTCCTGATCCACGGGATCAACCCCGGCCCCCTGCTGATGAGCGAGAAACCCGACCTCTTCTGGGGGGTCATCGCCAGCATGTACATCGGCAATTTCATGCTCCTCATCTTCAACCTCCCCCTGGTAGGTGTATTCGCCAACATCATCCGGACGCCCCTGTATCTGCTCATGCCGATCGTCCTGCTGCTGTGCCTGGTGGGCGTCTACTCGGTCAACAATTCGATCCTCGACATCTGGCTCATGACCGGTTTCGGCCTGTTGGGCTATCTCCTGCGGCGGCTGAAATATGACCTGGCCCCCCTGGTTCTGGCCCTGGTCCTCGGCCCGATGATGGAGAGGAGCTTCCGGGAGGCGATGATGATCAGCCGGGGAGACCTGTCGGTCTTCCTGAACCGCCCCATTTCGGGGACGATCCTGCTCATCGGAGCGATCGTCCTGGTGGCCCCCCTTCTCATCGCATGGATCAAGCCGCTCCTCAACCGCAAGTCGTGAGGAGATGGCCGAAAGGCCCGGTTCCAGGCGGGGTGCGTCACAATAAATTCACGCAGTAAATTCTCCTTGACACATAAGACTCTTTTCCGTATCCTCAGCACACTCGCGCAAAAAATAACTGCTTATCAATTTAATTAAATGGCTGAAAATGGAAGCGAAAAAGATACGAATGGAGAGCGGACCGGCATTCTCTTTGCCGGTGTGTTCTCTGTTGAAGCGATGCGTGTTCTCCTTGGCAATCAAAATTTAAAGGCAATAGCGGCCCAAGGCGTAAAAGCGGTAAAGAATTCTTGTTCTTTCAAAGGAGGGTCTTGATTATGAAGTACAGAACATTTACTCGTGTGGTTTGCAGTGTGGCTGTCATCGTGGCACTCGCGACATGGGCAACGGCAGACGCCCAAGCCCAGGCGAAGAAGCCACTCACCAAAATTACCGTCCTGGCTCCCGGCCCCTCAGCGGTAACGACGTTTAATTTCTTCGTCGCAGACGGCGAAGGCTACTTCAGGGACGAAGGGCTGGAGGCCAAGTGGGAAGCCGTGGATGGCTCTTCTCAGGTACTCCAGGCCGTGGCCGCTGAGAAGGCGCAAATCGGCCGACCCGGACCCGGCCCGGTCTTGGCCGCGCGCGGCCGCGGGTTAGACGTCGTCTGGCTCTACAATCTCTACCCGAAGAGCATATTCGGTCTGGTGGTAAAAAAGGATTCGTCCTACAAAACAGCCGGCGAATTGAAGGGTAAGGTGATCGGCGTCGGCACCGCGGACGGCGCCGAGGTCGCATTTGTTCGCCCAATCTTCACCGATGCCGGCATGAAGGAGGGCAAGGACTATACGTTTCTGCCCGTGGGCGACGGCGGGATGGCCGCTGCGGCTTTCCTGCGCGGTGATATCGAGGCATATGCCGCTTCGATGTCCGATGCCGCAATCATTACGCGGCGGGGTATCCCGTTGCGAGAACTTACCCCTGAAAAGTATATGGCCCTGTTCGGGAATGGATTTGCAGCCCTGGGGTCATACATCAAGGCGAATCCCGAAGTAATGAAAGGTTTCGGCCGCGCCCTGGTCCGCGGAACCAAGTTTGGCCTGGTCAAGGCCAACCGGGATAAGGTGCTCCAGTATTGCAAGAAGGGGAACCCGCAGGAGGGTGAGGACGTCGCCCTTGCCACCGCGCTGCTTGAGCAGACCATAGATAGGATGACTCCGTTGGATCCATCGAAAGGCTGGGGTTACAACTCGCCGGCAGGCTGGAAGCTCTGGCACGAGAGCGCTCTCGCCTCGGGCTTCCTGAAGGCGCCCCTGCCAAAACTGGAGGACGCCTATACAAACCAGTTCGTAAACTACTGGAATGGTAAGTAACCATGGCAAGGGAAAATACTCTTTCGCCTTTACCGGCCGGCCTTGAAGGCCGGCCGGTTTACGAACTGCGCGGGGTGAGCAAAACCTATAAAAGGCGCAACGTACATGCACTCGAAAAAATCGATCTTCGTCTGACCGAGGGGAGCTTCTGGGCGGTTATCGGATCGAGCGGCTGTGGAAAGTCCACCCTGCTCAAGATCATGACCGGCCTCCTGTCGCCGTCGGAAGGCAGTGTGATGCTTTCCGGGAAACCGGTGACCGGTCCGCGGCGGGACATCGGGATGATGTTCCAGCAGCCCACCCTTTTCCCCTGGCGCACGGCCGTCGAAAATGTCGTCCTGCCGATCGAGATACGCGACGGAAAAAAAGCGGCCTTGGCCAAGTACGACGCCGCCAGGGCGCTGCTCGATCTGGTCGGCTTGAAGGGGTTCGAGCAGGTCTACCCGAACGAGTTATCGGGAGGGATGGCCCAGCGCGTGGCGATCTGCAGAATGCTGATCACCGAGCCGACCGTCCTGCTCCTGGACGAACCATTCAGCGCACTCGACGAGTTGAGCCGTGACTTCATGGACATGGAGTTGCAGAGGATCTGCAAGGAGCGCAACGCAACGACCTTCCTGGTCACCCATTCGATCCCCGAGGCCGTTATCCTCTCCGACGTGGTCAGCGTCATGTCCCCGCGCCCCGGGCGCCTCGCTGCCAATGTCACCATCGATCTACCCCGCCCGCGGACTCTGGAAATGATGACGGAACCGCGCTTCGCCGCGTTCGTCAAACAGATCCGCGAACTACTCGATAAAGGAGCATTCCTATGACTGACAAACTGACAGCGGCCGCCGAGGAGACTGTTTGTGAGACGACGGTATGGGCACTCGAAAAAGAGTCCTGGATCGACCGGATCCCGCGCCCGGTGACCATGGTATTGCTGCTGTTGGCCTTCTTGGGCATTTGGCAGGTGGTCTATCTCCTGAAGCTGATTTCGCACATCATCCTGCCCTCGCCGTTCGCGACGATTGAAGATATCGTCACGGTCGGTCTGAACCTTCTTACCGGGGATTATATGCTGAAATCGCTGTGGACGACGACCCAGGAGGTGCTTTTCGGCTTTATGATTGCAGTCGTACTCGGCTTTTCCCTCGGGCTGCTCGTCGGCGAGACGGACTTCGGCGAGCGGATGGTGATGCCCTATCTGGTTGCGGTCAACGCGATGCCTAAGGTGGCCTTCGCACCCCTGTTTGTGTCTTGGCTGGGCTTCGGCATCGCCTCCAAGGTGGCGCTCTCCGCCTTCGTTGCGATCTTCCCGATTATTGTGGCCACGGCGGCCGGGATCCACGCCGCGGACCAGAATGCACGCATGCTTTTCCGCACGATGGGCGCCACCCGCTGGCAAACCTTAACCCGCCTGAAGCTGCCCACGGGAATGCCTCTCTTTTTCACCGGGCTGAAGAACGGTGCGGTACTCTCGGTGGTCGGCGCGGTGGTGGGGGAGTTTCTGGGCGGCGGCAAGGGATTCGGCGAGCTGATCCGTATAGCCGCGTCCATGATCAACACACCGCGGGTCTTTGCTTTGATCATTTATCTCAGCTTGCTGGGCTTGACGACCTTCGGGATAGTGATCTGGCTGCAACGTAAATTGATCTTCTGGCACAAGGAAACCGTTGCCGAAGAGTTGTTTGAGTAGGAACAATTCAAGTCGTAACTGATAAAATATAAAACAAATTTTATCAGAAAAACAAACACCAAGAGGAACCATGAAACTTCTTACCTACCGAGCAGACAACGGGCCGCGTGTAGCGATTCTCACCGGGGCAGGCGTAGAGGACGTCGTCCCTGAGACGGGCGACGCCTATAGCATCATTGCCGCGGGGGGCATACCCAAGACCAATGGTAAGCCTAAGCCGCTCGCTTCGATAAAGTTGCTCGCGCCCATCGCAGAGCTCAAGCGGCCGGTCATCGCCATCGGGCTCAACTACAAAAAGCACGCCGATGAGAGCGCCCGAAAGACCGGCCAGCGGAAAGTGGGCGTCTACCCGGAGAACCCTATTTTCTTCAGCAAATGGCCCGGCTCACACAATGGGCCCGATGGTGAGATCGTCCACCATGCGATCACCCGGGAACTCGATTACGAATGCGAGCTGGTCATTGTTATCGGCAAGCAGGGGATCAACATCCCGAAGGACCGGGCTATGGACCACGTCTACGGCTATACGATCATGAACGAGGTTTCGGCCCGTGATATCCAGCGTCGCCACACCCAGTTGTTCAAGGGCAAAGGTTTGGACACCTTCGGTCCGCTGGGGCCGTGGATTGTCACCAAGGATGAGGCCGGCGACGGCAACAACCTTGCCCTCCAGAGCCGGGTGAACGGCCAGACGCGACAGAACTCCAACACCAACGACATGATCTTCGACATTGCCACGATCATCTCGGTCCTCTCGGAGGGTTTCACCCTCCGTCCGGGCGACCTCATCGCCACCGGTACGCCCGAGGGCGTGGGCTTTGCCATGGACCCCCCCGGAACCCTGAATCCGGGAGATGTTGTGGAATGTGAGATCGAGAAGATCGGGGTGCTGCGCAACCACGTCGTCGCGCCGAAGTAACGGTATTTTATACAATCCCCCGATCGCCTTTGCCTTCATGTTTACCTGATCGGTAAACAGCCGGATCCCTTGTATGCCCTGAGAATCCTCTTCAGATCTCCAGAAGAGGGAAAATCCGTCATGAAGATTGGGAGAGATTTGCACAATTCGTCACTCACACCAATGGAAGGATCGGCATACCAACTGAAGCAGGGATGACTGGTCGATAAGATGGTGCATCACTGAGCGGATACAGGGAGTTTCTTCGAACGATAAATCTCCGTTCCGGTATGGGAAACATCGGAGAATTCCTTTCATGGAGTTGAGCGGGCATATGGGGAGATCGTCAGTGCATCTGGTAGGAGGATGATGTGGGAAGACAACGAGTTGCGGGTTTCATATTCCTTTTCATCGGGGTTCTCTTTTTCGCGGACTCGCTTCAGCTTTCCTGGGGTTCATGGGCGGAACCGGGCCCGGCGCCCTTTCCGTTGGCTGTTTCTCTGCTACTTTCAATTGCAGGTATCGGCAAAATTGTTCAGGACCAAAAAGCGGGGGGAAAAGGAGGGCGGATAGAATGGCGTGCGATGGCCCGCGGCTTCCTTACCCCGCTGAAGATTCTTGGCACCACCCTGATATTCATCCTGGTCCTGGAACGATTGGGGTACCTCGTTGCCACGCTGCTTTTCCTGTTTGTCCTTTTCCTGTGGGTGGGTCGTTACCGCGTATGGATCGCCATGGGACTTTCCGTCGTCATCGGTGCGGGGAGCTGGTATTTTTTTGAGATGATTCTCAAGGTCCAACTGCCTGAGGGATTATTGCGGTATTTGTAGCACGTCTTCCGAAAACAGAGGGAAATGAGGGATACCGATGGATGTTCTCGACAATCTGATTTACGGATTTCAGACTGCGCTGACGCTTCAAAATATCTATCTCTGTTTCATCGGATGTTTGTGGGGGACGATGGTGGGAGTACTTCCCGGCATCGGTCCCGTGGCGGGTATCACCCTCCTCATTCCTGCCACGTTCGGTCTCAATGCGACGAGCGCCCTCATCATGCTGGCGGGAATTTACTACGGAGCCATGTATGGCGGGTCGACAACCTCCATCTTGATGAATGTTCCCGGAGAATCCGCGTCGGTTGTTACCTGCATTGACGGCTATCAGATGACTCTCAAAGGGCGGGGGGGAGCCGCCCTGTTTATCAGCGCATGGGGATCTTGGATCGGAGGAACCTTCAGTATCATCGGTGTCATGTTGTTGACTCCCGTTCTTGCGGATCTGGCGGTGAAACTGGGTCCTGCCGAGATGTTCGCCATACTGCTCCTCTGTTTCATTTTGCTGGCATCCCTCGGCAGCGGTTCGTTCTTTGATACCATGCCGGTCATTCTCATTGGTCTGTTGGTCTGTACGGTGGGGATTGACAGTCAGAGCGGGGAACAGCGGTTTACTCATGGCATTACGAATCTTTATGACGGGATTGGATTCCTTCCGGTCGGTATGGGTGCGCTGGGGGTGGCGGAAGTTCTTCGGTCCACCGAGGAAAATCTGTTAAGAATCGTCAATAAGGTCAGATTGCGGGAACTACTTCCCACCCGAAGTGAACTCCGTGCCTCGTGGGGTCCCATTATTCGCGGCTCCGGCCTCGGGTTTGTCATCGGCCTTCTTCCCGGCTCCGCTCATATTCTCTCGAGCTTCCTGAGTTATGCGCTTGAGAAAAAACTTGCGACGAAGCCGGAAGAATTTGGAACCGGCCGTATTGAAGGAGTAGCCGGGCCGGAGACGGCCAACAATGCCGCCTCCGGAAGCGCTCTCATTCCCCTTCTGGCGTTGGGCATCCCCACAGGAAACGCGCCCGCCGTGATGCTGATTGCGTTACTGATCCATGGCGTACGCCCGGGCCCCCTTCTTATCTCGGAATCACCGGAGATTTTTTGGGGTTTGGTGGCAAGCATGTACATCGGAAATCTCGTCCTGGTGATCCTGAACCTTCCGCTCGTGGGCATCTTCGTGAAGCTGCTCCGCATTCCGTTCCGTATCCTTTTCCCGATCATCATCTTGGTCTGCCTGGTCGGGACCTATTCCATCAAGGGGAGCACCTTCGAACTGGGCGTGCTTTTATTTTTCGGATTACTTGGGTATATCTTGCGGAAATTGAAGTATGACGTTCCACCGTTGATTCTGGCGTTGATCGTCGGGCAGACGATGGAGATGAGTTTTCGCCAGTCACTGATGCGGAGCGGGGGGTCCTTCTCCATCTTTTGGGAGAGTCCTATGGCGATGGTCCTTATTCTTATCTCGTTTTTCATGATTTCCTGGAATATATACCGTGCCATGAGGCCTGAAAAGGCATCGTGGGAAAAGGCATTAGAGGAGGGCTGATGATCCGATGAGAAAGATTGAGATGGCACAATGTCCTTGATGAAAGGTGAATTGTGGCGAACAAGGGACTGAAGATGTCTTGATCATCCAAGCAAAGAAAGGGAGGGTTTTTCATGAAGAAGATACTGAGCGTCACGGCAATAATCGCAATTCTCATGCTAACCATCACTCAGGTTTCGATGTCGGCGGAATATCCAACAAAACCCGTCACCCTCATTAGCCCTATGGCGCCGGGAGGGATGCACGATGTCATAGGTCGTTCATTCGCAACGGTTGCGGAAAGGACATTCGGTAAACCGGTCGTCGTAACCAATGTAGCGGGGGCGGCCGGTCTGATCGGGGGGCATAAGATTGTTTCTGCCGATCCGGACGGCTATACCCTCGGCGTGGACTCGACCACCATCACGAATTCGGTAACATGGGAGATCGCCAACGGACGGACCCCCCCCTTCATGTTAAAAGACCTGGACTTGATCGGATCTCTGACACTGGGTCCTCCATTGGTTCTGGTCCCGTTCAACAGCCCCTGGCAGACACTCACTGACCTGATAAGAGATTGTAAGGCAAAGCCCGATTTTTATGCCTACTCGTCTGCCGGTCATATGGGGGGTACGCACATCGCCGCGGCGATATTGGTAAACGGGGCGGGACTCAAGGTCCGCCATGTGCCTTACGTAGGCGGGGGAGCGGCAATTTCGGCTCTCGTGGGGGGGCACGTCCATTTCATGTGTCAGTATGTTCCCGGCGCCTTTTCCTTGGTACGCGGTAAAAAGTTACGGGCGCTGGCTGTCCAGGGGGGCAGCAGGGTAAAAACTCTGCCCGATGTTCCTACCGTAAGGGAGCTCGGGATCGATGCGGAGTGGGAGCAGTGGTATGGGATGTCGGCGGCAAAAAATATTCCCGCGCCGATTATGCAAAAGATCAGAGATATTATGAAGCGGGTTAGTGAGGACGATGCGTTCATCAAGGTCATGCAAAACCAGGGAGATGATGTCGTTTATATGGATCATATCCAATTGGCCAAGCATCGGGAGATTGAAGCTGAGAAGGCCATGAAGCTCTTTAAAAAATTCATTGCGGAGAAAAAATAGAGGTGAGGAGATCGCTATGACCAAAGACCGGGCGGCAGGCCTCATGTTTCTGGCGGCAGGGGCGTATGGGCTGTTTTTTTCTCTTCAACTTCCGATGGGTAAGTGGAATGAACCGGGTGCCGGGGTCTTCCCGCTCGTCCTTTCGATCCTGCTGTTGATATCGGGAATAGCATGGATTATCCGCGGGAAACGCGGGGGGGGCGGTGACGCTGAGGATAAGAAGGTGGACGGATATGCTATCGTCAAGCAACTGTCGACGCCACTGAAAATTATCGTCCTTACGGCTCTGTTCATTCTGGTCTTGAACCGGGTGGGCTACATAGTGACCGCAACTCTGTACATCTTCACGCTCCTCATCTGGGTATCTCGATATCGGCTCGTCGTTTCCATCGCGCTTGCCGTTTTCATCGGAGTGGGAAGCTGGTTATTTTTTGAAAGGATTCTTGCGGTGCCGTTACCCCAGGGATTCCGCTTGTAGTCGTTCACGGTAGCCATTCCCGGGCGGAGGTTGTTCATGGATGTTGCAAACGGTCTGTTAAGCGGATTTCAAACTGCACTGAGTCTTCAGAATATTTACCTCTGCTTTATCGGTTGTCTATGGGGAACGATGGTAGGGGTTTTGCCGGGGATCGGCCCCCTCGCCGGGATCACCCTGCTCATCCCGGCGACGTTTGGACTCGACGCAACCGGCGCTATCATCATGCTCGCAGGCATTTATTACGGCGCCATGTATGGCGGCTCGACCACGTCGATCCTCATGAACGTTCCGGGAGAATCGGCCTCAGTTGTCACCTGCATCGAAGGCTATCAGATGACCCTCAAAGGGCGCGGCGGGGCAGCCCTCTTCATCTCGGCCTGGGGGTCCTTCATCGGAGGAACCCTGAGTATCATCGGGCTCATGGTGTTGGCGCCGACGTTGGCCAATTTTGCCATGAAGTTCGGTCCTCCCGAGATGTTTTCGGTCCTATTGGTCGCGTTTATTCTCCTCGGCTCCTTGGGCAGCGGGTCCTTCTTCAGGACCATGCCCATGGTTTTTCTGGGTTTGCTGATCGGCGCCGTGGGAATGGACCAGTTAACCGGGGCGCTGCGTTTTACCCATGGTGTTACGGAACTGTATGACGGCATCGGTCTTCTCCCCGTCGCAATGGGTGCCATGGGGGTCGGGGAGATTCTTGTTGCCACGGAAGAGAGTCTCACGCGGGTGATCCACAAAATAAAACTTCGCGAGCTGTTACCGACGCGCGAAGAGCTGCGCTCCTCCTGGGGGCCCATTTTCCGTGGATCGGGTATTGGGTTCGCGATCGGTCTGTTGCCCGGGTCAGCCCATGTCCTGTCGAGTTTCGTCAGTTACATGACGGAAAAGAGATTGGCCCATCGACCGGAAGAGTTCGGAAGCGGCCGCATCGAAGGGGTGGCCGGTCCGGAGACGGCCAATAATGCCGCTTCGGGTAGTGCGATGATCCCCTTCCTGAGTTTGGGCATCCCTACCGGACCCGCCCCTGCGGTCATGATGATTGCCCTTCTCATCCATGGGATTTCTCCCGGTCCCCTCTTCATCTCAAAGTACCCGGAGGTATTTTGGGGTTTGATCGCAAGCATGTATATCGGGAATGTCATCCTGATCATCCTGAACCTGCCCCTGGTGGGGGTCTTCGTCAGCCTGCTGAGAATTCCGTTCCGTATTCTCTTCCCCGTCATTTTACTCATCTGCCTGGTCGGGACCTATTCGGTGAATTCGAGCACCTTTGAATTGTCCGTGCTCTTGTTCTTTGGAATTCTGGGGTATTTCAACAGAAAGATTCAGTACGATATGGCGCCCCTCATTCTGGCCATGATTATCGGGCCGACTATGGAATTGAGCCTGCGTCAGGCCCTGATGCGCAGTGACGGCTCGTTCATGATTTTCTTGGAGAGCCCGATCACCATGACGCTCATTACTGCTTCATTTCTCCTGCTGTTTTGGAATATCTATCGAAGTTTAAAACCGACGAAGGCTTCCTGGGAAAAGGCATTGGAAGAAGGCAAATAAGCCAATTTCACTTATCTACGGGAAAGTGACTTGTATCGATTTATGAAGAGGAGGAAGGGATATGGTCAAACAAGCGGAAGAAGGAGCGACTCATCATAAGGAACTCGGGATTGCCGTTGTCGGTGCGGGCCGCATGGGGACGCGGCGGGCCAGTATTGCCGCGACTCACCCGGCAGTCAGGTTCCTGGCCATTTCCGACATCGATTCCTCGCGGGCCCGTTCGTTGGGTGAACAGGTGCATGCTCACTTCACCTCGGGAGATAATCTTGAGGTCATCTCGCGACCGGAGGTGAATGCGGTCATTGTCTCAACCCCCGAGCACGATCACACCCTGGCCGTTCTTCAGGCCCTCAAGCTCGGCAAACCGGTTCTTGTGGAAAAACCGATTGCGCTCAGCCTCGAAGATGCAAATACCATTGTAGCCGCGGTTAACGAGGCGAAAGGCGATCTTTTTGTCGGGTATAGTAAACGATATACCCGCTCCTATATCCTCGCAAAAGAATATATCTCCAAGGGGTGTCTCGGGCAGATGGTCGGGGCATCGACACGGGTCTATAACTCGCGGGCGCAGGCGTTCCAAATTCTTAAACGCTCCTTCCATGCCACGCCGGTTCTGGATGTTCTGACGTACTATGTGGATCTGATCTGCTGGTTTTTTGAAGGCAATTCTCCCGCGGAAGTGGTCGCCCGCGGTCAAAAGGGTGTGTTCAAGGAGGCCGGGTACACCGCCGACGATGTGACCTGGGCGATCCTGACATTTTCCGATGGCGCTGTTGTAAGCCTTGGCGTTGACTACGCATTTCCGGAGAAGTATCCCAGCCTCGGACAGAGTCCGCGTACGGAAATTCTCGGCACGGAAGGGGTGATCCTGCTTGATGAGGATCACAAGGAGCATATCCTCTATACAAACCGGGGCGTGAGCCACGGGTATGTCCCCGGACACGATATCCCCATGGCATTCCTGGGCACTTCCTCCTCCGGGGACTTTGCCCTGGGTGATTTCTGGGGGCCTCAGGCCGACGAGACCCGCGGCTGGCTCGATTACCTCTCAACGGGGCGACCGTGCATTCTTCCTCGACCTGCGGAGGGGTTAAAAACGCTGGAAATAACCCTGGCGATCGAGCGAGCGGTCAAAACGAAGGAATCGGTACGATTGCCGCTCGCGTGATCAATGAAACCGACCGACCCTGCATCTTCAGGTGTAGCCGGCATTTCCCCTTTTGGGGATCACCGGCACGACAGCATTACTGATTGGTAAAGAGGTTTACTCTTTTTCATAAAACGGAGGTGGAATCATGAAAAAAAGAACCCGTATCGTGTCTATCTCGTTAATGGTGAGTTTGACCCTGGCAACAGTATCCTTGGCTGCCGATTATCCAACCAAAACCATCACCCTGATCAATCCGAACGCTCCCGGAGGAGGTCATGATGCTGTTGCACGCGCTTTCGCTTCAGTCGCAGAAAAAATGTTGGGGCAGCCGGTTATCGTTGTGAATAAAGCGGGTGCTTCCACCATGCTGGGCATGTCGGCCGTTGCCCAGTCGGCTCCGGACGGCTACACCCTCGGGGTGGACTCGACCACAACGACCAGCGCTCTGGAATGGGAGATCGCAAACGGCAGGAAACCCCCGTTGACCCGGGGAGATCTGCTTCCCATCGGTGGGATGACCGTCAACGTGCCCGTAGTCATCGTTCCGTTTAACAGCCCATGGAAAACGATGGCCGACATGGTGAAGGATCTGAAGGCCAAGCCGAACTTCTATGCCTTCTGCTCAGGAGGTCTGTATGGGGGAACTCATCTCCCTGCCGAAGTTTTGTTGCAGGCAACCGGGACGAAGGCTCGTCATGTCCCCCACAAGGGCGGTGGTCCCTGTCTTGCGGCAGTGGTGGGTGAACATGTCCATTTCTCGACGCAGTGGCCGGCCACGTCAATCCCCCTGGCGGAGGGGAAGAAAGTAAGAATCCTCGCCGTTCAAGGCGACAAGCGCATAAAATCCATCCCGGATATTCCGACACTGAAGGAGCTGGGGATTGACGCAGAGTGGGTCCAGTGGTTGGGCATCTCCGCGACGAAGAAAACCCCCGCCCCGATCGCGGCAAAGATCAAGGACGTGGTCAAGAAGGTAGCAGAGGATGATGCTTTCGACAAATTATTGGAGAGCCAGGGAGCGGAGGCCCGTTATTTGACCAGCGAGAGTGTGGAGGATTTCATTAAAGCGGAAACCAAGGTGCTGGCTATCATCTATAAACAGCTCCTCGAGGAAGAGAAGAACAAAAAATGAGGGAACGATGAGTTGAACAATTGCTTACGCCCCATCCCTGCCCATAGTTCCTTCCCGCCGGCAAACGCCGCGGTAAAGATCTTGGAAGCAGGGGGATGGCTATATCCTCCCCGCCGTGGGGGCAATATCGGTTTATCAAATCCTCCCGCAGAAAACCCCGTCCTGTGGACGGGGATGAATGCGGTGCAGGGGTAACGGGGGATGCAATCCCCCTCATCCAGTTTTTTAAGATGCCCCGCCCTGTGGGCGGAGTAATTCACTGCGTTGGGCCAGCTTTGGGGTCACGTTCCGATTCAGAATTTGAAGTTTTTGCCTATCCTCCCAATACGGCCTTGAGTAGTTCCGGAGTAACAGCAACCCCCCCGATGCCAAAACTCCCGAAGTCTACCTCCTCGATAATACACCATGTATGCGGCTGAAGTTTCTCTTTCGGAACCGGACGAGCCTCAATTTCTGCGACAACCTCCGTGACCCTTGCAATCATCTCCTTCTTCTTCTCATCTGACAGGGTGCCTTTAAGGACTTTAATGTTGATGAATGGCATGGCTATTCCTCCTTGGAATTTGTTAGAGACCGGGACAATAATTACCGGCCAAAGCAGTGGTTCTCCGTCTGTAGAGGGGCAGTGTTTCGAACTGACGTCATTGACAGCACCGCCCCTCTCCAGAATCGTTGGCACCTTCCTTCTCTTGAGCTCTATCTTATTCCATATCGCTCGTCATTATGATCATCCGGAGGATTGGCCATATTATGCCAATCCGATCATCTTAAGCGCCTCCGTCGCCTCTTGCCATGTACCGATGGTATATGTATAGCCCGGCACGCCGATGTAGTTTGCATAGTAATTACTGATATATTCATTGGCTTCTGCCATTTTTGATGGGTCAGACTCGAATATCGATATTGCCTTAATGCCCACCCCTAATTCACTATTGAAATATGGACCTTTCTTGGTAATGTATGGAGGCAGCGGCGGCAAATCTTTAAAACGCTTGCCCATCTCTTTTGAGCTTTCCGTGGGGAAAGATACCATCCCTATGGCAACCATTTTTTTACCTCCTTCTTTTTAAAGGCAGGTGAATGCCCGAATTAGTTTCATATGAAAATAGATATCCTGAGTATCGTAAAGGCTAGCCCCCACAAAGGTATGGTAACCTCCATGGAAGCCGAAATATCGGCACTTTCCGGTAACTCCTTCTCATGGTGACCTCCTATGAGGTTAGGGGTAAAATATTTGGTAACGATAACCGGACAAGAAAGAAATTGAGATTTGGCTATCTTCAATTCATTGAAGATGCGCGTTAGGCCATATGGAGATCAGCGGGAACTCAACCGTGGATTCATGGGGAGATAAATAAAAAACCTCCAAGAGAGTTATAGGACTCCCTGAGAGGCTTCACATGATCATTTTTTGGTAACCCCACCTTCTCATTTTACTCTCCGGAAGGCCAAAGGTTAGGTTGATGGGTTACAGGGGGATAACATCGGGTTGCGTTCACTTACAATATAGCAAATATCAAAAACCATAATATGTCAATATACATTTATATAATATGGGTAATGCATCTATTTCACTTTATAAATAAATTTGTTAGTATTAAAGATATTTTTCCATATCCTGCACAAGAAGCGCTTTTCACTGATATGCTAACTCCATTGTTCATAATTTGATTTTCAATAGAGGAACCATGATACATTCAAGAAACACAAGCCCATACTTACTGATCGTTTCCCTGGTAATTGTCTGTCTCTTACTGATAATCATGACGTCATCCACACATGCCGGTCAGGTTTATACATGGATAGATGAAAAAGGGATTACACACATCAGCGATATACCACCGGATAACGCTGCCAATAAGATAAAAAAACGCTCATACAAAGCGAAACAACTTCAAAATCAGCAACGATCATCATATACAGGTCATTTTCATAAACGAACCGATGAAAAAGGGAATGCATACATCACTGATCGGCCACCGGATAACCCCGTCAATGCGATAAAAAAACGCTCATACAAAACGGAACAACATCAGAATCAGCAAGGATCATCCCCCACGGCAGGTCTTAATCGTGAAAACCCGATCCCGTTGGGTGTCAGCGCACTAATGAGCGATGGCTTTGAGATGACCGTGGTTTCTTTCGATGGAGATGCATGGCCGAAGGTTCGTGCAGAAAATCAGTTCAACAAGCCGCCGGCTTCTGACAAACGCATGCTTATGATACGTATACGTATTAAAAATGCTAATGCATCAAAGGAACCTGCAGTGTGGCTATCGAATAAAATTGCCTTGGTAGGTTCAAATAATGGAACATGGGAGACTTTTTATTCTGAATCCAGTTGCGGGGTTATTCCGGACAAATTTTACCTGGCAGAACTTTATAGGGGTGGAAAAAAAGAAGGTAATATATGTTTTCGGATACCAAAGGATGAAACAAATCTGCTTTTACGATATGAGGAAAATTTGTCACTTAGCAAGACAGAATATAAATACTACGTTGCAGGAAGATAAGGATTTTATATCCTGAACTAACTGATAATGAGACGTTCATAGGGGGAAAATATATTTCCTTACGGGGCTTCCTTTTTCTCGCTCTTCTTGATTGCCCTCCAACCGGCATATGCCGTCTCCCTTGCCGAAGATACACCGGTCAAGGTCATAAAAGGGGTAGCAAATAGGTTAGTAACGATAAATAGAGGGGTTAACCGTAACTGGCTAACCCCTCTATTTTACTGGAGCCGATGAGCAGGATCGAACTGCTGACCTGCTGATTACGAACAGGCTTTACACGGCATAGTCGATTCTATTGTGAGACCCTTAATACGAGATAAATATCACACGGGGAATGTGAGGCAGATCACGTAGTATGCCTTAGTTACTGTTGACAATTCAATGACCTATCTTCATCCTATAGGCAAACGAAATCATATAAGCTTGGCCACATCGGGCGAAGGCTGATGGCTGTTTCTCCCGAAATCAGCATTTGCCTTGTCGACTGTGGGAACGGGCACGATCAGTCGACAGTAAAACGACCAAAAGGAAAGAATAGAAGTTTTTCCACTCCTGAATAAGGGGGAAGTTCTCAGAACTTCCCCCTTATTTTTATATCAATTATGCCGGGTAAGGTCGTGTTCCTTTCTCATTTCAATATTGTACAGGACCGATGAAAAAATCATCATCGATGATCACGAACAATGGCTAAAAAGGGTAGCAATAGGGTAGCAATAAGAAAAAGGGGCTACAGAAATTAATCTGTAACCCCTTGATTTCTATGGTGGGCCAGGACAGAATTGAACTGTCGACACACGGATTTTCAGTCCGTTGCTCTACCGACTGAGCTACCGGCCCGCACTCCGGCGAAGTTTCTGCCGAAATGGAACGTTTTTCTATAAAATATACCCCCGTTTGTCAAGGCATATTTAAGACGAATATCGTTCATTCAACCGCGGCCGGGAAGATCCTCCGGCGCGCTGCTTGCGGGTCCGGGGCATCCTGACCCGCCGGGGATGAGGCGGCGGATGTTCCCTCGGGGCTGTCGGTGTTCGGTGCGGGAACAACCGGCGGGGGAAGCAGGCCGGCACTCCCGATATCCATTGAATCTTTCGCGGTTGATGGGGAATCCGGGGACGGATACACCGTTGCATCAGGTGAGGATCGCTCGTCCGGTTCATTTTCCGCACGGACGACGAGGGTGGCGGCGATCTTGTCGTGCCATCCCTGTTTCCTCCCGTCGATGGCGATCCAGAGATAGCCGAGCCAGAGGAAGAGTCCGGAGATCAGGGAGCCCACCCAGCGGAGGAAGGCGACGCCGAAGGTCATTTTTTCGCCCGAGGCCTGGATGACGCGGAGCCCCAGGAGCCATCTTCCCCGGCGTCTGGCCCACGCTGCCGTGGAACCAGGTGAAGTAGATCATGTCGGTGATGAACATCGTGACGGTGTAAACGACGACGAAGAGACCCATCCCGCGCGGGAGATTGCCGGTCGCCATGATGCGGCTGAGCGACATGCCGCCGAACCCCAGGGCGAGGATACCGACCATCAGCAGGAACAGCGAGACGAGATAGAGGATGATTTTGTCGATGAGACACGCGAGATACCGCCGCCAGAAACCGCCGTACCGCCTGTCCGTCATAACGATCTCCCGGTATCGGTGCCGCCGAGAGCGCCGCGTTCATACTGGAGGATGGCAAGCACCGCCAGCGCCGCCGTCTCCACGCGAAGCACCCGCTTTCCCAGGCTGACGGAGAGGAAACCCGCTCCGCGCGCCCGGTCGATTTCGTCTTTGCCGAAGCCCCCCTCCGGCCCGATGACCAGGTGGATGTTTTTCATCCCGTCGTACTTCGGATCCCGGAGGACCTCGCGGATCCCCAGGCCCGACTCCTCCTCCCAGGGGATCAGTTTCATCTCTGCGTTTTGGGCGGAGTCGAGCATTTCGGCGAACGACGCGATCCCCCCGATCTCGGGGATGTCGGTCCTGCCGGACTGGCGGGCGGCCTCGATGGCGATCTTCTGCCAGCGCTCCCGCTTCTGCGGCCACTTTGCCGCCGGCCAGCGGGGGATCGAGCGCTCCGCCAGGAAAGGGATGATCCGCCCGACGCCGAGTTCCGTGGCATGCCGGATGATCCCGTCCATCTTTTCCGCCTTGGGAATGGCCTGACAGAGGGTTATCTCGATCCCGCCGGCGGGCATGGCGCGCCTGCCCGTGATCTCGACGGCCATCCCTTCCGCCGCCTGGCGGATGACCGCCTCATACTCCCACGGAGTCCCGTTGAAGACGAGGAGAGGTTCGCCCTCCCGCATCCGGAGGACGGTCCCGAGGTAGCGCGCCTGTTCCGCCGTCACGGCGCAGGTGTCGCCCGTCTCGAGGGGTTGCGGGAGGTAGATCCGGGGGATGGTCATGGTCGTCGGCCCTCGTTCTTCAGGACATAACAGACCCATTCCTTTTCGGTGATGAGGCGGTGGAGGGAAAAGGCGTTGCCGAGGAAATGGGCCTCGATGTCCGGTCTGTTCTGTTCGATGATCCCCGAGATGACGAGGTAGCCGCCGGGGCTGATGAGGCGGACGAGCGATGGGGCGGAGCTCGATCAGGATCTTCGCCGTCAGGTTCGCCACGATCAGCTCAAAGTGTTCTTCGAGTGCGGCGATGTCACGGTCGGCGATCGAGACGCGGTCCTCGACCTGGTTGACCAGGACATTTTCCCGGGCGATCTCCGTCGCCTTCGGGTCATTGTCCACGCAGAGGACCCGCTCGGCGTCGAGCTTCGCGCAGGCGATGCCGAGGATGCCCGTTCCCGTCCCGACGTCCAGGACGTTCCATTTCTCGAAGGTCCGGTCCTTCAGGAGGATCTCTTCGATGGCCTCGAGGCACATCCGCGTGGAGGCATGCTGGCCGGTGCCGAAGGCCATGCCGGGGTCGATTTCGATGACGATGTCCCGGGCCGTCGGGGCGAACCGCTCCCAGGTGGGTTTGATGACGATGTTCCGGCTCACCCGGAAGGGCTTGAAATACTTCTTCCACGCCTCGCCCCAGTCGGGGTCGTGGATCGCCTCCGTCTGGAAGGTCGGTTTCTCCATCTCCGGGAAGATCTCCGCCAGGCTGTCGACGTAGGTCCGAAGAGCCGCGAGCCTCTGTTCCAGACGGACGTCGAAGGGGAGAAAGGCCTTCAGTGTCTCCCGGGCGGAGGGCTCGGGGAAGCCGGTCGGTCGATTGCGGCTCCGGGAATTCCTGAAAGGCCCCCTGGGCGCCGATCTCCGTCAGGAAATTGGTCAGGGCGTCGATCATCTCAACCGGGGCGAGAAGCTCGATCTTCAGCCAGTCCTCCTTCCTCTCTCCCGCTTTGCCAAGCGTCTCCGGCATGATCCGCGTCACCTTTCTTCCCGTTGTTTTGTGGTACGGTTATATCCCGGGAGAGATATTTTTTCAAGCGGCTTGAATTTTCGGGGGCTTCATGGTAGCCTCGGGGCGCGTTCCGGGGGGCGTTCACTATGGATTCGGCGCCCCGGTGCACAAGGGAGCGGAAATCGGAAAGGAACGGCGGTGCGGTACTATCCCCTTTTCCTCGACATTGCCCGGCGGCGCTGCGTCGTCGTCGGCGGCGGGAACGTTGCCGAACGGAAGGTCGGCAGGCTCCTCGCCTGCGGCGCCTCCGTGGAGGTGGTCGGAAAGCATCTGACGCCGGCGCTTGCGGCGCTCAAGAGGGAAGGGGCGATCGTCCACCACGCGGCCGACTATCATGAGGATCAGCTCCGCGGCGCTTTTCTCGTTATCGGCGCGACGGACAGCGATGCCGTCAATGAGCGGATTGCCCGCGACGCCCGGGCGCGGGGAATTCCGGTGAACATCGTGGACGATCCCGCCCGGTGCGACTTCATCCTCCCGTCCGTGGTCGAGCGGGGGGATCTTGCGATCGCCGTCTCCACCGGCGGCAGGAGCCCCGCGCTGGCCAAGAAACTCAGGACCGAGCTGGAGAGCGCCTACGGTCCCGAGTACGCCGTGCTGGTTGCAATCCTGGGGGAGCTCCGGGAGAAGGTGATCGCCGGGGGACGCCCCTCCGCCGAGAATCGGGCGGTCTTCGAGGCTGTTGTTTCTTCGGATATCCTGGATCACATCCGCGCCGGGCGATGGAAACGGGTGGAGGAGCTGATCCGGGAGCTGACGGGCGTAGAAATGGAGGTAAGACCGCGATGATGGGAATCGTTCTGTTCAAGACGGCCCTGGCCGTCTATCTGGCCTGCGCGGTGGTCTACGGGGCCTCGCTCTGGGTGAGGAGGGTCCTGACGGCGCGGTTTGCCACGTGGCTGATGCTCGCGGCGCTCATCATCCACACCCTCTCGTTTGCCTCCCGCTGGATCACCGCCGGCGTGAGCCCGGTCATCGGCATCCATGACGCCCTCTCCTTTTTCGCCTGGGTCATGGCGGCGGCGTATCTCGCCCTGCAGTTGAAGACCAAAACCCGGGTCCTTGGCGCGTTCATCTCGCCCGTCATCTGCCTGATCATGGTCGTCGCCTCCGTGGAACTGGGAGGGGCGGTCGGCGCACCGGCCGTCCTGCAGGGCTCGTTGGTTACGCTCCATGTCATGCTCTCGGTAACGGGCGAGGCCCTGTTCGCCGTGGCCTCCTGCGCCGGTCTCATGTATCTGATTCAGGATAACATGATCAAGCAAAAGAAGGCGGGGAGCCTGATCCGCCTCTTCCCGTCCTTGCGCGATCTGGACAGGATCAACCACCTCTGTCTCGTCTGGGGGTTTCCTCTCTTGACGCTCGGAATCCTGGCCGGTTCACTCTGGGCGCGGATCGTGTGGGGGAGCCATTGGCAGTGGGATTCCAAGCAGATCTGGACGCTTCTGGCCTGGGTTTTCTACGGCTTCCTCCTCCATCAGCGGCTGGTCATCGGGTGGCAGGGCCGCAAGGCGGCCCTCTGGTCGCTGATGGTGTTTGCGTTCCTTGCCATCCTGCTGATCTTCGGGAAGCTGTTCTTCTCGTCGGTCCATCAATTCGTGTGAATCTATGCAACTTGTCCTCATCGGCATGAACCATAAGTCGGCCCCTCTCGATATCCGGGAGCGGCTGCAGCTCTCCTGCGGGGAAGGTGCACACCAGCCTCTCCCGGAGCTGATGCACCTGGCGGAGATCCGGGAGGCGCTCTACCTTTCCACCTGCAACCGGGTCGAGGTCCTCGCCCGCGTCGCGGACGGGGAGGGGGCCGTCGCTGGGTTGAAGTCCTTTATCTATGGCCAGGGGAACCTCAGTGTCGCCGAGCTGGAGCGATGCCTTTACATCTACCGGGATCTGGAGGCGGTCCGCCATCTGTTCCGCGTGACGTCGAGCCTCGATTCCATGATCATGGGCGAACCGCAGATCCTGGGGCAGATGAAGGAAGCCTACCGCATGGCGGTCGATAACCGGACGACGGGGATCCTCCTCAACCGACTCTCCCACCACGCCTTTCAGGTGGCCAAGCGGGTTCGGACGGAGACGGGGATCGCCGGCAACGCCGTATCCGTCAGTTACGCGGCGGTGGAGCTCGCGAAAAAGATCTTCGGCGATCTGAAAGGGAAAACGATCCTCCTGATCGGCGCCGGGGAGATGTCGGAGCTGGCCGCCCGCCACCTCATCCGCCAGGGGGTGGGCACGATCCACATCGCCAACCGGACCTATGTCCGGGCCGAGGAGATGGCCGCGGAGTTCCAGGGGGTTCCCGTCGCCTTCGACAAGTTTCCCGAGCTCCTGCCGGAGGTGGATATCGTCATCGCCTCCACCGGCGCTCCGGGTTATATCATGAACGCGGAGATGGTGGCCACGGCGCTCGGGCGGAGGCGGAGACCGCCTGCTGTTTCTGATCGACATCGCCGTCCCCCGGGACATCGATCCCGCGGCGGGCGACATCGAAAACGTCTACCTCTACAATATCGACCACCTCCAGGATGTGGTCGATACCAATCGGGAAGTGCGAAGGGCGGAGGCGATGAAGGCGGAAGAGATCATCGCGGAGGAGGTTGCGGCCTTCGAGAAGTGGTACAATGCCCTGGAGGTTGTTCCCACGATCGTATCGCTGCGCGGGAAGATGGAGGGGATCGTCAAGGGGGAGCTGGAGAGATCCTCCCCGTGGATGAAGAACTTGGGCGAGGAGGAGCGAAATCGGGTCGAGATCCTGGTCGCCTCCATCGTCAACAAGATCCTCCATGACCCCATGACCGGTCTCAAGGAGGAGAGCGGGGATAAGGACGCACTGCCGTTCGTGGCGGTCATCCGGAGACTGTTCAATCTGTGATTCTGTCGTCAGGGCGACGCACCGTGCCCGGAAAAAGAGGAGAGCTTCCGACGGCGCCATCGGCTTTATAAGAATAGTGTCAACAGACAGGAGGACGACATCAAAGAGAAATTCAAGATCGGAACGAGGGGGAGCGCCCTGGCGCTGACGCAGTCCACGTGGGTGGCGGACAGCATCCGGAAGCGCCATCCCGGCGTCGAGGTGGAACTCGTCATCATCCGGACGAAGGGGGACATCATGGAGGATGTCTCCCTGGTCAAGCTCGGCGGGAAAGGGCTCTTCATCAAGGAGATCGAGGAGGCGCTCCTCAGGCGAGACGTCGATATCGCCGTCCACAGCATGAAGGACGTCCCCGCCGAGCTTCCCGATGAGCTGGAGATCGCCGTGACGCCGCCGCGGGAGGATCCCCGGGACGTCCTGATCTCGCGAAACGACCGCAAACTGGAGGAGATGCCCCGCGGGGCGCGCATCGGGACCTGCTCGCTTCGGCGCGGGTTCCAGCTCCGCAACCGGATGCCGGATCTGGAGATCATTCCGCTCCGCGGAAACCTCGATACGAGGATCAAGAAGATCGAAACGGAGGGTCTCGACGGCGTGATCGTCGCGGCGGCGGGGATCCGGCGGATGGGGTGGGTCGCCAAGGTCTCCCAGTTCATCCCCGTGGAGATGATGCTTCCCGCCGTCGGGCAGGGGGTTCTCGGGATCGAGACGCGGCGGGGCGACGACCGCGTGCTGGAGGCGATCGCCTTTCTCAACGATCCGGTCACCGGGTGCGAGGCCGGCGCCGAGCGCGCCTTCCTGAAGCGCCTGGGCGGGGGCTGCCAGCTCCCGATCGCCGGCTATGCGAAGAAGACCGGGGAGAGCATCACTCTGGAGGGGCTGGTCGGGAGCGTCGACGGGCGGGTGATGATCCGCAATGTCGTGAAGGGTGCCGCCGATCAGTTTGACGCACTCGGCACGGGGCTCGCGGAGGAGATCCTGGGACGGGGCGGCCGCGCCCTCCTCGATGAGGTCTATCAGGAGGGGAACAACCATTAGTTTTTTCCTTCACCCTGCTTTAGTCGGTATCGGGGAGAGGGTATTTGAGAAGATGAGAAGCGATTCATGACGGAAAAGGGCAGGGTCACCATCATCGGCGCGGGACCGGGCGATCCGGGACTGATCACCCTCCGGGGGGTGCAGTGCATCCGGGAGGCGGAGGTGATCGTCTACGACCATCTGGTGAGCCCGGAGATTCTCCGCCATGCGGGGGAGAAGGCCCGTCTGATCTATGCCGGCAAGCAGGGCGGAAAACATACCATTTCCCAGGAGGAGATCAACGACATCCTTGTGGCAGAGGCCGGGAAGGGGGCGATCGTCGCGAGGCTCAAGGGGGGAGATCCCTTCATCTTCGGCCGGGGCGGCGAGGAGGCGGAGGTCCTCCGGGAGGCGGGCATCCCGTTTGAGGTCGTCCCCGGGGTCACCTCCGCGGTCGCCGCGCCCGCCTATGCGGGGATCCCGCTTACCCACCGGAGTCATACGGCCTCGGTGGCCTTCGTCACGGGCCATGAGGATCCGACCAAGGGGAAAAGCAGCCTCGACTGGCCGGCACTCGCCGGGATCGGGACGCTCGTCGTCCTCATGGCGATCAAGAACCTCGCGGCGATCGCGGAGAAGCTGATCCGCCACGGGAAAGACGCGGCGACGCCGGCCGCCCTGATCCGCTGGGGGACGACGCCGGACCAGGAGACGCTGATCGGGACCCTCGGCGACATTGCCCGGAAAGCGGAAGAACGCGGATTTGCGCCACCCTCGGTCCTCGTCGTCGGCGGCGTGGTCGCCCTCCGCGAGACCCTCAACTGGTTCGAGACGAAGCCCCTCTTCGGCCGGGGGATCGTCATCACCCGGCCGGAGGCCCAGGCGGAGGGGCTTGCGGAACTCCTCCGGGCGGCCGGGGCGCGGGTGATCCCCTTTCCGGTGATCCGGATCGCGCCGCCCCAGAGCTGGGAGGAACTGGACCAGGCGCTCGACCGGCTCGAAGACTACCAATGGCTCATCTTCACGAGCGCCAACGGCGTGGCCTTCTTCTTCCGGCGGCTCCGGGAGAGTCGGCAGGGACATCCGCGATCTCAAGGGGATCCGGATCGCCGCGATCGGCCCGGCGACGGCCTCGGCGGTCGAGGCGCGGGGGATCCGGGTGGATCTCGTTCCGGAGGAATTCGTCTCCGAGGGGGTGGTCAAGGCGTTCGCCGGGGAGGATCTCCGGGGAAGCCGGGCCCTCCTCCCGCGGGCCAAGGAGGCGCGCGACGTCATCCCCGAGGGGCTCGCAAAAATGGGCGCCCGGTGCGATTGCGCGACGACCTACCGGACCGTCCGCTCCGACCGGAGCGCCGCCGAACTGGAGCCCTTTTTCGCCGACGGCAAGGTCGATGCGATCTCGTTCACGAGCCCCTCGACGGTGAACAACTTCCTCGGGATCATGGGGCCGGATTTCCGGCTCCCGCCCAAGGTCCGGATCGCCTGCATCGGCCCGGTGACCGCCGCGGCGGCGAGGAAGGCGGGCCTTTCCGTGGACATCCTCCAGGAGCGCTACACGATCCCCGGCCTCGTCGATGGGCTTGCGGCCTATTTCAAGAAAGAGAAGCCCGGCTGATGCAGTCGTAAGGCGATTGCAATCCCGGCGGATACCTGTTAGGTTTGGGGTTCGAAAGCATAAGGAGGTCATATGAATTTCCCCGATTACCGGCCGAGAAGGCTGAGACAGAACGAGAATTTCCGGAGGATGATCCGGGAGACGAAGCTCTCCGCGGACAACCTGATCTATCCCCTGTTCGCCGTGCCGGGGACGAAGGTGAAAAAACCGATCGTCTCCATGCCGGGGATCTTTCAGATGTCCGTCGACCATATCGTCCGGGAGACGGCGCGGGTGAAGGCGCTCGGGATACCGGCGGTTCTCCTCTTCGGGATCCCCGAGAAGAAGGACGAGATCGCCTCCGGGGCGATGGCGAACGACGGCATCGTCCAGCGGGCGATCCGGGGGATCAAGGAGAAGGTCTCCGACATCCTCGTCGTCACCGATGTCTGCCTTTGCGAGTACATGAGCCATGGCCACTGCGGGATCCTCGAGAAAGGGGATGTCGATAACGACGCCACCCTCGATGTCCTCGCGGAGACGGCCGTCTCCCATGCGAAGGCGGGGGCGGACATGGTTGCCCCGTCGGCGATGATGGACGGCCAGATCGGCGCGCTTCGGGAGGGGCTCGACGATGCAGGTTTCGTGAACGTCCCGATCATGGCCTACTCGGCGAAGTACGCCTCCTGCTTCTACGGCCCCTTCCGGGAGGCGGCGGAGAGCGCCCCCGCCTTCGGGGACCGAAAGTCCTACCAGATGGATCCCGCCAACTCCGACGAGGCGATCCGCGAGATGTCTCTCGACGTGGAGGAGGGGGCGGACATCATCATGGTCAAGCCGGCCTTGGCCTATCTCGACGTCATCCGCCGGGCGAAGGAGGAGTTCGACCTGCCGGTTGCCGCCTACAACGTGAGCGGTGAGTTTTCCATGATCAAGGCGGCTGCGCAGATGGGCTGGCTGGACGGGGAGCGGGCGATGCTGGAGTCCCTGACGGCGATCCGGCGCGCCGGGGCGGATATGATCATTACCTACTTCGCCCCCGAGGCGGCGCAGATTTTGGCGGCTACGTAGAAAGTCCATTGGAATATATGAAACCAGAAACTTCACGCAAATTGCCCGACACGCTCCGGATGGTCGCCTGGGAGGTCACGCGGAGCTGCAACCTGGCCTGCGTCCACTGCCGCGCTTCCGCGCTCTGCGGCCCCTACCCGGGGGAGCTCGACACCGAAAAATGCCTGCGGCTGATCGACGAGATCGCGGAGGTCGCGAAACCCGTGATCATCCTCACGGGCGGCGAGCCGCTTCTGCAGGGCGGACATCTACGACATCGCCGCCTACGGGGACAAGAAGGGCCTCCGGATGGTCCTGGCGACGAACGGGACGTTCGTGACCGACGCCGTTGCCCAGAAGCTGATCGCGTCGGGAATCCGGCGGGTAAGCGTCAGCATCGACGGACCCGATCCGGCTTCGCACGACGCCTTCCGCGGCGTCCCGGGGGCGTTCACGGAAGCGATGGCCGGGATCGAGGCGATGAAGCGGGCGGGGATGGAGTTCCAGATCAATACGACGATCACCCAGAAGAATCTCACGCAGATCCGGGAGATCCACGACCTGGCCCATCGCCTCGGCGCCGCGGCGCACCACATCTTCCTCCTCGTTCCGACGGGACGGGGGAAGGAGATGGCCGCGCAGGCGATCACGCCGCTCGACTACGAACAGACGCTCAACTGGTTCTACGAAGAGAGCATCGACTGCGCGATCCAGCTCAAGGCGACCTGCGCCCCCCACTACTACCGGATCTTCCATCAGCGGCGGAAGGAACGGGGCGGAGCGCCGGCACAGATGCTGCCGGCGGGCGGGGGCGGGCACCCGCTCAACGCCATGACCCGGGGCTGCCTTGGGGGGAGCGCGTTTTGCTTCATCTCCCACACCGGGCAGGTCCAGCCCTGCGGCTACCTGGAGCTCGACTGCGGCCAGGTCACGAAACAGAGCTTCGCGGAGATCTGGCACGATTCAAAGATCTTCCGCGACGTCCGCGATCTCGGTCTCTACGAGGGGAAGTGCGGTAACTGCGAGTTCATCCGGGTCTGCGGCGGCTGCCGCGCGCGGGCCTACGAGGCCACGGGGAACTACCTGGCGGAAGAACCGCTGTGCATCTACCAGCCGGGGGCGACGGGAAAACCGCTGAAATGACGGAAGAAACGAAGCGCCCTAAACTGGTCCTCGTCGATGGGAGCAACTACCTGTTTCGGGCCTTTTACGCGATCCGGGAGCTCTCCAACTCGAAGGGCTTCCCCACCAACGCGATCTACGGCTTCACGACCATGCTGATGAAGCTCCTGCGTGACCAGGAGCCCGATTACATTGCCATTGCTTTCGACGTCAAGGCCCCCACCTTCCGGCACGACGCCTATGCGGACTACAAGGCCACCCGCCGGGCGGTTCCCGACACCCTCATCCCCCAGATCCCCTACGTCAAGGAGGTGGTCCGGGGGTTCGCCATTCCGGTGATCGAGCAGCCGGGGCTGGAGGCGGACGATATCATCGGGACGATCGCCTGCCGACAGGCGGCAGAAGGGATGGCGGTCGTCATCGTCTCCGGGGACAAGGACCTGATGCAGCTTGTCTCCGCCGATATCGTCATGACCGACACGATGAAGGACAAGACCTACGATGTCGCCGCCGTGAAGGAGCGCTTCGGCGTCGAGCCGCAGAGGGTCGTGGAGATCCTCGCCCTCACGGGGGACGTCTCCGACAACATCCCCGGCGTCCCGGGGATCGGCCCGAAGGGGGCGCTGCGCCTCATCGAGCAGTTCGGGGGGATCGAGGAGATCCTCGCCCACCCGGAGAAGATCCACAATCTCAAGACCCGCGAGGCGATCCTGGCAAACGCCGAGAAGGCGCGGCTGAGCCTCGATCTGGCGCGGATCCGCACGGACGCGGCTGTTCCCTTTGATCTGGAGGCCTGCCGCCGGCGGGAGCCCGACCGGGAGCTCCTCATCTCGCTTTTCAAGGAGTTCGAATTCTCGTCGCTCCTCCAGGAGCTCAAGGGCGGCGGGGAAGAGGCCGCCGGCGACTACCGGATCTGCCGGACGCCGGAGGAACTCGAAGCGCTCGCCGTCCGGCTTGGGCCAGGCCAGGGAGTTCTCGCTCGATCCGCTCCTCTCGTCGGCGGAGGCGATGCGGGCCTCTCTCGTCGGTCTGGCCGTCTCGCCCGCGCCGGGCGAGGGGTTCTACCTCCCCATCGGCCATGAGGACGGATCGCCCCAGCTTTCCGCCGGCGCGGTCGTAAACGCCCTTGCCCCGCTTCTCGGCGATCCGGCAGTTCCGAAGCACGGCCACGACCTGAAGACCGCCCTCATCGTCCTTGCCGAACACGGCGCTCCCCTCCGGGGCCTCGGCTGCGACACGATGGTCGCCTCCTACCTCCTCAATCCGGCGCGGCGCAGCTTCGAGCTGGCCGAGACGGTCCTCGACCACCTCGGCCGCCAGATCCCCACGGTAAAGGAGATCGTCGGGAGCGGCGCGAAGAGCGTGCCCTTTGCGTCCATCGCCGCGGCAAAAGCGGGGGATTACGCCTGCCGGCGCGCCGACGCCGTGATGGCCCTGGCGGCGGAGCTCTCCGGCAAGATCGCTGCGGCGGACCTGGCCGATCTCCTGCGCGATGTGGAGATGCCCCTCGTAACGGTCCTGGCGGCGATGGAGATGAAGGGGGTGCTCCTCGACTGCGCGCTCTTGAAGACGATGTCGCTGGAGATCGAGCAGCTCCTCGCCCTTTCGGAGGAGAAGATCTGTCGCCTCGCGGGGGAGAAATTCAACATCAACTCCCCCAAGCAGCTCCAGGTGATCCTCTTCGAAAAGCTGGGGCTCCCCCGGGGACGGAAGACCAAGGAGGGGTATTCGACCGACGTGGATGTGCTCACCTGGCTCGCCCTCAGCCACGAACTCCCCGCGGAGATCCTTGCCTACCGGGGAATGGTCAAGCTGAAATCGACCTACGTCGACGCCCTGCCGGAACTCATCAATCCCCGGACGGGGCGGGTCCACACCTCTTACAACCAGACGGTGGCGGCGACGGGGAGGCTCTCCAGCAGCAACCCGAACCTCCAGAACATCCCCATCCGGACCCTCGAGGGGAAGCGGATCCGCCAGGCCTTCATCGCCCCGCCGGGGTGGATGATCGTCTCGGCCGACTACTCGCAGATCGAGCTGCAGGGTCCTGGCGCATCTCTCCGGCGACGAGGCCCTGATGGAGGCCTTCAGGACCGGCGAGGACATCCACAGCCGGACCGCCTCCGACATCTTCGGCGTCTTTCCCGAGATGGTCAACGCCGACATGCGGCGGCAGGCGAAGGTGATCAATTTCGGCGTCCTCTACGGGATGAGCGCCTTCGGCCTCGCGAAGGAACTCGGCGTCACTCAGAAGCTCGCCCAGGCCTACATCGACGGCTATTTCCAGAAGTATGCGAAGGTCCGGGAGTATCTCGACGGCCTCCTCGCCCAGGCGAGGCGGGAGGGGTACGTGACGACCCTCCTCAAGCGGCGGCGGTACCTGCCGGAGATCACGAGCCACCAGCCCTCCGTCCGCCAGTTCGCGGAGCGGATGGCGATCAACGCCCCGATCCAGGGGACGGCGGCGGACCTCATCAAGGTGGCGATGGTCCGGATCTTCCGGCGTCTGGCCGCTGAGGGACTTCAAGCCGCGATGATCATGCAGGTCCACGACGAGCTCGTCTTCGAGGTGCCCGTTTCCGAACGGGAAGCGCTGATGTGCACTCGTCTGCGAGGAGATGGAGGGGGTCCTGAAGCTGGATGTGCCCCTGCGGGTGGAGATCGCCGCGGGGAAAAACTGGGACGAGGCGCATACCTGAGGGGCAAAGAGCCTCCGATCCACGCGGCGGGGGGATTTCCTCTGCCAGCGTCGAAACGCGGTCATGGCCGTCGCTCCTGTCCTCAACTTTCCAAGCCAGAGCTGTGTGTTGAAACAACAATTCGTTTCCTCTAAGCTACCCTTCTTGATGTTCCGCCATTCATCTCGGGCATATGGTCGGGAGAAACCCTGCCTGCCGATCATTGATTCCAGGCTCCGTCAGGGATCCTTTCACCGAAGGGTGCCGCAGTCTTCTTCGGCCATCCGGTCTCCAATGCCTTGATTCAGTGGCGGGGAGTGAGCGCGGTGGTTGGAAACAGGGCGTCAGGCGATGGATAACGCGTCCATGAATCCGGGCAATTTCCGAATCAAAGACAGTTACAAAAAAATTTGTTGACTCATAATAATACTTTGTGTATACACGAAAAAAACTTAAAGTATATGGTTATGTTTTCAGGTTTTTTGGAAAAATGTCATTTCGAAACGACAGCAATGAAGAAGTCTTGCTGAATCGGCACAGGGAAGAATTCCTGTTGTCGACATGGCGGAGCGGGGAGATTTTTCGGACGGTCAGCACCTATTGTTTTCGAGGAAAAGATGAAAAAACCAGTTGAGAAATCTTCGACTCTCAGAAGTGAAGATGTGTATGGCATCCTGAAAGAGAAGTTAATTTCCTCAGAATTCAGACCTGGTAGCGCTTTGATGGAAAGCGAGATAGCGAAAGCACTGGAGGTTAGCCGGACACCTGTCCGTCACGCCCTCGCCAAACTGGAAAGAGACGGCCTGATTGAGACTATCCCGCGCAAGGGTGCGTTCGTAAAGTTTCATTCGTTAAGGGATATATTGGAGATCTTTCAGGTTCGGAAGTCCCTTGAATCTTATGCGGCAAATCTTGCCGCTGCAGATATCGATTTAGCCGAACTGGATAGATATGAACAGTTTTACATAAGCGCTCGGAATATGTCGGATGATGAGAATTTACAGGATTTTTATGACAGGGGGATTGAATTCCATAAATTCATCATCAGGAGCTCCAATAACTCGCGCATTGAAAAAATTCTGGCGGAGCTCAGAGTCCAGTTTGAAATATCACGGATATTTTTTCTCAATCAGAATCGGAAAGGACATAATATCATACTGGAACGGGCATTTCGCATGATTGAGAACCACCTTACGGTTATCGAGGCATTGAAAAGCAAGGATGGCGACAAGGCTGAGAAATATATGCGGGAGCATATCATCGATGCGGAAAAATACTTTCTCTCCTTTCCCGCCTGCGCCGACTATGTGCGTTAATGGGTATGTGGATATTCCTGAGCAGGCGGCTAAAAGGCATTCAATAAGTACTCTCAAAGGGGCTGAGAGAAGGGAATAGAGAATAATCCAGGTTAGAGATGTAACCGGAAAAGGCTTTTCCGGGAACGGACAAGGCAAGGTGCGTTGGTTTTTTCACGGCCTGCGAAAATTAAATTTTTTTGAAATGAAAGGAGACTGTTAATGAGAGTTTCAAGAACCATGCTGGGTACCTTTGCAATGATTTGTTGCGTTTTAAGTTTATTGGTCGTTTCAAATGCCGGGGCACAGAAGTTTCCCACCCGCCCCATCGAAATCATCGTCGGTTTCGGCGCCGGCGGAGGGACGGACCTGTCCTTTAGGAACATCGCCCCTTCTCTCGAAAAAGAGCTGGGGGTCCCGGTGGTGATTCTGAACAAGCCCGGAGCCGGCGGGGTGATCGGCTGGAATACGCTGGCAAACTCGAGGCCGACCGGTTACTCGATCGGCAGCATCAACATGCCCGCGATCGTCGGTTCCTATGTCACCGGTGACATGACGATCGATCCCCGCAGCGCCTTCAAATTTCTGGGCAATACCGTGTTCGACGCCAATTGCATCGCTGTTTCTGCAAAGGGCAAAATCAGCAATATGAAGGAATTGATCGAGTATCTGAAGAAGAACCCGGAAGGGCTCTCTTACGGCGCGACCGGAAGGGTCAGTACCGACGGGTTGACCGCCCTGGCCATTGAAAAGGCGGCCGATGTGAAGTTCAGGATGATCAACTTCAAGGGCGGGAGCGAAGCCATCACCGCGGCACTGGGCGGGCATGTGGACCTAGTCGGCCTGACCGTCAGCGAGGCCCTTCCGTTTGTCAAGGACGGCACCTTGAAGCTGCTTGGCGTGGGCGGGGATAAAAGGGATCCGGAGCTTCCGAACGTGCCGACCTTTAAAGAGCAGGGATTCGCCCTGCAGATCAACGGTTCGAGCCGTGGTTTGATCATGCCGGCCGGGGCCACCGATGCGGTTCTCAATACCCTGCGTACTGCCGTCAAGAAGGCAGCCACTTCGGAAGCGTACCTGGCCGCCTCCAAAAAAGCCGGCCAACTCGGCATTTATACCGACTACAATGCCGTGGCGACGACCCTTCAGGAACAGATCGAATGGTTGAAGAAATCGTTATCCGCAAAGTGAGCCTGTGCCTCACGTGGCACTGTCCTCAATGGCGCGGTAGCGAGCAGTGAATCCTTTCCTTGACCGCAGGGGCGCCCGGCGCCCCTGTGGAAATCTGTGAAAAGGTGCCCTGACTAAGCTGAATGGCCTAGGCAGGGCGTTGGGGAGTTGACAGTTCATAGTCAATAATTGGTGATATCCCGTGCACTGGAACAATGAGAAGTATCTTTCAATATTTCTGGTCCTGATCGGCGTTTCGGGCGTGTGGGGTTCTCTCAAGGTGCCTATTGCAGAAAGATTTACCCTGGGCTCTGGGCGTTACCACTGATTTACGCGGCGGGCGTTCTCCTGTTGGCAGTTGCGCTGCTCGTAATGATGCTAAAGGGTAAAAATCGAGATGCAAATGCAGTTCACGAGCACAGGGAACATATGGGTTACTCTTCTTATTATAATTGTGCGCTTGCACTTTCAGTTCATCTGATCGGTTTCGCGTTGGGTTGTTTTTATTTTCACTTTTATCGCTGATATGTTGGTGCTGAAAATTAAGAAAGCTCTGCTTTTCAGATATACAAGGCCCAATTTGCCAGTCACGGCATGGGCGCCGGTTCGGTGATTGCAATGTCCGGAATCGACATGGCCCTTTGGGATATCCGGGGGAAGGCGGTGGGATGGCCGCTCTACAAACTCCTGGGCGGCTCCTCCCGAAAGATACCCGCCTACGCGGGCGGTGGCGGATCGCTTGGGTTTTCGGAACCGGGCAAGACCGTGGAAGAGATCGGGCCGCTCGTGGAGATGGGGTTCAAGGCCGTCAAGGTCAGAATCGGCCAAACGGCTGCCCGTGATCTGGCCCGGATCAGTGCCGTAAGAAAGGCATACGGAGACGATCTGGTGATTCTAACCGATGCCAATGCCGCCTATACCGTAGACGACGCGCGCAAGGTCATGCCGGTCATGGAATCCCTCAATGTGGGCTGGCTGGAAGAGCCGTTTCCCGCCCATGACTACCGTTCCTACGCCCTGGCTGCCAGCTTCAGTTCGACCCCCCTAGCTCTGGGCGAGAACGTGTACACCCGTTTCGAATTTATCCGTATCATTGAAGACGGTGTGATCAGCATCCTTCAGCCGGATGTGGGGAAAGCCGGCGGCGTGACCGAAGCGCTCCGCATCGCCGCCCTGGCCTCGGCATGGAAACTGCCCGTTCACCCCCACGGCGGCGTGACGGGGCTCGATCTGGCAGCGGGAATCCACCTGCTGGCATCGATTGACAATGGCGGATATTTCGAGTCGAGTGAAGGATACAATCCCCTGCGTGAAGGACTGTTTAACACGAAGCCGTATGAAATTGACAAAGACGGGTGCGTAATGCCTTTGGAAGCCCCGGGTATCGGACTTGAGGTCGATGAGAAATTCCTGATCGGTAACCCGGTAATCGAAGGTCCCGGTTTTGTATGAGGACTTCGCAGGCTGTTTCGTCTCATGTTTTTTATCCCCTTCTGCAAAAGATTGCCGATTGCGGATGTCGCTTTTTTTATCGGATAGATGAATTCTACTCTGGGAGTAGGGCTGGATATGAAAGAACATCGTATCATCAAAAATCGCGAGTCGCTGCTGTCCCATGGCAGGAAAGAATTGCGAGAACACGCCCTGGATATCGCCAAGGCGGGCATATCCGGGAGAGATCCGGGCCTAGGAACCCATAAGATCGTTAAACTCAGCGGGAGATCCCTCCGGGTGGGAGAGACAGAGTTCGATCTCGGGGAGGTCAACCGCATCTATGTCGTCGGAATGGGGAAGGGGGCCTTCCCGATAGCCGAAGCCCTGGAATCGATTCTGGGCGATCGTATCTTCCGGGGAGTGGTAGTGGTAAAAAAAGGCGAGAAACGCCGGCTGAAAAGGATTACCGTCACCGAAGGCGGCCATCCGATCCCCGATGAGGATAGCGTTGCGGGTGCCGGAAAGATCCTCGAAATCGCGGATCAAGCAGGTCCAAAGGATCTCGTATTTGTTGCGGTAACCGGCGGCGCCTCGGCGTTGGCGACCCTGTGCCCCGAGGGCATCATCCTTGCGGATATTCAAAAGGTAAATGAGCTCCTCCTCAACAGCGGGGCTCCGATTCGCCACATGAATACCGTGAGAAAGCACCTGTGCCTCCTGAAAGGCGGACGTCTGGTTTCCCGGATCCAACCGGCTGAAGCCGTTACCTTGACCTTGGACACGAGACCCAAAGGGATGCTGTGGCCGGATGTGAGCCTCCCGGACGAAACCACGTTCCAGGACGCCATCGAGGTTCTCGAATTCTACGATCTTTGGGACGCCGTACCCGAGGCCGTGAGAAATTACCTGCTCAGGGGAACGCGGCAACCGGAGCTGGAAACCCTGAAGACGCTTGAGGGGGTCATGTCGTCCATCTTCTACGTCGGATCCCCCTTGGGCGTGCTCTCCGCGGCGGCGCAGAGCGCCGAGGCGCTGGGATATCAGCCGCATATTTTAGCGACGAATATCCAGGGGGAGTCTGTTGCCGCAGGGATCTGTCTGGCCGGCATCGCCAATGAAGTATTGCTCCGGAACAGGCCCTTTTCCGCCCCCTGCGCCCTTATCTCCGGCGGGGAAACGACCGCGGTCATCACCGCGAACTCCGGAGAGGGCGGGCCGAATCAGGAATTTATCCTGGGATTTGCCGGTGAGGTTGAAGAGGCCGATAATGTCGCGGCGATTGCCGTGGACACGGATGGAACAGACGGCCCCACCCAGATAGCAGGTGGTATCATCGATGGAGAGACGTTAAAACGGGCGAAACTGCTCGGCATCGATATCAAAAAGTATTTGAAGAATCACGACAGTTCAACGGCCCTTTCAGGACTGGACGATGCCGTCATTACCTGCAATACGGGAACCAATATGAAAAACCTTCGCATCATCTTGATAGGGAGATAACATGTCCGTGCACCAGATAGAAAAAATCGAAGCTCGGGAGATCCTGAGCGCCGTGGGCCGTCCCACCATTCAGGTAACCGTGACGACAAAAAGCGGTAAAAGCGCGACCTCCTCGGTGCCCAGCGGCACTTCTAAGGGGAAATATGAGGCAAAAGAGATTGTCGACGGCGGGACGCGTTTTCGAGGATTGGGCGTCCGGAAAGCGGTGGAAAATGTAAATACCGCGATCGCCCGAGCCCTTACCGGCATCGAGGTCACCAGGCAAAGAGAAATCGACAACACCATGTTGGATCTGGATGGTACCGAAGACAAGAGGAATCTGGGGGGAAACGCCATTCTGGCGGTCTCTCTGGCGGTGGCGCGTGCAGGGGCCGGTTGTGTCGGGCTCCCGCTGTACAGGTACATCGGCGGGTTGGGCGCGAACCGTCTGCCCATGCCGCTTGCGACTATCATATCGGGTGGCAGGCATTCGGCCTCCAAGCTGGCTTTTGAGGACTACATGCTGGTTTTCAGCGGTTTTACCGTTTTTTCTCAAGCCGTGGAAGCTTTGATGGAAGTCAGATATTACCTCGAAAAAAGCCTTAAAAAGCGGTTTGACTACCTTTCGGAAAAGGGAGGGGCCTTTGCGCCGCCGATCGAAAACGATGAGGAAGCCCTGGAACTTATACTGGAATCCATTGAGAAAACCGGTTATTCACACAGAATCTCATTGGGTCTGGACGTAGTGGGCAGCGACCTGTACGATTCCGAAAACACCTGTTACCGCTTACACGGGAAGAGTGTGTCGGCCGAAGAGTTATTGGTCTATTTTATCACCTTGACCAAAACCTATCCAATCACCCTGATTGAAGATCCTTTTCATGAGGATGATTTTGAAAACTTCGCGAAACTCGCAGCCGTCCTGCCCAAAACCCTGATTGTAGGAGACGATCTTTTCACGACAAACCCGGAGAGAATCCGGAAGGGTGTTGAACTGAAAGCGGGTAACGCACTGCTTTTGAAAGTAAACCAGATTGGAACGCTCACCGAGTCGGTGGAGGCCGGTCTTCTGGCCCGGAAAAACAGCTACGAGGTAATCGTTTCGGTGCGCTCCGGTGATACTGTCGATGATTTCATCACCGATCTGGCAGTGGGAATCGGGGCGGGTTACATCAAGCTTGGTTCACCGGTACGCGGCGAACGGAGTGCAAAATACAACCGCCTCCTGGAAATTGAACTGGAAACGGCAAGTGTGAGATAGGCCGATAAGGGGCGACGAGCGGCAGATACCTTGAAAATTCCCCTCGCCCGAAATTCCCGCGTCCCTGGAGGCGCCCAACGGGGACGAGGCGCACACCTGAGGGGGGAGGGGTGTTTAACCGGTCCGAATGGGGTTTCAAACGGTATCCGCAAAATAAAGGTTGCCGTCGGGCGGGCAATGGTGTATGAGAGCCACCGACATGTGAACCACGGGGATCACCCCCTGTGGTTTTTTATTTGTGCGGAAAATATATCCGGGAAATCGAAAAGGAATGGAAGCATGATCAACGTATCCAACGTCACCCTTGCCTACGGCAGGAAGGTGCTGTTCAAAGAGGTCAATATCAAGTTCACGCCGGGGAACTGCTACGGCGTCATCGGCGCCAACGGTTCGGGGAAATCGACCTTCCTCAAAATCCTCTCCGGCGATGTGGAGCAGGACAAGGGCGAGGTCTCCATCGGCCCCCGGGAGAGGATCTCGGTGCTGAGCCAGGACCAGTTCGCCTTCGACGATGAGACCGTCATCGACACCGTCATCATGGGGCACAAACGGCTCTACGAGGTGAAGGCTGCGCGCGAGGCGATTTACGCCAAGCCCGAGTTTACGGAAGAGGACGGGGTCCGCTCCGCGGAGCTCGAGGCGGAGTTCGCCGAGATGAACGGGTATGAGGCCGAGTCCGAGGCGGCAGTGCTCCTCAAAGGCCTCGGCATCCCCGAATCGCTCTGCGCCAGGAAGATGAAGGAGCTCGACGGGGGGAACAAGGTGCGCGTCCTTCTCGCCCGGGCCCTCTTCGGCAATCCGGATGTCCTCCTCCTCGACGAGCCGACGAACCACCTGGACCTCCGCTCCATCGCCTGGCTGGAGGATTTCCTCTGCCGGTTCCGCAACACCGTCATCGTCGTCTCCCATGACCGCCACTTCCTCAACCAGGTCTGCACCCACATCGCGGATATCGATTTCGGCCAGATCCGGGTGTACACGGGCAACTACGACTTCTGGTACCAGGCGAGCCAGCTCATCCTGAAACAGAAGCAGAACGAAAACCGCAAGGCCGCCGAAAAGGCGGAGGACCTCAAGGCCTTCATCCAGCGGTTCAGCGCCAACGCCTCCAAGTCGAAGCAGGCCACGTCCCGCAAGAAGCTCCTGGAGAAGCTGACCATCGAGGATATGCCGGTCTCCTCGCGGAAGTACCCGTTCATCCAGTTCAAGCCCGAGCGCCCCTGCGGAAACACGGTCCTGGAGATCACGGGCCTCGGCAAGGAGATCCAGGGGGTATCCGTGTTGAACAACCTGAACCTCACCGTGAGGAAGGGGGACAAGATCGCCTTTGTCGGCGGCGACGGCCTGGCCAAGACGACCCTCTTCCAGATCCTGGTCGGTGAGATGCAGCCGGACAGCGGCAGTTTCCGCTGGGGGCAGACGATCACCCACGCCTATTTCCCGAAGGAGAACAGCGCCTACTTCCGGGGCGATCTGAACCTGATCGACTGGCTCTGCCAGTTTCCCCCCTGCGACGGGGAGAGCTTCGCCCGGGGATTCCTCGGGAGGATGCTCTTCTCGGGGGACGAGGCGCTCAAGAAGACAAGTGTCCTGTCCGGAGGTGAGCAGGTCCGCTGCATGCTTTCCCGGATGATGCTCACCGGCGCCAACACCCTCATCCTGGACGAGCCGACGAACCACCTGGATCTCGAATCGCTCACCGCCCTGAACAACGGGCTCATCGCCTTTCCGGAGGTGCTGCTCCTGGCCTCCCGCGATCACGAGCTGGTGTCCACCGTGGCGAACCGGATCGTGGAGATTACCCCCGACGGGGTGATCGATCGGGTGATGGGATTTGAAGAGTACCTGGAAGCGGGTTGAGCGACGAGGCCTACGGCTGATTGTGAGGTTGCAGTCCATGAAATCGGGGCCGTATTCGAGCCCTTGCGGAGGTCTCGGCCGCGATGCTGTTCTGCACCAGCAGGAAAAAGTCGTGCTCCGGCAACGGTTTGCTGAAATAGTATCCCTGCATCTCGTCGCATCCGTGGGCGTGCAGGAAGCTTAACTGCTCCCCGGTCTCGGTCCCTTCGGCGATTACTTTGAGTTTTAGGCCATGTGCCATCGCGATGATCGCCTGGGTGATTGCGGCATCATCGCCGTCCAGAGGCAGGTCCCTGATGAACGAGCGATCGATTTTCACGCTATCTATGGGGAAGCGCTTGAGATAACTAAGCGACGAATAGCCGGTGCCGAAGTCATCAATCGAAATACTTATTCCGATAGCTTTCAGTTTGTTCAGCAGTTCTATCGCATGCTCCGGATCGTGCATTACCATGCTCTCAGTGATCTCGAGTTCCAAGAAAGTCGCATCCAGTCCGGTTTCGTTCAGCACCCTTAACACATCCTGCACCAGGTATTCGTTGGTGAACTGACGTGCCGACAGGTTCACCGCGATACACAGCGGCGGCAGCCCCTGTTCCTGCCAGGACTTGTTTCGGGCGCAGGCGGTCCTCAGCACCCATTCGCCGATCGGGACGATCAGACCGGTTTCCTCCGCCAACGGGATGAACTGCATGGGAGGGATCAGTCCTTTGGTTGGATGCTGCCAGCGCACCAGCGCCTCCATGCCGATGATGTGTCCGCTGCGGATATCGACCTTGGGCTGGTAATGGAGCACGAACTCGTTGCGCTCCAGGGCGCGGCGCAGGTCGGATTCCAGCGCCAGGCGTTCCAGAGTATGGATGTTCATCTGCGACGAGTAGAACTGAAAGTTGTTCTTGCCCAGTTCCTTGGCGCGGTACATCGCGACGTCCGCATTCTTCAGCAGGCTCTGCAGGTCCTCGCTATCGGCAGGATACGTGCTGATGCCGATGCTTGCGGTGAGATGAAATTCCTGTGTGTCGAGGGCGAACGGCCTGGCGACGGCAGTGAGGATTTTTTGCGCCACCTCGGCGCAGTGCATCGACTGCGGCATTCCCTCGAGTAGCACCACGAACTCGTCCCCGCTAAGACGACCGACGGTATCGCTTTCGCGCAAGCATTCGTGCAGCCGTCCCGCGACTTCCTTGAGCACGCTATCTCCGGCTTCGTGGCCGAGCGTATCGTTGATATTCTTGAAGCGGTCGAGGTCGATGAACAGGACCGCCAATTGCGTGTCGTTCCGCCGCGCCTGGGCGATTGCGTGGCTGAGGCGCTGACTGAACATGCTGCGGTTGGCCAACCCGGTGAGCTCGTCATAATGCGCGAGATGACGGATGCGCTCCTCGGCCTGCTTGCGCGCGATGAACAGGCCGATCTGGCTGCCGATCGCGCGCGTGCTCTGCAACAGCGCTTCGTCGGGCGGACGGCTGGTGAGGCTGAAAAACTCCATGACGCCGAGGGTGTCATTGCCGGACCGGATCGGAAACGCAAAAGCCCCGTGTAACCCCGCCTTCACCGCGAGTGGGGCGCGCCGGAATCTCGCGTCCTGAGTCACATCGTTAACCCATACGGGCTCGCCGCTGCTCCGCGCGCGTGTGAACAGTCCGCCCGACATGTGCAGTGGGTGCCTGTACTGGCGGTTGCTCTCCGCAAACTCCATGATTTCGGTGGACGGAACACTCCAGATCTCGGCACACGCCATCTCCTGCTCGTGCGCGTCCTCGATCCAGTAAGCACCGCAGGTGCAGCCGAAGGCTTCGCCGATGATTTGGATGATTTTTGACATGATTCCGCTCGATCGATCGGCTTCGGACAACAAACGGGTCACGGCGTGTTCCAGAGTCCGCCGCTGTTCTGCCTGTTTGCGCTCGGTGATATCGACGATGGTGCCGATCAATCCCGCAATGCCGCCGTCGGCGCCGGTAAAGGTGGCCTTGTAGTAAATCGTGTTATGTAGTTCTCCGTCGGCGGTCGTGATGGTCGTCTCGGAGGACCTGGCCCCTGGGTGGTCCCACAGCGCCTGATCGTCCTCGTGCAGCCGCTGCGCGATTTCGGGGTTTCCGGGGTAAAGGTCGTGCACGGTCTTGCCCAGGAATGCCTGGCGCGGTATGCCGAAGAAGGTTTCCCATGCCTTATTGACTCCGAGATAGCGTCCGTCGGTAGCCTTGAAATAAATCGGGTTTGGCAGCACCTCGATCAGTTCCTGCGTCCTGCGCTGCTCTTCGGTGAGCCTGGCCTGGCTCTCGCGCAAATCGGTCGTCATTTGCGCGGCAAGCGTTTGCGCCCGCTGCCGTGAGCCGGCCAGTGAGTTGATCAAACCGACCAACAGCAGGCTTGCCATCAGCACCGCGGCCAGCGCGGCCCAGGGCAGCACATGATCGGCAGGGCGAAAAAAGTGCTCCTGCGGAGCGCTAAATTTCAGTCCCCAGCGGCGCTGGCCGACATCGATGGTGACAGAATCCTTAAAAACCGCGCCGGATTGAGGTGGGCGTGAAGAGGCGTTCGAGTACAGCTCCTGTGGCATTGGTTTCGGGTCGCTGTCAACGTAGCCCGCATCGGTGATAATCAAAGTGAACTTCTCGTAGCCTTCGCCGGACAGCATGCGCTGTACCAATTCGTCCACCACGAAGGTCACGTTTGCGAGGCCGATAAAAGCCTTACGGCGTTGCTCAACATCGGGCACAAATGCATCCTTGCGATACAGCGCCAGACGTATGACTACCCCGGTCTCGCTCTGGGTCGGGTCGATTGCCAGGATAAGGCGCCCCGACAGGGTCGGCATGCCCGTATCGCGTGCCCGCTCAACCAGGGCCATACGTTTCTCGTCTGAAGCGAGGTCATAGCCCAATGCCGCTTTATTGACGTGTAGAGGTTCGATATACGTGATCACGGAGTATTCGGACCGCTCCCCGGCGGGCTTGATGACGACATTTCTGATGCCACGCCGGACGAGTTCGGGATCGAGGCGCAACTGCCTTTCAAATTCCGCTTTCGCGGAAGCCGGCACGCGATGGGCGTAGGAAACCGAGCGGACACCGGGATAGCGCAAGGGCAGATTCAACGCATAAACGTAACGGTTGAAAGCGGCGTGGCTGACTACGGGCTCGGCCTGGAACAAACCTTGCAAACCGTACAGCAAAGTGGTGTAACTGCGTATGTGCGTCTGAGCGGTTGCTGCGACAGCACTCGTTGCGGACTGGAACTTGAAGCGTGCGTCGCGCTCGACCATGGCCCGAGTGAAAAACCACGCAGCGACGGACAACACAAGACCAATCGCCAGCACCATCCATGCTGCCCAGCGTCCGCTTGCCCATAGCAACCTGGGAAACGATAATAGCGATACGCGCGCTGCCTTTGTGTTGTTTGTCATTTGCCGGTCTCACAAAATAAAAAAAGACGAGAGCCACCTGTGCCGTCTTGTCTTTTACCGGAGTCCATCATTTTACCGTTGGTCTATAAGGGTGACAATCACCATGATGACTCTGTTTTTTTTGCGATTACGTGCAGTAGATTAGACTCAATACGTACGTCGCAGCATCTCGTCTATTTAATATATCGGCATATTCCCTATAATACTTGAAAGGGATAAAACAATTGGCTGCCGGCTCAATAAAGCAGGTACTTTTCCCTCATCCCGAGGAAACGTTCGAGCGGCGCCTTCCACAGGAGCGCAACAGCCCGCGGATCCTCTCCGGCCTTGATTGCCGTAAGTACTTGCTGCGAGCCTATCAAGCTCCGTGTCCCGTCGATCTTGAAATCCCGGGGAAAGAGACGATGAAGCGCGCTGACGATCTCGATCCCGAGAAGCGCAGAGTCCAGCGTGCCGCGATCTTTCAAGAGGATCCGCGTGCCGCGGCAGGTGCGGCCCTTGTAGAGGGAACTCTCAGGGGTGAACTCGACGGGAAGAAACTCAACGCCGTCTATTTTCCGGAGATTGAGATAATCTGCAAGCTCCCGCCCGCGGACCCAGGGCGCGCCGAGGAGCTCGAAGGGGGTACTGGTCCCCCGGCCGACGCTCACATTCGCGCCCTCGACCATTGCGACCCCGGGATAAAGAACGGCTTGGGTGATGCTCCTCAGGTTGGGCGAAGGGTTTACCCACTTCAGTCCCGTCTCGTCGAACCAGGAATCCCTGCGGTATCCCTTCATCTTCACGACATGCAGTTCCGCCCCGATAGCGTACTCCCCGTTGAAAAGTCCCGCGAGCTCTCCTACGGTCATACCGTGGCGAACCGGCAGGGGAAAGTATCCGGTAAAGGACTTCATCTCGCTGTCCATCACCGGCCCCTGTACCCGGGCGGCGGTAAGGGGGTTGGGCCGATCAAGGACATAGAAAGGAATGCGCGTCCTGGCCGCGGCCTCCATCGCATACCCCATGGTGGTGATATAGGTGTAAAAGCGGACCCCCGCATCCTGAATATCAAAGACGATTGCGTCGAGCCCCGCGAACATCTCCGGCGTGGGCCGCCGGTGGTCTCCGTAAAGGCTGGTGACAGGAAGGCCCGTTGCCTGATCCCGATGCGAGGCAATCTTTGCGTCGGCATCTCCGTACAGGCCGTGCTCGGGGCTGAAGACCGCGGCGAGCCGTATCCCTTCGGCCTTGCGCAGCAGGTCGAGCGTGCGGGTCCCTTCGGAATCGAGGCCCGTGTGGTTCGTGATGAGCCCGATACGTTTTCCCTTCAAGAGGGAAAATCCCCCCTCTTTGAGGATATCGATACCCGTGGCAACTCTCTCGCCCAGGGCTCCCTGACTGCGATCGTTGACACGATCGGCGGGATCTCCCCGCCGGCGGGAGGTTCCGTGACCGATCTTTTCGAAGTAGCGGGAAAGCTCAGGTCTTTTGGCGAGGATCTGTGTCTCCGAGAGCGGTCCGAGGGCCCTGGAGACGGTCGCTCTGACCTGTGCCCTGAGCTCCTTCACGTTTCCTTTGCCGTCGGGATGGACCCGGTTGGTAAGCAAAATCACATAGATTCCCGTCACCGGATCAATCCAGAGCGAGGTTCCGGTGTACCCAAGATGTCCGAATGCGCCCGCCGGGGGAAGCTCGTCCCTGTTCGAGGCGAAGGGCGCTTCGATATCCCATCCCAGCCCATAGGCGTTCCGGACTCCCGGAGACTGGGGGATGGTCATCATCTCGACAGCATGGGAGGAGAGAATCCTGGCGCCTCCGTATTCGCCTCCCGCGAGGAGCATGCGCGCGAAGATCGAGAGATCGGCGGCGCTGGAGAATAGGCCGGCATGCCCGGCGACCCCTCCCATCAGGTAACATTCGGGATCGTGCGCCTCTCCGCAGATAAGCTTGTTTTTCCGGTACTGCGTGGGTGCGATGCGGTCCCTGAGGCCGGCGGAAATCTTGAATCCCGTTTCCGTCATGCCGAGCGGCGTGAAGATGTACCGGCTACAGTACTGATCGAGCGGCTCGCCCGATACGCGGCGTACGACCTCTCCCAAAGCCTCGAAATTGATATCGCTGTAGATGAAACCCGATCCCGGCGGACGCGCGGGCTTTTCCGCGATGATCTTCCTCATGGCGGCTTCGTATCCGGACCATCGAGGTTTCAGGCTCAGCCCGGCCCTGAGACCGGAATGATGGGTAAGGAGCTGGCGAACCGTGATCCGCTTCTTGCCGTTCTCTCCAAAGGCAGGCCAGTACTTCGCCACCGGAGCGTCAATATCCAGGTTTCCTTGCTCCGCCAGTTGCATGACCGCGGTCGAGGTCGCAATCACCTTGGTAAGCGAGGCGAGATCGAAGATGGTGTCCTTGGTCATGGGTACCTTCTTCGGCTCGAGGGACCGGAAACCGAAGGCACGGGAGTAAATGATTTCCTCCCGGTTGCCGATCAGGACGACGGCGCCCGGGGTCTTGCCTTCCCTGATCGCGGTTTCCACGATAGAGTCGAGACCGGCAAGCTGTTCGCCCCGCAGGGAAGGGGAGGAGAGGGGTTTCTCAGCCGGCTGATAGGCCGCCCCGCACATGACGAGCGCAAGCACGGCCAGCACGGACAGGCGCACAGAATGGAGCGGCTTCGCAAGGCGCCGCATTGTCTTACCCCTGAGGATCATGCATTATGGCTTCGGTTCGCGAGACCTTCTCACGCCGCTTCAGCCCATCCGAGACATAGACATTCCTCGGATTCCAGAGCATCCATCCTCCGGAGCCGAAGTCATCGGAGGCCTTTATCTGCGTTTTGATCTCGGCGCCCGTGAAATGCCTCCGGTCAAAGGCATAATCCCGGAAGGCTTGCAGCCACGGCCTGAAGCGGACCGGGGGGATAGCCGTCCTCTCCTGCGCCTTCTTCAGCGTAAGCGAGACGATCTCGTAGGGATGGGCCACGGGATTCCGGTACCCGGGGATTCCGAACTGGAACCCCGAGGGGTAGAGCATGAGGGAGAGGTAGTCGACATGCGGCTCGATGGCAACGAGCTTTTGCCCGATCTGCGTGTCGCAGAGGTTCCATGATACATACCCGAAGATATCGGCGGCGAGAAAAACATTGTAGGGGGCGAGCCGCCTTTTCGCTTCCGCGAGGAAACCCGAGATGTACTTCACCCTGTTCTCTTCGGAGTTCTGGACTGCGAATTTCAATCCCTTTTTGTCCGGGAATCTCACATAGTCGAACTGGATCTCGTCGAAGCCGTGTCCGGCGGCCTCTACCGCGAGGTCGATATTGTACTGCCAGACTTCCTGTTTCGAGGGATCAACCCAGATGAGATTCTCCCTGTCGCGCCAGACACCACCGTCCTGGGTCCTTACGGTAAGGTCGGGCCGGGCCGTCCCGAGCACATTGTCCTTGAAGACGACGATCCGGGCGATGGTATAAACCCCCTTCTCCTTCAGGGAGCGGACCAATTCTCTTACGTCCTTCACGATGATCAGCTTTTGCGCGCCGATCTGATGAGCAAAGGGAACTTCCGTCTTATAGGTGACTACTCCTTTGTCGCCTTTTACATCTATCACGAGCGCATTGAGCTCCGTCTCTTCGATGAGCTTGAGCGCCGAGTTTCTCAGTCCCCGGTCCCCGATCCCGTAATAGGTCATATAGAGCGCCTTGGGAGTGAGCGGCAGGAGAGCGATCTCCACGGGGCTCTTCGGCGCAGGAGCGGGAAGCGCGACCTCTCCCCGTCGATACCCGTATGCCCGCACGCCGACCTTCGTCGCCGCAGATTTCATTGTGAACATGCCTTGCTCATCAGTGCGGAGCACCTCGTTCGGAAGTGTCACAATTGCCCTGGCAATCGGTCTTTTCGTCGTGAAGTCGGTCACCCTTCCCATGGCATATTCATCCGCAAAGGCAGAAAAGGGGAAAGCAAACAAAAATCCAAGAAACCAAAGAAATGCACGAAACGCGGCTGCCCCGTAGTTATGAATTTTCATACTGCAATTATCCTTTCCCCGCAAGAATGTTTTCGAATTTTTTCCCCTTATCCGCATTGATCAAGAGATAGCGCGGGAGTTTCAGGAGACCATCCTGACTGCACGCGCGCCTGCGCTCTATCGTGAAGGCGGCGATATATCCCGCCTCCCTGGCCTTTCCCGCGAGATAGTCGTCACAAATGCCGAAGGGCCACGCGAGCATGTCGGGCCTGGTACCGAGCTCCTGCTCTATCTTGACGAGTGTTTTTTTCATCTGCATATCCACGAGCTTTTCAAAATCCGCAGGCCCAAGTTTTTTGCGCTCCCTCAAGAAGTTCGGGTGCCAATAGGTGTGCGACTGAAAATCGAAGAGTCCGGTCTTCTGCAACGCCCGCAACTCATCCCACGTCATGGCGTAGGTCGCATTCGAGATCGCCGATGGGTAGATGAAGAGCGTGACCGGAATGGAATATTTCCTGACCAGCGGCAACATATCGGTGTAGACCGATTTGTGACCGTCATCGGCGACGATCACCACCGATTTGGGGGGGAGATCGGGGATTTTCCCGAGATAGAAATCGATCAGTTTCCTCAGGGGGATAACGGTGTACCCGTTTTTCGCAAGGTATTCCAGATGGGATGCGAACACCTGGGTAGTCACGGTCATCCCGTCGGCCATGGTGGGCCCGAAGCGGTGATAGAGCAGAATCGGGATTTCGTTCCGCTCACTATTCGCCGTCCCTTGCTGCGTTGCCCCTTGCACAAGGGGAATCGCGAGGCAGAGAAAAGCAAGCAGAACTGAGGCCATCAGACCTTTCCGCATTGAAAACTCCCTTCGCACCGGCATTGCTCAGGTTGCGGAAATCCATAAGGGATGCCCGCAGAGAGAGGTATGGAGGCGCGAAAGGCTTATACGCAAGAAACGAACCAGATTAACTGTTATTTTAAGTAGGTGTAATGACGAGGGTTTTTTGAAACCCTATCCGCTCTGAACGCCGGGCAGGTGGGAATCAGGAAAGAATTTCCTATTAAAAAAATCTTCCTTCACCGATCGAGCAGATCCACGGCGGCGATGGAGCAGGCGCGGGCAATGCCCGGTTGTTCCATAAGACTTACACCGGCCGCCGCGCCCAGATTCGAACAGCCGGAATTCCTTCGGAGGCAGCGGGATATTGACGGGGCTGATAGGAAATTTGACGGTCGCCAACACCCTCATCCTGGATGAGCCGACGAATCACCTAGACCTCGAATCGCTCACTGGCCTGAACAACAGGCTCATCGCCTTTCCGGAGGTGCTGCTCCTGGCCTCCCGCGATCACGAGCTGGTATCCACCGTGGCGAACCGGAGCGTGGAGATCACCTCCGACGGGGTGGTCGACCGGATGATGGGGTTTGAAGAGTACCTGGAAGCAGGTTGAGCGGTGTGACGGTTCCAGATGAAAAAGAGGAACGATCTCAAAAGAGCTTCATCCGGTTCATACGTACTTCTGAGGTGATAATCTTTTCAATTGAGCTTTGGCTGACTTACACTGGAGAAAAAATATTACTTTGTCGAAATCTTGGTTTTGAATGGTTCCCCATAATGCATTGCGGTAACCACGTGCACAATTTCACTTGGTAACTCTTTTCTAGTTATCGTCTTTAAGATGTTGTTTGAACTTAATGAGACACCGAACTCTGTCTGGCTCCATTGTGATAGTTGAGACAAAAGTCTCATATTCCCCTTTTATCCGAGTCGGTTTTAACGCCTACCTCCTACCGTCCCCTGATTTCTGATAAGCACGGCTGAGACTGGTCCGTCAACGGTCGAACGACGAGTGAGCCGAAGGGAAACCTTGACAGATGAGGCGCTCGTGCTACCCCTTCGCGGGCGACGAGAGATTGAAGAGCCCCGCTTTGGTAACACGGGGGCCAAAAAATTCGTAGAATGAACTGTATCTGATAGTCAGCAGGTTACCCATGAGGAAGTAAAAAGTTCGGCAGATATTCAATACCGCTTGAAAGGAAGTACGCCCACTAAAATTATCAGATGCTCAAACTCCAGGAAGGTTTCATTAATAAAGCCGCATCAAGATTTTTCAAGATGATCCAAACACGGAAATTGTTGTCTCCACCTACAAACAAACGGCAGGTAATAATTAGGGTTATTGAAGATTATCGATAGAAATGCTGAACGTTTGGCGTCACCCGAGCTTAAAACTGAGGGATGCCGTCTTCCACCGTGACCATATGACTCGTGCCGTCCTTTACATTTGTGAGCATAACCTCATTTCGGTTCTTACGATGGCGCTGAAACCGGAAACAACTGGCGACACCGATCTCTGGCGACATAGTGCACACTTGATCGTTGCCTTTGACTTCCCATGTGCGCGGGAGGGAATTACCTCCCTGTGCGATATAAATTCCCTTTCCATCGGCACGATAGTGCCCGACCCAATGGTTACCTTTGAACGTCTTGTTGGAGTATAAGGCGCGTAATTCTTTGGGATCCTTAATGTCGACCCAGTCCTTCGAGCTCTGCGGCATGGCTGGCGTCGAGAGCATGCAGATCAGAACACCTGTCAAAAAAGCGATATTTCTCGATTTCATGGCATTTCCCTCCCAAAGGTTCGTTTTCAGATGATCAGTGCGAGTCGTTGACAACAATAACGCCCACCACTTCTTTTCCGGAATAGCTTCATTGAAATTAAAAGACAAAAGCCTCCAAAGAGGTTAAGTAACCTCAATGGGAGGCTTCATATTGGCACCTTCCGATAATTCCTTTTCAGAGTGGACTCCAGAAGGTTAAGGGGTAGGTTGATGGGTTTACTGAGCTATAAGAGAAACGACGCCTGATAAATGCTCTTATGCGAATGGAAAGTCAAGTGACAAATTTCATTGATAACCATTTGAAAGGGTGGATATTTTTCAAAATCACCGGACGCTTGACTTCAGAAGGAAACGACACCATCTCCCGCCCCAAAAATCACGCCCAACAATCTGTACTTTTCACTCCGAAGTCAATTCCCATGAGGGCAATCTCTCTGCACCAGCCCTCCTCCTTCACGCCGCCGTTTTCAGTCTGACATGCATGCCCGCCCTCGTGGCAAGAGTGACAAGCATTTCGAGGCTGAACCTCTCCCATTTCCCTCTAATCAGGTCGGATATTCTCGATTGGCTGACACACAGAATTTTCGCGGCATTGGCCTGCGTAAGCTTCTTGGCCTCAATGAACTTGCGGAGCTTGGCCATAAGATCAGCACGCATCTGGAGAATTGCCGCTTCTTCTGGGGCATATCCAAGATCAATAAATACGTTGCCGGATGACTTAATAATTGTCCCGCTCATAAATTATCCTCCAATTTGCTTGTAACGTTGGCGAGCCAAATCAATATCTTGTTTACTCGTTTTTTTCGACTTCTTTTGAAATGCATGAAGCACATAAACCGCTTCGTTATGCTTCGCGAGATAGATAACCCGCCACTCGCCAAGTATGTGAATACGAATTTCCTTTACACCGGCTCCTACAATTTGCATTGGCTTCCAGTCACTCGGCTCAAGTCCTGACTGAATCGCGTGAAGCTCAAAACCCGCAGCCCGTCTCGCTTCATCAGGAAAGTTACGAAGATCATCGAGGCTTGAGGCTATGAATTTCAGCGGCTTTATCTTCATTGAGGCATTATATAAGTTTTTGTATATTTGACAAGGACAAAATTCAAGGCATTTTAAGTCGATGAATACCGTTTGTAAACATGCATTTCTGTCAAGAGCGACGTTTTATTGAGTACAGGAAGAAGTCTACACCCAAAAACTCGTAAGGAATCACCATATCCCTTTGCGTCTCAGCTGGGCTGACCTTTTCCTCAATCAATAATAATTGAAGCTCCGCCCACAGGGCAGGGCTTGCGGGTTGCGCTCCCGGTCAATCCTACTCGGCATCGACCAGCTTCTCCCTCTTCTTCCCGATGGCGGGGATCAGGGGAAATAGTAAAAAGGCCAAGGCGATCAGAAGCGCCCCGAGTGCCAACGGACGCTTGACGAAGATGTCCAGTCCCCCGTGGGAGATGATCAGGGACTGGCGCAGGGCCGTCTCCAGCAGGGGGCCCAGGATAAAGGCAAGGATCAAAGGCCCCCCGTCGTACCGGTATTTCTTCATCAGGTAGCCGATCCCGCCGAAGGCCAGCATCACCACCATGTCGACCACCCGGAAATTCACGCTGTAGGAACCGATCAGGCAAAACAGGATGATCAGGGGAAAGAGGATCTTGTAGGGGACCTTCAGGACCTTCACCCAGATCCCGATCAGGGGGAGGTTCAGGACCAAGAGCATCACGTTTCCGATGATCATGCTGATCATCACCCCCCAGAAAAAGTCGGGCTGCTTCTGGATGAGCATCGGACCGGGCACCGTTCCGTGGATCATCAGGGCCGCCAGGAACAGGGCCATCACCACGTTCGAAGGGATCCCCAGGGTGAGCAGGGGGACCATGGAGCCGAAGGTCGCCGCATTGTTGGCCGACTCGGGACCGGCCACCCCCTCGATGGCTCCCTTGCCGAACCCCTCCGGGTGTTTCGAGATCCGCTTCTCGACGGCGTAGGAGACAAAGGAGGAGATCACCGCCGTCCCCCCGGGGATGACCCCGATGAAAAACCCGAGAATGGAGCCCCGGGTGATCGGCGCCCACGACCTTTTCCAGTCCTCCCGGTTCGGCAGGAGCCCTTTGATCTTCGTTTCATAGACATCCCTTTGCTCCTGTTGCTCCAGGTTGAAAAGGACCTCGGAGATGCCGAAAAGCCCCATGACCACCGGGACCATGTCAAAGCCGTCCAGGAGGGGCTTGATCCCGTAGGTGAGTCGGGGGGTCCCGCTGATCGGGTCCATTCCGACGCATCCCAGGACGATGCCCAGCGCCACCATCAGCAAGGCCTTGACCATGGACCCCGACCCCAGGAACGTGGAGAGGGTGAGCCCCAGGACCATCAGGCCGAAAAACTCCGGCGGTCCGAAATCGAAGGCCAGACGGGAGAGAGACGGGGCCAGCAGGGAGATCATCGCCACGCCGAAAAAGCCGGCGATGAACGAGCCGAAGGCCGAAATCCCCAGTGCCCGGCCTGCCTTTCCCTGGCGGGCCATCTGATACCCGTCGAAGCAGGTCACCACGGAGGCCGCCTCGCCGGGGATGTTGACCAGGATCGAGGTGGTCGAGCCGCCGTACATCGCCCCGTAATAGATCCCGGACAGCATGATGATCGCCGAGACCGGGCTCATCGTAAAGGTGGCCGGCATGAGGATCGCCACGGCGCCCGACGTCCCGATCCCGGGCAGGACCCCGATCAGCGTCCCGATCAGGACCCCGATGAAACAATACATCAGATTCATGGGCTGGAAGGCGGTGACGACCCCGATCTGCAGCCCGGCAAAAAAATCCATATATTCCCCTTAGGCCCGGATGAAGCTCAGGACTCCCGGAGGGAACTGGAGTTCCAAAAAGACCCCGAAGACCAGGTAGCAGATCGCGATGGTCACCGCCGATAAAAGCAGTGCGTTCCGCCAGCTTTGGGGCTCCAGCCCCTTGAACAGATAAACGAGGAGCAGGAAGGTGCTCAGGATGAATCCCAGGACCTGGAAAACCGCCACGTAGAGGAAGAGGGCCGCCATGAGCTTCGCCCCGCGGAACCATCGGACCCCCCGCCAGAGGGCTTTGTGTTCTTGATCGGGGGTCGTAAAGGTTGCGATGAAAAAAAAGGCGCTGAGGATCACGATGATCACACCCATCCAGAAGATCATGAACCCCGGTTTGGGCGCCCGCCCGGTGCCCAGTTTCAGCAGAAACCCCTCGTACGTGATGTAGAGGCCGAAGACCGCCCAGAGCAGGGACTGGATTCGCTCGCTTTTTCTCATCGATCCCCCGACAGGCTGTTGAAAAATGTCCGTCTGCGGCGTTTCCCTCATTCTGCGCCGTTCAACGTACCCCAAAAGTACGCCCCACGGCTCAGAATTTCGGGGGCCTTGGATCCAGACGTTTTTGAACAGCCTGTGAATCAGCAACTTTTTCAACCGGCCTCTCAGGCGGCGTTTGGCCGTTCGCAGCCGGGTGCTAAAGTTATTCCGGCTGTATCCCCGCCTTGTCGGCCACCTTTTTGAAGTAGTCGGCCTGATTCTTGATCCAGGTCCGGGCCTCGTCCGGCGTCCCGTGGAACGGCTCAAGACCGTTCTGGGCGTTGAATTTCTTGAACTCCTCCGTATCCATGGCCTTCTTGAAGACGTCCACCAGCAGGGCCTTCACATCCTTGGGGAGGCCCTTGGGGGCCGCCATACCCATCCAGCGGCTCACCACGACGTCAAATCCCAACTCCCTGGCGGTGGGGGCGTCGGGGTAATGCCGCAACCGCTTGGTGCTCAGGGAGACAAGCGCCCGGATCTTCTTGGCCTCGTTCAGGGTGATCGCCTCGGAAACGCCGGGGGCGACCACGTCCACATGCCGCCCGACCGTTGCGACCAGGGCCGGCGCCGCGCCCTTGAACGGGACGTAGCTCAACTGAATCCCGGCGGCGGCGGCAAAGGCGGCCACCGCAAGGTGCTGCGGGGAACCGTGGCCGGCCGTACCGACGGTCAGCTTCCCGGGGTTCGCCTTGGCGGCGGCGATGAAAGTCGGCGATGGTCTTATAGGGGCTGTCCACACCCACGACCATGATCATGGGGTCTTCCCCGGCCACGGCGAAGGGATCGAGTGTGTCCGGTGTCGGATAATCCTTCATCACGGCGGGGGCGATGGTGTTGGTGGTCGTCAGGAGCATCAGCGTGTAGCCGTCGGGCTGGGCATTGAGGACCTCCCGCATCCCCATGAGCCCCGTCGCGCCGGTGATGTTTTCCACATACATCCTTCCATCCAGGGACGGGTTGACCAGGCGGGTCAATGTCCGCGCCATGATGTCGCTGCCTCCTCCCGCGGCCCAGGCGCAAACCAGTTTGATCTTGCGCTCCGGATATTTTGCCCAGGCCGACGAAACCCCAAGGGCAACGATCAACATCAAAACGAAAAGGGCAAGCATTCTTTTTTTCATCGCAGATCCTCCGAGTGAATGTTGGTTTTCTGGGAAACCTTGCAAAGAGCCGTCTGGAACCAGACACTAAACGGGTAAGAACCCATTTCGACGCGTGACGAGGATAAGAAATGCGGTCCGGACTGTCAAGGAGATTTACCAAAGATCTTTAGCAGAGCTGTACGATGGCCACGCGCGAGGAGATCTACGCCAAGCCTGAGTCCGCGGAAGAGGACGGGTCCGCTCCGCGGAGCTTTAGGGTTGAATATGCCGTCAGCTATGTTCTACTCAGTTCATCCCGGATGGCCGCACCGATCCGTTCCATCGCATAGGGCTTCTTGACATAGGCGCCTGCTCCCAGTTTCTGAGCCTTCGTGACTCTTTCCGTCTCGGAAAAACCGCTGACAAGGATGGCCTTCTGCTTCGGGTTGATTGCCAGAACCCTTTGGTAAGTCTCCAGACCATCGATCCCCGGCGTCATAATCATGTCCAGGACCAGAATGTCCGCCGTATGTCCCTGGAGGTATTCCACCGCCTCTTCCCCGCCGGAAACCACGTGAACCGTCATACCCCAGCCGGGTAAGCAATCGGGCGGCAACATCCCGCTGCTCGGCAATGTCATCCACAACCAATACCGATTCTCCGTTCCCCATGTATCGTTCTATCGGCTCCTTCTGCTGCGGTGCGATCAGTTCCTCCCGGGTGACCGGGAAGTACAGCGTGAAGGTGGTTCCCGTTCCGACTTCCGTCTGTACATCGATATACCCGTGGTGATCTTTTACCGTTCCCCAGACAATCGACAATCCCAGCCCGGTCCCGCTCCTGCCCATCGTCTTTTTCGTATAGAACGGTTCAAATATCTTCTCTCTATTCTCGGCGGGAATGCCCGTCCCCGTATCGGATACGGTCAGTACGGCGTAATCCCCTTCCTTGACCTCGTCATAGCCCCTGACGGCTTTGTCAAGATAGCGGCTCTCCGTCCGGATCGTTACCTCCCCCTTTCCGGAAATAGATTCCGCCGCGTTCGACACCAGGTTGATCAACGTCTTTTCCAGATGGATAGGGGAACCTTTGATGTTCAGAACATTCTTGTCGCACTCGGTCCTGAAGGTCACCCGGGGATGATAGTCCTTCATCTTCTCAAACACCGGGGTCTTGAGAAAACCGGAAACGACGCTGTTGAGATTGATCACATCCGATGCCGTGACCCCCCGCCTGGCCAGCGTGAGAAGGTCCTGAATGATCGCGGCTCCTTTCTCCGTGGACTGCAATATCTTTTCAGCGTGGCCCCGGGAGCGATGTCCCTCGGGAATTTCCTCCAGCAACAGCTCCGAGTACCCGCTCAGTATCCCCAGGACGTTATTCAGATCATGGGCCACGCCGCCGGCCAGTTGCCCGAGGGCCTCCATCTTCTCGGCACGTTGCAGACGCTCCTCCAGACTTTTTCTTTCCTGCTCAGCACGCTTGCGGTCGGTGATGTCTCTTACGATGCCCCGAAATCCGGTTGGATGACCCTCACCATTCCGAATGATTGATATGGAAACTTCGACATCTCTGCGAGCGCCATCTTTTCTGATAACCTGCCACTCAAAGTTCTTAACGGGTTTGCCCGTCAGGTAGACCCGATTGTAGGCTTGAAAGATCTTGCGGGCATTTTCTTCGTCTGCATACTGACGGTTATTCATCTTCAGCAGCTCATCTCTTTCATAGCCCAGGATCTTACAGACCGGTTCATTGAAAAAGGTAAAGTTCCCCTTGATGTCCACTTCATTATAGCCGTCCTCAAGACCTTCAATGATAGTTCTATATTTCCCCTCGCTCTCCTGCAGCGCCTCCTCCGCCTGTTTGCGTTCGGTTATATCATGGACTATGGTGATGATTCTTCCTGGAGTCTCTCCAGGTTTCCAGAGTCGTGATACGGTGATATTCGCCCAAATGACTCCCTTATCCTTCCCGAGGTATCGTTTTTCCAGATTGTAGTGGTCAATCTCGCCATCATACATCCGCTTGCTTAAACTCTGGTGCAGATTCGCATCGTCCGGATGCGTGATTGCCATAAAGGTGGTGGCCAGCATTTCTTTCTCCGTCCTGCCCACCATCTGGCACAGCATCGGATTCACGGCGAGAAAACGGCCTGTCCCCGCCTCCACTTGGGCTATGCCGACCGCAGCGTTTTCGATCAAGGTTCGGGATATCTTCTCATTCTCCTGCAGTGCCTCCTCCGTCTGCTTACGGTCGGTAATGTCCTCAACAAAACCTTCGAGGTAAGCCACTGTGCCATCGGAGTTGTTTACCTTGCGCACGCTTAAATTCGCGGTCAGAATAGTGCCGTCCTTGCGGCGGTAGCGATTCTCTGCGTAAACCCACCCAGCTTTCTCCATCGTGGCTGCGAGAAGATCCGAGCGATTTTTTGAATCGACGTAAATTTGAGTGCCGATGTTCGTGACGGTTGAAATCATCTCTTCCGGTGATGCATACCCCAGCATTTGAGATAGCGCAGGGTTTACCCGCAAGAACTTCCCTTCCGGTAGTGAATGAAATATACCGATCGATGCATTTTGAAAAAGATTCCTGAAATTCTCCTCGCTTACTTGTAGCGCCTGGCGGGTTTGTATTCGTTCCACCGCTTTTCCCAGCCGTTCAGCAACCGCTTCAAGCAGTTGCCCTTCCTGCCGCAAAAAAGGCCCATCATCACAGTCGGGCCGGGCTTCAAGGTAGCATACTTCCACACTGCCCGCCTGCACGCCGCGCAAGCTAATTGAGCACTGCAGCCGCCAGGGGGTTTGCGCGAAGTTGGCCGTGCTGAATGGATGCCTATCGAGTGTGATCCGTGAACAGGCGATGGAAGGGTATTGCATGGCCGGTGGCAATAGCTCAGCCGCGCCCTGTAGCAGCACCTCTATTGAATCGCCACTTGTTCCGGCGAGGTCGGACAGACCGTACACGCAATTCAACTCTTTGACCCGCTCACCCAGGTCGTGGGTACGGCGTTCCAGAGCTTCCTCCACCTGCTTGCGCGCGGTGATGTCATAATTGACACCGATCATGCGCACTGGATTACCTTCCCGGTCCCTGATGATGTCGGCAATCGCTTTCACTATCCGGATACCGCCGTCGGGCAGAATAATACGAAATTCTGTATCATATTCTCTTGCTCCCTGTAATGCCTGGCGGGATATCTCATCACTTGCCTCCCGGTCATCGGGGTGGAGCACGTTCAGCCAAGCCTCATAGGCCCTGGAAAAATCCTCCTTTCTAACACCGTACAAAGCGTACATCTGATCATCCCAGACCAGTACGTTCTTCCGGATATCCCAATCCCAGACTCCCATGTGGGCCACGCGGGTGGCAAGATGGAGTCGTTCCATCAGTGTGTCTAGATGCTCCTCCGAAGGCTTGCGGTCTGAATCCGATTTTTCCCGATCCTGGATTCTCTGCTTCAAGAATGAATTCTTCGCGATCATTTCTTGATTTGTTTTGGATTGATCGTGCATCTGGTGCCCCCCGTTGTGATAAACAGTGTCGACTGGAAAAATATTTATTGAGGGATAAAGTTCTAAAAAAACTACCGGATACCCATTGAGATGTCAAAGGGAAAGTATGCCATTAGTCACTGCTTACCTGTTGAGTGTCGCGATATCGTGGTACTCAAAGGCGTGTCTGGTGAGAAATCGACTGAGGGGTTAGGGCGGGCACATGGCGCAGACCGAACGGAACACCTCCGTGGAAAGGTAGCGGTCCCCCCGGTCGGGGAAGATGACCACGACGGTCGCGCCGCGCGGCAGATCCTTGGCTGCCTGGATGGCGCCCCACATGGCCGCGCCCGAGCTTATTCCGCAAAACAGCCCTTCACGAAGGGAAAGGTCGCGGGTGGTGTCGAAGGCGTTTTCATCGCTGCAGCTAATGGTGAGGTCCAGCTTACTTGGGTCATAGATCTTCGGGACGATCGCCTCTTTCATATTCTTCAAGCCCTGGATACGGTGGTCCAATGTGGGTTCGATAGCGACGATTTTGATCGACGGCTTTTTCTCCTTGAAAAATCGGGAACAGCCCATGAGCGTGCCGGTCGTACCCATCCCGGCGACAAAGAGATCGACCTCGCCGTTTGTCTGCTCAAGGATCTCCGGCCCGGTCGTATGGTAATGGGCCAGGGAGTTGCAGGGGTTATCGAACTGATTGGGCATGAAGTACACATCCCCCTGATGTTCCATGATATGGTGCGCCCGTCGGATGGCGCCGTCGGTGCGGTCGCTCCCCGGGGTCAGCTCCAGTTCCGCCCCGAGGGCCTGCAAAACGGCCTGTCGCTCCTGGCTCACGCATGTCGGCATCGTGAGCTTTATTTTAAACCCCATGGCCGCCGCGACCATCGCCATCCCAATGCCCGTGTTTCCGGAAGTGGGCTCCAGGATCGTCTTTCCCGGGACCAGCTTTCCGGAATCGACGGCATCCTTGAGCATGTAGTAAGCCGGACGGTCTTTGACCGAACCGCCCGGGTTGGAACCCTCCAGCTTCGCCATGATTCGCACGCCGGTTTTCTTGGAGTCCCAAAGATTGACGATCTCCACCAGAGGGGTGTTTCCGATCGCATTCAATACGCTCATTGTTGTTCTCCTATGATTTCCAAGGGGTATGTATTATTCCGAGAGCTTGATCTGTTTATCGTGGCTTATTATTCCAACGGGTTGACGGTAATTTTTATTTTGATGACCGCCGGGACAATAATATCAACGCCGGAACCGCTCCCTGCCGCCCAGAGACTTAATCTCCCGCCGACCAAAAGATTTTCAAGAAACGCCTTGTTTATCCATTCTACATACGTTTCTCCGCGGGTTTCGCCGGCGGCAAAACTGACGGTCCGGGCTACTTTTGTTGCGCTGGAAAAGGCGCTGCCATAGCTGCCGGCGTAAAGATCACCCGTTCCTTCGCCACCGGTATTTGAGGTTATGGTGTACAGGATATAATCTATGCTGATGCTTCGTATTTTGTTTTTATATCTCCGGTAATCGTCATTATCTTCAAGGTTTATGTCATACGAGAGTGTTTCCGTGTTGCCGTGGATGGTAAAGATGTGATGGTAAGTGATGTCAAACGTTATGTCTATCGCATCCTTGATATCGCCGCATCCACTGATTAACCCAAATACGCAGATTGCCGCCAAAACCGGACGAATTTTTTTCATACAGGTATCCTTTCGAAGAAGTATGGATATGACGTATATCCTCATGCCCGCAATATTCCACAAGACCCCTTATGGAGAAATATTATCATCCAAACTTTCCTGAAGTCTCCGGGGAATGAGGGCTTCAGGAACGCATCTATGAGGGAGCAAGAACAAAGGAATCACTCCGGGGCTCACTCATACTGCACGGTCAAAAAAGGCGTAGTCACGCTGACGCTCGGCAGGTCCGTGATCCCGACAAACCCGATGTCCGAAATAGAGAAATCGAGGAGGAAACGTACCTGGAAGTCGGACAGCTTCAGCCGTTTTGCCTCCCGCATGAGCGGGGTGACGTCGATAGTGACGTGCTTCCCCTGATCCGAGCGGAAGAAATTCAGCCGTTGGAACACGAGTGGGGGAGAGTTGAAATCCTGCTGCATGAGCCCGGAGACGGGATAGGAAACGAGGTCGAGCAAGGTCGGAACCGTAGCCGCGAAGCTCACCTCGTTGAGGAACAACTCCAGCGTGGCGGAAACGATCACGGCGTCGGCAGGGACGATATCCCCCCCGGTCGATCCGTCGAGGGGAAAATCCAGGAAGGCGCGGTATTCGGGGAGATTGGGAGCCGAATCGTCGATGCCGAAAAACAGAGTTTGCGGCCCGTTGGCGATGGTGAAGGTTTTCTTGACAGGGTCGAATGCGATATCCCCGTCGGCCGGCTGGTCGCTGAAGATCTCTGCGACAAAGATGGTCCGGGAGCCATCTCCTCCGCCGCAGGCGGCGATGAAGATCATGACGGCCGCAATGACACATAGCGTTAGGAGCTTTTTCATGGTGTTCCTCCTTGGTTTTCCAAAAGTCTTAAAGCGTATCTGCGACTCTTCAATCCTGCCGCCGTCACTGGAGGCTTCCGGCGGACATCTCCCGCAGATGCAAGCGTCGGCTGCCTACCGCCACTCGGCATCTGTCGGGTGAACATTCGTCGTTGAATGCCGCACAATCTTCCCGTCCAAGCCGTACTCGATGAACTTGGCCCACTTGGCGAAGTGCGGCATCTCCCGGTGGGCCAGCCGCGCGGCTTCATCCTTGTAGACCTCGTAGAAGTGGAACTTCAGCGGGTCATCGGTATCGCGCAGCACGTCGAAACGCAGGCATCCGGGCTCGTCGCCCTCCGAGTGCACCGCATCGTACTTGATGACCTCGAGAAACTCGTCAAGCGCCGACGGCTTGACATGGACTTCGATAAGCATGCAGATCATGGCTATTCATCCTCCTGACTTTCTACTCATACCGATGCGTAAACTCATCCGGTTTTTGCTTGATGCTGCGGTATGCATTCACTACGGCCTTCTCGTCCGGGTAACCCAGGGATATGCAGACAACCAGCTTTTTGTTCTCTGCAACGCCGAGGGATTGTTTTATCTCCCGTGCGTAGTTGGTAACCGAGGCCTGCAGGCAGCTCTCCACGCCGAGCGAATGCGCCGCCAGAATCAGGTTCTGGCTGAACAGCCCCATGTCGAAGATCGACCACTCTCCCAGCGACCCGTCCATAAAAAGAAAGACGGCACACGGCGCTCCATAGAACTCAAAATTCCTCAGACGTAATTTTTCTCTCCCCTCTGCATCATCCCTCGCCAATCCGAGCGCGTTGAGCCTGCGGGCGCCATGCTCCCGGGAGCGTTCATCCATGGCTGCCGGCCAGCCCTTGGGTATGGGCAGGTCGGCACTGGTCGGTGCCTTTACCTTCGCCAGGTTCAGCAGTTTCTCCGCCAATTCATTCTTCTTTTTACCGCTTACGACCACTACCTCCCAAGGTTGCGTGTTGGTATAGGAGGGGCTGGCACTCCCCGCCTGCAATATCTTATTCATGACATCGCCGGGTAGGGGATCGGGCTTGAACGAGCGAATGCTTCTCCTCGTCTCGATAACGTTAAAGATTTCCATCGGTATTACCTCCAGTACGTTCAAAAATGTAAAATGTGTCGACGTCGGTTTTCATTTGGATAATCATGCGATCTTCTTTCCTCAACTGAAATCAGCATACGTTGTAATCTTGCATACTCTTCAAAATTCGTCAATTACCGAATTCACGCGTCAATGGCGGTAGAAGATCTTTTACCGTGAAAACGATTTTACCTAACTTATTGCTGAGTAATCCGGCGGTTCTGCGGGATTACTTGGGAGATCGTGTCCGGACGAACGATATCACCGGGTGTTCATGGTGTATCCGCCGTCGGGGAAGCCTGCCCGGCAGGGGAGACGACGACAGCGGCGGCGGGGTCCCCGAAATTTTCCTTGGCCCATTGAACCCGTGATGCCGCAGTGAGGAAAACGGCGGGCGGGGCGTTGTCGGTTTTATCGAGGCGGAGCCGCAGTCCGCTCCGGTTTGCCATCTGGATCCCCAAACCGGGGCGGGCGTTCAACTCCAGGAGGACCGGCCCTCTCTCCCTGTCCAGAACAAAATCTGCGCCGAGGTAGCCGAGGCCCGTCATTTCCGTCGCCCTGGCGGCCATCAGGAGGAGCTCATCCCAATGGGGCAGGTGAATGCCGCTTACGGGACTCCCCGTGTCCGGGTGTTTCCCGACGATACGCGACTTGTGGACGGCCGTCATGGTGGTGCCGCTGGCGATGTCGATCCCCGCCCCGATCGCCCCCCGGTGGAGGTTCGCCTTGCCGTCCGAGGCCTTGGTGGGAAGCCGCACCATCGCCATGACGGGCACGCCCCGGTAAACGATGATCCGCTCATCCGGCACCCCTTCCTGATAGGTGATGCTGCTGAAAATCGGATCCGGATGGATGAGCGCCTCGATGATCGCCATGTCCTCCTTTCCCTCCAGGGAGTAGATTCCGGAAAGGATGGACGCGATATGGTAGCCGAACTCCTCCTCTGAGATGATTTTGCCGCTTTGGGTGACGAATCCCGCGTCCGTCCTGCCTTTGATCAGAATGATGCCGCTGCCGCCGGAGCCCCTGGCCGGCTTGACGACAAACTCCCGCAGATTCTCCAAGACGCCGGGGAGTCTCGCGATGCTCCCGTGATCCTCAACGACATAATAGAGTTCAGGGATGGGAATGCCGAACTTCTCCGCGAGCCTCTTGGTCTGCACCTTGTCGTCCACCAGGGGGTAGGCGGAGCGCGCGTTGTGCGCCATGATGTATCCGGCGTTGCGGAAATTCATGCCGAGCACCCCGGCTTCGCCGAGTCTCCGGAAGCCGTCAAGCATCATGACGATCCTCCGAGTCTCCGGAAGCGGTACAGCTCGGAGAGCCGGTACCCCGTGTAGCGGCCCACAAGAATCTGCAGTGCGGCCACCGTCAGGATCAGCTCCGGATAGACAAAAAAGGTGAGCTGCAGCGGCTCCCAGCTGATGATCCGATAGGCGATGACGGCAACCGCGACGCTCCCGGCGGCCGTGAGCAGCGCCTCCCTGCCACCCGACTCCTCGATGATGATGAAGAACCGCTCGATGGTCATGGTGAGGATGACGAACGGAATGAGGCCTACCGCCATCATCTCCCGCACGCCCAGCTTGTTTCCCACGAGGGCGAGCACGGTGAAGCAGGCGATCACCAGGGTCAGGATGACGGAGAGGCGGGGGACCAGGAGGAGATGGAGCTTGTCCAGAAGGGACCTCATCACATAACCGATCAGGAGAACGCCGCTGAAGATGGCGACGCCGTAGAGGGTGCCGGTGCTCCTGAATGCCAGGGCGATGAGGAGCGGCATGAAGATCCCGAAGGTCGGCAATCCCACGACGTTGCGCAGGAGGGAGATGATCAGCGCCCCGATCGGCACCAAAAGGAGGATACGAAACGTCCCCTGAAACTCCGGCGGCAACTGTAACAGCGACCACCGATCGAGAAAGTGGGGGGAGCGGGCGATGCGCTCGTAGAGGAGCTTCCACTGACTCATGACCTGTCGGCTCATCGTCCAACGGATATCGGACAATTCCGCCCCCGTGGCCCGGGCGGCGGGCAGGCTGCCCACCGCCAGGGGGAGGAGCGCCGCCGATGACGGATAGACCTCTCCCGTTTCGGGATTCAGATTGCTCCACTCCCGGCCGATCCAGACTTCGATCCACTTCGTCGGCAGGGACTGTACCTCCTCCGCCAACCTGAGCCCTTCCACGGCCCGGGCCGGAAGGTCGGAGGCCCGAAAGAGGGCAAGAGCCGCGTCCGTGCGATCGTGTGTCCGGTGGATAACCTGCCACTGTCGAAGTGCGGCATCGGTGGGGGAGACATCATCCGGTCGGCTCCGCAACGCCGAGGCGGCCGCCTGAAACCGCTTCTGCGGTGAAAGAGCTTGCCATTGGCGGCTGACCTCTTCAGCTATCTGTTGTTCCTTACTGCCGATGGAGGGCGGGTAGGGAGACAACAGGGGGGATTGGGTGGCGGCGCTGCGGCCGGGACGGGAGTGGATCGTCGCCCGGTAGGTGATTGCCTCGGGACTGTTTACCCCCGATCCCGACCAAACGCCGACCCGGTTCGGCCCCTGTTTCAGGATGTCGAACGTATACGCGCCGGAAACAACGCGTTCCTCGACAACCATATTTCCGGTGTGCTCCGCGGGAAGGACCAGGTAGAGGGCACACTCCTCGTCTTCGGGTGTTACATACGCAGTGATGAGAAGCTGCCATGTCCGGCCGGCGGCCAGGGGCAGAACCGGATATCCGAGCCAGACGATACGGTAGAGTATGAGTGCGGCTGTCGCAAGGACGAGGGAAGCGGTCAGCAGGAAGACCGGGCGTCTCACCGCGGAGCGACCTCGGGGCAAGACGGCTGCGTGCAGTATGAACCGCTGCACTCGACGACAAAATCATGCATAAGGGTATTCCTCCCGATGAGGATGGGATACTTGACGTTGGAGCGGTCATTGAGATTCACCCGGGTCCGGATACGCTTCGGTCCGATGCAGAACTCCACCATCACGACCGGCCGTCGGTCTTTTGCCTCGGCGCTTTTGACGGTTTTCACCTTCAAGAGCGGCAGACGAATTTTGCGTCCCCCGTATTGCGGCGGCAGATTGAACTCGACCTCGTTCCCCTTGATGGCGATGTTCCTTGCGTCGAGGGAGGATGTGGCCGCCCCTGTATCGATACGGGCAGGCATAATCACCCCCCAGGGGAGAAGAGCGACATTCTCCACGCCGCCAAGACTGACTTTCTCTTTCGCCTCCGCCGGCGCAACCCCCGGACCGATGAGGAATATCGCCGACAAGAGCGCCGCCTTCATGATCATTCTCCCGAAAACGGGCATGCCGGTGTTTGGCTGCGGAAAATTCCCCTGCGCCGGCGGTGCGCCGCCGGTACGGATCTTTCTTCCTGAGAGAGGAGAGAACATCGGCAATCTCCTGAACTGTGAATGTGAAGCGAATCTTCCGGAAACCCTTCGCCGGGCATTAGGGTTTATGTTTATCCGCGGTCAATGCCTTGAGTTTTTTCCGGAAGAAAACCTCAGCGTTTACGGTCGTGCCGTCGGCAAACCGGATGCGGTATTTTTCCCCCGAAAGCGAAGATTGACTGCCGCAGAGCCTGATGAAGTCATCCGCCGTCTTTACCCGGTCGCCCGCGGTCCTGAGCTTGAGGCGCAGGTGGTCCGCCGCCGCCCGGGCATTATACTCCTGCCCGTTCCTGATAAATTTCGCCCCCTCCAGGGTTTCGACCGCGTCGATCAGAGCGTCGATTTTGGCCGCTTCCCGGGGGTCCCGGCCGTACGCATTACCCGCCATCAGCGAAAGAAGCACCATGACCCATATCGGAATGATTCTCGTCATGCTCATTAATTGAAGCTTTCCGCCGCCAGGAGCGGAGAATTTTCGCTCCTTATCGGGAAGAGTCCTTTTTGTTTTTGCTCGCTTACCCCGCGGCACGCCGCAGTGTGGGCGGTCGCCGGCGTATTCAGGCATATCGCTTCACGGCCCTCCGGACGGCGGACTTCGACTATGCGGGCATCGAGTTCGATGACCCGACCCGGGGTCGGGGCGATGAACGCCTCGGGCGGAAGGTCCCGGTTCTTCAAGGCCGCGGCCAGTTCGCTCACCGCGTCGTCAAATCCGTCGAATCCCAGTTGAAACACCTGGAAGTGGGCGGCGATGCTGACTTGTGCGCCAAGATCCGTGTGGGCCTTAACAGCCTCCGCCGGTCCCATGTGGACGCGGGGATAATACCCCATCGACGGGGTGTTCGACTGCTGCGGCCGGAAGGGTGATATCGGCAGGAGCGCCGCCCGGATCGGCGAGAAGCGGCGCGCGATCTCGCGGAAATGGGGGCCGTATCCCGTATCCCCGGCGTAGAAAACGTTTCCCGACGGTCCGGAGACGACAAAACCTCCCCACAGGGTTTTATTGCGGTCCAATAGCGTGCGGGAGGAAAAATGCTGTGCCGGAACCATGGTAACCGTGACGGCCGGGGAGAGGCGGACCGACTGCCACCAGTCGAGCTCCTCGGTCTGGGGAATGCCCGTTTCCCGGATGAGATCGAGGTTGCCGAGCGGTACGATTGCGCGCGGGGTTCCCGCTTCCGCGAGGCGCCCGAGCGTGGGAAGATCGAAATGATCGTAGTGGTTGTGGGAGACCAGGACGGCATCAATGGGCGGCAGCTCTTCAAAGCGGATACCCGCCTCCCGCCGCCGCCGGGGACCGGCCCACGGCACCGGGCTGCAGCGTTCGGACCAGATGGGGTCGGTCAGGATGTTGAGGCCGTCCATTTGAATGAGAAACGTTCCGTGGCCGATGGGGGTGATGGCGAGTTTTCCGTTCGGGACACGGGTCGCCGGAGCGGGCCCGGGTCCGGGATCCTCGATTTCCGGCCAATCGGGCCGGTCGATGCCGAAAATCCAGCCCAGAATCCACCGTGTGCGGCCTCGCGGCTCCTGGCCCGGCGGAGGAGGTTGAGCGGTGCCGGGGTTGAAGTAAAGGTCCCCGTCGAAATGATCCGATATCTGCTGCCCATTTACGGCAGGGGCGATCGATTCCACTCCACCTGCGGGGAGCGGCAGAAAGCTCACCAGGAACAGAAGATAAATGAATATGCGCAGAGATATGGTCATTATGCGGTTCGTGACTCCTTCCGACCATGCATGGTCGTCTCAAATACCCCGGCGCTGCCGGGTTTCTGATATCTATGACCTCATTGATATATAGAGACGATGTTTGCGTGTCAAGATAATCCGGCGATAAGCTGATTTCCCTTGCCAAAAGCCGCGCCTTGCAAGTAAAATAACAGCCCGGACAGGCGATCATCCGTTTCGGGAGGGGGCAATGACGTGCGGGTTTTTGGAAACTACGGCGGCGGTCAGTAAAAAACTCTACCAGTTCCTCTTTCGTCTCCTCGTCCTGATAACGCTCGTTCCCTCCTCCTCACTGCTCTATGCCTTCGATATTGCCCCCTTTTATTCGACGAACCAGAGTCCCCTCGTCCAGATATACGGACTCCCTTCGGCGGGCAGCGCAATTGTGCTTCCTCAGGGCCGGAAAGAGTTTCGCGCGACGCTCGATCATGCAAGCAACTATGTGGATGATGCAACCGCCCGGGAAACGATCCTGCTCGATGGAGAGACTACCCGCCTGACACTTGGCGGTCGATACGGGCTGTCGAAGGATGTGGAATTGGGGGTCGCGATCCCCGCCCTTATCCACGGCGGCGGGTTCCTCGACGGCTTCATCATCAATTATCATGATTGGTTCGGCTTTCCCCAAGGCGGACGCGATCAGGCGCCCCGTAACCGCCTGCTCTACCGTTACACCCGTGACGGTATGGAGAAGCTGAAGATGGACAGTTCCGGGAGCGGCCTTGGCGACATCAGCCTGATGGCCGGTTATCAGCTTTACCACGATGCGAATCAATACCCGCGGGCGGTGGCGCTCAGGGCAAGCGTCAAGCTGCCGACGGGTGACCGCGCCTCTTTGAACGGCAGCGGCAGTACGGATGCTTCGGTATGGATCACCGCCGGCGATGATTATCGGCTTCCCCTCGGTCACGCAACCCTTTACGCGGCAGGGGGATTGATGGTGATGACAAAGGGCGATGTCCTGCCGGACCAGCAGCGTGATCATGTCGGGTTTGGCACGATCGGGGTCGGTTGGAATCCGCTCTCCTGGATCGCGTTCAAGGTTCAGATGGATGCCCATACCCCGTTCTACCGGGACAGCGACCTAAAGCCATTGGCAACAAATGCCGTACAATTGCTGATCGGGGGGACGCTGGGACTTTCGGAGCGAACCACTCTGGATATTGCCATTTCCGAGGATATCGCAACGACGACCTCGCCGGATGTGGTATTTCACTTCAATCTCAGCACATGGTTTTAGACGCCGCACCGCCGGCGATGCCGGAGGTGCGCACGGAGGGGCCGGCCATTTTTTCTCGTGAGAACCGACGCACCTGAGACGAAAACAGGTCGCATGGCGCTGCGGCAGGGCCGGCGGTATACCTTTAACCAGGAAATAAATCCATGAAACAAATCGAATTGCTGCTCGCCCGGAAAGAGGAGACGGTACTCAACGTCTTTAAGCTCAAGTCAATGGTCCGGGAGAATGACACCCTTGCAATCCTTATGTATGGCAGTCCCGATCCGGACGCCGTCGCATCGGCAATGGCGCTCCGCGAGATCCTCACGCAGACGCAGCCGTTGGCAAAGTGCGTCTTTGTCGCCACGGATCCCGTAATCCGGTACCAGAACGCCGAGTTCATCCGGGAGATGAAGGTGGAGATTCAGATGCTCGACAAGGTTGACCTCAAGGAATTCCGCCTGATTGCCATCGTCGATGCCCAGCCGACCTTCTTCGGCGATCTCCTCGGGGAGACGAAACCCCAGATCGTCCTCGACCATCACCCCTGCAAGACGGTCTGGCATGCCTCCCTCGCCGATGTCCGGCCGAATTACGGGGCGCTCTCAACGATCATGACGGAGTACCTCCTCGCTGCGCGGGCGAAGATCCCCAAGCGGCTTTACACGGCCCTCCTCTACGGGATCAGGAGCGACACCGTCAACTTCGAACGCGACGCCAGCCTTGAGGACATCGGCGCCTATTACCTGAACTTCCTCCGGGCCAACCGGCAGCTGATCCGGCGCATCGAGCTCAATCAGATCCCCGAGAAGTTTCTCAAGTACTTTGAGTATGCGTACCAGCATAAACGGCGTTATCGCGACCGGGTGATCTGTTATCTCGGTCCGGTCGAGAGTGCGGACGCGTGCGTCCAGGTGGCCGATTTCTTCCTGCGGATCATCAATATCTTCTATGTGATCATCGCCGGGATTGTGAAGGACCGGCTGGTCATCATCTTTCGGGGGGACGGCTACCGCCAGGACTGCGGCGCCATCGCCAGAAAGGCGTTCGGCCAGTTCGGTACGGCGGGCGGCCACCGGAGCGCGGCGCGCGTGGAGATCCCCCTGGATACGCTCAAGACCGCCCTGGACGGCGACATCTCCCAGGAGGCGATGGACCGGTTCCTCGTTCAGCGGCTCCGTCGCAGGAAAGAGCCGGAGGTGAAGATATAGCGTGACGGTGATGAGTAGTCGACCTCCCCCGGTCGGGGGAGGTCGGGGTCATGAGGGGTTATTCTTCAGCTTTGGCCGTTGACGGGGGTGTACTCTTCTCCGTTGTTTCGGAGCTCTTGCTCTCTTCCTTTTTCTTCTCGGCCGCCGGGGCCTTCTTTCCGCCGTAGTCCGTTGCATACCAGCCGCTCCCCTTCAGGTGGAAGGAGGAGAGGGACATCAGTTTGTGCACCGGGCCCCTGCAGAATTTGCAGGACTTCGCCGCGCGGTCCGCAATCCCCTGAAACATTTCGAATTCCTTACCGCATTTCTTGCATTTATACTCATAAATTGGCATTGAAAAAACCTCCAATATCTTCATTTACTGTATCATATCGCCGATCTGGTAACGGCTGCTGAAGCAATCCATGACCAGATTCAGATCGGTATCGGTGATCGGCTTGAGCAGGTTCCGGGTGATCCGGTGGACCTTTTCTTCCTCCCCCGTCTTCTCCTCTTCGGATGCGTCGAAATTCCCTTCGCCCCGATCGAAACGAATCACGTGGACGAGCTCATGCGCCGCAATGTAGAGCAAAAGCGGCGAGAGCCGGATGAATGAGTGTGCCCGCTCGATTGCATCAAGGATCCGATCATCCTGGAGACAGATCCGATAGAAGTGAATCCCGCCACCCTGCGGTTCCGGTTCCTTCTCGAACTCATACTTGCAAAGGTGGGCGAAGGCGCCTTCCCGGACCTCGTGCTGATCGAGGTAGGCAAGCGTCTTGACATCGTACCGATGCCCCTTCCACTGAGCGGGCTCAAGGCGGAAATACTGTCCCGCCATCTTTTCGGCCTGTCCGAACGACCGACCGGCAAGGGATATCTGCGATGCAGTGAAATAACGGCCCATTAACGCACCATCCGTTTCCGTTCATCCTTCTTAAGCACCGCTAATATATGCATAAATTTTTGTGTGTCAACCGTTTTTATCGGCTTCGTTACCTGGGTATGGGTGTTGTCGTCAGCAGGTATTTGCGGATAGGCTATTTACAGCGGGCCTCGTTTATGGGCGTGAACCTCCAGGGCTGACCGGATGATCCGGTCGATGAGGCCCGCCTGGGTGATCCCGGAGGCGGCCGCCTGGTGGAAAAGGACGGTGGAGGGGGTCATCCCGGGGAGGGTGTTGGGCTCGAGGACCGCAACCCGTCCGTCCGGCCGCACAAACATGTCGATCCGGGCGTAGCCCTTGAGGTTAAGGGCGCGAAACGTTCCGACCGCCGTCTCCCGGACCTTCTCGATCTGTTCGGCCGGAAGCCGGGCCGGCGTCTTGTTCTCCCCCTGGCCGTAGAGGAACTTGTCCTCCAGGGAGAGGACGTCGTCCGTGGGGATCGTCTCCGAAGGCGTCAGGGCCTCGGGCGTATCCACCCCAAGGACGCCGCAGGTAACCTCCATTCCGGCGAGAAACTCCTCCGCAAGGACCAGGTTGTCCCACGCGAAGGCGCCCTCCACGGCGCCGGAGAGCCCTTCCGGTGCGACGACCTTCGTGACGGCGGTGCTGCACCCCTCCCGGCAGGGCTTGACGATGCAGGGGAAGCCGATCTCGCGGACGATCTGCTGAACGACCGCTTCGGGATTCGCGTCCCACTCCCGCCGGGGGACCGGGATCGTCCGCGGGACGTCAATCCCGCTGATCTCGAGGATCCGCCGGGAGACGTACTTGTCCATCCCGATCGCGGAGGCCAGGACGCCGGAGCCCGTGTAGGGGACCCCCAGAAGTTCGAGGAGCCCCTGCATGCAGCCGTCCTCCCCGTATTTCCCATGGAGCCCCAGAAAGGCCACGTCCACCCGGTCCTTCAGGGATTCGTACGGGATGGGGACGGCCTCTGCCCGCAGGTCTTCCTCGATGTCGCTCGTGGAGTTGCGCATGAGCAGCTTGAGCGGGATCTCCCAGAGGGCCGCCCGTCCGTCCATGAATATCGGAATGGGATCGTACCGGAGGCGGTCGATCTTGCTGAAGATGTTCCGGCCGCTTTCCAGGGAGACCTCCTTCTCCGAGGAGATGCCTCCCATGATGATCCCGACCCTGAGTTTATGATCGGTTTTTTCTTTTCCGGGTTCCCCCATGTCAGAAACTCACTGTCAGGCCTGCGCAGGGGCCGGTAAATTCTGAATCCGGAAAGGGTTCGTTCTGGTCGATGCGCATCCGCGGCACCTTGTACCCGGTGTTGATGTCCAAAAACGGGAAGGGGGTGAACGCAAGATCGGCCATCCCCTCGGAGAGATAGTTGTTGGGATAGGCGATGCCGGTTGCTTTCACCCGCGCTTTCATGGGAATCTCCTTCCGGGACATCAGGGTTTTGCCTCCCGGCCGGCGCCCATGGGGGCCACTGGTTCCGGGCGGTTTGCTGTATACCACCAATAGTCATTATTTTCCAGCGGGTCGTAGCCTTTTATTTCTCCCTCGGACACGATCAGGGGCGAAAACCTGACCTCGTCGGCTTCATGCTGGAGCCGGTCGAAGGCCATGATCGATCCGAGAACGGCGCCGTGCTTCGCAATCGCCAGCAGGGCGTAATTCGAGCAGGAGGGATAATATGTGCAGCGCCGGCCCCAGGAGGGGCCGAGGAAACGCTGATAGAAAAGGACGGGCGCTGCAGCGATTCTTTCCAGGATACCGGTTCTTGCGGCCGCCGTTCCGTTTCCGTGTGCTGCCGGGCAATCTTCCGGGGCCCCCGGAGGAGAACCTCGTCCGCAAAGACCGTCTGCGCCCAGAGAAACGAGGCTATGAGAAGCGCGCCGCAAATGCGGTGCGCCGTCGAAGAACCCCTGCATGTTCCTCCCTGCTCCTTGCGGGAGGGGGTTCGGGGGAGGGGCGGCGGCCGGAACTCCCGCCGGCCGGGGTTCTCCCGGCGATAGCGGAAGATGTTGCCACTGAAGGGGTAGATGTTCATGGTTATGCTCTTTCTCAAAAGGGGTACGTGAACATGACGGAAACGCCGCGAGGCCGGCTGATCTCGCTCTCCCGGAGGTTCAGCCTCTGGAGGCCGTTCCGGAACTGATCCTCGTCGATTTTGAGGTTAACCTTGTGGGCGCCGCCCACCGCTCCGTAGATGCCGCCTGCGTACCAGCCGATCTCGAAGAGGGCCAGGACGCCTCCCAGGGCGTAATTATCCGAGTCGAAAGCCTTCCAGGCGCCGAGGAGGAACAGGGCGTTCAGGAGGAATGAATAGGTTCCGTCCTGGTACCGCCCATTGTAGAACTGGCCGCTTCCCGGCAGGATGGCCGAGAGGAGCCCGGCGGTCTCGGGCGATTTGTAGCGGGCGCTCTTTTTTCTCGGCGAGGAGCTCCTCGATGAGACCGGCCTCCGGTTCGATTTCCGGCCGGACCATCCGGTCCTTCAGGAGCCGCTCCGCCTCGTCGAAGCGGTTCTGGCGGATGAGCAGCAGGATCTCCCATCGTGCGGCCTCGCTCTTCTTCTCCCGGCTGGTGCTGCTCAGGATGAGTTGAAAGAGGCGTTCCGCCTCCGAGGTGGTTCCCTGCTTCAGCAGGGCGATCGCCTTGGTGAAGGTCACCGTGTTTGCCCGGGACGATTCCGGAAATTGCAGGAGAAATTGGTCGTAGGCGGCAATCGCGTCGGCCCATTCATGTGCAAGAAGGTAGGCGTCGCCGATCAGCTTAGCCATCTCTTCGGCCTGCGGCCGTCCGGGAAAGAGGGAGAGGTAGCGCTTGGCCTCGGTTATCGCCCGGTAATACTCACCGGCGATGAAAAGATCGCTGCTGAACTGCAGGATCTCCTTCTCCCGGAGGTCGTAGTACTGCGCCGCGAAGTCGTCGGCGGCAAAACCACGCCCGGGCGACAGCAGGAGCAGGATCAGAACGAAGGCGATATGAACAGGTTTCACTCTCAGACTCGCTTGAAAAAATATTAAATAGGATCCGCACTCCGCGTATCTTTACCTTGAAGGTGGATAAAAATCAATATCATCTTGGGGAAGGGAACGGCGATTCCCCGGACGGTGCCGCGAAGCGCTTCAATTTAATAGCGCCGGAGACAATTTTGCGATATAGGGGAAAGCCATGAAGGTGCTGCTCATCTCCGCCAACACGACCAACGCCCCGCATTCGGTCTACCCGCTGGGTCTCGACTATGTCGCGGGGGCCCTGACGCCCCGGCATGAGGTCCGGATCCTGGACATGAATCGGACCGCGGCGCCGGAGCAACTGGAGGCGGCCCTCCGGGAAGGCGCCCCGGAGGTGGTCGGCATCTCCATCCGGAACATCGATAATGTGGATACCCTGGCCACGAAAAGCTTCATCCCGGGATACGAGCGGATCGTCCGGCTCGTCAGGGATCGCACCGCCGCCCCGATCATCCTGGGCGGTAGCGGTTTCTCCATTTTCCCCGGGGAATTGATGTCGCTGCTCGGCGCCGATTTCGGCGTCGTCGGGGCGGGGGAAGCAATCGCCCTCCTCCTCGATGCCCTCGAACGGGGGGCGAATCCCTCCGCGCTGCCCGGAATCGTGATCAAGGGAGGTCCCGTCGGAGCTCCCGTACCCTGGCCGGGGGCCGTCACGCGGCGGGCCTGCCCGGATAATGCACATCTTAGTTTCTACCTTGAGCGGGGGGGCATCCTGAACCTGCAGACGAAACGGGGATGTCCGTTTTGCTGTCTCTATTGCACCTATCCCCATATCGAGGGCCGGCGGTTGCGGCTCGTCCCCCCCGATGAGGTCGCCCGCGAGGCCCGTGAGCTTCAGGAGCTGGGCGCCCGGTACCTCTTCATCACCGATTCCGCGTTCAATGCCGATGCTGACCACAGTCTTGCCGTTGCCAGGGCCTTTCGCCGCCACGGTCTGACGATCCCCTGGGGGGCGTTTTTCGCCCCGACGCACCCCCCCGACGGCTTTTACGGCATCCTGGCCGAGGCCGGGTTGACCCATGCCGAGTTCGGGACGGAATCGCTTTGCGATCCCCAGTTGAAGCGGTACGGGAAACCGTTCGGTGCGGCGGATGTCTTCGCCGCCCACGAAAATGCCCGCAGGGCGGGGGTGCACATCGCCCACTACCTCCTGCTGGGTGGGCCCGGAGAGGACGTCCGGACGGTGGATGAAACACTGGAACGTGCGGAAGAATTGGAGAAAGCGGTGTTTTTCGCTTTCTGCGGCATCCGGATCTTTCCCCATGCCCCGCTCTACGATATCGCCGTGGCTGAGGGGCAGATCACGCGCGATCAGGACCTCCTGTCGCCGGTTTTCTATCGTTCCAAAGGGATCGGGTCGGAGGAGATCATCGCCCGGGTTAAACAGCAGGCGCGCGGCCGGATGAACTGGGTTTACGGCGACGGCGGCGAAAAGGCGGAACGGATCGTGACCAGGATGCATGCCCATGGTCGTCCGGGTCCCTTGTGGGAGCTGCTTCTTCGATGAACCGCGGATCCGCCCCCAGGAAGGCCCTTACGCCGGCGCATATCGCGGGGATTGCGGCATTTGCCATTTCCGGCGGGCTGCTCTTTATCCGGCCGGATCTGGCCGCCGTACCCCTCGGGCTGTTTCTCCTCCTCTGCCTTGTGGCTCCCTTCCTTCCGGGGGCGGGTTTCTTCCTGCCGGTGATCAGCCGGGGCGGGAGGTACGGCAAAGCGGTGGCCCTGACCTTCGACGACGGCCCCGATCCCGAAGTGACCCCTTTGCTGCTCGATCTTCTCGGGCGGTATCGGCTGACGGCAGCCTTCTTCATCACCGGACAAAATACGGAGCGGTACCCAGAGCTGGTCCGGGAGATCCTCCAAAGGGGCCACGACGTCGGCAACCACTCCACCCATCACGATCCCTTGCTGATGCTGCGTTCCCGTGCGAAGTTGGCCGACGAGATCGCCCGCACCCAGGACCTGCTGGCCCGTTTCGGCATCCGGCCTCTCGCCTTTCGCCCGCCCGTGGGCGTCACCAACCCCCGGTTGGCCGGGGTCCTGAGGGACCTCGGCATGGAGTGCGTCACCTTCAGCTGCCGGGCCTGCGACTTCGGGAATCGGAGGATCGGGGGGCTGGCGGGGAAAATCCTGCGGAAGGTCCGTCCCGGCGCGATCATCCTTCTCCATGACGTCGCCCCGCCGGGTGGCGGCAGGATCGCCGAGTGGCTCGCGGGGGTGGAGAAGATCATCCGGGAACTCCGGGCGGGAGGGTATGCAATCGTGCCGTTGTCCGAGCTGATCGGAAGAGCGGTGATGGAACGGCTGCCGGCGTCTTCGCCCCGTGATTTTTCTTGACACCCGCCACGGGTGACGCTACTGAAAAACGAAAGGGATTTTTCAGCTTCATGGACGGAGCCGCCGGGCAGGTGATGAGAAACGGCGGATGGGCGCCGAAAAAGATGCAGGCGTCCGGAATCGGGTTGATATTGACCGGTACGTCGGGAGATCCGGGAGGGAAGATGGAGAAGTCATTCCGGCAGGAGCTATCACAACTCACGGGCACGACGGAGAGGGTGACGGCCTCGGCCGTCGTTCCCAGAGATTCGGCCTGGTATGCCGGCCATTTCCCAGGCAAGCCGATCCTTCCGGGAATAGCGATCCTTGACCTGGTCAAAGAGGCGATCATCACCTCGGAGCTTCGGGAGGGGCGGCGCGTGCTGATCACCGGCCTGGGCAGAGTCCGTTTCCGTCTGCCCGTCAAGCCCGATGACCTGATGACGTTGGAAATAGCGCGGGAGAAAAAGCGCGACGGAATGGCATATCTCTTTTCCGTCAAGCTGGCCGGAGAGGCGGCCTGTACCGGGGCCTTCATGGGGCGGCTGGCGGAAGGCCCCGGATAACAAACTTCTTGACAAACATCATAGTTTTTAGCAAAAGGATAAAACTTTATCATCCCTTAGTTGTAAGTGGATGAATCCACGGGTGGGAGCAGTCCCCCCGGCCTGCTGCGGGGCAGCGAGTAAAACGGGGACAGGGTTGTTCGTCGTATGGATTCGGGATTCTCCGCAGCTGGCTGCGGAGGGCTTCGCTATTGCGTGAACGTTGGGAGGGTGTATCATGCCGGAGAGCAAAGAGGCCCGGGAACTGGTCCTCCGGATAGCCGAGATTATCATCGGGGAGCTGAAACTGGAAGAGATCACGCCGGAGACGTTCGATCCCGATATGGATCTTGTGGATGAACTCGGGGTGGACAGCATGGATCTGGCGACCGTGGCACTGGTCCTGCAGGACGAATACGGCGTCTTCATCGATGAGGACGACTATCCGACCTTGAAGACCGTCCGGCTGATTGCCGAATACCTGCGCTCTAAATTGGCTGCAGGGAAAAATGCCTAGGAATACCCGACAGTTTTGGCCGGCGAGGCCGCGGGCGGGAATCGGGATTTCGGGAGAGGGTGCGCGCGGGGTGGTATGGGGCCTGCAACGATAGTGGATTCGGAAGCCGGATGGCAGGGCGGACTTACCGATGAAGACGCTTCGCGATGGGAGGCGGGTGCGGAGGATTGCCCGGCCCCCCGCCGGTGGAAATTTTCCGAACTCCTGGAGGAGCCTGCCGTCAAAGCGCGCTGGGAGAAGGTCCGCCGCTACTTCTTCCTCCGGGAGTCCACGTACGACATGACGAACCGCTGCAACATCCGTTGCGACGGCTGCTACTATTATGAAGGGGCGAAACAGTTCACCCGCGAAAACGGCGATTCCGAGGCCTGGGGTGAACTGATGCGCCAGGAAAAGGCGCGCGGCATCACCTATGTCGTTCTCGCCGGGGCGGAACCCTCCCTCGTTCCGGAACTCCTCGCCGTCTGTTTCGCCGAGATGCCGCTGGGCTGCATCGCGACCAACGGTGTCCGCCGCATCGATCCCGCCGTCAACTACCGGATTCACATCTCCGTCTGGGGGAATGACGCGACCAGCTTCCGGGTCCGCAGGGCGCGGGGCCTGCTCGACCGTCAGATAGACAACTACCGCGGCGACCCCCGGGCCGTCTTCGTCTACACCTTTACGCGGGAAAACGTTGACGAGGCATCGGAAGTCATCCGCATCCTGGCGGCCGCGGACTGTCGAGTCACCTTCAACATGTTTTCCGCGCCGGTCGGTTACGCGGGAGAGCTGCGTCACGATGCAGCCTCGCTTGTCCGGACGCGGGAGGTCATGCGGGAGCTGATGGCGAGCCATCCCCGGCATCTCCTTTTTTCCCCCTACAACGCCGTCGCCCACACCCACGCGCAGGGGCTCCATGCACTCTTCAACTGCCCGTATCCCCGGCGGAATGCCTCCACCGCGATCGGGCTGGGCCGCTCCTTCCGCCAGTTCAGGACCGACCTCACCTGGAATCGCGAAGTGGCCTGCTGCGTGCCCGACACGGATTGCGACGATTGCCGGCATTACGCGGCAGGGAGCGCCGTGGTTACCGCCCGGCTGTACCGGCACGTGACGAACCCGCTCTCCTTCAAGGCCTGGCTGGACTATGTCGACACCTACCTGGCCGTCTGGATCATGGGATATGAAAAAGGGGACAACCTCTGTCCGATGATGATCGCTCCGCCGGGGTGTAAAGAGATAAGGACTCCATAGAGATGCAGACCGTCAGCGGGCTTTTGAACGGGGAGTGGTACGAACGGTACAAGGCGATCTCCCGCCTGAATATGCGCAGCTCCATCTACGATGTGACGAATCGCTGCAACCTGCGCTGCAAGGGGTGTTTTTTCTTCTCATCAGACGAGCACACGGCGGCCCCCGAAGAGACGGACATCGCCCGCTGGGAGGCCTTCGTGGAGCGGGAACAGGCGCGGGGGGTCAATCTGGCCATCCTCATCGGGGGCGAACCGACCCTCCATCTCGACCGTGTCGAGGCCTTCAACCGGCGCCTCCCCACGTATTGCGCCACCAACGGCCTGATCAAGGTGCCCCGGGAGCGGTTTCCCGGCATGATGGTGGGGATCTCGCTCTGGGGGGATGAAGAGGACGAAAAGCTCCTCCGGGGGAAGGATACCTTTGCCGTCTCCAGCCGGAATTACGCCGGCGATCCCTACACCTACTATCTCTACACCATCACCCCCCGGCAGCTCGGGCGGACCGAGCGGGTGATCAAGCGGATCGACGACACCGGCCTCAAGGTCCACATGCAGCTCCTGTCGAACGATGAGGGGGTGGAGGGCTTTTCCTGGACACCTTCCCAGTTGGCCGATATCCGCGCCGAGATGGACGCCATGCTCGAGCGGTACCCCCGTACCGTCATCTCCTGCAAGTATTACCACGAGATCATCACCACCGGCCGGATGCTCGGGCGGCCGTTCGGGTGGAACGAATGTCCCTCTGTGACGGAAACCCTCGACGACCGCTCCCCCCGCCCGAAGCGGCTCATCCGGTTCATCCGCTGGGCGGCCGATCTCAAGACGATGCACCGCTGCTGCACGTCGGCGACCCGGGACTGCCGGACCTGCAAGGACGGCGCCGCCCACATGAGCTGGGTGATGGTCAACAAGCGGGACCACCTGCGTTCCGCGAAGGATCTCCAGAACTGGATCGAGGTGTACGAGATGTTCGCCAAGCTTTACAAGTTCCTTCCCTGGTGAGGAAACCCCCTTTTCGACGGTGTGCGCAACATGGATGATACGCGACCCATAATCCTGGGATACGACGCCGTTTCCCCGCTGGGCACCGACCTGCAAGGCCAGTGGGACCGGGCCGCCGCGGGCGAAAGCGGTGTGGCCGCGCTGACCCGCTTCCCGCTCCGGGAGGGGTTTCCTGTACGGATCGCAGGCCAGGTCCCCAAGGTCGACTCCGCTCCTTATCCCTTTCTCAAGCCCCGCGAGATGGCCCACTGGACCTCCCCGATCTTCCCGCACGCCCTCCTGGTCGTCCACCGGGCCCTGAAGCGGGCCGGCCTGGAGATCACTCCGGAGATCGCCCCGCGGGTGGCCGTCACGTTCGGCACCGCCATCGGCGGACTCGACGCCCTCATCGCGGCGGACCGGGTCCTGGAGGCGACCGGAAAGCTCCCCCAACCCTTCATGAACCCCAACTCCTGCATCAACATGGCAAGCGGCAAGGTCTCGATCCTGACCGGGGCGACTGGCCCCATCGCCTCGATCATCACCGCCTGCGCCACCGGGTGCAGTTCGCTCATCCTGGGGGCGATGTTCATCGCCCAGGGGATGGCCGATGCGGCCATCTGCGGGGCCGTGGATTTTCCCTTGATCGAGCCGATCGTGGCGGGATTCGCGACAATGAACGGCGCGTACCGCCCCAAGGAGGGAGAAGAGCCCCTCCCGCCCGGGGCGGCGAGCCGCCCGTTCTCCCTCGACCGGCGCGGATTTGTCGTCTCGGAGGGGGCCGGCTGCATCGTGATCGCCTCCCGGGCGTTCGCCGCGGCGCACGGCCTTGCCTATGACACCGAGCTGGCCGGCTGGGCGATGACCGCCGACGCCTGCCACGTCGTGGCCCCCAACCCGGTGACGGTCACCCGCTGCATCACCGAAAGCATCCGCCATGCCGGCATCACCCCGGCGGAGATCGATGCCGTCAACGCCCACGCAGCCTCGACGAAGGTCGGGGACCAGGTGGAAGCCGATGCCCTCCGGGAGGTCTTCGGGGCGAAGATCCCCCCTGTCTCGGCCAACAAGTCGCTGATGGGGCACGCTATGGGGGCCACCAGCGCCATCGAATCGATACTCGCTCTTGAGGGGATGCGTCGGGGCATCCTCCTCCCCACGATCAACCACCGGTCCGACCCGGCGATCGATCTGGACTGCGTCGCCGAGGGGGCGCGCAGCCTCCCCCAGGAGTTCGTCCTGAAGAACGCCTTCGGCTTCGGGGGGTGCAACGCATGTCTTGTGTTTCGTCGCGTCAACTGATATGAAGGCGGGGAAAATCGTTCCCTTCGCGCTCAGGATCTTTTTTCGACCCTGCACCTCCTCACTTCGCTGCAACGGCAAAACTCGCGCCTGAAGGCGCTCAGACAGTTGCCGTTGCGGTCGCTCCGCTGCGGGGGCAGGGTGCCCCGAAAAAATCTCAGAATCGCGCTGCCGGGAATCGATTTTCCCTGGGAGGCCGAGGGTGCGTCACGGTTTCCCGGGTTGAGGAACTGCATACTGTACGGATGGGTTGAAGCAGAAATGAGACCTCCACTAAATCGACGTGTCTTTGTGATCGGTTACGGGGCGGCGACGCCGCTGGGGGCGACGTTTCCCTTGACGTGGGAACGCGCCGTCCGCGGCGAGGCGGGCTTCCGGAAGGTGACCCGCTGCCGGGTCGAATCGGTCTGCGACGTGGTCGGGGAGATCCCGGACTGGGATCCGATGACGCTAACGTTCGTCGACGCCAAGGAGGCGTACAACTGGAACGCCGCCTTCGTCATCCTCACCATGGCGGTCTGCCGCGAGGCCCTGACCCATGCCCGCCTGACGATGGACGGGGAGACCTCCCCTAGGACGGCCTGTCTCATCGGCTCGGCGATCAACGGCGTCGATGCGTTCCGGACGGCCATGACCCATTTCCAGGAGCACGGTCCCCTGAAGATCAGTCCCTATCTTCTGCCCAACCTCTGCGCCAATCTCCCCTCGGGAAAGGCGGGGATGCTCCTCGGGTTCACGGGTCCGATCTTTTCCCCCCAGGGTGCCTGCGCCTCGGGCAACCACGCCATCGGGATCGGCTCCCGTATGATCCGCGACGGGGATTGCGACTTCGTCCTGGCCGGCGGGGTAGACACGCCGATCCTTCCGGAGATCATCCACGGGTTCGCCAACATGAACGCCACCATCAAGGTCCTTCCGGGGGATCGCGCGCATGCCGACCCCGCCCGGGCCTCCCGCCCCTTCAGCATTGACCGGCGCGGCTTCGTCCTTTCCGAAGGGGCGGGCGTCATCGTGCTCGCGGCCGAGGAGATGCTCGCCCGTCACGGGCTCACGGCGCGGGCCGAGGTGATGGGGGTCGGCTGGACCTCCGACGCCTATCATTTCACCAAACCGAACCCCGTTACGATCATCCGGGGGATCCGGGAGGCGATCGACGACGCGGGGCTTGCGCCCGCTGACATCCAATACGTCAACGCCCACGGCACCTCCACGCCGAAGGGGGACCAGGTCGAGGTCGACTGCCTCCGGGAGGTCTTCGGAAAGCATCTGGAGAAGATCCCGATCTCTTCCAACAAGTCGCAGATCGGCCATACCCTCGGGGCCGCCGCCGCCATCGAGGACGCCCTGACCATCGAGGGAATGCAGCGGGGGATCATCCTGCCCACAATCAACCATCTGCCCGATCCCCGCTTCGCGGACATCGACTGCGTTCCCGACAAGGCCCGCAGGCAGCCGCATGAGATCGCCCTGTCGAACGCCTTCGGGTTCGGCGGCACCAACTGCTGCATCGTCTTTCGGGGGGTGGCTCCATGAAGCCGAAACCCTTCCGCCCGGAAATCGCCGGCGACGACGGCCGGTACTGGCGCGACGCCGCAACGGGCCTCGCCTGGCACCGCTGCGCGATGCGGACCCTCTACGCCGACACCGACCGCTCCACCGTCGTCTATCACGCCAACTACCTCAAGTATTTTGAGTTCGGCAGGGCATCGCTGATGCGCGACGCCGCCTATCCGTACCGGGAGATCGAGGAGAGCGGCTACGTCTATCCGATCATCGATCTGGGGATCCAGTTCCACCAGCCCCTCTACTACGACGATCCCATGTGGATCTATACCCGGCCGGCGGAACTCCAGCGGGTCCGGCTCCGGTTCGATTACATCATCACCCATGCGGAGACGGGGGCCGATGTCTGCCGGGGATTTACCCGCCATTGCGCTCTCAATGCCCGGGGAATCCCCGTGGCCATCGATCCCAAGACCGTTCAGCTATGGAAAACCTTTCCCGGCCCGTCGAAACGGTAACCATTCCCGTGGCGATACCCGTGCCCACGTATTTCGGCGATCATCACGTTTCCGAGCGGGTGGTCCTGCCGGCAGTCGAGGCACTGCAGATCCTGGCCAGCACGCTCCCGGCCGCGGCCGGCGCGGATCCCCGGCGGCAGGAGCAGGCCGTTTTCAGCCACCTGCTTACCCTTGATCCGCAGGTCCGTGAGATCCCGGCGATCCATGAGTGCACGCGCACCGCCGACGGCCGGTGCGGCTCCCGGCTTATCACCGTCGTCACCGGCCGAAAAGCCGCGTGGGCGCGCAGGATCGAGCACGCGTCCGTTTTCTTTTTGCCCGCGGTTGGCGAAAGAGGGGGAGAGGGGAGCGGACAGGCGCCTGTTCCCGGCGAAACGACGGCGGGGGAAGGGCCGGTGTTCACCGTCTCCCCCCGGCGACTCTATGGTGAACTCGTCCCCTTCGGACCCGCCTACCAAAACGTGGTGGGCGATCTCCGCCTGACCCCCGTCGGGGCGTGGGCAGAGGTTTCTGGGGGCAATTACCCGGAGGCGATCGGACCCCTGGGCTCTCCTTTTCCCTTCGATGCGGCCCTTCACGTGGCCTGCGCCTGGGGGCAGCGGTACCGGGGCATAGTCGCCTTTCCGGTGGGGTTTGACCGGCGGGAGATCGTCGTTTCCACCCGGGCGGGAGAAACCTACCGCTGCCGTGTCGTTCCCCTTCCGGATGGGGGCTCCGCGCTGCGCTTCGACATCCTGATCACCGACGGCGATGACCGGCCCGTGGAGGTGATCCGGGGGATCGTGATGCGCGACATCTCCGGCGGTAGGCGGAAGCCCCCCGCCTGGATGGGGGAGGTGCAATAGATGCGCCTTGCCGGACTGCTCCTTTTCACTTATCTCACCGCGTCGATCAACTTCGCCATCATCGCGCTTCGGCTCCTCGGCAAGGAGGATCCGCGGACGCGATTCAGCGGGAATGCGGGGACGACGAACGTCTATCGTCAGGCCGGAAAAGGATGGGCGGCGGTTGTCCTTCTGCTCGACGTCGGGCGGGCAGCCTTTCTGGCGGCGCTGGCGCTGGCGCTGCTTCCCTTCCCTTTCGTTTCCTGGATCGGCCTGGCCCTGGTGGCGGGGAACCGTTTCCCTTGCTTCCACCGGTTTCGGGGCGGCAAGGGGGTGGCCAGCTACCTGGGCTTTGCCATCCCGATCGCGCCCTGGGGTGCGGCCGCGGCATGCCTCGCGTGGGTCGCCGTCCATCGGATCGTGCGGATCCCCTTCGTTGCCTCTTTCTGCATGATCCTGATCCTCGGGGGGGCGATAGCTGCTGCGGGCGGCGGAGAGGCGATCCCCGTCGCCGGGACGGCGGCGACTGTGCTGTTGATTGTCTTTAACCACAAGATCAATATCGCCACCTTGATCGAGGAGAGGCGGCGGCAGCCGTAACACGGGGCAGTGCAGGCCGCGGCGACGCGAAGCCCCGGAGGAAGGCAGGATTTTCCATGCGCATAGTTCTGGTTCACCCGGCCGGATCCAACTGGATCCCCGGCCGGAAGGACATCACGGCCACGGCCAACCGGATGGCCCCCCTGGGACTCCTCTCCATCGCCGCTTATCTGGAGCGGGAGGGGCACGAGGTGTTCGTCCACGACTGCCTCGGCCCGCGGGCCGTCGCCGGCATAGCAAAAAACGTCAGCCTCATCCTCGGGCATGGTCCCGATCTCGTGGGATTCTCGGCCACGACGTCGGGGTTCCTCGACGCCTGGGAGATGGCCGCGGCTCTCAAGGCTGCGCGCCCCGCGGTCCGGACCGTCTTCGGCGGCGTTCATGTTTCCGCCTTGGGAGGAAGCCTCCTGGAGCGTTTTGACCACATCGATTACCTCTGCCCGGGGGAAGGGGAGGCGACTCTGGCCGCCCTTGCATCGGGGGAGTCTCCGGCCACGGTCGACGGCCTGATTTGGAAGGAGGGGGAGCGGGCGGTCGTCAATCCACCGCGGACGCCACTTGCGGACCTGGATGCCCTGCCATTTCCCGCCTATGAAAAACTGGCCGGGTTTCCCCGGGGGTACAACCTGCCCTTGTTCAGCTACATCGGCTTTCCCGGCGCCACCATGATCACCAGCCGGGGCTGTCCCTACCAGTGCTCCTACTGCGACCGGTCGGTATTCAAGCGGGGGTATCGGGCCAACTCCCCGGCGTACATATACGGCCACATGAAACACCTCCGCACCCGGTTCGGCATCCGCCACCTCAACATCTACGACGATCTTTTTACGGCCGACCGGCCGCGGATCGCCGGACTTTGCGGCATGCTGACCGAGCGGCCCCTGGGGGTGCAGTTCAACTGCGCCGTCCGCGTCGGCCACACGGACCGGGAGCTTCTGAGGATGCTCAAACGGGCGGGATGCCTCATGGTGTCCTTGGGCATCGAGTCGGCCGACCCGGAGATGCTCCGGCGGCACAAGGCCGGCGTGACGCTCGAGGCGGTTCGGGAGACGGTCGGGATGATCCGGGCGGAAGGCCTCCGGGCCAAGGGGCTTTTCATGATGGGGCTCCCGGGGGAAACGGAGGAGTCGATCCGCCGGACCAGCGATTTCGTCCTGTCGCTGGGCCTGGACGACATGAACATGGCAAAGTTCACGCCGTTTCCCGGAGCGCCGATCTGGGAGACGATCCGGGAGGAGGGGACGTTCGAGGAGGACTGGCGGCAGATGAACTGTCTCAATTTTGTTTTCGTTCCCAAGGAGATCGCTTCCCGGGAGCGGCTCGATCAGCTCTTCAATGAGCACGTGAAGCGGTTTTACACGGACCCCGCCTGGCGCAGGAGATTCCGGAGCCGCCTTTGGGAGCACCGCCACAGCCTCTGGCACATGGCGAAGCACATTCCCGCATTCCTCAGCGCCCGCCGTCAATTCGAACCGGACAAGCTCTCCGGTTAGCCGGCAAATACGATGAGAAAACCGTCCGGTCCCAACTTCACCGTATCCACGCCCTTGAGTTACTTCAGGACACGTATCGGTTTGCCGTCGAGAAAGGCGATGATATCTTCAACGGCATCTTGATACATCTTGGTAAGGTTTTCTTCAGTAACATAACCGATATGGGGCGTCAGGAGCACATTGTCCAGACCCCTAATTGCATCATCCGCCGGCAGAGGTTCGACGTCATATACATCAATGGCCGCCCCGGCAATTCTTTTCTCCCGTAACACCCTGATCAGCTCTCGCCCGTCGACAACCCGCCATCTTGAGGTGTTGATGAGATAAGATGTCGGTTTCATCAACCCCAGCTCCCGGGCGCCGACTATGCCGATCGTGCGATCGCTCAGAATGACATGGATCGAGAGGACATCGGACTGACGGAACAACTCATCCTTTTCGACGCGACGTACATTGCGTTCATTCGCGAGCTCATCGGTCAGATTCTGGCTCCAGGCGATTACCCTCATATCGAAGGCATTTCCCACGGCTGCCACGGCGCTTCCCAGCTTGCCTAATCCCAGCAGGCCGAGTGTTTTCCCGGCTAAACCGCAGCCCAGGCGGGTCTGCCAGCCTCCCTGTCTCATCGAAACGAATTGTCCATGAATGTCACGCATGAGCGTGATCATCAGCCCGATGGCTAGCTCAGAGGTTGGGCTGCCGACGCTGCCGGTGCAGCAGACGGTAATGCCCTGCGCATGTGCCGCGTTCACATCAAAGGACAGATTCCGTTTCCCGGTTGTAATTAAAAGCTTTAATTTTGGAAGACGGAGCAGCAGGCTGGCGGGAAACCGCGTCCGTTCCCGCATCCCGACGATGATCTCAAAATCGGCCAGGTTTCTTGCTGCAACTTCCTCGCCGCCGAAAGGTTCCTGGAATACGGTAATTTCAGCACGTCTTTCCAGTCGGTTCCAATTAGCCAATTTTCGCGAGACATTGAAATAATCGTCAAGAATGGCGATGCGCATAAGGTTCTCCTGTTGATTGATAAGGTATTGCTTTTCCGAGGGTAAAGTATATTAAGAAGGATTTTATGTGTCAAGAGGAGCTTGGCACAAAATCCGGAGTTCGACGATCATTACCGAAATGGGCCAGACCATGACGCCACCCTAGAAAAAGTGCAAAATGGTGACGGGGCGATGCATTCACCGATTGGAAAGCTTTCTTAGGCGTGCCCGATGGCGTTCCAGTTGACCGCGAATTCGAACCACTTCCCGCGGGTACGATCGTCGAGATCCAGGGCGGGCTCTCGCGTTCTCTCCGTCGCCCGTAGAGGAATCCCGTTGCTCAACGTTTCATACAGGTCGATATATCTGTCAACCATCTTTTCCGGATCGTATTCCTGCCGGGTTTCCCGCATAATCCGCTTGATCTGCGGTTCGCGGACATCACAGGGAAGCCGGTGGAATTGAACGGCCCGGGAGAGGCCGTACCAGAGCCCATTGACATCATAATCCCGGAAAAGGAAGCCGTTGCCCCTATCTTTAGGCTTGCCGTTATCACTGAGGAGCAACTCCCGGATCTTATCATGGTACCCGCCCGTATCGCGGTTGGTGGCCGTGGCCCCGAACAGGTTCCCGACCTGATCGATCTGCCCGCACGGCTCGTATAATGAGGCGCCGAATACATCGCTTGCCGCGGCAAAACCGAGCATCGACAGGGGTTCGCTGAAGCGCTGGTAGGTTATTTTCCCCTCCGAGGCGCAGGCAATCCGTCCGCAGATCACTTCGTGGGTCCGGTCATTGCCGACACCGTTTCCGACAATGGCAATCTGCGTGTCACCGTGGGTCATGACGAACTTGTGGGCGATCGCCTCGAGCAGCTCGATGCCTTTTTGGGAAGGGTCGAGACGCGATGGCCAGTACAAAAGGATCTTTTTGGGGTCAATGACCAACCCGGTCCGTTTCTGGAATTCGACGAGATTCTCCCGCTTGGCGGCGATGACGTTGTTCTCGGGGCCGTATCTCCGAACAAGATGCTCGCTTTTCTCGGGGTACATGTTTCCGGCCGGGGCGTTAAGAATGGCCCGCGTTGCCCCGAAATCATGCTTGAGCCTGACCTCCTGGCGGACGCTTGGGCAAATGATAGGCCGATCAGAAAAGTGACCTTCGACGATTTCCTCAAGAAACCTGTTCCCAACAAAATTGACGAGACTGGCATTCTTAATGGCCGTGGTCTGGCAGTCAATCGCATGTTTTCCCTGATCCAGCGAGTGATAAAGATAATCGGACAGCCTTCCCGTATCGACACCGAAGAGCAGGTCGAAGGGGATATGGCCGGTATGGACGTTGTGGAGCGTATGGAGAACCGGACACTCCTGCATCTTTGCATAAGCCGTGATGATGCCTCCCGCCATCCAGTCATGGCTGTGGATGATCAGGTGGCCGCCATTTTTAGCGCGGATTCGGGGAATGATTTGATTGACCATAGTTTTCTGGAATTCGGCTGCGTTCTGAACGGGATCGCCGGTGTAGGCGTCGGGTAGGTTTTCGAAGAGAGCGGAGCTGACCAGATGGATTCGGTCCGGATCGATGGTGGTGGTAATCCTGCGCCACTGATCGTCATTGAGTCCGTTTTCCTGCTGAAAACGCCTGCTCAGGTTCAACGTGGCCAGATGACATTCGATGCCCCGCTGTGTCAGTCCTTCACAGAGCGCCGAGATCACCTCGCCCAACCCGCCGCTCTTACCGGAAATGTAACGGGCCAGGGGACCCATGTCGTCGGGCAGTCGTCCCGTTTCCGGTGCAATCAGCAGGATCGCCATCTTCCTGTGTTTGCGATTGATGATATGATATCCCATGTCAACCTCCAACCAAGTACACATTCTGGCGATTGTTTAGTGTAAAGTGTTAATAAAATCGATAATGATAAAACGGAAGGTATCTGGTAAGCGAAAACTATCACCTCTCCTGTGTGTTCAACGCCTCGAAGCCGGAGCGCATGTTGACCAGTACTCTCCGACACCATCTCGTACATAGTAAACATTAATATTGTCACTATTTCCGGCCATGCCGCTTTTCAAACCCTCTTTTTTTATAATTCATTAAATGATGTTTAGCTAAAGTGGAGAGTACGTGTACTTCAATACAGCACAGGGCATGCCAAACTTGTATAATTATACAACTATATGTGTTTACACGGTAATCCGATCATAATTCATTGTTGGGTTTTCTCTTGAAAGGATTTTTCATACATATCATTGAGAAAAAGTCGGTATTTCCCTGCATAAAAAACTTAAAATAGCTGAGGAACTGATGAAGCATTGAAGGGCAGGCTCTTCAAAAAACTTCTTATAACATGCGCAGTCATAATGGCGTCGATCGCGAAAAATACGGACGACACCCATTAATGCTCCATCCCGTATCGTCGGAACGGACTGCTATCTCAAAACAGCTTACCGCGATAAAATCTCCTTGACATACCAGGCAGCCTTTCTTATCCTCATAGTGCATAAACGCAATATTCCATGATAATAATCAGATGAGATATCGTAATAATCAGATAAAGCAGATGAAGCGACTGGTAAACAAATCTGAAGACGAGCTTCGCAAGCGAATCGAGACGCTTGAAAGGGAAAACGATACATTGAAATCCCTCCTCCTGACCGATGAACTTACGGGTCTTTACAATAAAAGGTTTTTTTACATCCAGTTGGAAGTTGAAACTTCGCGCACGCGACGTACAGGGCAGCCGTGCACACTCATGTTGATTGATGTAGACAATTTTAAACTCGTCAATGATACCTTTGGACATGATGCCGGAGACCAATTCCTCGTGCAGATAGGGGGAATCATTAAGAATGATCTTCGTGTTACGGATTTTGCCTGCAGGTTTGGCGGTGATGAATTTTCTGTCATTATGCCGGCATCAAATATCAATGACAGCTTCAGCATAGCAAAGCGCATAAAGAGTTCTGTGGCGAAGTTGGCCTCCACGCTGCATGTTGATATCAGGGAACATCTATCGGCTAGCTTCGGGCTTACCGCCTATGAGGCGCATGACCCAACAAGCGTTGTTGACTTCTTCAAGCAGGCGGATTTGGAATTGTATGAAGCGAAAAAAATGGGAAAGAATCGGATTTCTTGTGGCCGTGCCATGGGGACAGAGATGACGACCGTAAGCGCCGCAGAGAAGGCCGCTCTTGCTAAGCTTATGACGCATAACAGGTAATGGATAGGAGAATCGGATGGCAATAAAACCGCTGATTGTATCGGTAACCAGTGGCAAAGGCGGGGTAGGAAAGACCTTTGTATCAATCAATCTCGCCACGACCCTGGCGAAGAGAGGGAAAAAGATACTAGTCGTGGATTGTGATCTCGGTTTGGCAAATATTGACATTATGTTGGGGATGAGCCCCAAGGTTACTTTACAGGATGTCATCTTCGGGAATCTGGAACTAAAAGATGTCATCATTCCGACAAAGGGTGGATTCGATCTTATTCCCTCCAGCTCGGGTGTCCGCGAGATGGCGCAACTCCTTTTTGAGAAGATCGAACTCATCAAGGCCATGATCCGTTCGTTCACTGATTATGATGTGATCCTTTTGGATACGGGTGCTGGTATTTCAGAGGTAGTCCTTCAGTTCAACCTCTTGGCATCAAAGAATCTTGTGATCATCAACAGGGAACTTACCTGTCTGACTGATGCCTACTCCATGATCAAGGTCATGTTTCAAGTGTTCGGCCGTGAGGCCTTTAGTATTGTAGTGAATAATGTTGGCGATGAAAAAGAAGCGGATCGTCTTTTTTCCCATCTTGATTCGATCGGTAAAAAGTTTTTGGGATTTTCCCTGCATAATCTCGGGTATATTGCAGCGGACGATGCAGTTCCGAAGTCCATATTGAGGCAGGAGTTGATAGTGCTAACGGAACCAACGTCTCGAGTAGCGCAAAATTTCAGGCGGATCTCCGAAACGCTCCTCTCCCGTTAACCTGCATTGTCCTTAATGCAGACATCCACCGCAAATGAACCATCGACTGTAGTGAAGGGAATCACGATGCTCGAAGTACCGAGCATGTGCTCAATGGTGTGATCTTTCCCCGTTACTACGGAAGGGAGCGATGCGGAGATCGTCATCCGTTCGCTTTGGAGTCTCTTGCGGGCATCACCGGAAATCATGTTCGTTAACTCACCCACAGCATCTTCAATATCTCGGGTTATTGTGGAGAACTCCTCGCCCACCATGTTGGACACGATTTTCAGGATACACTTCTCGGAAAAACTGACCGCCATTGATCCCACCACCGATCCAGTAAAGCCGATGAGTCCCGACACATCACCATAGGCATCAACACCTTTCTTCAGATATGGTCCTCCGGCGGCGGAATCGATAAATGCCATCGTTTTTATAACGTTGACGGTACTATCGGCAAAAGCATTGATAATTTTGACGTCCATCATTCACCTGCTCTTGAAGTTTCAATTGTCATGCAGTGCATATAGCAAAAAATCTAATCAGTAACGGGTCACTATCCTTGTGGTTGTTGGGCGGTCGAATCGGAGAAGATGGAAAAACGAATAAAAACGAGGAAAATACTCCGATCTATTTTCTATATCGAGAAAAGCGTCAGAAATCTTTAGAATCCGGGAGTGAAGTTTTGTAAAATTTTTTTACGTGTCAAGAGCTGGGAGGAGAGGGCCCCAACGACCGCCGCGCTCAGCGGCTGATGCCTCGCCGTCCTCCCCGAGCCCGAGGGTAATGGGGGGGCCTTTCATATATCCATGTCACGGATTTTGGAAGTTTGCGGACGTTGAAGCGGCGTGCTGATCATTGCTGCACATCCCATGCGGGCATATGCCTCCGGGAACAACCTGTTAGGAGAGTAATTTTCTGAGGGAAAATTGTAGGGCGTATCTCGCCAGGGTCCCTATGTAGTGGGGTGCGCGAGCAAGCCAGGCGCCGACAATAAAGACCAGATAGGAGAGACCATAGGTAGTCGGGCAGCCGATGACGGCGATCATCGGTTCCCCGAACCAGGCTGCCAGAATGCTCAAAGCGGCCACTGCCGGCCAGCCGATAACATAACTCAACCCCATCAAGATTAATCCGGTGATCAACCGCTTCGTCGGACGCTCCTTAAATTCACGAAGATCCGTTGGATTCTCAAGTATCTCAACTATATATTTCCTCCCGGCAAGGTATTTAGCAATTTTTCTTCGAATCATAAAACCTATCCTTTGAAACAAACCGGCGGTTCCGAATCCGGATGCCTTCCACGGTGCACGAGCGATGACATGCGCGGGAGAGCCAAGTATCGGCAGGCAAATGAACCCAGGGGAGAAGTCGATGGATTAAATACACGAGACCTCCCCTTTCTGCAACGGCTTTTCTGCAACAATGAAGGAAAGGGCCGGTGTTCGATCTTGCTTTTTCCTTCGATTCTTCTATCGATAATACCATGCCTTCAATTTCCAGCCATTTCTTGACAGAGCACAATGCTCATATTATAGGGGTACGGCAAAGAAAAAGGCGCTCGATCGAGGACACCGTGAAGAAACAGACTAATGGCTGGGATTTTTTTGATCGCATCTACTGCATCTCCCTGGAAGAGCGTGAGGACCGGCGGCAGGCGGCTGCGGCCTCGTTCTCCAAAGTAGGACTGACAGGAAAAGTTGAATTCGTCGTTGTCAAACGTCATCCCTTCAATGTCGAACAAGGGATGTATGAATCTCACACAATCTGCCTGCGTAAAGGCTTGGAAGCCGGTGCAGAAAGAATCGTCGTTTTCGAAGACGACGTCGTTTTTGACCGCTTTGATGCTGAGCGTTTCAAGCAATGCACTCAATTCTTAGTGGAACATCCGAACTGGAAAGTGTTGCTTTTGGGGGCATTAATACGCTCAAGTCGGAGAACGACTAATCCGTTCGTACAAAAAGTCGGCTATCAGAGCCTTGCGCATGCGTATGCCGTAAACAGGCCTTACGCCGAGACCGTGGCTTATCAACCCTGGCAGGGGATTATTATCGACACCCTGTTTCGGCCTCTGACTGATCATCTCTATGCCGTTTATCCCATGTTTGCGTTTCAAAATGATTTTGCCTCGGACAATGATAAATACCGAGGGCTTGAGCACTTCAGGCGATTATGCGGCGGACTTGAGCGGATTCAAAAGGTAAATGAATTCTACCAGCGCCATAAATTGGGTATTATTGCCGGCCACATCGTAATTATTCTATCTCTTGGGATCGTTCTCCTCTTCCGATGAGAGTCTGTGTGTACCGAGTGTTTAGACTCCTTTCCCCGAGGGTGCTTCACCGCCGTTCCCGCCGCGGGTAAGAAGCCAAGTTGCTTGGAATAATATACCTTGACTTTGGTGAGAATGGGAGTACGCTCTAACCAACATACTGATTGACGTAGAAAAATTGAATACTTGTCCTTCCCATATAGGGAAGTGAAAAATGATCTCCCCGCCCTGTCTCTTACGATGTGACAGGGCTTTTGTTTTTAGACGGCAAGAAATTATGGACGTTGAATACCTGTGGAGCCTGTGAAGGAGGATAAAATGAATATACATTTGGTTGAACCGTTGAATCATTTTGTGAAGCTGCAAGACAATGTGTGGGAAAGCGGGTCGTGGGGACTCGATGAGAGTCAAGCGAAGAAATTGGTCGGGGGCGAAATCTATTTTCATAAAAAGCGTCAGGAACCCTCTTTTTATGGAGGGACGATAGTCGGATACAGGGTTCAGCAGGATGGCGAGTATCAGGGAAAGATCGTTTTCCAGCTCAAGCATAGCCAGGCATGCAGAAATGTCAGCACGGATAAATCCGGATGGAGCAAGGATATAAAGATCCTCGAGATTGACCGGCAATAACCGTCAGACTTGATGCTCGAAAAGGCCGCGTTCTCATCCTGACGATTGTCTTCGATAGAAAGAGCAGCTATTGAATCAGGCCGCGAGCTCATACCCCGCGGAGTGCCGCGGGGCAAGCGATGCGGTGTTAACGAGCCAGGCGACCATCTGCGTTGCCAGTATGTGAATGAACCGAACAGCAGCGAGAAACTGAAAGAATTTGAGAAAATCGAAGGCTACCAACGATATGAATTCGTTGAAAGGGGAGGCTGGGATACAATGCCCGGGCAAAAAGAGGCCAGCAATGGTGTCGCCAGTGCCAGTGCTGAGGAGCTTGAAGTCCTGATCAAGAAATAAGACAAATCGACGGCTGTGTAAAGGTGACTCAGCAAAAGATTTCTGTTGAGTCACCTTTTTATTGGCGGGGATCCGAAAAGGAGAACCATCAAAGCACGGTCCGTTCCATGGACCGTTTCACATCGGAGCGGTGGGAGGCAGCATTGTGAAGACAAAAATATTTACCGGCTATGGCGATGCCATCGTACTTGAAGGTGAATTGAACGAATGGCTGGAGAAGAATCCTTACATTACCATAAAGAACATCAAGCAGAGCTATGTTTCCAGCGGAGAACAATTATGTACGCTGATGTCCGTATGGTACGATAATTGATGGTTTGATGGGACCGGCGGATCAGGGGGGGAGGAAACATTCAACCGTGCCACCCAGTGAACCGATGCTCTTGTTTGTTGAGACCGAGGATAATGCTTGCCTATCTCACGATCAGCTTAGTCTTTATGGACTTTACCCCGTTGACGCCTTTTACGATTTCAACCGCTCTAGTGACTGCATTATGTGAATTAACGAAGCCGCTCAGGAGAACGGTTCCCTGGTAGGTTTCGACAATGATCTGAAATGACTTGAGAAAATCATCTTGTGCAAGCAGAGATTTTACCGTGGTTGTGATCACTGAATCGTCAACGTATCCATCGGTACTTTCACGTGTAGGTGTCGATGCACAGGCGGCAAGGGCGGTGATCAGCGTGAGAATCACGAAACAGTGGATAACGATTTTTCTCTTTCTCATAGCAGTTGCGCCTCTCGGTGAGTTTGCAGTGAAATGGGAGTTTCTGCACGATGGCGATTTTGCTAAAAAGCCTATAGAATATTAAGGGCTGATGGCAACGAGGATTGACTGTACGTTTGTCGGTAGGTGTAATCTATCCCCTTTTCTCAAGTAGAGCCAAGGGGTTTTTTTTGATATGAACAGCAAAGACCATGGCCGTATTTCAGTGATATCTCCAACGCGATCTTGCCGCGGGGCGAAATTTCTGTTATGGAAGCCGCATGGAACGCATGAGCATCGAAATTGAAGCCCTCATTCCCCACCGCGACCGTATGCGGCTGATCACCGAGGTGCTCCGGGTCGACGAAGAGAAAGCGGTGACCTCCGCCACCGCCAAGGACACGTGGCCTCTCTTCGATAGCGGGTCCGTCGATACGCTGGTTACGATCGAACTCGTGGCCCAGACGGCGGCCCTCCTGGAGGGGTGGAAACGGCTGCAGTCCGAGCGTGGCGGGGCGACGGGTTGGCTCGTGGGGATCAAGAATGCCGAGTTTCGGTGTATGTGCATTCCCGTGAACGCAACCCTGGTTACGGAGGTCCGGAAAAGTTGCGCCCTGGAAGGGTACGCCGTCTTTACCGGAACGGTAAGCATGGACTCGGAAATAGTGGCCACCATGCGGATCCAGGCATTTCGTCCGGAAGAGGCTGCCTGAGAGGTCAAACAGAGGGAATATCCGTAAACGCGGATTGTTTCCTTGTCGGTAGAGAGAAAATGCTCGGAAGAGAGAGAAAACATGGATAAGCTCATCGCTGAACTGAAGATCAAGATCATCAATACCCTGTCTCTTATGGACGTTGTCCCGGAAGATATCGGCGACGATACCCAGCTCGTAGGGGGCGATCTCGGGATCGACTCGATAGACGTTCTGGAACTGGTCCTCATGTTGGAGAAGGATTACGGCGTGAAGATCGAAAGCAAGGACGTCGGCGTCCAAGCCTTCGCCTCCGTCCGCGCCCTGGCCGAGTTTGTCGAGAAGCATCGCGTGAAATAGCGCCCTCGGTTTTTGTGTAACGTTCGACAAACGGTTCCGAGCCTTTCATGCGCAACTTGCAGGCGGGCAACGTCTATGGAATCACAACGACCCTATGATGCGCTGATCATCGGCGCAGGGATCGGAGGCCTTTCGGCGGGAATCATCCTTGCCATTCTCGGCCTTCGCGTCGCCGTCATCGAGAAGAATCCCCTTCCCGGCGGGCTGATGCGCGGCTATCGGCGGGAGGGGATCGACTGCCCCGTTGGAGTGCACTATTTCGGTTCCTTCGGGGAGGGAGAACCGCTCCGGAGGATCTGCGATTATCTGGGCGTTACCGAGCGAATGGCGGTGGAGCGGATGGGGCAGGGCGGTCCCATCGACCGCTACCTCTTTGATGATTTCACGTTCGATTTGCCGGAAGGCCTCGACGCCTTTTCCGCGTCGCTAACGCAGGCCTTTCCCGATGAACGGCAACCCATCGCGCAGATCGTCGAAAACCTCCGCACCACGGCCGACGCGCAGAACTCCTTTGCCTTTTTTTCCCCGGCGCCTCCCCTTCTCAACGGGAAACTCTTCGCTCCGCTGGATGAATACCTCGCCGAGATGAATTGTTCTCCGGGACTGCGGAGCGTTCTGGGCGTGGCGGCGCGATGGATGGGGATGTCGGAGAGCGAATGCCCGGCCTTCTACCACCATTTCGCTCTGGCTTCCTATCTCCTCTCCTCGTGGCGGCTCAGAGGGACAGGATCGGATCTGGCGGAGGCGTTCGTCTCGCGGTTCGAAGAGCTGGGAGGCACCCTCATCTGCGGCGATGCGGTGACGGCGATTCTCACGTCGGGCGCTGCGATCAGGGGTGTGAGGCTGGCCTCCGGAAGGGTGTTCGACGGGTCCCGGCTCGTAGCCGCCATCCATCCCAAGAAGGTTATCGAGATGCTGCCGGAGGGGGCCGTCAAGCACCGCCATGCCCGTCTGGTCGGACAACTCGCCGAGACGGAGGGCTTGTTTGCTCTGAGCGCCGCGGTGGACGCCGCGACCCATCCGACCCTTCCCTATAACCTCTTCCGGCTGCATACGGACCGGGAGGGGGCGGTTTGCGACGGGGTGTTCTATCAACTGCGCGACGGCCGCCCGGGGAAAAATCTTCTCGTGATCATCACGAAGAGCCCCTATCCCGAGTGGAGCCGGTGGAAGGATACGACGACGGGCTCGCGCGGTGCGGCCTATGCGGAGGCAAAGGCCGGCCTGGCCTGGCGGCTTCTCCGGGACGCCGAGGGGATCTTCGGGTCCCTGGCCGGCGCAAAGATCCTCGATGCCTATACGCCGCTGAGCTTGAGAGACTGGACGGGCAGCGAGAATGGCTCCCCCTACGGGATCATGCGATCGATGCGCCAGTTGCCGGCGGTGGCCGCGTTCTCCCGCCTGGCGCCGGCGGGACTGTACTTCGCCGGTCAGAACGCCCTGTCGCCGGGTGTCCTGGGAACGCTTCTTGGTTCGCTTCAGGTCGCAAGGCAGGTGCTTGGCCCCGACCGCTTTGCCTCCGAGGTCTTCGAGAGGCTCATGCGAGGCCAGGGAAAGCAGGGCTCGATATGAACAATGCCGAAGCCAGTGACAACAGGCGAGCCGCGTTTTTCGCCGTGCGAAATCGCGTTTGGGACTTCACCGTCACCGTCATCCTTTGGGCATACTATAGTATGGGGTTTGTCGTGTTCTTTTCCCCCCGTTACCTGTACGCCCTCGTTTTCTCAGCCCGCCGCGAAGCGGCCTTTCAAGGCTTGAACCACCGGTTCCACCAGCTGTTTTTCGTTCTCCTGCGAACGCTCGCGCCCAAGGTGAAATGGCGGATAGCGGATGCGGTAAAAGATATCCGATCGTCGGTGATCATCGCCAACCATCTCTCGTTCCTCGATCCCATTCTGTTCGTATCGCTCTTTGAAAAACAGAAGACCATCGTTAAGAGCGACTATTTCCGGTTCCCCTTTTTCGGTTGGATTTTGACAACCTCCGGCTATATCCCTTCGCTGGCGGAGGGTCTGTTTGCGGCGGACATGGTCGACCAGATAAAAAAGATGCGGGAGTATCTTGCGGCGGGCGGTAATCTGTTCATCTTTCCCGAGGGGACTCGTTCGCGCGACGGCCGGATAGGCCCGTTCGATCAGGGCGCGTTCAAAATCGCCCGGCTCTGCCGTGCGGCCTCCATCAAGGTAGTGGTCATCCGCAATACCGATAAACTCTTTCCCCCGGACAGGTTTTTATTCAATACCCGTAATGAACACATTATCGAAGTCGAACTGGCCGGAAGTCTCGAACCGGATTACGAAAGCGAAGCCTTTTCGCTGCCCGCTCTCATGGAGGAGGCGCGATCGATCATGGAAAGAAAAGCGCAACCATCAATGTCGTCCTCATCTCCATGCCGGATGTGATCCATCGACGGGAACGGGTGAATCGCTTTGCCGATGGGGAATGGTTTGACGGAAAGTAGGGCTTGATATGGACGACGATAACGACTATAAACCTCCCGTGGACGGATCATTCGAATACCCTTTGCGATAGGAAACCGATGACACGAGAGCAGATCACCAGTGCAATTCTCGAAATCTTCCGCCGTGAGTTCGAGATGGAAAATCCCGGCCTCGACGACGACCTGCGCGAGACTGGCGAGTTCGACAGCGTGGATGCCATCGAACTGCTCCTGGAGATCGAGCGGCTCCTGAAAACCGAGCTGACCCATGAAGAGAAGCAGATGGCCATGGAGATCCGGACGATCAGGCAGATCATCGACTATGTCGAACTCCTGGCGAAGAAGAGGAATGAACATGGGAATACGCAGGATCGTTAAGAAGGCCGCATCCGCGCGGAAGGAGGCTCAGGGCTGCCCATGACGGGACGAAGGGTCGTCATCACCGCCTGTTCGGCGATCACGCCGATCGGCCATACGCGCGGGGAGATCGTGGAGAGCCTCCGACGGGGTGTTTCCGGCGTGAAGCCGCTCAGGGAGGACCATCTCCTTACGAAGTTCATCCACTCGAAGGTCTTCGGGACGGTCGATTACCCGGTCGAGTTCGACTTCAAGCGGGTCCACCGCAAGACGATGGGGCCAGTCGCCTATTACGCCTGCCAGGTGGCCAAGGAGGTCCTGGAACAGGCGGGTCTTCCCCCTGAATTCGTGATCTCGGGACGCCTGGGGGTGGCCTTCGGCTCCACCCATGGCAGTCCCTCGGTCCAGCGGGACATCTACAAGACCTTCTTCACCGGCGCCCAAACCGAATTCTCCACTATCGGGGCGGTCGATTATCTCAAGTCTATGGTCCATACGACGGCGGTGAACATCACCAAGATGTTCGGCATCACCGGGCGGGTGATCTCCTCCTCTACGGCCTGCACGACGAGCAGCCAGTCGATCGGCTACGGCTACGAGTCGGTGAAGTACGGCATGCAGGACGCGATGCTCTGCGGCGGGGCCGACGAGTACGACACCACGACCGTCGCGGTGTTCGACAATCTGCTGGCCTGCTCCACCGCCTTCAACGACCGGCCCCAGTGCACCCCGCGGCCCTTCGACCGCAAGCGAGACGGACTGGTGGTGGGGGAGGGGGCGGGAGCGGTGCTTCTCGAGGAGTACGAGCACGCCAGAAAGCGCGGCGCCGATATCCTGGGGGAGGTGATCGGCTTCGCCTGCAACAACAACGGGGGAGATCTGATACTGCCGAACATGGCCGGGATCAGCGAAACCCTCCGTTTCGGGCTTCGGGACGCGGCGCTGAACCCCGACCAGGTCGACTTCGTCAGCGCCCACGCCACGGGGACCAAGATGGGGGACGTCATCGAGGCCCAGGCGATCCATGCCGTCTACGGCGCCCATCCCCTGGTGACGGGCCTCAAGGGATACATGGGGCACACCATGGGCTCCTGCGGCGCCATCGAAACGATCCTCACCCTGTATATGATGCGGGAAGGGTTCATCGCCCCGACGCTGAACCTCGAGGAACCCGACGAGCGGTGCGCCATGATCCGCCACACCCCGGCCCTGGAAGAGCAGGCGATCGACGTGGCAGGCATCCAGAACTTCGCCTTCGGCGGCGTCAATACGAGCCTCCTGATCCGGCGGTTTACCTGAGCCCCATGGCGCCCCGTTCCCGGAACCTCGAATCCCCCGCCGGCGGCGCCGCTCTCTTCCCGTCGCGGGCCTTGTTCTCCCCGCGATCCGCGTTCTCCCGCCGGAGCGGGGGCCTGATCGGATATGGGAATCACGGCGGCCGGGATGCCTGCCGTCGGCTGTTTTGGGGGAGCTGAAGTCATGGGTGTGGACGGTCGGGAAGATCGCGTCGTGGTAACCGGGATGGGTACCGTCAACGCCCTGGCCGGCGATACCGGCAGATTCGCCGCAGCGTTGCGCCGGGGCGACTGCGGCATCGGGCCGATTTCCCTGTTCGATACGGCAGAATTCCGCACCCACAACGGGGCCCAGGTAAAGGATTTCAATCCCCGCACCGCGATTCCTTCTCGATTTTCCCTGAAGCGGATGTCCCGATCCGACCTCTTTGCCCTGGCGTCCGCCCTGCAAGCACTGAAGCAGGCGGGGCTTGATCCGATTCCCGGTGATCTGCGCAAGGAGATGGGCGTCGTCATCGGCGGCGGAGCGGGAGGCCTCCTGGAGGCGGAGGCGTTTTTTGCCGACTACCTCAGGCGGGGCGGGCGAAGCGCCCGGTTTTCCCGCCTCGCCCCGGTCTGCTGCGCCTCCACGGCCAACCACCTGACGACGAAATTCGACCTCTGGGGTCCGAAGACGACCCTCATGACGGCCTGCTCTTCGGGGGCGACGGCCATCGGCCTGGGAAGGGACCTGATCCGGACGGGCGCCGCGCGGGCGATGATCGTGGGCGGAACGGAGCCCCTCTGCCGCCTGACGTTTGCATCTTTTAATGCGCTCCAGGCTGTGGACCCCGGATACTGTCGTCCCTTTTCCGGGGACCGCGCGGGCCTCACCCTCGGGGAGGCGGCGGGGATCCTCATCCTCGAATCGCAGATGAGCGCCCGCGAGAGGGGGGCGCAGATCCTGGGGGAGGTCCTGGGCTACGGCGTGACCTGCGACGCGCACCACATGACAGCGCCGGACGTCGGCGCCTCCGGGGCGGCCCGGGCGATGCGGGCGGCACTCGCCGATGCGGGCCTGGCGCCGGAGGAGGTGGATTACATCAACGCCCACGGCACGGCGACGCCGCTCAACGATCTGATGGAGACGAGGGCGATCAAAGAGGTATTCGGCCCCCACGCCCGGAGGATTCCCGTCAGCTCGACGAAATCGATGCATGGCCATACCCTGGGGGCGTCGGGGGCGCTGGAGGCGGTTGTCGCACTTCTGGCCATCACGGAGGGGTTCATCCCTCCGACGATTCATCACGAGACGCCGGATCCGGAGTGCGACCTCGATTATGTTACGACGGGCGCCCGACCGGACGCGCCGGAGATCGTTCTCTCCAACTCGTTTGCGTTCGGCGGGAACAATACGACGGTGATTTTCGGCCGCTATCGGGATGCGAGGGGGCGGCGTGGATAGACGGGTTGTTATTACCGGGATCGGCATGGTCACCCCGCTGGGGGCGGGGAAGGATGCCTTCGCGCGGGCCCTCCGGCAAGGAGATACGGGGATCCGGGAGATCACGGCCTTTCCAACCGAGGGGCTTCCCTCGCATCTGGGGGCGGAGGTGCGCGCGTTTGAGCCCCGCGATTTCATCTCGGTGAAAAACCTGCGGAAGATGGACCGCCTTTCGGCCATGACGACGGCCTCCGTCCGGATGGCCCTGGACGATGCAGGGCTCCGGATCGATCCCACAAACCGGGACCGGATCGGCATCATCATGGGGACGGCCTTCGGGAATACGGAGCACAAGGTCCTGACTGCCCGGGTCCTCTTCACGGAAGGCCCCGGCATGGTGAACCCGATCCACGTGCCCAATACCGTCATGAACGCCCCGGCCGGCCACGCCTCGATCGAAATGGGCTTCCGCGGGGTGAACACGACCGTTAACCATCAGGCCGCCTCCGCCGAAACGGCCATCGCCTACGGTACCATGGAGATCCGGCGCGGCGCTGCGGATGTGATCTTCGCCGGGGGGGGCGATATCCTGTCGCCCTTCTTCTACGAGGCGCTGACCCGCTTCCATGCCGTTTCCCCGGCGGACGGCGGCCCGGAGGTGGCCCGCCCCTTCGACCGCCTGCGGAACGGTCCCGTTGCGGGGGAGGGGTGCGGGATCGTCTGCCTCGAGGACGGGGAACTCGCCCGCGAGCGCGGCGCGGTTCCCTACGCTGAGGTGACGGGGTGGGGGCTTGCCTCTTCTCCGACTCCGCCCACTGCCTGGCCCGTCGATCCCCGCGGATTTTCCCTCGCTCTTGAGCGCGCTCTCAAGATGGCGGGCGCCGCCCCGGCGGAGATCGACCTCATCCAGGCGGCGGCGAACGGCGGCTGCGACCCCGATGCGATGGAGGCGGCGGCTTACAAACATCTCTTCGGCGGCAGCGCCAAACTTCTGATCACGTCGCTCAAGGGGGCGATGGGAGAGAACTTCGCCTCGGGCGGGATCCGGGCGGCAGCCCTGGCGCTCTCGCTCAGGGAGGGGATCGTCCCGCAGGTCATCGGCCTGAACGAACCACTGGTTCCCCTGCCGTTCGTCATCGGAGCCTCCGTGAACCAACCGGTAAAAAGAGGCCTCCTGAGCGGGATCTCCTATGGCGGGACATACGCCTGCCTGATATTCGAGGGAAATCCCTGACGCCCTGACGGCTTTAGGGCGTATGACCGCCGTTCCAGGACTTATCCACAAATCGCCGACCTCGATGATGATGTAGAATCTTGACTGGTAATGATTTTTATTTCCTCAATAGTATGGTATGGGTTTAAACCTCGTTCCGCCTGAATCCAGCGCGAACGATTTCCGCACAGGATGTACCGGAGAGGTGAAATTACCATAATGAAAAAAAATACATGGTTGATTTTGGTCATTGCAGGCGGCTTATTGTTGTCGTTTCATGTCATCGGCGGCAGCCAAGTCATGGCTGCGTATCCGGAGAGGCCTATTACTCTTTTGGTTGGATTTGCACCGGGCGGGTCGGTGGATCTGAGTGCCAGATCCTTGGCTAAGGCGGTGGAAAAGGTTTTGGGTCAGCCGGTTGTGATTGAAAACAGGCCCGGTGGCACAGGCACGGTTGCGCTGGCATCCTTGCTCGCTCAAAATAACGACGGCTACACCTTGTGTGCAACCCCAAGCTCGGTCTTGATCCGTGTTCCCCAGATGCAAAAAGTTCCTTTCAAACCTTTGAAAAACTTCCGGCCCATTATCGGGTACGCATCACCCCCGTTGGGAATCGTGGTCCTGAATGATGCACCCTGGAGAACCCTTAAAGATTTGGTTGCCGACTCCCTGTCCCATCCCGGCAAAATCAAATACGCGACTACCGGCGTGGGAAGCACGACCCACGCTGCCGTTGAAGAAATCGCCGTGAAGGAAAAAGCGCACATGATTCACGTGCCCTTTAAAGGCGGGACCGAAGCGCTCACCGCCCTTTTAGGGGGACATGTGGAGTTCGGTGCGCTGACATCGGAATTTATCCCCGCGGTGAAAGCCGGTCAAACTCGGTTACTGGCAACTATGGGTGACAAGAGATCACCTAAATTTGCCGGTGTGCCGACCTTAAAAGAACTTGGTTATGATTTTGTCAACGATGCGGTGTATGCCATTGTTTGCCCGTCCGGCCTTTCGCCCGACATCGTGAAACAACTCGAAGCGGCATTTGCCAAGGCTGCGAAGAATGAACAATATATGACCGTTCTGGATAATCTTGACCTGGTTCCTCTCTACTATGACGGCAAGCAATTCGAAGATTTCTTAAAGGTTAACTGGAAAAAAATTAATACCCATTTGATCGCAACGGGTCTTATTACGGAAGCGGCTACGTCGCCGGAGTGAAACGAACGATCACACCGCCGTTCTTTAAGGCCGGTCATCGGGAAATGATGGATACACGGGACATTATCAGCGGTATTGCATGCATCTTTATCTCCGTTTTTGTCTTTACGACATCCCTCCGCCTGGGGGTCGGGGTGCTTCATGATCCCGGTCCCGGCTTTATTCTCTTCTGGGCAAGCATTTTATTGGCGATCTGTACCTGCATCCTGTTGGGTATCAGCCGTTTAAAAAAAACAGAACCGGTGAGCCGCTCTAACGCATGGCATGATGCAGATCGGCGTAATGCGATCATCGTAATTGCCGCCCTTATCGCCTATTGCCTGGTACTGCCGAAGTTTGGTTATCCCATCGCAACCTTTGCCTTGATGCTTGTTTTGTTCGGTTTGGGAAGAATGAAACCATGGATGATTATCCTGGGTTCGCTGATTACCGTTCTCCTCAGCTATTATCTGTTCGATCATCTGTTGCGAACGCCGCTCCCCAGAGGTGTGCTGCGCTTCTGATCATGGTAAAGGGTGGAGAATGTGGATGCGTTAAGCGGTTTATTCTATGGTTTGTCGGTCGCCGTACGGCCTGAAAATCTCTTCTTTGTCTTTGCGGGATGTTTTCTGGGAACACTGATAGGCGTCCTTCCGGGAATTGGTCCGGTGGGCGCCATCTCCATTCTGTTGCCCATGACCTTTCAACTGGCGCCAACCGGGGCGACGATCATGCTTGCGGGGATTTATTATGGCGTCATGTATGGCGGTTCGACAACCTCAATCCTCGTCAATGTACCGGGGGAGACGGCATCGGTTGTCACCTGTCTGGATGGTTATCAGATGGCCCGCCAGGGTCGTGCCGGGCCGGCCTTGGGTATTGCCGCATTCGGTTCTTTTTTTGCCGGAACGGTAGGGTTGGTCGGTTTGCAGCTTATCGCCAATCCGCTTTCCCGCATTGCCTTGAAATTCGGGCCCCCGGAGTACTGTGCCCTCATCATGCTGGGATTCTCCCTCATTACCTACCTGTCTCGTGGTTCCAAGCTCAAAGCCTGTGTTATGGCGTTGCTCGGCCTGATCCTGAGCGGGGTCGGCCTTGATCCCATTACCTCCCAGGAAAGAATGACCTTTGGCATCATAAATCTTTTTGAGGGCATCGGGGTTGCCCCGCTTGCCATGGGTTTGTTTGGCGTTGCCGAAGTATTCAACAATCTTGGAGCCCTTTCCTCCGGGAACATTGTAAAAGTTCGCATATCGAAACTATTTCCCTCCAAATCGGACTGGCTCCAAGCCAAATGGGCGATGGTACGGGGAACCGCAATCGGGTTTTTATTGGGAATTCTCCCGGGAGGAGGGCCGGTTCTTGCCACCTTCGTTGCCTATGGACTGGAAAAGCGGGTAGCAAAAAATCCTGAACGGTTCGGGAAAGGGGCGATTGAAGGGGTTGCGTCGCCGGAATCCGCCAATAACGCTGCCGCGTCTGCCTCCTTTATCCCTTTCCTTACCTTGGGGATCCCGCCGAATGTTGTGTTGGCCGTTCTTCTGGGGGCTTTTATGATTCATGGGATCGTGCCCGGCCCCCTGCTGATCAAGAATCACCCTGATCTGTTTTGGGGTTTGGTGGGCAGCATGTATATCGGGAATGTCGTATTGGTAATCATGAACCTGCCGTTGATCCCTCTCTGGGTGCAGGTGCTGAGAATTCCGGGTAAGATACTCTACCCGCTGGTGCTCCTTTTCTGTCTGGTGGGGGCGTTCTCTATTCAAAATAATGTATTCGATGTCATGGTGATGATCCTCTTTGGAGTTGTGGGTTATCTGTGCAGGCAAAACGGCTATGAAGGCGCACCGCTCATTCTGTCTTTCGTTCTGGGTCCCCTGTTTGAGGTAAATTTCAGACGATCTTTGCTCATGTCCCAGGGCAGTTTTTCTATTTTTTTTACCCGGCCAATAGCCTTGGGGGCGATGATCTTTTTCCTCGGTCTCGTGGTGTATCCCATCTACAAATTGTTTAAAAAAAGGTCTAAGGGGACATGACTGAATCCCTGCTGGATATCAAAGACACGGCTAGTGTGCTCCAGGAAACGCTCATGGGGTCTGACAGAGAATCGATCAGGATGGCGGAGAAATCTTTGCAGCAGCTCGTTGGAAACTCTGTATCGCAATTTTTGCTTCTTTGCTGATTTCCACAAATCGAGTGCCGATATAAAACGAAGAGATCGCCGGGTCTTCACGAATCCAAGCCGGCGCAACCCGGATTTCAACAGTACGGTATTTTGAAATGTTTAGCGAAAGGATAAGCCGGTCGGTTAGCCGAATAAATTTACGAACTACGAGCTTCACACCGCCATTCGAGATATCGGAGGCAAAACAAGATATCGTGTCTTGTATACTGTCGATAATTCTAAAAGATGACGGCAAATCGCACGGCACCCGCACAGATCCGCGACGTTCAAATTCCATCCTGCACCTCCGTAGTTAATTGACCCCCCACTTTTTACGTCAGATCGCTTCGATCTTACACCTATGTGGCTCATCAGCTTGATCCAGGAGCAACGATCATCCCGTGCCTCTACTCTTTTTTTCATGTCCCCGATGAGATCGCCGATTTGGGGAGCGATCGGTACTTCTATTGGTGATAAAATCTCTTTGACATGCCGGCGCCGGCCGCCTTCCGCATCCTCATCCCACGCAAAAGCAAGTTCTTATCAATTCAATGAATATCATCAATTCGATCACCTTAGATTAGTTCTTGGCTTTTTCGATCATTGCTTTATATTCTTCAGGCTTTCCAGAACCACTGCGTGATGTTATTTGTTTGCCGTTAGAATCAGCAATAACGACAAATGGCAATGCATTGCCGCTTACCGTAAAAAGCTCCCGAAACCGTTTGCGCTGTGTCTCGTTGTCACAATCCAAATCAACATAAACGAAATTATCTATACTTACCTTTCCTTCCTTGATATACGATTTGAGCGCCTGACAGTGGACACATGTTTCTCTTCCATATTGTATGAATAGCGGTTTCCCAAGTGCCTTTGCTTTTTCCAATGCAGTTTCTAAATCACTATTAGCCGGCGGCGCGCTTAACGAAACACTTGTCCCAGATAAAACAACAACCATAGCCACTAAAAACAATAAACGTAAATTTCTCATACGCCACTCCTTAAAGGTGTTATCTTTGACTTCTACTTTCCATCGCTTTTCTCGTATCAATTCCATCTTCTTTAAGGCAAGTAAAATATTATTATTTACCCACTGTCAGGATCGCCCACGATACAGGCGAACACGGCCATACGGCCAACCTCCATCTGTTTTAATAAACATGTCACCTCCAGTTATCGTTTTATATAAAGCGGCACTTTTTTTATTTTTTATGAAACGCGTCATTTTTGAATTCGCCGACTTCTTTCCTCCCGTCAGGATAAAACATCGTACCCTGGGCAGAGGTGACACGGCTGCTACGGGTGAAGGTCATCAATTTTCCTCCGGATGTATCACTTTCTTTTGTAACAACGGTGTCAAACATCCATTCCCCGACAAATTTACGGCCATCATAGAAGGTCAGCGTTCCTTTACCGCTCGGCATGTCTTCTTTCCATCCCCCTTCATATTGTTTCTGACCGCCGGATTTCGTCTTGTCTGGAAACATATAGGTGCCTTTTCCGTCCCGCTTGCCGTTTTTAAACTGTCCCACGTATTTCTGCCCCGCCTTTTCGCGATAGATCATGGTCCCTTTGCCATCGGTACAGTTTCCCTCGGCGCATTCGGCAAAAACGTGCAGGGGGAGGAGACAAATGACAAATACAATTAGTAATAGCAACAGTCTTGATCTTCATTTCTTCATTTTTCCTTTCCATAAGAGTCTGATCACCCATAGTGCGTTCTTTTAATCTTGCAACGTCACGGACGCGCCGACACGGCACGAACCGTCGGAGATTAGGGCGCCTTCCACTCCATGATGGGCACTGTGCTGATGCTGTTCTTTGGGCTGCCCGTGATGACCCGGTCGCTGTAGGATACATAGACCAGGACATTGCGCTTGCGATCAAAGAAACGCACGACCTGAAGCGACTTGAAGACAAGGCTGCGGTGTTCGTCAAAGACGCGTTCGCCGTCCTTGAACTCGCCCAGGAACCGAATCGGCCCGATCTGGCGACAGGCAATGCTGGCGTCGCTCGTATCCTCCGCTACGCCCAGGGCGCCTTTGACGCCGCCGGTCTGGGCCCGGGAGATATGGCAGGCCACGCCCTGGACCTTGGGGTCGTCGAAGCCGTCCACCACGATCTTGTCATTAGGACCGAGCCATCGAAATTGGGTGCTCACCGAGCCGGTCGTCCCGCGTTCAGGTCGGCTAACGAGCCACCATCCGAAAAGAACGATGACCAGCAAGATTCCCGCGCCCATAATCATTACGACCTTTTTCATGACCATTTACCTTTTGGAATAATTTGCCCCGACCTCGCCGTAATTAAATGCCGGGACATCCTAAACCCGGCTGAACAGAGCCTTACGCCCTCAAGTCTTCAAGCAGCGCTGACAGGTTTCCCCGGATGGAGACGGGCGTTATCTCGACGTCTTTGAGCGCTTTCTTTTTGACTGATACTCTGAACATGGCCACATTGCAATCACAAAATGGTTATCTGTCAAAGCTAAACAGGCCAAACATGGCCCCGGAATCCACAGCTACCGATTATTACCGCTGCATAGAAGACTATTTTTGAAATCTTTGTGCAGATCTACGACCATCACTTCTCACGGCGGTACGGATCCTGGCAACCTTATGTCGAGCAGGTAATCTATCGCTATCTCGATTGCGACGATCTCCATAACAGCTTTACCCGTGCGAAATGCAAAGACTGCGGCCATGAATACCTACTGGCCTTCTTCTACAACTGTCGCTGCTTTCCATTGGCAATATTCAATGTTTTTCTTTGCTTTGTTCTGAGTAGTTATCGGTGTTGCCGCGGTATGGTCGAAATCTTCCCAAGCGGGGATAGTTTCGCCCAATCTCTGATTCCCCGCCCAAGTTTAATGACTTGACATTGGTTGCATCATTCAGTTACATGTCCGCGATGCGGCATGGCCTGTTTCGCACCAAGCCCACAATCACTTCCGGCATGGGGATGGAATTCTGATAGCGGCCGCAGAAGGCCTGAGTATCGACTTTTTTTCTGAGGGTGTAACTGGATGAATGTCGGGGAATGGATTTTCAAGCGCGCCGTGACCTATCCGGAAGGGCCGTTCCTGAAGGAGGAGGGCGAACGCTCCTTTACGAACCGCGAGTTCAACGAGCGGGTGAACCGGATGGCCTGCGCCCTCGCGGCCTGGGGGGTCGGCAGGGGTGAGCGGATCGCCGTCCTCATGACCAATACCTCCGAGTTTCTCGAGATCTTCTTTGCCTGCGCCAAGACGGGGGCCATCATGGCGCCTCTCAACTTCCGCCTGGCCGTGCCGGAGCTGGCCTATATCCTCCGGGACTGCGCCCCCCGGGTCCTCGTCTACTCGGCGGACTTCGCCGCCACGGCAGGGAAGTTGAAGGCCCTGCTGCCCGAGCCGGTGCGCTTCGTCAGGCACGGCGGCGCAGAGGGTGCGGATCCGCTCCTGGCCGAGACCCTGACCACCTTTCCTGCCGCGGAACCCGTCCCCGCGTCGGAAGCGACCCTTGCCGACCCGCTCTTTATCATGTACACGTCGGGGACCACGGGGGACCCCAAGGGGGCGGTCCTGACCCACGGCAACGTTCTTTTCGGCTCGATCAACACGGTCGTGGGCTGCGGCATCAACCGATCCTACCGGTCGCTTGTTGTCGCCCCGCTCTTCCATATCGGCGCCCTCGGCGCATCGGCGCTTCCGATCCTCTATGCCGGCGGCTCCCTGGTCCTCAAAGGATTCTACAACGCCTCCGAGGTGATCGGGCTTATCGCCCGCGAGCGGATCAATTACATGTTCGCCGTCCCCGTCATGTTTCAACTTCTGCTGAAGACCAACGAATGGCAGACGGCGGATTTCTCCCACGTCCACTTCTTCATCGCCGGCGGCGCCCCGATGCCGCTGCCGGTCATCCGGAAGTACCAGGAGGACAAGGGGATCTTTTTCTCCCAGGGGTACGGAATGACGGAGACCTTCCGCCTCACCTCGCTGGATCTCGATGACTCCATCCGGAAGGCCGGATCGGTCGGCAAAGAGATGCTCCACGTCCTGCTCAGGATCGTGGACGATCAAGGCCAGGACGTAGCGCCGGGCGAATCGGGGGAGATCATCGTCAAGGGCCCCAACGTCTTTTCCGGGTACTGGAACAAGCCCGCCGAAACGGCCGAGGCGATGCGGGGGGGATGGTTCCATACCGGGGACATGGGGCGCCGCGACGAGGAGGGATTCATCTTCATCGTCGGCCGGAAGGTGGAGATGATCATCAGCTCCGGCGAGAACATCTACCCGGCGGAGGTGGAGCGGGTCATCCAGGCCCTGCCGGAGGTCCGCGAGGCGGCCGCCGTCGGGATGCCGGACAGGAAAAAGGGGGAGGTCGTAGCCGTCTTCGTCATGCTCAAGGAGGGGGCCGCGCTCACCGAAGCGGCGCTCCTCGCGGCCATGCAGGGGAAGATCGCCCCGTTCAAGATCCCCAAGAAGGTGATTTTCGTCGAGGATTTCCCCCGCAATTCGACGGGCAAGATCCTCAAGAAGGAGCTCAAGGAAAAGATGTCATGAACCAGCTCTGCAGAGAGGCGGGAGGAGAAAAGATGGGCGAACGAAAGACAGCCATTGTCACGGGCGGCAGCCGCGGGATCGGCCGGGCCATCGCCGTCGAACTGGCCGCGAACGGGTATGATGTCACCATCACGTACAAGTCGAACGAGGCGGCGGCGGAGGAGACGCTGCGGCTCATCCGGGAGGCCGGTGGGGAAGGGGAGGCCCTCCGGTTCGACGTCGGCGACGCCGCCGAGGCGGAGGAGCGTCTGAACGAACTTCTCACCCGCCGGGAGCGGATCGACGCCCTGATCAACAATGCCGGGATCACGGCCGACGGCCTCTTCCTGATGATGTCCCGGAAGGACTGGGACTCCGTGATCGACACCTCGCTGGGCGGATTCTACAACATGACCAAGCCGGTCCTCCGCAAGATGCTCCGGAAGAAGTCGGGCGCCATCGTCTCGTTGGCGTCGGTCTCCGCCCTGATCGGGAACCGCGGGCAGGCGAACTACGCGGCGGCCAAGGCCGGCCTCATCGCCGCCAGCCGCGTCCTGGCCTCGGAGGTGGCCCGTCTCGGCATCCGGGTGAACGTCGTGGCGCCGGGGCCGATCGAAACCGACATGATCAAGGATTTCCCGTTGGAGCACGTCAAGCAGATGATCCCGATGGGGCGCATCGGCCGGCCCGAGGAGGTGGCGAAGGTGGTCCGGTTTCTCTGCTCCGACGACGCCTCCTATATCACCGGCCAGGTGATCTCGGTCAACGGGGGGATGTTTTGATCAGGAGAAGCGGTATCCGAAGCGCTATGCGGCGCCCGGAGGCGGCGCTTTTCGGGTTCATCCTCCTGCTGCCCCTTCTTTTGGCCTGGGCGGATAGTTGGGAGGGGCTCCGCGACGCTTCCCGCACGATCACCTCGGTCGAGGCGCGGTTCGTCCAGAAAAAAACGCTCCCCATTCTGGCGAAGCCGTTCGTCTCCGGCGGCCGCTTCACTTTTCAGAAACCCGGGTCGCTCCGCTGGGAATACGACCGGCCCGTCCGGAGCGTCCTGCTGATGCACGCAGGGTCGGTGAAGCGCTACCTCAGGGAGCGGGACGCCTGGCGCGAGGAAACCGGCGCCTCCCTCACCGCGATGCAGACGGTCCTGGAGGAGATCCTGAACTGGCAGCAGGGCCGCTTCGACGCCAATCCCCATTTTCAGGCATCGCTGCAAACGGGTTCCGAAACCCGGGTGATCCTTGTCCCGAAGGAGCCCTCCTGGAAGAAGATGATCCGGCGGATCGAGCTCACCCTTTCGCGCGAGCAGGCGGGTGTCATGAAGAGCGTCCGGGTGGTGGAGGACGAGCGCAGTTTTACCGTGCTCGAATTCGACCAGGTCAAACTCAACCGACCCCTGCCGGCTTCACTCTTCGAGAAGGTGGAATGAACACGATTCACGGCTGCGCAAAAAGTCCGGATGCTTCGTTGCGCGTCATCCCTCGTCGTTGCGGCGTACGACACAGTACGCCTCACTCCTCGCGATTCGCGCGCCTTGCCTGCGGGACTTTTTGCGGAGCCGTCCGGTTCAGTGATGCTTTGATGGCCTGCTCGAACGCGACCCTCCGCTTGCTTGTCCCGTTCCTGGCCACCATCCTGGTCCTCTGCGGGTGCGCGGGACTCCCGCCCCTGAAGCCTCTCGACCCGGCGATGAAGCCGGCCATTCTGGATGAATGCCGGCAGCCCTTCCTTCCAGCGCAATACCGCCTCGTCCATACCTTGGAGGCCCTCCTCCCTGATGGGGGCAAGACGACGGCGATCGGCGTCCTGGTCGCCGATCCCCAAAACGGAAACTTCCGGTCGGTTCTGATGACCATCGAGGGATGGGTCCTGTTCGATATCGAGAGCGGAGCGATCCCGACTGTTCACCGGGCCGTTCCGCCCTTTGATGCTCCTGCCTTTGCCCGGCGGATGGCGGAGGATATCAGCCTGGCGTTTTTACCTCCCGGCGGGGAGCCGGTGGGTTGGGGGCAGGAGGAGAAGGGCTTCCGCGGCTGCCGTTTCGCACGGCCCGGCGGAGGGTTTGTGGATGTCCTGAAGGACGAAAGCGGCGTCAGGAAAATTCTCCTTTACGGGACTGGACAAGAGCTCCTGAAAAGAGTAAAGATTCCCCTCCTGGAGAGGCCCGGTCTGGCCGATGAACTGGAGATCAGGGGTTGCGGCTGGCCCTCCTATGCGTTGCGCCTGAGGCTCATCGATGCAGAGGCCGTCAAGGATTGACGGCTAGGGAAGAAGTCCCTGTGCGGCAGCGCTTAGGCTGCATTCTTCCCCGGCTTTCGCCGGGGCAGGCTTGCGGCGTGCGCAAGAGAGTACGGCGCATTCCTCAGGCCATGCGCGCCTTGCCTCGGGAGCTTTTACCCGAAGCAGTCTTGAGGTCGGCGGCCGGCGTTGGGAGATCGGCACCAGGGACGGCTTTTTGCCGGGGAGCATAAGAGGAACAGTGAGATGAAATTTAGATTGATCTATCCCCGCTGGAAGAAACTGGACCGGCAGACCGAGTTCCACTTGCCGCCGCACGGTCCGGTGGTCTTCGCCGCCGCCCTTCCCGCGGAGTGGAAGGTGGAATTCATCGATGAAAACGTCGAGCCCCTCCCTGCGGAGGGCGCCCCCGATGTCGTCGGCATCTCCATGATGCTGACCGGCCAGGTGAAACGGGGATGGGAGATCGCTGATGAGTACCGCAGCCGGGGCGTTCCGGTGATCTGCGGGGGGATCGGGACGATGCTCCACGCCGAAGAGACGATGAAGCACGCCGATGCCGTCTTCCTCGGGGAGGCGGAAGGGCGGATGGGGCAGCTCCTCGCGGACTGGCAAAACGGCTGCCTGAAGGCCGTCTACGACTACTTCGGCGATCATCCGCCGACGGGAGCCATCGGTCCGGCCCGGCGCGATATCCTGAAGAGGGATCTCTACAATTACAAGGGGATCCAAATGGTGGATCTCGTCCACGCCTCCCGCGGCTGCCGGTTCAACTGCTATCCCTGCTGCGTGAGCTACCTGGGGGGGCGGCAGTTCCGTCCCCGCCCCGTGGAAACGGTGATCGCGGAGATGGCCGCGAATCGACAACAACCGCCTCTTCATCGTGGACAATTCGCTCGCGCAGGACCGCCAGTGGGAGATCGACCTCTTCCGCGAGATGATCCCCCTGAAGAAGAAGTGGTGCTGCCATCCCATCGAGGAGGACGACGAGGTCCTGGATCTGGCCGCCCAGGCCGGGGCCTGGTACGTCTACCAGGCCGTGTTCGATACGTCGGACCACATCCGCCGGCGGATCAAGCGCTATCACGACCACGGCATCGCCGTGGAGGGGACGGTTCTTTTAGGTCTCGACCAGCACACCGAAGACGGCATCAAGCGGCTCATCGATTTTCTCCTGGAGGTTGAACTGGACCTGGCGGAATTCACCATCCTCACCCCCTTTCCCCATACCCGGACATTCGAGGAGTTCGAGCGGGAGAAGCGGATCCTGACCTACGACTGGAATGCCTATACGGCCGACCAGGTCGTCTTTCAGCCGCGGCAGATGAGCCCGGAGCGTCTCCAGGAGCTCTACGCCTACGCCTGGGAGACCTTCTACCGCGACGAGCCCCAGAACTACAAGATGTTCAAGCTCTTTAAAAGGGTCGTGGAAAGGGAGAAGGAGGACGGGTCTTTCCGGCCCCGGCGGCGGGAGCTGGCGGTCCGCCGGTTCGGCCGCGGGGATGAAGGATGAGCATGGGGTTTATTGGCGCTCAGACAGTTGCCTTTGCGGTCGCTCCGCTGCGACGGCAGGGTGCCCCGAAAAACATTAAAATCGCGCTGCATGATCCCATGTTTCTCAATGAAAATATGTAAAGAGGATGACATGACGAGGAAGGGAAAAGAAGCCAAGGCAGTGACGGTGGGGGAGGGGCCGCTGGATCTGGCCGGGATCATCGCCGTGGCCCGGCGGGGGGCGCCGGTCGTCCTGAGCGGGAAGGCCGCATTTCACAAGCGGGTCGAGTCGTCCCGCCGGCTCCTCCAGAAGGCCATCGAGGCCGATATCCCGGTCTACGGGGTTACCACGGGGTACGGGAAGTCGTGCGGGAACCGGCTGAGCAGGAAATCCCTCCCGACAAACGGGGATAACCTCATGCGTTTCCACGGCTGCGGGACGGGGGAGCCGCTCGGCGGCGATGAGACGCGGGCGGCGATGCTCTGCCGGCTCCTCTGCCTGGCGCGGGGGTATTCGGGGGTCTCCTTTCCCCTTCTTGAACAGTTGACCGCCTTTCTCAACCTGGGGATCACCCCGGTCATCCCCTCCGAGGGGTCGGTGGGCGCCTCGGGCGATCTCACCCCGCTTTCTTACCTCCTGGCGGCACTTGCCGGGGAGCGCGAGGTCTTCTACCGGGGGGAACGGATGCCGTCGGCGCGGGCGCTGCGCGAGGCGAAGCTGAAGCCCTACACCTGCCAGCCGAAGGAGCCGCTTGCCATGGTCAACGGGACCTCCGTCATGACCGGGATCGCGGCCGTCGTCCTCGACAGGACACACCATCTTCTCGAAGCGGCGATTGCCGCCTCCGCCCTGAGCGTCCACGCCTTTATGGGGAAGGCGCACCATTACCACCCTGCCATCGGGGAGGCGAAACCCTTCCCGGGGCAGATTCACGTCGCTGCGAAATTGCGGGAGCTCCTGGCGGCCGGAAGATCAGGGGCGGCTCTCGAGGCGGAAGGGCCGGATACCCTGCAGGATCCCTACTCGCTGCGTTGCGCCCCCCAGATCATGGGCGTCCTGGCCGACGCCCTGGCCTGGATACAGCCATGGGTGGAGATAGAAGCGAACAGCGCCAACGACAACCCCCTCTTTGACCGGTCGGCGGACCATCCCCTGATGGGGGGAAATTTCTACGGGGGGCACATCGCCTTTGCGATGGACGCCCTGAAATCCGCACTGGCGTCTCTGGCCGACATGGCGGATCGGCAGGTCGCGCTCCTGGTCAATCCCAACGTGAATAGGGGTCTCCCGGCCGATCTCGTCCGTCTGACCGGGGAGGCCCGGTTTCATCACCACGGGTTCAAGGCCATGTCGATTTCCGCCTCCGCCCTGACGGCCGAAGCCCTCAAGGCGACGATGCCGGCCGCCTCCTTCTCCCGTTCGACCGAATCCCACAACCAGGACAAGGTCAGCATGGGGACCATCGCCGCCCGCGACGCGGCCCGGATCTGTACCCTCGCGGAGCGGGTCGTGGCCATCCACCTCATGGCCGCCGTCCAGGCCGTTGAGATCCGGGGACGCGTGGAGGCCCGGCCCTGCCTGGCCTCGCTGGTGAAGAAGATCCGCCTTCTGGTTGGACCGACCTTCGAGGACCGTCCCATGGATGCCGACATCGAGGCCCTGGCTGAGCGGATATCGACCACGGGTTTCCCGGGGGAGGGCTGATGGAAACGCCGAAACGACCGAGTTACGAGGTAACGCTCAAGGTGCCCTTTTACGATCTCGACCCGATGCAGATCGTCTGGCATGGGAACTATCTCAAGTATTTCGATATCGCCCGTTCGGAGCTTTTCGACCACCTGGGCGTGGACCTCTTCGCCTTTCATGACCGGACCCGCTATATCTTCCCGATCATCCGCACCGCCGTCAAACACATCCGTCCGCTGAAGCGCGGCGATGAGTTCGTCTGCCGGGCGACGGTGAAGGAGGCCCGTACCAAGATCGTCGTAATCTTTGAGATCCGTCTCGTCAAAGATGGGACGCTCTGCGCCCGGGGATCAACGGAACAGGTGGCCGTCCGGGAACCGGAAATGGAGATGGAATTCACGATCCCGGAGGAGATCAGCCGGGCCCTGGGGTTCTGACATGGATGCGCCTTTCGCACCGGCCCTGATCACCGGCGTCGAGCGCGTCACCGCCTGGGCGGACCTCCTGGACGAAATCAACGTCTTTCCCGTGGCCGACGGCGATACGGGTCGGAACCTTGTCATCAGCCTCGCACCCCTCCGTCGGATCGCCCTGGGTCGGGAACAGACCGTCCGGGAGCTTCTCCTTTCGGCGCGGGGGAACTCGGGCAACATCGCCGCCCAGTTCTTTTCCGGCCTCCTCATGGCCGATGCTATCGAGAACATGGCTGCTGCGATTCGGCAGGGCCGGGACCGGGCGTGGCGGGCGGTCCACGACCCAAAGCCCGGCACGATGCTGACGGTCTTCGACGCCCTCGTCGCGGCTATGGAAGAGAAGCCGATGGCGTATGATGCCGGGTGGCGGGAACGGGTCGTCGGGCGACTGGAAGACGCCGTCCGCTCCACCCCGGAGCTTCTCCCCCGACTCAAGACCGCCGGCGTCGTCGATGCCGGGGCCCTCGGGGCCTTCATCTTTCTGGACGGGTTTTTCGCATCGCTCGTGGGAACGGGCGACGCGCTTCGGCCGATCACCGAGATCTTTCAGGATCATCTCAAGATCTCCCCGGCCTTCCGGGAGGAAGGCGAAACGGGGTACTGCATCGACACGGTGCTGGAGATCGGCGGGGATGACGCGGATACGGCACGGCGGCTCGCCGCCGTCGGGGATAGCGTCGTTGTCCTTCGGGACGGGGGGTTTCTCAAGGTCCACCTCCATGCGACGGACGGGGAGAAGGTCAGGAGCGATCTCGCGGCCCTGGGGGAGGTTCTCCGGTGGTCCGCCGATGACCTGGACGCCCAGGTCCATGCCTTCCGCAAGCGGCCAGTCGACCGGGCGCTGCACATCATGACGGACGCCGCGGGCTCCGTGAACCGCGAACACGCGGCGGAATTGGGGATCACTCTCCTTTCGAGCTATATCTCCATCGGGGAGCGATCGCTTCCCGAGACCCATCTCGCCCCGGAGGAGCTCTACACGGCGATGCGCCAAGGCGTCAAGGTTTCCACCTCCCAGGCCTCGCTCTTCGAGCGCCATGAGTGCTATCGGAGCGTCCTGAACCGCCATCCCCGGGTCCTCTACCTCTCCGTCGGTTCCGTCTTCACCGGGAACTTTGCTGCAGCGACCGACTGGAAAAGGGATCACGATCCGGAGGATCGCTTTACCGTCCTCGATACCGGGGCGGCCTCGGGGCGTTTGGGGCTTCTGGCCGTTGCCGTCGCCCGTTTCGCCCGCGACGCGCGGGACGCCGAGGCGGTGATCGGTTTCGCCCGAGCCGGCGTGGAGCAGTGCGACGAGTATGTCTTCCTCGATAAGCTCCAGTACCTGGCGGCCGGCGGGCGCCTCTCCAAGAGCGGCGCCTTCTTCGGCGACATGCTCCATATGAAACCGATCATTTCTCCCCAGGCGGACGGGGCCAGGAAAGTGGGAGTCGTCCGGGATCGGGCCGGGCAGCTGCGGTTCGCCCTGGAAAAGCTGGAAGAGGCGTTGAAAGGGGAGGGGAGGGCCCTCATCATGCTCGAGTACACCGACAACGCCCCCTGGGTCATCGAAACGGTGCGGCCCGAGATCGCGCGGCGGTATCCGAAGGCGGAGATCCTCCTCCATCCCATGTCCCTGACCTCAGGGGCGCACATGGGACCGGGGACGTGGGCGGTGGCTTTTCTGCCGGCCGGAGAGTAAAAGGGAGTTGTCGGGCCATGAAAGAGCATGTCAAATTGATACCTCAAGAAGGCAATGTTGGAAAACAGATCCCTCCGCGCTCAGGATCTTTTTCCGACCCTGCACCTCCTCGCTGCGCTGCAAGGCAAAACTCGCGCTAAAGCGCTCAGACAGTTGCCTTTGCGGGCGCTCCGCTCGTGGGGCAGGGTACCCCGGAAAAATTTCCAAATCGCGTTTCCGGGATCAGGTTTTCCCCCTGCCACGTCATGCGCCGGTGATTTTGAAAAAGAAGGGCAGATACCTATTTTCGGGATCCGATTCCCCGTCGCGCAGGACTCTGAGGACCTTATGAACAGCGCCATGACCGGCCGCTTTGCGATCCTCATCCCGGTGTACAATCATGCCGAAGGCGTCGTCCCGGTGATCGAACGGGCCCGGGGGCTGGGGCTTCCGATCTGGGTCGTCGATGACGGCTCGACCGATGCGACGGCCGCAAATCTCGAAGGGATCAGAGGGATCACGGTGATCCGGCATGAACAAAACCGCGGCAAGGGGGCGGCCCTCCTCACCGGCTTTGCAGCCCTTGCGGGAAAGGCCGACTGGGCCATCACGCTGGACGCCGACGGGCAGCACGACCCCGGAGACGTTCCCGGCCTGATCCGGGCGATCCCCGCCGGGGTTCGTCCCCTTATCATCGGCCGGCGGGAGGGGATGGTCGGGGCGGACGTTCCCTGGACGAGCCGCTTCGGGAGGAAGTTCTCCAATTTCTGGGTCCGATGCGCCGGCGGGCCTTTGCTGACCGATACGCAGAGCGGGATGCGGATCTACCCCCTACCGGAGGCAGCGGGGCTCGGGGTCCGGGCGCGCCGCTTCCAGTTCGAAGTGGAGATCCTCGTCCGGGCCCGGTGGGCCGGGATTCCCGTCGTCGAGGCGCCGGTCGGCGTCTCCTACAGGCCCGGGATGAGGCGGGTATCGCATTTCCGCCCCTTCGTCGATTTCTGCCGGAACTCGGCGACCTTCACCCGGCTGATTTTCCTGCGGATCATGGGGCGAGGGAAATAGGGGGGAGAGAGTGTTTTTCCAACGTTACCGTTTCCGCTGGTCCCTGATCGCCGCCATTGCGGCGGTCCTGGGGGCCGTCCTGTTCTACGAATCCGCCGGCATCCGGATCGAAACGGACATCCTCGCCTCGATGCCCCGCCACGATCCCGTCCTGGCCGACGCCTACCGTGTCGTCCGTCATCTCCCCGCCCAGAACCGGCTGATCGTCGATTGCGCAATAAACGGTGGGGACCGGGACGTCCTGGTCGTCGCGGGCGACCTGATCGAGGCCGGACTTCGGGAGAGCGGCCTCTTCCGTGAGGTCGGAGCAGGACAGATGGAGACCTTCTTCCCCGAACTCGTCGCCCATGTGGCGGGCCATCTTCCTTTGCTCTTCGACGGACCGCAGTTGGAGGCCCAGATCGCGCCGCTCCTCGCGCCATCCGAACTGCGTCGGATCCTTTCGGAGGACCTCAAGGCGCTCCAGGGGCTCGAAGGGATCGGCCAGGCCGACCTTATCGCCCGCGACCCCCTCGGCCTCAGAAACCTGGTCCTGGCTCGGATGGCCCAGCTCCTTCCGAGCAGAGACGCCCAGCTCTACCGGGGGAAGATTTTCTCCCGCGACGGCGCCCATCTGCTCATCATCGCGGAGCTCAAAGGCGCCGCGACCGATGCCGCCTCTTCCCGGGCGATTCCCCCGCTCATCGATACGCTTGCGGAGCGGCTTAACGCGCGGCATCAAACCGGAAGCGCCCGGTTCACCCTGACTCCGGCCGGGGCCTACCGCGCCGCCCTGGACAACGAGAACGCCGCGCGGCGGGACATGCGGGGGGCGATCCTCCTGACGACGCTGGGAATCGCCTTTCTGCTCGTCATCACTTTTCCCCGGCCCCTCATCGGGCTTCTGGCGCTCCTCCCGTCGACGGTCGGGGCCGTCTTCGCGCTTCTGGTCTGTTCGTTTTTCTTCCCCTCCCTCTCGATCCTGGCGGTCAGTTTCGGCGGGGCGATCATGGCCTTCACGGTGGATCTGGGGATCACCTATCTGCTCTTCCTCGACCGCCCCTGCCAGGTCTCGGGGAGGCAGGCGGCCCGCGAGGTCCAGTCGGGGGAGATCCTGGCCGCCCTGACGACGATCGGCGCGTTTCTCCTGCTCTTGCTGAGCAAATTCAGCGTCCTGGCCGAGATCGGCCTCTTCTCCGCCCTGGGAGTGGCCTTCACGTACGCCTTTGTTCATTGGGTCTTCCCCATGATCTTTCCCGTCATGCCGCCGGCCCTGAAGCCCCGGAGCCCATGGCTCGGACGGATCCTCGACGGGATCGCCCTGTCGGGAGGGAAAGCAAAACTCGCCGCGGCCGCGCTCTTCTTTACGACCATGCTCTTCTTCGCCCGCCCCGTCTTTCTCGTCGACATCAACGCCATGAACTCCCTGAGTGACGAGACGATTTCTGCGGATCGGACCCTCCAGCAGGTCTGGGGGGACCTGACGAGCCGGGTCTACGTGATGACCGAGGGAAAGAATAGTGTCGAGCTCCAAGCAAAAAGCGACCGCCTGGCCGGGATGTTCCGGGAGGATGTCAAACGGGGGACGATCAATGCAGCCTTCCTCCTCTCCGATCTTTTCCCCGGGGAGGAACTTGCGCGCCGCCGCGCGGCGGACTGGCAGGCCTTCTGGACGGCTGCGCGGATCGCGGACCTCCGGCGGGAGTTCTTGCGGGCGGGACGGGAGCTGGGGTTCGCCCCGAACGCCTTTGCCCCCTTCGCTGCCCTGCTGACCGGGCCGCCGCCGGCTGCCGCCCCCGTCCCGGAGAACCTCATGGGCTTCCTTGGGATAGCGGCGGAGAAATCCTCGATGGTTCAGGTGTCCATGGTGACGCCGGGGCCGGCCTATGATGCGAACGCCTTCTTTGCCCGCTATTCCAAAACCGATCTGGCGAACCTCTTTGATGCGGGGCTCTTCAACCGCCGCCTGGGGGAGATCCTCGTTTCACTCTTTACCGAGATCGCCGTTGTCACGGCCTTCGGGATCGTTCTCGTTGTCTTCCTCTTTTTTCTCGAATGGCGGCTCTCCCTTGTCGTCCTGGCGCCGGTGGCCTTCGCCCTCGTGGGCACCCTGGGGACCCTGAAGCTCCTGGGCCGCCCGGTCGACATCCCGGGGATCATGCTCTGGATCGTTATCATGGGGATGGGGATCGACTACGGGATATACTACACTTGCTCCTACCAGCGGTATCTCGACGAACGCCATCCTTCGATGAGTCTGATCCGCCAGGCAATGTTCCTGGCGGGGGCGACGACGCTGATCGGCTTCGGCGTCTTGGCCCTGGCGAAACACGCGGTCCTCAAGAGCATCGGCCTGACGTCGCTCCTGGGGATCGCCTATTCGCTCGTCGGGGCCTTTCTGATCGTTCCCCCGCTCGTGAAGCGGGTGCTGGTTCCCGTCGAGCTCCCCCCGGAAACGCTCGAAGCCGGATCGCGGCGCCACACCGAACGGACGCTCCTGCGGTATAGCACCATCGAAACCACGCCCCGCCTCTTCGCCCGCTGGAAGCTCCGGCTGGACCCGATGTTCCCCCGCCTGGCCGCCTTTATGAAGGACCCGAGGCGCATCCTCGACATCGGGTGCGGCTACGGCGTCCCCTCGGTCTGGCTCCTGGAACTCTTTCCCTCGGCCACGGTCTCCTGCATCGATCCCGACGGGGAGCGCATCCGGGTGGCCGGGCGCGCTCTCGGACCGCGGGGGGAGGCCCGGACGGGCCGGGCGCCCGGAATCGGAGGACTTCCCGACGGCGCCGATACGGCGCTCATCCTCGACGTCATCCACATGCTCGACGACGGTGAGCTTCGGGAAACCCTGGCCATCCTCAACGAGAAGCTCATCCCCGGAGGCCGGCTCGTCATCCGGACGACGATCCCGGCGGGCGGTGGGCGCCCCTGGATGCGATGGATCGAAGAGCGCCGCCTGAAACGGCATCGTCTCTCGCCCTGTTACCGAAGCCGCGAGCACCTGGAAACGATGATCCGCGCCGCGGGCTTTGAGATTGTAACGATGGAGCAGGCGGCGCCGCTGAGCGAGGAGATCTGGTTTATCGCAGACCGGCGCGCACCCGGAGAGACATCGCCATGAAGGATTTCTTCTACCGCTGCCTCATGTTTCTGGCGAGGAGATTCGGGAGCTGGATCTTTCTCCTGATCGCCTGGCACGTGGCGCTGGGGTATTTTCTCTTCTTTCCCCGCCGCGTTGCTGTGAGCGTCCGCTTCTACCGCCGCCTCTTTCCGGAGCGCCCGCGCCGGCACGCCCTGTGGTGCGCCTGGCAGCAGTATCACCATTTCGTCCATGTCTTCCTCGACCGATTCCTCCTGCTGGAAGGTGCTGAGCTCGAAACGACGTATGAGGGATGGGAGCACATCGTCGCGGCGACCCGAAGCGGCCGCGGGGGGGTCATCCTCATGTCCCATGTGGGGAGCTGGGAGATCGCCGCCCACCTCCTCAGGCGTTACGGTCAGAGCGATCAGAGCATGAAGCTGATGCTCTACCTGGGGGCGAAACACCGGGAACAGATCGAGCGGCGGCAGAAGAAGAGCATAGAAAAAAGCGGCATCCGTATCGTCTCGGTTCCGGAGGACGGGGGATCGGCCATGGACATCCTGGAGGGGCTGAAGTTTCTCCGGGAGGGGGGATTGGTCTCCCTGACGGGGGACCGGCTGTGGGGCCGGGAGCAGAAGGCCGTCACCGTCCGGTTTGCCGGCTGCCGGGCCCGGGTCCCGGAGATCCCCTACATCCTGGCGATGATGTCCGGGGCGCCGCTCCTGATTTTTTTCGGGTACCGCACGGGCAGGGGGAGGTATCATCTCGTCACGAGTCCGCCCATCACTGTCGCTGCGGCTTCCCGCGGCGAGCGGCGCAAGGCCGTCGAGGCTGCCGCCCAGGCCTATGCCGATCTCCTTGTTGAGACGGTCCGCGCCCATCCCTACGAGTGGTACCACTTCGATCCCTTCCTGTTGAAGCCGGGCTGCGCGGAAGAGGATAAATAAGATTCATCCGGCTGACGCGGCACTTTGATGATCGAGGATGAGATCAAAGGCCTATAGCAAGCAACCTTATTACAAATGTTGGTGGACGGGGTACGATAAAATCTAACAATTACCGTTTGAAAGTTTCTAACGTTTCACATAAGCGGCGTTGGAAACGTTGGGCGTAGCCCAGTGTTTCCAACGCCCGATTTCATACCGGCTATTCAATCGGTGGCCGCACCTCGTTCTTGCTCACCCTACCTGACAGCTCCGCAAGAACAATGCACCTAGTTGCTGTCTACTTCTTCTCCTTCTTCTTCATTTCAGCGCACAGGCATGCCTCGGGAGCGAACTGCCAGTTAATCCGTCCGACCTCGTCGCCCATGTATATCTGCCGAATCGCAACGCCATGACCGTATACGATCTTGCCTTTGTGTGGGCGAATCTTGAACACGCAAGGCAGGCGCCCCATTCGTGGGATTTTGACCTCTTCCAACATGATTCGAGGACGGGCTGGAAGCGTCAATCGTGCCTTATCGCGCTTCTTGTCTTGGACAAGTTTCCATGGGTTTTCACCCTTGAGGCGTATGAGCAACCCCAACGGCCCTTCCAGTTCCAGCACCGCGTCCTCGGGCAGTCTTCGCTCGACCTCAAACGCGAAGAGCCGTGCGCGGTCATCTGCTCCGGCCAGTTTGAAGGAAAAGGAGGGGGTAGCGTCCGGCGTGTCTGGAAGGTTGTTCACGACGTTGAAGTTGCGCCACGTAACGTTGTTGTGAGCGCGGATCATGTCCTGGAATGAGGCCCAGTCGAGAGGACCCGGAGTTGGGGGCGCCGGGTCATTGAGGTGCTGCAGCGTAGCGACGAAGCAGTAGTGGGCTATGCCGGGAATCCCTGCTTTGGGCCAAGCCAGTCTGGGGGAAACCGTCAGCACGTTGCCGACGGGAACCAGGGGGAGAGTCACGCTGCCGATGAGGTGCCATGTCGAGGGGGTGACCAACGTGGCAACTTCGCTCCAGTAGACCGTAGCGGCGACATTGGTAGCCGGCGCGCCTCCCCGATTGCGCACCCTCACGTAAATTGAGTTCTCCTGGCCGGACTCTACCTCGTACCCGAGAGTTTCCGAGTTTTCCGTTCCGCTTCCCTCACCATAGGTCAGTTGAGGATCGGCTACAGGTGAGGGGCGGACAATGACATCTGGACTGGTGGAAATGGAGCCCATCCACGGAACGGCTCCACTGTCTCCAACGGCGTCGCGAAGGTAGATGTCAGGCAGAAGCCCCAGTGTGGGCACGATCGCGGCTAAGTCGGGCATCACGGCAATAGCACCCGCGACCCCGGCTCCCTGCGGTGTGCCGGTGGCGGGATTCGAGAGTAACGCCCGCATCTGCCCCGGAGAGAGTTGCGTGCCGGTTGCCGACTGGTAGTTAGATTGTACCAGCGCCGCTGCACTCACGATAATCGGCGAGGCGCTGCTCGTGCCTTGGAACGTGTCGGTGTACCACCTGTCGGCGTTGCCACCGCCGTTGTCGAGATCGCCGTAACCGGTGGAGGTGACGTTCTCTCCCCAGGCGAAGCAGTCAATGCGGCTTCCGAAGTTGGAAGCCCACCAACGGTTGTGTGGTACGGTCGAGACCGAAGCCCCCACCATGATCGCGCCTGAGTCCACGAAGTCGGCCGACGTTCGATTAAGCCGCCGGAGTCCTCCAGGGGTGCTCCAAGCATCGAGGTCCGTGTCCCCGTTCCCGCCGGCCTCCACCACGATGATCCCCCGCGCCGTCGCCAGCCGGATGACGTCGAGACGGTCGTCGAGCGTCTCGACGGGCAGGAATGAGGTCTGCAATTCGATCAAGAGAATCTGGCCGACCGACATGGCTGCCACCGCGGCGACCAGCGCGTCGGTCACGTGCTGTACACCGCCCGCGTCATAGATCGAACTCATCCGTATGGAGTTAATCGCAGGGGCCGAGCCAACCACCCCTACCGTGTTGTCACTGGCCAAGATCTCGCCTAAGACCGCGGTGCCGTGATCCTCCCAGCTTGCGTATTGGACACCATGGATGAGTGTCGGCGTCTTGCCGGCGAGGTCCTCGTGGGTCACCCGCCAGCCACCTTCCACATCGACGATGCCGATGCCGGCCCCTTCTCCATTCGGCTGCGTCCACATCCAACGCGCGTCGATGCCCACGGGAGCGGCGTCCTGGTAGTCCTGACCAGCATTGTACGCGTCATCCCCCGGAGTCACGACGGGTAGCGTGGAGAGCGGCTCCTCCCAGGCCGAGTCGACCTCCGGCAACGACGACAGCATCTCGATCAGCCGGGTGATTTCTTCCCGCGGGCGTTCACGTAGGTCGAGGCGCCAGTACTGGGTAAGACTATGCAGCGGTGGATATTTGGTGTGAGCCACCTCGCGCTCCAAATCCAGGATTTTCTCAGCCGGAACCGAGCGTACCAGCCGGTGGGATTCAGGCGAGCGGGCGTTCTCAAGGACCTGGGACAGGCCCTTCAAGGCATATATCTTCGCATGGGCAACGAGCGTATCCGCCACCTTGTCCCGCCCGACAGGACTCGCTTCGGCGGCGAGTCTAATAACCACCATGCCCGAAGGCCGCTCCGCCTTCGCCGGATCCCCGATCATGGGACGAACCGGCAACCCCCGGACGACTTCCCTTTTTTTCTTTTCGCTTGTTTCATTCTGATTCATGTTGATCCTCCTTTTTGAACAATTGATGGTATGCAGATGATCTCCTCTCTTTTGTCACAAGATTTAGACAGGTTAGCTTTTTCAGTAGGGTTACAAATAACAGCCCCCAAAGAGGTATAACAACTCCGTGGAGGCCTTCATATTGGCACCTTCCGGTAACTCCTTCTCACGGTGACCTCCTGGAGGTTAGTGTTTTAGGTTTGGGGTTAACGGTGACCGGGCAAGAAGGAGATTGAGATCTGGCTATCTTGAAAGATGCTCTTAAGGTCAGATGGAGATCAGTTGGAACTCAAACTTGGATTTATTGGGAAATAATGAACAAACCTCCAAAAGGACGTCATGTCCTGCTGGAGGCTTCATATTGGCACCTTCCGATAATTCCGTTTCACGGTGGACTCCGGGAGGTTAAGGGGAAGGTTGATGGGTTTACCGAGATGATAAGAGAAGCTACAATCGAAAAATATTCTTATGCGAATGTAAAGTCAAGAGGAAAATAGCATCAGTTCTCAGACTGCAGCATAGTTGCAGCAAAAGAAAAAGGGGCCACAGAATAAGCTCTGTAACCCCTCGTTTTTTCTGGAGCCGATGAGCAGGATCGAACTGCTGACCTGCTGATTACGAAAAAGATATACTCATGTTCTACCCCGCATTACTGCTGTATTTTATTTTTTGACTGTGTCCCAACAGAGTATTTTAAGGTCTTTCCCGTGTCCCAGATTCATAAGTCCCGTCCTAATCTATGTTTTGTCCGTTCTCATGATTCTCCTTTAAAAAATTGATCCTCGGGTTTTTTATTTAGTATTTCCTGTAACAAAGCATCTGATGATTTTTACAGGCATACTTTATTTCAAACGATATTCAATAAGCTCGGGATATTCCGGAGACAATAAAGTAGGTTAATAAGTTGTCTGACTCTCCTTAACGTATCCCTCAATATATTGAGGTTTCACCAAATATTGAGGCAAACAGATCGTTTCTCACTTCTCTGCTGTTCTGTGCTATTAATCTAATCGCCTGTTATTATAGGATGAATCAAAACTTCTGATTTTTTCCAACTATTGGCAAGTCATTTGCTGTTATAGCTTAACGAAGGGCTATGAAAGTTTTTCAAAAAAGATAAAAAGAGGAGGAGGCGATGAAGAGAATCATTATGCTGGCAATGGTTTTGGTGATGATGCTTGCATCTATTGGAGGATGTTCGCCATGGTGGAATAAAGATGGCGGGGGTGGAGGAGATGGAGGACAGCGGTCATCAAGGCCTTCAAGGAATGGAATAACAGGATTTGAAGCTCCTTCTCATTGAAAGTGATCATATGGGTCAAAGAGTTTGAGAATTTGCGGAACGAAAAGATCATTCGCATTTCCAACGATAATCAATAAACTTTAACCTCTTTGCCTTCGTTTGATTGTAGGTGTTATCGGATAAGATCGATGAGGCCCTGAAAAACATTTCCCAGTATTTTTTTAAATTCATCGTTTTTTTAATTAAGGCAAGTGGGAAATTTGTTCCAGACTGACCAACTGATTAATTGCTGATTAAGACGAATGATAAAAAAATAGTCGTAAATGCTCTATATTATTATGTTTAATTAAAGACCAGAAAGAACAGTGGGACACAGTGTGTCCCTTTTTTCATAATAAAGGGGTCACGATTTCACTCGTAACCCCTTATTTTACTGGAGCCGATGAGCAGGATCGAACTGCTGACCTGCTGATTACGAATCAGCTGCTCTACCGTCTGAGCTACATCGGCCTTACATCCTGTGGTGCATGTACCTCTTTTCAAGATTTGCCTATCTATCGCAAGCAATACCCCTTGTCAAGGTTTTCATGCGCACGCTTTCATGCGTTCGTTTCTGTTGGATACGGAGATCGCCTTGACTTTCAGGGCTTCTCTGATATTATCCCTGAAATTTGTCTGGGGGGAAGTGTGGGACGGTGTTTTCACCATGACCAGGGAATAATTGGCTCTCCCGTCCGAGAGGCTCGACGGAAATAACTGCAATGTCTCTGAAGGAAAATCTCAGATACCGAAGCTGGGTCGAGGTCGATCTCGGCAACTTCGCCGCGAACTGGGCGGAAATGAAGCGGCTGGTCGGTCCCACTGCGCAGATCATGCAGGTGGTCAAGGCGGACGCCTACGGCCACGGGGCGATTGAGATCTCCAACGTCGCCCTCGTAAACGGCGCCTCCTGCCTCGGCGTGGCGAACGCCGACGAAGGGGTGCAACTCCGGGTGAGCGGGATCACCGCTCCCGTCATCATCCTCTCCCCTGCCACCGATTCCGAGATCGACCAGATCATCAAATATAACCTGATCCCCTCGGTATCCGATCTCGGCTTTGCCCGGGAATTTCAGAAGCGGGCCCGCAAGGCCGGCATCCGCACGCCCATCCATGTCGAGGTGGACACGGGGATGGGCCGGGGCGGCACTACCCGGGAGGAGGCCGTCCCGGTCATCCGGGAGATCGCCGCCTTCCCCAATCTCTGCCATTGAGGGGATCTTCACCCATTTTGCCGAAAGCGAGATCCTCTCCTACTACAATGACCTGCAGTGGCGCTCCTTCGCGGAGATCCTGGAGAAACTGGCGGCGCACAACATCACGATACCGATCCGCCACATCTCCAACAGCGGCGCCATCCTGAACTACCCGCAGTTTCACCTCGACATGGTGCGGCCGGGGATCATCTCCTACGGGATCTACCCCTCGCCGGAAACCCGGGCGAAGGCCTCCCTCGCCCCCGTGATGAGCTTCAAGACGCGGGTGGTCCTCGTCAAGGAGTTCCCCGAAGGGTACAGCATCGGCTACGGCCGGACCTTCATCACCCGGCGGCCCACCCGGATCGCCACCATCCCGGTCGGCTACGGCGACGGCTTCGGCTGGCTCCTCGGGAACCAGGGGGAGGCCCTGATCCGGGGGAGGCGCGTTCCCATCGCCGGCCGCATCTCGATGGACATGTGCACGCTCGACATCAGCCAGATCCCGGAGTGCCAGGTCGGCGAGGAGGTGGTCCTCATGGGGGAACAGGGGGGCGAGCGGATCACCGCCGACGAGATCGCCCGGAAGGTGCATACGATCAGCTACGAGATCCTCTGCGCCCTCGGGAAGCGGGCGCCGCGGGTCTTCCTCCACCAGGGGCGGGCCGACCGGGTGGAACCGAGCCTCCGGCGGATCTTCATCCCCGATGAGGAGAAATCGATCTCCCGGATCGACACGATCATCCGCCACTGCTTCCAGACGCGGGCGCGCAACGAGGAGCTCGGCGACGCGATCTACTACGAGATGTTCGAGACCCTCTTCGGCAAGGAGGACCGCCAGCTCGAACTCAGGGACGATTTCCGCTACGCCATCCACGTGACGGAGTTCACGCCGGAGGAGGAGGTTCCGGAGGAGCTGCGGCGGGATTACTTCAAGGTCACGACCCATGTGGAGTACACGAAGGCCATCCGGCACGCCCACTTCGTGATCGGCTGCGCACAGGACAACGAGCAACTGGCGGCGTTCTTCGAAGACAAGCGGTGCGAATACCGCTGGCTCCTGAACGGCGGGGAAAACCTCACGGCCGAGAGGGATTTCCGGGTGAACGGCGTCCGGATCGATGGCGAGGCGGTGCCGATCATCCGGACGGAGAGCACCGCACGGGGCTATGAGGTCTGGTGCGGATCGGACGAGCTCAAAAAGAAGCTCAACCGTCAGGTCCGGGTGGAAATCGAGATCGAAACCAAAAAACTCAAAGCCAACCGGCTCTTCTCCGCCTACCTGGTCTATCCAACCCGGGGGATGGAGATCTCCTTCAATTACGGAGGGACGAATATCAAAAACGTCCGGGACGTCGGTTTCTTCGCCGGGAAACACCCCTATCCGGAGGTGACCCGGGAAAAGGGGAAATCGGTCACCCTCCGCCTCGGGAACGATGCATGGATCTTCCCCACGAGCGGTGTGACGTTCATTTGGGATCTGGTAGAGTAATTTAGAGAAAAGGTATGATCAGGATGGAAAAATTGCGTGTGGGAGTGCTCCTGGGGGGGATCTCCTCGGAGCGGGAGGTCTCCCTGAACAGCGGCAGAAACGTCTTCGACAATCTCGACCGGGAGGCATACGATCCCAAGGCCATCTTCATGGACGGCCGGGGGGCTCTCTGGGTGATCCCGTGGCAGTTGATATCCCAGAATACCACCAAGGACATCACCGAACGGCTCGCAAGCGAAGCGCGTCGGATCTCCTACGAGGGGCTGAAGGACGAGATCGACTTCGCCTTCATCTCGCTGCACGGGAAATTCGGAGAGGACGGCTGCGTCCAGGGTCTTCTCGAACTGCTCGGTCTCCCCTACACGGGCCCCGGCGTCCTCGCTTCCGCCCTCGGCATGGACAAGTATATCCAGCAGCGGATCCTCCGGGCGGAGGGAATCGGCGTCCCCCAAAGCACCCTCGTCCGGGAGGAGGCGTGGCAGACCGACCGCGAGGGGGTGATCAAGGCGCTCTTCAGCCGTTTCAAGGCCCCCTTCTTCACCAAACCCCCGCGCGAGGGGTCGAGCATCGGCGTCACCCTCGTCCGGGACGAGGAATCCCTCATCCACGGCATTGAAGAGGCACTGAAATGGGATAAGGCGGTCCTCGTCGAGGAGTTTATCGAGGGGACGGAATTCTCCTCCATCATCCTGGAAGAGGACGGGGAACCGCACGCCCTGGAGCTCACGGAGATCAACCCGCAGAGCGAGTATTTCACCTACGACGACAAGTACATGCCCGGCCGCTGCCGGAAATTCACCCCCCCCAAGAACATTGCGCCGGATGCCGTGGAGGCGATCAAGCGGGAGGCTCTGCGCGCCTTTAAGGCGCTGGGCTTCCGCTCCTACGGAAGAATCGACGGCTTTTACCTCACGGACGGCCGCGTCCTCATCACGGATCCCAACTCCGCCTCCGGCATGGCGCCCTCCTCGTTCTTCTTCGAGCAGGCGGCCTGCGCGGGGATGCTCCCCTCAATGATCATCAGCCGTCTCGTCGAGAACGCCCTGATCATCCACCGGCAGAAGACCGGGCCGCTGTAAACGAACACATCGGTAAGAGAAAATTATTGACATACCGGAGAGTTCTTCGTATCTTTTCCTCACGGATGGGCATATCATACCGTTCGGCCTCTCCCGGCTGGGCAGCGGCGCCCCCCCCAATGGAGTGATTGCCGCTGATATTGAAGCCGGCTTGAGAGGTTACGATCTGTTCGGAGTAGCGCGAATCATCCGGGAAAGCGTTTGCAGCAACCTGTTCGGAGGTGCATCATGTTCATGAGAAGGATGATCCATATCCCCGGTCTCCTGCTTCTTTTGGCGCTGACCGGCTGTGCGGCCGGGCTCGTTTCCGATGCCGGTTCACCCGAAGAGCGGAGAAAAGCTGCCGCATCAAAAGACGACCTCTGGAATCAAACCATAGCGCTGGAGAAGGAGAAAGCCACCTATCAGAAGCAACTTGCCGATCAGCAGGCGGAGCTTGACCGGTTGAACAAGGAGCTGGCCGATCAGCAAACTGAAATTGACCGGACAAGCAAACAGGCAACTGAACTGACCGGCGCCCTTGATGATTTGACCGCGAAGGTAAAGCAGCTCCAGGATGCCAGGCAAAGGGAACACCCTCTGAAGGAGGCTAATCTGGCGCAACCGGAGAAGCTGACGGCGAAGCAGGGGAAAAAGACCGCGGTCCCAAAGAAAGACGCACAAAAAAAGTCGCCACCTCCCAAGACGCAGGAGCCTAAATCGAAAAGCGACAGGGACCCGCAGATGAAGCCGCCGCGGGAGGCAGAGCAAAAGATTTTCCCCCCGCAAGAGACCGAACCGGTGCCGGCGAAAAAGGATGAAGGAAAGGAGCCGCCGGAAGTGAGGACGCCGAAGCCCAGATCCGTGGAGGACCTGAGCGCTCAGATGAAGCAGTTCGAGGAAGACAGACAAAAAGGAACCGCTCTGAAAGAAACGGAGCCGGCGCAAGCGAAGAAGGAGCCGCTGAAACAGGGGAAAAATATCAGGGGCCAGAAAAAAGACGCGCAAAAAGAGCCGGCGGAGACCAAGGAGCGGGAATCCAAAACCGCTACTATCAAGGTCCTTGCCGGCGACGGGAACATTGCTTCCGCCAGGGGGCTGTCGAAACAACTGGGCAAGATGGGTTACCGGGTCAAACTAATCGACCGGGCCCCGCGGTCAGATTTTGATGTGATTACGGTTTATTACGGAACCGATCACCGCACGGCCGCTGAGACCATGGCAAAAAGGCTGGGCGGCGGCGCCACAGCCAGGCCGCGGACGTGGTCATCTTCGTTCGACATCATCGTCGTGACGGGACGCAAACCCTAACAGGGTGTTGAAATATGCCGTGGAGGCGGTCAGCGTTGGACGCCGGTCAGCCGGGACGAGGTTCATGACGGTATCCGATACCGACGCCCCTTCCTTTCGATAAACGCCTCTTTTTCCAGATCAGCCAGATTCGTCTTCACCCTCGCCGCATTCACACCGGTCTCTTTCACGATGCGCGCCGCGGTGAGGGACGACTCCGTGACGAGCAGCTTCAGGATCATTCCCCGCACCTGACGGTTCGAATCTTCAAAAGGACTCTGGCGGGTATAGTGAGCGCTTCGCCGGTTGGAATTCCCCTGCGTCCGCTTCAGCATGGCGCCGTAGTCCATGAGGGCATTGTACCATCGCCGGGGGTTCTCCGCGTCCAGGGTCTGCCGAAGAAGCGGTGCGATCTCCCCGTCGCGGATCTTTTCCCGCTCTGCGAAGAACTCATCAATGTAGGCACGCCGGATATTCGTGTCCAGGAACACCACAGGTTTGTTGAAAGCAAACGCCATGACGGCGCCCGCCGTATAGGGGCCAATGCCGGGGAGTCCGATCAGGGTCTCCTGATCGGAGGGTAATTTCCCCCGATGCACGCTGACGACCTCCTGGGCAAGCCGGCGGAGCAGGAGAGCGCGGCGGTTATACCCCATACCCTGCCAGAGGCGGAGCAGCTCCGGGAGCGGCGCCCCGGCAAGGGACGGAAAATCCGGAAATGCGGCAAGAAACTCCGGGTATTTTTCGATCACCCGCTCGACCTGGGTCTGCTGGAGCATGATCTCGGAGACCAGGATGCGGTAGGGATTTTTTGTCCTGCGCCAGGGAAGATCGCGGCCATGGGTGCGATAGTGATCGTAGACTTTCTTCTGGAACAGATGGATCGTGGACGGAGAAAGAATCTTCATGTGCTATCGTTAGGTACTCGCTTTTTGGGGGAACGGTAAGAAAAAGCGAGCCTGGTGTCAAGGAAAATAACCGTGAGCCCCGGGAATGCGTATGCAGGCATCCTCCTCGATTAACCTTATGCATTTTGGGTTACGAGTGGTTACGCACGGCTCTTTATGGTATAAAGCGCGTTATTGCCCGTCGCGGTGGCGACGGGCAACGTTTCGAGGTTTTCCTGCACGGCATCGATACAGGCGGACAGGGGAAAATGATTCACAGCGCAACACTCGTCAATGATCCCTTCGGTGATCCCGGCGCGTACGTGGATTTCCGGTACCGGCGGGAGGCCTTTCTGTTCGACCTCGGCGATATCCGCCTCCTGCCGCCGCGCAAGCTCTTAAAGATCGATCACATCTTCGTTTCTCACACGCACATGGACCATTTCATCGGCTTTGATCATCTCCTGAGGATCTCCCTGGGGAGGGACCGGCGCATCCATCTGTACGGTCCTCCCAACTTCCTGCAGAACGTGGAGAACAAGCTCCGTTCCTATACGTGGAATCTGGTCGCCAACTACACCAACAACTTCGAGTTGCTCGTGACGGAGGTGCATCCGGAACAGACTATCAGCAGGCGGTATCGATGCAGGAATGCCTTCCTGCCGGAGGGCGAGGAACGGGCGGATTACGACGGCACGCTCGTTCACGGGGATTTCTTTTCCGTCAGGTCGGTACTCCTCGATCACGGCACCCCCTGCCTGGCGTTTCGATTTGAGGAAAAGACGCGCATCAACATCAAGAAAAATATGCTCAAGGAGATGGGGCTTCCCACGGGGGCATGGCTGCTGGAGCTTAAGGCGCACGTTGCGAGGGGCGAACCGGACGATCTGCCCGTCCGGGTATGGTGGCGCGGCGACGACGGTCGGCGGGAGGAAAAAATCATGCCCCTCGGGGTGTTGCGAAACGAGGCCGTGAAGATCACGCCGGGGCAGATCGTATCCTACGTAACCGACGCCCTCTATAGCGAAGAAAATGTCCGCCGGATCATCGAGATCGCCGCTGGTGCGGATCTCATGTTTATCGAGGCGACGTTTCTTCACGCGGACGCCGATGCCGCAACGCGGAAATGCCATCTCACGGCGAGACAGGCGGGCATGCTGGCAAGGCAGGCGGGCGCAAAGCGCTTGGTTCTGTTTCATTTTTCTCCGAAGTACACAGGCCGGGGGGATCTCCTCAGCGATGAGGCGATGAACGCTTTTCAGGGCGCGCCCTGATCCTGCTCGTTATATCAGTACATGCGGCCTGAGCGGCAAACTCTCCTTCCCCCCCCCACAATGCCGCATGCAGGGTCAGAAATACAGGGCCAGAAACCCGTTGACATACCGGGCGGTTCTTCGTATCCTTCCCATGCACAAGGCTTGAACAAATCGGATCCAAGGGAAAGATGGATGGACGAAATGCCGAAAAATTGTGAGATCTCCGATGAGGACTTGAGGGCGGCCCGAAAGGAGATGAAGACGTATGTGGACATCACGGATGATGACCTGAAGCGGATTTTTACAATTGCGTTACGGTATGCCGAACAGAGAATTGCCCGCCGGGTTTCCGTGCGCGAGGTGATGACGAAAAATGTCATAAAGATCAGAGCTGATGCGGACATCAACGAAGTGACGAATCTCCTTTCCGAAAACAGAATCAGCGGTCTGCCGGTCGTGGACGGCGAGGACCGGGTCATCGGCGTCATTACGGAAGCGGATGTCCTGTCCATGGCGGGCATGCGAGAAGGAGCATGCGTTCAAGGATATCATCCGGCATATCCTCGGCGAACCGCTCCCCGGAAATAAAAGAACCAAGAGCCTCCGGGATGTCATGAGTTCCCCGGCGATAACGACCGGCCCTGACGCGGACATCCGGGAAGTAGCCCTGACGCTGGACGAAAAGAGGATAAAACGGCTCCCCGTTGTGGATGAGAAGGGAAAGCTGATCGGGGTGATTTCGAGGGCGGACATCGTAAGGACAATCGGGACAACATGAAAATCCGTGAATATCTTTCAAAAATGAAGGGCGGGGCAACAAGCCCGCCCGGCGTGGGTTTAGATGAGGTACTGTGGGCATTGCTGGGCTCTGCGATCGCGATATGTATCTGTCAATACATCTCGGTACGGTATTTTGAGCCGAGAGACCTGACGCTTATCGTCGGGTCGTTGGGCGCATCGGCAGTCCTTGTTTACGGCGCCATCAAGAGCCCCTTTGCGCAGCCGAGGAATCTCGTCGGCGGTCACATCGTGTCGGGGCTGGTCGGTGTTTCATGCTATCAGCTGTTTGGCGGCACCCTCTGGCTGGCGGCAGCCCTGGCCGTCTCCGTTGCCATAGGCGCCATGATGGTAACAAAAACGGTGCACCCCCCGGGTGGTGCAACCGCGCTGATCGCCGTTATCGGCGGGCCGAAGGTGCACGCCCTCGGCTTTCTGTATCCGTTTGTGCCGGCCGGGCTGGGTGCGTTGATCCTCCTGGCGGTCGCGCTGCTGGTGAATAACCTGTCAAAAAATCGAAAGTATCCGGAGTATTGGTTTTAGCGGAGAAACTTGTTGACATGCACGACCGTCCTTCGTATCCTTCCCTCGCAAAACAGTGCTTTTAGCGTATCGGTTTCGGTCAGACCGGGGTGCCCTGTTCCCTGTCGGCTCCGGTTTGTCCGGATGAGGAAAGAATATGTTCCAAACAATCAGTGCCCTGCTGGAAAAGAGAGACTGCCGTTTCACCCCGTCCGGACCCACCGTCGGGGAGATCGAAGCCCTGGCGGCGGGAATCAGGGACCGCTTCAGCGAGCAGGGCGTACCTGCCGATGAACCGGTCTGCCTCTGCGCCGGGGAAAGATCGCACCTCCTGGCCGCCCTGCTCGCATCGATGGCGGGCGCTCCGCCTTTCATCCTGCCCCACGCATTTCACCCGCAGGTCCTCAAGGAGGTGCGCGCCGTGCGGCCTTTCCGGCTGATCCTGGCGGATACCGCCGTCGAGCCGCCCGAGGGGGTTGCCGTGATCGGGATGGAGGAGTGCCGTCCGACTCGTGATTTACTGAAGATCGTCCGTCCCCCTGATAAGGCCTTTCTTTCACTCTTCACGGGTGGTTCCACCGGGAAACCCCGGATATGGCCCAAGACCCCCGCAAACCTGTTCGGCGAGGCCCTCCACCTCGCAAAGACCCTCGGCATCGAGGGGAGCGATCTTATAGTGCCCACCGTCCCACCGCAGCACATCTATGGCCTCCTCTTTTCGGTCCTCCTCCCCTTCGTCGCCTCAGCCCGCGTGCTGGGCCGCACCTGCACGTTTCCACAGGAAATCCTGAGCGCCCTGCAGAACGAAGAGGGCACCGTTCTGGTCAGCGTGCCGATCCACTACCGGGCCATGAGGGCCGGCGGAATCCGGCGATTTTCGCTCCGGCTGGCCCTCTCCTCGGCAGCTCCCCTCGACGACGAGGATGCCGCCTTCTTCCGGGAACAGACAGGGTTGGCGATTACCGAAATCTACGGCTCGACGGAGACGGGAGGAATGGCGATCCGTTCCTACGGGGCAAATCACGGCTCCTGGGAACCTTTTGCCTGCATTGACTGGAAGATCCTCTCCGACCATCTTTGCATCCGATCGACATTCGTCTCCCCCGATCTGCCGCGCGATGCCGACGGATTTTTCATGACGGCGGACCGCGCTGCCGAGGTCGGGGAGAACCGGTTCATGCTGCGCGGGCGGGCGGACAACGTCGTCAAAGTCGCCGGCAAGCGGGTGGACCTGGAGGAGATCCGGGAGAAGATCAGGCGGATTCCGGGCGTGACGGATGCATACGTCACGGCAGTTCCCTTGAAACGGGCGCGACAGGTGGAGATCGCGGCCCTGGTGGTGAGCGATCTGCCTACCCGCAATCTCAGAGCGGCCATCCGGTCGATGGACGAATCCGCCGGCCGGCCGAAGAGGATCCGGATCGTCGAGGCCATCCCGATCCTGCCGAACGGGAAGATAGACCGGGAGCGGGTCGATCAGCTCCTCTGTGGGGAGGGTTGAGATGCGTAGTGGTCGTCGATGGAGATGGGGTTTATTGATGGGCCTCGCATTTCTGGTCCCGATTTTCTCATTGCCCAACATCGCCGCCGGGGCGGAAAAACCTCTTTGGGAATTGGGCGCGGGATTGGGTCTTCTTCAGATGCCCGATTACCGGGGTTCCGATAAAAACCGGATTTATCTGCTGCCCTATCCCTACTTCATCTACCGCGGCGATATCTTGCGGGTCGATCGGGAACGCGTCTCGGGACGTATCTTTAAAACCGATACCGTTCTGTTGGATATCAGCCTTTTCGGTCAGGTGCCCGTCAAGAGTTCGGACAACGACGCCCGCCGCGGCATGCCCGATCTGGACCCGACGGTTGAACTCGGACCTTCCTTGGACATAACGCTTCTGGAAAACCGGCAGGATCGGTATAAACTGAATCTCACCCTGCCGGTGCGCGCCGTTTTTTCCACCGATTTTTCCTCGCTACGGCATGAAGGTTGGGTATTCAGTCCGCGATTGGCATTCGAAAAAGCCGACTTCATCTCCGGGACCGGTTTGAATATGGGAATTTCCGCCGGGCCGCTGTTTGCCGACCGCGGTTACAACAGTTACTACTATTCGGTCGATCCCGCCTATGCCACCGCCTCGCGTCCTTCCTATGACGCGGGCGCCGGATACGCCGGGTCCTCGATTACTTTCGGTTTGAACAAAGGATATAAACAACTGGTGTTCAACGCTTTTGTCAGCATCACGTTTCTCCAGGGCGCCGTTATCGAAGACAGTCCGCTGGTCAAATCCCACTATTCCGTCATGAGCGGCATCGCCGTCTCCTGGATCTTCCTGAAATCGGCAAAGAGCGTACCGGCGGAACGATAAACGTCTCCCGTCAGCAAATCATTTCCCGCCTCTTTTCGCATCGCCGATCGTTCCGCCGGGTAGTGATTTTTCATGGTTCATCCGGCATAAGCATTCTTTGTAAAAAGCATTTTTCTTTAACCTACCAAAATTCTTCAGCGGTAGAAACTCCGATATAATATTCATTGACAAACAAAAACGGCCCCCCTATACTTCGATCCCTTGAAAGTAATGTCTTAGTGCGCCAGGCAAAGCTTGGCGAATCCAGGTGGTTGAGAAGACAGCCTGACAAAATTAGCTGACCGTCAGAACCGAGTTTTCATTCATGCGGGTAACTGCTATGGGTGAAGCGTAAGCATGGAGACGGCGGATGGAGTAAAAAAATGGAGGAGTCAACCATAGGAGCAAAGATAGTTAGTCTGCGTGTTGCGGGTTGGTTTGGCGAAAGGGACATTGAGCTGGCGTTTCCCTCGACGTGGGAGGTGACTGAACGCCGCATGGCGGGCCACGACAAGCCCGCTCTCACCGACGAGGAGATGAGGTCAGCCCTCCGGAACCCCTTCAGCGCTCCCCGGCTGAGCGAACTGGCCAAAGGCAAGCAGAAGGCGGTCATTCTTTTCGACGACCTGCCCAAACCCACCCCCACCAGCCGGATCGTCCCCTTCGTTCTGGAGGAGATGCATGCCGGAGGGATCACCGACGACCAGATCCGTTTCGTCAACGCGCCGGGCACCCACAGGAACATGACCTATGGGGAGTTGGCGATGAAGCTGGGCGCCGACATCGTGGAGAGGTACCCGGTCTACCAGCACAACGTATACGAAAACTTGGTGGAGGTGGGGACCACGAGCAACGGTACTCCTGTCCTGGTTAACCGGGAGTTCATGTCATGCGACCTGCGGGTGGGCATCGGCAGCATCATCCCTCACCAGTCGGCGGGATTCGGAGCCGGCGGCAAGATCATCCTGCCGGGCATAGCGGGGATGAAGACGGTCGCCTACCACCACACGCATCTTCGCAAAGGTCCCAATAGTAACAAGGTGAAGCTGGGGCGGGTAGACGACAACCCCTTCCGGCTGGACATAGAGGAGGCGGCGCGGCTGGCCGGTCTGCAGTTCAAGGTGGACTGCGTGCTGAATAACCGCCGCGAGGTGGCGGGGCTGTTCGCGGGGGACTTCGTGGCAGAGCATCGGGCTGGGGTGAAGCTGGCGCGAGAAATCTACACGACGGAGATGTTGAAGGAGATGGATGTCGTGGTGAACAACGGCTATCCCGATGAGTGCCAGTTCAGGCGCTCCACCTGGACTGTGCCGATTTCCCTGAGGGAGGGAGGCGATGTGGTGATCGTCAACCATGCCCACTCGGGGCAGGTGGTGCACCAGTGGAATGGGCGGTTCGGGACTGATTACGGCGGAGGCGGCTGGTCTGCCGGGGCGAAGGCCGACCACCTTACCAAGGCAGGCAGAGTGATCATCATGGCCCCGTTCCTGGCCAAGATGGACAGAATGGAGTTTGGGGCAGCCGACAAGGTGGTGTGGTACAAGAGCTGGGGGGAGGTGTTGGCGGACCTGGTGTCCCGGCATGGACCTGGCACAAAGGTAGGGGTCTACCCCTACACGCCTATCCAGTTGCCTGTCTAGTGTAATGTTTAAAACAGGGGCAATTACTCAGATAGCCCCACCATGGAGCCATAATTGACTGGCGAGTAGTATCCTCTCCCCGCGATGCAAGCAAAAAAACAGCAGCATGCCTATTATAGAGAAAAGAGAGGGGCTAAATAACACCGTCTAGCGGTGCGTCTGAACTGGCACGCATCGGGATAAGCCGGTCTCATCGTCGAAAACATTGGTAGACACATGCCCAAGCTGCCAGAATGGCTCGAAGATCTCTTTTGCAGAGCGGATATCCGCATCAACGGCAGGCGCCCCTGGGATCTGCAATGCCACGATGAAGCCGCCTACGAGCGCATCGCCGGCGATGTTTCGCTCGGACTTGGGGAATCCTACATGGATGGCATGTGGGACTGCGAGGCCCTGGACCAGTTCTTCGACCGGGCACTTTCCGCCCATCACGACAAGAAAGATCCCCCCCAGCCCCGCCATACTCGTCGGTGTGGCCAAGGCGAGGCTTCTCAACCGGCAGAACAAGCAACGCTCGCTCGAGGTTGCCAAGGTCCACTACGACATCGGCAATGCATTCTACGAAGCCATGCTCGATCCCTACATGCAATACACATGCGCCTACTGGAACGGGGCCGCCCAGGACCTTGCCTCCGCCCAGGAAGCCAAGCTCGACCTTATCTGCCGGAAACTGGCCCTCGCACCCGGCGAAAAGATCCTGGAGCTCGGATGCGGGTGGGGTGGTTTCGCGCGCTATGCGGCGGAACATTACGGCGTAGAGGTGATTGCATACAACATTTCCGCCGCACAGGTCGAATGGGCCCGGGCCAAGTGCAAAGGCCTCCCAGTGGAATTCCGCCTCCAGGACTACCGGGAAGCAACGGGCACCTTCGACAAGGTAGCCGCGATTGGCCTGTGCGAGCATGTAGGCTACAAGAACTACCGGAGTTTCCTCGAACTCGCCCACCGCTGCCTCAAACCGGGAGGGATTTTCCTTCTGCACACCATCGGCAGAAACCGTTCCGTCCATCACACGGATGCCTGGATGGACCGCTACATATTCCCGGGCGGCATGCTGCCCTCGGCCGCACAGCTTGGTCAAGCCATGGATGGACCTCTTTGTCCTGGAAGACTGGCACAGCTTCGGCACCGACTATGACCGCACCCTGATGGCCTGGCATGCAAACTTCGAGAAATCCTGGCCGCGCTTCTCCGCGGAATACGGTGAACGTTTCTACCGCATGTGGCGGTATTACCTCCTCTCGTGTGCAGGCGCATTTCGCAGCCGGCAAATCCAGCTCTGGCAGTTGGTGCTCTCGAAGGATGGAATCCGCGGCGGATGGAAAGGCATCCGCTGATGGACCGGAATCGCCCGGACCTCTTCGACAGCTGGGAATCCTATCGCAAGACCTGCCGGGAACTATCCCACGCCATGGCAAGCCGGACAGGCGCTCAGGTCCGCCTGGCGAAGAAGACCTCGAACCTGTTCCGTACCCGCAAGGAAGCTGCAGCCAAAAGACTCGACGTCCGACGCCTTCACCGGGTCATCGAGATCGATCCGGAAGGCAGAACCGCCGAGGTGGAAGGGATGACCACCTTCGAGGACTTCGCCGACGCGACTCTCCTGAAAGGCCTGCGTCCACCCGTGGTTCCGGAGCTGAAGACCATCACCGTCGGTGGCGCGGTCTCCGGGCTCGGTATCGAAGCGTCCTCCTTCCGGCATGGGCTCGTTCACGAGATGGTCGAGGAAATGGAAATCCTCTGCGGCGATGGGACCATCCGTATCTGCCGTCCCGACAACGAGAACGCGGACCTCTTCCATGCCATCCCGAATTCCTACGGATCCCTCGGCTACATCCTTCGCCTGCGCGTGAAGCTCCTGCCTGCGAGTCCATTTGTCAAGCTGACCCACCAACGCTTCTCCGATCGCACGCAATTTCTGTCTACGATGGAAGCGGCCTGCGCACAGAGTCCTCATGCACCGGACTTTGTCGAGGGAGTCGCCTTCACACCCAATGACTTTACGCTCACCACGGCAAGACTCACCCATGATCGCGGCCCCGTCAGTGATTACACGGGCATGCAGATCTACTACCAATCTCTGCGGAGCCGCAGTGAGGATCTCATGACCATGCGGGATTTTCTCTGGCGATGGGATCCGGACTGGTTCTGGTGTTCGCGGAGCTTTGGCATGCAAAATCCCCTGCTGCGCCGTCTGCTGGGACGCTGGATGCTGCGTTCCAGCTCCTACTGGAAAATCCAATCCCTCTACCGGAAATGGAAGGTCGAGGAACGAGTACATGCGATCCGCAAAATCCTGCACTTGCCTATCGAACGATTCGAACAGGTGATCCAGGATGTCGAGATCCCCATCGAGAAATCGCCGGAATTCATCGACTTCTATTTTCGCGAGATCGACATCCGACCTTGCTGGATCTGCCCGGTGCGCCCTCTTGAGGCAGCCGGGAACTGGACTCTCTATGCGATGGAACCGGGCGCCCTCTACCTGAACTTCGGATTCTGGGGAAGTGTCAGGACCTCTTCGGACACGGCCGCAGGGCATTTCAATCGCCGTATCGAAAACATCGTGAATCGGCTTGGCGGCCGCAAGTCGCTCTATTCGACATCCTTCTTCACGGAAGACGAATTCTGGCGTATTTACAACGGCGAAGCCTACCGGAAACTCAAGGCGAAATTCGATCCGCAGGGCGCCTTCCGCAGTCTGTATCAGAAGGCGGTTCTTGGGCATTGACAACAGACTGGATGAAGGTAGTATTTGCAGCTTCCTGAACCGTTTCAAAGCTTCTGGAGTTGGTATTAGGGAGGAGGACAAAAGTGACGGCAAGAACGGTAGTTGCTGATGAAAGAGGAATGATCTATTTGCTTTGTCCCTTCTGCGGCGAAAACAGCTTGAAGCCGGCAAATCTCTTTCCAATTCATCAGCCTGTGAGCATGGCCTGTTCATGCGGTAAGACGTACGAGTTCCAGATCGAAACCAGAAACATTTTCCGGAAGAAAACAGCCCTCAACGGTATCTATGTTAAGCAGAATTCTGCCGGCGATTTCGAAAATATGACGGTCATTGATCTGTCGCTCGGTGGATTGTGTTTGCTTGCCTCAGAGAAGCATACGCTCCATCTCGGCGATTCGATTAAAGTGGTCTTCAAGTTGGATAATGCCAAGCGTACCTTGATTACAAGGCATGTGACGGTCCGCTGGATCATGGGGAATAAAATAGGCTGTATGCTGACCACAAATGACTATGACCCCGAACTCGGTTTCTACGTGAAGAATTTAAATGTGCCCCAGTAACGGGAATAGCGGGGGAAGGGGGCGACTCGGTAATGCTTCATAACCTCAAGGAGAGCAACCCACAAGCCCCGCCCTATTGAGGTGGCTTAACTTGGGGGGGAGGCCTGTCACCATGCAGGGAAGAAGAAAGGATCAGCAACAGAATGAATGACAAAGTGATTATCACCGCCGCCATTACGGGGAGCATTCATACCCCAACCATGTCGCCGTATCTCCCCATCACGCCCCGGGAGATTGCCGATGAGGCCGTACGTTCTTATGAAGCTGGAGCCGCCGTCTGCCATATTCATGCCCGCAATCCCGAAACCGGACAACCAACGCCCGATGTCAACATTGTTAAGGAAATTATCACGAGCATCAAGAGCCGCTGCGATATCGTGATTTGTATTACCACCGGCGGCGGGTTCGGCATGACCGTAGAACAGCGCGTAGCGCCCGTTTCTCTCTACAGGCCCGAGCTTGCCTCCTTCAACGCCGGCTCGACGAATTTTGCGTTGTTTCCCGTGATACCACGATATCAATCATGGAAATATGAGTGGGAACCGCAGTATCTCGCCATGACCGAAGATTATATTTTCGCCAATACGTTCAAGTCGATGCGTGAATACTGCGCCATTTTCAACGAAACGGGAACGAAACCGGAACTTGAAATTTACGATTCCGGTATGGTGAATAACATTGCCTTCATGATACAGGCCGGCTATCTAAAAAAACCTGTCTACATCCAGTTTGTCATGGGCGTTCTGGGGGGAATAACCGCCAGCCCGGAAAATCTATTATTTTTGGTAGACTATGCCCGCCGACAGATCGGCGATTTTGTGTTCTCCGTTTGTGTGGCCGGTCGTGCTCAGTTCCCGATCTGTACGCAGTCGCTCCTCATCGGCGGAAACTGTCGTGTCGGATTGGAAGACAATCTTTACCTGGAAAAGGGCAAGATGGCCAAAAGTAATGCCGATCAAGTGGCAAAAATGGTTAGAATCGCACAGGAGTTAGGCACTCAACCGGCATCTCCCGATGAAGCAAGAAAAATCCTGGGGCTAAAAGGCAGCGACAAAGTAACCTTCTGAGACATTGACTATTAAGGGGATATGCGGGTCCAAACCGAGCAAGTTTTAAAGAACATCAAAAGTGTATTGGAAAAACTCAGTGGAACGATGAACGGGTCAAGCTCGGCACCCATGAGCATTACCACTTGAAGTATGATCACGGGAAGTAGAGGGAGGTTCGCGGTCTTTCAAAGCGTTGCAATTGCAGAAACGTATTGCGAAAAAAAGAGAATAGGAGGGTAGGCAGATGAAAAAAATTGGGTTATTGGTAGCTCTACTCATGTCACTGACGGTGACAAATGCAATGGCGGTTAAATCCGGAGTAACAATTGATTGGGACAGCCGCGAAGGTAAAGTAACCTTCGATGGCAAGGTGCATGCAGACAAGGGATTGAAGTGCACTGACTGCCATGTAAAGATCTTCAAGATGAAGAAAGGTTCTACAACCATGAAGATGGATGAAATAAATACAGGGAAGTTCTGTGGTGAATGTCACAACGGCACAAAGGCCTTCAAGACAAACGATAAAGCCAATTGTGCAAAGTGCCACAAGAAGTAATACGGGAAAAGAATGAGAGCACGTAACACATGGCTCCTCTTCCCTCTGCCCCGGATTATCGGGAAGAGGCGGAAAGAGTGTCTGATCCGCACCGCGGATGAAAGAGTAGGGTATCCTTTTGTTTATGACGTCTCGGTGGTCTCCATGGCTTTGGTGAATGAGGCCGGAGAAATGTATGCCGTCGCGACCACAGAGAGAATGACGGGCACGAAATAAGGGGGGGCTGGCAATGTCTGCAAAGAAATTCCGGAATTCAAGAAGGAGACTTTCTTGGGTAATCCTCACTTTAATTCGCCGTCCTCTTGTCGCTAGTCGGTTCTGCAGAACTCCAAGGAAACAATCCCGTAGAAATGATCCTGAAACTGGCAGAAATAGCGATCGAAAAGAAAAACCTGCCAACAGTGTTTTCTAAACAGGCCGCATAGTTTGTCAAAGAGTTAAATGTTACGGAATCGTAATGTCCAAACTCCCGGAATAGGATTGGCCTGCCAATAACTGTACAGTTATCTATTGTTGCCAATTACACTCAGGTTACGTAAACTCAGAACGCCATAGCTACAGAAAGTAGTCCGAAACTGGCCGACGTCACGGGCCGGTCGCTTATAATCCATGCCGGTGGCGATAACTATTCAGACCAGCCAGCCGGCAGCTTTGGATGAAGGAGGTGTCAGAGTGGCCTGTGGAGTGATAAGTGGCCAATAAAGGCTGCGCGACTCAAATAAACAATACCTTAACAGAGGGAGACTTATGATGTCTTTCATGAAAATTGCGGAATGCCGATGTCGCATCCTGGGGTTAATGCTGTTAGTTGCTACCCTCACCCTCAGCTTGACCATGTCGTCTGCGTTGGCCGACAGCGACAAGCGTGTGGCGAAAGCGTCATGACCCAGAACTGGATGCGGGAACAGACCTGTTGTAGTGACGTGTTCATGTATCATTGCATCGGAGGAAACCTTTTACATTGACTATCCTTGAAATTAAGAATATTTATAAAGATCCGGCATCCATAAGAGAGTCAAATCGATAAACCTTTTTGGTGAACCATGCAACGGGTAATCCAGAAGGTGCCATCATAACGCTCCCCTAGGTTTAAAATACTCTGGGGGGGCGTTCAAAACTCATAATACTGTATAGAAGACATCGGGATATATCAAAAATCCTCTTCTTCGGAAAATATTATCAAGATACAAATACAAGAGAAATCAAACAACAGAAAATGCCTTACACAAATCGATCAGGACAAAGAAGGTGACTATGAAAACGATATTGCGTGTTGTCGTTATTTCTTTGTTTTGTTGCATTGCTTATCCGTCTATACTTCTACCTACGGATTTTCTCGATGATGTCCTGAAAAAAGAGTTACCCCAGTTGCCTGGCGCCGTAGGAGGCCAAGCGGCAGGAAAGGGTCTTGACGATAGTACAATAGTATCCGGCTTGAAGGAGGTCCTTGCCATCGGAACTAAGAACGCTGTAAATCTGGTTTCAATGGTTAACGGTTACTATGGTAACGACGCCATCAAGATCCTCCTGCCCGATAAGATTCAGAAGGTTGCGGAGCTCGCAGGAAAAATTGGTTACCAGAAGCAGGTGGACGAATTGATCCAAAGCATGAACCATGCTGCTGAGAAGGCAGCCCCGAAGGCGGCCTCCTCCTTTTCCGATGCGATAAAGGGAATGACCATCGACGATGCTCGAAAAATACTGTCGGGCGGTAATACGTCTGCAACCGAGTATTTTAAATCCCATACCTTCTCGAAACTCTACGATGAGTTCAAACCCAGCATCTCCGAGAGCATGAACCAAACAGGGGTCGTACGCTCCTATAACGCCATGATGAGCAAGGTACCGGCCATTCCATTCGCAAAACCTGAGTCGGTGGATCTCGATCATTACATCACCACAAAGGCACTGGATGGTCTGTATCACATGGTAGGTCAGGAGGAACAGGAGATCAGGACAAATCCTGTTGCGCGGACGACGGATCTTTTAACTAGGGTTTTTGGCAAATAACCCGCCAAGGAGGATTATATGATTAAAGAATTCAAGGAATTCGTTATGAAGGGGAATGTGCTTGACATGGCAGTGGGCATCATCATTGGTGCGGCTTTTGGTTCAGTGGTAACGTCCTTTGTGAACGATGTGCTGATGCCTCCCATTGGTCTTCTGCTCGGCAAGGTGGATTTCAGCAACCTGTTCATCAACCTTTCGGGTAAGACCTTTGAAACATTGGCTGAAGCGAAGAAGGCTGGTGCTGCGACCCTCAACTACGGTCTTTTCCTCAACACGGCGATCAACTTTTTGATTGTGGGCTTTGCCGTGTTTTTTCTGGTTAAACAGGTCAATCGTTTGAAACGGAATGAGCCGGCCCCCGCACCTACAACCCGCGAGTGTCGCTTTTGCTATACTGCGATCCCAATTAAAGCCACCCGCTGCCCCCATTGTACCTCAGAACTTACCAAGACTTAAAGGCAGAGATATGGCTATAGGCGATAGACAATCACGTAAATAAGTTAAGCAAACATGGATGATGACCGCGGGCAATGTCTCGTAGGCCCCGTCCGGACGGGCCATCCATTCGCTTATTAAGACGGCTTCGCCGGCTTTCATGAGGCAGCGTGGATCAGCTTGCCCGGATGCCATTGATATTTTGGAGCCGTCTCAATAATGGAGGCACAGTATGTGGGGACGTGCAACCAGGATTGTGTTGAGCCTGCCGTTTATTATTGTGGCGGGGTTGTTCGGTCTCTACCTGGTGTTCGGCTTTTTTCTGGTCAACCCGCTGGCCCAAAAACTGCTGCCCTGGGTGGGCGAAACCAAACTTGCCAGCCGACTCAGCGTGCAGCAGGTCAAGTTCAATCCTCTCACCCTCGAAGTGACCGTGGACGGGTTGAAACTGGCCGATCGAAACGGTCAGCCCCTCGCCGGCTTCGACCGGCTCTACCTCAACATCGATACCACGGGGCTCTTCCGCTGGGCTTGGCGCATTCAGGATATCCAGCTCAAGCGCCCGCGTGCGACGCTGTGCGGTGCAACCCGGCGGCACAGCTCAACTGGGCGGCGCTCATGGCCAAACTCAACGAGGACAAAAAGCCGTCGTCCGGCACCATGGCGCGTGTGCTGATCGATCACATCAAGATCGACGACGGCGATATCGAATACACCGACGCCAACCGCGCGGGCCGCTCCGTTCAAAGCCGTGCTGCAGCCGCTCGGGATCGAGCTCGACGGCTTGTCCACGCTGCCCGGTGAGCATGGCAGCTACCGGATTGCCGCCAAATTGCCGGAGCAGGGCGGGACGTTCACCTTGAAGGGTGACATCGGGCTGAACCCGCTATCGTCCAAAGGCACACTCGTCCTGGAAGGCCTGCAGCTGGCCGATCTGCAGCGCGCAATCAAGACCCCGCCCAATTTCGAACTTTCGTCCGGCACGGCGGCCGCGGACCTGCGTTACCGCTTCGCCATGGTGCGCGACAAGGCGGGCGCGGAGACGCCCTCGGTGCAGGTCAACGATGCCAACCTCAGCATACGGAATTTCACACTGGCTCCGCGCGGCGGCGGCGCGCCCGTACTGGAGCTTACCGAGGCGCGGATCGACAATGCGAACCTGGATCTGGCCGAGCGCCGCCTCGAGGTGGCGAGCGTGAGCCTGACCGGCGGCAAACTGGCGGCGACCCGCAACGTCAAGGGCACTCTGGATTGGCAGACGCTCTTTGCCGCGGACGAGGAGAAATCAGCACCGGCGACCACTCCCTCTGTGCCATCGGCGGCTGAAACAGGCGCACCGGCGCAGCCGGCGCGTGCCGTGGAAAATTGCCGTGCGGGAAATCAGGCTGGCCGACTGGGCGGCGCGTTTCACCGACCAGGGCTTTGCCCGGCCGCTCGTCGTGAGTGCCGGCGGCTTCGGGATGACCACGGCGCTGACCGGTGAAGTAGGCGCCAAGCCGGCAATCGAAGTCGGCCCGCTGAATGCCGCCCTGGGGCCGGTGCGGGTGCTGTCGGGTGAGCAGGAAGCGGCTGTGCTGCAGCGCGCCGCACTCCTCAACGCGAAACTGAACCTGGCGGAAAACCGGCTCGTGATCGACGCCGTGGAATTGAACGGCATGCGCACCTCGGCGGTGTTGGACAAGAACAAAACCCTCAATTGGGACGAGATACTGAAAGCCGCCCCGGGCGCACCGGCACCTGCGCCGGCCAAGCCCACTGCGGTCAAGTCGGCCGCCGCGGATAAACCCGGCATGGATCTGCAGCTTGCGCGCTTCAGCCTGGATGGCCTCGAAGTGGGCATCGCCGATCAGTCCACCGGGGAACCGGTCAAACTCGATCTGGCCAAGGGTTTTGTGACGACTGAAAAACCTGAGCCTCGATATGAACAAAGCCGTGCCGGTGGAGGCCGGCTTCGGCCTCAAGCAGGGCGGGACATTCAACGCCGGCGGCACCATCACCCCGGGCAAAGCGTCGGGCAAACTCGATCTCAAACTCGCCGGCTTGTCGTTGAAACCCTTTACGCCTTACGTCAACCGGTTCGCCAAGCTCAACCTGCATTCGGGCGCGGCGTCCACCCGCGGCAGGCTCCTGTTTGCGCGGGCCGAAGCGGGGATGAAGGTGGATTTCAACGGTGGCTTTGCGGTGGATGCCCTCGCGATCACCGAAGAGGAAACCGGGGATCCTTTTTTCGGCTGGGAAAGGCTCTCCTCCGACAGCCTGGAGCTCAAACTGAATCCCAATCGCCTGCACATGAACGAGCTGGTGGCGGTGAATCTGTTCGGCAAGGTCATCATCTTTGAAGACAAGTCGATCAACCTGAAGCGCATCCTGCGCTCTCCGGAGCCGGAGGGCGCCGTGACAGCGAAGGCGGGCGAGCCTGCGGCGCCAGACCGTGAGGAAAAGGCCGCCGCGCCTGCGCCGGCCAAGACCGAGACGCGCGACGAAGCCGCCCCGTTCCCGCTGGCCATAGAACGTCTGCGCATCAACCAGCGCCGACGTGGAGTTTGCCGACCTCTCCCTGTCGCCGCAGTTCGGCACACGGATGCATGACCTCTCCGGCGTGGTCACGGGGCTTTCCAATGACCCGGCGACGACGGCGCTGGTGGAACTCGACGGCAAGGTGGACGAATACGGCTCGGCCCGTGTCCGCGGCTCGATCCAGCCCTTCAGGGCGACCGAGTTTCACCGACTTGACGCTCACCTTCCGCAATCTTGAAATGACCAATCTGACGCCCTATTCGGGCAGATTCGCCGGGCGGAAAGTCGATTCCGGCAAGCTCTCGGTCGATCTCGAATACAAGATCAAGCAGCGCCAACTGGCGGGCGACAACAAGGTCGTGATCAACAAGCTCAAGCTCGGCGAGCGTGTCGAGAGTCCCGAGGCGGTGAACCTGCCGCTTGACCTGGCGATTGCGATTCTGGAGGACAGCGACGGCGTCATCGACCTGGACTTGCCGGTTACGGGAAACCTCGACGACCCCGAGTTCAGCTACGGCAGGATCATCTGGAAGGCCATCGTCAACGTGCTGACCAAGGTGGTGACCGCGCCCTTCCGGGCGCTCGGCAATCTGTTGGGAATCAGTTCCGACAAGCTCGAAGCGGTGGAATTCGATTTCGGAGCGGCAACCCTGCTGCCGCCGGAACAGGAGAAACTCAAGGAAATCGGCCAGGCGCTCGCCAAACGGCCTGCGCTCACGCTGTCCGTTGCCCCCGCCTATGACCTCCGGAAGGATACCCGCGCGCTCCAGGAATTGAGGATCCGGCGGGATGTCGCCCGGCAGATGGGGTTGACCGTCGAGGCCGATCAGGAACCGGGTCCGGTCGACATCGCCAACCCGCGCGCCCAGGATGCCCTGGAGTCTTTATACGGCGATCGTTTCGACAAGCAGGGCGGGGTGAAGGCCATCAAGGCCGAATACGAGAAACCCAAGGAGGGTGCCAAGCCGATTCATGCCGATATGCTGGAACGCCTGACCCTGCAGATTCCCGTGACAGATGCCGAATTGAAGCAACTGGCGCAGGCGCGCGGCGAGGCGGTGAAGCAGACGCTGATTGACGCTGGGTAAGGTGGATCCGGCCAAGATCAGCGTGGGCGAGCCGGTGAAAAATGACGATGACGGCAAGGTCGTCGTATGCAAGGTGACTCTGGGTACAGGCGGCAAGCCGGCGTCCGGACCTGCTCCGCTGCCGCCATGCCGTGATACTCGTGCAAAGCGGAGAGCAAAGCCTGCACGCGCGTGACCCGAGCCGTGCGCGAGCGAGCGTCGTCGGGGTGGGAGAGAAGGGAGGGAGAAGAGCGACTAGAGAAAAGAGGGAATATTCAATTATCTACTCGCTCAGAGCCGCCAGGGTCTGGATATAGAATTCTATTGCATTATGTGCCTCAGTGTCCAAATTCTTAAATTGGCTGCCAATAGTGATTCTGTGATCGTCTCTTCTGACGTTGACTATGCCAAGTTCCACGGTTCGCTCACTTTGTGCGCCCGGGATTTGCACGGACAGGACAGCATCTACCCCCTTCTCAACTTTTGATGAGTCACTCTCCGGGGAAGTTGTACACACAAAACTGCATCCACCCAAACTCAGGTCAAGTATTGCCCCTTTGCATGACCAGTTATCCACTTGCACTGTGGCGGGAATTAAACAAGTTATCCTGTCATTTTTTCGAAGTGTAACCGTCTCTATTTCCTCCGGATATGATAACAGCATCAAGGGAATCGGCCCCTCTATGAGGGAGATGATGCTGCATTTGAATCCATAAACAATCCCTTTGTGCAAGTAACGCACCACAACGTGATTCTCCTTGTGTACCTTGACCCAGATGCCTCTTATTTGTGGTATGCTGCAGATGAGGTAATGGCCTCTGTCCATTCCCACGAGAGTGCCTTTATACGATTCGCTAAACCCCTCGAAGCGAATCATGAGGAGCATTCCCCATTCCACTCCCAAATCTTTCTGATTTACCTTTCCAATACTCTTAGGTGATTCTTCAGAAACCATGGTAACCTCCTCGTGCGGACTCTGGGGTTCAGGTCATGCAAGGATACAGTAGTCTTGATCCCCATGCTCATTTTCGTAATTCTCCTGCAATTTTACTCAATGTACCCGCGAAGATTCTATTACAGAGTTACTGAATACCGTTTGTAATAGTTGTATATCAACAAAATATAACAAAAACAACTTTTCAGCTTGTCCATACATCGACGCACGCGCCTGCTTCAGAAAAAAATATGATAACCAGACTTCATGGCGGGCGGGTTGTCTGTCAGGAAAGCCAATATCGAACATCGAAGTGTTGCCGATTTTGCAAAAGAATGATAGGCAGATAAAAACCTGAAGCCTCACACGGGGTCATTGTCCATGGAATTCACCTATGCCGATTGCGTCAAACTGATGCCTGAATGGAACGGTCTGGCGTTGGATATCCGGGAACTGAAAGGCGGGATCACGAATCAACTCTACCGGGTCACCTCAGGCAATGGAATAGACTGTGTATTCAGGTTTTACGGTAAGAAGACCGAGCTCTTTATCGACCGAGATGCGGAAATGGAGAACCTTCGGCAGCTTGCCGCATTGGGAATCACCCCCAGGTTGATCAGGTATATTCCCGAGCAGGGCGTCACCGTGGTCGAGTTCATCCCGGGATACGTGCTGAAAAACCAGGATTTCCTGAAGGAGGAGCTCTGGGAACGAATCATCTCTCCCATCCGAATGGTTCACCAAAGCGGGATCAGGCTACCCTCCCTCTTCAATCCCCTCATCGAGGTGAGGCGTTTATCCAAGACCCTGGAGGAAATCAATCCCCACTACCCCGAGTTCGATATCCCCGGAACGATCAGAATCCTTGAAAAGATCAGTGAAGTGGCCGGCGTCTTCCCTTCTCAGTACGTACCCTGCCACAACGACCTTCTCGCGGATAACTTTGTCCTCACCGAAGACGGGGAGCGATTCAGGTCTCCCATGTGCCTGATCGACTGGGAGTACGGTGGCATGGCTCCCGCCTATTATGATCTGGCCGACATGTTCCAGGAAATCCTGCTCCCCAGGGAGGTGGAAAGGAGGCTTCTTAACGTCTATTGGGAAGGGAACGATACAGACCATCATCAGTACATGACCGATCTCTTCAAACCTTTTCCGGATATCTATTGGTTTCTCTGGAGTCTGATTCAGCTGAACATCTCTTCCATCGAATTCGACTATTACCGCTATGGAAAAGTGAAGTATGACAACGCCCGGGAAAACGTCGATTATCTTCGAAGTCATTACGGCGTTACCATACCTCAAGCATAGGAAGCCTGCGAGCAAGGTTGAATATCCGTGCATCCCCGCACGATCTCCGGAGACAGGAGGCACCTTATGCCACACGACCTAACCTGCCGATGACACCCTGGCCTTGAGCAGCTCGAAATTCGCGGGATCCATCTTGATCTCACCCCTGTTGATCTGCCGGTCGAGTTCGACCACGGCGTCGATGGCCGGCGTCGGGATGCCGAACTCCCGGCCCTTCCTCGCCACCAAGCCGGGGAGGAATTCCATCTCGCTCCTGCGGCCCTTGAGATGGTCGTGTATGGGGGCAGTGCGGCCGCCGCCCACGTGATTCATCAGCGTCTTCATGGCGATCACCAGGTTTTCGTCGCTCGAACCGGCAAACTTGTCGGCGCGCAGCCCGAATACCGGCTCGATCCGGTAGCCCAGAGCGGCGCCCACGGCGAGCGCTTCCCGGCCGAGTTTAACCGAGATGTCGTACATGCCGGGCAACGCCACCGCCTCATAGTTCCTGAGGCCGAATAACCCGAACGGCGCCTGAGTCATGATGTTGGCAATGAGCTTCGTCCATTTTGCGCCATAGATGTTGCCGGTCACATCGCACCGGCCCACATTGCCCATGATGGAAGCGATTTCGGCGAGGCGCGGGGTGGACGAACCGTCGAGCTCCCCCACGGTGAACCACGTACCCGTGTGCGTCGTGTTGCGCTGGATCTGACCGGGGATGAAGAGTTCCGCCTGCAGCTCGACGACGCAGCCTATCGTGCGTTCGCGGCCCACGATGGAAGCGATCGTGTCGTCGTTCATTCCGTTTTGGAGGCCGACCATGACGCCGTCGTTCTTGAGATACGGTTTGATGAACTCCGTCAACCAGCGGCAGTCATTCGATTTGGACGCGAGAAATACGATATCGAACTCCAGGTTGGTCGAAGCCAGCTCGCACAGATGCAGAGCCTGAACGGGCACATGAAGATCCCCGTCCTTTACCTTGACAGACAGCCCGCTTGCCTTCATCGCCTCGACATGCGCGGGCCACTGGTCGATAACCGTAACATCATAGCCCGCCTTCGTGAGATCGGCGCTTACGCTGCTGCCAATTGCGCCGGCGCCGAGAACAGCCATTGTTTTGCCCATATCCTGCATTCCTCCGTGGTTTGATAGTTGTTCAGCTTGATGCCGATGAACCGCTATTCTTCAACCTAACTCCAGTTTGTCCTCGTCACATGAAACAGAAACGTCCTCTTCAAGCGAATGTCTGATCGTAATAATGTTACCCTTTAACAAAAGCAAGAAATTTTGCATAGGTAAACGGCAGATGGAAGGAACCAATGACGCCATAGAAAATCTGCTCCCAGGGGCCGAAATCCAACTTGCCGTCAGGGTTTCAGGCCCGTTATCCATGATGTTATTCCATCCATAAGTGTGATAGGAACTACCGAAAACCCACCTATGAGGAACGGGAACAAAAAATCTTGGTGTCTTCATGCCGATGCAACGCAATATCGTGAACCGCAAACGCCATTCCTCCCGGCCGGCCGTGCTGGCCCTCATCGCCTTGACCTCCATCTGGGGCTATAACTGGGTGGTCATGAAAGAGTGCCTGAAATATGCCGGCGTCTATGATTTCGCCGCCCTGCGGACCGGCATTGCCGCCGTCAGTCTCTTTGTCCTCCTCATCTGGAAGCGCCGTCCCCTGCGGCCCAAAGCCATCGGGATGACTATCCTGCTGGGCTTCCTGTCCACTACCGCCTGCATCGGACTGGTTACCCTGGCCCTGGCGACGGGCGGCGTGGGCAAGACAGCGGTTCTGGTGTATATCATGCCCTTCTGGGTTCTCTTGATGGCGTGGCCCCTCCTTGCGGAGAAGATTCGGGGCGTCCAATGGGTCTCCGTCATCCTGGCTTTCATCGGGCTCATGATCATTCTGGAGCCGTGGCATCTTCAGAGCACCTTCGTGAGCAAACTCTTCGCCGTCCTGGCGGGGGTGGCCTGGGCGCTCAGCACCATCGTGGCCAAGATTATAAACCGGCGAACCGGCTTCGATCTCATCTCGCTGACGGCTTGGCAGATGCTGATCGGCGCCCTTCCGCTTATCCTGATCGCGATGATCGTGCCGGACAGGCAGGTGCAATGGACCCCGTATTTCACGTTCGGCCTCCTTTTCAGCTCGGTCATCAGTCAAGCCCTGGCGCTGCTCCTCTGGTTTTTCATCCTCACCGAACTGCCCGCAGGCGTGGCCAGCATGGGGACGCTCGCCACGCCGGTGATCGGCATGCTCGCGGCCTTAATCGAGCTCGGCGAGCGGCCGTCGCTCCCGGAAGCCTGGGGGATGCTGCTGATCCTGACGGCGCTTTCCGCTCTTTCGCTCCTGGGATATATTCAGCATCGGCGGATCAGCTCCGTGATCGGGGACGGGCGCAGGAAACAGTGACGTCGGTAGCGTCGATGCGCCATGCACTGCCTTTAACCGGCTCCCGGCCCGAAGCTGCGCGTCGTCCGTCATTATTGCGTTGACAAACAAGTCCATGGTGCGTATGGTGCGCCCGGCAAAAGCCAGGAGTGACAAATAACGGTTCCTGCTGCCCGGTGAATTTACGATTTCTGTTCGATCTTGGCAATTTCCGGGACCGTTTTTTCCAAGCCGCGGGCCAAAGCGGGATCTCTCCGATCCGTGCAACGGATCTGCCCGAGAGATGCATGTTGCCCGGCGCCGGTTCCGCGGACAACGACATATTCGGAAGGGAAGGGTTATGACGAGGGCTTTGGAAGGAATCCGGGTGATCGATTTGAGCCATGTGCTGGCCGCGCCGACGACGACGATGTTTCTGGCCGATCTGGGCGCCGAGGTGATCCATCTGGAACCGCCGCACGGGGATGACGCGCGGGAATACGGCCCCTTCGCCGGGGAGCCAGGCAAGAATCACAGCGGCTATTTCATCAGCCTCAACCGCAACAAGAAGAGCCTGGTCCTCAACCTGAAGCTCGAAAAGGGTAGGGAAGTCCTCCGGGAGCTGATCCTGGTCTCCGACGTAATCGTCGAGAATTTCCGGCCGGCGACGATGAAGAAGATGGGGTTCGGCTGGGAGGATGTCCGGAAACTCAACCCCCGGATCATCTACGCGGCCATCTCCGGATTCGGTCACGACAGTCCCCCCGAGTACGCCGCCCGCGCCTCGTACGACATGGTCGCCCAGGCCTACAGCGGGCTGATGAGCATCACCGGTCCGGTCGGCGGCCCCCCCTGCCGGGTGGGCTCCTCGGTTGGCGACATCATCGCCGGGCAGCAGGCCGTCATCGGCATCCTCACCGCCCTTTCGTACCGGGAGAAGACCGGCCGGGGGCAGTTCTACGACGGCTCGATGCTGGACGGACTCTTCACGGTCCTGGAGAGCGCCGTGACCCGTTATACGATCACGGGGAAGATTCCCGGACCGCTCGGCGGGGCGCACCCCTCGATCACCCCCTTCGAGGCCTTCAAAACAAGGGACTCCTGGGTGATCGTTGCGGCGGGCAACAACCCGCTCTGGGCCAAGCTCTGCCGGATCCTTAACCGGGACGATCTGATCGGCGATCCCCGATTCGCAAGCAACTACCTTCGGACGGAAAATCAGCCGGAACTCTCCGCGATCCTCACTGCGGAGCTGATCAAGAAGACGACGGGGGAGTGGATCGAAATCTTCGAGAAGCAGGACATTCCCTACTCTCGGATCAACAATATGAAGGATATCTGCGAGGACCCGATCATCCGTCACCGAAACATGCTCGTCACTCTCGACCAGCCTGGTGTCGGCCCTCTCCGGATCACCGGCTCCCCGATCCGCCTGTCGGAAACCCCGGGAGAGGTGGTGAGTCCCGCCCCCCGTTTGGGAGAGCATTCCGAGGAGGTCCTCCGGACGGTCCTCGGTTACGACGGGGAGCGGATTGCGTCGCTGAAGTCGGAAGGCGTCATCAACAGCACCGTGTAACCCGACCGGTCGCGCCACGCCAGCCGTCGGTACGGGGTGTCGTCGAAAACCGCTTGCTCGCGATGGTCCGTGCTCGGGGAGGCATCTCCCTTCGTTCCTCGGGCGCTTTTCTTCTATTTCAAGAAATTGCTTGACATGCTTATTCAAGCAGTGTAGGCAGTCATTCACCCTCTTTATAATGCTGTTTTTATTTCTCTATTGGTAAATGGATTGGCGTCTCCTCAGTTCTCTTTGAGATGGTCCGGATAAAAAATCTCCAGTCGGGAGCCATTTTAATCCGGTAAGATGCAATTTACGAAGGGAGAAATCTATGAAACACGCACGAATCATTTTCATCGTTTGCTTATTCCTCACGGGGCTTTTCATCCCGCCGACGACAGAGGTTATGGCCCAGCCCAAGGAAATCGTCCTCGGTGCGGCTCTTCCGCTTACGGGGGGGCAGTCCCGCGAGGGCGGTTACTTCAAGAGGGGCTACGAATTGGCCGTCAAGGAGATCAACGACGCCGGCGGCGTCATGGTCAAGGAATACGGGAAGAAGATACCGATCAAACTTATCATCTATGACGACAAGAGCGACAATACCACCTCCGTTCAGCTCTACGAAAAGCTGGTCACGGAAGATAAGGTAAACGCGCTCCTCGGCGGGTATGGAACGCCGCTGATTACCGCCCACACCATAGTGGCGGAGAAATACCGGATTCCTTACGTCAATGGAGGCGGCGCCACCGGCGCGATTTATGAACGGAAGATGAAGTACATCTTCGGATTGATCTCCAGCATCGAAAAACTTTCGTTTACCATAATGGACTGGATGGTCATCCAGCAGGATGCCGGCAATCTGAAGAAACCCGTGAAGATCGCCCTCATGGGAGAAAACTCCTCGCACGGCAAGGAGTTCCGTCAGGCGGTCCTGGCCAGGAGCAAGGCGTCGCCGGATCGGTTCCAGGTCGTCATGGACGAGCCCTTCGAGTTGAACCTCAAGGATGCCGATCCGCTCCTGCAAAAAGTCAAGGCTTCCAACGCGGATATCTACCTGGCCGACGCCCGGCTTTCGGATTATACGACCATCCATCGCCGCTATACGGAACTGGGCCTGTATCATCAGGTGGTAAGCTACGGTCCGCGGGGTTCTGAAAAGGCGGCCCGCGATGCACTGGGGACGGCATCCGACTATATCATCTCCTGCAACTGGTGGCATAAGGACCTTCCCATCAAGGCGGCGAAAACCTTTGCCCAGAAATGGGAAAAGGCGTTCAACGAACCGGCCGAATGGTTCCCCGCGCTGGCATACGAGACCACGCGCGTCATGGCCAAGGCCATCGAGGATGCCGGCGGCCTGGATAAGGAGAAGCTTCGCAATGCCCTGGTCAAGATGGATATGAAGAGACTCCCTGGTGGTCGGCGAACGGATCACCTTCAAGCCGAACGGCCAGATCGACAACGACTACGTGATGATGCAGAACATGCCCGGCGGCAAGGCGGCGCTCATCTATCCCAAGAATATCGCGACCGACAAAGCCGTCGTGCCGATCCCCAAAAAGTAGATTGCCGGCGGGAGAGCGGGGCTCCTTGCGCCCCGCCCTCCCGCTCATCCGGATTAACCGCCCTTGGCATCCGATAAGGAGTTTCCATGACCATTGACGTTCCCGCCCTGCTGGTGGGTGCGATACTGCTGGCAGGGCTCTACGCGACAATGTCGTTCGGCCTGGCGCTGATTTACGGCGTCATGAAGATCGTCAATCTTGCCCATGCGGGCGTCATGATGTTGGGCGCCTATGCAACCTTCGTCGTTATCGTCAATTGGGGCGGAAACCCTTTCCTGGCGCCCTTGATCATCGTCCCGCTGTTCTTCTTGTTCGGAATATTCATGCAGCGCTTCATCGTCCGACGGGTGATGTACGCCCCCCCGATCGCCTCCCTCCTCCTTCTTTTCGGCGTCTGGCTGATCATGCAGAATATCGCCTATCTGGTCTTCTCCGGCGACACCCGGGCCATCACCACCAAGTATACGTTGATGACGTTTCAGGTGGCGGGCATCGCCATCTCCTTCAATCGGCTGATCGTTTTTTGTGTGGGTATCCTGGCCCTGTTCTTGCTCCAGCAATTCCTGAATCATACCTACATGGGCAAAGCGATCCGGGCGACCTCACAGGACGGGGACGCCAGCAAACTGGTGGGGATAAACACCGAGCGCGTCATGGAGATCGCCTTCGGCTTGGGAATCGCACTGGCGAGCCTCGCCGGGTCGCTCATGGCGCTCATCTTCGCCTTTGACCCGGATTTCGGGCGGTCTCATCTCCTGAAGAGTTTTTGCATCGTCGTATTGGGGGGGGTGGGAAGCTTTGTGGGCGTGGCCCTGGGCTCGCTGGTCCTGGCTATCTCCGAAGCGCTCAGCGTTCTCTGGATCATGCCGGCCATGCAGGACTTCGTCAGCTTTGCGCTTCTGGTGATTGTTCTGATCGTCATGCCGGGCGGCATTATGGGGTTGCTGGAGAAATTCAAGAAGAGCTGACGGCATCAAGGGGGTATCATGCAAGTCAAAACGGCGCTTCGCTCCGGAAAGACGTGGGCAGGCCTGGCCTTCATCATCTTTTTGCTCTGGGTCCCCGCCTCCGGAATCGGGGGAGGCTACCTGCAGACCCTCTGTTTCCTGACGTTTCTCTATGTCACCCTGAGCACTGCGTGGAATATCCTGGGCGGTTACGCGGGTCAGACCTCGTTCGGGCATGCCACGTTCTATGGCCTGGGGGCTTACACGACCGCCATTCTGGTCCTGCGGGGTGTGCCGCCGCTCATCACGATGCCCCTCGCCGGGATTGTCGCCGCCCTCTACGCGCTCATGTGGGGCTACCCCTGTCTGCGTCTCCGCGGCCAGTATTTCGCCATAGCCACGATCGGCGTGGGGGAGGCGACGCGGTTATTGATGCTCAACCTCGATGACCTGATCAAGAACAACGCGCTGCTGAAAGGGTTCCTGCAAGACGGCGTCCTCACCGGGGGGGCCACCGGATTGATGCTGCCGACGCCGGAAGATATCCGCTCCTATGCCGTGGGCTTCTACTACGGGGCCATGGGGCTGATGTCCGCCGCCCTTCTGGTCTCCTGGTGGGTGAAGAACAGCAAGTTCGGCCTGGGATTGTTTGCCATAAACATGGATATCGACGCCGCGGAGACCATCGGCGTGAATACCGTCTACTTACAAGAATCTGGCCCTCATGCTCAGCGCCTTCATGGTCGGCATCTGCGGCAGCGTCTATACTCAATACATGTTCTACATCGACCCGCAAACGGTCTTCGGTTTTCCGATGAGCATCGCCATGGTATTGATGCCCACCATCGGCGGCATCGGAACCCTTGCGGGGCCGATCCTGGGGGCGGTTGTCTATATCGTGGTGCAGGACCGCATCCTCACCGCCAACCTGGAGATAGGGACGTTCACGCTGTCCCTGAGCTCCATGCATCTTTTGCTGTATGGCGGCCTCCTGGTCCTCATCATCCTCTTCGAGCCCAAGGGGATTACCGGCCTGTATCAACGGATGGCCAAATGGTGGAAAAAGGCCGGCGCGGGAGTGATGGACAAGAAGGCGGCGTAGCAGGAGCCCGGGGGAAGCGGAAACGCTTCGGTGGAATCAGCGAGGTTTATGATGGGAGTCTTGATCCGGGGAGAAGATGTCTGCAGATACTTCGGCGGCCTGGCGGCGGTGAACCATGTCAGCTTCGAGGTGAATAAAGGGGAGATCTTCGGCCTGATCGGGCCGAACGGCGCCGGGAAGACGACACTCTTCCGCTGCATCACGGGGGTCTACCAGGCCACGTCGGGGCGGATTTTGTTCAATGAGAAGGACATTACCCGGCTCATGCCCCATCGCATCTGTGTCATGGGTATCACGAACACTCACCAGGTGGTGAAACCGTTCATGGACATGACCGTCCTGGACAACGTGCGCGTGGGGGCGTTCTTCGGTCGGGGCTGGGTGCGCAAAGAGGTGAAGGATGCGACAAAAGAGGCGATGCGGGTCCTGGAATTCATCGGCCTGGCGCCCCGGGCCGGTTCTTTGGCCCGCAATCTCACCCTGCCGGACCGCAAGCGCCTCGAAGTGGCCAGGGCCCTGGCCACCCGTCCGGAACTGCTCCTGCTGGACGAGGTGGTGGCCGGTCTCAACCCCACCGAGACGGACATGATGATCGCCCTCATTCACCGCCTGCGGGACAGCGGCATCACGATCATCATGGTCGAGCATGTCATGCGCGCCGTTCTGGGGGTGAGCGACCGCGTCATGGTGCTGAGTTTCGGCGAGAAGATCGCGGAAGGGACGCCCAAAGAGATCTACACCAATCCCGAGGTCATCGAGGCCTACCTGGGTAAGAGTTACGCCGCGGCGCCGGGTGGGGAGAATTCGGCAATCAGCCGGTAGGGCGGGCGGCAACGGGATAACGGCGAGAGGACAGGGTTCCTATGCTGGAAGTGGAAAAGATCAACGTCTTTTACGACGATGCCCAGGCGTTGTGGGATGTCTCGTTCACGGTGTACAAGGGGGAAATTGTTACCCTGGTGGGTTCGAACGGGTCGGGGAAGAGCACCACCCTCAAGGCCATCTCCGGCCTGGTGCCCCCTTCATCAGGGGAGATCAGCCTGGAAGAAACACGCATCGACCGGATGGCCGCCCACTGCATCGTAGAGATGGGCGTCGCCCAGATTCCGGAAGGCCGGCGGTTGTGGCCCGGCCTCAGCGTCCGGGAGAACCTGGAGCTGGGGGCCTATACGAAAGCCGCCCGGGCCGTGCGAGAGGAGACGATGGAATGGGTCCTGGGCCTCTTCCCCCTCCTGAAGGCACGCAGGAATCAGTTGGCGGGAACCCTTTCCGGGGGGGAGCAGCAGATGCTCGCCATCGGCAGGGGGCTCCTTTCCTGTCCCAAATTGCTGATCCTGGACGAGCCGTCGCTCGGCTTGGCGCCGCTATTGGTGGCGGAGGTCTTTGAAACCATCCAGAAGATCAACCGCGAGGGCATGACCATCCTGCTGGTTGAACAAAACGTGAATCATGCCCTGGCCATCTCCGCCCGGGGGTATGTGCTGGAGACCGGCCGCATCGTCCTTTCCGGAAGCGGCAAAGAACTATTGGCCGACGAGCACGTCAAGACGGCATATCTGGGATTTTAGCGAAGCGGCGTCTATTTCACCCCCACCGCGGTGATCCAGGTCTGCGTAAACATGAGCCGATCGTCTCGCAGGTACGGCCGCATGCCGGTGATGCGCAGACCCCGCAGCTCCTCGCTCAACTCATCCTGAATGATCCGCCGTGTTCCGGGCTCGGTGCCGGTCATCTCCAACCAGCGCGCCAGGTCGACCTCAATGTCCCGGGCGACCATCTGGACGATCTTCAATCCGGCATCCGTCATGACCCGGCTGAGCTCTTCGCGCGTGAGACAGCGCGTATGCGAGGGGTCGCGCAGCCTTTCGATGCGGTTGTAGGAGCGATCCAGGGCCGGATCGTCCGGCGAGATCATGTCCATGATGCCTACCCGACATCCCGGTTTGCAGACGCGGGCCATCTCCCGCACCGCCGGCCGCGGATCGGTAAAATGGTGCAGGGAGAGACGGGTGACCACCATATCGAATGAACTGTCCGGGTAGGGAAGCTGCTCCGCCCGGCCCTGTTCAAACGTGATATTGCCGAGACCGGCCTTGGCCGCCTCGCGCCGGCCCTCCGCGATCATGGCCTGGGTCAGATCCACGGCGACCACCCGCTGCACGTGGGGAGCGACGGCCCTGCCCAGGTGCCCCGTACCCGCGGCCACATCCAGCACGACAAAAGAGGGGTCGAGGCGCAGTTGGCCGACCACCCATGCAAGGTACTCCGCGCTGCTCAGCGTCAGACCCTGCTCGCCGAACCGGGCAGCCTGCAGCGTGAATTGCCTTTTGATTTCGTCGTCGTGATCGTTCATGTCGGGCCCCGAGGTTAATTATCTTGACACATAAAAGTCATCTCCATATACTCGCCCAGCCAAAAGGCAGATTTGTAATATTACACGTATCGGGAGGATCTTACCATGGGTAAAAAGTATGTGGTGCCCCTGAAAGAGGCGATTACGGGGGTTTTGCACGGCCGGGCGGGAACGTTTCGCATCCTGATCGATGAAGAGACCAGCGGCGCCAAGCACTTCTCGCTCCTCGTCAATACCATGAACGCCGGGGTGACCGGCGACGAACACAAGCACGATGTGGAGCATTGCTGGTACATCCTCTCCGGAACCGGGACGATGTACATGGACGGCAAGTCTTTCCGCATGGAACCCGATATGGCGGTTTTTGCCCCGGCCAACATGTTGCATAAGATCGTTGTCGATCCCGCCCAGGATCTCACCTACGTCGTCATCTATGCGCCACCGGGACCCGAACAGAAACTCAAGCAATTCGGGGAGCACGCCTTCGACGCTCCCCGATAGGAACTTACGCTAACCCTCATGCCCGGGTTTCACACCCGCTCCTCCTCCCCCATCGAGGGGAAGGATAGCGTGAGGGGGCATTTTCAGATAAACCGTTTGTCCCTTATTGTGGGAGGATAAGCGGGAAGAGGAAAGCTCATGAAGTTTGCCGTTCTGACCGAGCCGTATCGCTTTGAGATGAAGGAACTCCCCGTTCCCGAACCGGCGGATAACGACGTCCTGATTGCGACCAGGAAGGTCGGGATCTGCGGGTCGGAAATTACCGCCTATCGGGGGATTCACCCCTATCGGATTCCGCCCGTCATTCTCGGCCATGAAATGGCGGGATCGGTCCTTGCGGCGGGCAGGAACGTCAAACGATTCGGGGTCGGGGATCGGGTGGTCGTGAAACCCCACACCTTTTGCGGGCGGTGTCCGAACTGCCTCCGGGGGGAGCAGAACATCTGCAGGCGGAAGTGGGTGCTCGGCAGCCGGGAGTGGCCCGGGGCGTTTGGCGCATATATCGTCAGCCCCGAGCATCTGGTGCACCTCCTGCCCGACGCCATCGACGACGACGAGGCGGCCCTGCTGGATCCGCTGTGCGTCGGGGTGCATGCCGTCAGGAAGGCGGGGGTGCAGGCGGGCGACCGCGTGGCCATCCTCGGCGCCGGCAGCATCGGCCTCTCCACGCTCCTTCTTGCCCGGGCGACGGGAGCGGACGCCTATATTACCGATGTAAGGACGACCAACCTGGAGATCGCCAAGGCGCTCGGGGCTAAAGAGACGTTCAACGTCGCCCGAGCGGAAGAGTCTGAGCGACTCGAAGCGCTGGCAACTGATCTGCCGCTGGACACGGTATTCATCACTGCCGGGATCGAGAATGAGGTTCCCCGTGCGGTGAAAATGGTCGGAAGAGGGGGGCAGGTGGTGGTGATCGCCCATTTTCCCCGGCCGAACATTGCGGTGGATATGTTCACCCTGCTGACGCAGGAAAAGAGGATCCAGGGATCGATTACCTACACGAGCCTCGATCTGGAGCGGGGGATCCGCCTCCTGGCGGAGCGGAGGGTCGATGTCCGGCCGCTGATCTCCGAACGAAGGGATCTGGAGGAGATCCAGCGCTGTTTTGAGAGGCTGTCGGCAGGAGAAGAGGGATTGGTGAAGATTCTTCTGACCCCATAGAGTTCCATTAAACAACCGAAAAAAACATCTGCGAGGCGAAAGATGGCTGAATATGTAAAGCTGGATCAACTGTCAAGATTACTGGTTGTGCCGCCCAAGACGGGGCATTTCACCGATGTCGTCACCGATACCGCGTATGAAAAAGGACTGGCGATCAACTTCGGCATCAATGAGCAGGTCTGCGGGTCGAAACGAATCGCCATGGGGAGAACCGTGATTCCGCCCCATACCGCCAACGAACGGCACGTGCACCTGAGCGCGGAAGCGGCCATGTACGTGATAGCGGGGACGATGATTCTCTTCGTGGGACCGGAGGCGAAGATCGTCAAGTGCCCTCCGGGCACCTTTGTCTTTGCGCCGGAGGGGGTCATTCACGGCGTGGCGAACGCCAGCCGGACGGAAGAGGTGGTGCTGGTGTTCGCGTACGGCGGGGTTCCCTCCAAGGAAGCGGCGAGGATCGTCTTCATCGACGATTCGGGGAATGCCTATCCGCCCGTGGGATGGGATCGGGAGGAATAACAGATGGCGGAAGGAAAAAAGAAGTACCGGTTTTTATTCATCCAGCCGTTCGAGTTGTCGACCGGCGGCAAGTTTGCGGACAAGTATCACTCCGCCGAGCTCACAAAGGAGAAGCGTCTCCGGATGGAATACCTCAACATCAGGCCGCTTTTGGAGGATGTCGAATGGGATTTCCACGGCGGTCCGAGACCCCCGTACGGCGACTGGGCGGTTGAGACCCGCGAGGAGTTTGCCCACGTAGCGGCCGCACGGCTGCCGATTGTCCGCGAGGCCTGCGAGAGCGGAAAGTACAACGCCATCGTCCTCTTGGGCGGCGGCGAACCGGGGTTCATGGAAGCCCGGGAGATCGCCCGCCGCTACGGCATTCCCGTAACGGCCTGCGCCTTCTCCCAGATGCACATCGCCTCCATGCTGGGCAACAAGTTCAGCGTCATCGATTTTACCGAGACGCACAACATGTTCTATTACGACCTGGTCGTCCGCCATCGCTTTACCGACCGTTGCGCCTCCATCCGGAACATCAACTTCTACCATGCCCGGCCCGGGCACAAGGACGAGAGCACCATCGATCAGGAGCGGGACAAGGCCCTCCGGGGAGAACCGTCCGAGGCGGTCGAACGGGCCGTCACGGAGGCGGTGGCCGCGATCGAAGAGGACGGCGCGGAGGTAATCACCTTCGGGTGCTCGGATTGCTTCTGGCTTCAATCGTTTCTCCAGAAGCGACTGAACAATCTGGGGTGGGAACTGCCCGTCCTGGAGGGGTACAGCTCAGCCATCGCGCTGGCCAAACTGTTTGTCGATCTGGGGGTCGATGCCAGCGGACTCAAGTTTCCGAGCGAACGCCCGAAGCAGTGGCGGAGAAAGAAAGTCTTTTAAACCCGATAAAACTCCAGACTCCGATCCTTGAGGTGTCCATGATTCCCTGGCAGCTTCTCGACAGCGCGCAGGTGCCCGGAGAAAACGAAGATCTTCGCCTATACCAGCGCGGCGGAGAGTTCTCGATCCGGGTGGACGGTTCCGAACTCATGAATAGTCGTGTCCATGGATCGGAGGATGCCATGGCGGAGCTCGCCTGTGCAAGAATCGCCTCCCTCCCCTGTCCCCAGGTCCTGATCGGAGGGTTGGGCATGGGGTACACCCTGGCCGCGGCACTGAACCGACTCGGCGCCGAAAGCCGGGTGGTGGTGGCCGAACTCGTGCCGGCGGTGGTGGCGTGGAACCGGGGGCCTCTTGCAGCCCTGGCAGGCCATCCCCTTGATGACGACCGGGTCACGGTTCGAGAAGTCGACGTCGCGCAAATTCTCCAGGCGGAGCATCGGGCCTACGATGCCATCCTGCTGGACGTGGATAATGGCCCCAGGGGCCTGACCCGGAAGAGCAACGACTGGCTCTACACCCGGACCGGACTGGATGCAGCCTTTACGGCACTGCGGCCCGCGGGCGTTTTCGCCCTATGGTCGGCAAGCCCCGATCGGGCTTTCGCCCAGCTGCTGCGCAAAGCGGGATTCGAGGTTGACGAGGAACGTGTCCGGGCGCGAGGTCCCCGCGGGGGAGGATACCACACGATTTGGATCGCCGGGCGCGTTGCCTGATCCGAGAATGGTTGATGAGGAACCATGTCCTTACGATTGCCGAAGTCGGTCGAGTCTGATCCGCGAGGGCCGCAGTTGCTGCGCAACCTGACCACGCACACCCGGCTGCTGTGGCAGGAGAGCGAGATCGGGATACCGGTGGCCAGGATGACCCCGGAACTGGCGGAGGCCCTGCGGAACGCATACAGCGCCGGACAGGTGGTGCGCAGCCTGGAGAACGCGGAACGCACGCTTGCCGCAGAGGAGCGGGGCCTGCAGATGGCGGACCGGCAGATCGGCATGACGCGCGGTGTACGTGTTTCCCGGCTGCTGCTCCTTGCAAATGACGGAGCTGAACGCTTTTATCGGCAGATAGAGGCGCTGCTGCGTCGTCATGGGCCGCGGGTTCTGGCGGTGCGTCTTGAAATAGATGAACATGGATTAGGTGAGCTGCTTTTCGGACCCCGTCGCGTCGCCCGCCTGTTGATGTTAGAGCACAAGCAGGCCGTCGGTTCGGTCCTCCTGGCGATGGCCGGTCAATGGGAGGATCCCGGGAGTGCGGGTTGAACCCGCTACCCACTTTCCATCATCACCTCATTTTTTTGGTCAATATTCAATTGACTCACAAGATCATTCCCCATACACTCCGACCATGAAAAAGCAATGCCTTATCAATTCAATCTGAAAAGAGAAAAAATGGTTGTTGAAGAAAGCAAAGACTATCTGGATGTTAAGGCACTCATCATCCTCTTCATTATCACCCTGGTCTGGGGTTTCAACCATCCCAGTATCAAATACGCCAATCAGGGGATTGCTCCTGTATTCGCTTCAACCTTGCGCTCCATTATCGCTTCGATGTGTGGAGTGATCTATTGCCTGTGGAAGAAGGAGAAAATATTTCACACCGACATCAATCTGCTGCACGGAGTTGTGGTTGGCCTCCTCTTTGGTTCGGAATTCGCCTGCTTATACTTCGGACTTCTCTACACAGACGCGGCTCGCTCCATCATTTTCATTTACACGAGCCCCTTCATCGTGGCCGTGGGAGCCCACTTTTTTCTGAAGAGGGATCGTTTGACGTTTTTAAAGACGCTGGGACTTGTTGTGGCCTTTATGGGGGTTTTACTGGTCTTTCAAGGAAGACCCACCGCGGCAAAACCCACCATGTTCATCGGGGACATCCTGGAAATCATCGCCGCTTTCTTTTGGGCAGTGACCACCCTCTATATCAAAAGGTTCATGGCAGGGAAGGTCCAGCCGATCCATACGTTTCTTTATCAACTTGTTTTCTCGATTCCGATCCTTTTCGTTGTGAGCTTCATCCTGGAACCCCGATGGATTATCATGCTGAATCCTTCTATTGTCGGCTGCATCCTCTTTCAGTCGGTAATCGTTGCCTTCATTACTTACTTTATCTGGTTCAAACTGATCCACGGCTATTCGGTGAGCAGGCTCTCCGCCTTCACCTTCCTGACACCTATTTTCGGGGTCCTTGCAGGCGTTATCTTTCTTAACGAAGAATTCACCGGCTCTTTAATGACGGGACTTCCTATGGTCTGCGTGGGAATTTTTCTGGTGAACTGGAAAAGAAAAAACGTTGGCCTTGATACGTTGAAATAAAGAGTTAAGAGATGATGCTTGAGCAGGAGGGTGCTGGAAGTGTGAACTCCTTCCTTGTAAGTGAGCGTCAGGTAATTTTGAAAAGAGTGCACCCTTTCGAAGGGTATTCATTATCCGTTATTGACTGAAAGTTTTAGGTTGAATAATTTCGTTGTCATAGTAGATTTCGAATGCAAATAATGATAATCATAAAGCGATAAAAAACGTTTGAATCAGTTCCATCCCGTATATCCATACTGGAGGAAAATATGGACTGGCTAACAAAACCCCGTTTCTCATAAAAGAGCGGGGTTTTCCATTACATGCGATGAGGTTATAGTGAATTTTATGCCGATCCGTAATTCGTTTTAGACAAAGAAAGGAGGTCTGCAGATGGCTGATCGTATTGTACACACTTCCAAAATGGCTTGGGTATTGGACCCGAAAGAACCGATGGCCGGCCTGGTCGCGGACGGCGGCATTATTGTGGCTCGCGTCTCGCCCGGCTGCTGGGGAGCGATGATTACCCCCGACTATGCGAGCGGGCATGAAGTTACCCACCCCATTGCCGTCGAAGGGGCCGAAATCGGCGACAGCGTCTGTCTCAAGATTAAAAAGATCAACGTTTTGTCCCTTGCAACGACCTCCGGGACCGATAGCTTTATTGAGGGGAATTTTATTGGCGACCCCTTCGTTGCCAAGCAGTGTCCCGGTTGCGGTCTGATCAACCCGAAGACTTATCTTGAAGGTATTGGCGAAGATGCCATAAAATGCGCGGCCTGTAAAACTTCTGTTAAGCCATTTCACCTGGACAACGGCTATACCATGTTATTTAATGCCGAAAGAACCCTCGGGGTTACTGTTCCGCCAAAGATGTCAGAAGAGATTGCCCGCCAGTCTCAGCAATTCAGCGCCATTCCCACCGGATCATGCCAGTATTCCTCCAACCTGCTGGCGAAAGGTGATTTGTGGGGCGTCCTTACCCGCGTTCGCCCCATGGTGGGTAATATCGGGTCCTGCCCATCGGTGTCACTGCCGTCATCGCACAATGCCGGTGATTTTGGCTCTTTCCTGATCAATGCCCCCCATAAATACGCCCTTACTCCAGAACAACTCTTACAGCGCACCGACGGCCATATGGATATTAATGAGGTCGGCGAAGGGGCCATGGTTATTGTCCCGGTAAAGGTAGCTCAGGCGGGGATATATGTGGGCGATGTTCACGCCATGATGGGCGACGGCGAAGTCGCTGGCCACACGACAGACGTTTCCGCAGAAGTCATTATCGAAGTTAACGTTATTAAAGGCCTCACCATTGACGGTCCCATCGTTTTGCCTCTCTGCGAGAATCTGCCCTTGCTGGCCCGACCTTACACGGACGAGGAAAAGAGTGAAGCGGCGAGATTTTGCCGGAATTACGGCTTCCCGATCGAAACAGATGTGTATCCGGTGCAGGTAGTGGGTTCCGGTGCGGATCTGAATACTGCTACAGCCAATGGATTAACGAGAATGGCAGCGCTGACGGGGTATTCCACTGCGGAAGTCAAGAATCGCGCTACGATTACGGGAGATATTCAAATCGGGAGGTTGCCGGGGGTTGTTCAAGTAACCATGTTGACGCCGGCAAACGTTCTTGAAAAGTTGAATCTGCTCAATCTTTATCAAATGCAATACCAATAAGTTAAACATAATTCAATGAAAGGAGAGGCAAAATGGATCCCAAGACTACGGCAGTTGTTCTGATCGAGTATCAAAATGATTTCACTACCGAGGGTGGGACGCTCCATGGAGCGGTCAAGGGCGTGATGGAAAGCAACAACATGCTCGCAAACACGGTTGATTTGGTCGCGAAGGTGCGTAAGATCGGGGCGACTATCGTCTTCACCCCGATTTCCTTCACCGACGATTACCATGAACTGGCGATTCATCCCTACGGCATCCTCAAGGGGGTGGTCGATAGCAAGTCGTTCCGCAAAGGAACCTGGGGTGCCGAGATCGTGGACGTTCTGAAGCCGCAGCCACAGGACATTATCATCGAGGGCAAGCGCGGCCTGTGTGGTTTTGCCAGCACCAACCTGGACTTCATCCTGCGTAGTCGGGGCATCAAGACCGTAGCACTGGGCGGCTTTCTGACCAACTGCTGCGTCGAATCGACCATGCGTACGGCCTATGAGAAGGGCTACGACGTAATAACGCTCAAGGATTGCACTGCGACGCTTAGCGAGGAAGAGCAGCGCCTATCGATCGAAAAGAATTATCCGATGTTCTCGCGGGTGATGACGCACACCGAATTCCTGGAGGTGCTGGCCGGCGAACAAGCGACGGCGGGCTCAGGCAGGGGATACAACCAGTAAAGTCAGGAAGAAGGCAAATTCCGGCGTGGCTTATAGCGGTAGCTAATTCCTTTGCTTGTTTCTGTTTTAGGCACTGCTAGGCAGCCTTATCGAGCATGAGGCAGAGCAGTAGTTCCTTGTGGGTGCGGCTGGAAGACAGGCAGTGCAAGTCCTCCAGCACCGGCATGAGCAGGTGGGGTGTCGACGTGTGAGCTCCTTCCTCGTTAGGGTCATGAATTTAGTTCGCGTACTGGATTTCAGTCGAAAATGGTGATAAAAGTGCGACTAAATAATGTAAGCAGTGTAATGTGCCATCCCGTATAATCTGCTGGAGGGAAATATGGACTGGCTGACAAGGCCCCGTTTTCACAAAATACGGGGTCTTTTTGCATGTGAAAAAACCACCAGAAACTTTGGACAAATTTACCAGGTTTTACGAAGTTCGCATTTACCGCTTATTAACAGATTATACGAAGTAGTGTGCGTGTGTATTTATTCGGAATCATGAATTAATCTCTGATATAAGGAAAATCGTCTATGTTGAGATGATATCCAAAATATCGGAAAAAGCGAAGGTCGGATATTAATTGTTCGCCACTAGATAAAAAATGAATATAAACAGACTCAGAACGCTTCATCAGCAATTTATCACCCCCAATAATGCCGAATGGGTTGAGGTGGTCAATCTGCGAAATAATATTAAGGAAGAATTTGAGAGGCAAGGATATCTTAATGCGGACACATATGAGACCATTCTTGATTGGAAACTGAGAAGACAGCGCAATCGCACAGAGAAGCACCGAGAGGACAATACTAACGATTTAATCAGGGAACTCACTGGAACATTTTGGCGTGTTACTCATCCCAATGCTGCGAAACAGATGGAAATCAAATTAAAAGTCCTCATGGCGATTCCTGGTACCGGGCTTGGTGTTGCATCCGCTATTCTCACCCTTAGCACTCCAGCGTCGTTCGCAATCATTGACTTCCGCAATTGGCGAGTTTTATACGATGAGCTTAAAAGAAACTTTACCCTGTCAGATTACAAAAAATATTTAGAAGCCATAAGGCAATTTGCCGCTCAACTGAACTGTGATGCTCAGGAAGTTGATTATCTCTTATGGAAAGAATATGAAAAAATCGGCGAACAAATCAATCAAGGCGACGGAGAATAACGCTTGTTTGTTTTTCATTCAAGCTGGTTACCCCCGCGCCTTATTGTCGGCGTTCGGTCGCGCTGCGCGCGGCCGAACGGCGAGTTGCGCGGGGCGCCTCGCCCGATTAGTCCGACCGCGCGCTGATTCGCGCGGCCGAACAAATCGTTCGAGCCCTTCGCCCTCGGACTCGGCGAGTAAACTCGCCAGCCCGATTGCGAACCGCTCAACTCGCCGTTGGGGCCGAATCGGGACGGACCTAATGCATAACAGCGGACAGTCTAGAGATCTTTATCGCTCCAAACCGATTCGAGGATGAAAAACAGTTGCTAACAATTCTCACCAAAAGGAGGGTATGCAAATGAAAAACCGCATTGTCTGCTTAATTACGTGCTGCCTACTCATACTTGGCGCGTTGCCCGCAATAGGCTTGGCTCAATCAATGCAATTGGAAAGGCTGAGACTATCTCTATACGTCTACAAAACCTTAAACTACCCCGATTCATCATCAACATGGGCTTACGGCATAGATGGAAACAACGTCGTAGGATATTATGAGGATGCTAGCGGTAAAGGGCACGGATTCCTCTATAACGGCTTCACCTATAAAACACTTGATGTTCCCGACGCAATTATGACAAGCACCGAAGGCGTTAACGGAACCAACATCGTGGGATGGTATGTGGATAGCAATAGAAAAGTGCATGGCTTCCTCTATAACGGTGCAACTTATCAAACCATCGATGTGCCAGGGGCATTGCATACATACACCACGGGTATTAGCGGAACCAACATCGTGGGATGGTATGTGGACGCTAGCGAAAACCAGGACGCACATGGGTTCTTCTATAACGGCTCAAGCTACAAAATCCTCGATCCCCCCGGCTCAACATGGACACGAATTAATGGCATAAGTGGGACTTTAATTGTGGGGTTCTATACAACAGGCGAAGGGTATTCATATGGCTGCATCTATGACATCTCACCAAATCCATATTTTCCGCCTCCCAACTTTATTAAATCATTACGCTTCCCTGGTTCTGATACTACGCATGCCTACGGCATATATGAAAACGGAATAGTCGGACAATATATGGATGCCAGCCATGAATTGCATGGCTTCTATTATAACAACGCAACAAGCACGTATACCACCGTCGACAAACCCAATGCACAAAGGACATTTCCAATTGGCATATATGGGGGCAAAATAGTGGGAAGCTATACTGATACCGGCACATGGAGTAAATGGTTTGGCTTCATTAGATATCTGAATCCGATTATTACTGGTAAACCAATGGGTGTGCTACCCCCATGGCAGCAGATACCCTAAATGAAGCCCCAACAAGTCGTTCCACCGGATCGGCGAGAAAAAGCGCTCGCCTCCCGGCGAACTTCACGTTGGCTGGAGAGGAAGGTGACAAGATGGTCATGATGCTGAAGATGTCGGCTGAATCAGGGTACCTTCACGTATACGCGACGGGAAAGTTTTCGCTGGCGGAGGCGAAAAGAACATTTATAGAAATGCTCGAGGCTGTTGCGCGAAATAAGGTTGGGAAGGTACTCTTCGATGGCCGAGGCCTCACGGGAAGTCCTGAAATCATGGAACGGTTCTACTACGGCACATTTGCGGCCGAGACGGTCGCCCAATTCGGAGCTCGCGGTGTCTCCCTTGCCACAAAGTTCGCGTACGTTCTGGATGTCCCGATGCGTGACCCCGGGAGGTTCGGCGAAAACGTCGCCCGGAACCGGGGCATGCTTGTCACAACATTCGACAATCTCAACGACGCTCTCGAATGGCTCGCAATAGCGCCAGCCAACAAGCCGGATGCAGGCGACGGGAAATAGCCGCGCCTGATCCGCGGCGTTAGATTATTAAAGGAATAAGTATGCCAACATCTAACACTCTGGTTAAATTGTATAGTGAAGTATCATCATGTTCAAAAAAGTGTGAGTCAATTAATAACGATCCTTCAAAGGAATAATAGGGCGGAATGCCTTGCGGAATGGAAATTGAAATGGTAAGTAAAAATCATTGGAACTGAATGTACAAACCATTAAGTTCAATCGAACGAGTCTTAAACATGAAGAACATGTGAAAGACGGTTGAAGGCAAAAATTCTTATATAATTCCATGTACCATGCATTTTGGATTGGGTTTCAACTTGGATTTTGCTCCTTCAGCTGTATTCCTGAATCATGACAGCAATAGTAAAATGCCAGTCAATATCGGACAAAACAAAAAAGCTCCCTCCATCAACAATCTCATTTTGTACTAATCAGTACTTATTTCGGGAGATAGAAGAAATTAAACCAAAATTTTTGCTTGGGGGAATTGCCTGTTGGAGTTCTATATCATCCTAGTTGGACCAATATGAAAGGTGGAGTAGAAAACTATAAAAAAGGCAAGCTAATAGAAATTAAAAAAGCATACCAAGAAGCAATAAGAATCTAACCTCGCTGCACCGGATCGGCGCGTCACCGCGCCTCCCCGTGAGCTCATCGTTAGGCACATAGATTATGGCAAGAATTAAACAATCAAAAAAGGACTTAGAACAACAATTAAAACACCAAATTGGTTTTTTGATTGCCTCCTGCCAGTCTTATGACCTAGGGAAATATCCCGAAGCAAAAAGAATAGCAACCGTGCTCCGTACTCTTTTTCATAGAACTAGAACATGCAATCCCCTTCTTGGCCAAGTGCAACTTAAGAATATACATTGGTTTAACTCTGCGGCCCCCTTCGATCCAAAGAATCTCGTCAGCCATATTGGCCTGACAAGCATTAGATTCACGTCAGGGAGCCTCCCCTGTTTAATACCGAAAGGAGCAAAAGAAAAAGAACCTGAACGACGAGAATATCCTACCTTAGATTTTAACCAGTGGTGGTCGAGACCGGTTGTTGTTGCAGTTGCAGGGGCTGAAATAAGATATTTTTCAAGGCAAAATCTAGTCCTGAATGTTGCTGAGACCGATGGCGGAACCCATGTAGATGAAGGGCTTGATGAAATATATGACGAACTTTCTCGGCAAAATGGGCTTGGCCTTAATGCAATTGTAAATGGTAAGAAATATCCACTGCTATATCCAGAACTTCCATGCCTCCGCCAAATTGGTCACGAGGTGCTTTTGACATTGAAGAAGAAGTCGCCACACCTTTTTGAAGAAACTTACGCCGATGAGATTGTATTTGTCCCTTCTGGACAAGAAATTGACGATCCATCCGCTAAGATAGGGATAGAAATAAACATAAGAAAAGGGCATGCCTAACAAGGCCATTCATCCGACGCGCAGGAGCACGCGGCCGATGGCTAACGTTCGACGCAAGGAGAACAGATGAACTATGATGAAGATAAAATAGATGAATACACTCTGGCCCTTCTTTATCTTGTTACCCATGAAAGGCAAGAAGGATTGGGGGCGAGGGCTTGGAAGGGGTTCGACTGGGACACTTTGAACAGACTGCACGAGAAAGGTTATATATCGAACCCGATAGGTAAGGCAAAGTCTGTCGTAATGACGGAAGAAGGTTTCCTTAAAGCGGAAGAACTCTTTGAACGCTATTTTGTGAAGGAAACAAAAACAATACCCTTCCCGAAGATGACGCCTTCTGCAAAGAAACGCTGGGAGCAAATACCAGAACAGATGAGGAAAAAGATTCTTGAAAACGTCTGGTGCTCAAAATGCCGGACTATGGTAAAACTCCAACTGCAAGAGGGGCAAATGTCGGGACGCTCTTTGGTTCTGAGAGGTATGTGTAAAACGTGCGGAAGTGAGGCTGCAAGGCTGGTAGAGCCGGTTGAAGAATAAAAACTGTCGAACCAGTCGCTGCACCGAATCCGGGCTACGCCCGTCTCGGTGAGCCTTTCGATGGCTCGGACGCTTCGCGCCGAGCCATCGGCGCTGCGAATTGCCATCCGCTTTCCGGCCGGCGCTTACGCGCCTGGCCATCAAGCGGCTGCAGCTGGCAGCCGTCCCCGCGAGCAAGCTCGCGTGTACGTCAGCCGCTGATCCGCAGCGCCGTTACTGTCTTTCAAACCGTAATTCTTAGAAACGAGATTTATCGAAGTCATTTAGTTGTAGGTGTAAGCCAGTGTCACATACTGTCCGCATAATCCCTTTTCAAACCAAAAAGTACGAAAGAACCAGATGGCTCTCTTTTATCTCGCCTGATCGTCACCCCCATCCGCGTGAGGATGCGGAGCAGTCTTCCTGCTTGACAACCGGGCATTCTTACACTAAGAAGGAAATCCCTTGGCGTACATTGTATAATGTATAATTGTCAGGGGGAGATTGATGAGGGCCGGACGTTCCTGCGGCTGGTCTGCTGCGGCGGATAGCTGCCGAAACCGGATCCGAGATAATATCCGGGAGATGTTCTCCTGCCGGGAAGGCCGGGACGATAGTGAGACGATCGTGATCTGATGGAGGCGAGGAAAGGGCGTCGCCGGAGGGCACTGACCATGGAATTGGAAAAACTGATTCCGAGTATCGAGATCCCGAAGCAGAAACCTGTCGTTCTGATCGTGTATGAACAACTGTTGAGTGCGATCGTCACCGGAAAGCTGGCGGAGGGAGAGCGGCTCCTGGAGGCGGATCTCGCGAAGCTCTTCGGCGTCAGCCGTCAACCGATCCGCGAAGCGCTGCGGATGCTGGTCACGGACGGGTTCGTCGAGCTGATCCCGTACCGGGGGGTTATCGTTTCCACCATCACCCCCCAGGAGGCCAAGGATACGCTCGAGCTCAAGGGAATGGTCGAAGGGTACGCCGCCTGGATGGGCGCGCAGACGTTCGGCCCGGACATGATCGCCGAGCTGGAGACGCTGCTCAGGCAGATGGAAGCGCACATCCGGGAGGCCCAGTCGCGGGAGATCATTCAGGACAATTACAGCTTCCATATGAAGATCGTCAGCGGCATCGGAAATGAAAAGCTGATTAAATACTACCAGGGTCTGTTCAACTCCCACCAGCGGTATTACGCGATCGGATTATCGGAGCGGCCCGGCTGGCAGACCAGCGTAAACGAGCACCGGTTGATTCTGAAGAAGATCAGGTCCCGGGATGCCGTGGGGGCCTTCACCTGTGCCCGGCAGCACGCCTCCAACACCATCGACCGCGTCCTGGCGGCTTTGGAAAAGCGAAAAAAAGGGACGGATGGATCGCTTGCCCGCACAGCCGACTCTCAGACGATGAAACCAGGGCTGCAAAAAGCATCTGTAAGTAAATCAAAAAGACCATAAGGAGAACGGGAATGAAGTTCAGATTTGACAAGAATGTAACGGC
>CAWFOM010000007.1:0-113839 GCA_963817385.1 uncultured delta proteobacterium
GGGTTGACTGAAAACAAGTTTGACCTGCCGGATGCTTTCCGCATCCCCGACCACGAACAGGATATCGCCGTCGGCAAACTGCAGGCTTGCGGCAGGATTGGAAATGATCTGCCCGACGCGGTTGACGGCCAGCAGCGTGACGCCGTGTTTCTTGCGCATCTGGGTCTCCTGAAGCGTCTTCCCGATGGCGGCGGAGCCGTTTGTAATGCGGAAGGAGGTGATTTCCAGATCCGGCAGGCAGCTTTCAACGGTGCAGGATGGTTGAGCGTTCCGGGATTGACTCCTGAACATTTCATAGCCGTCCAGCGACCAGCCCAGAAGGGCCGTTTTCCGGATCTGGAGGAAGATTCGATGCCGATGGTGAACAACAGCAGCACGATGCCCGTTTCCGCCAGCGTCTTGACCGCTTTGACCTCTCTGACCAGGCCTCCGTCCGTGCGGTCCCGCAATGACGCCGGTCAGCAGGAATCCCACAATAATCGGCAGGTGCATCCGCTGGGAGACGTACAGCACGACGACCGAGAGCAGGACGATGATCAGGAGGTCATTGAGGAGCAATGGGTGCATGTTCTTTTTCCAGCGAGGGTTCTTTTTGTTTGCGTATCATCAGCGAAAGATATTATGGCCTATTTACGGAAGTCAAGGAGATAATCCCTCAGTAACTATTTGTTTCTTTGATTAAAGTATTGTATGTTCCAATCCTAAACGGAAGGAATCGGCCGATCCAATATATCAATAGTTCGGTCGCGCTGCGCGCGCCCGAACGGCGAGTTGCGCGGGGCGCCTCGCCCGATTAGTCCGACCGCGCGCTGATTCGCGCGGCCAAACAAATGGTTCGAAGCCCTTCGCCCTCGGACTGGCGAGTAAACTCGCCAGTCCGAGGGCGAACCGCTCAACTCGCCGTTGTGCAACATGAAATGGAGGATATCTATGAATCCACTCAATACTCCAGCATATAATCTATTCTATCATCTCAATGCCCTTAATGGATTGTTATTCACTCTCGACGGTCAGCTTACAAATTTTGATAAATTATATAGAGATTCAATTTCAGAGGCATCATTTGACATATCAAGAATTTTCTCTGTATCTACCCTCGCAATTAGAGATTTGACAGAATGGCCGGGAAGTGGCGTTGCAATATATCATTATACGCCTGGTGGGTTTTCGACAAAAGGTGAGGAATACCTCAAGCTCATAAAAGTATTTTTGGCTCGTGAGTCCGCATGGACAGTCTCACAGGGTTATGAGACATTTGAAACTTTTTTAAAAGATGCTTCAGCAATATCCATTTTGGAAAATCAAGGGCTAGTAGATGCAAACCATGTGGAAAAATTTGAAGTCAACAAAAGAAGCAAAAACTTGACTAAGATGGATTTCGCCTTTTGGAGAGAGTACATAGAATACAGTTATAAGAAGAATGAGGAAATATTGAAATTTATTCGAAAAATATGCCCAGACATTTCTAAAGGCGAAAAGGAAAATAATCGTGCAATTGATATGACTGAATGGTTTACCGTGGTCGGAGAAGTGCGAAACAGCGCAACTCATTCAGATTTCATAATACGCGCCCATAGAATGAAAAACTGGTCGCAAAAGCAACGAAATATTTTAAATAAATATTTCCCCGGTATCTATGAAAATCAAGAATATAAACTGAATATTACTATTAAGGATGCAACATTTTGCCTTGAACTTTTTTCTGAATATGCATTTCAAATATATAAGTTCCTGTCGATTTCAAGAGGGTATGATTGGAATATTTTACAAAAGGAAAAAGGATAATAGCTGTACAACAAGATCAATACAGCCGATCGCTGCGCTCCGGCTGATTTTTTCGTTAGCCTTATAGGAGGAAACACTATGGCAACTATCAAAAACAAAATCGTCCCGCACCTGTGGTTCGACAAGGAAGCTAAGGAAGCAGCCAAGTTTTACACGTCTGTATTCAAGGATTCACGGATCAAAAGCACTGCAACGATTCAGAACACCCCTTCGGGGGCAGTGGACATCGTAACTTTCGAACTTTTGGGGCAAGAGTTCATGGCTATTAGTGCAGGTCCGCTTTTCAAGTTCAACGAGTCGATATCGTTTATTGTCAAGTGTGATACACAGGAAGAAATTGATTACTACTGGGATAACCTAACCAGCGAAGGCGGCCAGGAAATTGAATGCGGTTGGCTTAAAGATAAGTATGGCCTGTCATGGCAGATCGTTCCTACAATTATGAACGAAATGATGAAATCGAAAGACCCCAAGAGATTGGCGCGGGTAACTCAAGCATTCCTCAAGATGAAGAAGTTTGACATTGCTGCCCTACAAAAGGCGTATGACGGAAAGTAAGAAAAAAACCTGAGTTTAGGCTAACCATGGCATCCACCGGACGGCTAAAGCCGCCGCTGATGCCCGTCGTACGGTCGCGCTGCGCGCGACCGTACGACGAGTTGCGCGTAGCGACTCGCCCGATTAGTCCGACCGCGCGCTGATTCGCGCGGCCGATCAAATCGTTCGAGCCCTTCTCCCTCGGACTCGGCGAGTACACTCGCCAGCCCGATTGCGAACCGCTCAACTCGCCGTTATGCACTAACCGATTATGAACGAAGGCACTTTATACATACTGGGGGCTGGAGCATCTATTGGAGCAGACCGTATTCCAAAGGACCGTTACAGTCTTAGGAGTCGCATGCCTTAGGGTCCAACTTTTTCTATGATTGTGGCGTGTTTGACGCCCCCAAGAACCCGAATATTGATTTTCTAAATGTAATAGCCTTTACATATGAAGGCCTGAACCAGATAATTGAGAAATCGTGGCGATTGGAGTCTACGATCCAGACTTTTGAAAAAGAGGAGTGGAAAGGGGTTAACATAGAGGATGTTTTTACTTTTCTGGATACAGGAGAAAAGCTGTATCGGAAAAACAGCAAAATAAGCAAGGCTTTCAAATCTGCAAAGAAGTCGCTAACCGATTATATCTTCCTTGAAATAGCCATGCGCTCACTTGGCCAAAGATGTAAGCACCTGGAGACTCTTTTTAAGAACATATCAGATAAGGATAGTATCTTTAGCTTTAATTGGGACACCATTGCTGAGACGACTTTGGAATACCTGAAGCTACCGCACTATGAAAACTATTTGAAGTTGTGCTGATAATAAATTCAAAGTCAATGAATACCTTCAAACATGTCTCCTACTAAAGTTGCATGGCTCTATCAACTGGATGATATGCACAAATCGTCAATGTGTCTCTTACAATAGGAACCAACTTATGTTGAGTGGTAAGTCACGTATGGTTAAAGACCTTAAACTTGGAGACCTTGATAGATGTGAATCATGCGGAAGTAATCTCATTAAGAATATAATACCCCCTACATCAAACAAGATAGCCATTCATCAGGATTCATACATGCACCGGATTTGGCTGCTGGCAAGGGAAAAGCTCAGGTTCTTTAAGAGACTGGTGTTTATTGGCTATTCTTTTCCCCACAGATTTCTATTCAGAATGGCTGTTTCGGCAAATCAATTTGCTGCAATCTCAAGATGACAATGGTTGCGTGATGGATGTTGACATCGTAAACCCAGAAATCTTCGATAAAGGTACAACAACTTATCATCGTTACCATACTATCTTTAGAGGACATCGCATCAGAAAATACAGGAATTTGGGAGAGTATCTTAGAAAAAATGCATAACCCAGTACCAGCAGAAGACGCATTCAACACCCACGACGATGTCCTCCAGATAGGGGGAGATGAGTTGGAAAAACAGTTCAGGGTCGGTGTTGATATTTTCATGAACCATTGCTTTGCCTTTTTGATCGAGAATACAGACGTACATTTTTCTGGCATGCAGATCGATGCCGCAGTAATACTGGTGTTGCCGATTGTAAAATTTCATATTGCCTCCTTTTTTCGTTAAGGGTTGAGTTGTGGAAAACTCTTTATATTCTTCACGATTAAAGGAGGCAACCAGTCCTGAGAATTTGTTAAACTGGCTGGAAGGCCATAACTATTATCAAGCGCTTGCAGGCGCCCCGCTCAACTCGCCGTTAGGCAGTGACCGAATCTATTCACACCCGTAAGGAGATTTTCTGCAATGGACATTCCACGGATCTTCAACATCACCGAAAGTGCTCACCGCATCCATAACCCGTTCACACCCAAAAAAGCTCGCCACTCTCGGCGCGGCGCTGCGTCTGGAAACGGGGACCCGAGTGCTCGACCTCGGCAGCGGTTCGGGGGAGATGCTGTGTACCTGGGCACGCGATTACGGAGTCATCGGCACCGGCATCGACATGAGCCAGTTGTTCACCGAGCAAGCGAAACTCCGCGCTGAAAAACTCGGTGTCGCCGATCAAGTCAGGTTCATCCATGGCGATGCTGCCGGCTTCGTCTCTGACGAGAAGGCCGGTGTGGCAGCCTGTCTCGGTGCCACGTGGATCGCTGGGGGAGTCGTCGGCACAATCGAGCTTCTGGCGCAGAGCCTCCGACCCGGAGGGATCATCCTCATCGGCGAACCCTACTGGCGGCAGTTACCGCCGACGGAACATGTTGCCAGGGGGTGTCTCGCCGCCTCAATCTCCGACTTTCTCCTGCTTCCAGAACTTCGCGTCTTTCGGCCACCTCGGCTACGACGTCGTGGAAATGGTTTTGGCAGACCAAGACAGCTGGGACAGATACGAGGCGGCGAAGTGGTTCACCATGCGCCGATGGCTTGAAGCCAATCCCGACAACGAGTTCGCGAAAGATGTTCGAGCCAAACTAACCTCGGAACCCGAGCGCTACGCCGCTTACACGCGTGAATACCTGGGCTGGGGCGTGTTCGCGCTGATGACGCGGTGATAGAGATACCGGGCGACTCAGAAAGTGGGGGAAATCCCAATCATGCCTAACAACTCATTCAAGCCGACGCCGCTTCGCGGCGCGGCTTGACATTTCAGGCGTTCGGTCGCGCTGCGCGCGCCCGAACGGCGGGTCGCGGGGCGCCTCGCCCGATTAGTCCGACCGCGCGCTGATTCGCGCAGCCAGACAAATCATGAAGCCCTTCGCCCTCGGACTTAGCGAGTAAACTCGCCAGCCTGATTGCGAACCGCTCAACTCGCCGTTATGCGGATTAAGACGAAAAGAAAGACTATATAGATGAGTCCAGAAGAAGGGAGGCTCGGGTCATGTTCGCTATAAATCACGCAGCTACCGGACTGATTATCAAAAAGATATATCCCGATGTACAAATCCTTCGATTTTAGTATCGGTCCAACTAATAGAGATCTCTGGGTTGTATTAAACTTTCTCCACATAGAAAAGACAACAACTAAAAACAAAGTAAAATCAGTCAGTGACGTACATCTTGAGTATATGCCATTTTCTCACTCAGTTGTCTCCACGGCTGTTTTGGCGGCTGGCGCATGGATACTTTTTGCCTTCGGCTTCAAAGAGGTTGATGTAGGAATAGCCGTTGCGCTTGGGATATGTTCTCACCTTGTGCTAGACCTGATTAGTCATGCTCGCGATATTGTCATAGCGCCCCTTTTGGACAGCAGAAAGTTCGGTCTGGGGCTCTATGAGAAGCCGGCTGTTGCATTCGCGGTCGAGACAATTTATGGGATTTTCTGCTGGTGGGTATACGGAGGAAGTACAGCGTTTTACTGTGGATAATCGTCCTTTTTAATCTCGCTAATGCCTCTTTCTTTATCAAAGCGATTCCCGGCCCGGAAAGATTCTTGGCACATAGGCCATTCTGGATTACGACCATAGTTGCACTGCAAATTATCGTGACGGCGGTACTTGTGGGGTTATTCAGCTGAGGCAATGTTCTTGGAAGGGATGCTAAGTAAAGCCCGACATGCTGAAGGCTGGGAGAAGCTCAAATATGCCTGGAAGAATTAAAGCAGAGGGCTAATAGGGCGGCATAACCATCGCATGCACAACGGACTGGCTCCAGCTTCGCTTCCGCCAGCCGGTGATGCGGAACGTTACACATACAATAAAAGATAAGGAGAAAGGACAAAATGAAAGGAAATGAAAATCAACATGCAGCCAATGTGGCCGTCTCCTCATGAGTAGATTTCGTTTGCCGAAATAGCCGGACCTTTCAGGCGTTGCGGATGAGGAGGGCGCCGAAGAAGCCGTCCATGCCCTGAAGATGGGGGGAGGTCCGGAAGAACCCTTGGGCGTCGATGAGAGCCGGGGGAAGGTCTTCCGGGGGGATATGGGTAAAATCCGGCCGATTTCTGAGAAAATCGCCGATGACGATCTCGTTTTCCTCCGGCGTAACGGCGCAGACGCTGTAGACGAGCCGTCCGCCCGGCCGGACGCACCCCGCGGCGCTTGCGAGGAGGCGTTTCTGAATCTGCATGCATTTGTTGAGATCCTGCGGGGTGATCCGCCAGCGGATCTCCGGATTCCGCCGGAGGGTGCCGAGGCCCGAGCAGGGGGCGTCCAGGAGGACCCGGTCGAAGACCCCGCGGAAACTCTCCGCCGGCGCTGCGGCGTCTCCCGTTCGCGTCTCCACGATCGTCACCCCCAGGCGTTCCGCCTCCTCGCGGAGCATCCGGAGTCTCGCCGAATGGAGATCGACGGCCGTGATGCTCCCCCGGTTCTCCATCAGGGCCGCCAGGTGCAGGGTCTTTCCTCCCGCGCCGGCGCAGAGATCGAGGAGCCGTTCGCCGGGTTTGGGAGCGACGAGACGGGCGATGAGCTGAGAGGCCTCGTCCTGAATCCTGATCAGCCCCTCTCTGTAGGGGGCCGTCTCCCGGAGACCGGCGGCAGGGGAGGTGAGGATGATGCCGTCGGCGGAGAAGGGCGTCGGTTCGGCGGCAATGCCCTCGTTTCGCGAGCGCCGCCAGCGCCTGCCCGCGCGATGCCTTCAGGGTGTTTACGCGGAGCGCGAGCGGCGGGACGGCGTTATTCGCACGGCAGATCGCGATGGTTTCCTCCCCGTTGAACTGGGCGAGCAGACGCCTGACCAGCCAAGGGGGGTGGGAGTGGAGAACGGCGATCGCTTTCTCGGGGTCCTTTGCCATATCGGGCCAGGCGATGGCCTCCTTCTTCCGAAGGGCATTCCGGAGGACGGCATTCACCAGCCCCGAGGCGGCCGGAGAGAGGGCCCGGGCGATTCCCACGGCCTCGTTGACCGCGGCGAAGGGGGGAATCCGGTCGGTGAATAAAAGCTGGTAGAGGCCCGTCCGGAGGATGTTCCGGACCGCCGTTTCCAGCGCGGCCATCTCCCCCCGGTAGAGCTGCCCGATGATCCAGTCCAGGCGGCCCCGCATCCGAAGCGTGCCGTAGACCAGCTCGGTGAGAAGCCCCCGGTCGGCGGGGGACGCAAGCGCCGTACCGGAAAGCGCGGCGTCCAGGAGGGGCTCCGCATAGGCGCCTTCCGTCTCTATCCGGTTCAGGATCTCGACGGCGATCTGCCGGGGGGAATGTTTCATGGCGTGTTGCCTCTTAGCCCAGAACCTGTCCCGGTGCGATCCGGACACCGCGGAGAAAATCGCGGACGGCCAGCCGCTTCTTCCCCTCGATCTGCATCTCCTTCAGCAGCACATACCCGTCTCCGGCCGCAACGCGGAGACCGGCGTCCGTCTCTCCGACAACCGTTCCCGGCGCCTCCGTGACGGCCGTCGTCTCCGCTTCGGCCGTATAGATCTTCAGCTGTTTTCCCTCGAGGAAGGTGTAGGCGCACGGGGAAGGGGAGAGTCCCCGGATGAGCGACACGATGCTCCGGGCATCGTTCTTCCAGCGGATCAGGCCGTCTTCCCGGCCGAGGCGGGGGGCAAGGGTCGCCAGCCGATGCTCCTGGGGGCGCGGCCGAAGCGTCCCCGTTTCCATCATGGCCAGGGTGATCAGGAGCAGCTCCGCGCCCATCTTCGCGAGGCGGTCATGGAGTTCGCCGAAGGTCTCTTCCGCTCCGATCGGCGTCTCCTCCTGGAGGAGGATGTCGCCGGAATCGACCCCTTCGTCCATCTGCATGATCGTGACCCCGGTCTTCTCCTCGCCCCGGATCAGCGCCCAGTTGATCGGCGCCGCCCCGCGGTACTTCGGGAGGAGCGAAGGGTGGATGTTGATGCAACCTCGCCGCTGGCCGCGGATGATCTCTCCCGGGAGGATCTGTCCGAAGGCCGCGACGATGACGAGATCCGGCGCGAGCTGGCGGAAGGTTTCGAGAAATTCCGGGGATCTGACCTTTTCCGGTTGGAGGACCGTCAGGCCGAGTCTGTTGGCGGCGAGTTTGACGGGAGGCGGTGCGGTCGTCCGTCCCCGCCCCTGCGGGCGGTCGGGCTGGGTGACGACGCCGATGACGGGATAGCCGTTTTTTACCAGGCCTTCCAGGGCCGGAACGGCGAAGGCGGGCGTTCCCATGAAGAGTATGCGCGGTTTGGGCATGTCCGGAACCTCCTACATGAAATTGACGGGATCCACATCCACCAGGATCTCCAGGCCGTCGCGTCCGGCCCCTTCCAGGAGCCTCCGAGCGAGGAGAAGGAGGGGGCGGCTCTCTTTCCCCCGGAGGAGGAGCTGCCAGCGGTACCTTCCCCGGATCCGGGCGAGGGGTGATTCGGCGGGACCGATCACATCGATCTTCCCTCCGGCGACGGTTGCGGCCAGTTCCCGCGCCCGGGCGCCGATCTCCGCAACGGCCTTCCTGCCCTCTCCCTTCTTCAGACTGGAGAAATGAAGCCCCACGAGGCGGGAAAAGGGGGGATAGGCGAGTTGCCGGCGCAGGGGAAGCTCGTCCTCGTAGAAACCGGCATAGTCGTGCTCCCGAGCCCGACGGATGACGTAATGGCCCGGGTTGAAGGTCTGGATGACGACCCGACCCGGCTGATCTCCCCGTCCCCCCCGTCCCGACACCTGCGTCAGGATCTGAAAGGTCCGCTCGGCGCCCCGGAAGTCCGGGATGTTCAGGGAGGCGTCGGCGGCGATGACGCCGACCAGGGTGATCCCGGGAAAATCGTGTCCCTTGGTGATCATCTGCGTGCCGACAAGGATGTCGATCTCCCCCCGATCGAGGCCGCGGAGAATCCTCTCCGAATCACCCTTCCGGGAGGTCGTGTCGCTGTCCATCCGGGCGATCCGGGCGTCGGGGAAGAGCTTCCTCGCCTCCTCCTCGACCCGTTCCGTTCCCGCGCCGTGGCTGCGGACGCGGCTTCCCTTGCAGGCCGGACAGCGGTCGGAGGTTTTTGCCGTGAAGTCGCAATGGTGGCACTTCAGGACGCCCTCGGCGGCATGATGGGTAAGGGCGATCTCGCAGTTCGGGCAGGAGAAGGTGTAACCGCATTCCGGACAGAAGAGAAAGGTATGGAATCCCCGCCGGTTGAGAAAAAGGAGGGTTTGCCTTCCGCCCGCCAGGGTTTCCCGGATCGCCTCGATGAGGGGGCGCGAAAAGAGGGGCGTCAGCCCCTGTTCGTTTCTTTCCGTCCTGAGATCGACTACTTCGACGCTGGGAAGGGGGCGGTCGTCGATCCGGGCGGGGAGGGTCAAGTAGCGGTAACGACCCTCGGCAGCGTGAAAATAACTCTGGATGGCGGGCGTGGCGGAGCCGAGGATCACGGTCGCCTGTGAGAACCGGCCCCTCACGAGGGCGAGGTCGCGGGCGTTGTAGCGGAGCCGTTCGTCCTGCTTGTAGGAGGAGTCATGCTCCTCGTCCACGACGATCAGCCGGAGGTCCCGTACCGGTGCGAAGAGGGCCGACCGGGCGCCGACGACCACGCGGATCTCTCCCCGCCGGATCCGCTTCCACTGATCGTAGCGGGCGCTCCGGGAGATGCCGCTGTGGAGGACCGCGATCTCCCGTTCCGGAAACCGGCTGCCGACGCGGGAGAGGAGCTGCCCCGTAAGGGCGATCTCCGGGACGAGGTAGATCGCGCCGCCGTCGCCCCGGAGGACCTCGGCGATGGCCTGGAGGTAAACCTCCGTCTTGCCGCTTCCCGTCACGCCGTGGAGGAGGCAGGGGGAGAACTGACCCGCGGCGAGGCACCGGCAGATCTCGTCGAGGGCTGCGACCTGCGCCCCGTTCAGGACGACCCCTGTTCCGCTCTGTCCGATTTCCGGTGCGGGACCGGGTCCGCGGGAGACCTCCCGCTCGGCGAAGCGGATGAATCCCTTTCGTTCCAGGACCCGGAGGGAAGCCATGGCGTTCTTGAAAAGTGTGCGCAGGTCGCTGACCGGCATTTCGCCCCGTTTCCGGAGAGTCTCGACCATGGCCGATTGTTTTGCGGTGAGGTTCTCTCCCGGGGGAATTTCTGCATTCAGAACGGCCCACTTCTCCTTCTTTAGCCGGACCGCCGGACGGTTCAGACGCTCCTCCGAAACGACGAGCCCCGCCGTTTCGAGAAAACGGAGATTTCCGGAGAGGTTGTTTTTACCCATCTCCCTGCGCAGACGACTCAAGGGAATGCCTTCCGGGCAGCGGGCAACCTGTTCCAGGAGTTCCCTCTGTCCCGCAGTGAGGTGCAGATCCGCGGATGCGGCGCCTTCGGCGATACGGAGCCACCGGTCGCTCTGCACGTCGATCCCGCCGGGGAGGAGCTCGCCCAGGACCTTCCCCAGCGGGTGGAGGTAGTAACGGGAGATCCATTCGTAAAAAACCAGGTCGTCGCGGTCAAACAGGGGTTCGGGATCGGGCAGGTCAATGATTTTTTTGATGGTTTGATCGCAGTCCGCCTCGGGCATGGCTTCGATGATGAAGCCGGTCACCCGCCGCCTCCCGAAGGGGACGAGGACCCGTTTGCCCACGGCGACAGCAGGGGCGAATATTTCCGGAACGGCATACGTGAAGGTCTTTGCGGAAGGAATCGGTATGGCAACCCTGACAAACATCCGTAATCATCCTTAAAAAAAATCCCTCTTCGATCCCCGTGGCACCGGGGATCGAGGGGGGATCGGAAGTCGGAATCGTTGCCGTTGTATCAGCGGGGGCGCGGGCGGTTATTCCCCCTTGAGTTTTTCCATCTTCTCCTGCTTCATCTTGCAGTCGATGCAAGAGGTGGTAACCGGCCTCGCCATGAGCCGTTTTTCGGAGATCGAGCCTCCGCAGACCTCGCAGATGCCGAAGACGCCGTCGTCTATCCGCTTGATGGCCTCCTGCATCTTGATAATCAACCTTCTCTCCCGGTCGCGGATCCTCAGTTCGAAATTCCGGTCCGACTCGAGGGAAGCCCGGTCGTTGGGGTCGGGATAGTTCTCTTTCACGCCGCTGGTCATCTCCGACACGGTTTTTCCCGCTTCTCCCAGAAGTTCGTTGATCTTCTGACCCAGCATGTATCTGAAAAACTCTATCTTTTCGGGTTTCATTGTCGTTTTTGGCACGGTGTTCATCATCTCCTATCCGGATGTTCGATTAAGGGAACAGTTCATACATGATGACGAGGGATTTGTAAAGGAAAAAATGCATGAGAAGGATCACGATCAACTTACTTTTCCCCGTAGATCCTGAGGATCTTCTCCACGATATTCGTCGTGGAAACCCCCTCGGTCATGGGGATGATGACGACCTTTCCCCCCCACGACCGGACCGCATCCCGTCCCACGACCGACTCTTCTTCCCAGTCGCCCCCTTTGACAAGTAGATCAGGCCGCAGGTACTCGATGAGGGCCAGCGGCGTCGGTTCATCAAACAGGGTCACGTAATCGACCGCTGCCAGGGACGCGACGACTTCGGCGCGCTCCCCCTGGGGAACCAGCGGCCGCTTTTCCCCCTTGATTGCCCGTACGGAGGCGTCGCTGTTGAGCCCCAGGATGAGGAGATCCCCCGCTTTCCGCGCCTCGCGCAGATATTGGACATGACCCGCATGCAGGATGTCGAAGCAGCCGTTCGTGAAGGCGACTTTTTTCCCCTCACCTCGCAGACGTTCCACTTCTCTCTTCAATGCCTCCCAGGTTACTATTTTGCCCATCCGCTCCATCTCTTCCCGTCTCCCCTCTTATTCCCCCGGCGTTCCGTAATCAGGGACCGCCCTGGCCAGGGTCAGGACGGCCACTGCCTCCGCCTTCTCGCGCATAAGCGCCGAAGCACATTCCGTCAGCGTGCTCCCCGTGGTGGTGACATCATCCACCAGGAGAATCCTCCGGCCGGCGACCTTCTTCGGTTTTTGCACCACAAATGCCCCCCGAACGTTTGCCGACCGGTCCTCTCTTCCCAGGCCGACCTGCGGCGCCGTGAAGACTTTTCGCCTAAGCGTCATAAAATCCAGGGGGAGGGAGAAGCGCTTCGCTACCTCGCGCGCCAGGATCACGGCCTGGTTGAAGCCCCGCTCCCGAAGACGCTTCCGGTGCAGCGGAACCGGCATGATCGTGGAAAAAACCTTCATATCCCATTGCCCTCCGGCAAAATCGGCCATGATCCTCCCCAGGACCTTGCCGATCCCGATTTTTCCTTGGTACTTGAACAGGTGGATCGCCGTCAGGAGCGTCCCTTCGTAACGTCCGACCGCACGGGCGATCGCATAAGGCCTCGTGGTCACGAGACATTCTCCGCAGAGATGATCTTCCTCTTCCGTGACGGGATAGGGGATGCCGCACCGGGGGCACAGCGGTGAATGGATGAAGTAGATCTCCGCAGTGCATGGCGGACAGAAGGGGAGCGGACCGTGCTCCTCCAGGACTGTGCCGCAGGTAATGCATCGGGGAGGAAAGATCAAGTCGGCGATCCCGGTCAGGATCTCGTGCAAGGTTACATCCTCTTGGGCAACGCCTTGACGGAAACGGTCTCGTCGGGGACGGCCATCCGGGGCGCTTCCGACCAGAGCCTTTCCAAGTCATAGAAGGTCCGGACGGTATCGAGGAAGATGTGGATGATCACATCATCGTAATCCATGAGGATCCATTGCCCCGCGGTTTCCCCCTCGATGCCCAGGGGCGTGATCCCCGCAATTTTCAGATTCTCCTGGATCGCGGCGGCGATGGCCCTTAGCTGCCGGTCCGAGGTCCCGCTGCAAATGAGGAAATAGTCGGCAAAGGCGGAGATCTCCTTTACGTTGAGGATGACGAGATCCTTCGCCTTTTTCTCCAGGGATGCGTTGATGCACAGAAGCGCGCGCGCCCGCGAATCGGGCTCCTTTTTTTTTGTCAATCTCCCTCCTGCTCCTTTATTGTGCCGGGACGCCGGCGGCCGTTTCGCGGCGTCTTCCGGACGGTTAAGAAATTAACCCGCTGTTTTTAATAGCAGAACAAGGGTTTCCTGTCAATGACTCTTCCGGTCCGAATTGTCCGTTGTGAAAAAGGGGCGCTTGTGGTAAACGAAGCGCACCAGCCAATGTCGGTGAGATCCGCATGCGTGAGATACTGAAAAAGATCCAGGTTCATGTCCCGTATTCCCGACTCCGCGCGGACCTCCTGCCGATGGTAATCCGGGAAGGGATCAATCCGGAGATCAGCTTCAATCATCGTGATCTTGACTCTTTTCCTGCGGAGGATTTCCGTCAGACGGCGGAACGGCTCGCCGATACGGGGCTTTCCGTCACGTTCCACGCACCGTTTCTGGATCTGCGTCCGGGGGCGATCGATCCGAAAATCCGCCAGGTGACCGTGGAGAGACTCCGCCGGGTCTTTGAGCTCGTCCCCCTGTTCAGGCCGCGCTCCATCGTCTGCCATCCCTCATACGATGAGAAGTACTACGTTTCCGGCGAGAAGTTATGGCTCGAGAACAGTCTCGAAACCTGGCGCTGCCTCCTGCCGTACGTGCAGGGTACGGAGACGATCATCGCCATGGAGAACGTCTACGAGCGAGGTCCCCATCAGCTCGCTCCTCTTCTTGATGCACTTGATTCGCCCCAGGTCCGTTTTTGCTTCGACACCGGGCACGCCAACGCCTTCGGGAGCGCGTCGTATGGAGAATGGTTGGAGAGCCTCGGCGGCCGTCTTGGTGAGATCCATATCCACGACAACAATGGTACGACCGATGAGCACCTGCCGGTCGGGGAGGGAAATTTCCCCTTCCGTGAGCTGCTCGCAGATGGTTCGGGAGAGGGACCTGAAGCCGATCCTCACCATCGAATCGCATTCGGAAAAGCATCTCTGGCGGATGGTCGAAAACATCCGGACCATGAAACTGCTGGAGTGTCCGTGACCCTCCTTTTCCCTTTTATCGACTGACGAGAGACGGGGTCTGCAACATGCTTCGCTACATCGCCAAGAGACTCCTCTTCATGGCGCCGCTCCTTCTCGGGATCACCGTCATCTGTTTTACGGTGATGCACCTGGCGCCCGGCTCCCCCACCGATCTCCAGACCCAGATGAACCCGCGGGCCTCCCTGGAGATGAAGGAGCGGCTCCGGGCGATGTACGACCTGGACAAGCCCATCCACGAGCAGTACTTCAAGTGGGTGGCGCGGCTGGCCGTCCTGGATATGGGGATCTCCTTTTCGACGGACCGCCGGCCGGTGGCGGACAAGATCCTGGAGCGGCTGCCGATCACGATCCTTCTGAACGTCCTTTCCATGCTCTTGATCCTCATCGTTGCCATCCCGCTGGGGGTGATCTCCGCCGTCCGCCAGGACTCCCTTTTCGATCGGATCACCGGCGTCGTCGTCTTTATCGGCTTTGCCGTCCCCACCTTCTGGCTCGCTCTCCTGCTCATGATCCTCTTCGGGGTTCAACTCGGCTGGCTCCCCATCTCCGGCATCCGTTCCCTGAACTATGAGTATCTTCCCCCGGGGATGGCCTTCTGGGATCTGATCCGGCATCTCATCCTGCCGGTGTCGCTGTCTGCCTTTGGCGGGCTGGCCGGACTGTCAAGGTATATGCGGGCGAATATGCTGGAGGTTGTTCGCCAGGATTACATCATGACGGCGAGGGCCAAGGGGCTCCCCGAGAGGATCGTCATCTACAAGCATGCCCTGAGAAATGCGCTCCTCCCGGTCATCACCATCCTCGGCCTCTCCGTTCCGGGGCTCATCGGGGGAAGCGTGATCTTCGAGACGATCTTCGCCATCCCGGGAATGGGGCAGCTCTTCTACATGGCCGTCATGGCGAGGGACTACCCGGTGGTGATGGGGATCCTGTTCATCGGCGCGGTTCTCACCCTGCTGGGGAACCTGCTCGCCGATGTCTCCTACGCCGCGGCGGATCCGCGGATCCGGGTCTCCTGAGGGAAATGCCGATGGGAAAAGAATTCCGGAGAAGATTGATGAAGAACCGGTTGGCGGTTGCCGGGGGCGTCATCGTCCTTTTTCTGTTTGCCGTCTCGCTTCTCGCGCCCTGGCTTGCCCCGTACGATCCGAACGCCATCGACCTGAAGAATGTCCTTCAGCCTCCTTCCGGGGGGCACCTCTTCGGGACGGATCCGCTCGGACGGGATGTATGCTCCCGGATGATCTGGGGAGCGGGGATCTCGCTTAAGGTGGGATTTGTCGCGACCGGGATCGCCATCCTCATCGGGACGATCCTCGGCGCCCTGGCAGGGTATTACGGCCGCTGGGTGGATGCGGTCATCATGAGGTTCGTCGACATCATGCTCTGCTTTCCGACTTTTTTTCTCATCCTGGCGGTGATCGCGATCCTCGAACCTTCCATCTGGAACATCATGATCGTCATCGGCCTGACCGGCTGGATGGGGGTGACGCGGCTCGTCCGGGCGGACTTCACCGCCCTCAAAGAGCGCGACTTCGTGCAGGCGGCGCGGGGGATAGGCGCCGGCGACGTTCGGATCATCTTCCTCCATATCCTTCCGAACGCGATGGCCTCGGTCCTGGTGACGGCGACACTCGGCGTGGCGGGGGCAATCCTCACGGAATCGGCTCTGAGCTTCCTCGGCATCGGGGTCCAGCCGCCCACCCCAAGCTGGGGGAACATCCTGACGGCGGGGAAGGACAATATCGATATCGCCTGGTGGCTTTCCCTCTACCCGGGGCTTGCCATCCTGATCACCGTTCTCGGCTACAATCTCCTGGGAGAGGGGATCCGCGACGCCCTCGACCCGCGGCTGAGGCGGTAATTTCCCCCGGGAGAACATCATAAAACAGGGGAGCATTTTTCCAATATCTAAAACAGAAAGGAGATGTCCCATGGCACAAGCAAAGAAAAAACCGATTCAGGTTATTCAGACCTCCAAGGCAGGTCCCCCAGTCGGTCCTTATTCTCAGGGCATTAAGGCGGGCGGGTTCATCTTTGTAGCCGGAGAAAAGGGAATGGATCCAGTGACGAAACAGATTGTGCCTGGTGGCATCGAGGCAGAGACCCAGAGAACTCTGGAGAATATCAAAGCCATCCTTGAGGAGGCGGGTTCCAGGTTGGATCTCGTCGTCCAAACATTTGTGTTTATGACGGATCTGAGTGAATTTTCCAAGATGAACACAGTATACGCGGAGTACTTTAAAGCAAATCCTCCAGGCCGCACGACGGTGGAAGTGAAATCGTTACCGGCAGGAGCCCACGTGGAGATTACAGTCACAGCATTAGCTGGACAGGCCCCAAGCGGTCAGCCTTTTAGGGACAGATCTGATAGCAGCGCTTAAGCACTTCTCGATCTCTTTGTCTTGTGATGGGACTGTTCGTGAGATGGGCAGAGGATCCAATGTTCTTGGCAGTCCATTGGCCGCCATCGCCCATCTGATTGTCGTACTCGGGAAACAGCCGAACTATATGCCTCTGCAGGCGAACGAGATGGTGACCACAGGCACCATCACAACTGCGCTGTCGATTCGCACCGGCGAAACTTGGCGAACTGAACTGGAGGGCATCGCGCTTCCTGGCCTCTCCGTGGAGTTCACGGAATAAGGGCGTGATAGGTAGGATCAGGGTTCAGCGCATGTCATGTTCTAATGAATCCGACCCTCTCGGCTCCAAATACTAATCTTCGGTTTGCTGATCGCCCAGATTAGTGAATTCGGGATGAAAGATGCAAGCGGAGGACTGACATTTTTCAGCTACTGAGGGGTCGGGTGTACTTCCTCCTACCATGAATTCGTATAGAATGATGTATAATCGGTTTATGGGGATTTAGGCATTGTTCATGGGAAGGCAGGAGGACTCATTCCTTCCTGGGCATTAGAGCCCTCATTACAGTATGTCCCAAGCCTCTATGAACCATAATAGGTTGGTTGGATCATGGAATCCTTGTCACGCTGGAGGATTGGTCTGGAGGCTACGGCACCTGCTATTCCCCACTTCTGATAGGAGGTGATGCGATGTCAGGATTAAAGGACAGCTTTGATGGTTTTGTCGGAATCGATGTTTCCAAGGATAAGTTCGATGCCTGTGGGATAACAGGCGACGCAGCGAAGCTCTTTCAGTTTTCAGCGACCATGGATCGCAAGGGTTTTGAAAAACTGAAGGGGCATCTTGCAGCGGTTTCCATCTCATCTGTTTTGATCGGGATGGAATCTACGGCGTCCTATCATGTCAATCTCTTTTCTTACCTTGTTTCTGAGGGTTACAGGGTCCTTCTCATCAACCCTCTGCTGATTTCCAATTACGTGAAGATGCAACTTAGGAAGACCAAGACGGACAAAAAGGATGCAGTTGTCATTGCCCAGTTTCTTCTTACAAATGGGGTTACCCTGGTTCAGCGGGCGACTCCAGCTTTGATTTCGGATCTTCGAGATCTTTCCCGTCAACGGGAGAGTCTGGTTGACGAGATGACCGCTTTGAAGATCGAGATCAAGCGGCTCCTGAATATCACCTTCCCAGAGCTGGAGCATATGGCAGGGATATTTACGAAATCTATCCTGAAGCTTTTACAGCAGTACCCTTCTGCATTGGCTCTTAGAGATGCAAATCTTGGTCAATTGTCTCAGATGTTGATTGCAGATTCCTATGGGCATAAAAGAGAGGCGTTTGCAGCAGGATTAATCAAGGCAGCTCATTCATCGATAGGCAGCAAGAGTCCCGCCAAAGAAATGATTCTGAAGCAGAAGATAGCGCTGCTTCTTCACCTTGAAGACGCCCTACAGGAGATAACCGGTATGCTCATTGAAATGAGTCGGAAACTGATGGAAGAAGAAATAAACATCATGACTTCCATAAAGGGCATCGGGGACAAAAGCGCCGCCAATTTTCTCATTGAGATGGGTGGCGACATCAATCAGTTTGAACGTTCCGGCAAAATCATTGCCATGGCGGGATTGGATCCGGCTGTTTACCAATCCGGTAACCATGAAGGCAAAGGCAGGATAACGAAACGCGGTAATCGTCACCTGCGAAGGATCATCTGGATGATGACAACCAGAGTGATTCAATACAGTGATATTTTCAAGGTTTATTACCTCAGGCGAAGAAAGGAGGGACTGCCCTATAAGATGGCTGTATTAGCCACAGCTCATAAATTGATCCGTGTCATCTATGCCATGCTGACACAACGAACAACTTTTTGTCCACAGGAGAATTCATGATAGTTGACTGTAAGCAATAAAGATCGTTTTGCTTACTATATGCAAGACTTCAGTCGTTAATCGATAAAAAAGCAGGGCCATTTCTGACCCTGCTTCCCCTTCCCATGGTAAGAATCGTGCTTATGAAACTCCTTGCATCAGGCTTATTTGTGCATCCTTCTCCTGACCCCTGCCAATCCAATCAACCCAAGGCCAAGAAGGAGTATGGTGGCGGGTTCAGGAACAGCCCCGACTTGCAAATTCACATTATCGATTCCGCGCGGTCCTGTAGTACCGCCCATCTGAAAAGCAAAATAGAGAACATCAAAAGAGCTGCCAACGATCCCGTTAATTGTGGGAAATGCTGTCCAACTATTGGTGTTATTATTTATTGTATAGGATAATCCATATGTAGTGCTGAGGTCAGGCCAAGGAGCAAATCGCGAGATTTTTTGACTACCGTTTAAACCGCCAAGGTAGACCTTTCCTGCGAAACTATTTCCACCATTGATATAATCAAAACTAAGGGAGAAAGGGGTACCCGCACCGAGTCCTATTCCACTGAAACCATAAAACAACAGGCTTTCCTCAGCACCCCCAGTTGGGTTTGGGGTATGTTCTGCCCAAGCATCGGGGTTGCCACCAGTAGGCTTGATTTGCCAACGCACTAAATCGTTCCATTGATTCAGACCGGAGGAGGTAGTCAAATCACTCTGAAAGATGACGGCTCCAGTGAAATTTTCCGTCAAGCTGAACGCCAGAGCATATCCGCTTGTTAAAAAAATCGTCGCCAAAATAGCAAAAACAAATCCGATCCGTTTCATATACATTACCTCCTCATCTGTTTTGTGCGATATTGAAACAAGCGTCCTATTTATCTTTTGCGAAAGCAATAACCATTTTTAATAAGTATAAGCAAAAAGCATGCTCGCTCCCTAACTACTCTGATTTACAGACATTATTTAATTGATGGATGGAAAGTTAAGTATTTTTGTAAAGAAATTCGACAGTTGTTAAAAGATTTGCCGATCAATAATATTAAGTTTTTATTTAATATCATACACATAGCGATATCATGTAACTGTAAAGTATCCCGACATTTGATTCTATCAGCAATCTTTTAATCTCACATTCCTTTAAAACTAACGACTTGTAGGAGCCGCTAACCGGTAACAGCCCCTTTCCCCATAATCAAAGCTGTCGAGTTCGGGCCGAAAGCAGCTATTAATTCAGATCGAGCCGATTTCTCGACTTCAATAAAAAAGCGATAGCGCGGAAAAGAGCAGGAATAAGGGAAAGAAGGGTTCACTGTTTCAAAAGGACTTGAGGCAAGGGACAGAGCCCGCAGGGGGCATTAATTTCCCCAGATGTCGGGGCCGGAGGGCCGGCAGGTGTTTCGTCCCTGCGGTGCGTCGAACAACAGTTACGGGCTCGAAGGCCCCGCCCGCCAGAAGCGCGCCCCGTGTTTAACAGGCGGTCTTTTCAACATCATCGCCCGGTTGCTTTTTGATTCGGGCGATTTTCACCTTGAGGATGGCGGTTTTCGTCACCTCCTCGCAGGTGAGAAGGAAATCCTGCCACTCCAGGGTTTCCCCCTTTTCCGGAAAACGTCCCAGCCGGTCGAGGATCAACCCGGCCAGCGTGTAGTACGGGAGGAAATCCCCCAGTTCGACCCCCAGCAAATCCTCAAGGTCATTGACGGGGATGAGGGCGTCCACCAGCAGGCTGCCGTCGGGGAGCTTCTGACAACGGCGCATTTCTCCTACGTCGTGCTCATCTTCGATCTCCCCTACAAGCTCTTCGAGGAGGTCCTCGGTTGTGGCAAGACCGCTCAGGATGCCGTATTCATCGACGACGAGCGCCATCTGTATCCGTTTGCGCTGCATCTCTTTGAGCAGGCTGCTCACCTTCTTTCCCTCCGGTACGAAAAGCGGGGTCCTGATGATCCCGGCCAGGTCGAATTCGCCTTCGGTGAAGATCCGGCCGAGGAGGATGTCCTTCGTATGGACAAATCCGATGACATGATCCATGTCGCCCCGGTAAACCGGATAACGGGTGTACAAGTTTTCCCGGACCGCCCGGAGGATCTCCTCGCGCGGGAGCTCCAGGTTCAGGGCGACGATTCTGGTCCGGGGCACCATCACCTCGCGGACGCTCGTGTGGGTGAATTCGAAGATGTTTTCGATATACCGGTGTTCGGTCTCGGTCAGGGCGCCTGCTTCGCTCCCCTCCGAAAGGACCTGTTGCACCTCCTCCCGCGTAACGAAGGCCTGTCCCGCCTTCGGCGTGATTCCGAAAAGCCAAAGGACGGCGCGGTTGGAGAGAGTGAGAAACCGGACGGCGACAACCGTGATGATCGACAGGAGATGGATCGGCCTGGCGACTCTCAGGGCGATTCGGTCCGCATACTGCAGGCCGATGGTCTTGGGGGCCAGTTCACCGACAACGAGGAAGAGATAGGATATTCCGATCACGACGGCGGCGATGGAGAGAGGCTCCGCGGCATGTTGGATGAACGGTACGGGAACGGACCTCAACAGGGGTTTGAGGTACTGGATGGCCGCCGCGCCGCCGACGGCCGAGGCAAGTGAGCCGACGACGGTGACCCCGATCTGGACGGTCGCCAGAAAGCGGTGCGGGTCCTTCTGGATCTGTTCGACCAATTGTGCGTGAGGATTGCCTGCCGCGGCGAGGCTCGCGATATGGCTCTTCCGGGCGGAAATGACTGCCAGCTCGGAACCGGCGAAAAAGCCATTGGCCAGGATCAAGAGCAGGATAAGGACAAATTCATTGAAGAGCACTTCCAAGGTTATCTCCTCCCTTCGGAAGCCGCGGAAGAGGATTTTCCCTTCCGGGCGCTTGTTACGGAAACAGGTTAACGCTGAAACCATGCGGGTTGCCGACGGAAAATACTTCGCCGGTTGTCACGGATGCCGGCCCTTGGAGGCGACCGGCGGGAAGCGCGGTTTCTTGCGGGGCAGGCCCTGGCAATGACTCCTCTTAGGGTAACTTTTTCTTCCTTACCAGACCGAGGAGTTCTTCATGATAATAATAGGCCAGAGCTACGATCAGGGCGCTTGTTCCGAGAATGGCCGCCATCGCGATATTCTGGCCGTTGCGTGCACAGTTTCCGCTGACGGAGAGCATGACGGTGCCCAAGAGACGCCCGGTGGTGCAGACGACCAGGAAGGTCGAGGTCTTCATGCGGCTGAGGCCGATCAGGTAGGAGAGGGCATCCTTGGGAAACCCGGGGATCAGAAAAAGGATGAAGGTGATGAGTATTCCCCGGTGCTCCATGAAGTAATCGTACTTCTCGATGATCTGTGGGCTGATCACCTTTTCCACGAACGGCAGGCCGAGCCGGCGGGCGAGGACGAAAGCGATCCACGAACCGATGGAAAGCCCGATTGTGGAGTAGAGGGTACCCAGAACGGGGCCGTAGAGATATCCCCCGATAAAGCCGTTGACTTCGCCGGGAATCGGTGCCACGATCACCTGAAGGATCTGGAGACCGATGAAGATCACCACGGAGAGGGGGCCGAACGAGTTGATGAAGTTGATGAGTTTCCTTCGGCTGATGAAGAAGCTGTAAAGGTCGTAATAGAAAAACAGGAAAACGGCGGTGATGAGCAGGGCAAACAGGATCATTATTTTGATGACGGCGTTTTTGTTCATCTGTCGGTGACCATTGTTCTTTCTATCCCGGCGAGTCGTTCCCCGGCCCTGTGCGCGCATTCGCTTCATACAATTGTCGGTCAAATTAACAAAACAGCCGGAGATTGTAAAGCAGGATATTTTTTCGGAAAGGATTCGCTATGACTGTTCAAAATGCAAAATTGAATGAATGGGTTAAGGAAACGGCCGCTCTGTGCCTACCTGACGCCGTCGTCTGGTGCGACGGAAGCAGCAAGGAGTATGACCGTCTGATGAAGCGGATGGTGACGAGCGGCATGGCCATCCCGCTTGCCAAACGCCCCAACAGCTTTCTCTTTCGATCCCAGCCAAGCGATGTGGCGCGGATCGAGTCGCGAACCTACATAAGCACGGCCAGCAGGGACGATGCCGGTCCGACCAACAACTGGGTCGACCCGGGAGAACTCAAGGCGAAGATGAGGGGTCTCTACCAGGGCTGCATGCGGGGACGCACCCTGTACGTGATCCCCTTTTCCATGGGGCCCGTCGATTCCCCGATTGCCAAGATAGGCGTCGAAATCACAGACAGCCCGTACGTTGTCTGCAATATGCACATCATGACGCGTGTCGGCGCCAAGGTGATCGAGAAACTTGGGCCTGACGGCGAGTTCATCCCCTGCCTGCATTCGATCGGCGCACCGCTTGCCCCGGGTGAAAAGGATGCATCCTGGCCCTGCGCTCCTCTGGAAAACAAATATATCAGCCACTTCCCCGAAGAGAACCTCATCTGGTCGTACGGGAGCGGTTACGGCGGCAACGCCCTGCTCGGGAAGAAATGCCTGGCCCTCCGCATCGCCTCGGCGATGGCGAAGCGAGAGGGATGGATGGCCGAACACATGCTGATCCTGCGTCTGACGGGCCCCGCAGGCAGGAGGTTCCATATTGCCGCCGCCTTTCCCTCAGCCTGCGGCAAGACCAACCTCGCCATGCTCACGCCGACCATTCCCGGGTGGAAATGCGAGACGATCGGCGACGACATCGCCTGGATCAAGATCGGCCCCGACGGCAGACCCTATGCCATCAATCCCGAATGCGGCTTCTTCGGAGTCGCCCCCGGTACCTCCTATCAATCCAACCCGAACGCCATGGACACCCTGAAGGAGAATATCATCTTCACCAACTGCGCCCTGACCGATGACGGCGACATCTGGTGGGAGGGGATGGACGGCAAGCCCCCCCGCCATGCCATCGACTGGAAAGGCCGGGACTGGACCCCCGCAAGCAAGGAGCCGGCAGCCCATCCCAACTCCCGCTTCACCGCCCCGGCCGGGCAATGCCCGGTTATCTGTCCGGACTGGGAGAAGCCCGAGGGTGTTCCGATCGACATCTTCATCTTCGGCGGCCGCCGTTCGGACGTCATGCCCCTGGTTCACGAGGCCACCAGTTGGGATCACGGCGTATTCATGGGCGCAACCGCCTCCTCGGAGACCACCGCGGCCAATATCGGCGCCGTGGGCAATCTCCGGCGCGACCCGTTCGCCATGAAGCCCTTCTGCGGCTACAACATGGCCGATTACTTCCAGCATTGGCTGACGATGGGAGACCGCTTGGGTAACAAAGCCCCGCGCATCTTCTACGTTAACTGGTTCCGCAAGAGTCCGGAGGGCAGGTGGCTCTGGCCAGGCTTCGGCGATAACAGCCGCGTCCTGAAATGGATGTGCCAGCGGATCGAGGGGACGGTTGGGGCCGTTGAAACCCCCATCGGCCTCATGCCGAAGGAGGGAGACCTCGACCTTACGGGGCTTGCCGTCTCCGCTCAAGATCTCAAGGAACTCCTGCGCGTCGACGGTGATGCGTGGAAGGCCGAGCTTTCCGACATCGAGAGCCAATTCGCCACGTTTGGCGACCGGCTTCCCGAACGGCTCCGGAAACAGCTCAGCGACCTCAGGCGTCGCCTGGGTTAAAAAAAAGGGCGTCCTCTTTCGAAAAAAAGGACGCCCTTTTCTGTTTTACGGATCTTAGCGGTGCAGCTCGATCCCGGCCAGTTTTTCATAGTACCGCACCAGGGCGCTATGATCGGAATCCCCATACTCTTCCTTCAGTGACTGCATCATCGCCATTGTCTGGCTGCTGAGCGGCGTCGGCGCATCGATCGCCTTGGCCGTCTCCAGGATGTTGTTTAGATCCTTGATATGGAGGTTGATCCGGAAACCGGGCTTGAATTTCCGGTCCATCATCAGCGGGGCCTTGGCATCGAGGACCGTGCTGCCGGCCAGACCGCCGCGGATCGCCTGATAGACGAGATCGGGATTCACCCCCGCCTTGGTGGCCAGGACGAGCGCCTCGGAGACGGCGGCGATGTTCGCGGCCACAACGATCTGGTTGGCCAGCTTCGTAACGTTGCCGGCCCCAATCTCTCCGCAGAGGACCACCGAGGCGCCCATTGCCTTCATGAGGGGGAAGAACTCATCGAAATCGACCTTCTTGCCGCCGACCATGATCGACAGCGTTCCGTCGATCGCCTTGGGTTCGCCGCCGCTTACCGGGGCGTCCAGCATCCGGATCTTCTTTTCGGCGAGCTTGGCGGCGACTTCCCGGCTGACAAGCGGAGCGATCGAACTCATGTCGATGAGGATTGAACCGGGCTTGGCCGACTCGATGACGCCACCCTTTCCCAGGACAACCTCCTTCACCTGGGGGGAGTTGGGGAGCATCGTGATGATCACCTCCGTCTTTGCGGCCACATCCTTCGGGGAGGTCCCTTTTTCCGCGCCGGCGCCCACGACCTCTTCGACCGCGGCGGGGACGATGTCATAAACTACCAGTGGATACCCCGCCTTCAGCAGGTTCTTGCTCATGGGCTTTCCCATGATTCCCAGTCCGATAAAACCGATCTTCTTCATTTCTTCAGCTCCTTATCGTTATATTATAGTTTATAGCCATACGCTGCCAACCATGCAAGTGAAGTCAGCGTGTCCGGTGTCGGGATGTACTCCAGGGAAACGAACCCCGGGTAGCCGAGGCGATCAATCTCCGAAAACAGAAAATGAAAATCCGTCTCCCCGGTGCCGGGTTGGTGGCGGCCCGGACAGTCCGCAATCTGGATATGTCCGATCCGTTCGACATGGTCACGGAGGATTGCGCCCACGTCTTCATTCTCGCGCCGGGCATGATAGATGTCGAACTGCAGATAAGCGTTGGGATGGCGGATCTCTCCGATGAGTTTGAGGACCTGTGCGCAGGTGTTCAGGGCGAAGCCGGGTATGTCGAGGTGATTGATCGGTTCCACCAGAAGCCTGATACCCTCTTTTCCCAATGCTTCTGCAGCGTACCGGAGATTATCCGTAAGGGTTTCCCAGGTTTCTCCGTCCGAGAGATCCTGGTGCTTCAGACCGACCAGACAGTTCAGGCGGCTGACGCCGAGCGCCTTTGCCGCATTGATACCCTTGGCCACCCCCGCCCGGAATTCTTCCCTGCGCTCCGGATTTCCCGCTGTCCCGCGGTCTCCAGCCGCCCAGTCGCCGGCGGGGAGGTTGCACAGGATCAGCTGAAGCCCTGTTGCTTTCAGCTGCGCCTTGATATCGTCCATCGCATAGTCATAGGGGAACATGAACTCTACAGCGTTAAAACCCGACTTGCGCGCCGCGGAAAACCGTTCCATAAAAGGCATTTCCGTGAAGAGAAATGTCAGATTCGCTGCAAAGTGTGGCATAAAAGTTCCTCCTGTCTGATTGCTGTCGCTCCGTTTACCGTCTTGATCTCAAGAGATCATGATAGTTTAGATATTGCCTCTCCTCACCGCCCTTCAGGCAATTGAAACGAACCTGTTGACGGGAGAGATGAATGCGTTTCTTACGAGCGGCAAAATATCATCATTGGAGAAAAACGTCAATTCTTATCCGGGAAGAAAAGATGAATCTTTAATGAAAAATAAATTCTTGACAAACGATATAAAGGACGGCATAAGATCAGACGAAGTGGTAAGACCATCATTCCAGCAGTCCAATTAGCAAGGCAATCAGGAGTTCCGTATGACGACTGAGCTTGCGGTAGACGAGATGAGATTAAAAGTCTCGGAGATTTTTATCGAAGACGTTGGCAAGGGGTTGGCGCGCCTTGACCCTGATGACGCGCGGGCGTTGGGCGCTTCTCTCGGGGATGTTGTAGAAATCGTTGGAGAAAAAAAGACTGTCGCGAGGGTTTCGGGAATCTTTCCCGAATACCTTGGCAAAAAAATCATCCAGATTGACGGCATCACCCGTGAGAATGCACGGGTTCAAATAGGCGGCACGGTAGAGATTAAAAAAGCGCCTCGGCAAACGGCGACAGCCGTAGTGCTAACCCCGGTGGAATCAGGAAACTGGTGGCCTGACGAAAGCGAGGTTGGATACATTGGAAAGATGCTTCAGGGGCTGGCAGTAATTTCCGGTGACGAACTGAACATTCCGCTTTTTGGGGGCAAGGACCGGTTCTTTTCCGTGGACGGTACGTTGCCTAACGGTCCGGTAATCATCAATCAGCAAACCAAGTTCACGGTCAACAAACCCGACTATAGCGAAAAGGCGGACTCCCGTATCTCGTACGAGGATATCGGCGGGTTGGAACGGGAGCTGAGATCCGTTCGGGAGATGGTCGAGATTCCTTTACGCTACGGAGAAATCTTCGACCGGCTGGGTATCCAGGCACCAAAAGGACTGCTCCTCTACGGACCGCCGGGAACCGGGAAAACCCTCATTGCCCGGGCCATTGCGGGAGAAGCGAAGCTCCATTTCATCAGAATCAACGGACCGGAAATAATCCAGAAATTCTACGGCGACAGCGAGGCGAGGCTACGGGAGATATTTGAAGAGGCAACGCGCAAGGCGCCGAGCGTCATCTTCATCGATGAAATTGACGCCATCGCTCCGAAACGCGCCGATGTCATCGGAGATGTGGAAAAGAGGGTTGTAGCGCAGCTTCTCGCGCTCATGGACGGGACCGTGCCCCGCGGTCATGTCCTTGTGATTGGCGCGACAAATGTTCCGGAAATGATAGACCCCGCGTTGCGCCGGCCCGGCCGATTTGACCGGGAGATCGGTATCTCGGCTCCTCATGTTGACGGACGATTGGCCATCTTGAAGATTCACAGCCGCCGGATGCCCCTTGCACCGGATGTGGACCTTGACCATATTGCTCAGATCACCCATGGGTTTGTCGGGGCGGATGTGGAAGCGTTGTGCAAAGAGGCGGGAATGGCTGCCGTGCGGAGATATCTGCCGGTGGGTGCTATCGGTAATTCCGACCGTCTGCCCGTTACTCCGGAACACATGCAGGTTTCCCGGGAGGATTTTATGATCGCCCTCAGGGAGGTTGAACCGACGGCAACCCGCCAATTCTTCAACGAGCGGTCTACCTTAAAGCTCAGCGACGTCGGCGGACTGGCGAGGATCAAGGAGACGCTCGTCTCCATCGTCGATTGGCCGCTGAAATACCCCGAGCTTTTCCATCTGGGCAAGGTCTCGTCCCGCGGCATCCTCCTGTCCGGCCCGTCCGGTACGGGGAAGACCCTCATGGTGAAGGCTTTGGCGGGAGAGACGGGTTTGAATTTCATCCCGATCAGCAGTTCCATCCTCTTCTCCAAGTGGCTGGGGGAATCGGAAAAAGCATTGCATGAAATATTTAAAAAAGCCAAACAATCCGCCCCGACCATTCTCTTCTTTGATGAAATAGACGCCTTGGCGCCGAGACGCGGCGCGGAAACCGATGCAGGGGCGGTTGAGCGCGTGGCAAGTCAGTTCTTCAACGAGCTTGATGGGTTGAGCGATTTGTCCGAGGTCATTGTCATGGGGGCCACCAATCGTGAAGATCTGCTCGACCCCGCCCTGATGCGGCCTGGCCGTCTGGATTTCATTCTCAGGTTCAATGTTCCTGAGGAGAATGAGCGCTTGGAAATATTCCGCATCAACACCAAGGGAAGACCCCTGCACAGCGATGTGGATCTTGAGGAGCTGGCGCGCATGACCGAAGGGATGGTCGGTTCCCACATCGCGTTTATCTGCAAAAGGGCGGTGATGATGGCGATCACCGAGGTCATTCATTCCGGGCAGGAAAAAACCCCCGACAAACTTCTCGTGTCCGCGGCGCATTTTATGGAAGCGCTTCAGGAACTTCGGGAATGTGAAGCTCCCTGTACCCAAGGCAGGGTTATGCAAGGGAAAGATTTCAGAAAAAGGAAAAGTCAGGCAAATCGTTAATCTTGTTGAGTAGAAGAGGGTGCATGAAGGTAGAACTGAAAGTTGTTGAGAAGAAACGGGCATATGAGGATATCGTCCGGCAAGTTCTTGCGCTGATCGAGGGTGGAAAATTGAAGCAGGGCGATCAGCTTCCTTCGGAACGGGAATTGACGGAAATCTTCAAAGTATCCCGTACGACGGTCCGGGAAGCCATCCGCACCCTGGAGTCAATGAAACTTCTGCAATGCCGGCAGGGGAACGGCACGTATGTCCTTGCTACAAGCGAGGAGGCTTTGATCCAACCCTTGGCGGCGGCGCTTTTTAACGCGAAGGATGATATTCGAGACATCTTCGACATCCGGAAAATCATCGAACCCCATGCAGCCCGGCTTGCAGCCGAAAACGCCACCGCGCAGGAAATTGCGGAGATGGAGGAGATCCTCCGGAAGCAGGAGGCCTGTATTGAACACAGCGAAAACATTATCGAAACAGATTCTGCTTTCCACAATCTTATGGCCAGTGCAACGAAGAACCGGGTCATGGAGCGCCTAACCGTCGCCTTGGTCGACTTTTTAAAACAGTCGAGGGAAAATTATCTTCTGGATGACGAACATGGTAACAAGCGGCCGAAACGATCACTGGAAGGCCATAAGCAGGTGCTTGCGGCGATCAAAAATGGTGATGGCGAAGCCGCCCAAAAGTTGATGTTGCAGCACTTAAAAGAGATCGAAAAGATCGTCTTTCAAAAATAAGGAGGGGGGTGGTTGACGTTCGGGGCTCATCATTTTGGTAATATGGAGGAAACACGGGAACGAGTATTATCCTATTTACCCAGAACATCAAGGAGGTGTGTATGGCAAAGGTACACGAAATAACTGTTTGGGCGCGGGGAGTGATCATGGACAAAGAAGGGCGGGATGTCATCAACATCTTTGCCAAAGCCGCGCAAATGGATGGCAAGCACGCGCAGGCGTTTGATAATTATGAAGACCTGCCCGACCGCGTCCTCGTTACGGTCCGCAAGTACGTCCGGCTCAGCGATGAGGAGATCGAACATAAGTACGTCTATACGAACGATAAACCGGAATTGGTCGTCATCACCGAGGAGACCATCATAAAAGGGATCGATATTCTGCGGGGCATGGAGAAGGGCGGGACTCTCATCGTCAATTCAAAACGTCCCATCGATGAGCTCCTGAAGTTCATCCCCAACGCCAATCTGCTCAGCACGATCGCCACGGTGGATGCCAACGGCATTTCGGGGGTCAGGACGGTCGATTTCTCCGGTTCGGAAGGCGGCGTTGATGCATCCGGTATCGGTAAAGGCATTGCGGCGCCGATCGTCGGCGCCATAGCAAAGGTGACCGGGATGATCAAAAAAGAGCATCTTGCCAAGATCGTGAGCGACGTTTCCGGTATGGAGCGAGGCTACAACGAGGTCAAGATCAAGAAGTTAGTGTAGGTTTGCAACAGGGTATTTCCTGACGGTTAGGCGGAAATACCGGACGTAAACATAACATAGATGCATAAGGAGGATACCATGGCAAAAGAACTTCCCGGGTACGGGACCATTAACGTTCCCAAAGAGAGAGAAGTGCCCTTCGGCGCCGTCACCCCGGCGCCGGTCTGCACGCAGGATCTTTTTCAAACATCGAACTGGCGGATGGTACGCCCGGTAAAGGACGACGAGAAATGCACGCGCTGCCTTATCTGTTACATGAGCTGTCCGGATGCCTGCTGGGAGTATAACGAAGAGAAAGACGAAATGTCCTGGGTAGCGAATTTCTGCAAGGGATGCCAGATCTGCATCAACGAGTGTCCGACCGGGGCGCTCACCGCGACGCCTGAGCTCGACTTTCCGGATGGAGTGGTTCGGTTGGAGAAACCTTTCTAAGAGGAGGAACAATACTATGGCGAAAGAACAAATGATGACAGGTTGCCGTGCAGCCGCTGAAGGCGCAAAGGCGGCCGAAGTGGAAGTGATCTGCTCCTATCCGATCCGCCCCTACACGGCGATCATGATGGAGCTTGCGAAGATGGTCGCCAACGGCGAATTGAATGCGGAATTCATCCATGGCGAAGGCGAGCATGCGCAGCTATCGGTGGTCTTGGGCGCTTGCGCCTCGGGCGCCCGCGCCTTTACGGGAAGTTCCGGGGTCGGGGTCACCTATGCAATGGAGGTGTACAGCCCCATGGCCGGCGGCCGGTACCCCGCGCAGATGTCGATCGCCGACCGGACGCTCGATCCCCCCGGCGATTTCGGCTCCGAGCATACGGATGCAATGTCGACCCGCGATCAGGGCTGGCTTCTGGGATGGGCCTGCTCCCCCCAGGAGGTGTATGACAATACCTTGATAAACTATCGTGTCGGCGAAGACCACCGCGTGATGCTCCCCCAGATGGTCTGCCAGGACGGGTATTTCATCTCCCATATACCGGATAGGGTCACCCTGGGAGAGCAGTCACAGGTGAAGGAGTTTTTACCGCCCTACCGGCCGATCGGCCCTCTGAGCCTGACTCACCCGGTTTCCCACGGTCCGCAGATCAGGCCGGACCAGGGCGCCCCCATGGACGCCGCGCGTGCACAGACCTTTCTCGTTGTACCGAAGGTCATCGAAGAAGCGACGGCGGATTTCAACCGGATCTTCGGGCGGAACTACGATCCCTTCGTCGAGCAGTACAAACTGGCGGATGCGGAGATCGCCTTCTTCATCATGGGCGCCCATGCCAATACCTGCCGGACGTCGGTGGATCGCCTTCGCAAACAGGGAGTGAAGGCCGGCATGGCGCGGTTGCGCTGGGTTCGCCCTTGGCCGACCCATCAGCTTGTCAATGCCTTGGGCCATGTCAAGGCCGTCGGAGTGGTCGAGACGAGCACGTCCTACGGAGGGGCAATGCGGGGCGGCAATCTGATTCACGAGCTTCGCGCCAGCCTTTATGATCTCGATCAGCGGCCCCTGGTCACCTCCTTCATGGGCGGTCTCGGCGGAGAGACCATCTGGCCCGCCGATTTCGATTACATGGCGAAGGTCCTCACGCAGGCGGTACAGGAGAAGAAGGTCCGGAACTACGTCCAGTGGCTTGGGATGTAAGAAGACGACGACCCACTATACGATTAAGGAGGAACCATGCAAGCATTTGACTATAAGTTACAAAAGTTTGAACCATTGAAGTCATTTAAGCGTGCTCCGGAGCTCGAGGTGTATGTGCCGGGGCATCGCACCTGCGCCGGCTGCGGTCCGGCGTTGAACTACCGGCTGGTGGCGAAGGCGGCGGGGCAGGATACCATATTTATCGGCCCCACCGGCTGCATGTACGTGGCCAATTCCAGTTACCTTTGCACCCCCTATGCCTGCTCCTGGATCCATGCCCAGATCACGAACGCCGGGGCGGTGGCCTCAGGCATCGAGGCGGCCTTCAAGGTCCTCGCGCGCAAGGGGAAACATACCGGGTCGTTCCCCAATGTCATCGTCATGGCGGGCGACGGCGGGAGCGTGGATATCGGTCTTCAGGCCATGTCGGGGATGATGTACCGTAATCACAAGGTTCTCTTCATCTGCTACGACAATGAGTCGTACGCAAACACCGGGGTCCAGACGTCGCCGATGACGCCGTACGGCGCCGCCACCACCTTTACCCCTCCCGGCAAGGAGATTCCCGAGGGGAAGACCCTCTTCCCGAAAGACGCTCCTCAACTGGTCATCGGCGGGCATCCGGCGGTAAAGTATGTTGCTACCACGACCGTCGCCCATCCGCTTGACCTGATGAACAAGGTGAGGAAGGCGCTGAGCTTCCCGGGGCCGACCTTCATGCACATGCTTGCCCCCTGCCCCAAAGGGTGGCTGTTCGATGAAAAGCTGACGAGGGAGATGGCCAGACTCGCCGTGGAGACCGGTATGTGGTCGATGTACGAGTGGGAAGACGGTGTGTATAAGTACACGAACGTGCCGAAGAAGTACAAACCGGTCAGCGAGTACATGAAGCATCAGGGCCGTTTTGCCCATCTCAAGCCGGAGCACATCGCCAAGATGCAGGCCTTTATCGATCAGAGGATCAAGGCGGTTAAAGAGCGGGTAGCGGTAGCGGCGCCTATCCCGACTCCCAAGCAGCAGGCCTGATCGTTCGTGAGAGAAGAAGGATGCTACTCTCGTAGAAAAGTTCACGCAAAACCCTCCCCCGTCGAGGGGGAGGGTACGGGCATACGGCGGGGAAGGAAAGGGGGCGCCGGAGGAAGGAACATCACTTTACTTTTTTATAAGATTAGGTGAGGATTATAGCGCTACAAGATATTGGGCCGGAAGATCGGAACGTTTTTCAAACAAAGGAGGGACTGTATGAAAAAGGTATCTTGGACAGTGAAAATTACTATGGCGACGGTATGTTCTCTTGTGCTGATGGGTAGTCTTTCAGTAAACACGGCATATGCCTGGGAGCCTACGAAACCGGTGGAATTTATTGTACCGGCGGGCACCGGGGGGGGCGCGGATGTGATGGCGCGGTTCATCTCGCCGCTGATCAGCAAGTATCAGCTGGCGCCTCATCCGTTCATTGTGATCAACAAATCCGCGGGGGCGGGCGGGGAAGGATTTCTCTATTTGAAGGGGAAGAGCAAGGATCCCCATACCATCATCATCACGCTTGATAATCTGTTTACGACGCCGCTGTCGACGGGGCTGCCGTTCAACTGGCGGGACATGACTCCAGTGGCGCGGTTGGCGCTGGATTATTTTGTCCTGTGGGTGAATGAGGAATCTCCGTACAAGACGGCCAAGGAGTATCTGGATGCGGTAAAGAAAGAACCGGGGAAGTTTATGATGGGAGGGACCGGAACCGCCCAGGAGGACCAGATCATTACCGTTCAGATGGAGCAGGCCTTCGGCGTGAAGTTCGGCTATGTTCCCTTCAAGGGCGGGAGGTGCGGTGGCCGTTGAACTCGTGGGGAAGCACGTCAACTCAACAGTGAACAATCCCGCGGAGGCGGTCAGCCACTGGAAGGCGAAGAGATTGAGGGCGCTGGCGACGATCGATAGCGAGAGGATCAAGCTTCCTCTCTGGGATACGATCCCGACTATGAAGGAATCATCGGGGGTAGACATGAGCTATCTCATGCTCCGCGGGATCTTTGCCGCGCCGGGAATCACCAAGGACCAACAGGAGTATTATATCACCGTGATGAAGAAGGTGACGGAGACGCCCGAATGGAAGAAGTACATTTCGGACATGGGTCTGAAGGGTGCGTTTTTAACGGGACCTGACTATGTAAAATGGCTCGAACAAAAAGAAAATATCACCAAAGAACTCATGGCCAAGGGGAACCTGCTGAAGAAATGACAGCGAGTCGACATCCATGGAGCGAGATGAGAATCTCGCTCCATGCCTTTTAATTAAGGTCAATTTAAAAGGGGGGAGTATGAAAAAAGCTGAAATATGGGTTTCTTTGGCATTTGTGTTGCTCGGCATCGTCGTCATCATCGATTCAATAAGGCTTGGTTTTATGTGGGGGATGAGCGGTCCGGAATCCGGATTTTTCCCCTTCTATCTGGGGGTGGGTGTGGTTATATCCTCCCTGGTCGTCTTTTTCGACGCTTTTACCCGGTACAAAAAGGAGGGGGCCGGCAAGCCTTTGATGCCGCCGGGGGCCATAAAGCCCATCCTTTGGGTTTTGATTCCGTCAACCTCAATGGTCGTGATCACGGAATTTGTCGGGCTCCACATCGCCGCGGCGCTGTATCTGGCGTTCTACATGCGCGTTGTAGGGAAGATTGGATGGGTGACGACGCTTCTCGTCGGTGTCATCTCTCCGCTGTCGCTCTATTTCACTTTTGACAAGCTATTCTTGATTCCGCTGCCCCAGGGGTTGTGGGGAGCATATCTGCTGCGGTTCTAAGGAAGACAAGACAGAGCGATCCGATAATCGTCTCCAACACAGACAAACCGATAAGAGGTGAGTAATATGGTGGAAAACATAAACAATCTGATGGTGGGTCTTAATGTCGTGTTTCAGCCTTACAACCTCATGATAATCATCATCGGGCTTATTCTTGGAATCATTGTCGGGGTGCTGCCTGGTCTGGGCGGCGCCAACGGTGTAGCTATCCTCATCCCCGTCGTGGTCACGATGCCGGCCACAGCCGGGGTGATTCTTTTGTCAATGATCTATTGGGGGGCGCTCTATGGGGGAAGCATCACGTCAATACTGTTTAACATTCCGGGAGAACCCTGGGCGGTGGCGGCTACCTTCGACGGTTACCCCATGGCCAAGAAAGGACGGCCGGGCAAGGCGCTCGTGCTTGCTTTTCTCGCCCATGGCGTCGGCGCTCTTTTCGGCTGTATTGTACTGACCTTCTTTTCACCCATCCTCGCGGAGTTTGCCTTGAAGTTCGGGCCGGCAGAGGTCTTTGCGGTCATGATGCTGACGTTCAGCGCCTTTGTGGGGCTGGGCGGAAAATCACCTCTCAAGACGGTGGTGGCCATTCTGTTCGGTTTCATCCTGGCGGCCGTGGGGATGGACATCGTCAGCGGGCAGCTCCGCATGACTTACGGCACCGTTGTTCTGATGGGAGGGTTTAATTTTGTGGTGGCGGTCATCGGACTCTTCGGGCTGGGAGAGATATTTCTGACAGTCGAGGAGGGATTGAAGGTGGAGGGGATATCGACAAAGATCGGCTTGAAGGACATCTGGGACGGGATGAAGGATGTCATCCGCTATCCGAAGGCCCTCATTACCGGAACGCTCGTCGGCGTCTGGATGGGGTTCAAACCGGGAGGCGCTACGCCCGCTTCGTTCATGGCCTATGGTTTTACCAAGCAGTCCAGCGCGAATGCCGCTGAATTCGGGACAGGGGTCTCACCCGGAATCATCGCCCCCGAAGCCGCAGCCCATGGCGCCGGAACATCGGCCATGATCCCCATGATCACGCTGGGGATCCCCGGATCGCCCACCATGGCGGTGATCATGGGCGGCTTGATGATCTTCGGGCTTCAACCCGGGCCGATGCTTTTTAAGGAGAATGTCGATTTCGTCTGGGGGCTCATCGCTAGCACCTGGGTGGGCAATATATTCGGATTCTTTGTTGTCTTGGCATTCGCACCCATCTTTGCCGCCGTGCTGAAGGTCAGGTTTGCGATCTTCATGCCCCTTATCATCTATGTGTGCGCGATCGGCGCCTATGCGGTGAACAACCGGATGATCGACGTCTACTATATGCTGCTCTTCGGCGTTCTCGGCTATCTGTTCAAAAAGCTCGATTACCCCATTGCACCGATGGTGCTGGCGCTGGTCCTGGGCGATATGGCGGAATCGGCGATGAGACAGGCCCTGATCATCGGACACGGCAGCCCGATGGTATTCTTTACACTTCCTTTGGCATTGCCGCTTATGGTCGCAGCGATTATCATCTTCTTCTGGCCCGTGATCGCTCCGTTGAAAGCGAAAATGTTCGGCAAGAAGGCCTGAGAAACCTGAGGGAGAAATAGCAATGAATTTCCTGATTGCGGGCGGCGCCGGGTCGGTCGGCCGGGACTTGACCGCATCCCTCCTGCGGGAGGGGCACCGGGTAAAGGTCTTGGACAAGCGGGCCGAGACGGTTTCTCCCCTTCATGATGAGAAGTTGGAATGGATACAGGGGGGGCTCGAAGAGGTTCGGCTTGTTCAAGAAGCGATCCAGGGAGTGGATATCGTCATTCACCTGGCGTGGTCTTTTTCCGACGATCCGGTCGAACTTCTGGAAGGCGACCTCAAAGGGCATGTCGTATTGCTCGACGCATGCGTAGCTGCGAAAGTTTCTCGTCTCTTTTATGCAAGCAGCGCTGTTGTGTATGGAAAGCCGGTTCACCTGCCCATAACCGAAGATGCACCGTGCGTGGTGGAAGATGCGAGGAAGCCTTTCTACGCAATCGCCAAGCTTACGGCGGAAAAACTTGCGTTGACCTACGGGAAGATGAAGGGGCTGCCCGTAACGGTTTTTCGCTTCTGGTGGTCCTATGGGAAGAAGATCGGCGGGAGGCACCTCCGCGAAATGATCACGCGTGCGCAAACGGGGCAACCGTTAATGGTCCCTGACGGGTCGGGCGGAAGCTTCCTCGATCACGATGACCTGGCGCATGCCCTCCTGCTGGCCATTCACAGGCAGGAGAGCATCGGGCAGATATTTAACCTGGCGACAATTTATCTCAAGTGGACAGATATCACTCGAATGATCATGGAGGCCACCGGGTCATCCTCTTCCTTGGAAGTCATCCCGGCCAGGGAGTGGAAAGGGGCGCAATTTTTAGCCGATTCTTGGGAGTTATCAATCGCCAAAGCCGAACGGCTTTTTGATTATCGTTCCTTGTTTTCTCCTGCAATAGCACGACAGCGGCTTGAGAAGGCTATCGAACAGGGGAGTGAGGGAGGAAACGGTAAGTTATTAGTATCTTAGAATGGCTTACTGTAACAGGTGTCTCCCCGTTACGTTCATAACGCTTCAGGGAGGCGCATATCACAGCGGTGGCTTGTGCCACAAAAGGAGGGGACTATGCGACGTGTGATGGGGGTAGTGGTTTTGGCAGTGGTCATGTTGACGGGGTGCGCCGGCCTGCAGAAGACGGACAGCGCGGTGTCAGTCTACAAGGTGATGGAAGATATCCAAGAACAGATTACGTGGCAGGCATGGAATGCCAATGGCTGGGCGGGGAGCCCGATTGTTGTCGAGGCGGTGCTCGCCCAGAACAAGAAGGGACCGATCCCGGGCATGGACAATGCGAAGTGGAAGACCGTGCCCGAGAAAGATGCGATCGTTCAAGGTTTCATCAACAACGAGGCGGCCAAGTTTCTGAAGGCGGAAACGGCGAAGACCGACGGGATCTGCGTCGGGTTCTTTCTGAACGGCGCCCAGGGCGAGAAGGTCGCCTTCTCCGACAAGACCGGCAGTTACATCCACAAGGGGTCAGCGAAGTTCGACGTGCCCTTCACCACGGGTAAAACCTGGCAGGGAAAACCGGAGCTGGAGGACAAGATTTACGTGATCCAGATTTCGGTTCCCGTTCTCTCCGAGGGGAAGCCGATCGGCGCGCTCGTCGTCGAGATCGACGGATCAAAGCTGGAAGGGCTTGCCAAGAAGTAAGTAACCGCTGTCTGACGCCCGGCCCCGGGCCGGGCGTTGCACCGCTGATCGGTGTCGCACGAAGGATCGAAAGACGGGAAGAGGGAGCCCTCCTAATATTCTTTCCGTCAGGACGACTTTGAGATTTATCTGTATCCGGCAATAAGGGAGGCACCATAATGGATTTTGGCATGTTGGGGAGAATCGACTTTAGCATGGAATTTGTCATGGCCTTTCTGAGCATCGTGCTCATCGACCTGGTCCTTGCCGGGGACAATGCCGTGGTCATTGCCATGGCCGTGAAGAATCTCCCGAAGAAAAAACGGTTTTGGGGTATCATGATCGGCGCGGGGGGGGCGGTTCTGCTCCGGGTGGCATGCACCTTCGTGGTTTCCCAGCTTCTGGTCATGCAGTACGTAAAGCTGGCGGGAGGCGCGGTGATCATCTGGATCGGGATCAAGCTCTTGGTGGAAGGCGCCGAGGATGAGGGGGGGCACAAGGAGGCGGGAACGATACTCCAGGCCCTCTGGATCATCATGGTGGCGGACATCAGCATGTCCATCGATAATATGCTCGCCGTGGGGGCGGCCTGCAAGGGGAATCTCTTTCTCCTGATCTTCGGGCTGGCCCTCAGCATCCCCTTTGTGGTGTTCACCAGCAACCTCCTCTCCAAGCTCATGGACCGGTATCCGATCATTCTGTGGATCGGCGCGGCCATCCTGGGAAAGGTGGGCGGGGAGATGATGATCACCGACCCGTTCGTTGTCAATATCATCCATACGACCAAGGCGATGGAGTACGGCTCCATGATCTTCTTCACCATCCTGGTGGTCGGTACCTCGAAGCTCATCCTCATGAGAAAAGCGGCAAAGGTCAGGGCGGAGATGGCTGCCGGAGGCGGCGCTGCGCAGACCTAGTTCACCCTACTGGGCATAGTAATTGATCAGACATCCTGCCAGGATGATGTCCCGATCTTCCCGGGAGAGACTCTCCAGGATTAATTCCAGAGATTTTCGCTTCCCTTCGCGGATAACGAAGGCGGGGAGCTTATCCCTGCCGTTCAGGATGGCCTGGCGGATCCCCGGGATATAGATGAGATCGTCCACTGCCAGATCACCCATGGCTTCCTTCCCGATCGTGAAGGGCAACATCCCCCAGTTGATCAGGTTGCTCCGGTACCGTTTGGTGGCATACTCCAAGGCGATATTCGCCTGTCCCCCGAGAACCTTCTGGCAGGACGCCGCCTGTTCCCTGGCGGATCCGTCGCCGGGCTTGATTGCGAAGATAACGCTCGCGAGCCCCGTATCGTCAATAAACCGGCGGATTTCTTCGGGGGTCGGTTTCCCCTCCGTCCAGAAGGAGGATAGCGCGTCGATCAGATCGTCCGCCGGCCCTCCTTCGGCAAGCAGCGTGAGCCGTCTCTTCTCGAGTCTCTGAAACGCCTTGGCCCGGGCGACGTAACCGGGGTCTTTCCGCGACAGGGTGAACTCGGCAAGCTTCAACGGATTGGAACGATAGGACGACGTCTCCCCGGACGGGATCAGTTCGTCTGTCGTCGTAATCGGATCACGGATAACCGAGGCCAACGTGAGCAGCAGGTTCTCCGGGAGCGGCAGCATCTTCGGCCAGTCGGCGATATTCGGTCCGAATCGCAATGGCTCTTCGCGATGGGCGTTCCCGAAGCCCTGGTAGACCCGATGGTCATAGACACTTCCGTCAAAGACGTACGCAGCCGGCGTTGCGGGAGCATCGCATTCCGTAGCCGGAGTCAACAGACCCCCATTAAGAGCCGTTGCGGCAATTGATCGCGCGTCCATCAAAGCAACCGAAGCCAACTGGCCGCTTGACGGTATCGACCCCTCTCGGTTTGGAAAGTTCCGTGTCGTATGCCGGATGCAGAGAGAGTTATTGGCCGGGGTATCCCCCGCTCCGAAGCACGGTCCGCAGAAAGCGGACCGGATGACCGCTCCGGCGTTCATCAGTTTTTCGATGGACCGGTTCCTGATCAGCTCGATAAAGACCGGCTGGCTCGCCGGGTAGACGCTCAGGGAGAATGCGCCGCTGCCGGTGGATCTGCCGTTCATGATTTCCGCCATGACCACGATATTGTCGAAGGTCCCTCCGGCGCAGCCCGCGACAGTCCCCTGATCCACCTTGAGTCTCCCCCCGACGAGCTTGTCGGTCAGACGAAATACCAGGTTGGGATTCTCCATCAGTTTGTTTCCGTCTGCCTCCACCTTGCGCAGGATTTCGAGTGCATTCCGGTTCAACTCGGAAATCGGCCAGACATTGCTGGGGTGGAACGGCAGGGCGATCATCGGTTCCACCCGGCTCAGATCCACGTTAACGATCCCGTCATACCAGCAGACGTCGCCCGGCTCCATCCGCCGATAATCCTCCGGGTGACCATGGATCCGGTACCAAGACTCCACCTGTTCATCCGTTTGCCAGATCGAAGAGAGGCAGGACGTTTCGGTGGTCATGACATCGATGCCGTTCCGGTAATCGATCGGAAGGTTGGCCACACCCGGCCCGAGGAACTCCAAGACCTTGTTTTTCACGAATCCGCTCGAGAACACGGCCCGGATGAGGGCAAGCGCCACATCCTGCGGTCCGACCCCGAGGGCCGGCCGGCCTTCCAGGCGTACCGCCACGACCTCCGGGTAGTCCAGATCATAGGTTCGCCCCAGGAGCTGCTTGACGATTTCCGGTCCGCCCTCTCCGAACCCCATCGTACCCAAGGCGCCGTAGCGGGTATGACTGTCCGAGGCCATGATCATCCTGCCACACCCGGCCATTGTTTCCCGCATATACTGGTGCATAACCGCCTGGTGGGCCGGCACAAAGATACCGCCGTACTTCCTGGCAGCCGAGAGACCGAACGCGTGGTCGTCCTCGTTGATGGTTCCGCCGACGGCGCAGAGGCTGTTATGGCAATTGGTGAGGACAAACGGCACGGGGAATTCCTTCAGCCCGCCGGCCCTGGCCGTCTGGATAATCCCGACGTACGTAATGTCGTGGGATGACAGTGAATCAACCCGAAGTTTGAGGTTTTGCGGGGTGCCCGACTGGTTATGCGAGGTGAGGATCTGATGAGTCAGGGTTCCGGCGCGGGCCGTCTCCTTCGCGATCCGTTGCCCGGGTAAAGGCGCAAGACCCGCCCCCCTCAGGCGCGTGTTGATCTCCTCCATGCCCTGCAGATCGGCATCCTCCAGGACCAGTTGTCCCCGGAGTACAAACGCCCCTTGAGCGGATACAGTCACCATCGAACGTCTCCTCTCCTACTTAGGTGAAATTATGCCTTACCGTATAAAATTTCTTCCGGATATTCAAGCGCATTCGAAGTGATTCATCAATATCCCGATCACCTCATCCATGATCGGCAATCGGTCCGTATCCTTACCCGTATTCGCCCGCTAAGATAATTCAATCAACACAGATCGGACAGCGGCGGATGCCGCGCCTCTTTACGTCAGGCAGCCGGAAAGCGGCGAAAGCACAATGCGGGTGATGAAAGCTACTTTTTCATCACCCGCATTGTTTTCCTGTCTCCGCTTCGTGAAAGCGGGGGCGTGGAAGGCCGTGCCCCCGTCACTCATCCCTTTGTGTACGGGAATTACTTCTTCTTAATCAGGTTCATCTCCTTGAGGATCTGGGCGTACTTGCCGCTCATCTCGGTGAGGTATTTCATGAACTCGTCACCGGCCATATATCCTTCGGAGATCATGTTGTCCTTGTAATACTTCTTGAAGATATCCGTTCGCGTGACTTTATAGAGCGCTTCCTCCAAGACCTTCCGTGCATCCGCCGGAATGTCGGCCGGGGCGGCGAGGCTGCGGTTCTGTCTGAAGATGACGTTGAGTCCCTGCTCCTTCATCGTGGGGATGTCGGGGGCTTCGGTCATCCGCTTATCGGAGAAGATGCCGAGGATCCGCAATTTGCCCGCCTTGACAAGCTCCAGCATTTCACCGGGATTGCCGACCGACATGTCAACGTGGTTGCCGAGGAGCGCCACATTGGCATCCGCCTGGCCGTTGAAGACGACCGAGTTGAACTGGACGCCGGCTGCCTTTTCGACCATGCTCATGCAGATGGTGTCCGGACCGCCGAGCTGGGTGACGGCCAGGGAGATCTTCTTGGGATTGGCCTTGGCGTCGGCCAGCACCTCCTTGATGGATTTATACTTCGAGTTGGTGCCCACCGCCAGGACGAGCTCGTCGAAGGCCAGGTTGGCGATCGGGGTGAAGTCCTTCAGGCCGACCGGCGTCAGGCCCATGATCGGGGTCGTCAGAAAGGTGGGGGTGGCCGTAACCAGGAAATAGGGGTCCTTCTTCTTGCCGGCAACATAGGAGAAGGCGATCCCTCCGCTCCCGCCCGGCTTGGGCTCGACGATGACCGGCTGGGGGAGAATCTTGTTCTTCTCGATGGCTGCGGCGATGGTGCGTGCGAACATATCGCTGCCGCCGCCGGCCGAGGCATGGACGATGATGGTGATGGGCTTTTCCGGGAATTTACCGGCGCCCAAGGCATTTCCGGCCCCGAAAGCGACGAGCAGAACGACAACGAACAGTACGGACACCTTGCACAGGTTTTTCATTTTTCCCCTCCGTGAGATGGTTAATTCGCCGCGGTTTTTTTATGGATCACCGAACGGCGATTGGACAGAAAAAAAGGTAAGATAAAACCGCTATCATTCCTTCTTCGACCAATACCCTTCCGCATTACCTCCTTCATCCGGCCGGACGAATGTCGCCCTGCTAAGCCTTTAACGCCTTAAGCGCCTCCCGGCCCTTTTCGATGATCAGGTTCGTTTCATAGGAGTAGGTGATCATCCGCATCCCCTGGCCGATCCAGTAGCGGAGATCATCGATGCCGGGGATGTGGTTTCCGGAGGCCTTTCCGTTCTTCCGGCAGGCGTCCACCACCTTCTGGACGGCCGCCCTCATCTCGGGATTTTGCCCCTGACCGGGGTAACCCATGTCGAGGGAGAGGTCCTGCGTACCCATCATGGCCACGTCGATCCCGTCAACGGCGGTGATCGCCTCGACGTTGCCGATCGCCTCGCGGCTCTCTATCTGGGCAATCAGCAGGGTTTCATCGTTGACGGCCCGGAAATAATCGGCCGCCGCCTTGAATTCCTGGCGCTCTTTCTGACGAAAAACGGGAATCGCGGCGCCGCGCCTCCCTTCGGGTGGATACTTCCCGAAACTGACGAGCTGCCTTGCTTCCTCCGCCGTATCGAGATGGGGCACCCAGATCCCCTCCGCGCCCATGTCCAGAGTCTTCGCGACATAGGCGTAGTCGAGGCGGGGGATCCTCACGACGCTCGTGATCTCGATCTTGCGCGCGAACTGCAGGAGGTGGGTAAGATCGGACATGTCGTAGAAGGCGTGTTCCATGTCGACGACGAAATAATCGAAGCCGGCAATCTCCAGGATCTCGGCGATATTGATGTTGCGCGCCTCCTTGATCATGATGCCGAAGACCGGCTCATTGTTCTTCAGTTTTTTCTTGATCTTGTTGATTCTCATATACTCTCTCCTCTCTCTTATATTTATTACAAAAAGATGCCTCAGGAGATGGCGCGCGCGATGGCATCGCCCATCTCTTCGGTCGTCGCCTTTCCCCCCACGTCCGTCGTGAGGACCTTGCCCGTTCCGAGCACCTTTGCGGTGGCGGCCTCGATCATCCGGGCCGCTCGGGCGAGACGTTTTTCTCCGTGCTCGGAGGCGAGCCAGCGGAGCATCATGGCGCCGGAGAGGATCGTGGCAATCGGATTGGCGATATTTTTTCCCGCAATCGTAGGGGCCGTACCGTGGGCCGGTTCGAACATCGCCCTGCCGATCCCGATATTGGCGGACGGAGCGAAGCCGAGGCCGCCGACGAGCCCGGCGCCCAGATCCGACAGGACATCCCCGTGCTGGTTTTCCGCAACGATCACGTCGAACCACTCCGGCTGCTGGAGGAAGTGAAGGGCCATCGCGTCGACAAACCGGTAATCCCGGTCGATCTTGGGATAGCGTTTGGCGACTTCATTGTAGATCTTTCGGGAGAAGGCCCAGCTGATCAGCACGTTGCTCTTGTCGACACAGGTGACCCGACGGCGGCCGTCAGCGGGCGCCCCCGCACCGCTCATGGCCAGATCGAAGGCGAAGCGCATGATCCGTTCGGTTCCCATCCGGGTGACGATGATGGTGTTGACCGCCACGTCGTCGTGGAGGACCGTGCCGCTGTCCCGGGTGGCATAGATCCCCTCGGTGTTTTCCCGGACGATCGTGAAGCGGATGCTTTCGGCCTTGCGGTTCTTCAACGGCGAGATGCGGCTGTTGAACAAGGTTATCGGGCGGACGCCGGCAAAGAGGTTCATGGATCTCCGGATATCCCAGGCGAGTGAGATTCCGGTTCCATTCGGCTGCAGGACCTCCGGGAGACCCGTGGCGCCAAAAAAGATCGCATCCGCCTCCCAGCAGGCCTTCCAGCTCTCCTCCGGAAAGGCGATCCCCGTGTCCCGGTAATGCCCCGCTCCCCCTTTGAGCTCCTCAAACTCCAAATGCGGTTTCCCCGTCAGCGTGAGGGCTCTCTGAAGGACTTTGACCCCTTCCCGGACCACTTCTGGTCCGACGCCATCTCCGGGAAGCACGGCGATCCGGTATCCTTTTTTCTTCGGTTTGCTCTTGACCTGCCGCATCGGTATCCTCCTTGATATTGTTTTCTTGTGGCTGATGATTCTTCACCTCCGGTCCTCGCAGGCACGGCGATCGACAGCTTGTTACCTGCGGAGATCCTATATCTCCCCTGCCTTCGCGTGTCAATGATAAATCGATTATATGAGCATATAACGCAATTATCAGCAGGGAGCATTTGGGCAGTCCATGCGAGATGTTTCCGGCTTTCCCGGGGATGAATCCCCGGAGATCCGACCGTTGGGTTCCTTTCTTTAAGAATAATCAAGCAAGATGGAGCATCTCGTTACGATTTCCGTGCACGGCTCTCCGTCTTCGTTATCCTGGCCTGATCAATGTGGTCGTGCAGGAGAGCAGCCGCGGTAGCCTGCTTTCCCCGCTCCAGCATCGTGATAATCTCCAGGTGTTCGCGATAGGCATTCAGGCGGGATTCGTCTATCTGAACGCTGTACTCGATCAAACGGCGGAGTCGGTTGATATGCTGAATAGCATCGAGAAAGAAACGATTGCCCGAGCAGGAAACGATCTGTTCATGAAAACTGGCGCCGGTTTCGAACAGCCGGAAGGGCATCCTGCTGTTGACGGGACCGGCAAGAAGGGATTCCTGTTCTTTGCGGAGCCGGGCAAACACCACCGGATCAAGCCGGTAGGTCGGCTCCAGAAGAGCGGCCGGTTCGATGAGCATGCGGAATCGGTAACTCTGCTCCATGGCCTCGACGGTGTCGAGGATAGGCGGGAAATTCCAGCCGTGGCCGGGCCGCCGCTCAACCCACCCCTCTTGGGACATGCGCACCAGGATCTTCATGAGCTTGATGCGGCTGATCCCATAGCGGGACATCAACTCCGCCTCCGAGACATGGCCGTGGAGCTTACTCCGGATTCGGTCTTCGGCCATCCGATAATACGTTTCCTCTTCGGTGGAAACCGGGACGGCGATATTCAGATTCCGGATCTCCATGGCAGGGAGGGCGAGAAAGAAACCCCGGCGGGGATGAAACACGACGTTCCCTTCCCGTTCCAGGATCATGAGCGCTTCGCGCACGGGCGATCGGGAGACATGAAAAAGATCCGCCAACTTCTGCTCCACCAGGTGAGCCCCCATCGGCATGATCTGATCACGCATGTGTTCGACGATCCTGATGGCGAGCTGCGATATGAGGGGTTTGACCGCGGTTCTCTGTTGCTTTTTCATAACCTGATCATATAAAACATCCGTGATAAAAGTACAAGGATACTTTGCAGGCGGGTAAGGTTTTCCATTCGTCAACCTCTATGAGTGATGTTATTCCCCCGATAATTATGATATGAGAAAACCCGTTATGTTATTTGAGGGCCGGGGCCGCCGGATACACGGTTGAAATAATGCGGCATCGCAGGGAAACCAGGCGGTAAAGCAGAGAAGAAATCAACTCAATCATTTTTTCCAGCGACTCCGCATGAAAGCGGGTCTTTACAGGAGGGGTTTGAAATGGTTAAACAATTTTTATGTAGGGCGGATGCACGGAAATGTTCATTGTCGCAGCATGAGCTCGAGCGGCGGTGGAAGGGGTTGCGCGAGCGGATGGCCGCACAAAGAATCGACTACCTGGTGGTCCAGAGCCAGAACCGGGGCGTCGGCGGATACTTCCGCTGGTTCACCGATTTGCCGGGCGGGAATTACCCCAACGCCGCGGTCTTCCCGCTGGAGGGCGACATGGCGATCATCTCGCACGGCCCGGCATCGCCGGCGCCGCCGGCCAACCCGCCCGACTGGGCGCTTCGCGGCGGAAAGGTGAAGTTCAACACGCCGGCCTTTCCCAACGTGTGGTGGGAAGACGCCTGGGATGCGGATAAGGCGGTGGAATTCATGCTCCGGAAGAAGCCCCGGAAGGTCGGGCTCGTGGGGCTGGGGAATATGTCCGCGGCGCTCTACGAAAACGTGAAGAAGGGTCTCAAGGGGGTCGAGGTCGTCAACGCCACCGATCTGGTCGATGAACTCAGGATGGTCAAGAGCGAGGAGGAGCTCTTACTTCACCGGGAAGCCGCCTACATGCACGAGATGAGCTATGAGGTGGCCAAGGAGGCGATCGAGCCGGGAAGAACCATCGAGGAGGTCATGCAGGAGATCCGGTTCGCACAGATGGAGGCGGGGAGCGAAGAACAGCAGGTGGCCATCGCATTCGGCCGGCCGGGAGAACCCCACCACCCGGGGCAGATGAGCTGGGGCAACACCTTCATCCGGCGGAAACTTCGGGAGGGCGACATCGTCAACCTCCTGGTGGAATCGAGCATGGCAGGCGGCTACTGGTACGATCTGCGGCGCTTCCTCTCTATCGGTCCCGTTCCGGCGGCCTACCGGGAGGCGTGGGAGATCGCCAAGGAGGCGCGGGCCATCATGACGGAAAACTGCAAGCCCGGATTGCTGCCGGGGGTGGCCGTGAAGGCCTGCGACAAATTTCTCAAAAGCAAGGGATGTCCTCCGGAAGTCCGGGTATCGGGGCATGGACAAGGGTTGGATCTCGTGGAAAGGCCCGTTTTCCTGAAAGATGAGGTCTGCAAGCTCGAGGTCGGAATGGTCGTCTGCCTCCATCCCACGGCCAAAACGAAGCACGCCGCGGTATGCCTCTCGGATACCTACGTTGTCACCGAATCAGGGGCGGTTCCCCTGTACAAAAACCTGTTCGATGACGACGAAATCGCGGTGGTCGGTTAACCGTTACTATCTTGATGCGATACTCGATTTACTTCCGGTTCGTCCGGGAGGGGGGATGATGAAAATCGCTGTGGCGCACGGATTCGGGCTTGCCGAGGAAGCCCTGGCCGTGATGAAGGAAGTAGCTCAGGTCACGTTTCCCCGGGACGACTCGGATGCGGCGCTCTTGGCCGAAGTCCGGGATGCGAATACTCTCCTGGTAAGTATCAGGCCCGCCATAAGCAGGAGCCTCATCGAGTCGGCCGGCCGATTGAGGCACATCGCCCGATTGGGCGTGGGGGTAGACAGCGTCGACCTGCAGGCGGCGACGGAGCGCGGAATCTTCGTCACCAACGTCCCCGATGTAACGGTGGATTCCGTAGCCGAGTTTACCATGACGCTGTTGTTGTCGCTGGCCAAAAACATCGTCCGCTGCGACCGGGCGGTCAAAGAGAACCGGTGGGTTGAGAGGCTCGATCTGATTCATGAAAATATCGAGCTGTGCGGTAAGACGCATGGGATCGTCGGTTTGGGGCGGATCGGCAGCAGGGTGGCTGTCCGGTGCAGGGCGTTTGGCATGAGGGTTCTTTACTACAAGCGAAATCGAGACCCGGCACTCGAACAATCCGCAGGGGTGGAGTACGCGCCCTTTGAGACCTTGCTCCGGGAATCCGACAGTATCAGCCTGCACCTCCCTCTGACGAAGGAGACAACGAACCTGATTGATGAATCGCGGTTCGAATCGATGAAGCGAACGGCCCTCCTGATCAACCAGGCCAGGGGCAAGGTGGTGAATGAAGAAGCCCTTGTCAGGGCGCTTAGGGAAGGGAGAATCGGAGGCTATGCTACCGATGTGTACGCGCACGAACCTCCGGACCCGAAGAGCGAGCTCTTCGGGTTTAGGAACGTGGTCGCTACACCCCACCTGGGCGGGGGAACCCGCGAAGCCCGCCTCCGGGCCAACATGGCGGTCGCCGAGGACGTGCTCAGGGTCATCCGCGGTGAAATACCGAAGAACCTGGTGAACCGTGAGGTTCTGGAGAGAAGATAAGGATCAATCTCGATGAGATGGAAAAAGCATCCCGATTCCGGGCAGGTGATGCCCGTCTTTTGAAAGGAGATTTGCCATGAAGGGAAACGTCACGAGCGGACGGGGGGCGGTGCTAAACGGATTCGGCCATCAGGGAACGTGCCTTCACCGCAACATGGCGGCACGGGGGGTGGTGAGGATGGTCTGTGCGATGGCTGTCACGATTCTTCTGATGGTTGGCGCGACGGTTGCGCCGGTCTGCGCGCAGACGTATCCAAACAGGCCGGTGCGCTTCGTCCTGCCGTTTCCGCCGGGCGGGCCGACCGATATTCTCGGGCGCATCATCGGACAGAAACTTGCCGAGAGGCTGGGTCAGCCGGTGGTGCCTGAAAACCGTCCCGGCGCCGGCGGCAACATAGGTCTTGAAATAGGGGCGAAGGCGAAACCGGACGGATACACCATCGTTCTGGCTTCACCGTCGCTCTCGATCAGCCCGACCCTCTACAAGAAGCTCAACTATGATTCGGTCAAGGATTTTGCGCCGATCTCCCTGGTTGCGGAGATTCCCAACGTGCTGCTCGTCCCTCCCTCGCTTCCGGTCAAAAGCCTTAAGGAACTGATCGAATACGCGAAAGCCAACCCGGGCAAACTCAACTTCGGTTCAGGCGGCATCGGCACGTCGAACCATCTCGCCAGCGAACTCTTCAAGACCCTCGCAAAAGTCAGTATCATGCATGTGCCGTATAAGGGGTCGAACCAGGCGATGATCGCCATGATGGGGGGCGAGGTCGGCATGGTGGTGATCGGTCTCCCGTCGTCGCAGGCACAGATCCAGGCCGGCAAGGTGCGGGCGCTTGCGGTGCTGAGCGAGCAGCGTCTGCCGTCGCTTCCTGACGTGCCGACGGCGAGGGAGGCCGGTATGAACAACTTCGAGGTGACCACCTGGTACGGCATCCTCGCACCCGCCGGAACCCCCCGCGACATCGTAACCCGCCTGAACGCTGAGTGGGGCAATATCACGGCGATGCCCGACACCAAAGAGAAGATGCGGAGCGCCGGATTCGAGCCAATGTCAGGCACACCTGAACAGTTCGGAGAATTCATCAAAACGGAGATCGTGCGCTGGGGAAAAGTCATCAGGGACGCCAACTTGAATATCGAATAGGGGCATCTGAATGAGCAACGTTCCGAACGCGCCAACCGCAATTCGTTGAATGAACATCGGAGGTAGTTATCGTGAGTGAAAAAAGGACAGGAGCACGTTTTTTAGCCGAGACTTTCAAAGGATATGGAGTAACCCATGTCTTTTTTGTCGAGGCGATTCTGAGAAAAACCCTTGTAGAATTGGAAGATTTAGGTATCCGGCGGGTACTGACCCATTCCGAAAAGGCCGCCGCCTACATGGCGGACGGCTACGCCCGGGTGACAAAAAGACCGGGGATCTGCATGGCGCAGTCTGTCGGGGCGGCCAACCTGGCCTCGGGACTCCAGGATCCCTACCTGGGTTCATCGCCTGTCATCGCACTAACCGGGAAGAAACCCCCTCTTTGGCAGAACCGCAATTCCTACCAGGAAATTGATCACATGCCGCTCTTCGCGGCGGTGACCAAATACAATGTCACTGTCGATACCGCGGATCAGCTTCCCTACTATGTCCGACAGGCGTTCCGTGAAGCAACGTCGGGTTGTCCCCGGCCGGTGCACCTGGATATCTCCGGGGGCTACACCGGAGGGGGGGTTGAATCCTCCGAGGGGAATTACCCGGTGATCATCGAAGAGAAGTTCACCCATTTTCCCGCCTTCCGGCCGGAACCGGAAGCGGACGCCGTCCGGAAAGCCGTCGAACTCCTGCAGAAGGCGGAGCGCCCCGTGATCGTCGCCGGAGGGGGGGCGCGCTCTTCGGGGGCCGGACCGGAAATCGTTGAGATTGCCGAGCGGCTTTCCCTCCCCGTAGCCACATCGCTCGACGGCAAGGATGTCATCATCGATGCCCATCCGCTGAATGTGGGGATCGTCGGCTCCTACTCGCGATGGTGCGCCAACCGCGTCGTCTCCGAAGCGGATCTCGTCCTCTACGTCGGGAGCCATACGGGAGACCAGGTGTCCAATGACTGGACGGTTCCACGGATCGGCACATCCGTCATTCAGATCGACATCGATCCGTCCGAGTTGGGAAGGAGTTATTCCAACAGCGTATCCCTCCTGGGGGACGCCAAGATCACCCTTCGGCGGATGATCGGGCTCATCAAGGAAAAACGCAGCAACCAGAAATGGACCGAGCGCGCACAAGAGCTGCTGCTCGAATGGCGCAAAGAGGTGGAACCCCAGTGCCGGTCGGCGGCCAAACCGATTCGAACGGAAAGGCTGTGCCGGGAGATCGGTGATGCGTTTCCCGCCGACGGGATACTGGTGTCCGACACCGGTTTCGCCGGAATCTGGACGGGCGCCATGGTTAACTTCAACGATCCCGGCCAGAGTTATATCCGGGCAGCCGGTTCTCTCGGCTGGGCATTTCCGGCTGCGATTGGCGCCAAATGCGGGGCTCCCGACAGACCGGTGGTCTGTTTCATCGGTGACGGCGGGTTCTATTACCACTTGACCGAGCTTGAGACCGCCAGCCGCTGCGGAATCAATGTGGTGACCGTAATCAACAACAACCAATTCCTGAGACAGTGCGTCGATGGGATCAACCAGGCCTACGGCGACAGGCCGGGAAACCGCGACGAGCAGTGCAAATTTTCTAAAACCGACTTCGCAAAGATCGCCGAGGATATGGGTTGCGTCGGGATCAGGGTGGAAAATCCCGAGGATATCGCCGGGGCTTTCAAAAAGGCCTTGTCTCTGAACAAGCCGGTGGTGGTGGATGTGGTCACCGATCCCGCATGCAGGGCCCCGGGCCCCTGGACGCCGCCCGTCAAATAACGACAGCCGAGAAATGAGGAATCCAGAACGATATGCGGCGCTTTGTTTTTATCCTTCGTGCACAAATCGTACAAATCAGGGATAGCATGAACGATCCGATAAAGAGAGAAAGGAGGATTTTCAGGAGTGATGAAAACGAGAAGAGTGGTTACCGGTCACAATAAGGACGGGCGAAGTGTGGTCAAATGGGATTCCGAACTGGAAAGCAAGCCGGGCAGGGAACGCTTTGAAAAAGTCGACTTATGGGCGACGGACAGTCTGCCGGCACACCTGACCGAAGACGATCCAACCCAATGGAATCTGGGGACCAGCCTGGCGAATGGATCCGTATTCCGCCTCTGCCGCTATGAACCGGGAGTTGCCGAGCGCTGGCATCGAACCGACTCGCTCGATTACGCCATTGTCCTTTCCGGAGAGCTGTGGATGCAGCTCGATGAGGGAGAGGTCCATTTGAAGGCCGGCGACATCGTTATCCAAAGGGGAACCATCCATAACTGGGTCAATCGGGGGACTCAGCCGTGTGTGATGGCTTTTATTTTAATCGCAACGGAAGGGGGCGCGTCGACGGGTTGGTAACAAGATCTTTGCATCCGCTTCAAGCCGACTTCGACCGATCATCTTGAAGCATTATTCCGCCAGCCGGATAAAAAATATCAGGCGGTCTTTCAGCAAGGAGACAGAGAGTGAAAATACAGGATGTGGCATCATTTCCAGTCAGTTGCCGATTGAGCAGGCCTTTTGCGAATAGTGCCGAGAGCCATCAGAGCCGATCCACCACCCTGGTCAAAATCACCACGGATGAAGGCGTCACCGGATGGGGTGAAGCGTATGGTCCGCCCTTGGGTATCAGCCGGTTCATCCAAACCTATCTGAAACCGAGGTTGATCGGCCAGGACCCGTTTCGTCTTGAGTATCTCTGGTTCAAGCTGCAAACTCACAAAGGGATTCCCAAAGGGGCTATGGGCGGTATCGACCTGGCGTTGTGGGATGTGAAAGCCCGGGCTTTGAACGTACCGGTCTATGAATTGTTGGGTGGCAGGAATACCCCGGTGATTACGCCGTATGCGACCGGTTTCTTCTTGAACGAGGATGACCCGGACTCAACAAAATATCTGGAGGCGGAGGTAGAGGAAGTACAAAGCAGAAAATTCCGCGCCCTGAAAATGAAAATAGGTTTCGGAAAGGACCGCGATATAAAGCGAATGAAACGGGTTCGCGAACTTGTGTCCGATGAGATCGATATGATGGTGGATGCCAATCAGGCCTACGATTTTATGACCTGCATGGAACTCGTTCCCACGTTGACGGATTTGAAAATCCGGTGGCTGGAAGAGCCCATGCCCTGGCAAAGCTTCGATGGGTATAAAGAGCTTCGGAAAAAGGTCTCTTTTGCCATTGCGGGTGGAGAAGCAGAGTCCGATTACCGGGGATTTGTCGAGGCGATCCGGGAACATGTCGTGGATGTCATCCAGCCTGATCTGGCCGCTTCCGGGGGACTTACGAATTCCCGCCGCGTGGCCATCCTGGCCGAAGCCTTTCAGGTTGATTTCCAGCCTCACGTGTTTGGGACAATCCTGGCACTCCCCGCAGCTGTGCAACTGATGGCCTCAGTAACGAATAACCAACCCTGGATGCTCTTTCCGCGTCCGGTATTGCTGGAATGGGACACAACCCCCAATCCGATGGCGACGGATTTACTGAAAAACCCCCTGCGGTTGACGGAAGGGCTGCTCCCGGTCCCCGAGGGGATCGGCATCGGGGTAGAGGTAAACGAAGAAGCGATAAAAAATTATCTGATAGAATAATCGTCAACCAAATATACACCGGGATGCCCTTCCGCCGATTAGGCCCGACAACTTTGCTTGGCATGACGCCGGTCACTCTCGACTGGGCGCCCAAGGTCGCGTTTCCGTTTTTCTTATACCGCCGGGAGAATATCAATGGACTATGACTATCTCGTCGTGGGCAGCGGCTTCGGCGGCGCCGTCTCGGCGCTGCGATTGGCGGAGAAGGGATACCGAGTTGCCGTGCTGGAACAGGGCCGTCGTGTAAGCCGCGCCAACATGGAAGGGGCTGCCAAAAACATCAGACAGCTCTTCTGGCTCCCCTCGCTTGGATGGCAAGGGTTTTTCTCGCAAACCATCTTCCGGCATGTGGGCATCGTAGCCGGCATCGGCGTCGGCGGGGGCAGCCTGGTCTACGCGGCGGTGCTCGTCGAACCTAAATCGGCCTTCTTTGCCGATCCGGTCTGGAGCAGACTGGGCGTCGATTGGGAAGTGGAACTGAGACCCCACTATGAGACGGTCAAGCGAATGCTGGGCTGCACCGTCAACCCCTGCCTCGGCCAGATGGACGACTGGCTGAAACGCACTGCAGAGACAATGAACGCGGGAGACTCCTTCGGTCCGGTGCCGCTGGGTATCTATTTCGGCGAACCGGAAGTGACCCGGCCTGATCCATTCTTCAGCGGCCGGGGGCCGGAGCGGACCGGCTGCAAGCTGTGCGGCGAGTGCCTGACCGGCTGCCCCCACGGATCAAAAAACAGCCTGGATTTAAATTACCTCTATCTGGCGGAACGTCTCGGCGTCGAAATCATGCCGGAACGCAAGGTAACTCTCGTCAAGCCTCTGACGGGCGTCGGCTATCGAGTGGAGACGGTCAACTCGCTCAACGGGCAGGTCCATGCGCCCCTAACCGCAGACAAGGTGATCCTCGCCGCAGGCGTCCTGGGCACCCTGACGCTGCTCTTTCGCTGCCGGGATGAATTCGGAACGCTTCCGGAAATCTCACCGCAACTGGGCCGGATGGCGCGAACAAACAGCGAAGCGATCGTCGCCATCCTGTCGCGCGATCCGACCGCCGATCTGGCCAAAGGGACGGCAATCTCTTCGGACTTTTACGCCGATCCCCACACCCACGTCACCCAGAATCGCTTTCCTGCCGGTTACACCTTCATGAAGTGGCAAGCCGGCCCCCTGGTGGACGATCTTCGGCCGAGGATGCGGGCATTGAAAACGCTCTCCGCTTTCCTGCTGCATCCGTTGCGCTCGACCCTGTCGTGGCGCGCCGGCAACTGGCACAAGCGGATCAGCGTGCTGACCGTGATGCAGCATCTGGACAACCAGCTTGCCTTTCGCTACGGGAGGGGGCCGCTTTCGCTTTTCCGCAAATCCCTGCAATCCGTGACAATCCCCGGAAAAGGCGCGCCTGCCTACATACCCGTCGCAAACGCCGCCGCCCGCGCTTTTGCCCGTCACGCGGACGGCGAACCGGCCAACGTGTTGCTGGAGAGTCTGGCCAACCTCTCCTTCACGGCCCATATTCTGGGTGGATGTCACATGGGCGGTTCACGCGAGACCGGTGTGATTGACGCGGCTCACCAGGTGTTCGGGTATCCTGGCCTGTACGTCGTGGATGGAGCGGCAGTTTCGGCAAACGTGGGCGTCAATCCGAGCTTGACTATCGCAGCCCTGGCCGAACGATGCATGAGTTTAATCCCGGCCAGACAATAAGAGGGGAAAAGCTCATCCATTCCGCTGTGGGCTCAGGGAGAAAAAAGTCAAGAAGCCCTCCGGGCGACCCTCATGATTCGTCAACTCTGGCAACGCTACCCGGAGCCGAGGGGCGGGAAAGAGAAACAGTGGATCGAAGAATGTCTGGTGGCTTGTAAAAGATTTGATTTCAAAAAATGTTATCAGATCAAGCCACTCACATCCGCGGAGGGCAAATAAGAGTGCGCCCCCTTCGTCACCGATCCGTGACGAGCGGATGATTACCCGGCTCGCTGCTATGCGGGTACCGTCAATCCGATCTTTTTTAGCCTATACCGCTCCTTAGTCGTGGCCGAAACTATCTGGTAGCCGAGAACCACCCATGAGTTTTTATCAACAACTTCACCTTCAGACAAGACAAGAACCGGCTGCCCATAAGATGATGAATGTCGTGTTGTAATCTCCGCGCTAACCCTCTGCACCTTACCATCATGATTTCTAAAAGAAACGATCATCAAACGTTATCCTCCCTTATTAGGGTACAATTATTTCCGTATATTTGTAAGCACATGGGATGCCAAAAGTTGTCACACTAATCAACACCCTAAATTCATGCAGTATATTATGAATGTAGCGAAGTCCGTACTGGCGATTTTGAAGGAATATCCGTGCACTATAGGCAAATAAATGTATGGTATTGCCCTCATCACATCGATACGAACCTTCGGGATTCAGAGAAATTATAGGACCCCGTGCAGCCTCAAGATATGGGGCATTCCGTGAGTTTGCTTTTTAATGTATCAAATATTTTGTCCGTTTTTAGGGGTCCCAGGTTTGCTGAGTACCGGTGTACTAAAAATTCTGTACTAAAAATTCTTGACATAAGGGTATACGGCTGATATCCGCTTAAGGCTTCAATACCGGCCGTAAAATTACGGAGGTTGGTATCGAGTTCTAAGACGAGCTGACGTACCATTACAACTGACAAAAAGAACGGGGAAAACACATGGGAACACAAGCCAACGTGATGACATGTCTAAAACAGTATATGGCCCAAATGCACACCGTGGAGCTTCCGCCCCAGGTGCTCCAGAAGGCAAAGCACCATATCCTTGACACCCTTGCCGCCATGATCTCCGGATCGCAGCTTAAACCTGGGCGCTTTGCCATCACCTACGCAGAGCAACAGGGGGGTCCGCCCGAGTCACAGGTGGTGGGCAGCCGGGTTCGTGTCTCGGCAATAAACGCTGCCCTGGCAAATGGGATGCTGGCGCACTCCGATGAAACCGACGACAACCACCCCGTAGGGGGCATCCATCCGGGTTGCTCTGTGGTCCCTGCCGCCCTGGCCGTAGCGGAGCGGGAGGATGCTAGCGGGGCGGACTTCATTCGGGCGGTGGTCCTGGGCTATGATATCGGTTGTCGGACGATCAGGGCTCTTGGGGGTAGTTTGCCCCTCAGGGCCAGGAATCACCTCCCGTTCAGCATCGGCGGGACTATGGGGGCTACGGCGGCCGCGGGAAGTCTTGCAGGGCTGAGGAAGGAGCAGTTTCCGTATCTGTTCTCCTTCGGCGTGCAGCAGGCATCCGGTGTGATGACCTACGCCCGGGACACCGAGCACATAGAGAAGGCCTTCATTTTCGGTGGCATGCCCGCCCGCAATGGCGTGACAGCCGCCACAATGGTAAAGAACGGGTTCACCGGCGTCACTGACGTCTTCAGCGGGGACGGCAACTTTTTCGTCGCTTACTCCGACAAGCCCAATCCTGAGGAACTGGTTGCTGAGCTGGGATCCCGCTACGAAGTGATGGTTGCCAACATCAAGAAGTACTGCATAGGGGGGCCCATTCAATTACCCCTGGAAGGTTTGATGCTGATTATGGAGGAGCACCACATCGGGGCCCGGGAGATCGAAGAGATTGTCGTCCACCTTGAGAAGAGCTTCGCCCATACGATAAACGACCGGGAGATGCCGGATATAAACCTCCAATATGTTTTTGCCGTCACCCTTCTTGACGGGAAACTTACCTTCGAGGCTGCCCACTCCTTTGAAAGGATGAAGGATCCCGTTGTGATGGACTTGAAGTCACGGGTCAAGATTATTGCCGACCCGGAATTGAGCCGCATACTTCCCGCACGCCATGCCATTTTAGAGGTGGTCAACAAGGACGGGCGAAAAATCGAAAAACGGGTCACAACCTTCCGCGGCAATTCAGATAATCCGCTGTCCACCGAAGAGGTTGAGAAGAAGGCAGGGGATCTCATTGAGCCCATATTGGGAACTCAGCGGTCTCGAAAGCTGATGGACACGATCTTCCACTTGGAGAGACTCACCAGTATCCGGGAACTGCAACCAATGCTGCAGCGATAGTGTGATCAGCCGTCATTCGAGAACACTGAGGATTGAAACTGCTCTTTTAAAGTTTTGTTCACCATCCATGTTGGTCCACGTTAAGGTGTGGGTCTTCGCCGCCGCTCCCCACGCTTGAATGAGGCGGGGGATAAGCCAAAATTGAACAGAAGGAGGGATAATTATGAAAATCATTACCAAATCCAGATTGTTGATTGTGGTCGGGCTGTTGTTTTTTCTTGGAATCGGGGCCGCCTATGGAGCGTCGGATTTCCCCAGAAAAGCCGTCACCATCGTGTGCCACACCGGCGCCGGCGCAGGCATGGACCTCTTAGCCAGGGCCATCGCAGCAATGAATGACAAGTACAAACTCTTACCCCAACCGATGTCGGTGGAGAACAAGCCGGGCGGCAGCGGTGCCGTAGCAATGGCCTATGTAGCGGGCAAGAAGAAAGATCCCTACAACCTCATAACGATTGTGGCTGGGCCGTTTATCCAGACGCCCGTGGTAGAGGGATTGTCGGTGACTTACCGGGATTTCACGCCCATCGTCGGATTACTGTATGAAGAGGTGGCATTAGTGGTCAACGCCAATTCTAAGTTTAAAACCTTGCGGGATCTGGTGGATGCCGCCAAGGCCAGTCCCGATACGATCGTAGCAGGCGGCCCCAATAAATCCAGTCAACTCTTCTTCTGCTTTTACGATTTGGAGAAAGCAGCAGGGGTCAAGATGAAGTACGTCACCTTTGCTGGTGGTGGACAAGCACTGGTAGCGAATCTGGGCGGTCATGTAGATTTTTCCTTGCAGCAACCTTCCGAGGTCTCGGAGTTAAGAAAGGCCGGTAAGGTTCGCGTTTTGGGAATTTTCTCGGAGAAACGCATTCCCGGACTCCCCGATGTTCCCACGGTTAAGGAGCAGGGTTTTAATGTCGTCGCCCCACCAACGATGCGGGGCTTTGCCGCCCCGAAAGACATTCCCGCGGATGCCCGCAAAATCTTAGAAGAGGCATTCATGAAGGCTACCAAGACCGAAGAATATAAGAAATTTGTCAGTGACATGTTCAGCGTCGAACATATTATGGATGGCGAAACGTTTGGCAAGTGGCTGGCTCAAGAGGAAGTCCGCTTTCAGAGTGACCTTGACAGAACTGGCTTTCCCTATAAGAAGAAATAGAGAAAAATATAGCGTCAGCGCCGGGTGGCAGGGCCTTGCCTCGCCACCCGGCGCAATGCGTACCGAAATTGAAAAGAAAGAGGGTACGATGAAAAGACATGATCGAATGATCGGCATTATCTTGTTGATCTTCTCTGGACTAATCATTTTCGAGACGTTGAGAATCCCGACGCGCCCCCAGACAAGTTTTGAACCCGGGCCGACGTTCCTTCCCTTCTGGGTGGGGGTGACCATTGCGATTCTTTCCATCCTTTTGATTGTCTACGCTTCTCGTCTTCCAGCCGAACCTCACAGTCAGACAATCTTTCCGGACGGACGGGGACTCATAAACGTCGGGCTCCTCGTGGCAACGTTGATTGCTTATACCGCCCTGCTTGATATTCTCGGGTATATCGTCTGCACCGTATCCGCTAATATTTTCCTGATGCGTTTTGTAATGCAGGCGAAATGGAAATTTACCCTGTGGGAATCGGTGCTCGTAACATTTTTGCTTACCGTGTCATTCGGGTACCTGATGGAGGGCGGCCTTCCCAAGAATATATTTGGATTCTAGTGACTCTAGCAGGCGTCAGAAAAATCATGTAATGGAGTGCACTGCCAGGATAACTGCGGATAATTAGAGGGATAATATTATGAGCGTATTGGATAGTGTATTATTAGGTTTCCAGGTAGCCATGACCCCCGAAAACTTGTTCTTCTGCTTCCTTGGCTGCCTGTTCGGTACGTTTATCGGCGTATTGCCGGGGATTGGGCCGAGCGCAGGGATATCGGTACTTCTGCCCCTCACTTTGGGTTTGTCTCCGACTACGGCGCTCATCACATTGAGCGCCATTTATTATGGGGTTATGTATGGGGGAACTACCACGTCGGTTCTCCTCAACATCCCGGGCGAAGCGTCTTCGGTAGTCACCTGCCTTGATGGTCATCAGTTGGCCCGTCAGGGTCGCGCTGCGCCTGTTCTGGGAATGGCCGCCTTCGCGTCGTTCATAGCAGGCACCTTTGGCATCATCATGCTCACCGTCCTGGCGACACCGATCGTCAATGCCGCCTTGGCTTTTGGGCCGCCGGAATATTTTGCTGTCTGTTTATTGGGATTAACTTTAGTGTCCAGCCTGGGTGGTGAGTCTTTGATAAAGGGGTTCTTATCTGGTGCGTTTGGACTATTCTTTGCCTGTATTGGTACGGATGTGTATAGCGGCGCACCTCGATTCACCTATGGCCAGATTTACCTTATCGATGGAATCGGTCTTATCAACATGGCGGTCGGCCTCTTTGCATTGTCCGAAGTAATGATCAATGTGGAGAAAATCGGGGTGCAGGTCTTCGCCCAGTTCAAGGTAAGGATCAGGGATGTGTTACCAACTCTTCAAGATTGGAAGGATTCCGCAGGAGCTATTGGACGGGGCACCATACTTGGTTTCTTTATTGGCGTGCTTCCGGGGGCAGGAGCGATCATCGCTTCGTTTCTCGCCTACGGTATAGAGAAAAAGGTCAGCAAACACCCCGAGAAATTCGGTACCGGAGTTATGGAAGGAGTTGCCGCGCCGGAGTCCGCCAACAACGCCGCCGCACAGGGTGCATTCGTCCCCTTGCTCACTCTGGGACTCCCCGGTTCTCCAACGACCGCCATACTCCTGGGAGCCCTGATAATCCATGGAATCCAGCCGGGGCCTTTTCTGATAGGGTCCCATCCCGACCTCTTTTGGGGATTGATCGCCAGCATGTACATAGGCAATGTGATGTTGGTTATTCTGAACTTGCCTTTGGTCTCTATATGGACGAGCTTGTTGAAAGTCCCTTACGCCGCCATTATGCCGCTTATCGTCTTGCTATCTTGCGTGGGCATCTATGCGACGGAAAATAACACCTTTGACTTGTGGATGATGATTTTCTTTGGCATCATCGGCTACCTCGGGCGTAAGTTTGATTACCCTCTTGCACCAATGATATTGGCTATGGTGCTCGGTCCCCTCTTGGAATCAACTCTGCAGCAATCACTGGTTCTGTCGGGCGGTAGTCTGTCCATCTTTTTTACCCGTCCTATTAGTGCTTCGGTGATGCTCCTGGCACTGTTTTCTGCATTTGCTCCTTTCTTAATGAAACGGTTTAGAAAAAAAGAACTTAGAGAGGCGATTGTGGAAGGACAAAATGACTTATAATTGACCTACGAATACACAGAGGAGTATGATGTTGGTGCAAAATTTGGATTACTGAATGTTGGGGAAAATGAAGATAATGATGGTGATTTACCAAGCGATGATTTTATGTGTTCAAGGTGGGAAGAAAAATTAGAGAACGGGCGGCACCAAATTTATTTAACCGAAGTTGAAGTCATTGACAACGTCTACGAAAATTTTGACCTCTTAAAAGCAACGGACGAAAAATCCGCGACCAAATCTTTGCCCATTCTTTGCCCAGAAAAACAAAAGGGAACTCCCAAAATCGGGAATTCCCTTTAATTTCAAGTGGTGGGTCGTACGGGAATCGGACCCGTGACCAACGGATTAAAAGTCCGCTGCTCTACCGGACTGAGCTAACGACCCGCGATCTGAAAGCCCGCCCACATAACAGGAACGGGCATTTTTTGTCAAGCGGAAACATGAGCGGCTGTGATCCGGTCCCCATCAGTCCTTGAAAGGGTTGTGAATGATTATGGTTTCGCTCCGACCGGGGCCGACCGAGACGAGGACAAGCCCGACGCCGGCCAGGGTCTCCAGCCGCTCAATGTAGCGTCGCGTGTTCCGGGGCAGTTCTTCGATCCGCCGTGCTCCCCGGATATCCTCCATCCAGCCGTCCAACTCTTCGTAGACGGGTCGGCATCGGTTGAGGATCCGCAGGTTAGCCGGAACGGATTCGGTAAACTCCTCCTGTTCCGTTCGGTATCCGGTGCAGATCTTCAGCTTTTCGAGGCCGGTCAGGACGTCCAGTTTCGTCAGGGCGATGCCGGTGATTCCTGAGACACGCACCGCATGGCGGATCAGGACCATATCCAGCCAGCCGCAGCGCCGTTTGCGGCCCGTGGTTGCTCCGAATTCCTGTCCGACCTGCTGGAGCCTCGCCCCGGTTTCGTCCGTGAGCTCCGTCAGAAATGGGCCTTCGCCGACCCGCGTCGTATAGGCCTTGCAGATCCCGATCACGGATTGGATGGATGACGGTCCCACGCCGGTTCCGCAGCAGGCGTTGGCGGCCACGGTGTTGGAAGAGGTTACGTAGGGAAAGGTCCCATGGTCGATATCGAGATGGGTCCCCTGGGCTCCTTCGAAGAGGATCTTTTTCCCCTTGCCGATTTCCCGCTGCATGATCAGGGAACAATCGGCGACATACGGGCGGAGACGCTCGGCATAGGCCCGATACTCCCGGTAGATCGCTTCCCCGTCAACCGGTTCTTCAGCAAAGAGCTTGGTGAGATAGAAGTTCTTTTCCTCCACGTTTCTGCCGAGCTTTTCCCGGAAGACCTCCTCGTCGAGAAGGTCGCACAACCGGATGCCGACCCGTTCGATCTTGTCTTCATAGGCAGGCCCGATGCCCCGGCCGGTAGTGCCGATCTTCTTGCCGAGGCCGTGCGATTCGCGGGCGATATCGATCCGTCGGTGATACGGCATGATGATGTGGGCCTTTTCGCTGACCATCAACTGCGTGCTGGAAGGGAGGAGTGCCACGGTTCTTGAGACCGTCCATCTCCTCGATCAGGACGGAAGGATCAACGACGACTCCGTTGCCGATAATGCAAAGCTTTCCGGCATGAAGAATGCCGGAAGGGATGAGGTGCAGGATGGTCTGCTTCCCCTCGACGACCAGGGTATGTCCGGCATTATTGCCGCCTTGGAACCGGGCGATGACATCGGCGTTTGCCGCATAGAGGTCGACGACTTTTCCCTTTCCTTCATCACCCCACTGGGTTCCCACAACAACCACATTTGCCATACCGATATCTCTCCCAACAAAAGGTTACCGTTGAAGACGCAGGGGTCTTTACATTTCCAATTCGGTGACCGAGATCACGTGCGGCAGTCTCCGGAGTTTTTCGATCACATCCGCGGAGGCGCTGCTGTCGGTGCTCAGGACGACCATCGCCTGGCCGTCGACCTGTTCGCGGCTCAGGTGAAGTCGCGAGATGTTGACGCCGCTTGTGCCCAGGGTCGTGCCGATGTTGCCGATAACGCCCGGCTTGTCCTCGTTGAACATGACGAACATCCGCCCTTCCGGGATGACCTCGACCGTAAATTTGTTGATCCGCACGATCCGCGGCTCCTGACGGCCGAAGATGGTTCCTGCGGCGCCGGCTTCGCCTTTGGCGGTCTTGATCGTCACGGAGATCATGCTTGTATAGTCTTTTACCTCGCTGCTTTTTACTTCGACCACCTTGATCCCGCGTTCCTTGGCGATGAGCGGGGCGTTGATGTAATTTACGCTCTCGTTGAGGATGGGGGTAAGGAGCCCCTTGAGCAGAGATATGGTGATCGGGGCGACATTATAGTTAAGGATCTCTCCGCTGTACTCAACGATGACCTCCTTGATGCCGCCGGAAACGAGCTGGGCCTCGAACTTTCCCAGCTTCTCCGCCAGGACCAGATAGGGGCGGATCACGGCCAAGAGCTCGGCGCGTGACCGAAGGGAAGTTTACGGCGCCCTTGATCTCACCGGTCGTCAGGTAGGCGACGATCTGCTCGGCGACGGCAATGGCAACATTGATTTGCGCCTCGTCGGTGGAGGCCCCCAGGTGGGGCGTGCAGATGACGTTTTCAAGCGCAATGAGCGCCGTGTTCTTCGTCGGCTCTTCCTCGAAGACGTCGAGGGCGGCGCCGGCCACCTTGCCGGATACGAGGGCGTCATAGAGATCCTTCTCGCTGACGATCCCGCCCCGGGCGCAGTTGACGATGTAGACCCCCTTTTTCATCCTTGCAAAGGCAGCCGCATTGATCACCCCCCGGGTCTCCTTCGTCATGGGGGTATGGACCGTGATGATATCGGCCTGCCGGAAAATCTCGTCGAGGCTGGCCAGCGTGATCCCCATCTGCTGTGCCGCCTCCGGGGCGATGAAGGGGTCGTAGGCGATGACCTTCATCTTCAGCCCCTGCGCCCGGTCGGCGACGATGCTGCCGACCCTGCCGATGCCGACGATCCCGAGGGTCTTGTTCATGAACTCATGCCCGGTGAATTTGCTCTTTTCCCACTTCCCGGCCTTCATCGACGCCGTCGCCTGGGGGATCATCCGGACCAGGGAGAGCATCATGGCGATCGCGTGTTCGCCGGTGGTGACGGCGTTGCCGCCGGGGGTGTTCATGACGACGATGCCCCGCTTGCTGGCCGCCGGGATGTCCACGTTGTCGAGGCCGATGCCGGCGCGGCCGACAACGCTCAGTTTCTCGGCGCAATCGATCACCTCCTGGGTGACCTTGGTGGCGCTCCGGATCACCAGGCCGTCGTAATCGCCGATGACCGCCTTGAGTTCATCGGGGGTCATCTTCGTTCGGACGTCGACCTCGATTCCCGGTGTCTTTTTGAAGATCTCGATCCCTTCCGTGGACAGGTTGTCACTGATAAGAATTTTCTTCATGAATCATTCCCTCCCTGGGAATTCTATAGAGTTGCGATCTTTTCCCGGCTAGACCTTCTCCAACTCCCCAAGGGCGATGCGGATGTCCGCGGGGTCGATGGTGGGGCCGCACCAGAATCGGAATCCCGGGGGCGCGTCCTTGTATGATCCTATGTCATAGGCGATCTTTCTCTTACCCAATTCGCCGGCGATGCCTTTGAGGAATTTTGCCTGCTCCTCGGTCGGCAGCGCCGTAACCTTGTCGCTGACCACGGAGAGGCAGACCGAGGTGTTGGAGCGGATCTCCGGGGATACGGCCAGAAATGCGATCCAGTCGTTCTTTGCAACCCACTCCTCTACGACCCTGAGGTTGGCCAGGCTTTTTCGGATGAGGCCGTCGAGACCGATCCCGTCGGCCCATTTCAGGCCGTCCAGGTAATCCTCCACACAGAGAAGGGAGGGGGTGTTGATCGTGTCCCCCTCGAAGATCGCCCGGTTGACTTTTCCCCCTTTTTTCATGCGGAAGATCTTGGGCAGCGGCCATGGCGGGTCGTACGATTCCAGGCGTTCCACCGCCCGGGGGCCCAGGACGATCATCCCGTGGCCCGCCTCACCGCCGAGACACTTCTGCCAGGAGAAGGTCGTCACATCCGTCTTCGACCAGTCGATGGGCATGGCGAAGGCGGCGCTCGTCGCATCGCAGAGGGAAAGGCCTTTCCGCTCGGCGGGGATCCAGTCCCAGTTCGGGATCTTGACCCCGCTGGTCGTCCCGTTGGCGACGAAGACGACGTCGCTTTCCCAGTCGACTTTCGCAAGATCGGGGATCCGTCCGTAATCGGCCCGCATGACCGTGGGGTTGAGCTTCAGTTGTTTGGCGATGTCGGTCGCCCACCCCTCCGAGAAACTCTCCCAGACGAGAACGGTGACCGGCCTCGCGCCCAAAAGACCCCACATGGCGGCCTCGAAAGCCCCCGTATCCGAGGCGGGCATGACACCGGCAAGGTAGTGTTCGGGGATACCGAGGATCCTCTTGGTTTCCCGGATGGCCAGGGTAATTTTTTCTTTTCCCAAGGCGGAGCGGTGGGATCGCCCGACCGCAGCGTCCTTCAAGGCGTCGAGGCTCCATCCGGGTCTCTTGCTGCAGGGACCGGAGGCGAAATTGGGATTATGCACGATCAGCTCCTTAATCTTTAAGCAGGAATAGAAAAATGACGGGGAAATATATCAATATTGGAATGATTACTCAAGCATTTTTGGTTTCCGGTTGACGGCGGGGAGGGGAAAGGGTATGTATCCGTAAGAAGGCTTTATTGCCGGAGGAGGTTCGCCCGTGAAAAAGATGAGGACGATGTTTTTCTGCCAGAATTGCGGCCAGCAGTCGCCGAAATGGCTGGGGAAATGTCCGTCCTGCGGCGAGTGGAACCGTTTCGTCGAAGAGGAGATCCGGGATGCCGAGGCGGCATCTCCGGCCGGTGTCAGGTTTGACGGCGTTCCCCAGTCCATCGATGCCATCACGGCCGATGAAGGGGATCGGATCACGACGGGGATCGTCGAGATGGACCGGGTCCTCGGAGGCGGGATCGTCGCCGGCTCCGCCGATCCTGGTCGGGGGTGATCCCGGGATCGGAAAATCGACGCTTCTTCTGCAGGTGCTCGAGAACCTGGCCCGGAGGGGCCTGACGGTCCTCTATTGCTCCGGCGAGGAATCGGCCCGGCAGATCAAGCTCCGGGGAAAGCGGCTCGGGGCCTCCGCCAAAGGTCTCCTCATCCTGGTCGAGGTCGAACTGGAGAACATCCTCAGCCGGATCCAGGAGATCAAACCCGCCGTCGCGGTCATCGATTCCATCCAGACCGTCTATTCCTCCGTTCTCTCCTCCGCGCCGGGGAGCGTGGGGCAGGTGCGGGAGGCATCGGGCAGGCTGATCCTCATGTCCAAGAAGACGGGCATTCCGATCTTCCTCGTCGGCCATGTCACGAAGGACGGTTCGATCGCCGGACCCAAGGTCCTGGAGCACATGGTCGATACGGTCCTCTATTTCGAGGGGGATTCCGGGCACGCCTACCGGGTCATCCGGGGGATCAAGAACCGCTTCGGCCCGACCCATGAGATCGGGGTCTTCGAGATGCGGGATACGGGCCTTACGGAGGTCTCCAATCCTTCGGCCTTCTTTCTTTCGGAGAGGCCGGAAGGGGCCGCAGGATCGGTGGTCGTGCCGAGCATGGAGGGGACCCGGCCGATCCTGATCGAGGTCCAGTCCCTGGTCAGCCCCACGAGCTTCGGGATGCCGAGGCGCACCGCGATCGGCGTGGACCATAACCGGGTGTCGCTGCTCACGGCCGTCATGGACAAGATCTGCGGCATCCATCTCGGGAACAGCGATATCTTTCTGAATGTGGCGGGAGGGGTGAAGGTGGACGAGCCGGCGATCGATCTCGGGATCGTCTCGGCGATGGCCTCGAGTTTCCTCGACCGGCCGATTGCGGCGGGGACCGTCGTTTTCGGCGAGGTCGGCCTGACCGGTGAAATCCGGGGGATCTCCCAGACGGAGGTCCGGATCAGGGAAGCGGCCCGGATGGGCTTCACGCGGTGTATCCTCCCCCGGACGCAGACCCGTGAATGCCTGCCGGAGATGCAGATCGAACTGATCCGAATCGGTTCCCTCAAGGAACTGACGGAACATCTTTTTTGAACAGTGACTGATGCATTGCCGAATACGTAAAACTATTTTTTATATCAGCATGCCTTGACATGAAAAAATAGATGCTTAATATATGCGCAATCTGTTGAGCCATAAGATGATTTACAGATCTATATAATAACGAAAGGAGAGGGTAAAGCATGAAAATCAGACCATTACAGGACAGAGTTATTGTGAAGCGGCTGGAGGAGGAGGCAAAGACGAAGGGAGGGATCATCATTCCCGATACCGCCAAAGAGAAACCCGTAGAAGGGATCGTCGTTGCCGTGGGAAAGGGAAAGACCGCCGAGGACGGCAAACTGATCAAATTGGATGTCAAGGCGGGCGACCGGATCCTTTTCGGCAAGTATGCGGGTACGGAAGTGAAGATCGACGGCGTGGAACATCTGATCATGCGCGAAGACGATATTCTGGGAATCTTAGAGAAATAATAAACTGAGCATATAAGGAGGATAGATACATGGGAGCTAAAATACTTCAGTACGATGAAGAAGCGAGGAAATCGATTCTCAACGGGGTCAATACCCTGGCCGATGCGGTCAAGGTAACCCTCGGTCCTAAAGGACGCAATGTAATCATAGACCGCAGCTACGGCGCACCCAATGTTACCAAGGACGGCGTGACCGTCGCCAAAGAGATCGAGCTTGAGGACAAGTTCGAGAATATGGGCGCCCAGATGGTGAAGGAAGTTGCCAGCAAGACGAGCGACGTCGCCGGCGACGGAACCACCACCGCCACAATTCTTGCCCAGGCGATCTTCCGGGAAGGCGCAAAGAGCGTCGCCGCCGGGAGCAATCCGATGGACGTGAAGCGCGGAATCGACAAGGCCGTCGACGTGGTCGTCAAGGAGCTCCGGAAGTTGAGCAAGCCGACGAAGGACGCCAAGGAGATCGCCCAGGTCGGAACCATCTCCGCCAACAATGACGAGGCGATCGGCGCGATCATCGCCGAGGCCATGGAAAAGGTCGGCAAGGAAGGCGTCATCACCGTGGAAGAGGCCAAAGGGCTGGAGACCGAACTGGAGATCGTGGAAGGGATGCAGTTCGACCGCGGCTATCTCTCCCCCTATTTCGTGACAAACGCCGAGAAGATGGAAGTCGAGCTCGAAGACTGTCTTATCCTTATCAATGAAAAGAAGATCAGCAACATGAAGGACCTCCTTCCCATTCTGGAGCAGATCGCCAAGATGGGCCGTCCGCTCCTGATCATCTCCGAGGACATCGAAGGCGAAGCGCTGGCGACCCTCGTGGTCAACAAGATCCGCGGCACCCTCCATGTGGCTGCCGTCAAGGCCCCGGGCTTCGGCGACAGGAGAAAGGCGATGCTCGAAGATATCGCCATCCTGACGGGCGGCAAGATGATCTCCGAGGAGATGGGATACAAGCTGGAGAACGTGAAGATTGAGGACCTCGGCCGCGCCAAGCGGATCACCATCGACAAGGACAATACGACGATCATCGACGGCGCCGGCGCCCGCGCAGCCCTCGAAGGCCGCGTAAAGCAGATCCGCGCCCAGGTCGAGGAGACGACGTCCGATTACGACCGGGAGAAGCTTCAGGAGAGACTGGCGAAGCTCGTCGGCGGAGTGGCGGTGATCAAGGTCGGCGCTGCGACGGAGACCGAGATGAAGGAGAAGAAGGCCCGCGTCGAGGATGCCCTCAACGCTACCCGTGCGGCCGTTGAGGAGGGGATCGTTCCCGGCGGCGGGGTGGCGTATCTCCGGACCCTTCCCGCGCTGGACAAGATGAAGCTGGAAGGCGACGAGGCGGTTGGCGTCCGGATCGTGAAGAAGGCCCTCGAGGAGCCTCTCAAGATGATCGCCAATAATGCCGGTATGGAAGGCAGCATCGTCGTGGAGAAGGTCAAGGATAAGAAAGGCGCCTATGGATTCAATGCCCGGACCGACAAGTATGAAGACATGATCACGGCCGGTGTCATCGATCCCACCAAGGTGACCCGTTTTGCCCTGCAGAATGCGGCGAGTGTGGCATCCCTCATGCTGACGACGCAGTGCATGGTTGCAGACAAGCCCGAAGCGAAACCGGCGATGCCGGCCATGCCTCCGGGAGGCGGCGGATATCCCGGCATGGGGATGTAATTCCCCGGCCATAATGGTTGAACAAGGCCCCCGTCTAAGGACGGGGGCTTTTTTTATTCCAAACTCACCTTGGAAATTAAGGCAAGTTGGAAATCGCGATCCCTCCGTGCGCTGGACATTTTCCGACCCGCACCTCCTCGCTAAAGCTGCGGGGGTAGGGTGACCCCGGAAAATCTCCAATGCGCACTACCGGGACCCCGATCCCAACTTGCTCCAAAGCCGAAGAGGATGTCGAAAAAACCCTTTGGGCAGACTGTTCAAAAGTGGTCAGATGCAAGGCGCGCAAAAACCGAAGAGTGAGGCGTATATGAAAATACGTTGAGGGATGAGGTTTGCAGCGCAACGCCGCAGATGATCGTTTTTCAACAGCCTGTTAAAACAAAGAGATGCTTGAAAGTGGGGGAGATCTGTGGTAGCGTTCACCGCTATTTGCGAAGACATTCCAACTTGAGGAGCGTTGAATGGATTACAAGGAAAGTTTGAATCTGCCGAAGACGGATTTCCCCATGAAGGCCAACCTGTCCAAACGGGAGCCGGAGATGCTTGCCCGTTGGGACGAAATGCGTATATATGACCGGATCCGCGAGACATCGCAGGGACGGAAGCCCTATATCCTTCACGACGGTCCCCCCTACGCCAACGGAAGCATCCATCTGGGCACCGCGCTCAACAAGATCATCAAAGACATCCTCGTCAAGGCGAAGAATATGACGGGCCGCGACAGCGTCTATGTCCCCGGCTGGGACTGCCACGGCCTGCCGATCGAGCACCAGGTGGACAAGGAACTGGGCGATAAAAAGGCTGGGATGTCCCAGGCCGACAAACGGCGTTTCTGCCGCGTCTATGCAAACAAGTTCGTTGCGATCCAGCGTGAGCAGTTCAAGCGTCTCGGAGTCTTCGGTGAGTGGGACAACCCTTACCTTACGATGTCCTATGACTACGAGGCGACTACCGTTCGTGAGTTCGGTGCGCTCTACTTAAACGGGAGCGTCTACAAGGGGAAGAAACCTGTCTACTGGTGCGCCTCCTGCAAGACGGCTCTCGCGGAGGCCGAGGTCGAATACCACGATCACACGACTCCCTCGATCTATGTTAGATTCCCTCTTATTTCCGATGTTTCGGCGCGTCTCCCGAAGCTCGCCGGCGAGAAGATCTCCGTCGTCATCTGGACGACGACCCCCTGGACGATCCCGGCGAACCTGGCCATCGCCTTCCATGAGGAGTTCCTCTATGTGGCGGTGAAGGTCAGGGGAGAGGTCCTGATCCTCGCGAAGGATCTCCTCGATTACTGCCTGGACGCCTTCGGCTTCAGTGGGGAGGCGTACGAGATCCTCGACGAGTTTCCCGGCGCGGTCGTGGAGGGTCTCAAGTGCCGCCATCCCCTGATCGACCGGGAGACGCTCCTCATCCTTGCCCCGTTCGTCACCCTCGACGCAGGGAGCGGATGCGTCCACATCGCCCCGGGCCACGGCCAGGAGGACTACGAGATCGGGATGAAATACGGCCTGGATAACTATGCCCCTGTGGACGACGACGGAAAATTCACCAAGGACGTGAAGGATTTTGCGGGTTGTTTCGTCTTCGACGCCAACGATGCGATCAATGCGAAGCTCAAGGAGGCGGGCGCCCTCCTCGGGCAGGTGGCGATTCAGCACACCTATCCCCACTGCTGGCGCTGCAAGCAGCCGATCATCTTCCGCTCGACGGAGCAGTGGTTCATCTCCATGGAGAAGAACGACCTCCGGAAGAAGGCGCTTGCCGCGATCGACGGCGTGACCTGGATCCCCGCCTGGGGGCGTGACCGGATCTACGGCATGGTCGAGAATCGCCCCGATTGGTGCATCTCCCGCCAGAGGCTCTGGGGTGTGCCCATCACGATGTTCTACTGCAAGGAGTGCGACCGTGAGCTCATGACACGGGAGATCCTGGATCACGTGGTCGGGCTCGTCCGTGAGCACGGCGCCGACGTCTGGTTCGAACGGGAGGCAAACGACCTTTTGCCCCCGGGGACCCGCTGTCCCAAATGCGGCGGCAAGGAGTTCAAGAAGGAGACGAACATCCTCGATGTCTGGTTCGATTCCGGGGTAAGCCACGCCGCCGTCCTGGAGAACCGGCCGGATCTCACCTCTCCGGCGGACATGTACCTGGAGGGGAACGACCAGCACCGGGGTTGGTTCCACTCCTCGCTTCTTGAGTCGGTGGGCACGCGGGGACGGGCGCCGTATCGGAATGTTCTGACCCACGGCTTTGTCGTTGACGGCGAGGGGAAGAAGATGTCCAAGTCCGTCGGGAACGTCATCGACTCCCAGACGATCATCGATGAATACGGCGCCGAGATCCTCCGGCTCTGGGTGGCCGCCGAGGATTACACCGAGGACATCCGCGTCTCCGAGGAGATCCTCAAGCGCCTTGTTGAAGCCTACCGACGGATCCGGAACACCAGCCGGTTCATTCTGGGAAATCTCTATGACTTCAACCCGGCCACGGACGCCGTGCCCTATGCGGAGATGGCGGAGATGGACCGCTGGATCCTCCACCGCCTTCAGGAGGTGGTCCGGCGGGTTCGCGAGGCCTACGAGCAATACCAGTTCCATGTGGTCTACACGACCCTCTACAATTTTTGTACGGTGGATCTCTCATCGCTCTACCTCGATATCCTGAAGGACCGTCTCTACACCTCGAAGGCCGCATCGCCCGCCCGCCGCTCGGCGCAGACGGCGATGACGGCGCTCCTGGAGGCGATGGTCCAGCTCCTGGCCCCCATCCTCACCTTTACGGCGGAGGAGGTGTGGCAGGCGCTGCCCGCTTATCCCGGCAAGGCCGAGAGTGTTCACCTCACCCAGTTTCCGGAGGTGAATGAGCAATATCTCCAGCCGGATCTGGCGGAGAGATGGAAGACGCTCATCGCCGTCAAAGGGGAAGTGGCCAAGGCCATCGAGGCCGCCCGGCAGAGCAAGGTCCTGGGCCATTCTCTCGATGCAGCCGTTGTCATCGCGGCGCCCGAGAATCTTCGCACCATCCTGGAGCAACACCGGGAGGATCTTCGCACCCTTTTGATCGTCTCCGATGTCCGGCTCGTCGATGAGCAAGCGATCGGCGACGCCTATCGCAGCGCCGAGATCGCCGGTCTTGCGGTACGTGTGGGTCGGGCGAAGGGAGAAAAGTGCAACCGCTGCTGGAACTACAGCGAGACGGTCGGTTCAAGCGAGGAGCATCCGACTATTTGCGCACGGTGCCGGGATAACCTTTAGCGGGTGGGAACGGTGATGCGGTAATGCATAGCGCGTAACGGATTGGAGGGGCGGTTCTTGCAGAAGAAAAATATCCTCTTTCTGGCGGTCACCGTCCCGGTGATCATCCTGGATCAACTGACAAAAGCCTGGATTCTTGCAACGCTGAGACTCCATGAAGGCTTTCCCGTCATCGACGGACTCTTCAATATCATTCACGTGCGGAATCCCGGCGCCGCCTTCGGCTTTCTGGCGGGGGTCGCTCCTGTCTTCCGGTCTGTTTTTTTCCTTTCGGTGACGCTGGCGGCGATTATCCTTATCCTCCACTTTTTTCGGGCGAGCCGGAGCGATGAGCCTTCGCTGGTCATTTCTCTGGCCCTGATCCTGGCCGGCGCCGGAGGAAACCTCATCGACCGCGTCCGTTTCGGGGAGGTGATCGATTTCCTCGACGTCTATGTCGGCGCCTACCACTGGCCCGCCTTCAATGTCGCCGATGCGGCGATCACGACCGGCGCGTCTCTCTTGGTGCTCATCCTCCTCGGGAGGAAGAAGGGACGAGCAGCGGGAGAGGGACGGGAAGAATAGGCGGCGTTCCACAGCCGGATCTTCATCCCAGGACGATCGTGGCATCCACGGCCGCCATCCCATCCTCACCGACGATCAGGGGATTGATGTCGATTTCCCGGATCCGCGGGTGGTGGAGACCGATTGTGCCCAGGGCGACGAGGATCCGGGCGATCTCGTCCCGGTCGACGGGCGGCGCACCCCGGAAGCCGTCGAGCATCTTCCGGCCCCGGACGCGGCCGATGAGGTTGAGCGCCTCCCGGTGCGTCAGGGGGGCGACGGCAAAAGCGGCGTCGGCATAGAGCTCAGCCATCACCCCGCCCAGCCCGAACATCACGCAGGGGCCGAACTGAGGGTCGCGCGTAAGCCCGAGAATCAGCTCCACCGCTCCCCGAAGTTGTTTCTGGATGATGATCCGGCCTCGCCCCTCCATCTTTTCCATGAGACCGGCGAAGGCCGCGCGGGCGGCCTCTCCGTCGGAAATCCCCAGACGGACAAGACCAAGTTCCGTCTTGTGAACCGCTCCGGGCAGAAGTCCCTTCACGACGGCCGGGTAACCCAGGGAGGATGCCGCCGCCACTGCCCGATCCTCGTCGGCGGCGATCTCCTCCGGAACGACCGGAATACCGTAAACCGCGAGGATCGACTTGGAGAGGTGCTCGTCAAGGGGACCGGATGCCGAATCCAGGAGACGCTGCAGATCGACGGGCATTGTCCGACTGCCCGTTTTTTCGGTAATCATCGATTCCGGCTGGTGGCGTTCGCCAAGGGCGGCGGCCAGGCACTCCGAGGCGCGAGAAAGTTCGGTAAAGACGGGAATTCCGTAGTGAAGGGCTTCTTTCTGGAACATATGGGAGTCGTCCCTCCGGCCGATGATCCAGGCGATGAGCGGTTTCCCGGCTCTGCGGACCTGAGCGGACAAGTCGGCGATGTTCAGCCTGTTGTGGGGATTGCTGATAAAGACATGAAGAAAGACGGCGTCCACCCCCGGGTCGCCGAGGAGGGCCGCCAGGGAGCGGCCGTAGACATCGACAGCGGTGCCCGCTTGTCTCTCTACCGCCGGCCAGAGATCGACAGGATTGGCGACCGGCATCCACGGGGGAAAGAGCTCCCCCAAGGAGCGGATGGTTGAGGGAGAAAGAGCGGCCATGGCAAGTCCCTGTTCGGCGACGAAATCGGTGGCGACGATGCCCGCCCCGCCGCTCATAGTCAGAATCGCCACCCGGCGTGACCGGTCGGCGGGCGGGTTCGTCAGGGCGAGCGACCGGCAGAGGTCCATCATCTGCTTGAAGTCCCGCGCTTCGATCACGCCGACCTGGGCAAGGGCGCCGGCGATGATCCGCTGGTTCCCGGCGAGGGATGCCGTATGGCTCAGCGCCGCTTCCGCCCCCTGCCGGCTTCGGCCCCCCTTGAGCACGCAGATCGGTTTCGCGCTCCGCCGGCACAGCTCCAGGAAACGCCGCCCGTCGGAGAAGGATTCGAGGTAGAGGCCGATCACCCTCGTGTCGGGGTCGCCCAGGAAGTATTCCAGGATATCGCACTCATTGACATCGACCTTATTCCCCAGGGAACAGACCTTGCTTACGCCCATCGTGGCATTGCTCATGATGTCGATGAGAAAGATGGCGGAGAGCATGCCGCTCTGCACCACGAGGGAAACCGTTCCCGGGATAAATTCCTCCCGCTCCTGCGCCCGCGGATCCATGAAGGAAAAGATGCGGCTGTGGACGCAATCGACGAGGCCCATGCAGTTCGGGCCCCACAGACGGATGCCGGTGCGGGCGGCGATATCGCCGAGCGCGTTCTGCAGGCGCGCCCCTTCCGGACCGGTTTCCGCGAAACCGCCCGATTCGATCATGACGCCGCGGACCCCCTTTGCGGCGCAATCCTCAACCGACGCAGGCACCAGCGGAGCCGGGACGAAGACGATGGCGAGGTCCACCGGGCCGGGGATGGCGCTGACGGAGGGATAGCATCTCAACCCCTCGATCTGATGGTATTTCGGATTGACGGGGTAGATCCCGCCGCGGTAACCGAAGAGGATGTTTTTCAGGATGGCGTTGCCGCCCTTGAGGGGGTTCGGGGTTGCGCCGACCACGGCTATCCCCTGCGGGTCGAAGAAAAAATCCATAGGCGTCAACTCCCTACTTCATCAGAAGATTCGGCAGGAACAGGGCAAGTTGGGGAAATGCAAACAGCAGCGCGGCACAAACAACCAGGCTGATCAAAAAGGGATAGACCCCCTTATAGATGATGTTGAACGGCACTTTGGTGATGTTCTTGACGACGAACACATTCATCGCCACGGGAGGAATGACGACCCCGATCATCACCGTTATCGCGATGATGATGCCGAACCAGATGGGATCAAACCCAAGCTTCATGATGACCGGATAGAAAATCGGCGTGGCAAGGATCATGAAGGCCAGATCGTCGATGAAGGATCCCCCGGTCTGATAGATCAGACTGATGATAATCATGACGATGTACTTATTGAGAGAAAGTCCGATGACCCAATCGGCCGTGATCATGGGAATTTTTGTTACCGCGAGGAAATGACCGAGGATGGTGGATCCGGCGATGAGCATGAGCACCATGCAGGCCGTTCTCAGCGATTCGGCAACCGACTTGACGAATCTCTTGAAATCCAGGTCCCTTCTGACAATGGAGAGGAGCAGGACCAAACCGGTTCCGACGCTTCCCGCCTCCGTCGGGGTAAAAAGCCCCTTCATCAATCCCACGATCATCATCAGGAAAATCAAGACGACGAGGGCAATCTCCGGAAGGGAGGCCATCCTCTCCCGCCAGGATGATCGTTCCCCCTTTGGACCCAAGCGCGGGTTGATCTTGCACCAGCCATAGATGATCGCAATAAAAAAGAAGGCGATAATCAACCCGGGGATGAGGCCGGCCAGAAACAACTTGCCGATCGAGAGACCGGTGATGATTCCGAAAACGACCAGGGTAACGCTCGGGGGCATGAGAATCCCCAGCGTTCCGACGGAGGCGACGATTCCCGTAGAGAGTCTCTTGTCATAATGATATCGGTCCATCTCGGGGACGGCCACGCTGGCGAACGTGGCGGCCGTGGCGGGGGACGATCCGCAGATGGCCTTGAATGCCGTGGCGCCCACTACCGTCGCCATGGCCATTCCTCCGGGGATATGCCCGACGAATTTGTAGGAGGCGTTGTACAGCCGCTTGGCGATGCCCGCGTTAAAGGCGATCTGACCCATCAGGATAAACAAGGGGATGACGGTAAATCCGTATGAGGCAAAGACGTCGAAGATGTCTTTCGCCAGCAGGTTCATGGCGGCATGAGGGGAGATGATGATGCCGAATCCGATGAAACCGACCAGGGCCATGGCGAACCCGAGTTCTATCCCCGTGAGGAAAAGAAGCAACAGAGACGCCAGGCCGACAAGTCCGATAACTACCTCACTCATCGTATCTCCCCTCGTGGATCTTCATGATATCGCCAACCATTACCAGACATTGGACAAAACAGCATATGCCGACACCGTACGCGACGGGATAAAATGGCATCTGAAGGGTGAGGGAAACCTCCCCCGACCTCTGGAGGTCCCATCCGAATTTGAACAGGTTCCACCCGATGAGAAAAAACAGGACGAAAACCACGCATCGCGTCGTTATGTTATAGGCGTTTCGCACCCGTTGAGAAAACTTTGCGATGAGAAAATCGACGTAGATATGGGCCCGCGACAGCGCGGTCTGCGGCAGCGAAAACCCGATCACCACTGCCCCTGAAAAAGCCACCAGCTCGTAGGTGCCGGGCAGCGGCTTGCTGAATCCCCTCAGGAGGACATCGATTATCGTGAGCAACATGAGAAAGATAAGGCTGGTCCCGGCGATGACATTCAGAAGCCTGCTTATCTCAGCAACGGTTTTCAAAAATCCATTCATGGATTCTCCTTGTGGCGCTCGTACCCGTGATAAAAAAGGGAGAGGGAGATGACAATCATCCCCCTCTCGTGTCCACTATTGAAGGTTCTTTAACCGATCCATGCAGAACTTCAACGCCTGATCGCCGGGCAATCCTTTTGCTTTCATATTGTTTACATATTCATCCAGGAGGGGCCGGACTGTTCTTGCCCACCGCTCATTCTCCTCCTTGGTAAGCGATATGATCTTATTCCCCAGTTTAATGGTGGTCTCTCTGCCCGCCTTGTCGATGTCGTCCCAGCCCTTTCCCGACTTTTCGATCCACTCTTCATTTAACTTCTCGATGATCTTCTGGATATCCGCAGGGAGAGAATTCCACTTATCCTTATTCATGACGACAAACATCCCCGTGGAATAGGAGGCCCCGAAGTCTTCCGTGGTAAACTTTACCACCTCTCCCCATTTCCAGGTATTCAACGATTCCTGTGGCGCCATGGAGGCATCGACGACGCCCCTGCTCAAGGCATCATAGGTCTCTCCCATGGGCATGGCCACCGGGGTTCCCCCCAGGGCGGAGACGATTTTTGTCGCCAGGCCGGTGCAGCGGACCTTCATCCCTTTGAGGTCCTCGATCTTGTTGACGGCCGTTTTGCTGTGGAGAAGGCCGGGGCCGTGAGCATGGAGAAACATGACCTTCACGCCGTCCAGCTCCTTCGGTTTGAATTTCTGGTAATAGTCATTGATCAACCGGGTAGCCGCCAAGCCGCTCTTAATACCCAGGGGCAGGTCGATGACCTCCGTCAAGGGGAACTTCCCCCGCGTATAGGCAAATACCGACATGCCCAGATCGGAGATCCCTTTTTCGACCCCGTCATAACATTTGTCGGCAGGAGTCAACGTTCCGCCCGGGAGGACGTCCACCTTGACCCTCCCGTTGGTCCTCTTTTCCAATTCCTTGCCCCATTCGACTGCCAATACGCTGTGGATATGGGGAGCGGGGAAAAAGACCGAATAGTTCAATTTGATCGGCGTCTGCCCCGATGCCAAAGATGCGAAAAAGGGAAGCCCAATCAAGGAAAGACCCGTGATGAAAAAAAGTGATCGCCATTTCTTACTCATGTTAATCCTCCTTTTTTATATAGTAGTTGACATACAACATGGTACGGATCTCCTCCCTCCCGGAGGCATCAAATGCTCCTGCGGTTCGTAAAAAAATTAAATGGGGCTTACAATGAGTTTTGTGGGGAATGCCTGCTTACCTGTCATCCGGACAGGCAGCAGGCATCAATACATATAGGGATACAAGCAGGTGCGGGTAACGGATACTGTACCGGAGCATATCTGCATCGTTAATCATCCTGTCCGTCAAGTCAATTTGACGACGTCCTATTTGATTTTCACCGGTATGTCAAGGGGTATTTTTCGCCTGTTCCTTCAATTTTTCGATTTCTTCCCGGTACTGCTCCGACTGAGCCCTGACCTGCTCAATCTCTTCACGGGCTTTTTCCAGTTTCTCATCCTGCTTTTGCCGTTCCTCTCGCATCTTGTCCTGGATGGCGTCCATACCGACGTAGACGGCAAGAATACCGCCGAGGATCAAGATGATCGGAATGCCGCCCTTCAGGATGATGATGAAGTCACTCCACCATAAGGAGAAACCGATAACGCCAAAGATCACTGATACGATGCCGCCGATAAGCAATGACATCACCGAACCTCCTGACCGTCCGGCGTCTACCGCGGGTCAATTGCCCCGCGACCCCCTCAGGGGAAACGCCTCTCCATGAGTTAACCTTCAGAACGCAAATTCCGTTGCGGGTTTTTTACCATATCCGGATGGATTAGGCAAGCTGAAAGTCCGTCGGGTGCGCAAGGAAAAAGTGCTTGATTAATGCCGTTTCTTCAATTATCATTCCGCACTTGTCTGCTGGTTTCTTGAGCCGGCGGTACGTGCAAAAAGAAACCAGACGAACAGTGGGGAGTGTCATGATAGAACCGAATTTCGATAAAGGGGAAGGACTGGTCCCCGCCGTGGTCCAGGACCATGATTCCGGAGAGGTCCTCATGCTGGCCTACATGAACCGGGAGGCATGGCTCAAAACGCTCGAGACCGGGAAGGCCACCTTCTGGAGCCGGTCCCGGCAGAGCCTGTGGCTGAAAGGGGAGACATCGGGCCATGTGCAGTTGGTCCGGGAGGTCAGACTGGACTGCGACGAGGACACCGTCCTGTTGAAGGTAAAGCAGGTGGGCGATGCGGCCTGTCACACCGGTCACCGTTCATGTTTCCATCGGAAATGGGCCGACGGAGATTTTGTTACGGTCGGGGAACGGGTATTTGATCCGAAGGATGTTTACCGATGAATAAACTGAAACTGGGGATTCCCAAGGGAAGCCTGGAAGCCAATACGGTGGATCTGTTCAAGAGGGCGGGCTGGCATATCACCTATGACAGCCGAAGTTACTTTCCCGATATCGATGATGAGGAGATCTCCTGCACCCTGGTCCGCGCGCAGGAGATGTCTCGCTATGTGGATGACGGCACGCTCGATTTGGGTCTCACCGGTCAGGACTGGATCATCGAAAATGAATCGGATGTCGTGGCCGTCCAGGATCTGATCTATTCCAAGACGTCGATGAGGCAGGCCCGATGGGTCCTCGTCGTCCGTGATGATTCTCCCATCCGGTCGATCGAGGAATTGGAAGGGAAGAAGGTTTCGACGGAACTGGTCAACTTCACCCGGCGTTATTTCGCCAAGCGCAACATCAACGTCCATATCGAATTTTCCTGGGGGGCGACCGAGGCCAAGGTGGTCGAAGGGCTGGTGGACGCCATCGTGGAGGTGACGGAGACGGGAAGCACCATCCGGGCCAATAAGCTCAAGATCATCGAAGAATTGATGAAGACCAATACCCAGTTGATCGCCAATCACGGGGCATGGGCGGATCCCTGGAAGAGGCAGAAGATAGAGCAGATCAGGATGCTGCTCAACGGATCGCTGCAGGCCATGGGAAAAGTGGGGCTGAAGATGAATGTCTCCCGGGAGAATCTGGACCGGGTGGTACTCCTTCTGCCCTCGCTCAAAGCGCCGACGATCTCTCACCTCCATTCTGGTGACTGGCTTGCCGTGGAAACCATCGTGAGCGGGAACGTCGTCCGGGATCTGATCCCCCTGCTCAAGGAAGGGGGGGCCGAAGGGATCATCGAGTACCCTCTGAACAAAGTGATCTAACGTGATCTGAAGGAGGCTTGGGTATGCGGAAAGGAACGATCCAGAGAAAGACCACGGAAACGGACGTTTCGGTGGAGGTCAACCTGGATGGGAACGGGGCGGGATGCATCGACACCGAGGTTCCCTTTCTCGATCACATGCTGAACCTTTTCGCCCGGCACGGCCTCATCGATCTCACCATCCGGAGCAAGGGCGACACTGCGGTGGATGATCATCATCTTGTGGAGGATATCGGGATCTGCCTGGGGAAGGCCGTCAAAAAGGCACTGGGTGATCGGAAAGGGATCAGCCGGTATGGTTCGGCGGTAGTTCCGATGGATGAGAGCCTCTGCTCTGTGGCGATGGATCTCTCCGGCAGGCCGTATCTGATCTGGCGCGCCGATCTCGGGGCGCAGAGGATCGGGGAGTTCGATCCGGCCCTTCTTCGGGAATTTTTCAAGTCATTTTCAGATCATAGTGGAATCACCTTGCACATCAACCTCATCTATGGTACAAATGGCCATCATATGGCGGAGGCGATATTCAAGGCTTTCGCCCGCGCCTTTCGCGAGGCGATTGCGATGGACGGACGGGTTGAGGGGGTCCTCTCGACAAAAGGTTCCCTGGAAACTTGAAGGCCGGGAGAAGCGTCGAAGGATCATGGTGCAGCAATTGAGATCGGCGAGACGTGTGCCATCTTCCCGGGCGGAGAGGGACCTGCCGCCTCAGGATAAGGGGGTTGATCGTCATCAAGAAGTTATCCTGTTTCCGCAAGGGTCTCACCGGCCTTTTTCCCCTCTGTCTCATTCTTCCCATGGTCATGGGCTGTCATTATCGCGGGGATTCGGGTATTCCCCTTCCGGAGGGGAAGATCGTCTTCGAGTCGGTTGTCGTAGTGCCCTTTCAGCAGGTTGCTCCCGATGAGGCGATGAGCGGAGCCGTTCGCTGTCCCCTCTGCGGGATGATCGTCAATGCCAAGGAATCCCCGGGAAGTCCGGAAACGATCGTGGAGTCGGTTTTTCTCGAACAATTAGACAAAAAGAGACCGAAATTCAGTGTTATTGCGGGGGAGCGGGTTGCCGGGGTCTTCCGACGGATCTCCACGGATTCCCTCACGGCTCCCCTCCGCCAGGTACTGCGGGATGTGGGGAGCGAACTGGGAGCCGAAGGCGTCGTGACCGGATACGTCTACCGTTTCCGGGAGAGGAAGGGAGTCTCCTATGCCGTAGAACAGCCGGCAGCGGTCGCTTTCGATATTCATCTGCTGCGGGTCAGCGACGGGGTGCTTGTCTGGCGGGGCACCTTTGACAAGGAGCAGAGTTCGTTGATGGAGGATCTGCTTCAATTTGCCTCGTTTTTTCGGGGGAAGGGGAAGTGGCTCACGGCACGGGAGCTAACGGGGGAGGGGATAGAACAACTCCTCAACACCTTTCCCGGCCTGCCGTAGCTTCACCCCAAGCTGCTGAGTGAGGCCCGCTTCGGAATTTCCCTGACGATGGAGATTCCTTTATTTTTTCGAGGAGTCCCTTCATGATTGTCATTCCTGCTATTGATCTGAAAGAAGGCCGGTGTGTGCGACTCGTCCAGGGAGATTTCGGACGGGCGACCGTATACGCCGACGATCCGGCGGCAATGGCCCTAGTCTGGAAGGAGAGGGGCGCCGAGCGGCTGCATGTGGTCGATCTGGACGGTTCTCTCGAGGGTGTTCCCCGGCATGAAGCGGTAATCCGCGACATCGTGAAGGCGACGGGGTTGCCGATTCAGGTCGGGGGCGGTATCCGGGAGATGCAAACGGTGGAGACCTATCTCCGGATGGGGGTCCGATGGGTGATCCTCGGTACGGCCGCCCTCAAGGACCCGGGATTTGTCCGAACGGCCTGCCGGACGTTTCCGGATCAGGTGATCCTCGGCATCGACGCGGTCGGCGGACGACTCGCCGTCCAGGGATGGACGGAAACGACCGGGGAAACCGCTGTGGATCTGGCACGCCGGTTCGCCGAAGACCGGCCCGCTGCCTTGGTTTATACGGATATCATGCGGGACGGTATGGAAACCGGGGTCAATATCGAGAGCACCCGGGAACTGGCCGAATCGGCCGGTATTCCGGTGATTGCTTCCGGAGGGGTGTCGGGGATTCGAAGATATTGAACGGCTTATGACCATTGAGGCAAAGGGTGTTTTCGGGGTGATCGTGGGAAAGGCCCTCTATACGGGAGCTCTTTCCCTCGATGAGGCGATTGTCTGCACAAAAGGGCGCCGGAAAAGCGGCGTCGCTTCGGGAAAACGGGCGGAGATCTGAACCGGATGAGTCCCGGATCAGCCAAGGATGAAGGAGGTGGGCGCATGGAGGAGTGCATATTCTGTAAGATTGCATCCGGCGCGATTCCCAGCCGGAAGGTGTATGAAAATGAGAGTGTCCTGGCCTTTGAAGACATTCATCCCATGGCCCCGATCCACATCATCATCATTCCCAAACGCCATGTGGCCACGCTCATGGATGTCGATGCGGAGGGGATGGCGGATCTCCAGGCCATGATGGCTGCTGCGCAGGAGGTGGCCCGGATTAAAAAAGTCGACCAAAGGGGTTTCCGGGTGGTGATCAACTGCAACAGAGAGGGAGGGCAGGTCGTTTTTCATCTCCATATGCATCTACTGGGCGGTTTAAAGCTCAAAGACGGTCTGGCCTGACGAAGGAAGGAGTGCAGCCCATTGACAAAACGTAAAGATGTCCTAAGTTAAAAAAAGTGAGGAAGCAATGAAGTTCAAAGAAAAAGTGGAGCAGGAGTTGATCCGGGCGGCCAAGGCGAAGGAGAAGATCCGATTATCGGCCCTCCGGATGCTCAAGAGCGGTCTGCATAACCGGGAAATCGATCTGAGACGTGAACTCACCGAGGCCGAATTCCTCCAGCTCCTCTCTTCCATGGTCAAACAGAGGAAGGATTCGATCGAACAATTCGAGAAGGGCGGCAGGGTTGATCTCGTGGAGAAGGAACAGGCGGAACTGAAGGTGATCGAAGAGTTCCTGCCGGCGCAGCTTTCCGAGGGTGAGATCGACGCCATGATCGGGGAGGCCATCCGCGAGTCCGGCGCCTCGGGCGCCCGGGATATGGGGAAGGTCATGAAGATCCTGATGCCGAAGCTGACCGGCAAGGCGGACGGCAAGGCGGTTGGCGAAAAGGTCAAAGCCCTCTTGTCGGCATAAGGGGAAGGGGATTTGAAGGGGTCGATTCCCGATGACAAGATTGAGGAGATCCGCAGAAGGGCCGATATCGCTTCTGTGATCGGGGAGTATGTCATCCTGAAGAAGGCGGGGAAGAATTTTCTCGGTCTCTGTCCCTTTCATCACGAGAAGACGCCCTCCTTCACGGTCAGCCCCGACAAGCAGATGTTCTACTGCTTCGGTTGCAGCGAGGGGGGAAATGTCTTTTCCTTCCTGATGAAGCTCAACAACCTGACCTTTCCCGAGGCGGTCCGGCAACTGGCGGGCAAGGTGGGGGTCGTAATTCCCGAAAAGACGATGAGCCGCGAGGAGAGGGAACGGTACACCCTTGCGGAGCAGATCCGACGGGTCAATGAACTTGCCGCCGACTTCTATGCAAAGGCGCTCCTTTCGCCGACCGGGGCGGGTGCCCGGGAGTACCTCGGGAAGCGGGGAGTCGGCGAGACGGCGATCCAGGCGTTCCGCCTCGGTCTGGCCCCGGAGGGGTGGTCCGGTCTCCTCGATTATCTGGAGAAGAGGGGCGTTGCTCCCGGACTGGCGGAGCAGGCCGGCCTTGTTATCCCCCGGACGGGGCCCGCAAAGGGGCATTATGACCGGTTCCGGGGGAGGTTGATGATCCCCATCGAGGACGTCGATGGCCATGTGATCGCGTTCGGAGGCCGGGTGATGGGTGCGGGTGAGCCGAAATACATGAACTCCCCCGAGTCGCCGGTTTATACCAAGGGAAACAACCTCTACGGACTGGCCAGGACGCGCGAGGCCGTCCGCGAGAAGGATTTCGCCATTCTGGTCGAGGGGTACTTCGATCTGATCGCCCTGTGGAATGCCGGGATTACGAACGTGGTGGCAACGCTGGGGACGGCCCTGACGCGCGCACAGGTCGATCTGCTGAGGCGTTATACGCCCCGTGTGGTTGCCGTTTTCGATCCCGATGAGGCGGGGAGGAAGGCCCTGGCCCGGAGCCTCGAGCTCTTTCTGGCCGGGAATGTCCATGCCAAGGCGGTGATCCTGCCCGATGGGCACGACCCGGACACGTTTGTCAGGACCCGGGGACGCGGGCAGATGGATGAACTTCTGGCCCAGGCCTGGCCGATGGCCGATTATTACATCGAGAAGATCCTGGGCGGGCGCGGGACACTGGAGGAGGACCGGGACAAACTGAGGGAGGCCGTCGCTTTCATCAGTCGCCTGGATGATGCCGTCGACAGGAATCTATTCGTCAAGAAGGTGGCGGAACAACTGCATGTCGATGAGGAGGTCCTGAAGAGCGAGGTCAGGCGCGGTCTTTCCCATGCCCCAGCGGCCCCGGACCTTCCGACGCGGCGGAAGGCCCCTTCAGAGCTGGATCCGCTGGAGCTGAGCCTGGTCCGGATGATGCTTGAATATCCGGCGAGGCTCTCGGTCGTTCGGGAATCGGGGGTTCTCGACTGTTTCCGGACCGAGGCATTGAAGACCCTCGGAGAGGCCCTTCTGGACATGGAGAGGCAGGGGAAGGCGATGGGGGACATCACCTCCCTGATAGGCGCACTGACAGACGGTCCGTTCAGGGAGAGGCTCCTGGCGCTCCTGGTGCAGGAGAGCCCCTATTTTGAGGAGATGATCGATCGGCAACTGGCCGATGCGATCCGGAAGATCCGGAAGAGGTCGAGTCAAGGAGAAGGGAAGGATCCTGACACAGAGGATTAGAGAGGCCGAGAAGGCCAAAGACCAGGAATTGTACGACCGTCTCATGGCAGAGAAAAATAGGCTTCTCCAGCAAGAAAAGGGGCTGGCTTGATCATTTGTCCGATTTTGATAAACCGTCACCGGAGCAAGCCGGCTGACGGATCCATATAACAGGCTACCGGGAGAAACCGATATGGCAAAAGAAATAGAATCTGATGAGTTTAAGAAGTTGATCACGCTTGGTGAGGAAAAAGGATTTCTCACCTATGACGACGTGAATGATCTCCTTCCCTCCGACGTTATCTCCTCGGATCAGATTGACGATATCATCATGCTCTTCGGCGAGAAGAACATCGATATCATCGATACGGACAAGGGAGAAAAACTGGTCGTCAAGAAGTCGTCGGACGAACGGATCGACACCAAAAGCGATGATATCCTCGGGCTGTTGCCCGCAGTCGGCAAGACCGGCGATCCGGTGAAGATGTATCTGCGGGAAATGGGACTGGTTTCCCTGCTCAGCCGGGAGGGGGAGGTCGAGATTGCCAAGAAGATCGAGGAGGGCGCCAAGGAGAGCATGGAAGCCGTCTTCAGCGTCTCCTCTTCCATCAAGGACGTCGTTCGTATGGGCGCCCAACTGAAGAGCGGGGCCATCCGGGTGAAGAGCCTGCTGGACAATATCGAGGATGAGGACGGCGTCGTTGAAGAGGACATGCACCTGGAGAGGGTCATCAAACTGTTGAGCAAAGTGACGGTGCTGGACGGCAAGAATGATCTCATCAAGAAAAAGCTCAATGCCAAGGGGCTTCGTGCCGCCGAGAGGCAGGAGCTCAAAGAGGATCTCGACAAGAACGTCCGGAATATCGTCAAGCTCTGCCGGAAGGTCAGGTTCAGCAGGAGACAGATCGACCGGATGGTGGACAATCTCCGGGCTTATCTTGACGATGTCGAGAAGGTGGACGTGGATATCCGCCGCTGCAAGGCGGAGACCGGGCTCTCTCTTACCCAGTTGGAAGACGCCTGTTCAAAGATGAACACATCCGCCAAAGCTGCCGCGCGGGCGGTCAGAGAAACAGGGGTAACTCTGGAAAAATTAAGGGCCGCTGACCGTATCGTCAAAGAGGCCAATCGCCGGTTAAAGAAGATCTCCCAGGAGACGGGACTATCCGTAACGGTCCTGAAAAAGGCGATGGTGGCCATCGAAACGGGGGAAACAAAGGCGGAGATCGCCAAACGAAAACTGGTGGAAGCAAACCTGCGCCTGGTCGTGAGCATCGCGAAAAAGTACACGAACCGGGGCTTGCAGTTTCTGGACCTGATCCAGGAGGGGAATATCGGACTGATGAAGGCGGTCGATAAATTCGAGTACCAGCGGGGGTATAAATTTTCTACCTATGCCACCTGGTGGATACGGCAGGCGATCACCCGCGCCATCGCCGATCAGGCAAGGACCATCCGGATTCCGGTGCACATGATCGAGACGATCAACAAGCTCATCCGGACCTCCCGGTATCTCGTGCAGGAGTTGGGGAGAGAACCCAACCCGGAGGAGATCGCCAACAAGATGGAGTATCCCCTCGAAAAGGTCCGGAAGGTTTTGAAGATCGCCAAGGAACCCATCTCGCTCGAGACCCCCATCGGGGAGGAAGAGGACAGTCACCTGGGAGATTTCATCGAAGACAAGAAGATCATGTCGCCCTCGGAAGCCACGATCAGCATGGATCTGGCGGAACAGACCCGGAAGATACTGGCGACCCTGACGCCGCGGGAGGAAAAGGTGCTCCGGATGCGGTTCGGAATCAGCGAGAGGGCGGATTATTCACCGGAAGAATCGCGGGAATCCCTGGAGATCAGCCGGGAAAGGGCGAAGCAGATCGAGTCCGGCGCCATCAGGAAGTTGCGGAATCCGTCCCGGCGTCGAATCCTCAAACCGCTGATCAAATAAAATATTGACAAGCGCGGCAGATGAGTATTATAAAACCCCATTAAGAAAAAAATGGACTCATCCTGTGAAAAGCAGGGCCCATAGCTCAATTGGTAGAGCCACCGGCTCATAACCGGTCGGTCCCTGGTTCGAATCCAGGTGGGCCCACCAGTATGAAGGGGAAAGGAAACTTTGGCGCGTGAGGTGCGGATCATCGTTCACAGGAAAAGGGCAATCAAGTGGGGAAAAAGACGACTCCCTGAAAATGCACCAGAGGCTGGTGCATTTTTTTTTGACGGGACTCCCCGGTAAATTCTTTAACATGAAAGGGGGATGCGCTTGAGAGAGCAGTTGGCACTCCTGATTGAGCTGCAGAAGATGGAGTCTGCGGCGGGGAGGATTACCGCGCGGAAGAAGGCTCTTCCGATCCAGATGGAAGCGCTGGAGACGGAATTCAGCGCATGTTGCGCGGTTGTGGAGACGGAACGGGAGCAGCTGGAAAGCCTGAGAAAAAGCCGGCGGGAAAAGGACAGCCAGCTCCAGGCGGGGCAGGAGACCCTGAAGAGGACCCGCGAGAGGCTCTTTGAGGTCAAGACGAACAAGGAATATCAGTCGATTCTGAAGGAGATCGAGACCCTCGAGGCAAAAAACAGCCGAATGGAGGACGAGATCATCTCCCTTCTCGATGAACTCGACGCTCTTGAAACCGCGGTGAAAACGAAAGAAGACTGAACTGAATGTCAGTCGCAGCCGCTATGAGGAACAAAGGACGAAGTTGGCGGAGGAACTCAGCTCCATTGCCGAGGAGCTTGCCGTCTGCGTCCGGAAAAGCGATGCACTCAAGAAGAAGATTCCTGCCGATATCCTCCGGAAATACGAACAGATCAAGGGCGTCGGGCGCGGTCGTTGCCGTGGTGCCGGTCTGGAAGGAGGTCTGCGACGGATGCCATATGTCCATTCCTCCCCAGTTGTATAACGAATTGCAGAAGTCGGCTCTCCTGATCACCTGTCCGAACTGCAACCGGATCATCTACTGGGAGAACAGGAACGGCGGCCAGTGATAAGCGGGCAACGTACCGCCGGGGAGTTTTCGACGACTCCGGGAGGCAGAAATCGGCGAAGGCCGGAAATCCAGGAGGGAAAAGACGAGGTGTTGGAGCAGATCAGATGATCGCCGGTCCGGGATTCCGGATCGGAGGAAAGTCCGAACTCCACAGGGCAGGATGGTCGCTAACGGCGACTGGGGGCGACCCTAAGGAAAGTGCCACAGAAAATATACCGCCTCTTCCGCGAGGAAGGGGTAAGGGTGAAAAGGCGAGGTAAGAGCTCACCAGTTTCCCGGGTGACCGGGAAAGCTTGGTAAACCCCATCCGGAGCAAGACCAAATAGGAGAACGGGGCGGCCCGCCCCAAAGTTCTCGGGTTGTGTCGCTTGAGGCGGCCGGCAACGGCCGTCCCAGAGGAATGATCATCGCCGCTCTCCGGGTGACCGGGAGGCGGAACAGAATTCGGCTTACGATCTGCTCGAACACCCTTATGACAGCGCCCGCGAAAGCGGGCGCTGTCATAAGGAAAATAGGAGAAAAATAGGGACAGAAACCTATTTTCCGAAAGTCGTCACCCCGGCGAAAGCCGGGGTCCAGAGCTTTCCTGGTTCCCGGCTTTCGCCGGGACGACGTCCGGATGCCGGCTTTCGCCGGTACGACGTTCGCGGTTGACTTAGATCAGGGATGATCCGTCTTTTTCCGGGGAACTGCATATGAAAGTGTTGTCCGCAGAATTTGTCCTCTCCGCCACGAAACCCGCCCACTATCCGCCGGCGGTCCTGCCGGAGGTCGCCTTTGCCGGGCGATCGAATGTGGGAAAATCCTCTCTCATCAACACCCTCGTGAAGCGGAAGGGACTGGCCCGGACCAGCAACACGCCGGGACGGACACAGGAGATCAACTTCTTCACCGTCAACAACCGATTCGCCTTCATCGATCTTCCCGGATACGGATATGCAAAGGTTCCCGAGAAGATCAGGAACAACTGGGGACCGATGATCGAGACCTATCTGAGCGAGCGAGAGACCCTGCGGCTGGTCGTCCTGATCCTGGACATCCGGCGGGACCCGTCGCCGGAAGACCGCCAGCTGATCGGCTGGCTGCAGTTTTACCGACTCCCGGTTCTCATCGTCCTGACGAAGATCGACAAGGTTTCGCGCAATCAGCTTGCGGAGCGCAAGCGGCTGATCGGTGAGGATCTGGGTCTTTCGTCGACAACGCAGTCGGTTCCTTTCTCCGCGAAAACGGGCGAGGGAAAGGATCTCCTCTGGCGGGAAATCAGAAAAGCGACGGCGATTGATCCCGGAGAACTTCAATAGGAGAGCTTCAATAGCCCTTGACTCAAAAACCGATTTATGGTATCCGCACTTGCCTGCACAGTGAACTCACGGCGGGTAACATCGTCTCTAACTTCCATCAACAGAATCCGAAAAAGGAGTGAAAACGGGTGCTGAAAGATAACGATAAAGTCGGTGCGGTCATGGTGGTGGGGTCGGGCATTGCAGGCATCCAGGCCTCGCTCGATCTTGCCAATTCCGGGATGAAGGTCTTCCTCGTGGAGCGGGGGATCAGCATCGGCGGCGTCATGGCCCAGTTGGACAAGACCTTTCCCACGAACGATTGTTCGGCCTGCATCCTCTCTCCGAAACTCGTCGAGGTAGGCCGGCACCCCAATGTGCAGATCATGACGGGGCGGACCGTGGAGGCCGTGGAGGGCGAGGCGGGCCGCTTCCGGGTCCGGATGACAAAAGCCCCCCGGTACATCGATCTGGCCAAGTGCACCGGATGCGGGGACTGCGCCAACGTCTGCCCCGTCTCCGTCCCCTCCGACTTCAACGAAGGGCTCAATACCCGCAAGGCCGTCTACCGCCACTTTCCCCAGGCCATTCCCTCCGGTTTCGCGATCGACAAGCTGGGGACCTCCCCCTGCAAGGCGGCCTGTCCCACCCACATCAGCGTCCAGGGGTACGTGGCCCTGATCGCGGCGGGAAAATTCAAGGAAGCCCTGAAGCTCATCAAGAAGGACAACCCCTTTCCCATCGTCTGCGGCCGGGTCTGCAACCACCCCTGCGAGGCGGCCTGCAAGCGGGGAGAGGTGGATGAACCGATCGACATCATGCACCTGAAGCAGTTCGTGGCCGACCTCGATCTCCGCGAAGAAACGCGGTTCGTCCCCGCGGTCAAGGAGAAGAAGGGAAAGAAGGTCGCCGTCGTCGGCGCCGGTCCCGCGGGGCTCACCGCGGCGTACTATCTGGCGATCGAAGGCTACGACGTCGACGTCTTCGAGGCGCTGCCCGTGGCGGGCGGCTGGCTCGCCGTGGGGATCCCCGAATACCGCCTCCCGAAGGATGTCCTCAAGGCGGAGATCGAGGTGATCGAGGAGCTGGGGGTGAAGATCCACCTCAACACCGCGATCGGCAAGGACATCCCCTTCGAGAAGCTCCGGAAGGACTACGACGCCGTCTTCATCGGCTGCGGCACCATGAAGAGCAGCAAGCTCAACATCCCCGGCGAGGAGATGGAAGGCGTCGTCCACGGGGTCGATTACCTGAAACGGATCAACCTGGGCGAGAAGGTCTCCCTGGGAGACCGGGTCGCCGTCATCGGCGGCGGGAACGTCGCCATGGACGCGGTCCGGACGGCCGTCCGGACCGGTTCGAAGAACGTCTTCATCCTCTACCGCCGGACCCGCGCGGAGATGCCCGCCGCGCCCGAGGAGATCGAGGAGGCCATCGAGGAAGGGATCGAGATGAAGTTCCTCGTCGCCCCCAAGCGGGTCGTCGGGAAGGACGGCAAGGTGACGGGGATCGAGTGCACCCGGATGGAGCTGGGCGAGCCCGACGCCAGCGGCCGCCGGCGCCCCGTGGAGATCAAGGGGTCCGAATTCACGATCGACTGCGACGCCATCGTCCCGGCCATCGGCCAGGAGGCCGACCTTTCCTTCATCCCGAAGGAGAGCGGCGTCTCCATCAACAAGTGGAACAACATCGACTCCGACGCAGTCACCTACCAGACGACCATCCCGGGGATCTTCTCCGGCGGCGACGTCGTCACCGGACCCCAGACCGTCGTCAAGGCGGTCTTTGCCGGGAAGGAGGCGGCCGTCTCCATCGATCGCTTCCTGAAGGGCGAGGAGGTCGCGGCGGGCAGGGCGAAGGACTGGAAGAAGGATCTCGCCGACAAGGCCGATGTCTCGAAGGTGGCCAAGGCGCCCCGGGTCAGCTATCCGCTCCTCGAACCCGAAGAGCGGAAGGGCGGTTTCCGGGAAGTGGGACTCGGCTTGACCGAGGAGGAGGCCGTGCGGGAGGCGAACCGCTGCCTCGCCTGCGGCATCTGCTCCGAGTGCTACCAGTGCGTCGACGCCTGCATCGCGGGGGCGATCGACCATGAGATGACCGTTGCCGAGGAGGAGATCGAGGTCGGCTCCATCATCGCGGCGCCCGGCTTCGAGGTGTTCGATCCCCGCCTCCGGGGCGAATACGGCTACGGCCTCTACCAGAACGTCGTGACCAGCATCCAGTTCGAGCGGATCCTCTCCGCCTCGGGACCCTATTTCGGCCATGTCCAGCGGATCTCCGACGGCAAGGAGCCGAAGAAGGTCGCCTTCATCCAGTGCGTGGGGTCCCGCGACACCTCCTGCGGGAACAGTTGGTGCTCGTCGGTCTGCTGCATGTACGCGACGAAGGAGGCGATCATCGGCAAGGAGCACGCCAAGGGGATGGAGCCGACGATCTTCTTCATGGACATCCGCGCCCACGGCAAGGACTTCGACCGCTTCGTCAACCGGGCCAAGGGGGAGTACGGCATCCGCTACATCCGCTCCATGCCCTCGACGATCAAGGAGCTCCAGCAGACGAAGAATCTCATCATCACGTACGTCCGGGAGGACGGAACGCCTCGCCGAGGAGGAGTTCGACATGGTCGTCCTCTCCGTCGGTCTCGACGCCGCCGAAGGAAGCGGCCAAGCTCGCGACGAACCTCGGCATCGATCTCGAGGAGCACGGCTTCTGCAAGACGCTCCGGGAAAATCCGGTCCAGACCTCCCGGGAAGGGGTCTTCGTCTGCGGCGCCTTCGCCGGCCCCAAGGACATCCCCGAGACGGTCATGGAGGCGAGCGGGCGCCGCCGCCTGCGCGGAGGGGCTCCTGGCAGCGCGCCGGGGCACGCTGACCACGGCGGAGGAGCTCCCGATGGAGAGCGACCTCCGGGGGATCGGCCCCCGGACGGGGGTCTTCGTCTGCCACTGCGGGATCAATATCGGCGGGGTGGTCGACGTCCCCGCCGTCGTGGAGTACGCCAAGACCCTGCCCAACGTGGTCTATGCCACGGACAACCTCTTCACCTGCTCCCAGGATACGGCCGTCAAGATGGGGGAGGTGATCCGGGAGCAGCGGCTCTCGCGGGTCGTCGTCGCCTCCTGCTCGCCCCGGACCCATGAGGGGCTCTTCCAGGAGAACTGCGAGAAGGCGGGCCTGAACCGCTACCTCTTCGAGATGGCCAACATCCGGGACCAGAATTCCTGGGTCCATATGCACGAGCCTGAGAAGGCAACTGAGAAGGCGAAGGACCTCGTCCGCATGGCGATCGCCAAGGCGGAGTTCCTCAAGCCCCTGAAACCCGGCCAGCTCAGCGTCAACCACGCGGTCCTCATCATCGGCGGCGGGCTCGCCGGCATCACCGCGGCCCTGTCGCTGGCGGACCAGGGCTTCGCGTCCATCATCGTCGAGAAGGAGGCCGAGCTCGGGGGCAACTACCGGAAGCTCTCCTACACCCTGGAGGGGCTCGACACGAAACAGCACCTGGCGGAGCTCCTCGAACGGGTCGCGAAGAACCCCCTCATCCGCGTCTTCACCGGGGCGGAGATCAAGAAGATCGAGGGCTTCATCGGCAATTACAAGACGACGGTCGCCGCCAAGGGAAGCGAGGAGACTCTCGAGCACGGCGTCGTGATCGTCGCGACCGGGGCCTACGAGCTCGAAACCGACCGAGTACCTCCTGGGCGCCTCCGAGAAGGTGATGACCCAGCGGGAGCTGGAGAAGCCGGATCGCCGGGAAGGACGCCGGGACCCTGGCGGCAAAGAGCGTCGTCATGATCCAGTGCGTCGGCTCCCGGACCGCCGAGCAGCCCTGGTGCAGCCGCTACTGCTGCTCCGAGGCGATCAAGAACGCCCTGAAGCTGAAGGAGGCCGATCCGACCCGGGAAGTCACCGTGATCTACCGCGACATCCGGACCTTCGGCCTGAAGGAGGACTACTACAAAAAGGCCCGCGAGGCCGATGTCCGCTTCGTCCGGTACGACGAGGAGCGGAAGCCCGAGGTGAAGGCCGCGGGAGACAAGATCGCCGTTTCGGTCTTCGACCCGATCCTGAACGAGACCGTCGAGATCAAGGCGGACCTCCTGGCCCTCAGCGTGGGGACCGTCCCCAACCCGGTGAACGCCGAGATCGGCAAGATGCTCAAGGTGCCGACCAACCAGGACGGCTTCTTCCTCGAGGCGCACGTGAAGCTTCGCCCCGTCGATTTCGCCACCGACGGCGTCTTCATGTGCGGCATGGCGCACGCCCCGAAGTTCAGCGACGAGTCGATCACCCAGGCGAACGCGGCGGTTTCCCGGGCCTGCACGATCCTGACGAAGGACTTCATCGAGGCGGAAGGGAAGACGGCGTACGTCAACAAGGAACGCTGCATGGCCTGCGGCCTCTGCGAGGCGAACTGCCCCTTCAGCGCGATCGCCGTGGACGAGAAGGAAGGGGCGGCCGTCGTCAATACCGTCCTGTGCAAGGGGTGCGGGGTCTGCACGGCCTCCTGCCGGATGAACGCCGCGGACCTCAACGGCTTCAACAACGAAGAGGTATTGGCGCAGATCGGATCATTCATTTAAGTCAGGGACAGGCTGATTGCTGGGGGAGCATATGGAGAAGTCTATGACGGAAGAGCAGTCGGCAAAGGAGTGGGAACCGAAGATCGTCGCCATCGTCTGCAACTGGTGCACCTACGCCGGGGCGGATCTCGCCGGCATCAGCCGGATCCAGTATCCGCCGAACGTGAGGATCATCCGGGTCCCCTGCACGGGCCGGATCAATCCCTTCTACGTTTTGAAGGCCCTGCAGGAGGGGGCGGACGGGGTGCTGGTCTCCGGGTGCCACCCGGGCGAGTGCCACTACATCACCGGAAACCTGTCGGCCCGCCGGAAGTTCGCCGCCCTGAAGAGTTTCCTGAGCTACGTCGGGGTGGAAGGGGACCGGACGCTCTTTACCTGGGTCTCCGCTTCCGAGGGGGACCGGTTCGCCCAGGTGATCCGGGGGGTGACCGACGCCGTGCGCGCCCTCGGGCCGGCCAAGAAACTCGTCAAGAAATTGCAAGTGAACCCAAACAGCATGAGCGGGGGATCAGCGACTGTGGAAAACGGAGAGAAAAAGCTCAGGGAAGAGGCGAAGCGCCTCCTGGCCGAAAAGAAGGTGGATGTGGTCGTGGGGTACGAGGCGGGAACGCTGCCGCTGACGGCAACCCCCTGCTTCATCACGACGCCGGAGGAGGCGGACCGGCTGGTCTGGAATGCCCTCTGCGTGCAGAACCTGGCCAAGTTCGTCCACGACCTCCTGAGCCAGCACCATGAGGCGCAGAAACGGGTCAAGCCGGAGGCCAAACGGAAAAAGACGGTCGGCGTCGTCGCCCGGGGCTGCACGACCCGGTCGCTGATGATCCACCTGCAGGAGAAGCAGTACGCCCGGGACGAGGTCGTCATCCTCGGCGTCCCCTGCGGCGGGTACGTGGACGCGCGGAAGCTCGCCGCCCTCGCCGGCGGCGAGGAGATCCGGGAAGGGTCTCTGGACGACGGGAAGGTCGCGGTGAAGACCGTCAAGGGGGAGAAGCAGGCGCCCCTCGCGGAGCTCCTGGCCGACAACTGCCTCACCTGCCGTTTCAACGAGCCGGTCATGGCGGATATCGCGATAGGGAAGGGGGCGCCGATCGCGGGCGCCGAGAAGGAGTACGAACCGGTGACCGCCTTCGAGAACCTCCCGCCGGAGGAGCGGTGGGCCTATTTCGAGAAGGAGATGGCCAAGTGCATCCGCTGCACGGCCTGCCGGAACGTCTGCCCCTCCTGCTACTGCCGGATCTGCTTCGCCGACCAGTCCCAGCCCCGCTGGGTCGACATCGGGGAAGATGCATCCGACACCCAGCTCTTCCAGCTCATGCGGATGTACCACATGGTGGGGCGGTGCGTCGACTGCGGCTCCTGCACGGCGGTCTGCCCCATGGGGGTGGACCTGAGGAAGTTCCTGAAGAAGCTGGACAAGGACGCCTTTTCGATGTTCGGCCACCGGGCCGGGGTTGCCCTGGAGGAGCCGGCGCCGCTCGGCACCTACAAGGAAACCGACAAAGAGGATTTCATCTTCGAGCCGAAACACGGGGCATAGCCGCATATGTGTCATTCCGCGAAGCGGGATCAGAGATAAAGACTGGATTCCTGTCGCCGGAATGACAAATGGACAAGCTTTAATCGGAGTCGCCATGAAGAGTTTTCTGGAGGAAGTGAACGAGAAGGTAAACGGGGTTCCCATCCAGCGCTGTTACCACTGCCGGAAGTGCACGGCCGGCTGCCCCATGACCTCGGCCATGGAGCACAACCCCAACCGGGTCATCAGGATGATCCAGATGGGGAGGCGCGAAGAGGTCCTCAAGAGCGCCACGATCTGGCTCTGCGTCTCCTGCGAGACCTGCATCACCCGCTGCCCGAACGAGGTCGATATCGCCCGGATGATGGATGTCCTCCGGCAGATGGCGATCGAGACGGGGGTGGGGGCGAAGGAGAAGAACATCCTCCGGTTCCACGAGGCCTTCCTCGCCAACATCCGCAGGGGCGGCCGGATCAACGAGCCGATGATGATGGTGGATTACAAACTCAAATCCGGGGATCTCTTCTCCGACATGGGCATGGGGATCGACATGTTCCTGAAGGGGAAGCTCTCGCTGATCTCCCCCCGGACGAAAGATATGGACGAGCGTGCGGCGGATCTTCGAAAAGACCCGGCAATCGTGACGCCGGAAAGGTTCTGAAGGAGGAAAGCGTTGAAAGTTTCTTACTATCCGGGATGCTCGCTGCACGGCACGGCCAAGGAGTACGACCAGTCGGTCAGGGCCGTCAGCCGGAACCTGGGGATAGATCTCGAGGAGATCGAAGACTGGTCCTGCTGCGGCGCCAGCTCCGCGCACGCCACGAATTTCAAGCTCTCGATCGCGCTCCCGGCCCGGGACCTGATCGCCGCGGAGAAGAAGACGCAGGACGTGATGGTCCCCTGCGCCGCCTGCTTCAGCCGCTTCAAGACGGCGGAGCACCACCTCCGCCATGACCCGGCGCTGAAGGCGGAGGTCGAGGGGATCGTCGGCGGCAAGTACCAGGGGAGCGTGGCCGTCCGGAATCCGATCGACATCATCGTCAAGGACATCGGCCTGGAGGCCCTCAAGGAGAAGGTCGTAAAGAAGCTCACGGGGCTGAAGCCGGTCTCCTACTACGGCTGCCTGCTCCTGCGGCCGCCCGATGTCTGCCAGTTCGACGATGCGGAAAACCCGGTCCTCCTCGACAAGATCCTGACCGAGCTCGGGGCGGAGGCCCGTCCCTGGTCCTTCAAGACGGACTGCTGCGGGGGGAGCCTGACGATCTCGAAGACGCCGATCGTGACGAAGATGGTCGACAAGCTGATGACGATGGCGCGCGAGGCGGGGGCGAACTGCCTGGTGACGGCCTGCCCGGTCTGCACGGCCAATCTGGACATGCGCGCCTCGGAGGGCAAGGGGATGCCCGTCTTCTACTTCACGGAACTGGCGGCCCTGGCGATGGGTCAGGAGGGGCCGGAAGAGTGGTTCCGGCTGCACAACACGGATCCACGGCCGCTCCTCAAGGGGCTGGGGCTCCTGTAGCCCATATAAGCCGTCACCCCCGCGCAGGTCGGGGAGCAGCAGTATATGTCGTCACCCGGCGAAAGCCGGGGTCCAGAAGGTCCTGAAAGGACTGGATACCGGCTTTCGCCGGTATGACAAAGTGTAAACCGAAAAGGAACAGTATGGAAAAAAGGCTCATCAAGAAGGAGACGCTGGCCGGCATCATCGGGAAACTGGCGGGAACGATGCGGGTCTACGCCCCGATGCAGGCGGAGGATCAGGTCCTCTTCCGGATCCTGGAGGCGGGCGAGAAACCCCTGATCGATTTTGCGAATACGCGAAATGCGCCGAAAAATTTCCTCTTTCCCCGGACCGAGACGCTCCTGAAATTCACCCGGACCGGGAAGGGGATGGTCGCCGCCGGGGGGCCGGAGGAGGCGGAAAAGACCCTCCTGTTCGGCGTCCGCCCCTGCGACGCGCGGAGCTTCACCCTCCTGGACATGCTCTTCGACCAGGAGAAGTACAAGGACCCCTACTACATCGACAAGCGGGCGAAGACGACCGTCGTGGCCATCGCCTGCGTCCATCCCCCCTATACGACCTGCTTCTGCACCTCCGTCGGGGGGAACCCGGTCGATTCCGCCGGGGTGGATCTCCTCCTGACCGACCTGGGGGAGGAGTACCTGGCCGAATTCATCACGCCGAAGGGGGAGGAGCTTCTCGCGGCCTTCGGGGGATCGCCCGCCGGCGCAGAGGCCGAAAAGGCGAAAGAGGGGATCGCGGCCAAGGCCGCCGGAGAGATCGCCTCCCGCATCCCGGCCAAAGAGATCAAGCCGATCCTGGATACCCACTTCGAGGATCCGTTCTGGAACACGCTCCATCAGAAGTGCCTCGCCTGCGGCACCTGCACCTACCTCTGCCCCACCTGCCACTGCTTCGACATCAGCGACGAGGTGAAGCGGAACGACGGCATCCGCATCCGGAACTGGGACTCCTGCATGTTCCCCCTGTTCACGAAGGAGACCTCGGGCCACAATCCGCGTCCCTCCCAGAAGGAGCGCTGGCGCCAGCGGGTCATGCACAAGTTCCGCTATTACCCGGACAATTTCAACGCGATCGCCTGTGTCGGCTGCGGGAGATGCGTGATGGCCTGCCCCGTGAACCTCGACATCCGGAAGGTCGTCACGGACATCGCAAAATTATAGAACGTCGGAGAGCATCATGCAGAATCCATACATACCCGCCCCTGTCGAAGTGGTCAAGATCGTAACGGAAGTAGATACGAAGGACATCAAGACCTTTCGATTCGCCTTTCAGAAGAAGGAGGACGAGGCCGCCTTCCAGTACCTGCCCGGGCAGTTTGCGGAACTCTCGATCTTCGGGAAGGGGGAATCGCCCATCGGCATCGCCTCCTCGCCGACGCAGCCCGGTTATCTGGAATTCACCGTCCAGAAGGCGGGGGTGGTGACGTCGGCCCTCCACGAGATGGAGGTCGGGACCGTGATGGGGATCCGGGGGCCCTTGGGGAATTCCTGGCCGATCGACTATCTGGCCGGGAAGAATATCGTGATCGTCGGCGGCGGGTTCGCCTTCACGACGCTCCGGTCGCTCATCAACTACATGATCGACGAGCGGAACCGCTCCCGCTTCGGCAAGATCACCGTGATCTACGGGGCGAGGAACCCGGGGCTTCTGATCTACAAGGACGAGCTCGACGCCTGGGCGAAGCGCGACGACATCAACCTCAACGTGACGGTGGACAAGGGCGATGCGGGCTGGAAGGGCAGGGAGGGTTTCGTCCCGACGGTCTGCAAGGAGGTCGCCCCGAGCTCCGAAAACGCGGTGACGGTGATCTGCGGCCCCCCGGTCATGATCCGCTTTACGCTCCCCGTCTTCTTCGAACTCGGCTTTTCGAAGGAGAACATCATCACCTCGCTGGAGATGCGGATGAAGTGCGGGATCGGGAAGTGCGGCCGCTGCAACGTGGGAGAGAAATACGTCTGCAAGGACGGCCCGGTTTTCTCGCTGGCCGAGCTGGACAAACTGACCAAGGAATACTGATCATCTCCCCATCGGGGAAGATCAGCAATTGAACGAAAAGAGGGAGCCGACAGGCTCCCTCTTTTCGTTCATCGAATAATGCTTTACTTTCGAATTTCCATTTTCCATCGAGGACCGTATGCCTCATTGGGTGTTCATTTTCCTGAAAGACAGCCAGCCAGTTCGTCAAAGTTAGTCTCTTTGGCCGCTATGTACTTCTCCCGAAAGAGCCGGTCGCTCTTGTAGAATTTCTTTGCGCCGCTTCGTTTGAAGTATTGTTTCAGTTCATCGGGGCCGCCATTGTACATCGCATAGGTGACTTGGGCTATGGTATCAAGGTCAGAAGGCTTCGCTGGTTTTATCTCTTTGAGGGCAAAGTTACGTAAATAGAGGTTCAGAATTTCACATCCTGCCTTCACATTGTACGAGATGTTCCAGCGCAGGCTTTCAACCCGATAGATGCCTCGCCACACCCGCTCATTGATCTGCATAAGACCCACAGAACTTCCGTCGTAGGAGACCAGATAGCGGATCTTGCCGGCCCTGACGAGGAACTGCCGCCAGCAGCTCTCTTGCCAAGCGGTGGCTAAGACCAGAATATGAAAGAAAGAGTTATAGTCTCCAGCAAGTGGATTGGCGATGAGTATTTTATCCGTTGCCTCTTCCAGAAGGTTTCGTACTTTGCCGATGTAGAGATTCGGATCTCTCGCAGAGGGGATCCATTGCTTAATCTGGGCGAGTATGGCCGGGCTCCCTTCTTTTGCCCAAGCCATCGGAAAAAGGAAACGACCAAGCCAAGATTGGCGATCGTCGGGTTTGGCATTCTTTTCCATCTCCTCGGGAAGATCCATCTCCTGTACATCCGAAGCCGGACCGGAATCGTCGAGGGGCGGACCGAGGCCAAGGAATTCCCGAAGTCCGGGGTCCAGCGCGTAGGAGTAACTCAAGGTTGGATCTGAGGTGCTCGTGCTCAACAGTCGCGCCAACCGGAGCAATCCATTCCGGCTGATTTCCAGCCCCAGGGTAGGGCCGAGCTTATCTAAGGCCGCCAAGGCATCTGCGGCGGTGAAGAAGGCCAAGTAGCTCAAAGGGGGTCGGGACTGCTGGTTGACGTGGTATTTGCGCAGGATCTGGGCAAGCCGCTGCCAGGTCCAGATGAACTGCTGCCGTACCAGATTCGAGCTGATCGTCTTGTCGTCGAGGGCCTGGAGAAACTCGTGACGGTTCCCCAACAGTATCTCCAGCAGGCTCGCCCGTTCCATGTCGGTGATTGGCTGTCCGATGAGGGATGCGATTTCAAAGACGAGAAATGCATCCCAATCCTCCCAGGCGCGGGAAATGCGTTCGATATCCGCAGGGGAAAGCTGTGCGGCGGGAGCACGAGGCGTGGGTTCGGTTTCCACTTCGACCTGGAGGTTTACCTTGACTGCCGATTCCTCAACCTGGATAGGGCCCGGTCTAAGCGTTTCGATCAAGCGATGAACACGCCGTCGTTCCTCGGGGAGAAAGAAGATCGGCAGAAAATCCTTCATCTCCTTGATAGGGGGTGCAAGTTCAATGGACGTTTTGTTGAGGTAGGGATGGACATGGGTCTTGATCAGGTTCCAGAGGTTACCGGCGATGGTTACGGGTTTGCGGTTTTTATCAAAGATGCGTGATTCGACGGTTTCGAAATGGGCCTGCCAACTCTTCTCGTCCACTACAAGGCGTTGCAACGCTTCGATATACCCTTCCCACTCGATGCTCCCCATGCACGCACCCAATATCGGAACTCCGGCCTGGATTTTGATGGTGCTTCCCACCTTGATCATCGAGAGCTCCCGGCTCACTTCGGGATTCGACAACTCGATATGGACACAGTCCCCCTGTGTCTTGTCAATGACGATGGCCCGCTGCCCGGGCGCGGTGTAGAGCTGGTGGACCAATACCGATCGGATAAAGGGGTATTCGAGGGTAACGGGAAGAGAGACGGTTTCCGTTTCACCGAAGGTGAGATCGGGCACCCAGAAAATACACATCAGCCAGAGTATGCCAAGACATTTGCTCTTCCAGTAACTCTGCACAGGAAGCTCCTTGCCCATTTGGACCCGGTCGGACAGCCGTTTTGTTCGTTGCCGGGCCTTGAGATGTCGCGTGTCTTTACTTGCCCTCTCGATGATTTCGACGATGCCCAGGACTTCTCACTTTTTCTGCCGTCTCCAGAACGGACCGGTCTTGCCGATCTCCTTCATGGTTTGGCCCATCTCACGGGCGTACTCGACCATGTGCGAGACATAATCCTGATCCAGCCGCCGTTTGAAGTAGGGTCCCGAGAAAAGCCGCATCATTTCGGGGAGCGGCGTAATGCCTTCGTCGCTGCCTTCGGCGAAGGAGGCCCAATTGCGAACATGCCCTTCCGACCGGAAGAGGTTCATGGTCGCTCAGGCATATCCGATGTCTTCAAACCATTTCCAGAGCGGAACGGCCACATAGGCCATGTAACCGGAGGCCTCTTCATTTAGGATCCGGCCGTCCCGGAGCACGACTTGAAGAGGTTCACCGCAATCCAGACAGGGGAAATCCACCGTTACCGTTTTACCCGGGAAGAGCCAGCAGACCGCCAGCGATTCGAATCCTCACTGGCCGAACCATTGCTGCCGGCCGTCGATGGTGATGCGGTAATGGGTGGGGAGATTGTTGAAGGGCGCAAAGGAGACGATGTGGTCGGTCCGTGGATACAGCCATCCCGCGATGCCTGAATTGAAAAGGTCGTGAAGGGTCTTTCTTCCCTCTTCGACGGCGAGACCGAGAGACGATGCCAGTTCCGTATAAAACGGCGCCTGGCCGGTTTTCACCATGCGCTTCATGATCACATGAAACGCCTTATCCAAAATCGTAGGTTCGTCCATGGCATTTTCCCCCTTATGTTTTTGATGTTTGAATCCGTGCGAGCAAGGGCTTCAATTCCGGTAAGCGTTCCTGTCTTTAGACATATTCTACCTCGGAGAGAATACGTTTACCTATGGCTGGCTTGAGAGCGGTTTCCATGACCAGATCAACCTTGGCCTGGAGCTGGCTTTCGAGATATTTGCGCAGATCCAAAAAGTCGAAGAGGTAGATATCTCGGTTGAAGGTAACGAGTATATCGATATCGCTCTTCTTTCTCTGCCTCCCCCTAACATAAGAGCCAAACAAGCCGAGCCGCTGGACTCCATAGCGGGATACCATTTCGGGCTTTTTGTTCCTGATGATTTTAATTATTTCTTGCTTTCCCATAATTGCTTGCCTGCGTTATTACGGGTATACGATAGGAGAATCTTTGTTTCATGTCAACGTGATTTAAGGCGAGGAATCCGGGGCTTTTGATCTACAAGGACGAGCTCGACACCTGGGCGAAGCGTGACGATCTCTCCCTCAATGTTACGGTGGAGAAGGGCGACGCCGGCTGGAAGGGCAGGGAGGGTTTCGTCCCGACAGTGTGCAAGGAAGTCGCCCCGAGCTCCGAAAACGCGGTGACGGTGATCTGCGGCCCCCCGGTCATGATCCGCTTCACACTCCCCGTTTTCTTCGAGCTCGGCTTTTCGAAGGAGAACATCATCACTTCTCTGGAGATGCGGATGAAGTGCGGGATCGGGAAGTGCGGCCGCTGCAAAGTGGGAGAGAAATACGTTTGCAAGGACGGCCCGGTGTTCTCGCTGGCTGGGCTGGACAAACTGACCAAGGAATACTGATTACCTTTGCCTGGAAATGGATTTATTCTCGGGAAAGATCGACAATCAGAAAGAAGAGGGAGCCTGCCGGCTCCCCGTTTCAACTTTCCAATTGTATTCTTAGACGTTATCGATAAAGAGCCGAAAATTACTACCCAAACTCTGCCCTTACGATCGCGCATGGACCGGCAACAACTTTCCTTCGTACGGTTGTTTCCCCATCTTACAGTAATTTCGATAAATGCCATTTGCCTTCATATGGTTTGTCACCGTGGCTGTGCCGCTCGATCCACAAGTGGGATTCTATATTATTTGATGCTGAACGAATTGATTCTATTCCTTGGTCAGTTGCTAGAACTAGCCAGCCCTCCCCAAGAGATTCAAATCTTGGCGGCTCTAGCCAAATCCAACCGTCTTTCCAATAAGCGGACTTTACCATGAGATTCCCCGCAGAATCGACCCATTTGAATGGCGCATCATCTGATGGGCACCAGCCCAGCAATCGAGCAAATGTGCAATTGATGGCAGCCCATCGATAGACAGGCCCAGCGAGCTGGCGCTCTGAATTCAATACGATCAGTTGCTCATTTTCTTGCCCTTCTCCACGCATATAACGATCGAAGGTCAGTTCATAGATTGTTTGGAGACAGTCCCGCGTTTGAGAAGCATCACAAGGCCCAATGATCAAGCCGCGATGGCGTTCCTCTCGGGGCCACTCCCAATCAGGTCGAATGAGCCAAGTCCTTTCGCCAATGATGTGGAGCCCATCAACTGACTCAGGATAATTTCTCCACGAATCTGCGTTCTCACCACTTCGCCATGCCTTTTCATACCCATTTGACCACTCCCAATCCATTGCGCGCAATTCTACTGGCCGCTCGATCGCTTGGCATAACTCAATCTTTGGATCATAAATTGGATAAAGATAATCGTAGGCATGCTCGGCGCCAGAAGGCGCTTCCCCTGACAGGGCTCTTCTACCAAGAATCCTCATTGCAGCCTCCCTTCCGACAAAGCCTCTCGGAAGGAGCCACATCTTAGCCAAGACCAGTCTTATCCAACGTTTTAGGCGATCAGAGTCTGACCAGCTATAGTCTTTTTCAATTTCTCCATAAATTCGATAAAACTCCGATTTCAGCTCGTCGGCGTCGAGACCTGACCTTTCAAGATGCCCGAAAATTCTACGATGTAGCAGCAATGCCGTCGCAACATCTCCATCGATCAGCATGCGCGCTTCCTCGTAATCGGATGGGCTCTTCAGACTTTTAGACAACAGGATTATTGGGTGTTTTGTCTGGTTACGAACCTCCTCCCAGGTCCAGCCCTGCTCTTCACAGATACGTCTGGCAATGCCTCGAACAGCAATTGACTCGTGCCTATTGAGATTAGCGATCCAATCTCGGAGTCTATTCAAATCGACATTGCCACAGCGTAGCCCTGTGTGCAAGCATGCCATAATATATTCAAGTTGTACTGAATCCCAGCATGGCCCACTCTTAATGGCGGCCGCTAATCCCTTCCCATTTGTTGCGGCATAACTTGATAAGGCCTTTCGCGCGGCAACGCCCACATCGACAACGGGGAAAGCAAGGAGATGGACTATAAATCTGCAAAGCGCTTCATCTGCCGAACCTTGTGTTGCGTCCTGAATAAGCGCAGCGTAAGGATGCACCTCCATATTTGCATTCAAGACATGTTCTAAATAATCGTCCATCATCCTGTTAACGGATTCGCTTGGCCACTCTATTTCAAGGAAATCTATTATCCCAGAAATGTCATGTAGGAGGTAAGTGCTATTGAGTTTACCGGCTGCAAGATCTTTTCCGAACTGTGCCCATGCCCGTTGAAGTGATTTGTTTGCATCAATTTTCTTTAGTGCACTAAAAGCGATCTTCTTCTGTGCACCATCCAGCCAACGATGCCACGAACCATCTCTCGCACGTTCAATGGCCTGCTCAGCAAGAAGTCTGGCCGTATTCCGGTCTCCCATTTCCAATAGACGTTCAGATTTCCAGGCAAGCAATTCGAATTCTCTATAATCCGAATGAGGAAAAAGCGATAAAAGATCATTTAGATGCGACATGTCCTTTATCGTGGTCTTCTGGATGGCCGCCCACCAATCAAATTCAGCATTTTGGCCGGGATTTGGATTCCATTGTTGAGGATTGTCGCAATTACTCAAGCGGGCTGCTACTTGATCTGTCGTTTCTGTTTCACCTTCTGCACGCCTGTAAAGCGATCTTTTGCTGGATGAATCGTCTTGTCCAGGTTTAAGGCCTTGCGTCAAAATATGCTCTCCAAGACCATCTTTTCTCAATGCATCTTGAATTTCTCTTGCTATTTCGATTCGACGTGAAGGGAGTGTGTTTGTGCGGACGCTGCCCATTATCTTTGTAGCTGTAGCAATTCTCTGCTCGGCGGGAAAACTACGCAACGTTGCAACGGCTGCTGCCGAAATGTCTAGCGGGTCAATAAGCGAGAGCAGTTCATTGTAAAGAACAATCAAGATTTCCGCTGATGCTCCAGCTGTTGCACCACCCGTTATGAGTGCGTCAAGTGTTTGGGAAACATTTAGAACGCAGCGATCGATTAGCTCAACAGCTAATCGCGACGCGCGAATGGGCTCCTCATGAATTACCGATCGGAGTAGGCTCATGGCTGCGTCGGAAGCACCATCGCCACCGGACACTTCCACTGCACGGGCAAATTTCTCTAATACTTCCAATTTATCAGCCTTAAATGTGTTGCCGATTGAACGACTAAGCCACTCAGCAAGGTGCGCCATATGATAATCCTTGTGGCTGCCTGCCCCTGCAGAAACTTCGCCAGCTCGTTTGAACCACTGGTTAGACAGCATATCTTCTCCAATTGAGTGGAGAAGACTCGCAATCTCAAAACAAGCCTCCTGTCGTTGCAGCGGATCATCGTCTGTGGCATCAATGGTCGATGAAAGTCCCACCTCGACTGCTTTTTCTTTCGATAGAACCTCGTAGTGAAAAAACTGCTTGGCAAAAAAACGCCGGTGGTGTGCGGGAAATTGGCCTGCTGCAGGCCCATTCACTAGATCTAGAAAAATATCCCGCAACAATTCGATTCTCCTTGTGCCAATAGAAGCCGCAAGACTAACGATTTGCTCATAAATTTCCCTCTTTGACTGATCCACGGCATATTTGTTTCGCCAGTCGAATTCCGAAAATATCACTGATTGATTGTGGAAAAGCAGAAGAGAGCGCAGAGAGGTGTCCAAGTTTTGAATAATTTCTTCCTTTTTGTTGATTGCAGATAAGATACCTAATTGTCTCGCTGCATTTTCAACACGTGCGACAGCTTCCTCCTCGTCATTCTTCACGCCAGGTACTGATCCTTCTGGTAGCCCAAGTAAGTATTGAAGCCGTCTCAGAGTGACCGTATAAGAAATATCTGAAAATCCGAAACTATGGTTATTTCGAAATCCCTCAAATCTAATGTGTGAAAGGTTCGCAACGACTTCCTTAGCTTCTTCTCTGTGTCCCTGACCATAAAGAAATCGCGCATAAGCTAAATCTATGTCGCTGTCTCTATTTATTTTGCTATATGCAGCCTTAAGCTCGTCGAATGAAACGTTCGATAGCTTCCGTCTGGCGAGAGCTAGGAGCACAGCAAAATGCCAAGTTGACCGTCCCAATGCTGCAATTGTATCAATTAATGGTTGGCAGTCAGTCCTGCCCGCGCCCATCTCAAACATCGTGAGCAGGGTTCCATACATAAGACTGGACTTTACATCTGCCTCGTCAACTTTCTCTCCATATTCAAGATCTTTGAAACGAAGCTTCATGATTTGAGCTACTATGCTCCCACAGTCCTCGAACAATGGAGCTGCATCAGACCATGATTGAAGGAGCGAATAATGCTCACGATGGCGCATCGTGTCTATTTGCTCGTTCTGATAAAAGAAAGAAATCGGCTTTGCTTGGAAGTATAGGGCACTTGCTGTGCTTTTCAATTCGGATCGTTCATGGGCATCAGCGTAAAACCACAAACTGTGGGCAAATCCAAGTACAACGCTATCCTCGACAAGAAGTCGTCCAACAGCCCTAACTTGGGAAATAGCCAATTCCGGTTTGTCAAGACCAAGGAGCGTTTCTAAGAGCTTCCCTGCCTCCATCCTAAAAGCTCTCTCAGATAACTCGTGGTCCAAGAGAATCAGCCGTAAAACATGTCCTATATCTTTCAGACTCCAAGCAGCCTCGAAGCCGGAAAGCACAAGGGGGCGGATAAACGGATAGGGCAAGAAGGCTTCGATTGCGTTTCTTAGCCAAACTGAGGAAAGGACTGTTAAGACATCGCCATGCTTGCTTGCTCGCAGAAGATGCAGAACTTTTGCTCGTCCAAGGGGGTCTGCGCAGGGGCGATTACCGCAGCGATCTGCGAGAGTTGAATGGAATTGCTGCTCGTCAGCGATAGGATCTGCCCCCGGAAGCTTGGATCTTGTTTCTGATTTTAGGAAAGCAATCAAGCTGTTATGAATAAATTGGAGATTCCCTTCCTCAGCGTGTACAAATGGCGCAAGTGTGTGCTCGAAAATATTCTCAAGCTGGACACGCTCCGGCCATTCTTGTTGCAGCCATAAAACTGGAATCGTCGGGGCTGCCCTGGCTAGAAGGCCCAGAAGCCGTCTAGTCTGCGCATCCCGAAGTGGTGTAGCTAACCTTGATTGGTAGTATGCGTCTATGTCGCCGACATAATTACCGGCCAGCGTAATGGCCTCATCGACCGTGATCTCTGATGTTCGCCGGAATAGGTTCAACAGGTACGTTAGAATTAGAGGATTCCCTTGGCTGGCGCTATATAAAGCATCACGTTCTGTGCCTGTTGTGGCCTTCTCTACTTGTGCAAGGATTTCATGAACCTCGGTCCGGGTTAAACCTGATACTTCGATTCTACGACCAGACTGTGTGGCTACTACGGTACCGACTTCTGCCGTAATAGTGCCAGGAATTAATGCCTGTGGTTGGGAACTCAGAATGATAAGAAATCCATTTGGTACTTCGTCGGGTGTGGGTAATTCTTGGAGGAGAGGGCTCCGAAGATTGATTTCCCGAGAAACGTGGTCGAGTCCGTCGATAAGCAGAATTGTTTTATTCCCCTGGATGACGTATTCCTTATTTGCTGTTGCCATATGCCCACGGAGCGCTTCCCGTCCTTGGGCAACATCAGATATTCCCAAACTGTTACGACCCACAAAGAATTTATCGAGTCTTTCTATAACATCCTGAAAGAATGTCAGTGCCTCACCACGTTCACGGTTTCCGTCGGTATCAGGCAGGAAAGCGTAGTAGGGTATAAAATATGGATACTGACTTTCAGAAAGCAGATCTTGAACGAGGGTGGATTTACCGATACCAGCTGGCCCGACGACGGCAATATAGCCGCCCTCTGTCTTCTCTATTAGTTGCTTAAGTTTTTCAGCTGACGTTCCGTTTTTTGAATAGGGAATTTTAGGCGGAGGAAATCTCTGGATCAATCCTGACCGATAGCCCCGGAATCCTATCGCTGCTAACAAAATTTCTCGGTTGATGAAATCACCGTAAGGGTTATCCGTAAGCCATATCGCGATGGCTTTATGCAGATCCTCAAACTGCTTTTTATAGTGCTGCCAATCCTGCGAGTCTGACCCACCTCCGGGTGGTTCAGGATGTCCGAGGTTGATAGTGCAGGATTTGACGAACTTTGAGAATTCTTGTCCGGTGAGACCTACATGCTCGGAGATCTTAGACCATACAGCAGCTACCTGAGCAAAATCATGATCGGTAGGCCCGGAAGGCCAGAAATCTCTAACAAATTCAGTAAGGCTGAATGTGGAAATGATTTGTGCGTGATGCTTCTCAGGTGAAGGAGGGCGATTTGACACGAGACGGACTGAAATATCTTTGTCAGGCCATCGATCCTGGAGCCGCTTGTATCCGTCCGCCAATTCTTTAAGCAACCCGTTAGTGCCAATGAATTCACCCCAATTTAAAGGGGTAGCATCACCACTCCACTTGATCGAATTCCCCTCGATCTTCTTTTCCCATACAAGAACAAAGTCGTCCACCCGTCCCGCATCAAGGTCAGCAAGACGTACGCCCTCAAAAACAGCACCCCTATCACGTAGGTTTTCTCTCAGAAGGTTGAGTATTCGCTCTGTAGTTATCTTGTCTTGATAGCCATAACCCCACCGGGCGCGGCGTTCTCCCATTGCAGGAGGATCCTGAATCCTTGGCTCAGGGGGTACTTGACTCATGTTATGACTCACCGGTACGTAGCCTTTACTCCGTCATAGTGCGCTTCCAATTCGTTGATGCTGGGTGGTCTGTCATACGGCGGCCTTTGCCAGCTGATCCCGGTATTTCTTGATTGGGTCACCATGCCCCGTTCCTGCTTCTTCCAGGCGATTTCGATCAGGATGTACTTCGGCACGTTCGGGTCCTGGCGGCATTCGTCCCGGATCTCCTTGGGGAGCTTGTTGAGCGCAAGAATGGGTAAGAGCGAATGCGTATCGAGACAGCGGTTAAACGCCAACGATTTTAAGATGATTCTTGCGGGAGACGATACAGAATAATTTGGGGGATATCAAGGGAAAATAATGTTACTGTCGGGAATAGGGGGGATTGAGGATCGTTTTACCTTCTTTTCTTCTTGGCTTGCGCTGTTGGCTTTGCTGCCCGGGGATCGTCGGGCCAGTAATGGCGCGGGTAACGGCCCATGAGTTCCTTCTTCACGGCAGGATAAGAGCGCTCCCAGAATCCGTCGAGGTCCTGGGTGATCTGTACCGGACGTCCGGCCGGGCTCAGCAAATGGAGCATCAATGGCTGGCCGCAAAGGAGGGGTGTTTCCCGGCAGCCGAAGAATTCCTGGAGCCTGGCGGCGATAACGGGAACATCCCCGGCTTCGTAGTCGAGCCGTTTCCTCGTTCCCGAGGGGAGGAGCCAGGTCTCGGGAGCGAGCCTCATCGAGGATGCGCCGGTTTTCCCACCCCAATCGGCCCGTGAGGGCCTGGAGGAGGGATTCGCCCGTAAACACCGCTCCCCCCTTCCAGTTGCCGAAGGGGAGAAGCCATAGGTCTTGATCGTCCATGAGCGCGCCGGAAGAAAAATCAGGCCACCGCTCATGACGGCCGCATCTGCCCACGAACAGGCAGCGGGCGCGGAAGCGCCGTGCCGCATCGTTCCAGGGGAGAGCATCCAGACCTTCCCGGGCAAGACGCTCGCGCACCGCCTGACGGATACCATCCGGCGACGGGGCGAATCCGCGTTTTTCATCGAGCAGCAGCCGCCCGACACGCATCTCCTTGCGGGTCCTTGGAGTCCAGCCCTCCCAGGAAAACTGGAGCGACGTCGTTACCGGCCCCGCCAGGCCGCTTTCAACGTCGCTGCGGGAAACCGGGGCGGCGAGAAACACTCGGGCCTCCGTCTCACCGCCGTCCAGATCCGCGGCGACCAGGAATTCCTCCTGCCCGAGCGCCCCTTTTATCCGGGCGCCCCGGCCCGTGGCGAGGACCAGGCGCGCCTCTTTTGCTATGCTGCCGGCTCCGACACGCTGGGCGGCGCGGTCGGGATAGGCGAGAATCAGGAGCGTCCCGGCAAGCGATGGATCGACATCCGCACCGCGCACAGTCTGCTCTCCGGAGCCGGCTGTCCGCATGATCCGCTCTGCCTCCCGGGCGATACGCCGCCCGGCATCCTGGCGCAGATCGTTCCGCGCTCCGCTTGCCCAGGCGGCCCATGCGGAGAGCCGGTCACGAAAATCGGGATCTGCACCGCCCAGCGGGTCGCCCTCCTCCAGGATGGCAGCGGTTACCGCGGCGGTGGCAAGCCATCCCCGTTCTTTGGCCTTCATGACCATGCGGCCGAGGCGTGGATGAAGGCCCATCGCCGCCGCCTGCCGCCCCGAGGCGGTGATGCGCCCCTGGCTGTCGATCAGGTCAAGCTCTTCAAGGAGCGCCGCAGCCTGCTTCAGGGCTCCGGAGGGAGGCGGCGTGATCCACGTGAGATCCAAGGGCGTTGCCGCACCCCAGAGTGCCGTCTCCAGCACAAGCGGCGCCAGGTCCGCCTCCATGATTTCCGGGGGCGAAAAGCTTTTGCGCGGATCCTCTGAGCGATACCAGCGCAGGCAGATGCCGGGCCCCAGACGTCCGGCCCTCCCCTGGCGCTGTACGGCCGATGCCGCGGAAATCTCCACGGTCTCCCAGTGGTCCATGCCGGTGCGGGGGTGAAAACGCACCCGCCGCTCGAGGCCGGAATCCACTACCGCCCGCACCCCCGGGATCGTGAGGCTCGTCTCGGCGACGTTTGTCGCGAGGATGATCCGGTGCGACGGGTCCGGCGGGGCTGCGAGGAGCCCGCGCTGCTCTTCCGGGGGAAGCCGGCCGTGAAGAATGGCGATCTGCCGGGCCGAGATGCGGCCGCATCCGCACGAGTTCATCCTGTGCCTGCCGGATCTCGCGGAACCCGGGAAGGAAGACGAGCACATCTCCGCCTCCTTCCGTATCGAGCATCTCCCGCGCCTCGAGGGCCAATCGTGCCGCACCTCCCCAGGGCGTCTCGCCCTTCAGCGGCGGCCGATCGAACAGGCGAACGGGCCATGAGCGTCCGGAAACGGAAATGGCGGGGAGATCGCCGATCGCAGCCTCGCAGCTCGGCCGTGGGGGGTGTCGCGGACATGAACAGGATTCTCAGGTCGCGGCGAAACACCTCCCGGCACTCCCAGGTGAAGGCCAGAGCCACGTCGCCCTGGAGGTTCCGCTCGTGGAATTCATCGAAGATCACGAGCCCGTATCCGGAAAGGGAGGGATCGTTCTGGATGATCCGGGTAAGCACCCCTTCGGTAACGACCTCGAGCCTTGTTGCCGGGCTCACGATCGTCTCCATCCTGGTCCGAAGCCCCACCGTCCGGCCCAACCTCTCCCCAAGCAGGGCCGCAATCCTTTCGGCCGCGGCCCGGGCAGCTATCCGGCGGGGTTGGAGCAGGAGGAACTTCGTTCCCGCAAAAGCCTTGTGTGCGAGGAGGCGCCAGGGGACGAGCGTCGTTTTGCCGGCGCCCGGCTCGGCATGGAGCATGAGCAGATTACGCGTCGCCAGCGTCCCGGCGATCTCATCGAGATGGGGATAAAGCGGCAGGGCGGTGACGTCATCAGGGATCATGGGATGTTATTCATGAGGAAATCTCGGAGCGGGACACAAAGTATTGGATCAATTCCCCTGTCGGCGGTTGCTACCAGATGATCTTCAGGCCGTTTACCGCCTGCAATGCCTGATCACAGGTCACAAGCTGCCCACCGTAATGAAGGGCGGTGGCCGCAATGATGCGGTCCGCCGGATCATGATGCGCAAAGAGGGCGTCGTTGGCCGAAATCTTAGCTATCTCCGGCGTAATGGGCAGCGACCGGATCACCCGGGACGCTAAAACAAGCTTCAGGAAAGAAAGAGCATCCGTGCCTGGATCCAGTCGCCCCTTGGCGATCAGCATGGCAATCTCCCACAGAGAGATGTCGCAGCAGGCCAGGGAACCATTCTCTTCACCTTCTTCAATGGCGCGGAGCGCCTCAGCGCTAAGACGCTCCGGCGCCAGGGCATCAAAAACGAGGGCGCAGGTATCGAGAAGAATCAAGACGCCGCCTCCCATTTTTCATTCAAAGGGGACACAACGTTGCCGATCCTGCACTTTCCCCTTAACAAGGCAAGTTGTTCCCTCGCGTCTGAACGCCCATCGGCAATGGGAGTCAGACGCGCTATCTTCTTTCCTCGCGAGGTCAGGAGCAGCTCTTCGCCGGCCTTGACCATGCCGAGATAAGCGGGCAGGTTGTTCCGAAGCTCCGTAACGTTGACTTCTTTCATGGCATCCTCCTTTCTGTACATTTCATCTGTACAACTGCTTGACGACGATGTCAAGCATCAAGAGTGACCGCCGTTGCTTCCGTTGCTCAGGGCAACACTGAGAAAAATATAAAATGGAATTGGCCTGATGGTCTCCAACAAATGACAGACCTGTAAGGTGTGAGAACTTGTGACAAAACCAGCAATCCGGGCCGGAGACGATCTCTTATCAATACAGCGTTACGACCTGGTCAAGCATGGGCATCTCCGTCGTGCGCTTCTGCGGCGGACCCGACGGCGTCCAGGCCTTGCTCTCCACGTCCTCGAACGGCATGGAGCCCAGCAGATCATACGAGGCGAACGAGAACGGCAGGCCCTCCGAAGCGAGCCCGTCCCGGCCGTTGCAGAGGTGGAAATGCAGATGGGGCGCCGATGAATTGCCGCTGTTTCCGAGTTTTCCGAGGACTTGTCCCTGGGTCACGTGATCGCCGATTTTTACCGTTACGCTCCCCGGAATGATGTGCGCATAGGCTGCGTACCGGCCTCCGCCGATATCGAGGATGACGCTGTTTCCGAAGACGTTCTGGAGCGTGGTCGGGGCGTAGTTATTCGGGGGTACGCCCTCGGGAATCCCGTCCCGGGCTTCGATCACGGTTCCGTCTGCCACGGCGAGGAGGTCCGCCCCGTAGCAGTAGAAATCACTGCTGTGCTTACCGTCTCCCGTGTTCAGGCGTCCGTCGGGGCCGAACTGCAGCCAATCCGTCGCAAAGCGCTGGGCGATCGTGGATTTGAAGGAAAATTCGATGAGCGCGCTCCGATGGTGGCGGTCGAAGTTGGACGTCCCGTTTGCGGCCCACCACCGGTCGCCTTTGACCGGAGGTGCAATCAGCGTCGTCCCCGTTGTCACCGCGGCACTCCCCCCTTCGGCAACCTGGCCGTCGGAAAAAATGACCCGATGGGAGAACTGGGTGGGGATCGGCGAAGAGGCATTCAAGACGGGCCAGGCAAACAGGACGGAGTAGTTCCGCCCGGTGAAAAGGGCCTCCTCGGCCGAAAAGGGATCGACCTTTTTAATCAGGCATTCGGAGAGCTCCGTTCCCTCATAGGTCTTGACAAGCGTCTCCGTCCGCGAGGATCTCGACTTTCGATACGGAAAGACCGAGCGAAAGGGTCTTGCCGATGTACAGCTCGTATCCATAGACGGTCTGCCCCATCTGCTTCACCGGGGTAGGGCCGAAGGGAACCCGAAGCACAACGGGTTCCGTTGCGGAAGAGGAAGAGGTGCCGCAGCCGGAGAGGGGGGCCGTGAGCGCCGCAAGCCCGGTGCCGGCCGTGAGCTTCATCATGTCTCTACGGGTAAACTCTTTCATCGCGTCCTCCTGCCTGTTTTTGGTTTCCGGTAGCAGCCGCGTTGCGGCTTTTCTTGGCAATGGATGCCTCCAATTCTTTCGGAAGATACTGCGAAGAACTTTAAGGCCATTGCCCTCTCGATGATTTCAGCGATACCCGGGACTTCCAGGGTGTCTTCCATAAAAACCATACGGTCACTTTTTCTGCCGTCTCCAGAACGGACCGGTTTTGCCGATCTCCTTCATGGTTTGGCCCATCTCACGGGCGTACTCGACCATGTGCGAGACATAATCCTGATCCAGACGCCGTTTGAAGTAGGGTCCCGAGAAAAGCCGCATCATATCGGGGAGCGGCGTAATGCCTTCATCGCTGCCTTCGGCGAAGGAGGCCCAATTGCGAACATGCCCTTCCGACCGGAAGAGGTTCATAGCCGCTCAGGCATATCCGATGTCTTCAAACCATTTCCAGAACGGAACGGCCACATAGGCCATGTATCCGGAGGCCTCTTCATTCAGGATCCGGCCGTCCCGGAGCACGACTTGAAGAGGTTCGCCACAGTCCAGACAGGGGAAATCCACCGTTACCGTTTTACCCGGGAAGAGCCAGCAGACCGCCAGCGATTCGAATCCTCACTGGCCGAACCATTGCTGCCGGCCGTCGATGGTGATGCGGTAATGGGTGGGGAGGTTGTTGAAGGGCGCAAAGGAGACGATGTGGTCGGTCCGTGGATACAGCCATCCCGGGATGCCTGAGCTGAAAAGGTCGTGAAGGGTCTTTCTTCCCTCTTCGACGGCGAGACCGAGAGATGATGCCAGTTCCGTATAAAACGGCGCCTGGCCGGTTTCCACCATGCGCTTCATGATCACATGAAACGCCTTATCCAAAATCGTAGGTTCATCCATGGCATTTTCCTCCTTATGTTTTTTACTATTTGAATTGAGCAGACCGGTTAGTCCCCATTTGCCGTTGATGTGCGATCATTCCGACCCCAAGGGGTGCGGCGACAGCGGGCGAGAGCGAATGCGTATCGAGACAGCGGTTAAAGGCTAACGATTTCAGGATGATTCTTGCCAAAGACGATACAGAAAAATATGGGGGATATCAAGGAAAAATAAGGCCGCTGTCGGGAACAGGGGGGGCGCGAACCGTCCCGAGCGGCAAAAAACATTGATCAGGATCGGTGATTTACGGCCGGACGTGTTGAAAGAAATTACCGTTTGACACAAGATGGGCGAAAAGACAGAGTCATTTCTGACCCTGCCTGCTCCTCTAAGGACCCCTCATTTCCCGACCGAACGAACCGCCCCCCTGTATGGCCTGATCCGGAAGGCGACATCCGCGGTGATGACCGGATTTCCACTCATGGTGGCAGAATGCTGTGGCAGAATGGTGTTGCCGACCC
>CAWFOM010000008.1:0-236126 GCA_963817385.1 uncultured delta proteobacterium
TTATATCAATAAGTTGTAAGGGTGTGACTCAGACGGTTCCAACAAAAAGGTTAGGATACCGCGACATTCATTTTTCAGGTGTAGCGACATGATTAGGTCTTTGCCGGTGTTAAATTTGTGTCGTCACCTGATTCGCATCCATCTGCGGATGGATCCTCTTCTTTTTCGGTAAGAGACCTTCTAAGTACGATTTCATTACTTCCTCCCCGAAAAGAGCTTCATTCCATATTTGATCTGGCTCACCAACTACATCTTTCCAAGAATAATTGAACTTCCATTGTATATCTGCAAGTTCAGGTTTCCTTTCAGTTGCTTTTCTCAGATAAACGAACAATTGCAGATAAGACAACTACATCCATTAGTGAATGCACGATACCGAAATATAGAATAAAACTTTTAAGAGGGGTGATTTATAGGCTCAAAGTGCACCTCAAATACTTCAAAGGGTAACGGCTGAGTGGTTTCCAGATAGCCTGGTCGAGATCGGGTTTCGACTACATAGCTAATTGTCACTTTTACGCTTTTGAAACTTAATAATCCGCTCCGTTCAAAATAAAGCTGCCATAGGGGTCTTTGTCTACTTTTACAAGATATTTCTCATTAACTACGTTCACAAAGTATTTTTAGCCCAGCCTTGTTCTTTTGCGAATTCAGCGACCGCCTGCCCTTCGGGTAGTGTGGTCAATTTGCCACCCAATGTCAGCTGCTTAGTGTAAAAGCGAGCAACCATTGGTTCTATAATGGGAACTGCTTCAAGGGATTGACAAGCCTTTTCAATTGCCTTTGAGCATTACGCCCATACATACATCGCATCCATCCGTGCGATTTCGGCTACGATAAGATCGACCGTTGTATCACTAGGGGTCGAATCCGTGATGACTTTGATCGTTCTAAATTTAGCTGTCTCATATCTGGTGTAACAACAGTAAAATCCGCCTCTAATCCAGATCCTTGCGAGATAAAGTCGGAGTTTGCTTGGGCCACAACAAATGAGTCACGAGCGCGGCTTGAATGTCGCGATATAACACGGTACCATCATTTTTATAAAATGCTGCTTTCTATCCATTTTGTTGTAAATACGCTAGCTTCAGGATGTTCATACCAAGATTGATCTTGCCTGCTAGTGTAGTGTTACAATTTATCTCTACAATGGGCAACGTTTGTGCTATAAATGGCTTCATGTGGAAGCCAGCCGAAAAACTGTCGATGACGGAAGAGCAGCGAACGACCCTGAATGCCTGGAGCTGGGGGCCAGTCCCCAGCGGACTGTGCTGCGAGCACGCATTTGCCTGTTGGCTGCGGGATGCTTGCCGAACAAGACCATTGCCAAAAGCCTGAAGACCAGTCGTCCGACGGTCGTGATGCGGTTGAGGAACGGGCTCCAGAGGGACTGGCGGAAGATGCGCCCCACGGCCTTGTTCAAGGCCATTGTGGAGGCGACTCCGCCGCGCCCCGGGATGCGACTCACTGGTCCACCGTGCGATGGGCCAGGCCATGGGAGTCAGCAACGCCACAATTTCTCGTATTGGATGCACACGGGTCGCAAGCCGCACCGCGTGGAAGGGTTCAAGCTCTCCAAGGACAAACGGTTTGTTGAAAGTTGACCGATGTGGTGGGAGTACTAACCCACCGGGCCGTCGTTCTGTGTGTGGATGAGAGTCGGACAGGACAGGCGCTGCACGGGACGCAACCCGGCCTGCCGATGAAAGGTCGCTGCGGGACTGACGCACGATTACAAACTGGTCGTGTAATCGTGCGTCATCGTCCCGCAGCGACCTTTCTTCATCGGCAGGCCGGGTTGCGTCCGGTCCAGCGCCTGTATCTGCGACTTCTCATCCACACACAGAACGACGGCCTTGTCCGGTGGGTTCAGGTATACTCCCACCACATCCGTCAACTTTTCAACAAACCGTTTGTCCTTGGAGAGCTTGAACCCTTCCACGCGGTGCGGCTGCAACCCGTGTGCATCCCAAATACGAGAAATTGTGGCGTTGCTGACTCCCATGGCCTGGCCCATCGCCCGCGTGGACCAGTGAGTCGCATCCGGGGGCGTCGTGTGCAGAGTGGCCTCCACAATCGCCTTGATCTTTTCAGCAGACAGAGAGCGGGAACTCAGGCCGTGGGGCGCATCTTCCGCCAGTCCCTCTGGACCCCGTTCCTCAAACCGCGTGCGCCATTGCACGACCGTCGGACGACTGGTCTTCAGGCTTTTGGCAATGGTCCTGTTGGGCAAACCATCCGCAGCCAACAGGCAAATGCGTGCTCGCAGCACGGTCCGCTGGGGACTGGTTTTGGCCCCCACCCAGGCATTCAGGGTCGTTCGCTGCTCTTCCGTCATCGACAGTTTTTCGGCTGGCTTCCACATGAAGCCATTTATAGCACAAACGTTGCCCATTGTAAAGATATTATTGTAACACTACACTAGCAGGCAAGATCAATCTTCGTATGCGACTGCTGAAGCTAGCGTATTTACAACAAAATGGATAGAAGCAGCACTTTATAAAAATGATGGTACCGTGTTATATCGCGACATTCAAGCCGCGCTCGTAGACTCATTTGTTGGATCGCCCGAGCAAACTCCATTCTTTATCTCGCAAGGATCTGGATTAGAGGCATTTACTGTTGTTACACCAGATATGAGACAGCTAAATTTAGAACGATCAAAGTCATCACGGGTACCAACCCCTAGTGATACAACGGTCGATCTTATCGTAGCCGAAATCGCACGGATGGATGCGATGTATGTATCGGCGGGTGATGCTTCAAAGGCAATTGAAAAGGCTTGTCAATCCCTTGAAGCAGTTCCCATTATAGAACCAATGGTTGCTCGCTTTTACACTAAGCAGCTGACATTGGGTGGCAAATTGACCACACTACCCAAAGGAAGAGCGGTCGCTGAATTCGCAAAAGAACAAGGCTGGGCTAAAAAATACTTTGTGAACGTAGTTAATGAGAAATATCTTGTAAAAGTAGACAAAGACCCTATGGCAGCTCTTGAACGGAGCGGATTATTAAGTTTACAAAAGCGTAAAAGTGACGATGACTATGTAGTCGAAACCCGATCTCGACCAGGCTATCTGGAAACCACTCAGCCGTTACCCTTTGAAGTATTTGAGGTGCACTTTGAGCCTATAAATCACCCCTCTCTTAAAAGTTTTATTCTATATATCGGTATCGTGCATTCACTAATGGATGTAGTTGTCTTATCTGCAATTGTTCGTTTATCTGAGAAAGGCTGGACTGAAAGGAAACCTGAACTTGCAGATATACAATGGAAGTTCAAGAATTATTCTTGGAAAGATGTAGTTGGTGAGCCAGATCAAATATGGAATGAAGCTCTTTCCAACGGGGAGGAAGTAATGAAATCGTACTTAGAAGGTCTCTTACCGAAAAAAGAAGAATCATCCGCAGATGGATGCGAATCAGGTGACGACACAAATTTAACACCGGCAAAGACCTAATAATATCGCTGCACCTGAATAAAAGAATGTCGCGGTATCCTAACCTTTTTGTTGGAACCGTCTGAGTCACACCCTTACAACTTATTGATATAAATGGTCGGGGCGGAGTGATTTGAACACTCGACATCCTGCTCCCAAAGCAGGCGCGCTACCGGGCTGCGCTACGCCCCGTTTTCCTCAATTCCCTTCTGAAGCCAGACGTTCAGTTTTGCAAACGCCTCTGCCCGATGGCTGATCCGGTTTTTGATCTCGGACGGGAGTTCAGCCACCGTAACGCCCTGCTCCGGCAGAAAAAAGACCGGATCATAGCCGAATCCGCCCTTCCCTGCCGGCGCCTCTGCAATCCGCCCCGCCCACCGGCCTTCGAACGAGTCGCACCGCCCGTCGGGCCGATAGACGACGAGGACGCACCGGAAGGCGGCGTCCCGCTCGGCGGGGGGAACACCCTTGAGCTCATCGAGGAGCTTCCGGATGTTCTCTGCGTCCCCCGCGCCGTCTCCGGCATACCGGGAGGAGTAGATTCCGGGGGCCCCGCCGAGGGCCGCAACCTCCAGCCCCGAATCGTCGGCGAGGCAGATCTCGCCGGTCAGCTCCGCAATCGTCCTTGCCTTTTTGAGAGCATTTTCCAGGAAAGAGCATCCGTCTTCGGCGATCTCGGGAAGATCCGGATAATCGTCCAGTGTCTTGAGGGTGAACCCGCTTCCCGCCAGCATCGCCTGGATCTCTCGAATCTTTCCCCGGTTGCGTGAGGCGAATACGATCGTTTTCAGTCCAGCCCCCCGAGGATCTCCCTCTGCCTCCGCGTCAGTTCGTCAATGCCGGCAGCGGCCAGCTCCGTCATGGCGTTGAGTCGATCGCGGTCGAACGGCCTGGCCTCCGCGGTTCCCTGGACCTCGATGAAGAGCCCCTTGCCGGTCATCACGACATTCATGTCCACTTCGGCGCCTGAATCCTCCGCGTAGTCGAGATCGAGCAGGAGCTGCCCGTCCACAACACCGACGCTGACGGCGGAGACATAATCCGTTACGGGAATCGCACTCACCACCCCCCGATCCTTCAGGCGTCGAAAGAGATCGACAAGGGCGACAAACGCCCCGGTGATGGCCGCGGTCCGGGTACCGCCGTCGGCCTGAATGACGTCGCAATCGATCGTGATCGTCCGCTCGCCGAAGGCGTGAAGATCGGTCACGGCCCGAAGGGAGCGGCCGATCAGGCGCTGAATCTCATGGGTCCTCCCCCCGATCTTCCCGCTGGTCGATTCGCGGGGGGATCTTTTCTGGGTTGAGGCGGGAAGCATCGCGTATTCCGCCGTCAGCCAGCCCCTCCCCGAATTCTTGAGAAACGGGGGGACCTTATCTTCCAGCGTCGCCGCACAGATCACCCGGGTACGGCCCATCTCCACCAGCACGGACCCATCCGAAAATTGCAGAAAATCTCTGGTGATGCGAAAATCCCGCAATCGATTCCACTGTCTGCCGCCGTCTCTCATTGTCTGCATTCCTCTTCTACGGCGTCTTTGCGAAATAGTCCCGGAGACCTTTGACCAGGGCGCGGGCGATGGCCCGTTGCGTCTCTTCCGAGGTCAACCGTTTGCGTTCCTCCGGATTTGTCGCAAAACCCAGCTCTACAATCAGCCCCGGCATGGTCAATCCGTCCAGGAGCGGGCTGGGCGCATCCCTCAGTCCCCGTCCCTTGCGGGGGAAGACGGTCTCGATACCGGCCTGGATGTGCTGGGCGAGTCGTACGGAATCGTTGAGGGATCTGTTTTTTACCATATCCTTGAGAATAGGTGCGGATTCCCCTCCCGGCGAGAGGTTCTGTCTGAACCCTGGGAAGTATACCTCATAGCCGGTCGCTTTTTTCCCAAAACCCGCGTTGATATGCAGGCTGATCAGGCAATCGGGCTTCAATGCGCCGGCCGCTTTGATCCTCTCCGCGACCGTCATGGTCCTATCCGCGGAACGGGTCAACTGGACCTGAAGGTTCTCTCCTTTTTGCGCTTCCTGTCGAATCAGAAGGGCAATGTTCATGGTCAGGTCTTTTTCCCTGAGCTGATCGGAAACCACGCCCGAATCCTCTCCCCCATGCGCCGGATCGATCAGCACCGTGTATCGGTTTCGCTGGGCGCCTTCCCCCATTACGGGAACAACGCATGCGATCAGCAGTGCCAAGGCAACAATCTCAATTCTCACCATCTGGCTATTCATGAACAGCATTTCTTCCTTTCCGGTCGACTCTTTCCAAGGTCTGTGCTTCATACAGCAAACAGCCGCCGGCTGTCAATTGAAGATTCTCCGTAAGCTGCGGAAAATCTTCGATCCTTTAGAGGAATAAACCATTCCGTTTATGCTCGCTTACCCCGCTGCAAGCCGCGGGGAATGCGCTCACGGGCGGATTCATATCATCGGGCCGGACGTAGCGATTCCTCAAGAGCGCCAGAGTCTCTGCACGGAAACGACCCCGCGCACCTTTCTGACCGCCGCAACGACGCGATTGAACTGATCGAGGTCATTCACGTTGACCGTAAAATCGCACGTGGCCTTCCCGTCGGTGTCGGTATTCGTCTCCGCATGGGTGATGTTCACGTCCATCAGGGAGATGGCGGCGCTGATGTCGGCCAGAATCCCCTTCTTGTCGTTGCAGATTATCCGCATCAGGACCTGATACTCCCGTTTTTCGCGGATGTCCCAGTGGACATCAACCAACCGCTCGGAATCCATATCCCGGACATGGATGCAATTGGCGGTATGCACGACAACCCCCCGGCCTCGGGAGATATAACCGACGATCTCATCCCCGGGGATCGGATCGCAGCACTTGGCATACCGGACCATGATATCGTCGATCCCGGTGAGGGAGACGCCGACATGCGCCGCCGCTGCATCCTTCTTCCTCGCCCTCTCTCCGGTCTCCTCTTTCTTGACTTCTTCCTCGGGAAGAAAGTGGTGGACGACATGTTTCGGAGAGACCCGCCCGTATCCGACGACCGCCATCAGGTCTTCGATGGAATCGACATGACATTCGGCCAGCATCTCTTCCATTTCCTTGGTTTTTGCAAACTTGCCGAAGTTGAGGTGATTTTTCCGGAATTCTTTCTCCAGGAGGTCCTTCCCGAGGGCGATGCTCTTCTTGCGCTCCTCGGTCTTTACCCAGTTGCGGATCTTTGCCATCGCGCGGGAGGTGACGACAAACTTCAACCAGTCCTTGCTCGGGTGGTGTCCCGCCTGGGTGATGATCTCAATCGTATCCCCGTTCTTGAGCTGATATTTCAGCGGTACGATGCTCCGGTTCACTTTGGCGCCGATACACTTGTTGCCGATATCCGTGTGGATGCTGTAGGCAAAATCGATGGGGGTCGCCCCTTTGGGAAAGGACCTCACATCTCCGTCCGGGGTGAACACATAGACTTCCTCCGGGAAAAGGGCCACTTTCAGGTTCGACATGAACTCGCGCGGGTTCTCGATCTCCTGCTGCGCATCGAGCAGGTCCCGAAGCTTCTTGATCTGATCATCATCCGTGTCGGAAAAGGCGCGGCCCTCTTTATAGCGCCAGTGTGAGGCGATGCCTTCCTCAGCCCATTCGTGCATCGCCCGGGTGCGGATCTGGATCTCGACCCGCTCCCCGTAGGGGCCGATCACCGTCGTATGGAGGGATTGGTAGTGGTTCGCTTTCGGCATCGCGATATAATCCTTGAACCGCCCGGGAACCGGCTTCCAGAGCGCGTGGACGACGCTCAGCGCTTCGTAGCAGTCCTTCTCCTTGTCCGAGTCGAGGATTACCCGAAACGCCGTAAGATCATATACCTCATCGAAATTGATCTGCTGCTCCTTCATCTTTTTATAGATGCTGTAAAAATGTTTGGCCCTCCCTTCCACCTCGACCGGAATGCCGAGGCTTTCCATCTCCCGGTGGATGATCCCGCGCACCTCTTCCGCGTACTCCTCGCGCTTCTGCTTCTTTTTCACCACCCGCCTGGCCAGTTCATTATAGGCATCGAAGTCCAGATACCGGAAGGCGAGGTCCTCCAGTTCCGTCTTCATCCAGTTGATCCCCAGGCGGTTGGCAAGGGGCGCGTAGAGCTCCAGGGTCTCCTTGGAGATGTAGACCTGCCTCTCCGGCGTCTGGAATTCCAGGGTTCGCATGTTGTGGATGCGGTCCGCCAGGCGTACGAGGAGAATCCGGATATCGGACGACATGGCGAGGATCATTTTCCGGAAATTTTCCGCCTGTCGTTCTTCCTGGTTTCCGAGGGTGATCTTGCTGATCTTGGTCAGTCCGTCGACGAGAACGGCCACCTCCTTTCCGAAGGCCTCCTCGATCTGTTCCTGGGTGGCCAGCGTATCCTCGACGGTATCGTGGAGAAGACCGGTCACGAGGGTGGCTGCATCGAGCTTCATATCGGCCAGGATCCCGCACACCTCCATCGGATGGGTCAGGTACGGCTCGCCCGAGAGACGTATCTGGCCCTGATGGACGGAGGCGGAAAATATGTACGCCTTTTCGATCATCTCCAGGGCGGAAGCGGGCAGATAGGATTGAGCCTTGTCGAGGATGTCGTTGATGCGGAGCATGGTTTCTACATTCCTTCGCGAATCCTGGCCATGATAAACGTCTCGATCTCGGCAACCGGCAGGGTCGTGACCTCTCCGGACCGCCGGGACTTGATCTCCACCTGCCCTTCGGCCAGTTTTTTCGGACCGACCGTAATTCGATAAGGGATGCCGATGAGATCGGCATCCTTGAATTTGACGCCCGCCCGTTCATCCCGGTCATCCAGAATGACATCCACCCCCCGTTCCGCAAGGGTGCGGTAGATGCTCTCCGCCGCATCGGAGAGGCTCTTTTCGTTCACGTTCACCGGGGTGATGATCACCTGATAGGGGGCCAGCGGCAGGGGCCAGACGATCCCGTCCGCATCGTGATTCTGTTCGATGGCCGCGGCGACCGTCCTGCCGATGCCGATGCCGTAGCATCCCATGATCATGAGTCTGTTCCTTGCCGTTCTCGATCGAGAAAGACGGCCTTCATCGCCTTGCTGTACTTGGTCCCCAGCTTGAACACATGGCCGACCTCGATGCCGCGGGCAATACGGATCTCCTTCCCGCATCGCGGACAGGGATCGGTTTCCCGGATCACCCGGAGATCGGCATATTCGGGAATCGGGAAATCCCTTCCGGGGTTCACGTGGATGAGGTGATAGTCTTCACGGTTCGCCCCCATGACGCAATTGGCGATGCCCATGAGGGAATAATCGGCGATGATGCGGGTGGTGATGCCGACGGCGCCGGCAAAGCCGCGGGGCGAGCCGGTCGCTTTAAGGATCAGATCATCCTGAGCCAGCTCCAGGAGGTCGCACCCGAGACGGTTTTTCACCTTGATCTCGTTGACCTCCTGGTCCCCGCGGATCAGCACCGCCACCGGAACGCCGTCCGCCGAGTAGATCAGCGTCTTGACGACCTCTTCCGGTTTCACCTTCAGAAAGGCGCAGACATCTTCGATGGTCTTCACCCCCGGCGTGTGGACCTCCTCCAGCGGGAGCGGGCGGATCGGTCTCTTTTTTCTCCGCCGGCTTTGCGATCTCGGCCTTCTCCAGATTCGCCGCATACTGACAGGCGCCGCAGAAGGCAATCGCGTCCTCGCCGGAATCCGCCATCACCATGAACTCATGGGAATAACTTCCCCCGATGCTTCCCGAATCGGCCTCCACCGGCCGGAAGTCCAGCCCGCACCGGGTGAAGATCCGCTTGTAGGCCTCGAACATCTTGCGGTAACTGATCTCGGCGCCCGCCTCATCCGCGTCGAAACTGTACGCGTCCTTCATGCCGAATTCCCGGCAGCGCATCACCCCGAAACGGGGGCGGATCTCGTCGCGGAATTTCGTCTGGATCTGGTAGAGATTCCGCGGAAGCTGCCGGTACGTTTTGATCTCGTTGCGCACCAGGTCGGTGATCACCTCCTCATGGGTCGGCCCGAGACAGCACTCCCGGTCATGGCGATCGCGGAAGCGAAGCAGTTCCTTGCCGTAATGGACCCAGCGGCCCGACTCCTGCCAGAGCTCCGCCGGTTGCACCATCGGCAGGAAGACCTCCTGGGCGCCCGCCCGGTTCATCTCCTCCCGGACGATCTGTTCAACCCTGCGGATCGCCCGGTAGCCGAAGGGCAGATAGGAATAGACGCCCCCGGTCAATTTTCGTATCATGCCCGCCCTGATCATGAGCTGGTGGCTTATCAGTTCCGCATCGGACGGGACCTCCCGTCCCGTGGGCAGGAACATCTCTGAATAACGCATTGATCCTCCTTGATATCATTAGCATGCTGCTGAAAAACGCTCATCTGCGGCGTTGCGCTGCAAACCTCATCGCTCTACGTATATCCGTATACGCCTCGCTCTTCGGTTTTTTGCGCGCCTTGCATCTAAGTATTTTTGAACAGCCTGTAAAACGGGTGCGTTTCACACCATATCGGGACACAACAACGCTCTTCGGTGATCACTCGTTTGCAGGATCGGCACCGGCCGTCATCATCCCGATCTCTTCCAGCAGCACCGGAAGGAATTCCTCCTCGCGGATCTTTCTGACGATCTTGCCCTTCTTGAAGAGTATCCCCCCTCCCCGTCCGCCTGCGATGCCGATATCCGCCTCTGCCGCCTCACCGGGGCCGTTGACGACGCAACCCATAAGGGCGATCTTCAGATGGTTCTTCATCCCCCCGAGCTCCCTCTCCACCTGCTCGGCCAGTCCGGCAAGATCGATTTCGCAGCGTCCGCAGGTCGGACAGGAGATGATATCCGGGCCGACCATCCTGATATTCAGCGCCCGGAGTATCCCATACGCCACGCCCATCTCCTGGACGGGGTGGCCGGTGACGGAGACCCGTATCGTGTCGCCGATACCGTCATACAGGAGCGTCCCGATCCCGATCGCGGATTTGATGGCCGCCTGGACGAGGGTGCCCGCCTCGGTAACACCGAGATGCAGGGGATAATCCGTTTTCTCGGAGACGAGTCGGTACGCCTCGATGGTGGTCGCTACATCGGAGGATTTCAGGGAGAGTTTGATGGCGTCGAAGCCCATCTCTTCCAGGATACGGATGGTATCGAGGGCGCTTGCGACCAGTGCGCCCGGGGTCGCTCCCCCATGGCGGGCGGCGGTCTCCTTATCGAGGGATCCGGCATTGATCCCGATCCGGATCACCTTGCCGTTCGTCTTGGCCATCCTGACGATCTGACGGATTCCTTCCGGGGATATATTGCCGGGATTTATCCGGATTCCATCCGCACCGTTTTGCATGGCCGTGAGGGCAAGCTGATGACGGAAATGGATGTCGGCGATCAGAGGGATATGAATCCGGGCTTTGATCTCCCGGATGGCGGCCGCCGCCGCTTCATCGGGAACGGCAACGCGGACGATTTCACAGCCGGCATCCTCCAACTCCCGGATCTGTTCGAGGGTGGCCTTGATATCGCGCGTGTCGGAGGAGGTCATGGATTGGACTGCCACGGGCGCATCGCCGCCGATCTGAACCCCTCCCAGATAGACGGGTTTTGTTTTTTTTCTTCGGATGGCCGGATTCAAAAGAATACCCTTTCCCTGCGGGTCTTCTATCACCCTGATGATACAGGCACGCGGAAGATGGACTGGTAGTAAATCTATAACATGAAGGGATACGGGCAATCAATGGGTAATTTCCCCGTTGACAGGCCGGTTTTGAGGGGAAGTGCCGTGCACGGGGGAACGCGCACTACGCAGAAGGTGCAGTTTCTCGAATCCCCTTCCTGCAGCTCCTACCGGCCGCGCCAGCAGGCGAGGCACAACTGCTCCTCGGGCAGGCCGATGGCGGCAATCATCTCATCGATATGCAGATATTGGAGAGAGGTTACATCCAGATCACGCCGGATCCACTCGATCATGTTGCGGTACTTTTTCGAATGATGATCCAGATACTCCTGTGCGTGTTCTCCCTTTCCCCCCTCCAGATCGCGGATCGCCCGGTGGGATGCCAACTCGGACGCGGACCGTGTGGAAGAGGCGTACCGGCAGGGAAACATCAGCGGCGGACAGGCCGGCCGGATGTGGATCTCCTTCGCCCCGTTGTCCCAGAGTTTCCGGATCGTGTAATTCTTCAGCTGCGTCCCCCGGACGATTGAATCCTCGCAGACCACCATCCGGTTGCCCATGATGACATCCCGGACCGCGCTGAGCTTCATGGTGGCCACGAGGTCCCGGATCTCCTGGGAAGGGGGTGTGTAGCTCCTCCCGTAACCCGGCGTATACTTGACCAGGGGTCTGCGGAACGGGAGACCCGAGGCCATGGCGTACCCGATTGCATGGCCGACGCCGGAATCGGGGACGCCGGTCACGAAGTCCGCCTCGACATCGTCCGCCCGGGCCATGGCCTGGCCGCACCGCTCCCGGGCATTCTCCACGCTGATCCCTTCATAGACCGAGGCCGGATATCCCGTATAGATCCAGAGGAAAGCGCAGACCTGCTTTACCGGGCCGGCCGGTTGTTCGTCACGGATTCCCCGCCCGTCGAGACGGACGATCTCTCCCGGTTCGAGAGACCGAATCTGCTCATACCCCAGATTGAGGAACGAACTGGATTCGGTAGCCGCCGCGTAGCCCGGCGGGGAATCATCGCGCCGAATCTCCCGTCCGATAACCAGGGGGAACCGGCCGTACCGGTCGCGGGCCGCATAAATCCCCTCCCGCGTCATCAGAAGCAGGCAGACCGATCCCTCAATGGCCTGTTGCATCCGGACGATCCCGTCAACGATATTCTCGCCCCGATTGATCAACTGGGCGACGAGCTCCACGCTGTTCACCCCTCCGTCCGCCATTTCGCTGAAGGAGGCGCCCTCACGCAGGAGGTTTCGCGTCAGGTCGTCCTTGTTGGTGATGAGGCCGGTTGCAGCCAGGGCATACGTCCCGAATTTCGAACGGATGATCAGCGGTTGGGGGGATTCGTCGTCGATGGCGCCGATGCCCATGGCGCCGTTCATCGTCTGGTAATCATCGACAAACCGGGATTTGAACTGCGTCTGGCTGATCCGGTGGATCGTGTTGCAGAATCCGCCCGGCCCGAGAACCGCCAGCCCTGCGTTCTCCGTCCCGAGATGGGAATGATAATCCATTCCGTAAAAGAGGGTTTTTGCGCAATTCTCGCCGGATACGACACCAAAGATACCGCCCATATTCTTCGTCCTCAGATGGTTGTCCCGGGGGGGAATTATCCGTTTCGGTCTCCTGCCCCGTGTGCACCGGAATCTTCCGTGCCGCCCGGCTCCCCCATCGTTTTATGATCAGCGCAGCTTCAGGAGCGCTTCCCGTATCCGCTTCATTCCCTTTTCAATCTGCCCCATCGAGGTGGCATAGGAGAGGCGGATATGATCGTCATGTCCGAAATCCCCCCCGGGGACGAGGGCCACGTTGGATTCGTCGAGCAGGTAGGTTGCCATCTCCGCCGAATTCGTTATGGTCTTGCCTCCGAACGAACGGCCGTAGTAAGAGCCGACATTGGGAAACACATAAAAGGCCCCCTGCGGCCTCAGGCAGGTCACGCCGGGAATGGCGTTGAGCCGTCTCCATAACGACATCCCGTCTCTTCTGGAATTCCCGCCGCATCATCTCAACACTCTCCTGAGGACCGTTCAGGGCCTCTACCGCCGCTTTCTGGGCAATGGAGGTGGGATTGGAGGTGTTCTGGCTCTGATACTTCGTCATGGCGGCGATGATCTCTTCGGCGCCGGCGGCATATCCGATCCGCCATCCCGTCATGGAGTAGGTCTTGGAAACCCCGTTGACGACGATGGAGAGCCGCTTCAGCTCTTCCCCGAGCGAGGCCAGGGTATAGAACGGCTGGTCGTCATAGATGATCTTCTCATAGATGTCGTCCGAGATGACCATGATCCCCTTCCGGACAATCACCTCGGCGAGGGCCTCCAGTTCCTGCAGGGTGTAGGAAACGCCCGCGGGGTTCGAGGGATAGCTGATGATGATCGCCCGGGTCCGCGGTGTGATGGCCGCTTCGAGCTGCGACGGCTGCAGCTTGAAACCATTGCCGACGGCGGTCTTGATCACCACCGGCTGCGCGCCGCTCAGGTAGACGATATCGGTATAGGAAACCCAGTAGGGAGAAGGGATCAGGACCTCATCCCCTTCTTCGAACAGGACCTGGCAGATATTGAAGAGCGAATGTTTGGCGCCGCAGGAGATGACTACCTCCGACCTTTTGTAGGTGAGTCGATTGTCTCTCTGAAGCTTGGCAATCACCGCATCCTTCAGTTCATCGATGCCGCCCACGGGGGTGTATTTGGTAAAACCCGCTTCGATGGCCCGGACGGCTGCCATCTTGATGTTTTGGGGCGTATCGAAATCGGGTTCCCCGGCGCCGAAACCGATGATGTCCCGTCCTGCCGCCTTCAGGGCATTGGCTTTGGCCTGAATGGTCAGCGTCGGCGATGGTTTGATGAGCGATACTCGTGCGGCTAATTTCATGGTCTTTCTCTTTTGCTGATGAATTTTTCGGTGAGTTTCAAATTCACAATCTCCGGCACCAGTCCCTTGACGGAACCGCCAAGGCTGGCCGCCTCATTGATAATGGTGGAGCTGGTATAAAACCATTTGTAACCGGTCATAAGAAATACGGTCTCGATTTCCCTATTCAATCTTCGATTGATGAGGGCAAGCTGAAATTCATACTCGAAATCGGAAAGGGCGCGAAGCCCCCGGAGAATCACATTGGCTCCCGCATCCCTCACGAAGTCGACCAGGAGGCCATCGGAACAGTCGACACGGACATTCTTGCAGTCCTTGATCACCTCCTGGATCATCTCCCGCCTCTCCTCTACGGAAAAGAGCGCCTTCTTACTCCGATTGTACGCGATCAGAATGATCAGTTCATCAAACATCCTGAGTCCCCGTTTGATGATGTCCACGTGACCATTCGTAATCGGATCGAACGAACCGGGGTATACCGCGATTTTCTTCATGGGTTTTCCACCTCTGCGAGTTTTTTGAGAAAAGAGAGCATCGTGTCGCCGTACCGCCTCTGATCAGCCACCGCCATCGCCTGCACGCATGAACCTTCCAGCGCTTCCCGTACCGAATGTTGCAGAACGATGATACCGTTCTCGGCAAGGAGTTCAGTCCCTTCCAGCCATCTCAAGATCTCCGGAAGGAAACCTTCTTCATAGGGGGGATCGGCAAACAGGATATCAAAGCGCTCCGCCCTTTTTGCCAGACGCCTTATTCCCTGCTCCGCATCCGCGGCGATGACTTCCGCCCGGCCCTCGAACCCAAGCAGGCGGAGGTTTTCCCGGATGACATCGGCAAGGCGAGGCTCTTTCTCGATGAATACCGCATATCGTGCCCCTCGGCTGAGGGCTTCGAGTCCGCAATTTCCGCATCCGGCGAACAAATCGAGGAAAGTGGCCCCCCCGACAGGATACAGCATGTCGAACAGCGATTCCTTTACCCGGTCGGCGGTGGGCCTGATGCGGCATCCCTTCGGGAGATGGATCCGCCTTCCTTTGGCCTCGCCTCCGATGATCCTCATAGATATTTTCGGATCAGGATTTCTGCGATCTGAACGGCGTTGAGCGCGGCGCCTTTCCGGATGTTGTCCGCCACTATCCACATATTGATGCCGTTCGGGATGGATTCGTCTTCCCGGATCCTCCCGACCAGGGTATCATCCCCTCCTGCTGCGTCAATCGCCAGCGGATAGAGTTTGAAACTCGGGTTGTCGACCACCTTTACCCCGGGTGCGGCGGCCAGCAGCTTCCGGACCTCGTCCGCCGTGATCTTTTTCTCCGTTTCGATGTTGACCGATTCGGAATGCGCGTAGAAAACGGGCACCCGCACCGTCGTTGCCGTCACAGCGATCGCGGGATCGTTCATGATCTTCTTGGTCTCATTGACCATCTTCATCTCTTCCTTCGTGTAGCCGTTGTCGAGAAAGACATCGATGTGGGGAAGGCAGTTGAAGGCGATCTGATGGGGATAGACCTTGACAACCGGTTCCTGGGAGTTCAGGAGGGCCCGGGTCTGCAGGGAGAGCTCCTCGATGGCCTTTTTCCCCGTTCCGGAAACCGCCTGATACGTGGAAACGACGATCCTTTTGATCCGAACCGCATCGTGGATCGGCTTCAGGGCGACAACCATCTGGATGGTGGAGCAGTTCGGATTGGCAATAATCCCCCGGTTTCTGTACTGCGCAATGGCTTCCGGATTCACTTCGGGCACGACCAGGGGGACATCCGGCACCATGCGGAAGGCGCTCGTGTTATCGACAACGACGCACCCGGCGCGGTCGGCGATGGGGGCAAACTTCTCGCTGATGCTCCCTCCCGCGGAGAACAGACCGATCTCCACACCCTGAAAAGAGTTTTCGGTCAGCACCTCCACCGGAATTGGCTTCCCCCGAAAGGCGAGTTCCTTCCCCCTCGATCTCTCCGATGCGAGGAGGGTCAGCTTCCCGACCGGGAAATTACGTTGTTCGAGAACCTTGATCATTTCATTGCCCACGGCCCCCGTGGCGCCTACAACGGCAACATGGTAGTTCTTCATGCGTTACTCCTCACGTATCAAATATTTTTCTGATTCACTCAGGATGCACCGGATCTATGTTCAGACTGCGGAGAGCCTTACAGGATATGACCCTGGCATTGTGTCCTTTTTGCCTTCATATCGGCGAACAGCTTTCGAACCACCCTGCAGAGGGCCCACACCGGGCCGGAAAGACTGTAACCGAATGCAAACGTGAACATCATGATCTGCGGCTCCGCCACGACGATCACCAGGATCAACACAATCAGCACAAAGGACATGAACGGTTTTCTTGAGAAAAAATTGAGGTCCTTGAAGCTGTAATATTTGATGCTGCTGACCATAAACAGGGATAGCGCGACCACGCCGATCATGACCGACAGGTCGGAAAATCGTCCTTCACCTCCCAGGTAGTAAAAGAGCAGAACTCCCGTGGCCACCGCAGCGGCGCCTCCCGGAATTGGCAAGCCGTTAAAAACCCGGCTGTCGATCACCCCGATCTGAACATTGAATCGGGCCAGACGAAGCGCGCCGCAGACGGCAAACAGAAACGCCGCCAACCATCCCCATTTCCCGTATGCAAGAAGCGACCAGTTGTAGACCAAGAGCGCCGGCGCAACACCGAACGTGACCAGATCGCACAACGAATCATATTCAGCGCCAAACTTGCTTGTCGTATGGGTTATCCGGGCGATCCGTCCGTCCAGACCGTCCAGCACGACCGCGATGAGGATCGCGACGGCGGCAATCTCGAACATCCCCTTCATGGAGGCAATCGCGGAATAGAATCCGGCGAAGAGATTGGCCGTGGTAAAGAGGTTCGGCAGGACATAGATCCCCTTCTTCATGCGGTCTCGCCTGAATGCATGATCCTTCTTCATGTCAGCTCTCCTATGGGTGTCTCTCCCGCCCTGACCTTGTCCCCTATCTTGACAAGGAGGGTCGAGCCGAGCGGTAGAAACAGTTCGACCCGTGATCCGAAACGGATCAGACCGAATCGTTCGCCTTTGGTAACCTTCATCCCTTCTTTCAGCCAACAGACGATTCTCCTCGCGATCAAACCGGCGATCTGCACGGTTATGATCTCCTTTCCCGTCATCCGTCCTGATCAGGACGGTGTTCCGCTCGTTGAGCGCCGATGCCTTATCCAGATTGGCGGAGAGGAATTTACCCGGCTTGTACCTGACAGACAGGACCTGTCCGGAGAAGGGGATCCGATTCACATGGACATTGAAAACATTCATGAAAATGCTGATCTTCAGGAAGGAACGGCCGGGGTACTCAACGTTTGCCGCCTCCTCGATCCCGATCACCCGCCCGTCCGCAGGGGATATGAGCTGAAGTGGATTTTCCGTCATTGTTCTTTCCGGGTTGCGGAAGAACCAGATGACGAAACACGTGACGAGGAGGATCAGAACGCCGATCCAGGTGAATCCCGCAATGAAGGCGACGAGTGTCAGCACCCCCGGGGGGATGATGAAGGGGTACCCTTCTGCAATGATGAAACTGCGGTGATTCTCGTCGCTCTGCAAATGCCGCCCCCCTAAAATGTGCCGTAACGCCCGGTCCGTTGCCGGCGCGGTCTTTTGTCCGCCCGGCGATACTTCTCCAGAATAGCGAAAATCCTTTCCTTCCCGAGAAGTTTTTTCTTCTGCAGGATCTTTTTTGTAACCTCGATAACCTTACCCGTCTCTGCGCTCCATCTACCGTATTCCGCTCAAGATGTCAACACTTGTCTCGTTCACCGGAGCAACACGGTGCACAGGGTCTGCCATTCGTCTCTGCCTCGGAAAGCCGGAGATACCTTGGCGTTAAGGTCAGGGCGTCGACGATGTCGCCGCTTCGATATCGCCTTAGTCCGATCAAACCGACGGCAGACGCCATGAGCCGTTGCTGACTGCTTTCAAGCAGGAGTGTCCGGCCTTTCCCGCTTTCGCGAATAAGCTTCTCATGGCGGATCGCACCTTCCCCCAAAAAAATTATCTCTTCCTGATCCAACTTCCGCAGGAACTGAGCAACATCGGCAAGCTCCTCCGGTCTCACCGCGATAGGAAGGGTATCCGGACCCATCCGGTAGAGACCGGTATAAACCTGATTTTTTCTGGCATCAAGCATCGGGCAGATCAGGCGGGAGGAGGGGATGGCATTCATGGCAAGGACCTCCAGCGTTGAAACACCGACTACCGGTTTTCCCGTTGCCAGTGCCAGCCCCTTGACGGTGCTCACCCCGATCCTGAGCCCGGTAAATGAACCGGGACCGACCGTACAGGCCAGCAGATCCACATCCGCCGGGGTGAGCCCGGTCAGAAGGAACAGCCGATCGAGGGCCGGAAGGAGGACCTCCGCATGGTGCCTTCCCGAGTTAAGATAGATCTCGGCGCGGACATCCTCCTCATCCAGAAGGGCAATCCCGATGGTTTTCGTCGCACATTCCAGAGCGAGGGTCAGCATCGCTATCCGGTGAATTTCTTGATGAATTCATTTATCATTTTAATGTCCAGCCGCTCAATATCCAGCATGAAAACGAAGATCATCAGGAGAATCAACAGGACGAATCCGATCTGCTGGGCCATCTCCCGCCAGCGGAGGCTGACCTCGTGCCCCGTTGCCATTTCGATCAGATAGAACATGAGATGCCCGCCGTCCAGAACCGGAATGGGCAGGAGATTGAGGATGGCCAGATTGATGCTCAGCAGAGCCATGAACAATATGAAGGGAACGATCCCTTCCCTGACCTGGGCTCCGGCGATCTGGGCGATCATGATGGGCCCTCCCAGGGTCTTCGGTGAAACGATGCCCTGGAACATTTTGATGATACTGACGACGGTCAGTTTGCTGATCCTCCACGTCTGACTGGATACCCGTCCCGAAGGCGGAGAGCGGACCGAGCCTCTCGATGACCGTGCGGGGAGAGGGGCTGATGCCGATTTTGTATGCTTCTACCGTCTCGCCGAACAGATTCGTGCTTTTCATGCGCCTGGGGGTCACCCTGACCTCGAGAGGCAAGCCGTCCCTGCGGACGGTGATCCCGAGTGATCTTCCCTTGCTATCGCTTATGATCTCGGAGATCTCATCCCATTTCTTTACGGCGATCCCGTCGATGTCGATGATCGTGTCGCCGGTTTTCAAACCGGCGTCAATGGCGGCGGAACCGGGCTGCAGACCCCCGATTTCCGACGTCAGGACGGGGAGCCCGATCATATTGACCACCGTGAAGATAAGAAGGGCGAGCAGAATATTAAAGACCGGGCCCGCGGCCACGATGCCGATCCGCTTGAGAACCGTCTGCTTGAGAAAGGACCTTTTTTCCTCCTCTGCCGACAACTCCTCCTCGGTCGATTCCCCCAGCAGTTTCACGTACCCGCCCAGGGGGATCAGGGAGAGGAGATATTCCGTTTCTCCGATTTTTTTCCCGATGATCTTCGGACCGAAACCGAGCGAAAATTTCAGGACGCCGACGCCCGCGCGTTTGGCCATCAGAAAATGGCCGAGTTCATGGGCAAAGATCAGGACTCCGAGCAATATTACGACCGATACGATGTTGATCCCCATCAATTTCCTATTCTCTCAATGATGTGTCCAGCTTCTTCCCTCGCCCACCGATCGGCGTCCAGAATATCGTCGATGTTCGGCTCTTCCTTCACACAATGGTGGTTAAGGACCTTTTCAGCCACGCGGGAGATATCGATGAAGCCTATTTTATGATCGATAAATGCCGCTACGGCGACTTCATTCGCCCCGTTCATGACAGCCGGCATCGTTCCCCCAGCTTGCGCCGCCGCATACGCCAGCTTCAGAGCGGGGAATCGTTGCAGATCCGGCTTGGAAAACTCCAGAGCGCCTACCGTGGAGAGATCCAGGAGCGGTTCTGCCCGAGGAAGCCGCCGTGGAAACGACAGGGCGTAGGCTATCGGGACCCTCATGTCCGGCACGCCGAGTTGAGCGATCACACTGCCATCCCGGTACTCCACCAGAGAATGAACGATGCTCTGGGGGTGGATCAGGACATCGATAGCCTCTACGGAAACCCCGAAGAGCCACCCTGCTTCAATCACTTCCAGTCCTTTATTCATCATGGTCGCCGAATCGATCGTGATCTTCTTGCCCATCATCCAGTTGGGATGCTGCAGAGCCTGGGCGGGCGTAACGGCCGTCAGCTCCTCCGGTGACGCATGGAGGAACGGTCCCCCGGACGCCGTCAGGATGATCCGGCGGAGATCTTGCCTTCGGTGACCCTGGAGGCACTGAAAAATTGCACTGTGTTCGCTGTCGACGGGAATGATATTCACGCCCTTTTCAGCCGCTTTCCCGAGCACGATGCCGCCCGCCATGACCAGCGTCTCTTTATTGGCCAGCGCGATTGCCCTCCCCGCTTCGATTGCGTCCAGGGTCGGAAGAAGACCGGCCGCTCCGACCATGGCGGAAACGACCATATCCGCCTCCGCAGCAGCGGCCGCTTCCCGATACCCTTCCCGCCCCGAGAAAACGGCAGTCGCTGCATTCGGTCCCAGGAAACGACGGAGATCACGGGCATCTTCCTCATCGGCTACCGCTGCGACAGCCGGCCGGAAACGCTTGATCTGAGCTTGCAGGAGCGAGACATTGCGGCCCGCGGCAAGGGCGGTCACGGTAAATTCGTCCGGATGGGAAGCGACGACATCGAGTGTGCTGACGCCGATGGAGCCGGTAGAACCGAGAAGGGAAATCCTTTTCATCGAATTATCAGCACCCGATAATAGTAGACAAACGGCGCTAATAAACATGAGACAGTCCAAGCGATCCAGAATTCCTCCGTGTCCGGGAAGCAGGGTGCCGGAGTCCTTTACCCCGGCGCTCCTTTTCAGGGCCGATTCAGCAGAGATCGCCGAGTTGGCCGACGACGCTCCCCACCAGCCCCAGGATCACGGCATGCGCTACCGGCAGCAGAGGGAGAAACAGCTGCCTGAAGACAAGACAGCCGGCTATACTGCCCGCAACGAGTCCGATTGTTCCTTCCACGGTCTTTCCCGGAGAGACCTGCGGAAGCAGTTTATTCTTTCCCAGGGCTCTCCCGACGTAGTAGGCCGCAATATCGCCGGAAAAGGCCAAGACCAGGATAAGGAATATCCAGCGAGCCCCCGCCGGCGCCTGACGAGTCAAGATGAAGTGGGACATAAGCAGGGGGATATAGAGAATCCCCAGGATCACCCCGCCTACGCGGGTCATGTCCATTCCCTTCCCTCTGATCCGCAGCAGGTTGAGCATCAGCACCGTCATGACGGCAAAAGTTAGGATCTTCACCAGGAGGGCCATATCTCCGGCGGCTGCCGACACGAGGATCAGGAGCGCAGCCACGAGCGTCTCGGCCTTCTCCTGCGAGAACCCCGAACCGAAAACCATCCGGTTATATTCCCCCATCCCCAGGAGGGTTGCACCCATGATAAGCAGTGCAAACAGCCCCTCCGACCCATAGGCAATGATCACAAAGAGGATCGGTACGGCGATCACCCCGGTGATCCATCTCTTCAGATGGGGATTCATACCTCTTCTCCTCATGGGCCATTGTCATGGGTCAAAGGGTCATGGGAGAGTTCTCGTGCCCCGTCACCGATGACTCATGACTCTCTTACGTCCGAAGCTGTTCACTCGTCATCCCGAACCTCCGCTCGCGCTGCTGGTAGTCGGCAATCGCCTTCAGGAGATGCCGCTCACGGAAATCGGGCCAGAGGATCTCGGTGAAGTAGAATTCGGTGTATGCCATCTGCCAGAGGAGAAAATTACTGATGCGGCATTCGCCCCCCGTTCTGATCAGCAGGTCCGGATCAGGAAGTCCGGCAGTAGATAGATGACCGGCAAAGAGCTCCTTTGTCACCTCCGCGGCTGTGATTCTTCCGGCAAGTCCATCGCTCACCATTCGTCGTGCAGCCTCTACCATCTCATCGCGTCCGCCGTAACTCAAGGCCAGGTTGAGGACCATCCCCTGATTGCGGACCGTTCGGTCCATTGTCTCCTTGAGCGTCATGTGGACGGATTCTCCGAGGGAATCCAGGTTGCCGATGGCTACAAGGCGGATATCCTGATCCATCATCTCCTGAGCCTCATTCTCGAGATATTCCTTGAGCAATCTCAGGAGGGCGCGGACTTCTGTCTTGGGGCGGAGCCAGTTTTCCATGGAAAAGGCATAAAGGGTGAGGTACCGGATCCCGATCCGACGGCAGGTCTTGACCGTCTCCCGCACGGAATCGGCGCCTTTTCGGTGACCCATGATCCTCCCCATGGCATGCCGTTCGGCCCATCGGCCGTTCCCGTCCATGATGATTGCGATATGCTGCGGAAGTCTTTCTGGGTCGATTTCTTTCATGGTAAACCGCATAGATTATAGGATGATGAAAACTCTCTTCGAGCCCCGAGTAACACATTGGCGGCAATTTTTCAAGGCGGATCGAAACAAAACGGGGAGCCGCCGGCTCCCCGTTGTATGACGGTTCCTCCGACCTGATTCAGATCTCCATGATCTCTTTCTCCTTGGCCGCCAGGATCTGATCGGTCTTCTCGATGGAGCGGTCGGTCATCTTCTGTACCTCTTCCTGGAAGCCATAGAGTTCATCCTCGGAGATCTCATTATCCTTCTTCAGCGCCTTGAGCTGCTCGTTGGCGTCCCTTCGGCTGTTGCGCTGCTTGACCTTGCACTCTTCCGCCATCTTCCGCACAACCTTGACCAGTTCCCTGCGCCTCTCTTCGGTGAGGGTGGGAATCGACAAGTCGGATCAGTTTCCCGTCGTTATTGGGCATCAGTCCCAGATCCGATTTCTGGATCGCTTTCTCAATTGCGCCAAGAACCGAGCTGTCCCAGGGAGAGATGACGATCAGCCGACTTTCGGGAATGGAAAGAGACGCAACTTGGTTGAGGGGTGTCGGCGTTCCATAATACTCAACCCTGATCCCCTCCAGAAGGGAGAGGGATGCCCTTCCCGTTCTGACCTTGCTGAAGGACTTTTCAAGGGCGCTGATCGCCTTCTCCATCGCCTCCTTCAGTTCCTCAAAAATCAATTCCTTCATGAGATCAACCTCCGACGACGGTCCCCACGGCCTCACCGCAGATGACCCGCTTGATGTTCCCGGCCGTCTGGAGATTGAAGACCACAAGGGGAAGACCATTATCCCTGCACAGGGATATAGCTGTTGCATCCATTACTTTAAGGTTTCTTGTCAACACATCGGTATAAGTAATCTTTTCATATTTTATGGCATTGGCATCCAACACCGGATCGCGGTCATAGACGCCATCCACCTTGGTCGCCTTGATGATGATGTCGGCCCTGATTTCGACAGCGCGAAGGGTCGCCGCAGTATCGGTCGTAAAGTAGGGATTTCCCGTCCCTGCCGCAAATATTACCACCCTGCCCTTTTCCATGTGGCGTATCGCCCGTCTCTGGATGAACGGTTCGGCAACCGCCTTCATTTCGATGGCCGTCTGTACGCGGGTGGGAACGTTGAGGTGTTCCAGGGCGCTCTGGAGGGCAAGACTGTTGATCACCGTGGCGAGCATCCCCATATAATCGGCGGATGTTCTGTCCATTCCACGGGCGCCGGCCTCTACGCCGCGTACGATGTTCCCGCCGCCGATAACGATGCCGAGTTGGACGCCAAGGACGGCAACATCCCGGATCTCACCGGCGATCGCATCCACAACCTCCGGATCGATGGCGAAGGAACTCTTTCCCATGAGGGCCTCGCCGCTCAGTTTGAGCAGGACCCTTCGGTAGGCAGGCCGATCCATGAATAGTTACTTCTGCTCCTCGCCCAGTTGAAACCGCGCGAATCTTCTTACAATAATATTCTCCCCGGTTTTGGCGATCATGTTGCTGACCAGCGTGCCCACGGTGATGTCCGTATTCTTGATGAACTTCTGATCCATCAGGCACACCTCTTCGAAGTATTTTTTCAGCTTGCCCTCGATGATCTTCTCCCAGATCTTTTCCGGCTTCTTCTCCTCGACCAGCTGGCTCCGGTAGATCTCCTTCTCCCGCTCCAGCGACTGCGCGGGTATCTCATCCGACCTCACGTAGAGGGGATTCGAGGCGGCGACATGCATGGCCAGATCCTTTGCCAGGGCCTGGAAATCATCCGTCTTGGCCACGAAATCGGTTTCGCAGTTCACCTCGACCATAACGCCGATCTTTCCCCCCATGTGAATATAGGAGGCAACCGTACCATCCTTCGCAGCCTTGGAGGAACGCTTAGTAGCGGCCGACATCCCCTTTTTCCGGAGATAATCGATGGCCTTTTCAAAATCCCCTTCCGCGGAGCAGAGCGCCTCCTTGCAATCCATCATGCCGGCGCCCGTCTTGACCCTCAACTCCTTCACCATTCCTGATGTGATATCCAATTTATCGTCCCTCCTCTGCCTGATCCTTCGTGTCTGCCGGGGCATCGACGGTCTCGGCGCCTTTTGTTTCCACGCTTTCCGGCACATCCGATTCCTCATTGTCCGTCGTTCGGGGCGCCGCGACGCCTGTTTCCTTGTCGCTTTGGGCCTGGAGGCGTTCTTCGAATCGCTTTTTCCCCTCAAGGACGGCATCAGCCATCTTGGCGGAAAAGAGCTTGATTGCCCGGATGGCATCATCATTCCCGGGAATGATATAATCGATAAGATCCGGGTCGCAGTTCGTATCCACCATCGCCACAATGGGTATTTTCAATCTTCGCGCTTCGGTGACGGCAATCAGTTCTCTCTTGGGATCGACGATAAACAGACCTTTGGGAACCCCCTTGATGTTCCGGATTCCCCCCAGGACCTTGGCGAGCTTATCGCGGTCCTTCTGAAGGCCCATGATCTCCTTTTTGGGGAAGGCCTTGATGCTGTCATCCGCAAACATCCGGTCAAGATTGTTCAACCGGTCGATGCTCTTTTTGATCGTCGCGAAATTGGTCAGCATCCCTCCCAGCCAGCGCTGATTTACATAGGGCATGCCGCACCGGTCGGCCTCCTCGCGAATCGATTCCTGCGACTGCTTCTTGGTGCCGACAAAGAGAATCTCTCCACCCCCCGCTACCGTGTCCACAACAAACTGATAGGCCGTCTGAAACATCCCGACGGTCTGCTGGAGATCGATGATATAGATCCCGTTGCGGGCACCGAAGATATAGGGTTTCATTTTCGGGTTCCACTTGTTGGTCTGGTGACCGAAGTGAACCCCCGCCTCTAATAACGCCTTCATGGAAATATTTGCCATACTAAACTCCTTCCTTGTTTTTTCCGCCATCCCCATCCGCTTGACCGGGAACTTTTCTCTCAGAAGAAAAGCAACACCCGGCAATCCGGGGATGTGTGAATTGTGCAGGCCGATAACATAAAGATTTTAAATAATCAAGCTGAAATCGAGTCAATTATTGTCCTGTTCCTTTTTACGTATGATAATGGGCGTTGATCTTGACATAATCGAAGGTAAGATCCGATGTGCAGATCGTCCATGATCTTCGCCCCATGCCCAGCCCGATTCGTACCCGGATCTCGTTTTGCTTCATGATCGCGGCCAACTCCCCCTCCCGGCCTTGAATCCCGGTTCCGCATGAAAACAGCGGGATATCCTCAAAAAAGAGCCGGACTCGGTCCACGGGCAGGTCGATGCCCACGGACCCGGCTGCAGAGATGATCCTGCCCCAGTTCGGATCGCCTCCGAAAAAAGCCGTTTTTACCAGATTCGAATTGGCGACCGCATAGGCGACCCGCCGGGCATCGCGGAGCGTCTTTGCCTCTTCGACGGTGATCTCGATGACTTTCGTCGCCCCCTCGCCGTCGCGGACCAGTCCCCGAGCGAGTTCGGCGAGCAGGGCCGAGAGCGCCTCCCCGAAACGGCCCAGATGGCGGGATCCCCGTCTGATCGGAGGGTTTCCGGCCACACCGTTGGCCAGGACGAGGGCCGTATCATTGGTGCTCATGCAGCCGTCTACGCTTATCGCATTGAAACTGCCGCGGATCGCCTGGCGAAACACGGTGTCCAGGACATCGGGATCGATCACGGCATCGGTCATGACGTAGGCCAGCATCGTCGCCATGTTCGGTTCGATCATCCCCGCCCCTTTGGCGATGCCGCACAGGGTGACCTCCTTCGTCCCGATGAGAACCTTTCGGGAGGCGATCTTGGGAAACCGATCCGTCGTCATGATCCCGGCCTCGGCATCGGGGATCCCGTCGGCGTTGAGTCCGGCCACCAGTCCCTTCACGCCTGCCTCGATCTTCCCGAGGGGAAGCCGCTGACCGATGACCCCGGTAGACGAGACGAGGACGAGATCATCCGCGATGCCGAGCTCTCCGGAAGCGGCCCGTGAAACGGCCAGGGCATCCGCGAAGCCCTCCGGACCCGTTGCGGCGTTCGCGTAACCGCTGTTGGCGATCACCGCCTGGGCCACCCCTGCCTTGATCCTTTCCATGTCGAGGAGGACCGGCGCCGCCTTGAAGCAGTTTCGTGTGAAGACTCCGGCCGCCGTGGCGGGACAGGTCGAGAAGATCAGCGCCAGGTCCCGGCATCCGTCCGCCTTGATCCCCGCATGCACCCCGTTGGCAAGAAATCCGGGGACGCGATAGGTATCCATCTCTTTCATATGCTTCCTCAAACGCCCCGGCCGATGGTTCGGCCGGGAAAAGCCCTTAGGCTCCGCAGCACTTCTTATACTTCTTCCCGCTTCCGCAGGGGCAGGGGTCATTCCGGCCGACTTTGGCAGCTTCCCGCCTGATAGTCGTCGCCGCAGGGGTATCCTCTCCCCGCGACATAACGTAATCCTGACGCCTCTTCTCCTCGATCCTCTCCACCTCTTCCTCCCGTTTGATCTGGACGATGCAGAGTTTCTGGATGGTGTCCTCCTTGACGCGGGCGATCATGTCCATGAACATGTCGTACCCCTCCTTCTGATACTCCCGGACAGGATCCTTCTGACCGTATCCGCGCAGACCGATCCCCTCCTTGAGATGGTCCATGGCGAGGAGGTTATCCTTCCACTGCGAATCGATCGACTGGAGCATGATCACCTTCATCAGGTAATCCATCAGGGGCGTCCCGAACTCCTTCTCCTTATTCCGGAGATGCGTTTTGACTTCCGTGATGATCGTCTCCACGATGGCTGTCGGGGTGAGATCCCGGCCCTTCTCGGCGAGATTGAGTTTCAGGGTGAAATGGCCGAAGATCCTCTCATCGAGCCCCTTGAGATCCCACTCCTCGGGATGGCTTTTCTCATCCACATACTCGGGAACGAGCCCTTCGACCATCTCCTCGATCATCTCCTCCAGATCGTCCCAGAGCGCCTCTCCCTTGAGGACCTTTTTCCTTTGTTCGTAGATCACCTGGCGCTGGCGGTTCATGACGTCGTCATACTCCAGCAGGTGCTTGCGGATATCGAAATTCTGCCCTTCGACGCGCTTCTGGGCGTTCTCGATCGCCTTGGAGATCAGCCGATGTTCGATCGGCTGTCCCTCCTCCATGCCGATCCTGTCCATGACGGAGGAGATCCTTTCCGCACCGAATATCCTGAGGAGATCATCCTCGAGGGAAAGATAGAACCGCGACGAGCCCATGTCCCCCTGCCGTCCCGAACGGCCGCGGAGCTGATTGTCGATCCGGCGGCTCTCATGCCGCTCCGTCCCGAGGATATGGAGGCCGCCCAGTTCAGCCACCCCCTCTCCCAGCTTGATGTCCGTTCCGCGTCCGGCCATGTTTGTCGAGATGGTCACCTGCCCGGGCTGACCGGCCTGCGCCACGATCTCCGCTTCCCGCTCATGATTTTTTGCATTCAACACGTGGTGCTTGATCCCCGTCCGTGTCAGATATTTACTCAGAAGCTCCGATTTTTCGATGGAGATCGTTCCCACGAGGACCGGCCTTTTCGCTTCATGAAGCTGCTTGATTTCCTCGATGACCGCGTTGAATTTCTCCTTTTCGGTCTTGTAGATCACGTCCGAATAGTCCATTCTGATCATCGGCATGTTGGTCGGGACGACCAGGACCTCCAGCTTGTAGATCTTCCCGAATTCTTCCGCCTCGGTGTCGGCGGTACCGGTCATTCCCGCCAGTTTTCCGTACATCCGGAAGTAGTTCTGGAAGGTGATCGAGGCCATGGTCTGATTTTCCTGCTCGATCTTCACCCTCTCCTTGGCCTCCAGGGCCTGATGCAGCCCGTCGCTGTAGCGCCTCCCCGGCATCACCCGTCCGGTGAATTCATCCACGATGATGACCTTCCCCTCCTTGACGAGGTAGTCGACGTCCCTCTTGAAAAGGGTATGGGCCCGCAACGCCTGATTGACATGGTGCAGGATTTCCATGTTTCGCGGTTCGTAGAGATTCTGCACCTTGAGAAAATCTTCGACACTCGCGACCCCCTCTTCCGTCAGGACGACCGTCCGGCTCTTCTCCTCGACCTTATAATCCTTGTCTTTCTTCAGGTGGGGAATGACCTGGTTTACCCGGGCGTATTTGTCGGTCGACTCATCGGACGCCCCGGAGATGATGAGCGGCGTCCGGGCCTCATCGATCAGGATGCTGTCCACCTCATCGACAATGGCGTAAAAGAAATCCCTCTGGACATAATCATCCAGACTGAACTTCATGTTGTCGCGCAGATAATCGAACCCGAACTCGTTGTTGGTCCCGTAGGTAATGTCGGCATGGTACGCAATTCTGCGCTCGTCGTCATCCATCCCGTGCACGATGACGCCGACGGTCATGTCCAGAAATTGATAGATGGGACCCATCCAGGCGGCGTCTCTTCTGGCAAGATAATCATTGACCGTCACCAGATGAACGCCTCTCCCGGCCAGGGCATTGAGGTAGAGGGGCATGGTTGCGGCCAGGGTCTTGCCCTCGCCGGTTTTCATCTCGGCGATCTTCCCCTCATGGAGGACCAGCCCTCCGAGAATCTGAACATCGAACGGTCGCATCTGCACCGTACGCCGCGCCGCTTCACGGGCAACGGCAAACGCCTCGACAAGGATATCGTCCAACTCGGCGCCCTTCTGCAGCTTGTCTCGGAAATAGGGGGTTTTCGCCTTGAGTTCTTCATCGCTTGCGGCCATCATCGCCGGTTCAAGATTATTTATCTCATCGAGAATCAGGGAGAGGCGCTTCATTTCCCGATCGTTTTTACTTCCGACAAGCTTTTTCAGGATCATGTGGAGCATACAATTCCTTCAAAAAAAAGCCGGTACATTGACCGGCGGATTCATTCCTGGCGGCTTATTAATAATATCCACGAATTAATTCAAATATTTCCGTGGATTGACGGGGATGCCGTTGAGCATGACGGCATAGTGAAGGTGGGACCCCGTGCTTCGGCCGGAATTACCCACATAACCGATCCGATCACCCTTCCTGACTGATGCACCGGAACGGACAATCGCCTTGGAGAGATGACCATAGAAAGTGGTAATGCCGTGTCCGTGATCGATTTGGATCATCTGGCCCACATCCTGCTGGTGGGCGACCTCCGTCACAATGCCGTCGGCAGGGGCCTGAATAACCCGTCCATACTTTGTTGCAATATCGATCGCTTTATGAAATTCCCGATCATTGCCGAACGGATTGATCCGTCTCCCGAATTCGGATGTCACCCATCCCACGACGGGCCAAATGGACGGAGTCGCGGCCAGAATCGATTTTTTCTCCTTCAGGAAACCCAGGAGGGCGGTAAAGCTCTGCTCCCGGGAAAGGGCATCGTCCATCAGGCTGTCCACACGGCGCTGGACCCCGGCAATCAGCGCCTTGTCATCGGCAGCTACCTGGGAGCGCAGGCGGTTCTCCTCATTCATCGGACCGCCTATGCCAAGAAGCTGTTCCTTGTCACGGCCCGTTTCCAGATTTGCCATGATTCTGATCTTCTTATCGAACTGTTTGAGCTCTTCGATCTTGGAAGCAAACTGATCAACCTTGGCCGCCAGTCCTTCGATCTGTGTCCTCTGTTCCACCGTCTGTTGCTTCAGGCGTTTCAGTTCCGCCTGTTCCCTTCGAATATGGATGTAATCATAGGAGAAGTACATCATTATCAGGATGAGGCCCATCACGAAGATGGATACACCCTTTACCAGGGTGCCGGAGACGCTCATTTTCTTTGCCGAACTATGTTTCTTGGGTAAAATCAGGAGGGTATAGAAATTCTTCGGCATTGAATCTCCTTTCTTCTATCCTTATATCGGCTGTTACAGTTAGAAGAGTGAGTGAAATTACCATAATCTTCTAAAAAGTCAAGCACACTTTTTCAGCGACCAAATATATGTCTTGACATTAAAGAGACGGTTAAGCTAAAGAGCTCAAGCACATAGAATCACCAGTCCGGGGTAATCAGAAAGGAGCTTTCATGCCGAAATATGAATCAAAATCGATAAGAAACGTGGCGATCATCGGTCACGGGGGAACGGGCAAGACGACGCTCTGCGAATCACTTCTCTACGTTGCCGGCAAAACGGACAGACCCGGCCGGGTTGATGAAGGAACCTCCTCCATGGACTATGAGCCCGAGGAGCAGAAGAGACATATCTCGATTGGCGCCGCCACGAACAATATCGAATGGGATAAACACCGGATCAACATGATCGACACGCCCGGTGATTCCAATTTTGCTTTTGACACGAAAAGCTGCCTCCGGATCGTGGATGGGGTGGTGGTCCTTGTCGATGCCGTCGGGGGTGTCGAATTTCAGACGGAAAAGGTCTGGGAATACGCCGACGAATTCAAGCTTCCCCGCCTCATCTTCATCAGCCGGATGGATCGGGAACGGGCCGACTTCGCCGAAAGCGGTGGAAAGCATCCGGACCCGCCTCGGAAAGAAGGTCACGATCTTTTCTCTTCCCATCGGCACCGAAGGCGATTTTACCGGAGTGGTCGACCTGATCGCGATGAAGGCTCTTGTCTTTCGACAGCGAGAAGAGATTGGCAAAAACAGTCGATATCCCCGCCGATATGGCCGAGGATGTGAAGAAGTACCGGGATGTTCTGATCGAAGATATCGCCGAGACCGACGACGAACTGATGAACAAATATCTCGAGGGTGGCGAACTCAGTCCCGACGACCTGAAAGCGGGCCTTCGGAAGGGGGTGTTGGCCGGAGCGATCATCCCCGTCACCTGCGGATCGGCCCTGAACAATATCGGCATCACCTCCCTTCTGGATACGATCGTTCAATTCTTCCCGTCGCCCGTCGATTGCGGCGCGGTCACCGGAAAGAAACCCGGAACCGATCAGGATGAGACCCGTTTGCCGGAGGAATCGGCGCCATTTTCGGCCCTTGTCTTCAAGACCATCGCCGATCCCTATGCCGGCCGCCTCACCCTCTTCCGCGTCTACTCGGGAACTCTCAAGTCCGACTTGACCCTTTTCAACGCTTCCCGCAAGACTACCGAGCGGATCGGACACCTCTTCTTCCTCGAAGGAAAGATCCAGAAACCGGTCGACGAGCTCATCCCCGGCGATATCGCGGCAGTCGCCAAACTGAAGGAAACGGCCACCGGGGACACGCTGAGCGCGGAGAAATCACCGATTATCTACCCCAAGGTGGCCCCCCCTCCCCCGATCATCTCCTTTGCCGTGGAGGCGAAATCCCGGGGTGATGAGGACAAACTCGTCTCCTCCATCCACCGCCTGACCGATGAGGATCCCACCCTCGTATTCCATCGCGATGACCAGACCCGGGAGATGATCCTCTCCGGCCTCGGACAGATCCACATCGAAGTGGCCGTCGAAAAGATGAAACGGAAGTTCGGTCTGGAGGTGAATCTCAACACCCCGAAGGTCCCCTACAAGGAGACGATCAAGGGAAAGACGACCGTTCAGGGCCGGTATAAGAAACAGTCCGGCGGCCGCGGGCAATTCGGCGACACGTGGTTGGATATCGAGCCGCTCCCGAGGGGCGGCGGTTTCGAATTCGTCGATAGGATCGTCGGCGGAGTCATTCCCGGGCAGTACCGGCCGGCCGTCGAAAAGGGGATCGTGGAAGCGATGGCGGAAGGCGTCGTTGCCGGCTATCCGGTCGTCGATCTTCGCGTTTCCCTGACGGACGGCTCTTACCATACCGTCGATTCCTCGGAAATGGCCTTCAAGATCGCCGGATCCCTCGGGTTCAAGAAAGGGGTTCTCGAATGTCAGCCCACCCTTCTCGAACCCATCGTCAATATCATGATCGAGATCCCGGACGAGTACATGGGAGATGTCATCGGCGATCTGAACAGCCGCCGGGGCAAGGTTCTGGGCATGGATTCGATCGGCCACCATCAGATCATCAAGGGTCAGGTCCCTCTCGCCGAAATCCTTAAATATGCCCCTGATCTCCGTTCGATGACGAGCGGTCGCGGAACCTTTACCTATGAGCACTCCCATTACGAGGAGGTCCCCAGCTACATCGCGGAGAAGATCATCGCCGAATCCAAGAAGGAAGATGCCTGAGATGGGCTTTAAGGCCGTCATCATAACCGTAAGCGACCGGGGCGCCCGCGGCGAGCGTGAAGACACAAGCGGTCCGGAGATCGCCGGGATGCTTGAGAAGGCGGGAATGGAGATCGTGGGCCGGCGGATCATACCGGACGTACAGGAAGAGATCCGCCGGACGCTCATCGAGTGGAGCGACGGGGAGAAAGCGGATTTGATCCTGACGACTGGCGGAACCGGCGTCAGCCCGCGGGACGTCACACCGGACGCCACCCGGGAGGTCATTGACCGGGAGATACCGGGAATGGCTGAGGCGATGCGCCGTCATAGCTCGACCGTCACCCCCCATGCGATGATCTCGCGCGCCATGGCCGGCATCCGCGGCCGGACTCTGATCATCAACCTCCCCGGAAGTCCCCGCGGGGCTCGGGAAAATCTCAGCGTCCTGCTCCCCGCCCTCGCGCACGCCGTCGAAAAGATCCAGGGTGACGAAAAGGACTGCGCTCCGTGAAGGAACAACCGACTCTGCTGAGGTAACCACGGTAAGCGATGCCGGGAGAGCCATCTCTGGCCGCAAGAAGTCGCGCCCTAAAGGACACCCCTGCATCAGACAGGGGGCGCGTTTCGAACATGACGCGAACGCCGGGAGGTCACAGTGCAGACTGACAAAATTATCCTATCGGTAGCCACAACCGGCAGCTGGCCGGCCAAGGCGCACAATCCCGCCCTACCCGTCACACCCGAAGAGATTGCCGAGGCGGCAGTGGAGAGCTGGCGCGAAGGGGCGGCCGTCGTCCACGTCCACGTTCGGGACGATTCGGGAAAGATGACCTGCGATCCGGCGCGTTTCCGGCGGGTCAAGGAGCTGATACGCGCCCGGGGGTGCGATATTCTCATCAATTATTCGACCAGCGGCGGGGCCGGCCGTGTGGATGAGGGGGAGCGCTTCAACAGCCTGGACACCGGTCCCGAGCTGGCCTCGCTCGATGCCGGCTCCATGAATTTCAACGAGCGCGTCTTCCTTAACCCGCCGGACTTTTTAGAGGAGTTGGCCCGTCGAATGCGGGCAGCCAACGTCAAACCGGAGATTGAAGTCTTCGACAGCGGCATGATCGGTAATGCCTTGCCGCTTATCAAAAGCGGCCTGATCAAACCGCCCCTCTGGTGGCAGTTCGTCCTGGGGGTGAAGGGCGGGACCCCGGCCTCGGCACGTTCCCTGCTTCACCTGGTTGACAGCCTGCCCGCGGGGTCGCTGTGGTCGGTGTGCGCCGTGGGGTCTCACCAGTTGCCGATGAATGTGCTGGCCATCGCCATGGGCGGGCACGCCCGCACCGGTCTTGAAGATAACCTCTACTACCGCCGGGGCGAGTTGGCCGGAAGCAACGCCCAACTCGTCGCCCGTCTGGCACGGATTGCCCGCGAGTGTGGTCGGGAACCGGCCACTCCCGCCGAGGCGAGGCAGATGCTTGGGCTCGTTTAAAGAAGGCGCTGAGAAGACATCCGATGAATGAAATTCGCCAGGTTACCATAATCGGTGCGGGCACGATGGGTCATTCGCTGGCCCAGACATTCGCCCTGGCGGGCTATCGCGTCTGGTTGCATGACCTCAAGGACGAAATCCTCGCCAGAGCCAGGAGCCTGATCGCTTCCAATCTCCGGACCCTGGTGGAGATGCGATCCCTGGACCCGAACCAACCGCCCATCGTCCTGAAGCGCATTCAAACAACCTCGCGCATCGAAGAAGCGGGGGAAGAGGCGGACTTCGTCATCGAGGCGATCAGTGAAGACGAGGCGGCGAAAAAAGAGTTGTTTCGCACACTGGATGCCGTCTGCCCGGCCGGAGCAATCCTGGCCAGCAACACCTCCTACATGGATATCTTTCAGTTTGTTGAGACCGGACGGCCGGATAAAGTTCTCATCACTCATTGGTTTGCCCCGCCTCATATTATTCCCCTGGTGGAGATCGTGCGCGGTCCCCGGACTTCCCAGGAAACGGTTGACCGGGTGAGGGCTCTCTTGATCGATGCGGGCAAGAAGCCCATCGTGATTTCCCGGTTCCTGCCGGGGTTCATCGCCAACCGTCTCCAGAGCGCCTTGAATAATGAGGTGCTCCATCTCCTGGATAACGGGTATGCCACTCCCGAGGACATCGATGTGGCGACCAAATCCAGCTTCGGCCTCCGAATGCCCATCCTGGGGCTGGTGAAAAGAATGGATTATACGGGTCTGGACCTGACCAAAAAAATCATCCGCAACGCTGTGTATCAAGTCCCTCCCCAAAGGACCCAATCCAAGACGGTGGACCGATTGGTCTCCCAGGGAAAGCTCGGCGTAAAAACCGGCAGCGGATTTTATGAATATGGAGGCCGTTCCACCGAAGAGATCATGAAAGAGCGGGATTGCAAGCTGATCGCGCTGAAAGAGTTCTTGCAGAAGATGGGAGAACTCTGAAATCGGGTACTTCGGGAGCGAGGATTCCGGGATTATCACGGAACGTATCACGAAAGGCCATTCTCATGAACAGACCGCCAATGAGCGTTCCCCGGGAATCCCTGACGTTTCCCCTTCGACAAGCCGCCGAACGATTTCCGGATAAAGTGGCAATCATCTCCCCGGAAGCGGGCGGGCGGGCGACCACCTACCGCTGGCTGGATGATCATTCTTCCCTTCTCGCCGATTCTCTGGCCAATCTGGGGGTAGAGCCGGGAGACCGGGTGGCCCTGTGGATGAAAAACAGCCTGGAATATATCCTCTCCTTTTACGGCATCCTGAAGGCGGGCGCCGTCGTCGTGCCGATCAGCACGCACTACGGGGAACGGGAGCTGTTGCATCAGCTGAACGTTACGCGGGCCAAAGGCCTGATGGCCCACGACGGCTTGATCCGTCCCCTCGGGGATATCCTGACGGGGTTGAACGCGCTTCGGTTCCTCATCTCCGAGGGGCCGCAAGAACCTCCGGCGGGGGCTGTTTCGTTCTCCTCCCTCTTGACGGGCGAGACCCGCCTGGACCGCTCGGTCGGGGTGGATCCGGAATGCACCCTGGCGGTCCTTCCCTTCTCCAGCGGCACGACCGGCCTGCCGAAAGGGGTCATGCTGACCCACGCCAACCTGCTCAGCAATCTGTATCAGGTCGTCCAGGCCCATGAGGTTTCGGACCGGGATGTTCTGATGAATCAACTTCCCTTTTTCCATATTTACGGGATGACGGTCCTCATGGGCAACTCGATTATGGCCGGGGCCACCCAGGTTATTGCCAGCCGTTTTCGTCCTCTGGATGACTTTCTGCGCCTGTTTGAGACCTTTCGGCCGACCCTGTTTTTTACCGTGCCCCTGATCATCCAGGAGTTCTGTCACCATCCCCGTGTCCGCACCATGGACTGGAGCCGTCTGCGCTATGTCAACACCGGAGGAGCGCCCCTTTCACCCGACCTCCAAGAGCGGTTCACCGAAATCACCGGGGTGCCGGTGATGCAGGGCTACGGCCTGACTGAATCGTCTCCGACTACCCACATCAACCCCATCCGCAGGATCAAGGTGGGCACCATCGGTCTGCCGGTCGCCGACACGGAGGATAAAATCGTCGATCCTCTGACAGGAGCGGAATTGCCCCCGCACGAGGTCGGGGAACTCTGGGTTCGGGGGCCCCAGGTGATGAAAGGGTATTATGAGGATCCGGAGGCGACCGCCCATACCTTGGTCGAAGGGTGGTTGCGCACCGGGGATTTGGCCATGAAGAACGAAGAAGGCTACGTCACGATCGTCGATCGGTTGAAAGAACTGATCAAAACCAAAGGATTTCAGGTGGCGCCAGCCGAAATCGAACACATCCTTGTCGGACATCCGGACATTCAGGATGCGGCGGTCATCGGGGAATCCCATCCCGATTTCGGCGAAATTCCCGTGGCCTATGTCGTGCTTCGGCCCGATGCCGAGGTTTCCTGCGAAGCGATCATCGAGTACGCGGCCCACGGCATGGCTAAATACAAGCGGCTGGCCCGGGTGATCATTACCGATTCCATCCCCCGCAGCCCCTCGGGAAAGATCCTGCGCCGCATCCTGAAGGCAGCGCTGACTTCCCCGCCTTCCCCGGGGGCCGCCTCTCCCCCGCGGAGCGAATGCGGCTGAGGAGCTATGCCCGGGGTACAGGGTCGGTCCAACAATCATGCGCCTTCATACACAGAATCGCCCCCGGAAGCTGCGCTTCCGGGGGCGATATATCTCAATATGCTGTGCGACCCGGGTTACGCTCCCCCCCTTGCGTCAATCCTGCGGAAAAGGGAGATCCAGCTCCCGACCGAGGGCGATGAAGTCCTTAACCACCGGCTCGGGGATCGGGATGCCGTTCGCGAGACGATCGGCCTTCATCTCGAACTCTATCTCCCCGGGGAGATAGATGCGCTTCACCCCATCGGCCCTCTTCGATGTCTTGACCTCCTGAATCGCCCTGTCCATGGAGGCGGTGAACTCCGGCAGGTCCATGAAACTCTCCACATTCACCGCCGCAAAGACGCTCCCGACATCGGTCGGCTCGACCATGTTGTCCGCCAGGAAGCCGGGAAAGTGGGTCCCGTAATTCGAACCGGTCAGAACGCCGCAGATGAAGTCAATCGCCAAGGCGATGCCGTATCCCTTGTAGCCGCCGATGGGGGCGAGAAGCCCTTTCAGGGCGGTGTGCGGGTCCGTTGTAGGGACACCGCGGTCGTCGAACGCCCAGCCGGGCTCCAACGGTTTGTTCTGCTTGGCGTAGAGCATGATTCGGCCACGGGCCACTACGGTCGTAGCCAGATCAAGGACAACAGGCAACTCCCGGCCCGCAGGAATGGCGACGACGAAGGGGTTGGTGCCGAGCATCGCCGTGCACCCCCCCGTGGGGGCCATTGCCGCCGGGGCGTTGGTCGAACTGAAGCCGATCATGCCGTGCTGGAGGGCCATCATGGCCCAGTAGGCAGCCATCCCATAGTGGTTGGAGTGGCTCACGGCCGTGAAGGCCACACCGGTCTGGCGGGCCTTTTCTATCGCCGTCCGCATCGCGCGGGCTGCGCCCACCTGGCCGATACTGTTGTTACAGGCAATGAGTGCGGTGGAAGGTTTCTCACGCACGACGACGAAGTTACTCTTCGCGCTCATGACCCCTTTCTGGATCCGCTCCACGTAGACGCAGAGCATACGAGTAATACCGTGGGTGTCCACACCCCGGAGGTTAGCCTCGATCATGGAGTCGGTGAGGAGCTTCGCGTCGTCCCGGCTGACTCCGACCTTCTGGAAAACCTCCTGTGTCCAGCCCCGCAATCTCTCCGCAGGGAACATTATGCCGCCGTCAACACCCGCCATGCCGTATTCTCCTTTCTGCCGCCCTATTTGCACTATCCTCTCGGGGGATCATTGTTTCGGATTTGAGTATATGAAGAGAGGCCCCTGTGTCAAGCAATTAAAAGAATTCGCACTTGACAAGCGATAGTTGGAAGAGTAGGAGGAATATTCGGTAGAATTCGCTTCAGACCCACCTTAACCGATCATTTGCGAAAGGAGATCAGTATGAAACTGAAATCGACCCTACTGGCGTTTACGCTCATGGCCGTGATAGTCATTCCCGTATCTGCACCGGCAGAGCAGATTACCCTGATGACCGGCCCCCAGGGTGGCGTGTGGGTGCCCCTCGGCGGTGCACTGAAGGGGATGTGGGAAAAGGCGGTCCCCGGCCTCCAGGTGCAGATGCAGCCCGGCGCAGGAATCGCCAACATTCGCGGTGTCGACGAAGGCAAAGCCCATGTCGGCTTCGGCAACACTATCACGACGGTTGACGGTCTCGCCGGCAGGCCGCCGTTCCCTAAGAAGGTTACCAAGGTCTGCCAGGTCGCCAACCTCTACCCGCAGTATTTCCAGGTGGTGGTTCCCGTCGATACAAACATCAACAGTATCAATGACCTGAAGGGCAAGGTGATGGTTACGCAGCCGAAAGGCAACACCGCGGAGCTCATCAACATCCATATATTGCAGGTCCACGGGATGAACTACCAGTCGCTGTCGAAGGTGAATTTCATCAACTCCTACACCGATGCCGTATCAATGGTGAAGGACGGCCACGCCCAGGTGTTTACGCTGGGGACGGCGGTTCCCTCATCGGCGGTGATGGATCTGGCAAGCGCGCGCGACATCAAGCTGATCGGCATCGACGCCAAGATACTGGCCGACATGAAGAAGATCAACCCGGGCTACTCCAAACTCACCATCAAGGCCGGCACCTATCCGAAGCAGGACAAGGATGTCGACGTGATCGGTTATGCGACACACATCGTCGCTTCCTGCGACCTGCCCGAAGAGATGGTCTACAAGATGACAAAGGCGATGGCAACCAATGTGAGCGATATGGCGGCATCGAACAAGTCGATCAGCGGCTTGACGCCGAAGATCATGGCCGAGGACATCGGCGTACCCTTCCACAAGGGCGCCTTGAAGTTTTACAAGGAAGCGGGGGCACTCTGATTTCGAGTTCCCCTTCACCCCGCAGCACCATCGCGGGGCGGCCCCGGCCGCCCCGCTTTTTACATCTGTAGTCCGCATCACCCGGAGGAGGCACTCATGTCAGAAGCCGTTCCCGTCATTTCCGAAGAGGTACAGGCAACCCCGCCCAAGACAAAGGCGCTCAAGCGGATCGTTTCGGTGATCGCCATCACTATGTCGCTGTTCCACATGTACGTCGCCGGATTCGGACCGCCGGAGGCGATGATCTTCCGGGGCACCCATCTGCTGTTTGCACTCACCCTCGTCTTCCTGCTGTACCCACTCAAGCCCGGCGGGGGCATCGGCTGGCGCATCATCGATGGAATCATGCTCATCGGCTCGTGGGCTTTCATCCTCCACATCTTTTTCAATTACGAATACGTTACCTACCGCACCATCTATATCGATGACATGACGACCCTCGACAAGGTCTACGCGGTAATATCGGTGCTGATCGTCCTCGATGCGACCCGTCGCGTCCTCGGCTGGGCGCTGCCGATCACCGCGTTCATCTTCCTCGCCTACACGGCCTTCCTCACCAACGTGAAGATGCCGATCCTGGCGGAGCAGATGTATCTCTCCCTCGAGGGGATCTTCGGCCCGACGCTGGGGGTGTCGGCCTCCTACGTGATGCTGTTCGTCCTGTTCGGCGCGTTCATGGAACGGAGCGGCACCGGAAGGCTGTTCATGGACTTCGCGCTCGCGATTACCGGCCACACCGCCGGCGGCCCGGGCAAGGTTTCGGTGGTGAGTTCGAGCTTGTTCGGGACGGTTTCGGGGAGCGCCGTCGCCAATGTGATGGTTGACGGACCGATCACCATTCCGCTGATGAAGAAAACCGGCTTTACCCCGCCGTTCGCCGCAGCGGTCGAGGCGGTTGCATCGACCGGCGGTCAGATCATGCCGCCGGTGATGGGCGCAGCAGCATTCGTGATGGCCGAGTTCCTGGCGGTGAGCTACTTCCAGGTGACGCTCTGGGCGGCGATCCCGGCGATCCTGTATTACGTAGCGGTCTTTTTCTCGGTCCATTTCAGAGCGAAGCGCGTAGGGCTTCTGGGGGTGCCCAGGTCGGAACTGCCGCATCTTGGGACGGTGATGCGTGAGCGGGGGCATCTGTTCACGCCCATTTTCATCGTCTTTATCGGGCTCGTCGCGGGCTACAGCGCCCCGCTGTGCGCGCTTGCGGGCACCCTCGCCTGCCTCCCCATGGCGCTCCTCAAGAAGATCACGCGCCAGGACATCACCTGGAAGTCGGTGGTCGAGGCGCTCGAAGACGGGGCGCGCAACACGCTCCTCGTGGCGATGGCCTGCGCCTGCGCCGGGATCGTGATCGGCTGTGTGACGCTTACCGGATTGGGGATCAGCTTCACCCAGCTCGTGGTAGGGCTGGCGCGGGAGATGCTGCCCCTTGCGCTCGCACTTACCGCGGTCGCCGGCATCGTCCTCGGCATGGGGATGCCGACCACCCCCGCCTACATCGTCATGGTCTCGCTGCTCGTTCCGGCGCTCATTAAACTCGGCGCCATCGCCCCGGCGGCACATATGTTCGCCTTCTATTTCGCGATCCTCTCGGCAATCACCCCGCCGGTTGCGCTCGCGGTTTTTGCCGCAGCCAGCCTCGGGAAAACCGACCTCTGGAAGTCGGGATGGGAGGCGGTGCGGATCGGCGCCGCCGGCTTCATCGTGCCCTTCATGTTCGTGTACGAGCCGGCGATCCTGATGATCGGCGATTGGCAGACCATCGTCTCCTCGTTCATAACCGCGACACTCGGCACGATTCTCCTCGCCGCTTCGCTGCAAGGCTACCTGATCAGACCGGCAACGATGTGGCAGCGGGTGGTCCTGTTCGTCGCAGCGCTCTGCCTGATAAAACCGGGCTGGATCACCGACATCATCGGCCTCGCATTGCTGGCGATCGTGCTCGCCGTCCAATATGCCGCCATGCCGAAGATCGACAAAAAACCGGCCTGATCCCCCATTCGGGCAGCCGCTGTCACGGGTAGAGCGCGATAATCTCATTGCCGGCTCTCTTAGCGCCATCGCGACAACGATCACGCGTGACGCGGCGGAATATTCGTCCATCAGGTACTCCTCGACACGCCGGGGGTGCGTCCCCGGCCAGAAGACCCTTCCGCAGAGGCGGCAGATGCGGAATTGGGCGCAGGTCTCGAAAATATAGGCGGGAACCAGGCCCATCATCGCTTCTTTCGGCACCTCTTCCAGCATTGCATTGCATCTCAGGCAGCGGGTCATCCGCTTCGCCGGATCGGGCTCCAGGGCCAGCGCCTCCAGAACCTCGCCGATCTGCCTGCCGACCCGGTCGGCATTCACCACGACGAGACTTCCCGGGCGGGGCAGGCGGGCAAGATCCCGCTTCCGGGTGAGGGCAATCCTCCCCTCCTCCCCGGCCTTCCGGAGAAATGTCCGATCCGCATCCCCCCGGTCATACAGGGTGTCGTACCCGAGTATTCTTAGCCATTTCGCCAGTTTCCCCAGGTTGCAATCCGCGACAAATCGGACATCCATGATACTCTCTTACAAAAGTCATTATTTCCCGCCCTCCCTTTATCCCTGCTCACCACCATAGGGCGCAAGGTACTCTTACGGGATCGTTACCCATGGCTGCCATCGGGCGGGAAGCGATTCAAGGTAAAGCGGCCGTCATCGTACAAGAGGTAAGAGTCGCGGGTGATCCAGTCGCCCAGGGTCGCAAAGGTCTTTCTTCTTCCGTCGCAGAGCTCCTCGCGGAGGAACGGTTTATGACAATGGCCGAGGATCACGGCATCATAGCCTTCCTGAAATTTTCCCCGCGCAAACCGATGCATGATTTCCACCAGACGGTCTACAGATTCCCCGGACATCTCCTTGCTCATCTTCGAACTTATACGGGCCATCCGCCAGAGCAGCTTCAGGGGGAGCAGCCGCTGCAGACGGTAGACGAAGGGACTTCGCAGGAATCCCCTGAGCGCCAGGTATTTCCGGTTGCCCCGGTCCACGGTATCCCCGTGGGAAACGAGTATCCGGCGGCCGTCAATTTCAAAATCCGCCCACTCCGGATAGACCTCGATCCCGAGCCGTCCGGAAAAATACTCATCAAGAAAAAAATCATGGTTTCCCTCGCAGAAACTGATCCGGACCCCTTCCCGGTTCAAGGCCGCGATTCTCTCTACCATCTGCCGGAAAGCGGGATAGATGGCATCCCCTCTCGCGAACCAGAAATCGAAGAAATCTCCTGCGATAACGAGATGATCAATGGTATACTGATCCTCAGATACCTGCCCGCAACCGATATGGCCCCTGCCCCGGAGTCGGTCGAAAAAACGGATGAGCTTTTCATGGGCGGCATCCCCCGGACCTTTCAGGTGAGCGTCGGAGAGGAAGATCACCTTCATACCGGCGTTCCGGGGTGGAAGGTCGCCCGCAAACGGCAGGGTATTTTTGAATAAATCAGTCCCGTCCATATCAGCGCCTCTATCAGATTTGTCGCTTCTGTTCAAGACCGGAAATGGAACATTCTTCGTTCCTCTTCTCCCGGAGTGTAATCGGCATCCGTAAATCACTGTTCCGGCCGGGCGTTACCAACCGAATTGGGGGGCGGCACCGCAGGAAAAACCGTTGACAAGCCTCCCTGCGATCCGATAGAAGAACGACGGTATGCGGACAGGCCGCTGCCGCACAAAAATCACGATGGGAGGGGATTTCTTGACAGGAACCTTGATAAACGCGGGGGCGATCCTCGCCGGAAGCTTGATCGGCCTGGCTGCCGGAAAACACCTTCCGGAGAGGCTCAAAACCACCGCCATGCAGGGACTCGGTCTCTCGGTGATCCTGATCGGGCTGCAGATGGCCCTCTCCGGAACGGAGCCTTTGACGGCCATCGGCTGTTTACTGGCGGGCGCCGTGACCGGTGAACTCCTCAGGATCGAGCAAGGCGTGGAGCGCGTCGGCGAATGGCTCAAGACGCGAACCGGTTCGAGTTCCTCAACGTTCGTCCAAGGGTTCGTCTCCGCATCGATTCTGTATCTCACCGGGGCGATGATGATCGTCGGCTGTATCCAGGACGGCACGATTGGCGACACCCGCACCCTCGCCATCAAATCCCTTCTCGACGGCGTGGCCTCCGTCGCCCTTGCCTCGACCCTGGGGGCGGGCGTGACGTTCTCCGCCCTTTCGGTCCTCTTGGTCCAGGGCGTCCTCACGCTGCTCGCCTCGCACCTCTCATTCCTGCGTGAACCGGCTGTCCTGAGCGCAGTGACCGCGACCGGCGGTCTCGTGATCCTGGGAATCGGCATTACCCTCCTGAATCTCACGCGGATACGCATCGGCAACTTCCTCCCAGCCCTTTTCTATGCCATCGCCGAGGCCGTCTACTTTCCCGGATAATCAGCACCTATATGAGGCTGGAAGCCCCTTCGGCGAACACATTGTCAAAGTCATTGGCGCGATGATTTTGTCACAAAACCCTGTGGCGCAATCAGCAGGAAGCCGGAAGGGCGTGACCCGCCATAAACCAACAGCCACCTCATAAAAAAAATTTTCGGTACTCGGAACAAATACGCCTTCGGTATAGTGAAAAATATTTCGGGGTACCGATGAAAGAGGGCGAACGGGATACGGGAAAAAGAAAACCGCTTTGCGCTTTCCGGGGGAGAAAGCCAGGGTTCAGTTCAAGCCGGGATGATAAAAGCTCTTTTCGAGTATGAGATTACAAATATGCAGGAGTTACGTCGATAATAAAGGGTTTCTTTTTCTCGATAATTATGGTAGGGTTACGCTCCATCCGGAGAAAGATTTTTTTAAGCGTCACGGCGGGCTTATGCCGCCGCAGATTTTGTCTGGACAGCTTTACGGATCATTCTCTATTTGCAGTCCTTTTGTGAGGCTGTTTTTCCCATGAAAAACCCTGATCTTAAATTTGTAACACGCGATGAATTGAAAATCGGCATGTATGTGGTCATACCCCTGGCATGGCACCAGCATCCTTTTTTAAAAAACCATTTTCTCATCGAATCTGACGCAGAAATTAGGAAAATCAAAGAACTCGGGGTCAAAGCCATTCAGGTTGATCCTGCGAAAAGCCGGATCGTCGAAACACCCGCTGCGGAACAGCGACGCTTCCCCGCTGAAACGGGCAAACACCAGCCTGCGCCGACGGTAATCACGGATGAGCTCATCACCACCATCCAGGACAAGTCATTGCCGCGCGAGGATAAATCCCGGCTCGTCCGCCAGCACGCCATCGTTATGATGAAAAATCTGCTGGAAAATCCTACCGCGCAAAATATCCAGGAGGCAAAAAAAGGGATCACCGAGGTGGTAAACCTAATCCTGACCGACAATGCGATATTACACTACCTCCTCGACATCACCTCCCATGATTTTTACACCTACACCCATTCGGTCAGTGTGGGTATTCTGGGTATCGCCCTTGCCAAATCATTGTTCAAAAATTCAGACGCTCATGACATGCAGGCATTAGGGGTGGGTTTTTTTTTGCATGACGTCGGTAAGGTTGGAATTAACCAGGCGATCATCATGAAACCCGGCAAACTGACCGCCCATGAGATGGAGGAGATGCGGCGGCATCCGTTACTGGGATACAAGCTGCTGCAGGAAACAAATCAGCTTACGGGAGAATCGAAAACGATTGTCCTCCAGCATCACGAGCGAATTGACGGGACGGGATACCCCCGCCGGCTGCGCGGTGAAAACATCCAGATCTACGGGAGAATCTGCTCCATTGCCGATGTTTACGAATCCATGACCTCGGACCGCCCGTACCGCCAGAAGCTGTTGCCATTCGAAGCCTTGAAAATCATGCATGAAGAGATGGGTCATCATTTTCAAAAAGACCTTTTTGAGAAATTCGTCTTGCTCTTCAAGGCGCCGTGACACCGTAACACTTACCCATAATTGCCACGATACACGGGAGGCTCTAATCCCGAAGACGACGTTCTCCGAGACGCATCGGGAGAATTACGGCAAGGATACAGAGGAGTACGACGAGGGTAAACGAAACGACCAGCCATACCCACTGCAGGCCGGAGAGGCTCCGCCTATGGAAGCCTGCCATGAACACGGAATAGACCGGTCCCGCTTCAAGGATGATAACCGCCGCGATGAAGCCGACCGCAAGGAGCATGAAAAGGAGCCCCCCGAAGCTGGTAACCGACTGGGACGGGTTTTCTGACTGGAAGTCGGGATAGGCGGCACCGAGGCCCACCCCCAGGGCAACCACGCCCGGCACCATCAGAAAGACCGTGACAACCGACAGGGCCATCATGAACGGCGTGACCTGAAGGAGAATATTGGAGCTCACGATGAGGATCTCCGCAAGGATGAGGAGCGGAAGATAATAGACGGCAAATTTGATCCAGAGAAAGGTCCGAAGCGATATGGGCGCCGCCCGGACGATCCAGAAGGCATCCCCTTCGAAACTGACCGCCGGATAGACGAATCGGGCGGCAACCGCCGTCAGGACGAAGGCTGCCAGCCCCATGTTCAGGAAAGAAAAGATATTCTGCAGGTATATCGTCTTCATCGTTGCTTGTCCCAAGGGGAGAACCGAGAAGTTATAAAGATAGATCACGATCAGGGCCGCGATGAGAAAGAGTTGCGGCCACTGGGTCTGGTCCCGAAAGAAGGTCCGGAACTCCTTGACGGCAAACGCCCCTGCCGGTCCGGAGAGCCTCTCCAATAAGCGGTGCCTGTTCCCGCTTCGGTCCTCCCGAAGGGGAAACAGCCTTTCCGGCGCGGTCTGCGCCTTCGTGTATCCGACGAAATAAAGGCCCTCCGCCACCCATGTCGCAACGAAGGCAAGTGCCGCCGCACAACTCCAAGCGAGGGAGAGATGGAAGAAGGTCTCGCCCCTGTTACCCGAAAGCGCCGCATTGAGGCTGTCAAAAGCCCAGGTGGAGGGAAGCAGCGGGGAGCCGGGTGACCCCATCTCACGCAGATAGAGGACCAGTGTGGCAAACGTCTCCGGATTGACCAGCCTCTCCGGCCGCATGAGACGGAAAGCGAGGATGAGCACCATGATCAGGAGCAACCCGAAGAACACGAATACCGTCCTGATCCGCCCCGCCGGAAGGAGAACCGCCGCAATGACCACCGCCAGTGCGCTGATGGCAGAGGCAATCAGGCACAGCGGGATGAGCGTCATCCCCGCCGTCCAGTAGAAGAACGGTCCCGCCTGGTAGACGATCCCGTATGAGAGAAAAACGGGCAGGCTGAAAACCATCACCATCCAGGAGCTGTCTGCCGTACTTTCCAGCCAGCGCGCCAGAAAGATCTTCCCTCCCGCCACCGGAAGCGAATGGACCAAAAGCAGGTCGCGGCTGAGGTAGAGCTTGGAGAGAGAGGAGACGATGCTGCTGAAAACCAGGAGCGAGAAAAAGGTCAGGAGAACCATTGAAAGGAGCTTCCGGGCCAGGACATCGCCGAACTCCTCGATCCCCTGAAAATAGTTTAGAACCCGATAGAAGATAAGGAAAGCGCCGACCCAGAAGGCAAGACCGATCGCTGCAAAGAGAAGGTACCGGATCCGGCGGTTTCCGGCGGTCCGGGAGTCGCTTCCGTTCTTGAAGGAGAGGAGCCGGGGCCGGAGCAGGGCAATGAGTTCATTCATGATGATCCCAAACAATGTTTCCAAGGTCTCGAAAAATGGGACGACTTCGGAAAAAGCTCGCAGGCAAGGCGCGCGAATCCCGAGAAGTGAGGCGTACACGGTCGTACGCCGCAACGACGAAGGATGAAGCGCAACGCAGCATCCGGGCTTTTTCCGATGTCGTCCTTCATGGCGTCTCCTTCCCGGTCAGCCTCAGGAACACCTCCTCCAGATCTCCCTCCTGGAGACGGGCCGTCCCCCGCAGGTCGCCTGTGGTACCCAGTGCAACCAGCCTCCCCCGGTGGATGATCCCGATCCGGTCACAGAGGTCTTCGGCGATCTCCAGGGTATGGGTGGACATGAAGATAGTGGTCCCCCGGCGGGCCAGCTCCCGAAGGAGATCCTTGACCATCCGGATCCCCGCCGGATCGAGCCCGACCATGGGTTCATCCACGATGATCACACGGGGATCGTGCAGCAGGGCCGAGGCGATCACCAGCCGCTGTTTCATCCCGTGGGAATAGGCTTCGATCAGCTGATCGGCCCAGTCGTAAAGGGAAAACTGGATCAGGAGTCCCTCGGCCTTCTCCCGAAAGATCCCGTTGCCGCACCCGTAGAGATCGGCGATAAACCGCAGGAATTCCAGGCCGGTCAGCTTCTCGTAGAGGAAAGGCCTATCCGGAATGAAGCCGATGATTCTCTTGGCCGCCTCCGGATCCGCCGCCATGGGGATCCCGTCGATCAGGACCGCCCCCTCCGTCGGCCCCAGGACGCCCGCCATCATGCGGATCGTGGTGGTTTTCCCGGCGCCGTTGGGTCCGATAAAACCGAAGATCTCCCCTTTTGCCACAGAGAGGCTGAGATGGTCTACCGCCAGGGTGCGTCCGTACCGTTTGGTCAGGTTCGTCAGTTCGATCATCGTTCCATCTCCAGGATATCCAGCTTCACGTTTCCGACGAGCCCCACCAGATCTAGCTGACGGTCGGCCGCACCGCGGATGAAACGGACGTGCGTCACATCCGCCGGCATCTGTCCCAGTACGGCGTCGGCCGTCACCCAGCCGCCCCGGTCCCGAAGGTAGAGGACATTCCAGGCGTGATAAAAGAAACGGCCGCGCAGATACACCAGCCCCGCCTCCACCTCGGCCGGGAGCCCGGCGGCCCGCGCGAGCGCTGCCAGGAGGACGGCGTGCTCGTTGCAGTCCCCGACCCGATTTTCCAGCGTCTCCAGGGCGTTCGGGACCGAAAGAACGGGCCTCTTCTCCAGATTCTTGTGGACCCAGGCTACCAGTTTTTCCCCCTTTACCCCGTCCGGATCGGCAGGACTGATGATTTCGGCCAATTTCTGCCGGATCTTCGGGTGATCCGATTGAATGAAGGGGGTGGCATTGAGAAACACCGAGAGATCTCCGGCGGTGGCACCAGAACCGACGGACGGGTCGAGAGGTGATTCGCGCCGGATCGTCAACACACCATCCCGATAGACCTGACGGCCGCCGTCGAGAAAGAAAGAGCCCTCCGGAAGACTCTCCAGGCGGATCTTCAGGAGCTTCAGGGCCGCGGCATCCTCGATAGGTATCGGCGAGGGAATGGCGGCGATCTCCGTCAGATCCGCGCTGACAGCGCCTTCAAGCCCCGCCAGCGCCTCATCCCTCGTGACCTGCTCCAGGGCGATCCCCAGGATCCCCTCTTCCCGGAGTACCGAGCCGTCCGGGTCGACCCAGGCAACCTGCTTCATCCCCATGAAATCCACCGACACTTTTCTGGCCCGTCGGCTTTTCCCCATGATCGTCAGGGACTCTTCCCCGAGGAAGCTTACCCGCGCCGACCTCTGTCCCAGCGAGGCCGGATCGAAAACCGGAAACGTCCTTACTTCCCCCGGCCGGAGCCCCGCCGCCCCTACTGACTCCAGAATGCCCCCGCCCAGATAGGTCGGCTCCGGAATGGCGATGACGCTGATCTTTTCCTCGCCCGGTCCACCGACGCGAACGGTTAGCTTCTTTCCTGCAATAGTTCCCCGGACTGTGAACTTGAAAAGGTTCGAACCAAGATCGAATTGAAAGCTGGAGAGAGTCCGGTCGGGCTTCAGCTCCGCAGCCGTCCGGAGAGTCAAGGGCTGGACAATCCCCATTGTATTGATCCGCATGAAGATATTCTCGGAAAAGCTGAATCCGTCTTCTGTTTTGGCGTACCTTCGCTCAGCGTAGCCGATCTTCCGGCCGCCCTGGGTGATATTCATCCAGACGCCTCCGACGGGAACGCCCGCATGAATCGGGGCAAACGTCTCCCCTCCCCCGGAAAGAAGTTTCTCCGGAATGCCAAGGCGAACAATCAAAAGCACACAGAAGAGGAGAATCGCTCCCCCTCCGGCCGCATACAATTGCCATTTACCGCCCGTGTTAGTCATACTCTGTTATGCCAGTGATCGATGATAAATCGGCGATCCACCTTTGACAATCCCATAACGGGTAACTTTCCTGTCGGGAGGAATCATACAAAATTTCCCCGTCCGGTGTAAGTGGTCATTTAGGTTACTGCTCCCTTTATCACCATCACCGACCCTCACCGATCGAAGGAACGGGAGCACGGCGATTATAGGGAATGGGATCAGGGGTGTCAATGCCGATGCCGCAGAAAATGCGTCTTGTCAGGGTGGCCGATTTCTGATAGCGTTTCCCGCACAAAGGGATTCTCATCTTCCGGTGACAACCGTGACGATGATGATCGCGGGAAAGGATATTTTGTGGAAGAAGACCGTTCCATACAACAGGCAAAGGAAGTGCTCCGGATCGAAGCGGAAAGCATCTTCAATCTCATTGAGCGGGTGGGAGAGTCTTTCGCCCGTGCCGTCGAATTGATCTACCACTGCAAGGGCCGGGTCATCATCGCCGGGATCGGCAAATCGGGCCTGATCGGGAGAAAGATTGTGGCCACGCTCACCAGCACCGGCACGCAGGCACTCTTCCTCCACCCGGTGGAAGGCCTCCACGGCGATCTGGGGATCGTCACGAAGGAGGATGTCCTCCTGGCCATCTCGCACAGCGGGGAGACCACCGAGCTCAACATGATCATCGACAGCATCCGCGACATCGGCGTATCCCGCATCGCCTTCACGGGAAACCTCACTTCCACCCTGGCCCAGGCCTGCGACGTGGTCATCGACGTGGGCGTGGCAAAGGAGGCCTGTCCCTTCGGCCTCGCCCCGACGTCGAGCTCCACCGCCGCCCTCGCCATGGGGGACGCCCTGGCCGTTGCCCTGATTCAGCGGAGGAATTTTCAGGAAGAGGACTTCTTCAAATTTCACCCCGGCGGAAATCTCGGTTCGCGGCTCCGGGCCAAGGTCCGGGACGTCATGATCAGCGGCGCGCAGATCCCTCGCGTCGGGGGCGATGTCTCGGTTCTGGAGGCGATCCGGGAAATGGATGAAAAGAACAAGGGGTTCGTCCTCGTCACGGACGGCGATGACACCCTCGTCGGCATCCTGACTGACGGCGATATCAGGCGTCTCGTCCGCACGGGGGGTGATTTCCGGAATGAACGGATCAGTGCCTTCATGACCCGCACCCCCAAGACCATCCGGGAAACCATCTCCGTCGCACGGGCCGTCGAACAGATGCAGCGCGATGAGATCACGACCCTCGTCGTGACCGATGCGGCCAACCGCCTCAAGGGATACATCCACCTCCACGACATCCTCGGCCGCGGCGGCACCCTGAAAATCACCCTCTCCGAATAAGCGTTTCAGAGACCGTCCTTTTTCGGAAGCTTTTCGCCGGAGCCTCTTTGGCTTATTTTCCAGCCCCATAATCTCCTTGACAAACAAGGCCCGCCTTCATATCCTCCTCTCATGGGAAAACATGTGCACCGTATATTACACAAATAGAGCCGACTGCTTCGCGAACTACACACTATAAATTCATCGAAGGATGGGATTTATGAAAGGGTCCCATGACAGCGGGCGTAACGCCATATACGAGTGTGCCGGATTTCTTGAGGGACTTCGGAAGCGAATAGTTATTGCGATGGGGCTTTTAAACCCAAGGGATTTAATTCCCCGTTGCTTGCGACGCATACTTTATGCGTACACAAATACTACCCCGTTCGCTTGCGACGGGATAGTTTATAGACAAGTGTCCAGCCCTTCTTTTTGTGGCGCGGTGTTCTGAAATGAGAAACTGGATCTTATTCATCGTGGCAGTATTCAATATTGTGATGATACCTCAGGGAGTGGAAGGGGAAGAAAAAGAGAAAATAACCCTGGGGATTGCTTGGCCTGTGGCCGCAGAAGGCTGGAAATGGGACGGAAAGGAAGAAATTTATGAATCTCGGGCCATCTTCGATTATATTGATGGTGCCGGGGAAGTTTATCTTGCCTATAATTTCAAGAATCTGATTGTTCGCCAGTTTGCAAAAACCGGATATCCCCACATCATTGTTGAATTGTATGACATGGGCTCCTCGAACGACGCCTATGGAATCTTCTCCTTGGAACGCCAGGACGAAGAAGCCGGAATCGGTCAAGGGTCGGAGTTAGGGGGAGGGCTCTTGCGATTCTGGAAGGGGAAATTCTTTGTCAGCGTCTATGCGGACGGGGAAAGTCCGGAAGTGGGACCGGCCATTCTCAGCCTGGGACGGGCAATTGCCGATGCCATCCCGTCGACAGGCCAGGCGCCGAAATTGATCACTGCCCTGCCTGACGGGAAGACGGGACTTGTGGAAAAGAGCATTCGCTATCTTCACAGCCACATCCTCCTGAACCAGCGGTTTTTCATAGCAACCCGGAACATCCTCAACCTGAATCCCAATACCGAGGTTATCCTCGCCCAATACCTGCGCGCGGGGAAAAAAGTTCATCTGCTTTTGGTGCGGTATCCGGACGGGAAAGAGGCCGAAGCGGCATTGCTGAGTTTCAAGCGGGCCTATATGCCCGAGGCCCCCGGAAAGGGCCTGCTCCAAACGGAAGACAAGAAATGGACCGCAGCCAAACGGGTAAATGAATTCGTCCTGATCGTTTTCGGCGCGTCCGGCCAGCGGGAGGGGGAAGAATTGATCAGGGGAACCGAAAAAAAGATCGGGGAGATATGAGTATGGCCGAAGAGAAAGGGATTACCCGCAGAGATTTTCTCCGGGGAACGGCAGGGGTGGCGCTGGCCGCGTCCTTGGCACCGGAGCTTTGGAAAGAGGCGGCATATGCCACCGAGGCAAAAACCAGGGTCATCCTCATACGCCATCCGGAGGCTGTCTCCGTTGAGGGGAAAATCCAGGGAGAAATCGTGCAATCCATGGTGGATGATGCGCTGAAAGTCCTTCTTGCGGAAAAGGAACCCCTGCCGGCCTGGCGGCGGCTCTTCAATTCCTCGGATGTGGTGGGGATCAAGAGCAACAGCTGGAGGGATTTGCCGACGCCGAAAGAGCTGGAAGCCGCCATCCGGCGGCGACTGATGGACTCGGGCGTATCAGAAAAAAATATCAGCATCGATGACCGCGGTGTCCGGAACAACCCGATATTCCAGAACTCCACCGCGCTCGTCAACGTGCGGCCCGTACGGACGCATCACTGGGCCGGGATCGGGAGCTGCATCAAAAATTATATCCAGTTCGTCCCCCGGCCCTCGGAATACCATGAGGATGCCTGCGCGAATCTGGCCAAGATTTGGGATCTGCCGGTCGTAAAGGGAAAAACCCGTCTGAACATTCTTTGCGCACTCCAACCTCAGTTCTATGGAAGAGGAGCAAGTTTTTTTGACCGTCGCTACGTCTGGCCTTACAAAGGGCTCCTTTTGGGAACCGATCCTGTAGCTGTGGATGCGGTAGGCGCTCATCTGCTGCAGAAGAAACGAATCGCATATTTCGGCGAAGAGCGTGAACTCGACGTCCTTCCCACGCACATTAACGTTGCTGATAAAAAATATCACTTGGGCGTCAGCAATCTGAACCGCATAGAGCTGGTCAGGCTCGGTTGGATGGAAGATGTGCTGATTTGATCTATTGTTGGTAGCACCTGATTCATCCATTGCCTTACATAGCGTTACGTAAGTAAATCATGTATATCCCCCCTCACGCATCGGGGAATTTGAAGGAGAGAAAGAAGAGAATTTTGATCAAGATCATCGGGGAATGATTTTAGTGATGCACGATAATAAATCCTGTCTTTCTCCTGCGGAGAATCCCTGCTACTGAATCATTCCTGTCAAGACGATGAAGATGCAGAGGGTTCCATTTGATTCGCTGGCAAGACTCCCCGTTGAGGGATTTTCAGATGAACATTTATTTGTTCCGGGTTTTGATATGGCTTTGGCGTCTCCTTCTTGCTGATGCTACAGAGGCAGAGGATGAAGAAAACTATTATTGAGCAACTTGTAAACAGGATTCCCATTAACATACAGTTAATTTCCCCTTTCATTCATTAAATAGAGACAATATGTAAGCAGCATATGACGTGCCAAGTTTTCATGAGATATCTAATGCATTAATGTTAGTATGTTTATTTATAATTGCTGAAATTCCCCAGTTATTTTCATTTATTTTTTGAATGGATTTCGCTTCAGGTCAGGAAAAAATGTGCATGTTATTCCCTTCATTATTACTCATGCGCTACAAAATCGTTCAGATGTGGTAATTGATTAACGTGCTTCCCTTGGTCGGATAAAGGGTGCGGTGAATGCGGCAAAGAGATAAGCACGAGCGCACGGAGATGTCCTAACTGTGGGAAATATCAATGGACTGGCGGGCGATTGGGATGCGCTATTATCGTTTTAATCTTTTTCGGGATCTTTATGTTCGGATATTGTTCACGATAAAGGCCAGGTGGTTGGGGGCGATTATCCTGCGTTAAAAAACGGGACTGGGGCGGGATAGAACGCCCCCCTGTAAATGAGCAGGGGGTTAAGCATTGACGCCTAACCCCCTGATTTTACTTGGTGAGCCCTGTCGGGATCGAACCGACAACCTACTGATTAAGAGTCAGTTGCTCTACCAGCTGAGCTAAGGGCCCACATGCGGTCGTTTTGTTATCTGCACCCAAAATATGGCGCGCCCGGTAGGATTCGAACCTACGACCAACAGATTCGAAGTCTGCGACTCTATCCAGCTGAGCTACGGGCGCTTCATCCTTTTCCTTCACTGGCTTGATGCAATGTTGGGGTGAGTGAAGGGACTTGAACCCTCAGCCTCCGGGGCCACAACCCGGCACTCTAACCATTTGAGCTACACCCACCATCCATGCCTGGTGCGCCTGGAGGGATTCGAACTCTCGACCCACGGATTAGAAGTCCGTTGCTCTATCCAGCTGAGCTACAGGCGCTTATCCTCGTGACGCGCTGTGTTCAGTTTCTCTGTAAAAGAAGGCGGTTTATATCCCCTTTGCCTTTGTTTGTCAAGTTCTGAATGCATGACGTATTTCAACGGCCGATTAGCGGACAAAACCCGAGATTCCATCAAAACGGTACCCTTTTTTCCCCATCCCCTCCCCGGCCTGATTCGTCGTGTAGAAATGGCATCCCGTAGCGGGATTGTGCCAGCGATACAAATCCCTTGTCCCTGTCAGGCGGGAAGTAGCGATATTGCCGATTGACCCTTCGAAGAGATATCCCTGGAGAGGCTTCCCTCCTCCGGCAGGATCCGAGGAGTAGAAGTGATCCCCTTTGACCGGGTTAAACCAGCGGAAAAAATCGGTTGTTCCGGGCGTCCCGGGGCTGAAAAGCCTGAAGGCTATCCCGAGGCTGCGATATCCTTTCACCTGCAGGCGGGACAACTCCGCCTGGGGATTCGTCGTATAAAGGTAGTCGGATCCGACAACATAGCGGTAGACGTCGAGGAGATGGGACTGCGTCTCCGCCGCCACTTGTAAGAACACCTCCACACCGGCATCGCCGCCGTTCGAGGTGAAGAAGACATACTCGCCGTAAAGGCCGGGCATAAGCTGGTTTGTATTGAGTGAGATATTGACATAATCGGTCTCCCGGGTAGTCATGCCGCTGTCCGGAGAGACGCTTATCCAGCCTCGGGGCCCTTTCAAGACCGGTTTCCCGAAGATCCGAACCCCCTCCAGGACCACCCGCCCTCCCTCGCTGAGAACGGTAAGGAGATGGGGCATATCCGGCTGGTCTTCGGCAATGAGAATCTCCGCCCGCTCCCGACGCTCCGCAAAACCTTCGATGAGGGTCACGAACTGTTCATCGAGGAAGACACTGAGAGGCGCGCCCTCGGGAGCCTTCCGGATCAAGAGGCTTACCCCCGTTCCCGTGAAACGGTATCGAAGGGCGCTCAGATCTGCCTGAGTGGCCGGATAGCCCCCCTCTTCTGCCCATGGTCCGGAGAGCTCCAGTCCCTCCCGGATCAGTGTCGCTTCGGGATAACTGCCAGTGCCTCGGGCACCTTCATTCAAAAAGGAGACATACTTGCCCAGAGGTTTCAATGCCGTTACCGGCATCCCTTTCGCCCCGGGCAGACCGGCCCGCCACTTCAGGGTCTCCTTCCCCCTGTTTGTCACATGGACCCGCCGTGAGATCTGTTCACCAGGATGGACCACCCCTAAATCCATCCGGATTGGATCTACATCCAGCAGAGCCGCGGACGCCAACTCGGAGAGGCGGACCTGGAAGAAGATCGTCCTTACCCCCGACGGGAAGGAAAACCGGACTGATTCCCGAAATACACCGACAGCCGTCTCCCGACGGAAGGCGGCGTATTGGCCGCCTCCTTCGAGACGAAGCAGCAATGAACAGTTCTGTATCTTTCCCGGACCTCGTTCATTCAGAAAAGTGAGGCTGACCTTTACTGGCTCCGGATTCTCACCAACCGTTCCGGTGAGTTTCCTCTGTTCCGTCTGTGTCCACCCCTCCGGCCCCTCTGTGGACCAGTTCACGCTCCCCGCACCCACATTTCTGAGATAAAAGACCCCTCTCGCCTCTTCACCCGGACCAATCGAGCCGAGGTCTATCTCCCGGGGTGTAACCGTCAATACCGGTTGAAGGACTCCGTTGCCCCGCCCCTGATAAATTCCCGCACCACCTTGCCCGTTCGTCTCTGCCCGGAGGGCGGTTACGCCGAAAAGGCAGTGCAACAAAATTGCCATAAATACCGTTTTTATCAGAAATCGTCTCACCATAAGCACTCCGATTGCTCCATGAGCGGGTTTCTAACTCAAAGCCGCAAAGAACGCAACGGTTTTCCACGGTGAAAAGACTTGACACCCCTCGGATATCCGATATATCGTGCCACCTCTTTTTAATGATATTCATGCAAAATTAGTTATAGTATCACACGAGTAAAGGACCCGGACACAAATGACGGATGAAGAAGCGCTGAAATACTGGATTGCCCTCAAGGCCGTTGAAGACGTGGGCTGTGTTGGTTTCAAAGCCCTCCTCACGGCTTTTCCGTCACCACGGGCAGTTTTTTCCGCGACTGCACGGACTCTCCAGGCCGTCCCGGGGATCGGCCCGAAAACGGCCGATCACATCTGTTCCTTCTCGGACTGGGCAATGGCGGAAAAGGAGGTCTCTCAAGCTGCCAAACTCCGTGTCGCCATCGTAACCTGTGAGGATCCTCGGTATCCGCAAAATCTTCTCAACATCTACGACTATCCTCCCTTTCTCTACGTCAAAGGATCCCTCTCTCCGGCGGAAGTCAGCATCGCGATCGTCGGATCGCGGATCGCCTCCACTTACGGCCGTTACGTCACTGAGAAGCTCAGTCGCGAGCTCGCCCTCACGGGGATCACCGTGATCAGCGGTCTCGCCCGGGGCATCGACGCCGCAGCCCACCGAGGGGCGCTTGCCGGTAAGGGGCGGACCATAGCGGTCCTCGGATGCGGACTCGACGTCGTCTATCCGCCCGAAAACCGGGAACTCGCCGAAGCGGTCGCGGCCAGCGGCGCCCTGGTCACCGAATTCCCGTTTCAAACTCCCCCCAATGCCCCCAACTTCCCCTCGCGAAACCGGATCATCAGCGGGATTTCACTCGGGGTAGTCGTCGTCGAAGCCGGGGAAAAGAGCGGGTCGCTGATCACCGCGCGGATCGCCGCCGAACAGGGACGCTCCGTCTTCGCAGTCCCGGGTGCCATCGAGGCAGCCGGATCGCGGGGAACCAACCGCCTGATCAAACAGGGAGCAAAGCTGATCGAAAACGTCGAGGACATCCTCGAGGAGATCCTTCCCCAGGCCGGCCTGGCCCCGGCAATGCCCTCGACGCCGACGCCCCCCCCATCCACGGGGACGAGGCATACCCGGCAGGATAATGCCAAGAACAGCGCCGCTCCATCGTCCCCGGATCACCCCGGAGGGCTCACCGGTGCGGGGGGCGCCCTGCTTCCGCTGATCACGCAAAAGCCGGTCGCCGTCGACGAACTGATCGCCGCATCCGGCCTGACCGCGCAGGAGGTGCTGAACGGCTTGCTCGTCCTTGAACTCCAAGGTCTCATCCGGCAGTTGCCGGGTAAAATGTTCCAGTTGAAGGAGTCAGAAACTTGAATTCACTAATTATCGTTGAATCACCCACCAAGGTAAAGACCATCCGCAAATACTTGGGCGATGAGTATGATGTCCGCGCCTCCGTCGGTCATGTCAAGGACCTTCCGAAAAACAATCTGGGAATCGACACCGAAAAAGGTTTCGAACCCACCTATCAGGTCATGGAGAGCAAGAAAAAGGTGATCGCCGAGCTCAAGAAGGCGGCCGCCAAGGCGCAGCAGATCCTTCTCGCCCCCGACCCGGACCGGGAGGGGGAGGCCATCGCCTGGCACATCGCCGAGGAGATCGGCGGCAAGGGAAGAACGATCCGGAGGGTCCTCTTCAATGACCTCACCCGGGAGACCATACTCGACGCGATCGCGCATCCCCGCGATCTCGACTTCAACCGGTACGAGGCACAGCAGACCCGGCGGATCCTCGACCGGCTCGTCGGCTACCAGATCAGCCCCATCCTCTGGGAAAAGGTGAAACGGGGACTTTCCGCCGGTCGGGTCCAGTCCGTCGCCCTCCGGATTATCTGCGACCGGGAGGCGGAGATCCGCGCATTCCTCCCCGAGGAATACTGGAACCTTACCGCCCTGCTCGAAGGATCGAATCCGCCCCCTCTCGAAGCAAAACTGGCTAAGATCGATGGGAAGAAAGCGAAAATCGGCAACGGCGAGCGCTCCGCCGAGGTCGTGGCCTCGCTAAAGGATGCCCCGTTCATCGTCTCCGCGGTCGATAAGAAAGAGGTCAAGCGCCAGCCGCCCGCCCCTTTCACGACAAGCAAACTTCAGCAGGAGGCCTCCCGCTGGCTCCGTTTTTCGGCAAAAAAAACCATGTCGACCGCTCAACGGCTTTATGAAGGGATAGAACTCGGTCCCGAGGGTCCTGTCGGCCTCATCACCTATATGAGGACCGACTCCGTCCGTATCGCCGCCGAGGCGATTAACGAGGCTCGGGAGTACATCGGGAATAACTATGATCCGGCGTTCCTCCCCCCCAAAGCGAGGATCTTCAAAGTCTCCGGGGGGGCTCAGGACGCACACGAGGCGATACGGCCGTCATCACTGGCCCATCCGCCTCAGACGATCAAGCAATTTCTTACTCCCGACCAGTTCCGTCTCTACCAGCTCATCTGGAACCGGTTCCTGGCCTGTCAGATGAACCCCGCCCTCCTGGATCAGACCACCGTTGAGATCGCCGCCGCCAACTGTCTCTTCCGCGCCCAGGGATCGGTCATGAAGTTTCCCGGATTCACCGTAGTCTACACGGAGGGCAAGGAGGACAACGGCGAGGAGAACGGCTTCGGCAAACTCCTGCCCGATGTCCGGCAAGGGGAGGTCCTGAAACTGATCTCGCTCACGCCGGAACAGAAGTTCACCCAGCCGCCGCCCCGCTTCACCGAGGCTTCGCTTGTCCGCGAGCTGGAGGAGAACGGCATCGGCCGCCCCAGCACCTACGCCGCGATCAGCAGCACTATCCAGGAGCGGGAATACGTCCAGTTGGAAAAGGGAAAGTTCATCCCCACCGACCTCGGCATCCTGGTGACCGACCTCCTCGTCAAGAACTTTCCCCGCATCCTCGACGTGGCCTTCACCGCGTCCATGGAGACGGAGCTGGACCGGATTGAGGAAGGCAAGACGAAACGACTCGACACCCTGAACAACTTCTACCGCCCCTTTATCGAAGAGCTGAGAAAGGCGAAGGCGAACATGCGCGACATCAAGCGGGAGGAGACCCCGACTGACCTCGTCTGCGACAAGTGCGAAAAACCGATGGTCATCAAATGGGGGAAGAACGGCCGCTTCCTGGCCTGCACGAACTATCCTGCCTGTAAGAACACCAAGAACTTCCGACAGGATGAAAAAGGAGAGATCCAGCCGGAGGAGAAGACAACGGACATCCCGTGCCCCCTCTGCGGCAAGCCGATGCTCGCCCGACAGGGACGTTTCGGTAAATTCCTCGGCTGTTCCGGTTATCCCGAGTGCAAGCATACGATAAACCTTGCCCCGGATGGGACGCCGGTAGTCTCCCCCGCAGAGGGGAAAGCACCCGACATCGTCTGTGACAAGTGCGGAAAGCAGATGGTCTTGAAACGAGGCCGTTTCGGCGCTTTTCTCGGCTGCTCCGGTTATCCCGAGTGCAAGAACATCGTCAAGGCCGGACCGTCGGGTCAACCGCTCGGAGCCGCTACGCCATCGGAGATCTCCGATGTCCTCTGCGACAAGTGCGGAAAGCCGACCGCCGTGAAGCAGGGCCGCTATGGAAAATTTCTCGGCTGCACGGGCTACCCGGAATGCAAGAACATCATGAAGTACCGGACCCCGGAAACGAAATGACGGGTCCGTCCCCCGACTTGAGCTTCTTCTCGACTGAACCCATTACCGTTATCGGCGGAGGGCTTGCTGGCTGCGAAGCTGCGTGGCAACTCCTCAGGCGAGGCCACCGGGTCCGGCTCTGCGAGATGAAACCCGAGCGCTTTTCTCCCGCTCATAAATCTCCTCACCTCGCCGAGCTCGTCTGCAGCAACTCGCTTAGGTCGTCCGCCCGGGAAAACGCCGTCGGCCTCCTGAAAGAGGAGATGCGGCAACTGGACTCGCTGATCATGGCCGCAGCGGACAGGACGGCCGTACCGGCCGGTAAGGCGCTTGCCGTCGATCGCCATGCCTTCTCGCGCCTCATCGAGGAGCGGCTCGCCGCCCAGCCCGGGCTGGAGATGATCCGCGGGGAGGTCACTAACATTCCAGCGTCCGGGGTGGTGATCATTGCCACCGGCCCCCTCACCTCCGACGCCCTCGCAGGCAGGATCGCCGCTTTGACCGGCGGCGATTATCTCTATTTCTATGATGCAATCTCCCCGATCATCGAGGGCGAATCTATCGATCGGACCCGCGTCTTTGCGGCTTCCCGTTACGACCACGGGGAGGCGGATTACCTGAACTGTCCGATGGACCGTGAAACCTATGAGCGATTCTGGATGGCGGTAAGCGAAGCCGAAGAGGTCCCCCTGCACACTTTCGAGGAGATCAGGTGCTTTGAAGGATGTCTCCCCATCGAGGTGATCGCCCGGCGAGGGATCGAGACACTCACCTACGGACCGATGAAGCCGGTGGGCCTCATCGATCCCCAGACGGGCCGCCAGCCGTACGCCGTCGTGCAGCTCCGCCGCGAGGATAAGGAGGGCATCCTTTACAATATCGTGGGATTTCAGACGAAACTGACCCGGCCGGAGCAGAGGCGCATCTTCCGGATGATCCCGGGACTGGAAAACGCCGAGTTCTCTCGGTACGGGAGCGTCCACCGGAACACCTTCATCAACGCCCCGGCTCTGTTGGTCTCCACCCTCCAGCTGAGGTCGGATCCCCGGCTTTTTTTCGCCGGACAGATCGCCGGTGTGGAGGGGTATGTGGAATCGGCGGCGATGGGGCTCTTGACCGGGATCAACGCCTCCCGCCTCGTCACCGGCCGGGAGATCATCCCGCCACCACCGGAGACGGCTATAGGTGCACTGATCGGCCACATCGGGAACGCCGACAGCAAGACCTTCCAGCCGATGAACGTGACCTTCGGCCTCTTTCCTCCGCTGCAGAGTCGGATCTCCAAAAAACTACGGGGCGAGCACTATGCGCGTCGCGCCCTCGCCGCGCTCGCGTCATGGCAAATGCACATCGCTGAAAATAGCAGAGATGACGGCAGTTACCAACAGGAATGAACCAGACCAAGCAATCTTGCCTAAATGTCTTTCTTTCCCCACAATCTGATGTTTAAAATATATTTTCAAAATTATAAATCGAAATCAGCACACTCCACGATCTATGATTATCGGCACTATACCCCACATTTTGCAGTAAAAAGATATTACCGTTGGAACGATCAGCCTGCAGGATAACAAATAGTGTGAGGATGATTATCATGCAAGATACTGTTAATAGATTTTTTTGTAGCAGTGCATTCTATTTCCTCCATAAGCTAAAGTTTTTACCTCTTCAATCCGAATATAGGAGTAATAGATGTCAATAGCTATCAAAGGGAGCTAAAACATGTTTTATCGAAATTTTGTGGGTTTCTCATGACCAACTTGATCATTTAAACTATATTATGCTTTGAGCGGTATTCTGGGTTCGATTCCCATGCACTTCCGCCATTGTTCTTTCATTATCAGTGAGATGCCTTTCATCAAAGCAAACATATGGTAAGAACTCATTCTCTATTAGGAGAGATGAAATGATGAATTTTCCTTTTTATGGAATCAGGAGGAACTTATGATGCTCCGTGAGATACAAAACATTCTTATGCAAGTAGATTTTGAGAATGGACAGCTTCATTATCAGCAGTATAATAATATAACGAACATTAATAATTTCAAAGTTTTTGTAGATGTATTAAATGCGATTCCAATGTATCAGGATACTATACGTGCACTAAGGCAATCTGAAATCTATAGAACTTCATCTAATACTCTTAATATTGAAAATGATAAGGAAAGAAAAGCCATATTTTCTACAGCTGCATATCTGTCAAATTCCGCTTACGAACTATTAAAAGTGTCAGACTGTCTATTAGACTCCCTAGGAGCTGAAGCAATATCTATTAGAAAGCCTGATGAAAAGGATTTTGGAAGACTTGTTTCAGACATTGGCAACATTTATAAAGCGATCTCACAATTAATATTAAACGAAAAGATCAACGGAAAATTTATAATTAATTCATGGGGAACCGGATCTAAATGGATCAATTTAAATTTAGGTTCATTGCTTGCAGTTACTATTGTAGCACACGTAGTTAGGGCAGGTGTAGTTGTTTATAAAAAAGTCCAAGAAGGGAAGATATTTTGTGAATATGCCAGAGGTTTATCCTTAATATGCGAAGCACTAGATGATATTGCAAAAAAGCAATCCGAATTATTAAATCAACTTGTAAATGAAGAAGCTAAGAGAATACAAGAGGAATTTTATAATGACGATAAAGATAATGAGTATCTTGAAAGAATTAAGTATTCTATTAAAATGTTTTCTGAGTTGATAGAACGAGGTACAGAAATTTATCCAGCGCATGCCACACCAGAAGATGTCAAAAATCTATTCCCTGATTTTGCTAAACTTGAATTCATAACATCAAAGAAAACGCTTATGACAGTAATAAATGTTAATACTTTAGCGAACCAACAGATAGCACAGAACATCGTTTGGTAAGTGCGGCCGGAGTCGAACCCGAAATATATTTGATATCTTACCATCATTAGCAGGGTAATCAATTCGAGCACAAGGGCTTGAAAAAGGTTAGCTATAAGTTGGCAGGCAAAAAAAGAGGGGCTAACCAATACTCGTTAACCCCCCCTGATTTAACTGGTAGCGGGGAGAGGATTCGAACCTCTGACCTTTGGGTTATGAGCCCAACGAGCTACCGGACTGCTCCACCCCGCGTCATCGCTCACTGCTTAAGTTTCTAATCCAGGTGATGAAAATTGTCAAGTTGTATTTCCTATTTTGTGTTTCCTATTTTCTCCCGATCACACCATACACATCAGGAGACCTCTCAAAGCCCGCGGATCACCAGAGTGTCCATCAAGAACCCAGACCACCTGGGATCTGACCCTCATGGGCACCATGCTCCGGTCGTTTAGCAAGATTGACTAGTGCGCCGAAGGCGGTGTACTCCTTTTTCCACGGGAAATCAAAAACCCCAACCATCACCTCGCCGGTCGCGATCCCGATGCCGATGGATATCCTTCTGTGCACCTCAGCGATGCTCACGTTGATCCGAGCAATCCCCTCCAGCCGAAAAGAGGCGGGAAATCACGCCGGCCCGGGTAATCCGGCATAGGAAGTGTGATAGAGGCCGCTGAGGTAGAGATCCGCGGATCAGCGGCTCTCAAAAGACGAAGACAGCGACGGCGATGACGGTGGTGTACCCGTGCGACTGAACGATGCTTGACTGCGTGATGTTCCGGGTGCTGACGATCTTTCCGCTGATCTTGAAGATCTCCTTCTTTTCATCCCAACTCTCGTCGATATCGAAATCGATACCGAGGGTCGAGGCGAGCATGGCGGCGGCCAGGTCCTCCGCATAATCCCCCGCCTGACGCTGGGTCTGGCCGAAGGAGTGGTGTTCGCTGATGTAGCCGTAGGTCCGCTTGTCGGCGGGCACGGCGCACCCTACGGAGGCAGCGAGCAGGCGCCGCGGTTCATTGCTGCAGCAACGGCTGAGAACGCAATAGGTGATCGCGCCGGCATGCAGCTCTTTGAGGCCCCGAGCCCGGGAAATCACCTGGCAGCCGGGAGGCATGATGCTCGATACCTGGACCAGATTGCATTTTTCGATGCCGGCGGCCCGCAGCGCCAGCTCGAAGGAATGGAGTTCCTCCTTGTGGATCCCTACGCCCTTGGTGAAAAACATCTTCTTGGGTACATAAACAGACAATGGTTTCTTCTCCTCAACCGGCAGCGGCCCGGACCGGTCGTTCATTTTTTTTGTCCCGGCAGGTGAAAATATCTTTATGGAAGATCAAGGCGTCGCCGACAAATAGCCCATGATCCGGTAGATCAGCTTGGACGCCAGAAAATCGGGGGCGACCATCCCCGGGATGGGGGCAAGCTCCACGATATCAAATCCCCGTATCCGGCAGCGGTTCGACACCTCGCGGATCAGACGGATCACGTCCCTCCATGCGATTCCGCCCGGCTCCGGCGTCCCCGTGGCCGGCATGACGGCAGGATCGAGGACATCGAGATCCACCGTGAGGTAGAGATCCCCATGCAGATCGTTTACGATCGTTTCACACCAGGAGCGGTTTTCGAGGATGAAGTCCGCCGAATAATTCTTCACTAGGCTTGCGGTCAGAAATTCCGCCTCCTCCATGCTCATACTCCGGATTCCCGCCTGGATGAGCGGACAGATCTCGCAGATGCGGCGGGCAACGGCGGCGTGGCTGAACGGGGTTCCCTGGTACGTATCCCTCAGATCCGCATGGGCATCGAGTTGCAGGACGGTGATCTTCGGAAACGCCTCCCGCATCGCCTTTACCGCGCCGAACGAGATGCTGTGTTCGCCGCCGATCATCACCGGGATCTTCCCGTCGGCCGCGACGCCAGAGATGGTCCGACGGACGACTTCCATCATTTCAGCCGGCCCCCGCGCATCCGCATCAAGGGAGGGCAGGGTATGGATGCCGGATAAAAAGGTCTCCTTCCGGAGTTCCTCATCGTAAAGCTCCATGTTGGCGGAGGCTTCGAGAATCGCCCCCGGTCCCCGCCGCGACCCTGACTGGTAGGTCGATGTCAGGTCGTAAGGAACGGGTACAACGACAAACTTCGCCTGTTCATATGCCGTGTACGCCTTTTCTATACCACCGTAATCCATGATCCGTTTCCTAAAAAACAAGAGCGCGCTTTTAACATACCGCGAAGCCCTTGTCCAATTTTTTATGTTGTATCTATTCAGGTGGCGGGATTTTCTTTCCGTCCGCTTCGAGGTAAGGGGGATTTTCCGTCGCCTTCATCTCGCGGCGGAGATCCCGGATCGTCTTGTTCAAACGGCTGATCGTCCGGGTAAGACGGAACCTCTCCACGATACCCATGAATCCCGCGAAGATCACCCCGGTCAGAAAGGTGATGAAGATCAGCATGTAGGTCGGGAGCCACCGTTCGAAGTAGTCGTAGTAGCGGAGCCGGATTGGCACCGTATTTTCCAGCGAAAATGTAATGATGAAGATCACGATCAACGCCAGGACAATGGTATAAATGATTTTCATCCGCCAACCTCCCGCTGAAATTTCTCAAAAATTGGTCTGAGCTGCCCGGCGGTTCCCGCCACATCCTCGGGGATGACACGGACCTCCCCGATGATGCTGATGAAGTTGGTGTCGCCAATCCATCTCGGTACGACGTGGATATGCAGATGATCATCGATCCCCGCCCCCGCAGCCTTTCCCAGATTCATGCCGATGTTGAACCCCTCCGGGTTCATCGCCTCCTTCAAGACCCGAACGGAGAGATCCTGGAAGGCGAAGAGCTCCAGTCTCTCTTCAGTCGTCAGATCCTCAAGGCGGCAGATATGGCGGTGGGGAACGATCATCAGGTGGCCGCCCGTATAGGGATAGCGGTTCATCATGACAAACGCGCTCTTCCCCTCGCAGACGACCAGTTCATCTCCCCGGAGCGAATCACGGCAGAGAACACAGCCTGCCGTCTTTCCGGATCGGATGTAGGCCATGCGCCAAGGCGCAAAGATCGTGTCCATCGCTTATGTCCCCAAATAATCGGTTATCCCGCACCTCGATGATCTCCCCGGCAATCGCCTCTCCGCCGGGAAGATTGCCAATCGGGTGAACGGGATAAACCGATTGCTGACGGTCGAAACGGGAGAGTCATGGCATTCACCTCCCTTTCCACGATCGACCGATGGCGCATACATGAACGAGTATCGCAATTCCCCCACCCTCCATCCGGATTTCCTTTCGCAGTCGGCATGTGATTATAGCGACGCGCATCAAAAAGACAAGGATTATTTCGGGCCTGCCCGCGCCGGCCACGGTTTCGATTTGACTTTCTGCACATGTACGGTTAGGATAGCGTGCCACAGTCACATAAGGAGTAATGAAAATGCTCGAATCCGCACTGGACAGGCTTGCTGAAAAAATCCTCAGCCTCGACGAAGCCTCCCTCTCCTCCCTCCTGGAGAGATACAAGGGCCGAATGGAGCATTTCGAACCGACGAAAGAATGGGAAAAAGCGGTCATCATTTTTTTCATCATCAATGCCGTCCGGGCCAAAAACCACATCTTCAACGAACAGCTTCTCCGGCAACGCGAGATCCGTCCGGAAAAAACGGCCAAGAGAAAGCCTGATCTGCACTTGGTGAAATGAATCGCGAAGAAGCCCGAAGTCGAATGGAGGCCCTCAGGGCGACCATCCTCCACCACAACCGGCGATACTATCAGCTCGACGCCCCCGAGATCTCCGACGCCGAGTATGACAGCCTCATGCGGGAACTCCAAACGCTGGAGACTCAATTTCCTGCCCTTGCCCTTCCCGATTCGCCGACCCGGCGCGTCGGTGCGCCACCCCTGGAGAAGTTCGGCGCCGTCGCCCACCTCACCCCCATGCTCAGCCTGGCCAATGCCTTCTCCGACGAAGAAATCAGAGAATTCGACCGACGCTGCCGGCGTTTTCTGGGGAGCGAGGAGCCGATCCGCTACATCGTGGAGCCGAAGCTTGACGGCCTCGCCGTCAATCTCCTTTACGAGCACGGCGCCCTTGCAGTCGGATCGACACGCGGAGACGGCGCCGTAGGGGAGGACGTCACGCTGAATCTCCGGACGATTTCCGTCATTCCCCTCATCATTCCCCGGCGAGCGGATAATGAAGGAGGGGCGGATACCACCGTCCCTCCCGTCCCGGAAAGGCTGGAGGTCCGGGGGGAAGTGTGCATGGAGCTAAACGCCTTTCGCAACCTGAACCGCCGTCGGGAGGAGGACGGGAATCCCCCCTTCGCCAATCCCCGCAACGCCGCAGCAGGATCGCTTCGGCAGCTTGACTCGCGGGTAACGGCAAAAAGGCCGCTCACCATGTTCTGTTATGCGATCGGCGTTGCGGAAGGAGCAGCCTTCCGGACGCAGGGCGAGGTGCTTCAAACACTCGCCGCCTGGGGTTTCACGGTCAACTCCCAGATCCAACCGGCGGCGGACATCGAGGAGTGCGTTCAATACTACAACCGCATCAGCACAATCCGCGAAGAGCTTCCCTATGAGATCGATGGGATCGTGATCAAGGTCGATGATCTCGCTCTGCAGGAGCGTCTCGGTTCCGTCGCCCGGAGCCCTCGCTGGGCGATTGCCTGCAAATTCGCAGCCGTTCAGGGGCAAACGCTCATCGAAGCGATCATCGTCCAGGTCGGGAGAACCGGGGTCCTCACGCCGGTCGCCGTCATGAAACCGGTCCGCGTCGGCGGTGTCACGGTAAGTCGGGCGACCCTCCACAACCAGGATGAGATCGAACGCAAAGACATCCGGATCGGCGACACCGTGGTGATCCAGCGGGCGGGAGACGTAATCCCCGAGGTGGTTGAGGTCATCGAATCCCTGAGGACCGGCGCGGAGAAACCCTTTACCATGCCGGAGCGCTGCCCCGAATGCGGCTCCCACGTGGTGCGTCTCGAAGGCGAAGTCGCCCAACGGTGCATCGGGATGGCCTGCCCAGCCCAGATCCGCGAACGGATCGCTCATTTCGCCTCCCGCGGGGCGCTGGACATCGAAGGGCTGGGGGAGAAGATGGTCACGAATCTCGTGGAGAGCCGCCTGATCGCAGACCCTGCCGATCTCTTCTTTCTGACGAAGGAGCAGTTGCTCACTCTAGAGCGGATGGCCGACAAGTCGGCCTCGAATCTCCTTGCGGCGATTAACCGCGCGAAAACGCCGTCCCTCGACCATCTGATATACGCCCTCGGAATCCGGCACGTCGGGGAGCAGACGGCGAAGCGTCTCGCCCTCGCCTATTCGACCCTCGATGCCCTGTCCGCCGCCACGGCCGCGGAGCTCGAGAAGATCAGAGACATCGGACCCGAGGTTGCCTCGAGCATAGCCGGTTTCTTCCGGGAGCCCGCAAATCTCGCCGTTATCGAAAAGCTCAAGAATGCCGGTCTCGCCCCCCGACCGGTGATCCGGCCTCTGGCTGCACCGCTCGCCGGAAAGTCCTTCGTCTTTACCGGCACTCTGAGCCGGATGAGCCGCAGCGAAGCAAAGACCCTCGTCGAGTCGCTAGGCGGATCGGTCACCGGATCCATCACCAAAACGACCGATTACGTCGTCGCGGGTGAGGCGGCCGGATCAAAACTGGAAAAGGCCAGGCGGGACGGCATCGCCATCCTCGATGAGGAGGCGTTCTTCGCCCTGACGGAGAGCAGGCGGCGATGAACAGGCGGTACCATGTCTGGATATCCGGCCGCGTGCAAGGGGTCTTTTTCCGGGCGAACACCTGGAAGCGGGCGCGAACGCTCGGACTCACCGGCTGGGTTCGGAACCTCCCGGACGGCCGCGTGGAATCGGTCTTCGAAGGGAACGATCCCGCCGTCGAGGCGATGCTGGCCTGGTGCAGAAGCGGGACTCCGCCCGCCCGCGTGGACCGGGTGGAGGCAGCGGAAGAACCGCCGAGCGGGAAGTACGCGGACTTCGCCGTCGTCTCCTGATTCCCCCTTGAATCCCCTAGTCCATCTTGATGACAGGAAAGACCAGGAGACAGATGATCCCCCGGCATCATGGCCGGGGCGTCTCCCTTCCCTTTGCCTTACCGGAACTCCTTGAGGACTTCTCCAAACCCTTCAATGGCGCCGAGGATCGTGGCATCGTCGACGCAATAGGCGATCCGGATGTGGCCGGGACCGCAGAACCCGCTCCCGGGGACGGTCAGGATCCGCCGCCCTTGGAGTGCGTCCGCAAAGCGGACGTCGTCCGCGATAGGAGTCCGGGTGAAGAGGTAAAAGGCCCCGTCGGGCTTGGTCACCCGGTAGCCGACGGATGCGAGTCCGTCGCAGAGGAGGTCGCGCTTCCGTCGATAGGTATCCACATCGACCTTCACCCCCTGGAGACCGGCGATGGCGCGCTGCATCAAGGCGGGGGCATTCACAAAGCCGAGGATCCTGTTGCAGAGGGTAAGGCCTCCCATGATCTCATCGAGGGCGGCAATGGCCTGATTTACCGCGATATACCCGATCCTCTCGCCGGGAAGAGAAAGGCTCTTTGAGAAGGAGGAAGCGATGAAGCTGTGGGGGTAGGCGGCCAGTACGCTCGGCACGGTCAACCCATCATAAACGATCTCGCAGTACGGTTCATCGGAGATGATGTAGATTTCCCGTTTGAGCTCCACTCCCTTTTGGGTGAGGAGCGTTGCCAACCTGTCGATGCTTCCCTGATCGTATACCCTTCCCGTGGGGTTGTTCGGAGAATTGATCAGCACTGCTTTAGTTTTCTCCGTAATAGCCCCGCTGATCTCGTCGAGATCGAGGGAAAAATCCTCCCGCGTCGGGACGATCCGTGCAACTCCACCCGCATTGTCCACATAGAAGCGGTACTCCACGAAGAATGGCGCCGGGATGATCACCTCTTCGCCGGGATCCAGAAGCGTCTTGAAGATCACATTGAGGGCACCTCCCGCCCCACAGGTCATTACGATCTGGTCTCCCGTAAGCGTCACCCTCCTTGAAGAACTCAATTCCGCCGCGACTGCCGCACGTGTCTCCGGATAGCCGGCATTCGGCATATACATATGCTTCCCGGGTATCTCAGCCGAGGCGAGCAGCCGGAGCCGCTCATTGAAGGCCTCCGGCGGGTCGAGATTCGGGTTCCCGAGACTGAAATCAAATACATTACCCGCCCCATACCGTTCCTTTAGGCGCACCCCTTCTTCGAACATCTTTCTGATGAAGGAAGACTGGGAGATGAAGCCCTTTATCTTCTTTGCGATTGCCATAGGACACACCTTTCATTCAATATCCGTCAGTCATGGCCGATGGGAGCAGTCCGATCGTGGAGCGCGATTTTGAGTCTCACGGCCCGCCCCCTCTGTCAAGAAAAAATTGTTACGCCTTCTCATAATCTTCTGATCGGCGATGAATAGTGATGCCGGTAGATTGGTGGATATTACCTAATTCGCCTTGACACTTCGCGAGGATTCCCCTAATATCGCACACGTTGAAATCATGGGGCGATCTCCTGCCGGAGAGCAACGAGAAGGTGATCGTCTCATCAAAAAGAGGTTCAAATCATGCCGATTTATGAGTACCGCTGCCGCAAGTGCGGCGAGGACTTTGAGGTCCTCTTCCGAAACCGCGACGAAGAGATGTGCGTTACCTGCCCGAAATGCAAATCGACCAGAACGCAGCGGCTCATGTCCGCTTTTGCCGGAAAGATCGGAAATACCGCCGGCGGCGATGCATCCTGCGGGAGTTGTGCGGCGACGAGTTGCGGCCCCTCCTGAGGGCATTGACCCTGTCACGGCCGTGGGCCGTGAAAACTCTTCATTTCCCTGTTCCCCTTGCGAAGGAGATTGCACCCATGAACATTCTGATCTTCGGACCCAACGGAAGCGGCAAAGGAACCCAAGGAGCGGTGGTACAAAAGAAGTACGGCATACCCCTCATCGAGACCGGAGTAATCTTCAGGGATAACATGAAGAAGGGAACGGAGCTTGGCAAGAAGGCTAAGGTATTTATCGACCGCGGCGAGCTCGTCCCCGACGATGTCACCATCCCCATGATCCTGAGCCGCCTCCAGGAGGCCGACTGCAAAAACGGTTGGCTCCTGGACGGATTCCCCCGGAACCTCGCCCAGGCCGAGGCTCTCGGAAATGCCCTGGAAAAGGCGGGGATGAAACTTGATTATGTTATCGAAATCAAACTCGACCGCGCGATCGCGAAAAAAAGGATCATGGGGCGGCGGCTCTGCGGAGTGGATAACAACCATCCGAACAACATCTATATCGAAGCCATCAAGCCGGCGATGAAGAACGGAAAGATGGTCTGCCGCGTCTGCGGCTCCGAGACGCTGACCACCAGGGCCGATGATCAGGACGAGGCGGCAATCGACAAACGGCACGGCATCTACTACGATACAACAACGGGAACCCTTGCCGCCGTCAATTACTTCAGGCAACGGGCCGAACTCCTGGAGGTCGATGGCACCCCCGGTGTAAATGAGGTCTCCCAAGCCCTGTTGGCACAACTTACGTAGACATATTCCCCGCAACCGACGAAGCGGTCTTTCCCAGGGATTATCCTCGTGATTCACGGCCTTTTTTGCAATTTCTTGATAAAACTGCCTGGATACAAATCCTTTATTTTTTTTATCGTAAAGTAATTCAACGCCTCGTTTTCCGTTTTAAAGTTTCCCAATAGTATGCGATGCCAGACGCCGCTTCCTTCTAAAAGGGCCGTTTCGATATGTATCCCCGGTTCATTCTTTTGCAAATCGTCCGCAAACGCCCGAGCGTCCTGCCAATCGCGGAAGGCTTTAATCTGTATACTATATCTCCTCTCTGTGTCAGAGGTGATTTTCGTGGCGTTCGGCGGATTTGGCGGAGCCTTGATGTAACCGGGCGGCGACGGCATGTTGCCCGTGTCGGGGTATGAATCGGCCGGCGACATGATGGTCTTCTGTTTCAGCAGGGTTTCACTTCGATGGGGAGACGGTGGCCCCGCATTGCCTTCTGCAGGATCAACGGCAGGCAACGGCAACACGGCGATTGCGGGTGGCGTAATGACGGAATGAGTTGGAAACGGCAGGGAATTGCCGACCTGCTGTGACTCCGTATCCTCGGGAATGGGGGAATTGAGCCACACCTTTCCATCGAAGTAGGCAAGATGAGAAGTCAATCTGTTGATTCTCAAAGAGTAGAGCTTGTTCCCGACTTTCAGGGAATCGTAATGGTAGAGAGTAGGCCATACGAGGAACATGAAGATAATCACAACCATTGTCGCCGCGCTGCCGATAGGCCATGAATATCTCCGAAATACTGAATATCTTGCGGCAGTCGATGTTCTATCGTCCCCTATCCCGTCTCGTTGTAATTCAGATAAGGCCTCCCCGGAAACAGCCGGAGATTGATGTCTTGATGCATTTGGCCGTAAAGTCAAAATATCTTCGTATGTATTCGCAATTTCGTTCAACCTTTCCGCTAGTTTATCTTGACCCAGAGGCTGTTGATAACGATTACCCGATGAGACTTTCTGGTATTTCTTATTGGACTGTGGGATAGTTGATGGAGCAGCCGAAGGGGGGATTGGCGCACTTGCAAATCCGGGGGGAAGATCCTTGCTCTGTTCTCCGGAAGACTCCGCCTGATCAAGCTGGGCGACATGGCAATAGAGAGATTCCAACTCCTCCGCAAGGCCATGATCGTCATGGTTTTCAGGTTCATTTTCTTGTCCGGTTACGCTCTTCTCCATAATCTTTACAATTCACTGCCTGCTTTCCAATGTCTCATATAGGCCTGAATGATGACGTTTGTATCAAGTTGAAGGCACTGCGCATACAACTTCAAAAAACTTTTTAGATAGACGTCGGGGGGGAAATGTTCGGACCGGTCCTCTTCAATGGCTTCCAGTATGGTAATCGTTACTTTTGTCTCCAGGGCGATCCGCTCCAGAGGCACCCCAAGCACCATTCGTATTTTTTTCAAGTCCTGACCGGACAGACGGTCCTGCCTCAGGATCTCTTGAATTACCGAATTTTCCGAAACGAGGGTTTTATCCACACCCGGCACCTTCGGCAGCCAGTGATGCTGCAGACCCTTTCGCTGGATGGTATACAGCGGAATCCGCACTTTCGATTTATCACGGTACTGTTCACCTTCTTCCATGACGCCTAATTCCATTAACGTACGATCATAGGCCGTCCTGGATTCGGGATTGATCAGGGTCAAATAGGCCGCTTCCAGCCGGGAAAGGATTTCCCTTCGTTCGGTATCCGAAAAAAAAGCTGACGCCGCCATGCTATCATCCTGATAGAGTTCAAAAGCCTCCAGGTACGCATGATGTATTTCATATGGCGATGCGCCGCTGGAAATTTCAAGGATTTGATAATGGGTTTGCTTCTGATCGGGTTTCATCATCAAACCGAACTAGGATGCCCCTGAGAAAATCTGATGAGCGGCATACGGGATTTCAGCGGGTTTATGATTTAACGTCATTGAATTCTTAAAGCAGTTCCGAAGATCGAGGGCAGTCCGGGTATACGGGTACAGGTCGAGAAAGGGACGTTTTTTACAGATGGAATGATGAACATGATCGTCAAAGGCGACGGTGCCGAGAAATTGCATTTTCAAGGTGAGATGCTTGTCGATGATCTTACAGATGAATTTCCCGATGTTGGGATTATCCTGTTTGCGGTGCTGATTAACCAGGAGGGCAAACTCCAAAGCGCTTAACTCCTGTTCCAGAATCTCTCCTTTTTCCGGATCCAGTTCTTTGATGACTGAGAGCAACAAATCAGGGTTGGTCACGGTGGCTTTACTGTTCCGCTCTTCCGCCTCCATAACCAATTCTCTGAAATGGTGAACGGTAAGCACCTGCCTTATTTTGCGGAAATAGACGGAACGGATAAGCCGATAGATATTTTCCGTGGCCGTCGGTTCCGGCGTCGTTATGAAGATGCCCGAATTGGAAATCAGGAAAAAGTCAATCGTGTTAAAGGATGTACCCGCACCAAGATCCAGCAGGATGTATTCATAGGGAAGCTTGACAACCTCCCTCATGATCTTCATTTTTTGTTCATGAGCCAAATTGGCGATATCCAGATTGTTCATCGCTCCGCTGATCAGAAAGAGATTGGGCGTTGGCGTAAGGACAATCGTTTCGCACAGTGAGCTGACCCGTTTATTGATAAAATCGGAGAGACTCTTTTCCGGGTTTGGAGCGCCAATCGTCGTATGGAGGTTAGCGGCCCCAAGATCAAGGTCTATCAGCAGGGTTTTGTAACCCTCTCTGGCAAGGAGCATACCGAGGGAGCCCGTGACAAAGCTCTTTCCGGTGCCGCCTTTACCTCCTCCGATGGGCCAAATCCGCACCATAGACCACCCCTGATCGGATGTTTAATCTTTGATTCTCTTATTTTATCGGTCATTATCAGGATAAACCCCTTTATTGTCAATGGAAAATATGAGACATCTTTTCCGGATTTACTAACCTCTGCAAGCATGGTAAAGTGCGCGAAAAACGGTAAGGAAAAATGGACAATATCAGGAACTTCAGCATTATCGCTCACATCGATCACGGCAAGTCGACCTTGGCCGACCGCATGATCCAGTACGCCGGCGTCGTCGATGACCGTAATTTTCAGAATCAGATTCTCGATAATATGGATATCGAGCGGGAGCGAGGGATCACGATCAAGAGCCAGGCGATCTCTCTCCCCTATCGGGCTAAGGACGGCCGGACCTACACCCTGAACCTCATCGATACGCCGGGCCACGTCGACTTCACCTACGAAGTGTCGCGGTCGCTCGCCTCCTGCGAGGGGGTCCTGCTTTTGATCGACGCGGCCCAAGGCGTCCAGGCCCAGACGCTCGCCAACCTCTATCTCGCAATGGAGCACGACCTCGCGATCATCCCCGTCATCAACAAGATCGACCTCCCCTCGGCGGACGTGGAGCGGGTCATCGAACAGATCGACTCCGAACTGGGCCTTGATCCGGACACCCATCTGAAGTGTTCGGCCAAGGAGGGAATCGGGATCGTAGAGATCCTCGAGGCAATCGTGGAGCGGATACCGCCGCCCACGGGAGACCCGGAAGCTCCGCTCGCCGCGCTCATCTTCGACGCCAAGTACGACGCCTTCCGGGGAACGGTGATCACCTGCCGGATCTTCACAGGGACGGTGAAGGCCGGCGACACCATCCGTCTCATGTACAATAACGCTACCTACCGAGTGGAAGAGGTCGGCCATTTTATCCTTACCCGTGAGAAAAGGGAACGGCTTGCGGCAGGCGAGGTCGGTTACATTATCGCCGGCGTGAAGACCGTATCCGACGTCCGGACAGGCGACACGATTACCCTCGACAACCGCCCCTGCGCGAAACCGCTTCCCGGCTTCAAGGAGGTGAAACCGGTCGTTTTCGCCTCGATCTATCCCATCGCCTCGGACGATTACGAGGACCTGGCAGTATCCTTGGAGAAGTTCAAACTCAACGACGCCTCCTTCATTTACGAAAAAGACTCCTCGGCGGCCCTGGGACAGGGGTTCCGCTGCGGTTTTCTGGGACTCCTCCACCTCGATATCGTCCAGGAACGCCTTGAGCGGGAGTATGACCTTTCCATCATTCTCTCGGTCCCCAGCGTCCGTTACCGGTTCACCCTGCGGGACGGGACACTCGTCTACGTGGACAACCCAACCCACTACCCCGAACCGATGTCGATCATCAAATCCGAAGAGCCGTATATCAGGGCATCGATGATGCTCCCCGAGCGCTACCTCGGCGCCGTCATGAAGCTCTGCATGGAGAAGCGCGGGGTAAACTCGATACTCAATTACCCGAATCCCGGCCGGGCGGAGCTGATCTACGAGATGCCGCTTGCCGAGGTGATCTTCGACTTCTACGACCGCTTCAAGTCCGTGACCCAGGGGTACGGCTCGTTCGACTACGACCTGATCGACTACCGGGAGAGCACCCTTGCCCTCCTGGACATCCTCGTGAACGGCGAAAAAGTCGATGCCCTCTCGCAGATCGTCCATCGCGAACGGGCGCGCGCCCGGGGCTTGCAGGCCTGCGAGCGGCTGAAGGAGGAGATCCCCCGTCAGATGTTCAAGATCGCGATCCAGGGGGCGATCGGCGGCGAGATCATATCCCGTTCGACCATCTCCGCCTTCCGGAAGGACGTAATCGCCAAGTGCTACGGGGGCGACATCTCCCGAAAACGGAAGCTTCTTGAAAAACAGAAAAAAGGGAAAAAACGGATGAAGATGATCGGGAACGTCTCCATCCCGCAGAGCGCCTTCCTCGCGGTCCTGAAGTCCGATACGGAGTGAGGGCGCCCGCATCCCGGACCATAACGAAGGCAACATCTGCCATGACGGACCATCCTGAAGCGGGCAATCCCGCGGGCATCTACATCCACATCCCTTTTTGCGTGCAAAAATGCGGATACTGCGGCTTCTCCTCCACGACAGACCGGGCGCTGATCCCCGATTTTCTCACGGCCCTGAGCAGAGAGGCGTTCTCCTACCGGGAGAAATGGGACCGATTCGATACCCTCTACATCGGCGGCGGGACCCCTTCCGTTCTTACGACGGATGATCTCGGGCGCATAATCGACACTATGCGAACGGCTTTCACGATCGCATCCGCTGCGGAGATCACCGTTGAAGTCAACCCCGGCGACATCAATGCGGCATATCTCCGGAGGATGCGCGTCGCCGGCGTGAACCGTCTCAATATCGGCTGCCAGTCATTCGACGACACAACTCTCGGCTTCTTGGGCCGCCGCCATACGGCCCGGCAGGCGGGTGAGTCCATCCGCCTGGTCCGTGAGGCGGGTTTCGATAATTTCGGCATCGATCTCATCTACGGCATCCCCGGCCAGTCGATTGCCAACTGGAATGAAACCCTCGGGGAAGCCCTCTCCTTCGCGCCCGATCATCTCTCCTGCTACCAGCTCACCATCGAGGAGGGTACACCGCTCGCCGAGCTGCAACGGAAGGGAGAAGTTACCCTGCCCGGCGACGCGATCCAGGCCGATTTTTTCCTGATGACCTCCCGGATACTCGAAGAGGGCGGATACGATCACTATGAGGTTTCAAATTTCGCCCGCCTCTCCGAAACGCAATCACGTCACAATAAGAAATACTGGAACCATACTCCTTATCTCGGCCTCGGCCCTGCCGCCCATTCCTTCGACGGCCGCGGACGCTGGTGGAACACCCGCTCCGTCGACGCCTACGTCGGTGAGCTTGCCGCGGGACGCCCGCCCGTGGCAGCTTCGGAGCTGCTCACCCCGGACCAACTGCGGATGGAAGCCCTGTTCCTCGGTTTTCGGACCAAGCGGGGGGTGGATCTGGGGGATTTCAAGAGGCGCTTCGGCTGTGATCTCGTTAAAGAAAAAAGGAAGATTCTGAAAACGCTCGCGGAGGAGGGTCTGGTGGAGATCCGGGACGGTTTTCTGCGGCCAACGCGCGCGGGGATGGCCGTGGCCGACAGCTTGGCCCTGATTTGAGGTGGGCTGTTTTACCCGGTAAACGATTTCCTCTTCCCCGACGTTGGTTCCCGAGACAGGCAGAATCCGGGCGGCGACGGCCGGTGCCCCCTCCGGACCACCCCGGTCACGGCGGTTACGGCCGATCTGATTTCCTGTCGATATCAGGATTATCTCCGTTTTTCCGGAAGTGTTTCACGAGGACATTGATTCCCACCAGAATCAGAAGGAGCGGGAGAAGGAAGGTTGCAATGGCGTAGATCTTCACCTCCAGGTTCTCTGAGATGAGAAAGATCAGACCGACACAACCGATGACCCACCCCCCGAGGTCATTCGCGCGTTGGAGCAGCGTCCCCAAGGCGATGACGATCAAAAGCAGGGGCCAGCTTTGACCAAAGCTCCAGACGTTCATCTTGCCCAGGATAATCAGTATCCCAAGCGTTATCATGATCATGCCTCCCGTCAGAATGCTTCTTTTTTCTCTCTGTTTCGCGGCCATGGCATGACCTCCTTTCCTTAGCACACGGACACCCGGTGACCTTCACCGCATGTGTCGCTTTTCCCCGGTAAGCCGTACGGTTCACCGAAGGAGGGTCGGCAAACGATAAACCGGGCGGTAAAGCTGCTCCCGTCGGCTCGTCATCATAACTTCTCCGCCAATTTCAGGAATGGTTTGAACAGATCGATCGGAATGGGGAAGACCGTCGTGGAGTTATTCTCCGCCGCGATCTGGTTTAGGGTCTGGAGATAGCGGAGCTGGAGCGACATCGGCTGCGTCTCCATGAGGGCCGCCGCCTCGATCAGCTTCTGGGCCGCCTGGAACTCACCTTCCGCATTGATCACCTTTGCCCGCCGTTCCCGTTCCGCTTCAGCCTGTTTGGCAATCGCCCGTTTCATCTCCTCGGGCAAGTCAATCTGCTTGACCTCGACGTGGGAAACCTTGATCCCCCAGGGTTCAGTGCTCCTATCCAGGATCTCCTGGAGACGGAGGTTGATCTTCTCCCGCTCGGAGAGGATCTCGTCAAGTTCCATCTGGCCGCAGACGCTCCGGAGGGTCGTCTGGGAGAGCTGCGAGGTGGCGTAAAGGTAATTCTCCACGTCGATCACGGCCGCGTTCGCGTCGATGACGCGGAAATAGACGACGGCGTTCACCTTGATCGAGACGTTGTCCCGGGTGATGACATCCTGAGGCGGGATATCCATCGTGATCGTCCGCATGTCGATCTTGACCATCTTATCGACGATGGGGATCAGGATGATGAGCCCCGGCCCCTTCGTGGCGATGACCCTTCCCAGACGGAAGATGACCCCCCGCTCGTACTCGTTGAGAATGCGGATGGCCGAAGCGAGGAACATGACGACCAAAACGACGATGACGATGACTGGATACATTTCTGACATGACTGACCTCCCTTTACTTTTCTATGGGTTCTATCCTGACTTTCAGATTCTCCACACGGATCACCCGGACCTTGGCGCCCTTCGCCACGGGAACGTCGCTTACCGCGCTCCAGTACTCCCCGTGGATCATGACCTTTCCTTCTTCGAAGACATCGGTCACCGCCTCTCCCTCTTCGCCCGCCATCCCCTCCTGCCCGCCCTGCGTTTTCCGCAACTGGGACCTGACGGCGATTACGATGATGGCGATGAAAAAGAGCGACGTGACCGTCACCGCCGGGATCAGGACGCTCCAGGAAATCCGGAGGGAGGGGTCAGGGGTTTCGAAAAGCATCAGGGAACCGATGACGAGCGAGACGATCCCCCCAACGGTGAGGATCCCGTGGCTGACGACCTTGATCTCCGCGATGAAAAGGATGATGCTGAAGATGATCAGGGCAATCCCCGCATAGTTCACGGGGAGGGTCTGCATGGCAAAAAAGGCCATGATCAGACAAATGCCCCCGATCACGCCGGGAAGGATGACGCCTGGCGTGGAAAACTCGAAGTAGAGGCCGGCAAGGCCGATCAGGAGGAGGATGTAAGCGATGTTCGGATCGCTCAGCGCCGAGAGGATCTTCTGGCGGCTCCCCATCTTCTTTTCAAGTAGCACCGCGCCGTGCGTCCTGAGGACCTTTTTCCCGCCGGGGAGAGAGACTTCCCGGCCGTCGGCCTGCGCAAGCAACTGGCTGATATCGGTCGCCACCATGTCGATGACCTTGAGGCGAAGCGCCTCTTCGGCGGTGATCGATTCGCTCTTCCGGACCGCCTTTGCGACCCACTCTTCGTTTCTCCCCCGCTTTTTTGCAATGCCCTGGACATAGGCGACCGCATCGTTTTCCACTTTGGCGCTCATCGTCTTGTCCATCGCCCCCCCGATCCCCAGGCCGACAGGGTGAGCGGCGCCGATGTTCGTTCCCGGGGCCATCGCCGCGATGTGCGCGGAGATCGTGATGATGACGCCGGCTGATGCCGCTCTCGCCCCGGCCGGTGCCACATAGACGATCACGGGGATGGGAGCGTTCAGGATCCCCTTGGCAATGTCCCGCATCGCCAGATCCAGGCCGCCCGGTGTATCAAGACGGATGATCAACCCCTCCACACCGCTCTGAGCGGCTTCTGCTATGCTTTGGATGATATACTCGGCGATGGGAGGTGTGATCGTGGCGTTGACCGTGATCACGTCAAAGACCGGCGCCTTCGGCGCTGCCATCACCGGGTGCGCGGCGAGGACGAAAAACAGGAGCAGTGTGGTAATCTTGAGAACCGCGCAGATTCCCCTTCCCGCCATCTGTATTCTCATATCGTTCAGCCCCTTTCTCTTTTCACGCCTTCGTCCCATTATTTCGCATCGCCCCGGAGAGACTTCATGACCATCTGGACATCCTCCCAGACCTGTTTCTTCGCCCCGGGGTTTCTCAGCAGATACGCCGGATGGTAGGTCGGCATCAGCGGAATCCCCTGATAGGTGTGGAAACACCCCCGCAGGACGCTGATGGGCGCTTCCGACTTCAGCAGGGTGTGGGCCGCAAAGGTTCCCAGTGCGCAGATCACCTTCGGACGGATCATCTGAAGCTGCCTGATCAGAAACGGCTCGCAGGCGGCGATCTCGTCCGGCTGGGGATTGCGATTCCCGGGCGGGCGGCACTTCAGGATGTTGCATATGTAGACTTCCTCCCTTTTGAGCCCCATCGCCCCGACGATCTTCGTCAGGAGTTGCCCGGCTCGCCCCACAAACGGTCGCCCTTGGGCGTCTTCGTCCGCGCCCGGCGCCTCGCCGACAAAGACCAGTTCCGCCCGGGAAGAGCCCTCGCCGAAGACGAGACGGTGTCTCGTCTGATGCAGCAGGCAGCGCCGGCAGTCGCCGAGTTCCTCCCGGACCGTCTCCAGTGCACAACGATCCGCGCCGGCATGATCCTCCACCATCGGAGCCATTGCCTCCGCTGGCATCCGCTTCACCGCCGCCCTTATTCCGGAAGAGATAGGAGAGGGGTCTCCCCCCCGCCCTGTCAACACGCACCCGTTCCGAGAGAGATCGTACGAGGTGCAGGAGCTCTTCCCTCGGTTCAGCTTCAGCGCTCATTACGTATCATCCCGCCATCTCGAATCTTCTTCACCCGATCGAGGATGACACCGGCCACCTCCTGCTTGTCCATCAAGGGAAATGTCTCCACGGCACCCTCCCGGTCCATGATCCGGATGATATTGGTATCGGTCCGGAAGCCGGCCCCCGGCTCGGTCAGGTCGTTGGCTACGATAAAATCCATCCCCTTCTCCATTAGTTTGGTCCGGGCGTTTTCGATCAGATGGTCGGATTCCATCGAGAAACCGACGACGATGCGGCTTCCCTTCGCCTGGCCGATCTCGGAGATGATGTCCGGGTTCCTCTCCAGACGTACGGTGAGCGGCCCCTCTTTCTTCTTGATTTTGATCGCCTGGCGGACCTCGGGCCGGTAATCGGACACGGCGGCGGCCTTGATCACAACCGTCGCCTCCTCCAGGCGGGCCATCACGGCATCACGCATCTCGAGGGCCGTCTTCACCGGGATGAATTCGATGCCGCGCGGAACGGAAAGTGCCGTCGGTCCGCTGATCAGCGTCACGGCAGCCCCTCTTCTCCTGGCGATAACCGCCAGGGCATATCCCATTTTGCCGGATGAGTAGTTGGTGATATACCGGACCGGATCGAATGGCTCCTGCGTGGGTCCCGCCGTCACGAGGATCCTCTCTTGACGAAGATCCTTCGGCGAGAGAATCGCCTCGATCTCTTCGACGATCTCCGGCGCATCCGGAAGCCTCCCCTGACCTTCGGTCCGACAGGCCAGCTCCCCGTACCCCGGCTCCAGGAGGGTATGGCCGCGGGAAACCAGCCGCTCAAGATTTTCCTTCACGATGGCATTTGCATACATTTTATCATTCATCGCCGGACAGATGAGGACGGGTGCGGTTGTCGCCATCAGGACCGTAGTCAGGAGATCGTCGGCAATACCTGCGGCCATCTTGCCGATGATGTTGGCCGTCGCCGGCGCGACGACGAGAATTTCGGCAAATTCGGCCAGCTTGATGTGGTCGATCTCATAGCGTCCGGTTAGCTGGAAGAGTTCCTTAGAAACCGGATTGCCGGACAGGGTCTCGAAGGTTAGCGGCGCGACGAACTCGCAGGCATGGTCGGTCATGACCACCCGGACATTCGCCCCGCGCCGCACCAACTCCCTGACCAGCTCGGCAGCCTTGTATACGGCAATACCGCCGGTGACACCCAGAACGATTCGTCTCTCCTTCAACATGACGGTGCTCCTCTTTGAGCAGTGGAGTGAATAATTCTGTTAAACATATAGCAATTATGCCAATTAAGATCAAGGAATTCATGCCATGCGGAATCAGCCGCGGTTTTTCGCCTTGCAAAACGACCTCAAAGTGACTATACCGCTCTCAATCGAAGCTCTCCGCAGCAACCGGCTGAGGATCTTCGATCCTTCAGGGACAGTTCCTGATTCACCGCGGAGGGATAACGGTCATGAAAAGGCACTTCTGGTTTACGATCACGGGCTTAATCCTGCTTATGGCAGGCGGATGCGCATGGTTTTTCATGACGATCGGGGAGGGCGACAGTCCTCAGGTCATTACCGAGGGGGACCCCGGCATGCTCGGAAGACAGAAACTTCTCGCAGTCACCTTTTCGGATGCGGGGATGGGACTCCGCCATACGGAGATCATCATCACCCAGGACAACCGCCCCCGCGTCCTGTCTTCCCTCGAATATCCGGAGGCCGGCATCCGGCGGAAAGCGCTCTCCATCGCGGTGGATACTGCAGCCCTGAAGTTGCACGACGGCCCTGCTACTGTGACCCTGACGGCCGTCGATCATTCTCTCTGGAAGAACCGGACCGTGGTGGAACGGCCGGTGACGATCGACCTCCTACCGCCCCAGATCTTCCCGCTTAATCCCGCAAACCACATCAATCCAGGAGGTTCCTGTGTGGTTGCCTATCACCTGTCGGAGGCGGCTTCCCAGACGGGCGTCCAGGTCGGCAATCTCTTCTACCCGGGCTATCCCGTCACGCTCTCGGGGAAACCCGGTTATGCGGCATATTTCGCCCTTCCGATGGATGCGTCGCCGGGTACGCCGCAAATCCGCATCATGGCTCGCGATCGGGCCGAGAATGAAACCCTGAGCGCTATCCCCGCCTTGATCCTGAAACGGAAATTCCGCAGCGACACGATGGTCCTTTCCGACGCCTTCCTGGGGCAGAAGACACCGGAATTTCAGGCAATGATTCCCGCGCTCAGGGGTAAAACGGCCATTGAAACCTTTATCTACGTCAACACCCGGCTTCGCGACGAAAACCTTCAGACCATCCAGTCCGTGTGCCGGAAGTCGGAACCGCGACAGCTCTGGCAGGAGACCTTCATCCGGATGAAAAACGCCGCCCCCATGGCACTTTTCGGCGACCGCCGGACCTATCTCTATGGCGGAAAACCGGCGGGCGAAAGCATCCATACGGGGGTGGACCTCGCATCCCTGGCCCACGCTCCGATCGAGGCCGCCAACGCCGGCATCGTACGTTTCGCCGGCCCGCTCGGGATCTACGGCAATGCCATCATCATCGATCATGGTCTCGGGCTGGCAACCCTTTACGGCCACCTGAGCGCCATCGCGGTCCGCCCGGATCAGAGCGTGAAGCGGGGCGAGGCCATCGGTACGTCGGGCGCAAGCGGGCTCGCCGGCGGGGATCACCTCCATTTCAGCGTTATGGTCAATGGGCAGTTCGTCGATCCCCGTGAATGGTGGGACCCCCACTGGATTGAAGACAACGTTACGAAGAAGTTGGCGGCGGGTTCTTAGGATTTACCGATGTCCCGGTGGGCAATGTTTACGAAATAGCCTTTGTCGGCAAAGTAGGCCCCCAGATGGTTGGCCATAACGACGGAACGGTGATGGCCGCCTGTGCAGCCGAGGGCGATGTTGAAGCGGGACTTTCCTTCCTTCTCGTAAAGTGGAATGAGAAACGCCATCAGATCGAACAACTTCCTGATAAAGATCTTTCCTCCTTCCGATTCAAGGACATAATCCCTGACCCGGGGGTCATGACCATCGCAGTAACGCAACTCGTCGTTGAAATGAGGATTGGGAAGGAAACGGACATCCAGAACCATGTCCGCATCTGCCGGCAACCCGTAGCGGTAACCGAAAGAGATCACGTGGATCACGAGTCTCTTCCCCGACTTTGTCCCAAGGAAGTAGTGTTGGACGACGTCCTTGAGCTGATGAACATTGCAGGAAGTGGTATCGATTACCTTGTCGGCCATCCGCTTCATCGATGCAAGTTTTTCCCGCTCCAGGCTGATGCCGTCCATAAGAGAACCACGCGGGGCGAGCGGATGCGATCGTCGTGTCTCGCTGAATCGGTGCAGGATCGCCTCGTCGGTAGCATCGAAAAAGAGGACTTTGATCCGGTAACCCTTTTCCTTAAGGCGGGTGAAGATCCGCGCGTATTTCGCCAGGAATCCCCTCTCCCGAAGATCCATGACCATTGCGACCCGCTTGATCTCCTTGGCGGGATCGGACTGGATCTCCAGAAATTTGGGCAAGAGAACCACCGGCAGGTTATCGACACAGAAAAAGCCGATGTCCTCGAGGGCCCTCAGGGCGGTACTTTTCCCTGACCCGGATAGTCCCGTTATGATAACCACTCGCAGCTGTTTCATTATCCGTTCCTTGCGGACATATCGTTACGACTCGTTATCCTTTTCGGCGATGATCCGCACGAGATCATCATGCATTTTTGCCTCCAGCAGGTTCCTCCTGAAAACTCCGTCCTTCATCATCCGGGAGATCTTCGCCAGGGCTTTGAGATGCTGACCGGTCGAATTCGCCGGCGCCATGAGTAGGAAAAAGAGATGGGCTGGCTTGCCGTCCATTGCCTCAAAGTCGATCCCCTGCCTGCTCCTGCCGAAGGCAATCACCATCTCATCGAGACCCGCGATCTTGCCGTGGGGAATGGCAATCCCGTCACCGATACCGGTGCTTCCGAGCTTCTCCCGCTCAAGGAGGACGTGTAGCATTGCCTCGGGATCGACCCTGCACTCTCCCTTCGCAAAGACGCCGGCCAGTTCCGCCAGCGTTTCGCGCTTGTTTCCCGCCTTCATCTCATACAGAATGAACTCTTTCCTGAGCATCTTCGCAATATTCATGGTTCCTTCCCCAAACCTCAACGACTGATCTCCATCAGTGCGAATTTCCCATCTTCGCGACGATAGATGACGTTGACATTTTCCGTGGAGGAATCACGGTAGATCACAAACCGGTTTTTTGATGTCTCCATTTCCATGACCGCATCCTCAATGGACATCGGTTTCAACACGATTTTGCGGGTTTCGACCACCTTTGATTCCGGCGACTCGTCACCTTCTTCAGCCGCCAATTCGCCCTCGGCCGATCCGCTCCGGGAATGGTTGCTTTTGAAACCGCGGATCTTCTCCTTGTGTTTCTTCAGTTGCCGCTCGATCTTTTCAATGGCGTTGTCTATGGCCAAGTGCATATCCTTCTCTTCTTCCTTGCTGTTGACGTTCAAACCATTCGCCATCAGATTGATTTCCGCACTATTCCGGAATTTTTCAACCGAGAGGATGACATGGGCATCCACCGGATTATCGATGTATCTCTTCAGTTTATTCAGCCGTTGCTCTACATATTCCTTCTGCCAGTCTTCCCCTTCTGCATTCCTGAAGGTTACAGAAATTTTCATGATCATCTCCTCCTGTGTCTGATTTACCCGCTCCCGCCATCAGCCGGGTTATCTGTTGGATCGGCAATACCGTAGGCTATGCGTATTTGCTTGACTTGATCCCGCGTTAAAAATATTTCTTCCTCCGGGAAGACGGCAAAACGCCCATTACATCCCGGTATTTTGCAACAGTCCGCCGCGCAATCGATATGCCCGAGGCCTTCTTAAGCCGCTCGACGATTTCCTGGTCACTGAATGGTTTCCGGTGATTTTCCTCGCTGATGATCTTTCGGATATCTTCCTGCACGCTCTTGGAGGCTACATCATCGCCGCCGGTCCGATGAATACTGCTACCGAAGAAGTACTTCATCTCGAAGATGCCCCGCGGGGTGTGCATATACTTGTTCGTTACGACACGACTGATCGTGGATTCGTGCATCTCTACGTCATCGGCTATATCCCGCAGGATCAGCGGCTTCAGAAAACTGATTCCCCCGTCGAAGAATTCCTTCTGATACCGGACGATGCTTTCGGCAACCCGATAAATCGTCTTTTGCCGCTGCTGGATACTCTTGATGAGCCAGGTTGCCGACTGCACTCGCTCCTTGATGTACTTCTTCCCGTTTTCCGCCTTCATGCCGCCGCTCATTCCGCTCATGATCTCGCGATAGAAATTACTGATCCGGAGTCTCGGCAGACCATCTTCATTGAGGACGATCTTGTAATCGTCACCGCTCCTGACGACATAGACGTCCGGGACGATCGCCTGGATGCGTTCCTCATTGTAGACGCTTCCCGGTTTGGGATCCATGTTGGTTATGATGACCACGGCCGCCAGAACGTCGTCAAGAGTCACCTTCAATTTCCTGGCGATATGGGCATAATTCTTGATCTCAAGATCCTTCAGATGGCCGTTGATGATTTTTTCCACGAGAGGCTTTGCGCTCCCCAGCATCCTGGCCTGAATGAGGAGGCATTCCCGGAGATCACGGGCGGCAATCCCGAGAGGATCGAACTCCTGGACCTTCTTGAGCACCTCTTCCACCAGAGGCGGATCGAACTTCTCCTGAGCGGCAATCTCCTCCAGCGTGGCCATAAGATAGCCGTTCTGGTCAAGGTTCCCGACGATCTGTTCGCCGATACGCCGTTCATCATCGGTAAGCCGGGACAGCAGGAGTTGCCACATGAGATGGTCCGTAAGCGATGTTTTGTCGACGATGAGGTTATCCCAGGAAGGGGCGGTCCCTTCCTTCCGGTCGTACGTCACCCCCATAGGGCCGTAGTCTTCCACATAATTGTCCCAGTCGAACTCCTCGCGGCCGTCTCCCTCTCCCGTCAGCTCCCCCGTCCGCTCCGGCGGAGGTGTGTCTTCCCGTGCGCCTTCCTCGGTCTGTTCGGGTTCGATCTTCTTTTCCGCTTCGGGATCCTCATCCGAGGCGATTTCCTCGAGGAGCGGATTCTCTTCGATTTCCTGGTTGACCGCATCAACCAGGTCCAGTCTCGACAACTGCAGGAGTTTGATGGCCTGCTGGAGCTGGGGCGTCATGATCAGCTGCTGGGTCAGTTTCAGATTCTGTTTGAGTTCAAAAGCCATGTTTCGACAGTATTACCTTCCATTCCGATCAGAATTTGAAGTCATCCCCGAAATAGATCTTTCGCGCAAGTTCACTGGCGGCGATCATCTCCGGCGTTCCCTCCACGAGAACCGACCCTTCGCTCACGATATATGCCCGATCACATACGGAAAGGGTTTCGCGAACATTATGATCGGAGATAACCACCCCGATCCCCTTCATCTTGAGTTGGGCGATGATCTTCCCGATTTCCGCTACCGCTAAAGGGTCAATCCCCGCAAATGGTTCATCAAGGAGAATATATTTCGGCGCGGTGACGAGCGCCCTCGTTATCTCAACCCGCCTCCGTTCTCCCCCGGAAAGCGAATATGCCCTGATTCCCGCCAGCGCCGTCAGATCGAGTTCAGCCAACAGCGCGCGGAGACGCTCCTCTCGCTCCTCCGGAGTTATGGGTAGCGTCTCGAGAATGGCCATGATGTTCTCCCGCACCGTCAGCTTCCTGAAGATGGACGGTTCCTGCGGCAGGTAATTCAGCCCTCTCCGCGCTCGAATGTACATCGGACACTGGCTGAGATCCTCGCCGTCCAGGGAGATCATTCCGCCGTCCGGTTTGATGAGGCCGACAATCAGATAAAATGTCGTCGTCTTCCCGGCGCCGTTCGGTCCCAAGAGGCCTACGACTTCCCCCGGATTTATCTCCAGGTTTATTCCGTTGACCACCCTCCTGCCGGTGTAAATCTTGATCAGCCCTGCGGCAGTCAGCTTTCCCATGCAGACATCACCAGGCACACCCGGAGGGACGGCCTTCACCGCTTCTTTTCCTGCTGATCCCCGGGATAGATCGTGGCCGTCACGCGCTTGTTTTCCGCGCTTTCCACGACCCCCCGGTTCTCATTCAGGAACACGACAATCCGGTCACCTCGGACGATATTTTTCCCCTCGCGCATGACCGCGCCGCCCGTCATGGTGATCTTCTGGGCATCCTGATCGAAGACGGCCTCATCCCCGGTCACAATCCGCTCTCCTTCGGTGATCGTGACATGACCCACCGCCTCAACCCGGTCCAGATTCCCGGTTCCTTCCGCCTCTCCAGTCGATCGACCGGCGGGCTTTGTTTCTTCCTTGTAGTAGAGCGTCAGGCGGTCCGACCGGATCGTCCGGGCGCCCTGTGTCGCCACTGCATTACCGGAAAAAACCACCATCCGTTTTTCATTATAGGCATCCAGACGGTCCGAAACGATCTGTATCGGCTGATCCTGTTCGATCCGGGGCCTCTGCTTCGACTGGCCCGAAACGCCATCCGGCTGCCACAGGGCGGTAATCATAACACCCAGGCAAACAACGATTGTGATGGTCCTCCCCTGCATTACGGTATCCCTCTCATTCCTCCCGCAGAGATTGCCCGAACCTGCGAGAGGATGGTGAGCTTCTGCTCGTCAAGGGAGAAGATCATTCCCACACCGCTGACCCGAACACTTCTGTTTTCCATCGCGACCGGCCGGTCGGTCTCCATCACCCGGTCGGCATTCCGGTATTGGAGGCGCTCCGTCGTAAACCGGTCGCCATTCTCCGACACAATGCCGACATGTCCCTCGATCTCGATATCACGCGATTCGGTATTGAACCGGCCCCGATCTCCGGCCATCACGAACGTCTTTCCGTCTTTCGTCACAAGCCTGACATTCAGCTTATCAAAGAAAGCCATGTTTTCCTTCTTCTGATATCTGGCCGTATCCGCGGTGATCTCCCACTTCATGCCGGACTCGCCGACCTCGGTATAATGGACATTCCGGACCTGCAGATCGACCCGGTCCGCCATGATATTCAGGAGGGCCTTCCCCGGTTCCCTCCGGATTCCGATCATGATCGCCGCCGCAACGAGAAGGACTGTGAAGGCCGCGACGATGAGCACCGTCTTTCTTTTGTTCTTCATCATCCCCGCCAGAGGTCTTGCCCATCAAACCGGCGGCCGTTCGCACCGATAAGGTCACAAATTTTATACCATCCGCGCCGACAGATGTAAAGATTAAACATAGTTTCTAATGATACCGTATAGTTACTCAAATTCATATCTCGCGGCCACATCCGCCCACCAGCCCTGGGCCTTGAGGATCACCTCGCACACCTCCCGGACTGCTCCCCTGCCACCGGGGCGGTTCGTCACATAATCGGCAACGTGCCGTACCTCCGGGACGGCATCTGCCGCAGCCACCGCGAAACCGACCCGCTTGAGGAGCGGGATATCAACGACATCATCCCCGACAAATGCTGTCTCTTCCGGAGCGAGTTTTCGCCTCTCCAGAACACCGCCGAAGGCTTCCAATTTGTTCCGGATGCCTTGATAAACCTCGGTGATCCCCAGATCGGCGGCGCGGTGCTCGACTACTCGTGATCTCCTTCCCGTCAAGAGCACTACATCGATGTTGTATCTCATGAGAATTTTCAGGCCGTGACCGTCCTTCACATCGAAATGCTTGCTCTCGAGCCCTGCATCGTCGATGATGATCCTCCCGTCGGTCATCACCCCATCAACATCCAAGATAAGGAGTCTCACCTTGCGAATCTTGTTTAACAGCCGTTCATCAGTCACTTCACTCCCCATGTTCCTCCTCTTCTCGCCGTAGCCTTTTTACCCTCTCGTTTCCCGGACGACGGCATCGATCCTCTTGAGTGTGGTCAACAGTGCCGGCAGGCTATCCAGGGCCAGTGAATTGGGTCCGTCACACAGTGCGCGGTCCGGATCCGGATGGACTTCAAGAAACAGGCCATCGATTCCGGCAGCGACCGCCGCCCGGGCGAGACCGGGAACCATGCGACGGTCACCGCCCGAGGCCTTCCCTGCCCCACCGGGCAGTTGCACGCTATGCGTCGCATCGAAGATCACCGGATATCCCATCTGTCGCAGCATCGGAAAGGTGCGGAAATCGACCACCAGGTTATTGTAGCCGAAACTGGTCCCCCGCTCGGTCAGCATCAGATTTTCATTGCCGGCCGCCGCGGATTTTTCCAGGATATGGGCGGCATCCCAGGGAGCGAGAAACTGCCCCTTCTTGATATTCACCGCCCGCGCCTTCTTGGCCACCTCGGCAACGAAGTCCGTCTGCCGGCAGAGAAATGCGGGGATTTGCAGGACGTCAAGGACGCGCGCGGCAGGATCGATCTCTTCGAAACGATGGACATCGGAGAGAACGGGGATGTCGAACTCTTCCCGGACCCTTTGGAGGATCTCCAGTCCCCGGGTCAGACCCGGCCCTCGGTACCCCTCCCGCGATGTCCGGTTCGCTTTGTCATAGGATGCCTTGAAGATGAAAGGGATCTCGATCTTCCCGGTCAGTTCCTTCAGATAGCGGGCTATCTCCAACGTCATCGCTTCATCCTCGATGACACAAGGCCCGGCGATAAGGGCCAGGGGAGCGCCCCCTCCCATGACGAGCCGGCCAACACGGATAGGTTTCATGAATGCGTGGCCTCCTTCATCCTTTCTGTTTTTGCTGTATGATCCTGATCTTCATCTGCGGAATCTTTCGCGCCGCCGTCGCCGAATCGGGATTCAGCCCATACGCGGATGTATACGCCTTCAGCGCATCTTGAAAAAGCCCCTTCTTCTCATAGGCTGCCCCAAGATTGACATAGACCTCGTCGTCCTCGGGATCATAGCGAAGCGACAACCGGTAATATTCGATCTGCCGGTCCAGGTCCCCCGCGAGACCATAAGCGTCTGCGGCGCTTGAATAGTAGGCAGCCTTCTTCGGATTCATCTCGATGAGTTTCTTGTAGATCCGGATGGCCTTATCGTAGAGCTTTTCTTTCATGTATGCGTCAACTAAGGCATTGAGCGTTTCGGTCGTGGGACTGGCAGCGGCGAGCTTCTCATACAGGGCAATCGATTCCTTCGTCTTTCCCGTCTGGCTATACGCCTGGGCCAAGTTTTGGTGCATCCGGGGATCCTTTGCTCCGAGCTTTATCGCCTTTTGATAATTGTCAGCGGATTGGGCATGATTCTTCAGCTCGGCGTAGGCAAACCCAAGACGGCCATACAGCGCCGCCTTCCGAGGGCTCGTTTTTACTGCCTTCTCGTAGAGGGGTACTGCCTCGCTGAAACGTTTGGCCTTGAAATACAGATCGGCCAGTCGCTCCAGTGTATCCGGGTCGTCCGGCTTCAGTTCGAGGACCTTCTGGTACTCGCGGACAGCCTCCGCATCCCGTTTTCCCTTCTCATAGGCCGCGCCCAGATTAAAGTGGATCACCGGATCCTCCGGCTTAAGGTCGAGGGCCTTTCGGTAATTTTCGATCTCTTCTTTGGCCATCCCTTTGCCGGCATAGGCCATGCCGAGGTTGGCATAGGCGGCGGCATTCTTCGGCTGTCGCTTCACGACCTCCTTATGCCAACGGATGGCCTCATCGATATTTCCCATCTTGAGGTAGAGATCGGCAAGGGCAATGGCCACATGATCGGCCTTCGGCACCTTATCCAAGACCAGTTGGTACTGTTCCACGGCCTTTCCGAGCTGCTTGGTCTTCTCATATGCCTCGCCCAGTCTGAATAAGGCCGAGGGATTGTCGGGGCGGATCTTCAAGGCATCCTGATACGAGGCGATGGCCTTGTTCCAGTTTCCCAGATGGCCCCAGGCAAAAGCCATGTTGGCAAGCGCTTCGTCATCCCGGGGATTAGCTTTGATGATCCGCGCGGAGATCCTGATAACCTCATCATACTGTCCGCTTTTCAGATAGCCCTTGACGAGTTCCGACAGAGCGGCCGCATCATCCGGTTTGAGCGCCAAGATCTCCAGATACTGGGCAATAGCCTCGCGGGTCATGCCGGCATTGAGATAGAGAGAAGCCAACATCTTCCGTACGTTGGTATCCTCCCGGTTCAAGGCGATCGCCCTCTTGAGGTATTCAATTTGGACTTTCTGATTTCCTGAACTCCGCGCGTAACGCAGCCAATCCTGCGGGGTAATTTGCACCCGGATCGGTACGGACGCAATCATCTCATCCCGATAGCTGATCCGGAAGAAATAGTCTCCCGATTTGTTTCCTCCCTGGCCATTCCGGCCGGTCAGCACCGCCTTGTCGACCAGATCGATCCCTTTGAGAAGCTTCCCGAAGATGTTCTTCCCCCCCATCTCATCGATACTTAAGGTAATCCCGCCTCCGAAGAGGACATCCGTCACAACGTTCTTGATCACGAATTCGTCCCGGTAGGAGACCTCAAAAACATCTTGGGAGGTGAGGGCATAATCTTTCCCGTTTTTCTCCAGAATGAGCGTATAGAAATGCGGTTTCTGATCGAGGACGATAAAGGAAAAGGTATTCCGGACCCGGGCCAGAGATGCAGTAAGACCCCGTATCCCGCCAAGAGAGAGGAGTCCGGCGGTCATAACACTGATTGCCAGAAGCACGACGATCATCAGAACGATCCGGCGCTTCACGGATTTCCTTTTCTTCACCGGCCTTATCGCTTTGCCCGACGTATATTCCATATCCTCCGATCCCTCTGAACCACGATCCGTTGAGTGTGATCCCCGATAATCCGTTCATCCCCGGGGATGGTACTTCCGGTGAATCTCCTTAAGCCGATCCCGTGTCACATGCGTGTAGATCTGCGTGGTGGAGATATCAGCATGCCCCAGCATGATCTGCACGGAACGCAGATCGGCCCCCCCTTCGAGCAGGTGGGAGGCAAACGAGTGCCGAAAGGTGTGGGGATGAACTTTCTTCCCCAGATTCGCTCGCGCCGCATATTTTTTCACGATCTTCCAAAAACCCTGCCTGGTCAGTCCGCCGCCGGAGCGGTTCAGAAACAGGCGGTCGTTATGCAGCCCCTTCACCAATTGAGGCCTTGCCTCTTCGATATACCGTTTCACCTGATCGTACGCAATATGCCCCACGGGGACGATCCGTTCTTTACCCCCTTTCCCCATAGCGATCAGATACCCTACCTGCCAGTTGATACTGTTGACCGTCAGATCGATCAGTTCCGACACCCGGATCCCCGTCGCATACATGATCTCGAGCATCGCGGTATCCCGGAGAGCGGCGGGCGTTGCCGAACCCGGCTGCATGAGCATGAGGCTCATCTCTTCCCGGCTCAGAACGTCGGGAAGGTGCATCCAGACCCGGGCGAGTTCGACATGGGCCACGGGTGTGCTTTCCATCTTCCCGCCACGAAGAAGATAGTTATAAAACCCGCGGATTGCCGCCAGAGCTCGATTTACACTATTCGCGGCAAGCCCCTCACCTCGAAGATGGGCAAGATAGGAAATCAACTCTTCCGGCCCGATCTCTTGTATTTCGTTTATTTTGAGACCGCTGATAAAAGCCGCATAACGGTTTAGATCCCGACTATACCCGTCCAAGGTGTTCCGGGAAGCCCCTTTTTCGATCGCCAGAAAATGCAAATATTCATCTATCAAATCATGCATGTTTTTTTTTAACTTAAATGAGACAGAGAAGCAAAGACTTTTTGACTCATCTGTTTCCGGCGTACCGCGCGTGTCTCCCCCGCCACGCATAAGCACGGCGAGGGAATAATCACCTAAATGGTCGAGGAGGCGCCAGTCGCACGGCTTGCCGGGCCATCAGCACCCGCCTTTCCAAGCTGAAAGAGGGATCGAGAAACCTTAATGCCTGATCCACCAGACTCCGTATCCAGGATTCTCCTCCGGACGCGGGAGGGTGCATCCACGATCCGTGAAGAGATCATGGTTCTGTTGTCCCTCCCCGCGGGAGAGGAGCGGGAGGCCCTCTCCAGGAAGGCCGATCCGAATATCAGGTCTTTCGCGACGCCGGCGCTTCCCGATATCTCCTCACGGAAGAGACCGCTTCACGGACATTCACTTCCGCATGCGCCCGCGATGCATACTGGACCTCCTACGATGCGTGAAAACCCCGGACGATCTCGGTTATGAGGTAGGCATGGAAAACATCGTCGGTCTTCCCGGCCGGTCTCGGGAGACACCGCCCGAGGACCTCCCCCTGATGAGGGACATAGATTCGGACATGCTGGTGATCGGTCTTTGATCCCCAATTTGCCGATACCCAGCTGCCGGGGCGGCATACGGGTGAAGGGAGATGACTCAAGGATTCCCGGAAAGGATCAGTTTTCGGTCAACAAAGAGGGAGTCTGCCGGCTTTAGGTGATTCAGCTCGGCAAGGAGACGGACCGTCGTGCCGTGCCGTCGGGCTATCGTCGCTAGCGTATCGCCCCTCTTGACCCGGTAGATGACCTGTCCCGCCTTTTTGACCGGGGAGCGATTCCCGTTGTTGATCGGCCTCTTTTCCTCCACCGTATCCTCATATTTACCGGGAATCTTCAAGACACGGTTTACCGTGAGGGGATCGCGGGGCTTCATGCGGTTCAGTTTCAGGAGGATAGCGACCGACGTTCCGCTCTTTCGGGCGATCCTCTCAAGAGTATCCCCTTTTTTGACGCGATACTGGGAACCCTTCGCCTGAATAGGAGGGGGTTCCCCGGCCTTCACCGGTGCAGGAGTTCCATCCCTCAACGCGGAGACACCTCCCGCCGTCCGGCTTCCTTCCCTCTTCGTTACTCCGACATCCCCGCTCCCCTGATCATCTCGCTTCTTCTCCTCATCACTCTCGCCTGAAGCAGATACGTCAGCGGGCGGGACAGGCGGCAGGAACTCGATGATGGATCGGGCAATACTCTCAGCGATCCGCGTCTGGAAACGGTCGCTCTTCAGGAGCTTTTCTTCCTTCGGGTTGGAGATGTAAGCGGTTTCGATCAGAACCGACGGGATATCGGGAAGCTTGAGCACGAGGAACGGTGCCTCCTGAACGGTCACGAATTTCAGATGATTCTCCTCTTCGAGATGACGGAGAAGACCGCCGCCGAAGGTTCTTGACCGGTTGATGGCATGGGTCTGGAACAGGTCGAGGATGATCGGATCGGAGGCCTCGCCGCCCTCTCCATTGGGGACGCCGCCGAGGACGTCGGCCAGGTTTTCATTCCGTGCAAGAATCTTCGCCGCCTCGCTGCTCGCCCCTCCGGTGGAGATGCAGTAGACGGAACTGCCGCCGGCCGTCCGGTTTTTCGCCGCATCCGCATGGATGCTGATGAAGATGTCCGCCCCGTATTCCCTGGCAATCATGAGCCTCTTCTTAAAGGAGACATAATAGTCGCCGTCGCGGGTCAGAAAGGCACGGTAACCCGACCGCCCGTTCAGCGTCTTCCGCAGTTTTCTGCTGATGGAAAGCACCACGTCCTTCTCAAAGGCGCCTCTCTTGCCGACCGCCCCCACCGCCTCTCCCCCGTGTCCGGGATCGATCACGACGATCCGGTCCTTCCGGGTTGTCTTGACATGCCCACGCGACTCGCTTTCCAGCCTGGCGACATCCGGCAGAACGATATCGATAACGATCCGGTACGGTTGATCCTGAAATTTCTTCAGCTTGAAAACAGTTGTCTGTACCTGGGGAGGGAGAAGCAACTCAACGCGTACCCCGGAATGGGCCTGGGGAGAAACAGCGATACCCTCCACTCCCGGTTTGTTGAGCAAAAGAAGGTGGGGAATGCGGGAGGGAAAGGCGGTTTCGTCCAGATCAACGACAATCTTCCGCTCCCCCTTTTCCACGGTGAACCGGCAATCATCGGTTGTATCGATGACGACCCGTGTGTGGTCGGGCGCCACCCAGTGTCGGATGTTCAAGATCTGGTTCAAGGCCAGTGCAGAGGGGGGCCAGGCGGATCCAAAGAGCCACACGGCCAATATCATGAAGCACTTAAGCGTACGCGACATATCCTCATACCGACAATTTTTCTCTGAATGTATCAGCTCCGGATTGCAATTTCAACCCTGATCGCGAAAAACAGATTGACAATGCCTGCCGTTGATGGCAAGGATAGCGCCGCCCCGCCATCTGCGGCTTCCACGGAAAATAGTTGAATATTCCCGCTGCACGGTGTATGTGTAACGGTGATATTCGGTCTAGCAGAGGGGCATCCGCGAGAGGGCGATTAGCTCAGTTGGATAGAGCGCTGGTCTCCGGAACCAGAGGCCGTGGGTTCAAGTCCCACATCGCCTACCAGAGTGAAAAGTCTTGATTTGCACGGAGACTTGGTATAGAAGGCAAATTCATTTCTAAAGATGGACTCCTTGCCCGGACCTTGCGCCCGGGCTATAGAGCCGAAAGGAGGCAACAGATTGAGAAGATACGAAACAATACTTATTGCCCATGTCGATCTTTCCGAGGATGAGTTGAGCAACCTCATCGACCGTTATGGAGGTATCGTAACGGGACAAAAGGGCATCCTGGTCAAAGTCGAACGGTGGGGGAAGAGAAGGCTCGCCTATCTGATCAGGAAACAGGCGAGGGGATTCTACATCCTGATTGACTATGCGGGCGTCAGCGCCGTTGTCAATGAGCTGGAGAGAAACCTCAAGATCGATGACAAGATCCTCAAGTTCATGACCGTTCTGAAAGCGGATACGGTCGACCCCGAGGCGCTGGAGCAGGAGATCGCAAGCGCCGCAGGGAAAGAAGAGAAGAAGGAGACTCCCCCGGCCGTCGTTACGGCAGAAACAGGCGCATCCGGTGCGGCCGATGCCCAGTCTTCAGTTCCGGAAGAAACCAATGCGAAGGGGGATAAGGAATCATGATAACAACACCTGCATCCAGGGGCTCGAAAGGGCCAAGACCGCAGAAAAAATTCTTTCATCGACGAAAGTTCTGCCGTTTCTGTACCGATTCTACTCTGAAGATCGAATACAAAGACTCACAGACCCTCAGAGATTTCACGACGGAGAGAGGCAAGATCATGCCGCGGCGGATTACGGGAAATTGCGCAAAGCATCAACGGGAATTGACCGTGGCCATCAAAAGGGCGCGCACGATCGCCCTGCTGCCCTTTGTCGTCTCCGAAGGATAAATCGACACCCCGACAGCCGCGGCATCGGTCATGCCTCCGTAACCGCTGCTGTCGAGTTTCCCCCGGAAGAGGAACCGGCTGCAGAATTTTCTCCTTTGCATATCCACTCAATGATCCGAGTCATCTCTTTTCGCAGAAGATCTTTCCCGAATGGTGCAGTGGTCTTCCGAAAAGAGAAGAAAGTCCGGATAAGATCGGGGGGGATCCTCTTGAATGTAAGGGCATATGACGTGGCGGGTAGGGCAATTGGGAAAAACGGGACTTGGTATTCATAGCGAAGTGATCCGGGGCAGTGCGGTCCTCTCCCTGACCCTTCTCATTGTGGCGCTGATCCCCTTCGTCGGACCGGTCGTGATCATCATGACCCCCCTGCCGATCCTCTACTACTACTCCCGTCTCGGCAGGATGCGGGGATTGGCGGCCTTGGCTGTTGCCTTGCTCACTGTTTCCGGAATCCTCACGCTTCTGGGGCACCGTGCGAACATCTCCGTCCTGTTGATGATCGCCTTTACCGGCGTGATGATTTCGGAGGTTCTCAAAAGGCGGTATTCCATCGAAAAGACCTTCATCCTTGCGTCGCTGGCATTGTTTTTTTGCGGAGTCGGGTTCGTGCTTTATACTGCGCTTCTCAGCGGCGTCGCACCCTGGCGGATGGTGGAGCTTACGATAGAAGGGATAATCGGTGAAAATCTCAAATTATACGAACAGCTCAATATCTCCGAGGATCAGATCGGGATGATCCGGGAGAATGCCCCGCAGATCATCGGTTTTTTTACCGGCATCTTTCCCGCGCTGGCCCTGTCAGGCGCCGTTCTGACCGTCTGGCTGAATGTCATGACCGGACGTTCGCTCCTCGGGAGAAACACCGATCTGTTTCCCGATTTTGGTGATCTGTGCCTTTGGAAAGCGCCGGAAAAACTCGTCTGGCTGTTGATCGTCTCGGGGGCGATGACCCTTGCGCCCGCTGACATTCTCGATATCGTGGGATTGAACCTGCTTATCGTCTGCTGTCTGGTCTATCTTTTCCAGGGGATGGCAATCACCGGGTTTTTTTTCAGGCAAAGGAAAGTTCCCCGCATGTTGCGGTGGTTGTTTTATACCCTCATCGTGGTGCAGCAATATATGGTAGTTCTTGTGATCGCCTTCGGTCTGTTCGATATCTGGATCGATTTCCGAAAAAGGATCGCAGGAATAAAAGACGTACCGGTATAAATCTCGGATGGCGTCGATTACCGCCGCCATCTCCCAAGGAGGAATGACATGAAGGTCATTTTACGGCAAAATGTTGAATCTCTCGGTAAGGCGGGAGAGACAATCAAGGTCGCGGACGGCTACGCACGGAACTACCTGATTCCCAAGGAACTCGCCGCGGAAGCGAACACTCGGAATCTCAAAGTGTTCGAGCATGAAAAGAAGCGTATCCTGCAGCAGGCGGAGAAGATTCAGAAGCAGGCCGAAGAGACGGCGGCGAAACTGGCCGGGGTGACCTGCACCATCGCCCGACGCGTCGGAGAGCAGGAAAAACTCTTCGGATCGGTGGGGGTGAAGGACATCGAGGAGGCGCTGGCCGCCCAGGGGATCGAGATCGACAAGAGGAACATCCTCCTGGATGAACCGATCAAGTCGCTCGGCGAATTTCCCGTCCGGATCAAACTGAGCGCCGGCGTGTCCGCCGAAATCAAGATCGCCGTCGTGGCCGAAGCGTGAAGGATCTCACCCGCAGGGGAAGTTTTGCCGACCCGTTATGAGGGCATCAACCATGAAGGAGATCGATGCCTCCCTGCATAAGGTGCCTCCCCAGAACATCGAGGCGGAACAGTCCGTTCTGGGGGGCATCCTGCTTGACAATCTTGCTCTGAACACGGTTCTGGAGCTGCTGGAGACGTCTGACTTCTACAGCGAAGCCCACCGGAAGATCTTTTCCTCGATCATCGACCTCTCCAATCGGAACGAACCGTGCGATCTGATAACGCTCAGCAACATCCTCAAGGATCAGAAGCGGATCGAACAGGTCGGGGGGACCGCCTATCTTGCCTCGCTGGTGGATAATGTCTCCTCAGCCGTCAATATCGGCTATTACGCAAAGATCATCAAGGAGAAAAGCATCCTGCGCCGCCTCATCGGCACGGCCACCGAAATCCTCAACAAGACGTACGACTCGAGCATGGACGTCGACAGCGTCCTCGATGAGGCTGAGCACGCCATCTTCGAGATCTCCGAGAACAAGATTCGGCCGTCCTTCTACCCGATGCGCGATATCATTAAGGACAGCTTCAAGACGATCGAACGGCTCTATGCCAATAAGGAGCTGGTCACGGGGGTTTCGACCGGATTCGACAAGATCGACGACCTGACATCAGGTCTCCAGAGATCCGACTTGATCATCATCGCCGGACGACCGAGCATGGGGAAAACGGCCTTTGCCTTGAATATCGCCCAGCATGCCGCCCTGGAGATGGGCGTTCCCGTGGCGGTCTTCTCCCTGGAAATGTCCAAGGAGCAGCTGGCGACCCGTATGCTGGCCGCGGAGGCCCGTGTCGATTCGCAGCGCCTGCGCAAAGGATTCCTCGGGGAGACGGACTGGCCGAAACTCACGACGGCCGCGGGACGCCTCTCCGAGGCGCCGATCTATATCGACGACACCCCCGCAATCACCGTCATCGAGATGAAAGCCAAATCCCGCCGCCTCAAGTCCGAGGCCGGCCTGGGGCTCATCGTCCTGGATTATCTCCAGCTTATGCGGGGAAGCGCTTACAAGGATTCGCGGGAGCAGGAGATTTCGGAAATCAGCCGTTCCCTCAAGGGACTCGCGAAGGAGCTCTCCGTCCCGGTGATCGCCCTGTCCCAGCTCAACCGAAAGGTGGAGGACAGAACCAGCCGCCGACCGCAGATGGCGGACCTGCGGGAATCGGGGGCCATCGAACAAGATGCGGACCTGATCGCCTTCATCTACCGGGACGAGGTCTACAACCGGTCGGACGACAACCCGGAAAAGGGGATCGCCGAGATCATCATCGGCAAGCAGAGAAACGGACCGACCGGTATCGTCAAGCTGGCGTTCCAGGAAAAATATACCCGTTTTGAGAACCTTGCCCGCGTCGATGACGGGCATTAGGCTTCATCCTCTGATTCAGGCCTCGATCAGTTTGGTCTCCCGGCCCAGATAAGGAATGGCAAGTCCCAGTTTTCGGAGGGCCTGTTTTTCGATCTGCCTGGCCCGTTCCCGGGTGATGTGATAGCGGTCGCCGATCGCCTGCAGGGTGAGGGGGACATCCGCCATCACGCGGTTCCTGATGATAAAGCTCTCCTTTTCGCTGAGCTTGGCAAGCGCCCCGGCGATGTTGTGCCGGACGAGCGTCATCTCCTCCTTCCTGATCAGGGCCGCCTCCTGATCCTCCCCTTCGTACATCAGGTAATCCATGTGCGTCGACTCACCGTCCGCGGTCACCTGGGCGTCGAGTGAAAGATCGCGGCCGCTCATCCGGATGTCCATCTCCTCGATCTCCTCCGGACGGACCCCGAGCGTTTCGGCGATTTCTCCGAATTCCGGACGCTTCTCGGAGAGATTCTCCAATCGCTTCTTGGCCTGACTGAGTTTGAAAAATAGTTTGCGCTGCGCCTGTGTCGTGCCGATTTTGACCAGGCTCCAGGATTTAATGATGTAATTCTGAATGTAGGCCCTGATCCACCAGACGGCGTACGAGATGAGGCGGTAACCCTTGTACGGATCAAACTTCTTCACTGCATGCATGAGGCCGATGTTGCCCTCCTGGACGAGATCTGCAAGCTTGAGTCCGTAATTCCGATATTCATGGGCGATCTTGACGACGAAGCGCAGATTCGAGACGACCAGTTTTTCCGCCGCTTCCATATCATTGTACTTCACGAGTCTGACGGCAAGGCGAAACTCCTCGTCAGCCGTCAGAATGGGAAAGCGGCTGATCTCGGTAATATAGAGATCGAGTGTCCCGGTTACCGCAGGAACTTCCAAAACTTCGTCCTCCTTATGGCCATGATGAATCATTATTTCATACAACGGATGACTCCGGGCAGTCAATCTCTTTCCGCCCAGAGACCTCATGCAACCTCCCTTGACATCCCCTCCTGTGGTGTTTACTTTACGATCTCATTAACGGTTAGTGCATATCAGAAGGAGGAGGACCTCTATGAGATTCGATAAATTCACCTTGAAGGTTCAAGAGGCAATTCAGGAGGCGCAGGGGCTGGCAGCTCAGTACGGGCACCAGGCCATTGATGGGGAGCATCTGCTTCTTTCACTTCTCAAACAGCCGGAGGGCATCATCTCCGAAATCATCAAAAAACTCGGCGCCGATCCCCGGCATATCGAGAAGGAGGTACGAAAGGCCTTGGAGCGGCTTCCGAAAGTAGAGGGCGTAAGCGGCGGACAGGCCTATATGACACCAAGACTAAACAAGATCTTGGACGCAGCGCTCAGCGAGGCGGCACGGCTCACCGACGAATATGTCAGCGCGGAACACGTTCTTATCGCCATGGCCGATGAAAAGGACTCTGCGACGGCGAGGATTCTCAGCGCCGCGGGTGTCACAAAGGATGCGATCTTCAAAGTTCTTGTGGAAATCCGGGGGAATCAGCGGATAACCGATCCCAACCCGGAAGAGAAGTACCAGGCGTTGAAGCGATACGCCCGCGATTTTAACGAGCTTGCGAGAAACGGTTCCTTCGATCCCGTTATCGGTCGGGATGAGGAGATCAGAAGGATCATGCAGGTCCTTTCCCGCCGGACAAAAAACAACCCCATCCTGATCGGTGAACCGGGCGTCGGGAAGACCGCGATCGTGGAAGGGCTGGCCCAGCGGATCGTCAACGGTGACGTGCCGGAGAATCTCAAAGACAAGCGGGTTATCGGTCTCGATATTGGCGCTCTCATCGCCGGGGCGAAGTACCGGGGTGAGTTTGAAGAGCGACTGAAGGCCGTTCTGAAGGAGGTCACCTCAGCACAGGGAGAGATCATTCTTTTTATCGACGAGATTCATACCGTGGTCGGCGCCGGCGCCGCAGAAGGTTCCATGGATGCCTCCAATATGCTCAAGCCAGCCCTGGCGAGAGGAGAACTCCGCTGCGTGGGCGCAACAACCCTGAACGAATACCGGAAACATATCGAAAAAGATCCGGCGCTTGAGCGGCGGTTCCAGCCAATCATGGTCCAGGAGCCCTCCGTTGAAGATACGATCGCGATTCTCAGGGGTCTGAAAGAACGCTACGAAGTCCATCACGGTGTCCGGATCAAGGATGCGGCCATCATTGCCGCCGCAACCCTCTCCGACCGTTACATCAGCGACCGGTTCCTCCCGGACAAAGCGGTCGATCTCATCGATGAAGCCGCCTCCCGACTACGGATCGAACTGGACAGTATGCCCGCAGAGATCGATGCCCTTGAGCGCCGCGTCATCCAGCTCGAAATTGAACGGCAGTCACTCAAGAAAGAAACGGACCGGACTTCTGTCGAGAGGCGCGAGAAGATCGAAAAAGAACTGGCTGAACTCCGCGCATCGATGGATGAGATGAAGCTTCACTGGGTAAACGAAAAGGACGCCATCAAGAGGATACAGGAGATCAAGGGCCGGATCGAGGCTTTCAAGGTTGATGAACACAATGCCCAGCGCGCCGGCGACCTGGCCAGGGCAGCGGAGATCCGCTACGGAAAGCTCGTCGAACTGAACAAGGACCTGGAGCAGGAAAACAATAAGCTTGCGGAGGTGCAGAAAGACCGGCAAATGCTCAAGGAAGAGGTTGATGCGGAGGATGTCGCGGGGGTCGTGGCAAACTGGACGGGTATCCCCGTTGCCCGCATGATGGAAAGCGATGTCCAGAAGCTGATCCACATGGAAGAGCGGCTTAAGCAGCGGGTCATCGGTCAGGACGAAGGGATCAGCGCCGTTTCCAGCGCGCTCAGGAGAGCCAGATCCGGCCTCCAGGACCCGAACCGCCCGATCGGCTCCTTCATCTTCATGGGGCCAACCGGGGTCGGCAAGACGGAGCTCGCCAAGGCGCTGGCCGAATTCATGTTCGACAATGAACAGGCCCTGATCCGGATTGACATGTCGGAATTCATGGAAAAGCACTCGGTGGCCCGGCTGATCGGCGCCCCGCCGGGGTATGTGGGTTATGACGAAGGCGGGCATCTCACGGAGGCGGTACGGAGAAGACCCTATTCGGTCCTCTTGTTCGACGAGATCGAGAAAGCCCATCCGGATGTCTTCAATATCCTCCTGCAAATCCTGGATGACGGCCGTCTCACCGACGGTCATGGCCGAACGGTGGACTTCAAGAACACCATCACGGTGATGACCTCCAACATCGGCGGCCAACTGCTCCAGGATCCTTCTCTCGGGGATGAGGAAAAGAGGACCCGGACAATGGATATCCTCCGTGCAACCTTCAAACCGGAGTTCCTCAACAGGATTGATGACATCATTATCTTCCACTCACTCAAGATGGAGGACATCGAGCGGATCATCGATATCCAGCTCGGGCTTATCGGGAGGCGGCTTGAGGAACGGAAACTGACCTTGGAATTGACAGAAAGGGCCAAAAAATATATAGCTCAAGAAGGGTTCAGCCCGGTTTACGGCGCCAGACCGCTCAAGCGGGTACTTCAGAAACAGATTCTGGACAATCTCGCCATGAACATCCTGGAAGGGGATTTCGTCGAGGGCGATCATATCGTGATCGACCATAAAAACGACCGGGTGGTTTTCCGTAAACGCTGATACAAGGATATATCCACTCTTCCGGCGGAGGCGACGCCTCCGCCGGAAGGGCGGATACCGAGTAGAACATTATTTCAGGGAGGAAACAGATGAACACAATCAAAACCGGACTTCTCCTGGGCGCCCTGACAGGGCTCCTCATGCTGATCGGCGGTCTCTTCGGCGGTCAGAACGGGGTCGTCATCGCCTTCATCTTCGCCATGGTGCTGAATTTCGGCAGCTACTGGTTCTCCGACAAACTGGTCCTGAGCATGTATCATGCCCAGCCGGTCTCGGAGAGCGAGGCGCCGGATCTCTTTGCCACGGTGAAGAATCTCGCGATGAAGGCTTCCCTGCCCATGCCGCGGGTGTATATCATTCCGGGCGACACGCCGAACGCCTTCGCCACGGGACGCGACGAACATCATGCGGTCGTGGCCGTCACGGAGGGTATCCTGAGGATCCTCTCCCGGGACGAACTCGAAGGGGTCATCGCCCATGAGCTGACCCACATCAAACAACGGGACATCCTCATCGGCTCCATCGCCGCGACGCTGGCCGGGGCCATCGTCATGCTGGCCAATATGGCCCAGTGGGCCGCCATGTTCGGCGGGGCGAGCCGTGACGACGAAGAGGGAGGGGGCGGCGGCATCATCGGTCTGATCGTCATGGCCATCCTCGCCCCGATCGCCGCCACGATCATCCAGATGGCAATCTCCCGCTCGCGCGAATACCTTGCCGATGCCGGCGGTGCGACGATTTCGGGAAAACCCGCCGGACTCGCAAATGCCCTGGATAAAATCTCCCGGGCGTCCCAGGCAATCCCCTTGGAGGCGAACCCATCAACCGCCCATATGTTTATCGTCAACCCCCTGACGGGGCGCTCTCTTATGAACCTCTTCAGCACCCACCCGCCTGTTGAGGAGCGGATCGCCCGTCTGAGAAGCATGAGGCGTATGTAACTGCGGCGAGAGCTTCAATTCCCGCCGTCGTCCTCCCCTGTCCGCGGGGGAAAACGGCGGTTATCCGGCACGAGAGGAGGAGGTTCCATGGAAGAAGAAAAGAAGGAAAAGGGGTTCGTCATCAAGGACCGTCGTCTTTTCGACGAATCCGGATCCGTCCGCAAGGAAGAAGCACAAAAGGAAGAGGAGAAGAAACCGGAAGCAGCTGTGCATGAGGCCGAGACCGCAGCGAAAGAGGCGGCCGCATCCGAAGCGGACGATGCCCCCCTTCCCGAGATCAACTTCGCCAGTTTCCTCTTTTCACTCAGCACGACCGCCATGTACCACTTCGGGGATTTTCCCGATCCCGTCACCAAGGAGAGCAGGCGCAATCTGCCCGCGGCAAAGCAGACCATCGACATCCTCAGCATCCTGAAGACGAAAACGGAGGGCAACCTCGCCGATGACGAAAAACAACTGCTGGAAGGCATCCTCTATGAGCTCCGGATGCGGTTCGTCAAGGAAATGACGAAAAAATGATTTCGAAGGCGTCGCCGGCCAAGGTGAATCTCAATTTGCGCGTTCTCCGCAAGAGAGAGGACGGCTATCACGACATACTCTCCCTCATGCAGAGGATCAGTCTCTGCGATGAGATGACCTTCTCGCCGCGAGCGGATCGCATCGTCGTACGCTGTCCTGACAGCGCGCTTCCGGAGGATGAGGGAAACATCGTTTACCGCGCGGCGGAGGCTTTTCACGCACGGACGGGCGTCTTGCCGGGTATCGAAATCACCGTCCGGAAACGGATCCCCATCGCCGCCGGATTGGGAGGAGGAAGTTCCAACGCGGCCACAACCCTGATGACCTTGAACGAGATGGCTGGCACCCCGCTCACCCGGGAGGAATTGATGAGGATGGGGGCCGATCTGGGGGCCGATGTCCCCTTTTTTATTTTCGGAAATGCCGCCTGGGCCTCCGGCATCGGCGATCGCCTCATCGAAGCCCCTTCTCTCCCCCCCTCTGGCTTGTTCTGATCAATCCCGGCTTTGCAGTCTCCACAGAAATGGTTTATCGCGAGCTCAATTTAGGATTGACAAACGTATCATTTAATTATAGCATCCCACGATTTTATACATTCACCGATGTGATCGAGGGCCTCACAAACGATCTGGAGAACGTTACGCTGAGGCATCATCCTGTTCTGGGTCACTTCAAGACCCTTTTGCTCGAGAACGGCGCCCGCGGCGCCCTGATGTCGGGTAGCGGACCTACCGTTTTCGGTATCTTCGCCGATGAGGAATCCGCTCTCCTGGCAGAGAATAATCTGAGGCAAGGCAACCGGTGGTCGGTGTATGGGGCGCACTCCCTGTAAAGAAAACCGATCTCGGCCTTCGGCCCTATGTATGGAAGTCGGATTCAGTCTGCCGTATGAATCGGAACTGGGGCGTCGTCAAGCGGTAAGACACAGGAATTTGGATCCTGCATTCGGAGGTTCGAATCCTCCCGCCCCAGCCAATTGTTATGAGAACGTAAAGGAACGCTGATGCTCGAAAAAATGAGAGTGTTTTCCGGAAATGCCAATACGGCACTTGCCCAAAAGATCGGAGAGAACCTTGGCGTTTCCCTCGGGAAGGCCCATGTCACCGCCTTCAGCGACGGTGAGACCCGAGTGGAAATCAACGAAAACGTCCGGGGAATGGATGTGTTTATCATTCAGCCCACCTGCCCGCCGGTCAATATCACCCTGATGGAGCTTCTCATCATGATCGACGCCGTACGCAGGGCATCTGCGGACCGGATCACGGCCGTCATTCCCTATTACGGTTATGCCCGGCAGGACAGGAAGGTGGCGCCGCGGGCGCCGATCACCGCCAAGCTCGTCGCCGATCTGATCACCAAGGCGGGGGCCAACCGCGTCCTGGCGTTGGATCTGCACGCCGGCCAGATTCAGGGATTCTTCAACATCCCGGTGGATAATCTCTTCGCCACCCCGGTTCTTCTCGACTACATCAAAAAAAACTATCATGGCGACAACATCGTGGTCGTTTCACCGGATACCGGCGGCGTAGAGCGGGCACGGGCCTTCGGCAAGAGGCTCGGCGCCAGTCTGGCAATAATCGACAAGCGCAGAGAGGGGCCGAACGAGGCACAGATCATGAACATCATCGGCCATGTCAAGGGCATGAAGGTCATCGTGCTGGATGACATGATCGACACGGCCGGAACGGTCGTCCAGGCGGCGAAAGCGCTGAAGGAGGAAGGGGCCATTGAGGTCGCCGTCTGCTGCACCCATCCCGTCCTTTCCGGACCGGCCATGGAAAGAATCGAACACTCGGAGCTCAAAGAGGTCATCGTGACGGATACCATTCCCCTGCATGAACAGGCCAAGGCATGCAACCGCATCAAGGTTCTCTCCGTCTCGGGTCTCCTCAGCGAGGCTGTTAGAAGGATCTATTATAACGATTCAGTCAGTTCATTATTCATTTAGGAGGAATCACATGGAGGCGACAGAATTAAAGGCCTGTATACGCAATGAATCCGGCAAGGGACCGGCGAGACGTTTTCGGGAAAAGGGGTTGATCCCCGCCGTATTTTACGGCCGCGGCCAGGATGCCATTCACCTGTCGGTAAATGCGGCTGATCTGCTGAAGATCATTAAGGACAAGAAGAAAAACATCTTTATCAACCTCATCATTGAAGGGGAGCAACAGATGGAAAAACTCTCCCTGATGAAGGAACTGCAGATAGAACCGGTCAGCAGAAGGTTCTATCATGCCGATTTTTATGAAATCCGCATGGACCATAAACTGACGATCGATATTCCTCTGCGCTTCGTCGGCATCCCCGTAGGCGTCCAGAACGGTGGGGAACTCCAGCATCTCAAACGGGATCTGAAGGTCACCTGTCTGCCCTCGGACTTGCCCGAATATATCGATCTTGATGTGAGCGGCCTGGATATCGGGAATTCGATCAAGGTTCAGGATATCAAGGTTCCCGATAGTATGGAGGTGCTCGATCCGGGCGATGTCGGCGTGGCCATGGTCGCCGTCGTGAAGGTCTCCGTACCGCAGGCGGAAGTTGCGGCAGAGGAAGCCGCTGCGCCGGCCGAAGGCGAGGAGGAGGCCCCGAAGGAGGAAACCAAAGGTTGACCATGCCTCTGATCGCCGGTATGCGGGAGTTGATCAACTCAACACTGACGGCCTTTGGAGGGGTTTCGGGTGAAATTTGTCGTAGGATTGGGAAATCCGGGGATACGGTATCAGTTGAATCGTCACAACGCGGGGTTCCTGGTTCTGGATCAACTGGCATTGCGCCATGACATATCCATCAGTCAAACCTTATTTGATGCCCGTATCGGCAAGGGAAATATGGCCGGCAGCGCCGTTTTACTCGCCCAACCGCAGACATTCATGAATCTCAGTGGAACAGCGGTCAGAAAGCTGGCCGACTATTTCAGGATAGACCTTGAGGATCTGATTGTTGTTCATGATGATCTGGATCTGCCTTTCCAGACAATCCGCCTGAAAGCGGGAGGAGGGCACGGAGGACATAAAGGGCTGATTTCCCTCATCGATCATCTCGGCTCCGCGGCATTCATTCGGGTCAGATTCGGCATCGGAAGGCCGGAACGCAAGGCGATGGTCGAGAGCTATGTCCTGTCACCCTTTTCTGAAGAGGAGTTGACCTGTCTCCCCCAGCTGACCCGGACGGCGGGTGAGGCAGTAGCCGACATCATTTCATCCGGCATTCAGGCGGCGATGGAAAAGCATCACGGGAAAGAAAATTCCAAATTGATCAAGGAGGGTTGAATCATGTGCATCGGAAAACGCAGTTTCTGGTCTCTTGTCTGTTCACTTGGCATCTCCCTGTATCTGATGACCCCGATGGCCTTTGCAGGTGAAGCGGATATCAAGCTCCCCGATCTGTCGCAGATCAGCTTCATGGGCGGTTCTCTCGGCGGGTTGACGATTCTGAACCTCGGTCTCATCATCTGTGCAATCGGGATGATTTTCGGCTGGCGGCAGTATGTCCAGACGAAGAATCTGCCCGCGCATCAATCCATGCTGGACGTCTCCAACACGATCTGGGAGACCTGCAAGACCTATCTTTTTCAACAGGGGAAATTCCTCGCCGGCCTCTGGGTCCTGATCGCCATCTGCATCGTCTACTATTTTGTCGGGCTCCAGGGGAACACGGCGGGCGCCGTGATGATGATCCTCTTCTGTTCCGTCATGGGAATCCTCGGCTCCTACGGGGTTGCCTGGTTCGGCATCCGGATCAACACGGTGGCCAACTCCCGGGCGGCATTCGCCTCCCTGAGCGGCAATCCCCTCAGCATGGTGAATATCTGTCTCCGCTCCGGGATGAGCGTCGGCCTCCTCCTGGTCAGTATCGAGCTCTTCTTCATGATCCTGATTCTCGCCTATATCCCCAAGGATCTGGCCGGCCCCTGCTTTATCGGCTTTGCCATCGGCGAGTCCCTCGGCGCCAGCGCCCTGCGCATCTGCGGCGGCATATTCACCAAGATCGCCGATATCGGCTCCGACCTGATGAAGATCATCTTCCATCTTCCGGAAGACGATCCGAAAAACCCCGGCGTCATCGCGGACTGCACGGGCGACAACGCGGGCGACAGCGTCGGCCCCACGGCGGACGGCTTCGAAACCTACGGCGTCACGGGCGTGGCCCTGATCGCCTTTCTCGCCCTGGCGATGGCCGCGAATCCCGCCATGGGAGGCAAACTGATCGTCTGGATCTTCGCCATGCGCATCCTGATGATCATCACCTCGCTCGCCTCCTATTTCATCAACGACGTGGTGAGCGCATCCCTGTTCACCGGCAACAAGGAATTCGACTTTGAACACCCGCTGACGAATCTGGTCTGGATCACCTCCGGCGTATCGATCATCGTCACCTTCATCGCCAGCTACCTCCTGCTGGGCGATCTGCCCGCGATGGGAGGATCGCTCTCCGCCTGGCTGGCCCTCTCCATCATTATCAGCTGCGGGACTATTGCGGGCGCGTTGATCCCGGAATTCACCAAGGTTTTTACGAGCACCAACTCCCGTCACTGCGAAGAGGTCGTCAACGCCTCCCGGCAGGGTGGCGCATCCCTGAACATCCTCTCGGGTCTCGTCGCCGGAAATTTTTCCGCCTTCTGGGAGGGGCTCACGATCCTCGTCCTGATGCTGATCGCCTATCTGGTTTCCCAGAGCGGATCCGTCCTGGCTCTGATGCCAAAGGAATTTCTCTTTGCCGCCCCGGTCTTCGCCTTCGGCCTCGTCGCCTTCGGTTTTCTCGGGATGGGACCGGTCACGATAGCCGTGGACAGCTTCGGTCCGGTATCGGATAACGCCCAGTCCATCTATGAACTCTCCATGATCGAGAGCCGCCCGGACGCCAGGGAAGTGGTTAAGAAGCACTTCGGCGTGGAAACGGATTTCGAAAAGGCCAAACACTATCTCGAGTCCGCCGATGGCGCGGGCAACACCTTCAAGGCCACCGCCAAACCGGTCCTCATCGGCACCGCCGTTGTCGGCGCCACGACGATGGTCTTCGGGATCATCATCCTGCTGGAGCGCCTCTTCGGCAACGTCGTCGCCAAGCTCAGTCTCGTACAGCCGGAGATCATCCTCGGCCTCCTCATGGGAGGCTGCGTAATCTACTGGTTCACCGGCGCATCCATACAGGCGGTGGTGACGGGTTCCTACCAAGCCGTTGTCTACATCAAGAACCATATCAAACTGGACAAGAAAGAGGCCTCCCTCGCCGACAGCAAGGAGGTCGTCAAGATATGTACCATGTACGCCCAGAAAGGGATGATTAACATCTTCGTCGTTATCTTCTTTATGGCCCTGGCGCTCGCCTTTTTTAACCCCTACTTCTTCATCGGTTATCTCGTCGGCATTGCCTTCTTCGGCCTGTTCCAGGCGATTTTCATGGCCAATGCAGGCGGCTGCTGGGATAACGGCAAGAAGATCGTGGAGGTGGATCTGAAGCAGAAGAACACGCCTCTGCACGAGGCGACCGTCGTCGGCGACACCGTCGGCGACCCGTTCAAGGATACATCGTCGGTCTCCTTGAATCCTGTAATCAAGTTCACCACGCTCTTCGGACTTCTCGCCGTGGAGATCGCCGTAACCATGCAGAATGCCGGGTTGAAGCTCGGCATGGCATCGCTCTTCTTTATCATCGCGCTTGTCTTTGTTTACCGTTCCTTCTATGGGATGAGGATACCGGCCGGCGATAAACTGTAGGATGTCTTGAGATTAGCTAATGACAGCAGGGCGTTCCGGCCCCAGTACCCGGTACGCCCTGCTTCCCCTGCAGAGCGCAATGCATTGAGGCTCTCCGCGGCGAACCGCGGAGAATCTCCGCTCCTGAAGCCATTTTCAGACAAAAAAATGGTGGATGGAAAAGGAGGGAACCTAAAAACCATCCACCATTATAAAACTGAAAGGTTTTCCTGTACCACGCCACCTTTCAGATTTTTATTGTCGAATACGCGAACCACCCACCGATACTGCAAATCAACGACGTCCAGTCGGCAGGATCAATCGGAGAGAAAAAAAGTCGTGCTCTTGTTTCGGCCGCTCTTCTTTTTCGCCTTTTCCGTATGATCAGCAGGAATCACTTCCGGTCTGTCGCCTCCGTCCGGGGTTACGAAAAAATCATACTCCTGAATCCGGTGCCGTTTGAGATTTGCCTCTCCTTCCTTCCTGCTTTGCGAATTCCCCTTCCGCTTTTCTCCTTTCATACACGGGTCCGTTCCTATTTTATCAGCCGACGGCTGTATAGAATCCCTTTACAAAATTCCCCTCGATCCCGCGGATATCCATCGGACACACATCGTTTTGCCGGTTGCTCAAAATAGTGCAATAGCAATGCCAATTCCGTGAATCTCTCTGTTCTTCACGATTCCGGGAAAAAGTAAGATCAATAAGACCAGGATATCTTATATATACGTGATATCTTCGAGGATGCATCTGTCAAGCGCGACGGGAATTGCCGCCATAAGGAAATGATTTTGCAAAGGCGACAGGACAGGCACGTGCCCATACCGCACAGAACCTCCCTGCCAATTCGAAGAAACTCAAGAGCTCTTTGAATCGGGAAAGAATGTGCGTCAAGTGCACATAACGTGCAGAATAAGCACGGCGTATTGATGGATAATTATTTGTCGCGGTTGTTAATTTTCTTCTGCTCCCGAATCAGCTTGTAGCGGGAAATTCCCAAGCGCCTCGCTGCCTCGGTCTTGTTCCCCCGGCTCATCTCCAGGGTATTTTCGATAATCTTCCGCTTGATGTCACTGGTAATCCTCTCCGTAACCAGGGTAAAATCGATTCCCTCGGTGGAAAGCTGCGGCAGTATGTTGTCTATCTGAATCCTGAGTCTCTCCTGATTCGTGGTAGCTCTCATCTCCGCCGGCAGACTTTCTGCGGTTATCATCGTCCCGTCGTTGTGCAGGATCATGATCCGCTCGATGATGTTCTTGAGTTCGCGGACGTTGCCGGGCCAATGGTACGCGGTGAGAATATGTTCCGCATCCTCCGTAAAACCCTTCACCTTCTTCATGAATTTCTTGTTAAACTCTTCAAGATAGTAACGGGCGAGGAGCAGGAGGTCGTCAATCCGATCCCTGAGCGGCGGGATCACGATCGGGACGACGCTGATCCGATAGTAGAGATCCTCGCGAAAAGTTCCTTCCGCGACCATCCGGTTGAGGTCCCTGTTGGTCGAAAAGATGAAACGGACGTCGATGGGGATGTTGTCGTTGCCCCCCAGACGCCGGATATGGCCGTCCTCCAGCATGCGGAGAAACTTGGCCTGGATATGAATGCCCATGTCACCGATCTCGTCAAGGAGCATCGTACCGCCATTCGCATGCTCGAGGAGGCCGAGCTTCCTCTTTCGCGCATCGGTGAACGCACCCGCCTCATACCCGAAAAGTTCGCTCTCCAGCAGTGTGCCGGGAATGGCCGCACAGTTGACATCGACAAAAGGCCGGTTGCTCCGGTTGCCCTGCCGGTGTATCGCACGGGCTATCAGCTCCTTCCCCGTTCCGCTTTCCCCTTGAATCAGGATGTTGGTGTTGTGTCCCGCTACCTCCTCGATGACATGAAACAGGCTGAGCATCTTCTTCGATTTCCCGAGAATATTGTGAAAGCCCAAGAGAATGTCCTCGCGCTCTTTGAGTTTTTCCACTTCCGTCTTGAGCGATTTCGCCTCCAGGGAAAGCCGGGAATGGAGGATGGCATTGTCATAAGAAGTAGCGGTGTTCTTTACCAGAATATCGAGGACGTGGATCTGATCCTGAGAATAACTTCCCGTCTTCTTGGCCAGATAGAGCGCCCCTTTGAACTTGTCCTTGACGGTGAGGGGAAGGGCGATTTCCGACAGGTAGCCCGGAAAGACGGGCTGAGTGGATGTCGGTCCGGCGGAGGCCTGACGGGTGATGATCGTATTGGTGTCGTTCGCCTCCCGGATGATCGTGCGGCCGAACCTCTCCTCACAGGTCCCGCGGTCATCGATGGAAACCTTTCCTCCGTCGTTCACCAAACAGCGGTTCTTCTCAATATCCAGGAAATAGACCAGGACCTTCTCTGATCGGGTGACCAACAGCGCGCTCTTGACAAGGATCTCCAGGATATGGTCATCCAGGACATGACTCACATTCATTTCGGAGACGGCGTCCTGAAGGATCGTGAGCTGCCTGATCTTCTCGGCATTGGCCTCGAAAAGACGCAAATTGTAGATGATGATGCTCAGGGTGTTGGCATACGTGATAAAGAGGCTGATCTCCTCAGGAAAGAACTTGGTCTCCTCCTTAAACCAGGCGGCGATGATTCCGATCACCTCTTCTCCGATCTTCAGGGGGGCGCAGAAATAGGAACCGCGGTCATAGATCTTCGTCAGCATCCGGTCGGTTTCGGTCATCCGGGGATCGGTGGCGGTGACCTCAACGGCGATCGGCTGGCCGGATTTGGCGACCTTGGTGGCGATGCAGTCGTGTTCGTGGATGTTGAGGGCCACGGCGAAGACCCTCTGCTCCTCCTCGGGGGTGTAATTTTTCACGACCTTGGCTTCGAGATTCTGGCGGCTGTCGTCAAACAGGCGGATGATCCCCTTGTCAAAGCCGATGCTGTCGACCACCTCATCGAGAATCTTTACCAGGATTTCATCGACGTTGGAGGGAGCGGTCAAAAAAGAGCTCAGACGGAAGATGCTTTGGAGCAGCTTATCCTTGTCTAAGAGCAGAATTGAAGAAACCCTCGACCGGACATCCATGACGTTTGGTGCTTCGTCCATTCAACCATGCCCTTCCCATTTTTTTTCTTTACCAGCCCCGATTTTTCAGGATTCGCGAAGGATGATGCTGGGGGCTGTGGTCAGCTAGATCGTATCTTCATCTCGTTAGGTTTTGTCGTAGGTAAAAAACTGCATCGTAAAGACTGCCCTTCCCTGCGTAGCCGAACGGAGGTCCGTAGAATACCCGAACATCGCCTTGAGGGGCACCTTAGCTTTGATCTCGCTGATCAATCCCTTGGGGACGATTGCCTGGATCTCCCCCCGGCGGGCATTGATATCGCCGATGACCTCCCCCATGAATTCGGTCGGGGTCATCACATCAACCATCATGATCGGCTCCAGCAGGGCGGGATCCGCCTTCAGACATCCGTCCCGGAAGGCGGATGCGGCCGCGATCTTGGAACCGAGCACTGTAGACTCCCCCTCCTTCATCTCCACACCGAGAATGACGATCCGGATGTCGATCACCGGATAGCCCGCCAAAACACCGCTCAGGAGCGCCTCGCGGATTCCCTCCTCACTGGCTGCCAGGAACTCTTCGGGGATGGCCGCCGCCGGCTGGCGGATGATCTCGATTCCGCCTCCCCGGTCCTTCGGTTCCAGGAGGAGTTTCACCCGGCCGAAATGCTTCTTTTCTCCAAGCTCCCTCTCGAACAGTCCCTCGCTTTCCACGCGTTTCTGGATCGTTTCACGGTGGACGACCCGCGGCTTGCCGACGTTCACCCGCGCGTTGAACTCTCTGAGAAGCCGGTCGGTGATGATCTCAAGGTGGAGCTCCCCCATGCCGGAGATGACCGTCTGAGCGGTCTCGTCTTCATATTTAACCCGGAGGGTCGGGTCTTCCTCCATCAGCTTGTTCAGAGCGACTGCAAGCTTCTCCTGGTCGGCCGGCGTCTTGGCCTCGATCGCCAGGCTGATGACCGGTTCATAGAATTCGATCGACTCGAGAAGAATGGGGTGGGCTTCATCGCAAATCGTATCGCCGGTGGTGATCTCCTTGAAGCCCATGACGGCGATGATTTCTCCGGCGCTCGCCTGTTCGACCCGCTCCCGCTTGTTTGCATGCATCTTCAGGAGCCGGGCGATCTTCTCCTTCCTGCCGCGGCTTGCATTATAGAGCTCGTCTCCTGTTTTAATGCGTCCCGAGTAGATCCGCAGATAAGTCAGCTTCCTCCCCTCATCCTGCATGATTTTGAACGCCAGGGCAGCCAGGGGTTCCTTATCGCTGCTCGTCCGGGTCTCCGCCTGTTTCGTCAGGGGGTTGATGCCCTTCACGGGCGGGATCTCTTCCGGCGAGGGGAGAAAACGGACGACCGCATCGAGAACCGGCTGGACCCCTTTGTTCCTGAGGGCCGAGCCGCACATGACCGGGACCATCTTGAGGGCGATCGTCGCCTTGCGGATGGCCGCAATGATCTCCTCCATGGAAATCTCCACCCCGTCCAGGTATTTCTCGGCGATCGCGTCATCCACATCGGCGAGCGCGGCGATCATCCGGTCCCGCTGCTCCCGGGCCGATGACCGGATCTCCGCCGGCATCTCCCCGTACTGATAAGAGAGCCCCTTGGTGCTCTCATCCCAGGTGACGAGCTCCTGCCGGATCAGGTCCACGACTCCTCTAAACGCATCCCCCTCTCCGAAGGGTATCTGGATCGGCAGCGGCACCGAATTGAAGCGCTCCCGCATCATCGCGATCGTCCCGGCATAATTCGCCCCGATGCGGTCCATCTTGTTGATGAACGATACCTTGGGAACGCAGTACTTGTCGGCCTGGTGCCAGACGGTTTCCGACTGCGGTTCTACCCCCGCTACGGCATCAAAAACGACAACCGCCCCGTCAAGGACCCGAAGACTCCGCTCAACCTCGATCGTAAAATCGACATGGCCCGGCGTGTCGATAATATGAATCTCATGGTTTTCCCAGGTGCAGGTGGTCACCGCCGAGGTTATGGTGATCCCCCGCTCTTGTTCCTGCGGCATCCAGTCCATCACGGCCTCGCCGTCGTGGACCTCTCCCATCTTGTAGGATTTCCCCGTGTAGAAGAGGATCCGCTCCGAAACCGTCGTCTTGCCGGCGTCGATGTGCGCGATGATTCCGATATTTCTCGTGCGTGACAGCTTGGATTTGGAGGCCATAGAGATTCACCGCAGGATAACGCCCGTCATCCCTCCTTCGGCGGCGCCGCCGGCGCAATCAGTTCCCGATTCATGGTAAAGGGATTCTTCAATCCGATATGTCCCTTGAGCGAATCGCGTTCCTTGCCCGCGATCAGGATCTTGACCTTCTTAATCAGCGGTATATTGGCGGTCAGGGTATTGGTCAGGGAATAGAGCGTGGCCATTTCCGCAGCGCTTCCTCCGGGGTGATTTGCCGGCAGACTCTCGCGGAAGTTGATCAGGAGCGTGTCTTCCCCCTCACTCTTGACGCCCTGCAGCTCGGCTTTATCGGGAAACGTATTCACCAGGCCCGTCTTGGAACCGGCAAGGAGGGCCTTTACCATTTCCTGCGCCTGCGCCTCCGGCTCTTTCTCTCGGGGGATGAACCGCTTCTCCGGAACGAGAAACCGTTCATTCGCATCGGAAAAATACAGGGTCACCTCCTGCTTCTCCCGCTTTTTCGCCCCGGTATATTTCCCGGTCGCCGGAGGATAGATATAATCGAACAGGGTGATAAAGAAGATCGCCAGAAATACGACAGATACCACAACGATGAGGGAGAGCAGCAGAAACCGCCGCTTCTTCTTGGTCTTTTTATGCTTAACCTCGTCGGTTCGCCTTTGCTTTTTCGTGGCCATGATTGAATCCTTCCCGCTTGCAGAGCTGCGGCAATTTAGGGTATTTTCGCGGTAGTGTCAAGCAGAGAACGAACCGGAGGAAGAAACTCGCGAGGAGAAAACGGGATAAACCCCGGCATGACTCCTTTTAGGGCGCCATGGTTCTCATCTGTTCTTGCGCCTTCCGTCCGAATTCTGAATCGGGGGCTAGTTTGGCAGCCGTCCGAAAAGCAGCTATGGCTTCATCCGCCCGGTTCTGCTTTCGATAGCACAGGCCGAGCCAATAGTGGGATTCGGTAAGTGACGGGGCAAGTTCGATGGATTTCCGGAAATGGCGGATCGCCTCCTCGGTATCGACTTTTGCGAGCCAGACCCTGCCCATCTCCTTTTCGATAAGCGGCATCAGGATGGTGCCTGGTTCCCGGGAGGCGGCATCGCCGTAATGCTTCAATGCGGCGTCATACTGACCTTTTGCATACTTGGCCCGCCCCAGGTTATAGAGTGTCGTCGCGGGGGTATCATAGAGAATATTTGCAAGAGCCCTGTTGAAGGAGGCGATCGCATCATCCAGGCGGCCTTTGTCCAGATAGATCGCTCCCAAATAATTGTGAACCGAGGAGTCCTCCGGATTGAGGGCGATCGCTCGTTGAAATTCCTCGATGGCCCTCTCATCGAGCCCCTTGCCGTGATAGGAGATGCCGAGCAGGTAGTGCACCTTCGGATCCTCCGGCGTCAGCCGTTCCGCCTCCAAGAGTTCCTTCACCGCCGAGTTATACTGACCGGAACCGAGGTAAGCGCTGCCGATATTGATATGATTCCCCGCCTGTTCCTGAAGCCGCGCTTTATTGGCGCAAGCCGCAAGGCCGATCAGCAGCAGCAAAAACAAGAGATATCTTCCCCGTCTCATATGATCCATGTTACTCCGACGATTTGTGATTGCCATTGACCCACCAGTCACTCTTATCCTTGAACCACCAGTTGGAGGAGTCCGTATCGAGAATGCTCTCCGCCAGTTTCCGGGCATTTTCCGTAGCGAGACGCCGGACGGCGAAGCGGATCCATTCCCGGCTGTACTTATTTCCCAGATCTCCGCACTCCTTCAACTGAAGGATCAGGGATAGCTGATCGGCGTCATGGGCGATCATGGATTCCCTTGTCCCTCTTCCGTTGAACTCTTCGAGGGTCGCTTTGATCTCGCCTCCGAAGAATAGCGGATCCGCAAGATCCCTGACCGCCTTTTTCTCATCTACCGCAACATACTTTTTGTTCATGTAATTCATGTCGCCCGTGCGGGCCTCGGGCAGATCATGGACCAGGCAAAGCCGAAGGACCTTGAGTTCGTCTGCCGTCGGGTCCATCTTGCACAGGACATATCCGATGTAAAGCGTCTGCAGGACATGTTCAGCCACCGATTCGCAGCCGGAACCGAGAAACTGGAAACCGCTCCGCGGGGTTTTCCTCAACATCCCCGCCTCGAATAAAAAATCCGCGATATCGTGCATCGTGTCAATTACCCATTATCAGTGAATATCCGTTCCTTGTTCAGTGATCATTGATTTCTTTTCAGAATACGGATCCGGTTGGCCATCATCTCGGAGATTTTTCTCACCTGCATCTGCAGTGCAGCGATCCCTTCCGGTTTCATCAGCGCCACCCGGTCTACCTGTTCCTTCCAGTATTCCAGGAGCGTAATCTCCTCTTCCTTCAGCTTGCGATCGAACCGCGTCTGGATCTCCTTCAACAGCGCCGCCTGCTGATCCTTCTCCGTCATGCCTTCTCCTTAAACCACCCGCCGTCAATCGTCCTGATTCAAGAATTTTTTCTCTATATATCACGGAACACCGATTGTGCAACCATGAAAATGCCATCTTTCCCCAATAATCAGGATCATTCCCTGCTGGACATTTTCGGGAGATTGTCGTATGAGCACACAAGAATATCTATCCTGATCCTTCGAGGAGGGAACGGTATGTCGCTGGATTTCGAATTTACATCCGAACAGGAGATGATCGAAGAAGTCGTCTGGCGGTGGGCTTCATCCTGGCTGGAGCCCCAGATGGAAGAGCTTTACGAAAAGGATCAGATGCCCCCGGACCTCTTTAAGGAGCTGGGGAAAATCGGCGTCAACGGCATCGTATTTGAGGAGGAATACGGCGGTGCAGGCCTCGGGTATGTGGAGACCCTCCTCGTCTACGAAACCATCGGACGGGTGAGTAACGCCCTGGCAATGACCGTGGGCGCCAGCCAGACCCTCTGCTTTGACAACTTCCGCCGGAACGCTTCGGAGGAACAGAAGCTGGCGATCCTCCCACGCGCCTGCAGCGGGGAATATATCGGCTGCCTGGGGATCACCGAGCCCAACGCCGGCTCCGATGCGATGGGGATGACGACACGGGCCGTGAAGACGGGAGACCGGTATGTGATAAACGGAAGCAAGACGTTCATCACCAACGGGACTCTTGCCGACGTCATGCTCTTCTACGCTAAAACCGACCGGGCCCGCGGGGCGCACGGGATCTCCGCTTTCTACTTCCTGACCGACGGGGTCAACGGTCTCCACCGGGAGAAGATCGCGAAATGGGGTATGCGATCCTCCCCAACCGCCCTGATCACCTTCGATGATATGGAACTTCCGGAAGAAAACCTTATCGGCGGCCTCAACAAGGGCGGGGCGATCCTGACCAACGGCCTTTGCACCGAGAGGATCACCCTGAGCGGCTGCTGCCTCGGCTCGCAACGGGCCTGTCTGGAGCTGAGCCTCCGTTACGCGCGGGAGAGGGTGCAGTTCGGAAAACCAATCGCCTCATTCCAGTTCATCCAGGGGAAACTGGCCGACATGTACACGAGCTACATGGCCTCCAAATGGATGGCTTACAGCGCCGCCTCTTACTGCGACTCACTGGTAAACAAGGTTGGCGGGAAGGGAACCGATCTCGATCGCAAGGCTGCCGCCGCCCTTCTCTTCTGCGGGGAGATGGGAACGAAGGTGGCCGCGGACGCCATCCAGATCCATGGCGGTTACGGCTATTGCCCGGAATATGCGGTTTCCCGGCATTACCTGGATCAGAAGCTCTGGGATATCGGCGCCGGCACCGCGGAGGTCCGCAGGATGATCATCGCCCGCGAGCTCCTGCGGGACAACTTCCAGAGCGGCCGCTGAGCGGAGTGAAGAGAATGCATCATGCGCCCGACCTTCCATTGACCTTTACCGATAACTCCGTCATGCTGGCGGACATCGGATCGATCGTCTGCCGGGCTTCCCCCGGTCCCGGAAGGCGGTCAACCGGAGAAAGCCCTGCAGAAGAGGAATGACTATGACCGGAACTGCAACACGCAAATTCCCCCTTCCCGGCGGGGATAACGGACTTCAGCGAAAACAGGCGCCTGTCTGGTTGGGAAGCCCCGCCCTGCGTCCGGGAAATGTCAATCCTTCGCCGACAGCACCCGACCACCGGGAAGGGGACGACGGACGGCATATCCGGAAGCACTCAGCAACGACACGATGGAGGATCACAATGATCGTTCTCGCCCTCCTTCTCTCGCCGGCCCTGTTTCCCCAGACTGTTTCAGCCCGGGAAGACAGCGCCAGCCTCCTGTTGCAGAAGAGCGCCGGTCACCGCAAAACGCGCCTCTATGTGGTTAAAAAAGGGGATTTCCTCAGCGACATTTTCCGGCGCCAGTTGGGGGATGAACCGGTCCCCACCGACCTGATCCGTCAACTGAACCCGGGAATCAGGAATCTCAACAGGATCTACCCCGGGCAGAGGCTGGTGCTCCCAATCCGAGGAATAACTGAACTCCCCGAATCCGCAAATGCCCTCAGCAACGAAAATGCATTACCGACAAGGGCCTACCTCATCCAAGAGGACGATTCCATCAGCCGGATCATCCTGGCCGAACTCAACGCCGGCACGGAGCAAGTCCTGCCCACGTACCGTCTCCTGCGCCGGTTGAATCCCGATATCGCAAACCTGAACGACCTTCCACCGGGCCAGATCCTCAAGTTGCCCTCGAATTCGTCCCGTTCGGAGAATGCGGTGGCGCCCCTGCAAGCCGCCGCCCCCCCGGAGGAGAAACCGCAGATTGACTTGACCGCGTCGATGAAGTCGCCGCCGACCGCCGAGGGGTTCCTGGGACTGATCCGGCCGGTCATCAGCCGCATGAAGGGGGCAATCACAGCAGCGGGGAATTACTATATTCCCCTCAAGGATACCGCTCAGGTGACGATCGACTGTTCCCTGATCCCGGTCGTCGAACTGGATGACGGATCGACGGTTCTACTCGATTTCGGGAATCGCCTTTCGGAGAACCTCAAAAGGCTGATCACTCAATCCTGGCCGAACTACGCCTTTCTTTCCGCGGAAGAACTGCGCGACGATCTCATGTCTCTGCAGGGAATCATCCGCCGTTCCCGGAACTATACGATCGCTTATGCCGACAGGCCCCTGGCCTTGTCATCGAAGCCGGAGATCCTGGCATTCCCCGACTGGGTGATCGCCGGCAAAAAGGCCGTGGGCGGGACGCTCTATCGCCAGGGGTTATTCCTCCTCGGGGAGAGCGAACGGCCCTTTCCCGCCGAGGCCCTGGTCTTCCTGGAGAAAAACGGCTTGATCGTGACGGAGATCACCGCCGGCAATGCCGTCACACCCCCGACGCCTCCCTCGACGACGCCGATTCTCGACCTGAGGGAACTCAAGGGCATTGCGTTCACGGAGCAACTCCTCAAGATCCTCGGAGAGACGCCGGTCAAGAACGCCGAGATCGTCATCTCCGACCAGGCGCGCGACGGTTTTAATCTCTCCATAACGGCCGATCTTCTCCTCAAGAAGGGAGAGAAGCGCATCCTTATCCAGACGAAAAGGCTGTCGGATGAGTTCATCCGTATCCTGAAAGATGAGGGAACGGAGGTATTCATGATAAGGGAAAATGGCTCGGGAAGATCCCTGATCGAGGAGCTGCTTGGGCGCCTCAACATCCCTATCTCATTCGGCCATTTCTCCGTCCGGATTCCGGAAGAGGGCTCTCGTCCCCGGCTCATATGCACCCTCCCCGCCCTCCGGGCGATGGTCGGCGATGAACCGCTTTATCTGATCGACTTCGACATCTCATTAGACGCTCTGTCTTTGCTCCAGGGCCGCTTGAGGGGACGGATCGCCAAATACTGACGGCGGCGGCGCCGGCTTTTCACGAGGACATTCCCTATTGAGGATCCCGGAACATCGGAGCTGCTTCATGAGGGGAGGTGCTCAGGCCTAAGGAGATCCGAAACCGTCTTCACGGGATTGAAGGTCGCCAGCGGCACCTCCATGAAGAGGGTATTCCAGAGGGCCATCGAACCGTTCCAGAGGCCGGGGCGTTCCAGTGCGAGGAGTTCCTTCCCCTTCTCCGACTTACGCGAGATGATCGAGAGCGCCGGATCGACGAACCGGGTGAGCGCGAATTTCCGTCCGCGGAAGTCGTAGACGCCGCAGACGAGATCGACGGGATTGAAATGGGTGGCGGACCGCCAGATCGCCTGCTGACGGTCATCGTTTCGGTCAATCTGCGACTCCTCGATGATCTGGAGAGACTGCAGGTCCGTCCCGTCCGGATCATCGACCCAGAACGGCCCCCCTCCCGGCTCACCCTCGTTTTTTACCATCCCGCACACCCTGACCGGCCGGTCGAGTTTCCGGAAAAGAAACGCCCCCCGCTCCGTCGGGGATCGCCGCTCGAAATCCGGCGGGAGGACGAGATGGATCTTCTCCCGGCAGAACCGGGTGATCTCCCCGAGCGCCGCTTCCCCAACGTCACCCGCCTCCAGAAGGCTAAGCCGGCTGAACAACCCCTGCTGGAGCGAGATCAGGTATCCGGCCATAATCTTCTTCCAGCGGACCGTTGCCGCTTTCAGGCGGTCGGGAGCGATATTGTCGATGTTCTTCAGGAAAATGATCTCCGCCGTCAGTGCATCCAGGTTCGTCAGGAGCGCGCCGTGGCCGCCCGGGCGGAAGATCAGCCCCCCCTTTTCATCCCGAAAAGGGCGGTGCTCTGAGTCGACGGCAAGAGTATTCGTCGCCGCCGCCTGCGTGGATAGGCCGATTTCGTATGTGGTCTCGTAATCCGATTCATAGCGGGGAATCACCTGCGACAGGCGCTCCCGGACGAAATTTTCGTGTTCGCCGGAAACGGTGAAATGGATACGGGAGCATCCCTGCGAATCCCGGGCATAGAGGGCGGCCTCGACGAGGTGTTCTTCCAGGGCGGTCCGGCACCCCTCGCTACAGGCATGGAATTTCAAAAGCGCCTTCGGAAGCCGTCCATAATTCAGCCCACCCTCCGTCAGAATGAACTTCAGAATGGCCTCCACCGCCTGCTTTCCGATCAGATCATCAAGATTGCCGCCTCTGGCGGCGACGGCGGTCTTGAGATCCGTAAAGAATGCGTACCGCTGCAGGTTCCGGATAAAGGCCTCCTGTTCGGCCGGCGAGGTAAATCCGCCCTCCCGGAGACCTTGATGCCACTCCTTGAACATCCGGCTTGCCGCGCCAGAGGCGGGGACAAATTTCATGAACCGCTTGGTCCGGAGGGCGCCGTCATACACCGCAAGGAACTCCTCCTCTTCCGCCGGGGAGAGAGAGACGATCCCATCTCGCACACAGCAGGGCCGGTTCAGGCGCACCGGCGAGACACCGCGCCGGAAGAGCGCCAGTTGCCTGTTCACCTCCTCGAGAGTCAACCCTTCTTCGGCGATCCGCTCCCGGTCCTTCGCAGAGAATGAGCCTCCGCTCTCCTTCACCTCTTGGGCTCCTTCCTCATGCGTTTGAACTTCTCCGGCGGGGGGAGCTTCTTCTTTTCGCGAAGCACCCGGGAGATGTCCTTCTGTCTGCGCGTCACCTGTCCCTTCGCCATCACCCGGTATCCTCGCACGCGGTTTTACCGGTGCTTGAGCAGGGCGTTTTTCAACACCCCGTTAAACACTCTCCTCCATCGGCAGGAGGTAACCCCGGACGCCGGCGCGGGGATGTTCTTCCTTGAGCCGGTGCACCCTGTCGGCAATCCGGGGAATCTCTTCATCGGGCAGGACCATAAAGAGGATATTGTTCCGCCCCGGCCAACAGTGCGTACCAAGCTTGGGCTCGGTCTCCGTCCCCTCCCCCTGGGCCTCCACCATCTTGGTATACCCGTGGATGCCCGCCTCCTTCAGTGCGGCGATGACGGCTTCATCCGCCGCCTCGCAATAGACGATCAGAAACATCTTCATGGATTCGATCCTCCTTTTTCATCACGGGGAGCCTCGCCTGCCAGAGACTCCGCCTTTCTTTCCGCCTCATCACCCTTTTTCTTCCGTCTGGCGAATAATCCCTGGAAGTCATCGAAGAGATCATAGGCGGCCGGCACGACCACCAAGGTCAGAAAGAGCGACGTAAGGAGGCCGCCGATGACCGCAATCCCCATGGGGGAACGGGTTTCCGCCCCCTCTCCCATGCCGAAGGCGACCGGCATCATCCCGAAGACCATCGCAAAGGTCGTCATCAGGATCGGCCTGAGCCGGACCGGACCGGCCTCGAGGATCGCCTCCCTGCGGGAGAGTCCCCGTTCGCGCAGAACGTTTGTGTAGTCGACGAGGAGGATCGCATTTTTCTTTACCAGTCCCATCAGGAGAATCAGGCCGATGAAACTGAAGATGCTGATCGTGTTTCCCGTCAGGAGGAGCGCGCCGAAGGCCCCGATGAACGAGAGCGGCATAGCCAGAAGCACGGTGAAGGGATGGATGAAGCTCTCGAACTGGGCGGCAAGGACCATGTAGGCCATCATCACCCCGAGGATGATCGCAAACATCAGGTAGCCGAATGATTCCGACATGGTATCGGCCTGCCCCCGGTATTTCGGGAGATAGTCCGGAGGAAGGATCTTGGCCGCAATGCCGTTAAGGCCCTCCATCGCAGCCCCGAGGGGCACCCCCTCGAGGCTGGCGAAAAGGGTGACCGCCCGCTGCCGATCCTCGCGGTTGATGACACTCGGCCCTCCCCCCTCCTGGACACGGACAAGATTGCGGAGCTCGACCAATCGCCCGCCGCGCGATCGGACATAGACTCTGCCCAGGTCATCGGGATCCTGCCGTTCTTCCGGATTGAGCCGGATCCGCAGGTCATAGCGCTTCCCCCGGGTCTCGTCCTTGTATTTGGTCACCTCGGTCTCGCCGCTCATGAGGAGGTTGATCGCCTCGGCGACGGTCGCCACCTCCACCCCGAGGTCGGCGGCCTTGTCCCGGTCGATATAGATCTTGAGTTCCGGTTTTCCGAGTTCGAGGGATGTGTCGACGTCAACAATCCCCGGCAGTTTTGAAAACTCTGCCGCGATCTGCTTGGTGTACCCCTGAACCGCACTGAGATCCAAACCCCGCACGCTGTACTGGATCGGCACCTGCCGCTGCCCGCCGCCGATCATGGAGAAGTCCTCCGCAGACACCTTGAGACCGGGAAACTTGCGCAGCTTCTCGCGGATCTCCTTCTTCAGGTCCATCTGGGACTTCTTCCGCTCGCTCTTCGGGATCAGGCTCGTCATCATGATCGCCCGGTTGATCGAGCCGCCGATTCCCAGTCGGTATAAAACCGCCCTGACCTCCGGCATTTTCCTCAGGATCTCCTCCGCCGGCCGGAAGAGTTCGTCGGCTTTTTCCACCGAATAGTCGATGGGCGCCTCCAGACGGACGATGAACTGCCCCTGGTCTTCGGGAGGGGTGAACTCCTTCCCCAGGTATTTCGTCATATAGAGGCTGCCGGCGAACAGGAGAAGGGCGCCGACCAGCGTCACCGCCCGGTGATTCAGGGAAAAGGCCAGAACACGGCGGTAGCCCGCCTCCAGTTTCTTGTAGCCCCGGTCAAACGCATCCGCCAGGCGGCGATGCGGCTTGACGGCCTGTCCCTCCCGCATGACCACGACGGGCTTCAGGAAGATCGAGGCCAGCATCGGCGTCAGTGTGAAGGATACCAGGAGCGAGACGAGGATCGAAAAGACGACCGTCAAGGCGAACTGGAGAAAGAAGCGGCCGATCATCCCTTTCATAAACGCGACGGGGAGGAAGATCGCCACGATGGCAAAGGTGGTCGCCATGACCGCCAGGCCGATCTCGCTGGTGGCGAAGGTTGCCGCTTCGCGCGGCGCCATCCCCTCCTCGACATGGCGGTAGATGTTCTCGATGACGATGATGGCGTCATCGATCAGGAGCCCGACGGAGAGGGTCAGGGCGAGCATCGTCATGTTGTTGAAGGTGAACCCGAAGGCCCTGATCAGGGCGAAGGTGGCGATGATCGAGATGGGCAGGGCCACCGCGCTGATGAGCGTCGTGCGGACGTTGCCGAGGAAGATGAAGACGGCGAGGATCGCGAAGAGCGAGCCCAGGATCAGGTGCTTTTGCACCTCTGCGATGGAGCGCCGGATGAAGACGGACTGGTCGATGGCGATGTTCAGGCTCATCCCCGGCGGGAGGGTCTTGTTGATCTTCTCGATCTCCTTCTTGACCGCGTCGACCACGGCCACGGTGTTCGTCCCGGACTGCTTCTGAACGCCCATCGTCACGGCCGGGATGCCGTTGAAGCGGGCGATGTCGCGCCGCTCCTGCATCCCGTCCTCGGCCTTCCCGACGTCACGGAGGCGGACCGGGGCGCCCTTGTCATAGGCGATGACCAGGTCGTTGAAATCGGGAACATTGAGGAACTCCCCCTTGATCTTGACCGTGTACTCCTTGGAGAGGCTCTCGATCCGCCCCCCCGGCAGCTCGACGTTCTGCTTCTGGAGGGCGCCCATGACGTCGTTCGCGGAAATCCCGTAGGCCTGGAGCTTGCCGGAGTCAAGCCAGACGCGGACTTGCCTGAGCTGCAAACCGAATATCTGGATGTCGCCGACACCGTTAATCCGCTGGAGCTTCTCCCTGAGGACCTCGTCGACGTAGGTGGAAAGATCCCGGACGGATTTCTGCCCCGACAGATTCAGCCACATGACCGCCGTCGCATCGGGGTCCACCTTGGCGATCCGGGGTTCCTCGATGTCAAGGGGCAGCTTGTTCCGGATCAGGGCGACCTTCTCCCGGACGTCCTGGACGGCCAGATCGATGTCCCGCTCGAGGACGAACTCGATGGTGACCCGGGAATCCCCCTCGGTGCTGCTCGAGGTGATCGTCTTTACGCCGTTGATCGTGTTGACCGACCCTTCGATCTTGTCGGTGACGTCGATGTCGATCACCTCGGGGCTCGCCCCATACAGGTGCGTGGTGACCGTGACGATGGGGAAATCCACCTTGGGTAAGAGATCGACGCCAATCTCCGGATAACTTACCACACCGAGGACCACCAGGGCCATGATGGCCATGGTGGCAAAAACCGGCCTTTTGACCGAGGTATCAGCGAGCCACATTGACGAGCACCCCTTCCATCAGATTGTTCTGTCCCACGGTCACGACGATCTCTTTCGCCTTGAGGCCCTCGACAATCTCCATGAATTCTCCGTATTTCCGGCCGATCCGAACCTTCCGTTCCTTTGCCCGATCCCCCTCCGCGACAAAGAGCTTGGTGGTGGAGTTATCGTAGAGAAGCGCGGTGATCGGGGCGACAACCGTATCCCGGGCCGGCCCGGTGTAGAGCGTCACGCGGGAGAAAAGCCCCGGTTTGAGACTCCGATCCGTATTCGGTACGACTGCCTCGACCTGAAGGGAGCGGGTCTTTTCCTCCAGGCTGGGATAGATCGTCTTCACCTGGCCGCGAAATTCGCGCCCGGGGAATGCATCCACCGTGAACAGGACATCCTGACCGGCCCGGAGGTTTCCCACATCCTTCTCCGAGACGCTGAATAAAAGTTTGAGGAGATCGGTGCGGATGATCGAGACGAGAAGCGTGCCGTTGCGGATATAGTCCCCCGCTGTGACCTTCTTTTCCCTGATGCTGCCGGCCATGGGGGCATGGATCTTCGTCTTGGTCAATTTCTCCTTTGCCAGATCGAGTCCCGCCACTGCCCGCTCCACATCCCCCTGGGCAACGGCAAGACGCGCGACTATATCGTCAAACTGCTGTTTCGTGACCAACTCCTCCCGATAGAGGGCCTCTTTTCGCAGATGCTCCTGTTTCGCGTTGGCCAGGGCCGCCTCCGCCTGCTTCAATATGGCCGCAGCCTGCTCGACGGCAAGCTGGTAATCGGTCTCCTTGATCATGGCTATGACCTGACCGGGGGTCACGGGTGATCCTTCGTCGACGCTGATCGTCTTCAAGATCCCGTCCAGCTCGGAGCTGACATTGACAATTTCGTACGGGTTGAGGGTCCCGATCGACTCCACGAAAGGCCGGAGCGGTCGATTCTCCGCCGTCCAGACCCGGACGTTGACGGCCAGCTCCTTTTGCACCTTCTGTTCCTTCTTCTGGCACCCGACACTGGCAGACATCGCGGCGCATAAAAAGACCGTCATGATCACTGCACCGGCCCTGACCCTCCCCTGAGCCGCTCTTCTGTTTTCTCCGGTTAAAGGCGATGTTCGTCCCAACATGAAAAGCTCCTTTTAAAAAAGTCGATAACCCTATCCATTGCGGTACATCCGTTCATCATCATTCTATTAACGATCACGATTCATTGCGCAGCAGCGTCCCGGTGGCCTTCTTCATCCTCAGAAGGGCGAGCTGGTAGTTGTAGACGGCCGACACCACTTTCGTCTCCGCAGAGACCAGGAGCGTGTTGGCATCCAGCACATCCAGGCTGTTCGACAGACCGAAATCGAACTGCCGGGCTACGGCCTGGTAGTTGTCGCGGGCAAAGGCGACCTGATCGTCCAGGAATTGAAGGATCCCCTTCTGGGTGACAAGATCCAGATAGGCCGTCTGCACCTCGATCCCGATCCCTTTCTTCAAATCCTCATAGAAGAGCGCCGCCTGACGTTCACGGGCCTTCGCTTCGGATACATCCGCTTTCCGGAACCCGCCCTCGAAGATGGGAAAGTTCAGGCCGATCCCCGCATAGAAGCTGTCGCGGACCAGGCTCCCCGCAACCGGATACTGGTCGGCACCGGCATACGCCGCTGTCGCGGAAACGGTCGGCCAGAAGGCGCCCTCGGCATATTTGATCTGATCGGCGGCGATCTGCTTCTGAACCTCCAGGCTTTTGAGGTCAGCCCGCAGTGCAAACGCCCGTTCCTGAAACACGTTCAGCGCCGGAACATCGCCCTCCGCCGCCGCCCCCTCCTTGATGGTGAACTCTTCCTTGATGCCGACGTTCCTCGCCAGGACGGCCATGGCCAGTTCCAGAGAGTTCTGGGCCTGAAGACGGTCCGACTTCGCCCCGGACAGCTCCCCCTCCGCGCGCAGGAGGGCTGTTTTGGTCACCTCGCCGATCCTGAGCCTTTTTTCAGCCGCCTCTCGGTATTTACTGAGACGCTCCAGGTTGGAATCGGCAATTTCCAGGACCTTTCGGGCCGTCAGGACGTTATAGTAGGCGGAGGCCACAAACCTCAGGAGATAGTCTTCACGGACGGCGGTGACATCATAGGTGCTTTTTGTCACGAACTGCTTGGAGATCCCGAGCGCCGTCAGTTCACGGCCGCTCAGGGATACGGACTGGTCGATCTGGACCCCCCATGATGAACCGTATTCCGGTTGGGTGAGGCTTCCCGCGGAGTTGAATTTCTTTTCCGAATACTGGGTGATGCCGCCGGTGGCCGTCACACGGGGCAGCAGGAAAGAGAACGCCTTATCCTTTCCTATCTCGGAGATGACGAGGTTCTCTTCGGCCACCTTGAGTATTTCCGAACGGGCCAGGGCTATCCGGTAGAGATCGTCAAGGGCATATTCCTCGGCGAAAATTACGGCCGGCACCGCCGTAAAAAAAAGGAGCGCCACAAGGCTGCCAGCCGCCATACGATATATCTTCTTCATTTCCGCTCCTTATCAAAATATTCGGTTGTACCGACCCCCATCGCCCTCTCCAGCCTGGCGCGGCTGATGTTGAAGTCGCCGAGTGCGTTGTGCCGGTCCGATCTGGCCTTCGTGAGAAGAGTCTGGGCGTCGATCACCTCGGTTGAAGTTCCCACCTGCTCCCGGTACCGTTCGGTGTTGATCCGGAAGTTCTCCTCGGCCTGCTCGATCGCCTTGGCCGCCACCTGGATCTGTTTTTCCGCCTCATGGAGGAGGAGAAAAGCATTCTTCACCTCGAGGGTTATCTGATCCCGGACGTTGGCGAGGAAGTCCGCAGCCTGATTTTCTCGACTCTGTCCGAACTCCACGCGGTTTTTCGTCTTCCCCCACTCCCAGAGATTCCAGTTCGCGACCGCCATGACGTACCAGCTCTCCTGATCCTTGAAAGGGCTGCCGGCGACGCCCGGCGTATCGCCGTATTTCGCGTAGTTCCCCACGAGGTTGACGCTGGGATAATATTCGCTCTGTGACACTTTGATCTGACTTCTGGCCTGCTCCTTCCGGAGGGCAAAGGAACGGATCTCCGACCGGTTGTCCAGGGCCGCGGCGACGCAGGCGTCAAAGGTCTTCTCATAGGGACGGTCGTTCAGGATATCCTCGATCTCGACCGGGGTGTTGATCTCGCGCCTCAGAACCGTGTTAAACTTCGATCGGGCAAGTTCCAGGCCGTTTTCGGACCGGAGGAGAGACTGCCTGCCGTTGGCGAGCTCCACCTCGGCCTGGAGGAGGTCGTTTCTGGGTATCAACCCCTGGCCGTAGAAGCTCTGCGCGGTATCGCGGTGCGCCTGCAACTGTTCGAGCGATTGCCTTGCCACGGCCAGGATCCGCCCGGCCTTCAGGATGTTGAAATAGGCGACCTTCACCTCCAGGACGAGGTCCTGCACCGTGGAAACCTCGTCAAGGCGGGCGATATCCGTGGCGATGCGGCTCGCCTCGTAGTTCGCCAGAATCGCCCCCCCGGCAAAGAGCGGCTGACGCGCCTCGAGAATCCAGTTGTAGTTGTCTTTCGTCCCCACGGTCAGGTTGGCAGGCGGGATCACGGGCGGGATGCCGGGAAAAGCCAGATAGGGGTCCCGGTTGTAGCGGGTGTAGCTGTAGGAGGTGCTTAACTTCGGGAGGAACCCGGTGAAGGCCTCCTTCTGCTGCGCCTCGGCCCCCCGGACTCCTTCCCGTGCCGCGTGGATGAGGACGCTCGACTTAAGGGCCAGGTCGATACTCTCGTTGAGCGACAGGGGATTGACCCCGCCCGCGGCGGACAACGGCGTCGCCAGCGCGCCGATCAAAAGGTTGGCCAGAAGGATGATCGTTCCGTGGAAAAATGATTTCTTAAGGGGCATCTTTCCTGACCCCTTCCAGAAAAATATCGAGGACAAAGGGAACCTTGCTTTTGAGAGATCCCTCCTCCGCCACGGCAAGCCATTTGGAGGCATAGGAACTGACGATCCCCGTCAGAGCAGCGGCCATCATCGGCGGATCCATCTTCTTGAGGATGCCCGTGCGGATTCCGTCGCGCATCACCTCTTCGATGAAGGAGACATAGAGGGCGTAATCGCTCCGTATCCTCTCGCGGAGCTCCGCGCTCCCCTCTGAGAGCGACAGATAATCGCCCCGGACGAAGATGCTACAGAATTCGGCATTATCTTCTATATACTGGAAGTGGGATGTAACCAGGAGTTCGATTTTCTTGATGATATCCGCCTCCTCCTCCACTACTTTCCGGATACCGGCGTACATCATCCCCAGGTTTTCGGTGAGCATCGCCGTGTAGAGCTGTTCCTTGCCGTCGAAGAACTGATAGAGGGTGCCGATGGCGAACCCCGAGGCGGCGGCGATTTCCGCGACCGTGGCAGTATAGAACCCCTTGGCGGCAAAGACTTTCACCGCTGCGTCGAGGATCTCCGTCCGTCGCAGATTGAATTCCCGCTCCTTGCGCTTTTCCTTTTCCATTACCGATCCCGGCTTGATATAATTGAAGAGCCGTTCATTTTATGAACGGCGGTTCACCATGCTTGCAAAATACCTTTTTGTCAAGAAAAAAATGTGTCATGACCTCTCCGCTCGGCAACATTTGTTTATGAGGCGACAGGATGGAATCACCGCATGCGGTGGAGGTGTTCACCGGGTAACCTGCTGCCCCGCTGTTAGATCAGGTTCTTCTGCTTCAGCAGCGGCACCGGGTCGACCATGAGCTTGCCGAGGGCGACATCGGTTGCACTCGCCCCCAGGGCGATGCCCATGAGCTGGGTGAGGTATATGACGGGGAGATTGTAGGGTTGGCCGCCGCCGTCCTTCAGCTCCCCCTGTCGTATGTCAAGGTTCGTCTGGCAGAGCGGGCAGACAACGGCGATGCAGTCGGCCCCCGCACGCCGCGCGCTGTCGAGGAGGTCTTTGAGGAGCCTCTTGGTGATGTCGGATCGCGTTATGGAGAGGCTCGCCCCGCAGCAGTCGGCCTTGTGGGTCCACTCAACTGCCTCGGCGCCGACGGCCTCGATAAGCCGGTCCATGACCACGGGCCGCTCATTGTCGTCGATGTTGATCGAGTGAAACCGCATGAGGCAACCGTAGTAGGGGGCGATCTTCAGATCTCTCAGAGGTTTAGTTACGCGGCCCGCGAGGGTGTCGAAGGTTATTCTGTCTCTGAGGAAGTCGAGGAGGTGGTACATGGTGATCCGACCCTCGTAACGGTAGCCCGAAGCTTCGATGAGGCGCTCCTTCACGACCCCATCCGTCCGGTACCGCTCTTCCGTATCTTTCAGGCTGGTGAGGCAGGAGGGGCACGGGATGAGGACCTCCGTTATGTTCTGGGCCTCCATCTTCCTGATGTTCTCATACGGCAGCAGATAGGTCAGATCGTCCGACAAGGCATGGGCGGGGCTCGCGCCGCAGCAGTTCCAGTCTTCTATCTCCACGAGCCGTATGTCGAGAAGTTCGCACACCTTCCTTACGGAGAGGTCGAACTCCTTCGATGCCCCTTCAAGTGAACAGCCGGGAAAGTATCCTATCTCCATATCCGATCTACCCTTTTATAAATCTTTTGCTTGTTGCAAACAGATGCCTTAACCCCTCCAGCCCCCTGATCCTGTGGGGCAGCAGGCTGATCTTGCCCTTGTGCAGGATCCGCGGCAGAAGGCCGATGTCCTTGAACGGATTTATCGTGAGGGCATTGTACCGGATCACAAGGCCGAGCTCGTGCACCCTTCCCGATCTCTTTATGGAGTCGACAAAGAGCCTGTTGAAGAGGTGGATCCGCCCCTCTTTGGGCCGGTATCCCCTCTCGATGCAGAGTTTCCTTGACTGGTTCATGACCCGGGCAACGTCGATCCCTTCGGGACAGCGGACCGAACAGGTCGTGCAGGAGGCGCAAATCCAGATCGAGGAGGCGCGGAGCGCTTTTTCTTCGTGGTTGAGCTGGAGGTAGCGGATCACCTGGTTGGGCATGACGTCCATGTCGGGTGCAATGGGACAGCCCGCCGTACACTTGCCGCACTGGATGCATCGGGAGATATCCTCGCCGCTCAGGCTTCGCATCTCGTTTTTCAGGTCATGAACGCGTTCATCAACCTGCAACATGCTCTTCATCCTCCTCGTCGTCACCCGCGAGGGCGGCCGTAATCTGGGCGTAGATCGATTCATCGGTAAAGCCCTTCACATCGACGGCGCCCGGTTTGCATGCGGAAACGCAGTTCCCGCACCCCTGGCAGAGCGTCTTGATCACCTTGGCTACCGCTTTTCCTGCATGGGTATCCTTCTGGATCGCATCGAAGGGACAGACGTCGATGCAGTTGAAGCAGCCGGTGCACTTCTCCGCATCCACGTCCGCAAGCTTCGGCTCCAGGGTAAGCTCATCCGCGGCGAAGAGGGAACAGGTCTTGGCGGCCGCCGCCGAAGCCATCATCACCGAATCGGGGATATCCTTGGGAAAGGTGCAGGCCCCCGCGATGAATATCCCCTTCGTGAGACTCTCGACCGGTTGCAGTTTCGGATGGACTTCCGTGTAGAAACCGTAATTGTCGTAGGGGATGTTGAGCATCTTGCCCAACTCCTTTGCGTCGGGATTCGCCACCATGGCCGTGGCGAGGACCACCAGATCCGCCTCGATCTTCACCGGCTCGCCCACGAGCGTATCCGCCCCGTAGACCACAAGCCGGTCGCCAAGGTTATCGATGCGGGAGACCCTGCCCCGGATATAGACCACACCGTATTCCCGCTGGGCTCTCCGGATGAACTCCTCGTAGTTCTTGCCCGTCGCCCGGATGTCGATGTAGAAGACGTAGGACTGGGTCTCGGGGAAATGGTCCTTCAGGAGGATCGCCTGTTTGGCCGTGTACATGCAGCAGACCTTCGAGCAATAGGCCATCCCCTTTGTCTCATCCCTCGATCCCACGCACTGGACAAAGACGATGTTTTTCGCCTCCCTCCCGTCGGAGGGGCGGACGACGTGGCCCCCCGTGGGTCCGTTGGGGTCGAGCATCCTCTCGAGCTGCAACCCGGTAATGACGTCCTTGTGGGCCCCCGCACCATACTCCCCGTAGGGTGCGATATCAAAGAGGGAGAAGCCGGTGGCCACGACGATGGCGCCGAATTTCTCCGTCCGGAGAGTCTCCTGCTGTTCATAATCGATGGCGCCGGCAGGACAGACCTTCTCGCACACCCTGCACTTCCCCTTCTGGAAGTAGATACAGTGCTCCCTGTCGATGACGGGGACATTGGGGACCGCCTGGGAAAAGGGTTTGTAGATGGCCCGCCGCGTCCCGAGACCCAGGGCCGTTTCGCTCGGCACCTTGGAGGGACATTTCGTCATGCATTCTCCGCAGCCCGTGCACTTGGCCATGTCGACGGAACGGGGCCTGCTTTTGATGGTGACATCGAAGTTTCCCACGAAGCCCTTTACGTTCGTCACCTCGGAGCAGGTGAGAAGTTCGATCTTTTCATGATGGGATGACTCCGTCATCCGCGGGGTGAGTATTCAAGCCGAACAGTCGAGGGTGGGAAACGTCTTCTCCAGGAGGGCCATGGTGCCGCCGATCGAGGGGCTCTTCTCCACGACCGTTACCCCGTATCCGGCATTGCCGATATCGAGGGCGGCCTGCATGCCCGCGATACCGCCGCCGATCACGAGGACCCGCTTTTCCACCGGGAATTTGAGCGGCTCCAGGGCGGAAAGCCTTGCCGCCTTCGCTACGCCCATCTTCACCAGTTTGATCGCTTTTTCCGTCGATACGGCGTTTTCCGGGTGGACCCAGGAGCACTGCTCCCGGATATTTACCATCTCGAACAGATAGGGATTGAGACCCGCGCCGGCTATGCATTTCTGGAAGGTACCCTCGTGCATGCGCGGCGTGCACGCCGCAAGGACGACCCGGTCGAGTCCGTGCTTCGCGATCGCATCCTTGATCGCGTTCTGACCGAGGTCGGAGCAGCTATACTGCAGGGTCTCCGCATGGACGACGCCGGGAAGGTCCCTGGCCGCCTCCACGACCCGCTCCACGTCGATGACGGAGGCGATATTCTTTCCACACTGACAGACAAATACCCCGATCCTTGCCATATTCCCTACGCCGCCTTTTGTATTCTAACCGCACAGACCTTGTATTCCGGTATCTTGACGATGGGGTCGAGGGCCGGGTTGGTGAGCACGTTGGCCGCCGCCTCGGCAAAATGGAAGGGAACGAAGACGGACCCCTTCGGGACGATCTTCGTCACCCTCGCCTCGGCCTCGATTGCCCCCCTGCGGGACTCTATCCTCGCCATATCCCCGTTCTTTATGCCCATTTTCCGCGCGTCATCCGGATTGATCTGGACGTAGCACCGGTTTATCTGGTTCGTCAGCCGCTTCGAGCGGCGCGTCATCGTCCCCGTATGGTAGTGGAAGGCGTCCCTGCCCGTCATGAGGATGAGCGGATATTCCTCATCGGGAACCTCCGCGGGCGCCTTGAAGGGGATGGGTTTCAGCGCGCCGAGCCCTCGTGAAAAGGTTCCTTTGTGGAGAAAGCCGGTCCCCGGATCCTCCTTCGTGCGGCACGGCCACTGGATCCCGTTCTCGCGGATGCGCTCATAGTCGAGGCCCGCGTAGAGCGGCACCAGAGACGCAATCTCGTCGAAGACCTCCTTCGGCGAGGCATAATCGAATCCGGCCGCGCCGAGGGCCTTCGCCACATCGCAGATGATTTGCCAGTCGGGGCGCGAATCGCCGAGGGGTTCCACGGCCTTCCGAATCCTCTGGACGCGCCTGTCCGTCGAGACGAACGTCCCATCCTTCTCGGCGAAGGTCACCCCCGGCAGCACCACGTGGGCAAGCTCCGTGGTCTCCGTGGGGAAGATGTCCTGAACGACCAGGAGTTCCAGCTTCTCCAGCGCGTGCTTCACGTGGCTTACGTCGGGATCGCTCACAAGCGGGTTTTCACCCATGATGTAAAGGGCCTTCATCTTTCCGGCGTCACTGGCGTCAATCATCTCCATCAGGGTAAGGCCGGCTTTCCGCGGAAGGGTTACCCCCCAGGCCTTCTCGAATTTCGCGACGGCCGCATCATCGGTCACCGGTTGATACCCGGGCAACGCCGCCGGGATTGCCCCCATATCCGTGGAACCCTGCACGTTGTTCTGCCCCCGCAAGGGGTTTACACCGGAGGAGCGCTTCCCGATCTGGCCCGTGACCATCGCCAGATCGGCGAGGGCGAGCACGTTGTCGACGCCGACCGTGTGCTGGGTGATCCCCATGCAGTAGATGATCGAGCTCGCCTTCGTCTTCGCATACATCTCGGCCGCTTTCCTCAGCTGCTCCTCGGGCACACCGGAGATTTCCTGAACCCGCTTGGGCGTATACTCCTCGACGAAGGCCTTCAGCGCCTCGAAGCCCTCGGTCCGGGTCCGGACAAATTCCTCGTCGAACCAGCCCTCCTTGATGATGATATGGAGGAGCCCATTGATTACCGCTACGTCCGTGCCGGGTTTCTCGGCGAGATAGAGATCCGCGAACCGGGCAATGTGGGTCTTCCTCGGATCGATGACGATGATCTTCGCGCCCTTTTCCTTTGCCGTAAAAATCCTCCACGCCACGAGCGGATGGGCCGTGGTCGTGTTGGAACCGATGATCAGGATGGTCTCGGCATCCTCGATCTCCTCCACGGCGTTCGTCATGGCGCCGCTTCCGAAAGCTGTGGCAAGACCTGCCACGGTGGAGGAGTGTCAGAGCCGGGCGCAGTGGTCCACATTGTTCGTCCCGATGACGGCCCTTACCAGCTTCTGGAAGAGGTAGTTCTCTTCGGTGGTGCACTTTGCGGAGCTGAGGGCGCCGATCGCATCCGGCCCGTGGGCCTCGCGGATGGCCTTCAATCGGGCGGCGATGAAGTTCAACGCCTCTTCCCACTCCACCTCCTGCAACCGGCCCTCTTTTCTGAGGAGCGGCTTTTTCAACCGGTCTTTGCTGTAGATGAACTCGTGGGCGGACCATCCCTTTATGCAGAGCTTTCCCCGGCTCAGGGGATTGGTCTTGCAGGGCAGCACCCCTTCGATCCTGCCGTCGAGCACCTCCAGCAGCATGCCGCATCCGGCGCCGCAGAAGGGACAGAGGGTATAGACACTCTTGTATTCCATCGTCACTCCGTTATCCGGAACCTTCCGCCTCGAACTTTCCATCGCCCAGGAGCTGCAGGGGCCCCTTCCCTTCCGCTACCGTCCCCGGCAGAAAATCGAACTTGTCCCCCATGATCTCCCGGACCTTCCTGCAGAGCTTTCTCAGGGGGATGTTCGCGGGACAGACCTCCTCGCAGAGACCGCAGTCGATGCATCGCTCCGCCATATGGAACGCCTTGATCAGATGAAAGATAGGGATCTCCGGAGGCACAAATCCCGCCTGAACGAGCTCCGTATCGTCGAGGGCGCAGGAATCGCAAAAACAGACCGGGCAGATATTCCGGCACCCGTAACACTTGACGCATTTGGAGAATTGGCCCAGCCAGAATCGCAGCTTCTCCTCTTCGCTCAATCCCTCCAGCTCCGCCATCGCTTCGGTATCCGGCACGGGGGCGGTCTTCTCGCCCTCCACCACCTCATTGGGATAGGGTTGGGGGCACTTGCAGGCCTCCGCCATCTTGGCGTCGCACGGAACGCCGAAGAGAACGATCTGTTCTTTCTTCAACTGCTCGTTCCGGATAAGCTCGATCACCGCCCGTTCATCGCAGCCCCTGACCACGATGCCGAGGGTCGCCTCGGGATGCTTTCTCGCGATCGTCAGGAGCACCTGCGCCACGGGATACCGGTTCTCGTCGATGACGAGTTTCTCCACGTCGTCGATGTTCTCCTTCGTGAAGAGGGCCGGCCTCGGATGCCCTTCCTCGCGCATGATGCCGACGACGCCCGCGACCTTTCCCTGCTCCAGGCTCTCTCTGATCAGCTCCTTCAGCCTATCCACGGGCAGCCTCTCTTTTCAGGGGGGACGGCCCCAGGCCTCTCACCTGCTCGGTAAAGCTCGTGAAGACCCGGGAGAGCTTATCGCTTTCGGAGGTCGCGATGTACTCGAGTCTCAGCCTGTCCGCTCCGATACCCATGAACTTGAGCATCTCCTTGAGTACCGCGACCCTTTTCGCCGTGAGATAATTGCCCTTTGAATAGTGGCATTCGCCCAGATGGCAGGCCGCGATAAGCACCCCGTCAGCGCCCTTCTGAAAGGCCTTCATGATGAAATGGGGCGAAACCCTCCCGCTGCACATGGTCCGAATGACCAGAACATTCGCCGGATACTTCCGTCTCAGCGAACCGCTGAGATCCGCGGCGGCGTAGCTTCACCAGTGGCAACAGAAGGCGATTATCGTGGGTTCAGCGGTACGGAGTTGGGTTTGCATGGGGTGAAGGTACGGAAAGCGGTCGTGGATGTCAAGGAGAATTTATTGGAGAATTTATTGGAGAATTTATTGCAACCTGCTGCATCAGGGAAAAAGCAATTCCACTGCAAAGGACTACGCTAAAATCCTTCCTGCAAAAACCATTGCCGGATGTCCGCTCTCTGGAGTATAGGTCGGCAAGCGCGATTTCCGCCGCCCTTTGCCCGGCGGCGCGTCAGTTCGGGAGGTTAACGCATGAAGGTCATCTTTCTGGGGACGAACGGCTGGTACGATACGGAGACGGGAAACACGGTTTGCACACTCGTGCAGACGAAAGACTACGACATCATTTTCGACGCCGGAAACGGCATCCACCGGGCGGACCGGTACATCGACGGAGGGAAGCCCGCTTTTCTCTTCCTCGGCCACTTCCACGTCGACCACATCGAAGGGCTCCACATCCTGGCGAAGTTCCGGTTTCCAAAAGGGCTCGTCATCTGCGGCCCCGCGGGGAGCCGCGAAATCCTGGGGACATTTCTGAACGCCCCCTTCACGATCCCCCTCTCGCTGCTCCCCTATCCGGTCCGTATCCTGGAAATGCCGGAGGAGACCGCCACCCTCCCCTTCCCCGTGGAGGCCCTGCCGCTCCGCCACGCCTCGCTCACCATGGGCTACCGGATTGAAATCGACGGCAGGACGATCGCCTACTGCTCGGACACGGGCTACTGCGAAAACGCCGTGACCCTGGGCCGGTCGGCCGATCTGCTGATCACGGAGTGCGCCTACAAGAAGGGCCAGTTCCTGGAGGAGTGGCCGCATCTCAATCCGGAGACGGCAGCCCGGATCGCCCGCGAGGCGGGCGCGAAACGGCTGGCCCTCACCCACTTCGATGCGGAGGTGTATCGGAGTCTTCCCGAACGGAAAGAATCGGAGGCCCTCGCCGCCGGGCTCTTCGCCGCGACGACGGCCGGGACGGACGGCCTGGAGATCGTCGTTTAGTCGAGCATGTCCCGGAGCATCGGGATCATCAGGTCCATCGCCCGCTTCCCCTCTTCGATCGACTCCTCCGCCCGGTTGAATTCCATGAGCCCGATGTGGGCGAGCTTCGGCTTGACGAGGATGTCCGGCGGATCCGCGAGGAGCCGCTGGCGGGTGATGGCATCCTGCATGATCTTCACGGAGGTCGCCATCACATCGAAGAGCGACGGCCCGCGGTCCGGCTGCTCCTGGAAGAGTTGCCGAAAGAGGGTGAGGTTCCCCTTCTGCGCCGTCTGGTCGAGAAACGCCGCCCAGCGGCCCTTGGCCTGTGGTGAAACCCCGTTCCGGCCGTTGGCCGGGGGATCGGCTATCCGGCGGACCCGATGTTTTCCCATGATGTCGGAATTCAGGTTGACGGCGATGACGATGTCGGCGCCCATCGACCGGCAGGGAGAGACGGGCACGGGATTAACCAGCCCGCCGTCCACCAGCCACTGGCCGTTCCGCCCGGAGGGGGTGAAAATGCCGGGAAGCGATATGCTTGCCCGGACGGCGTCGATGAGCGACCCCTCGCGGAGCCAGACCTCCTTGCCGGTCTTGAGATCGGTCGCCACTGCGACAAACGGGATCGGCAGGTTCTCGATCATCGGATCGGAGAGCACTCCCCGCAGATATCCGCTGATCTTCTCGCCTTCGACGAGCCCCGAGCGGGGGATCATCACGTCCATGAACCCGATGATGTGCGACCAGGAAAGCTTGCGCACCCACCGATCCAGCGGATCGAGGAATCCGGCCGCGAGAGAACCGGCGACCAGCGCACCGATGGAGGCGCCGCAGGCGATATCGATCGGAATCCCCGCCTCCTGCAGGCTCCGGATCACCCCGATATGAGACCAGCCCCGGGCAGAGCCGCTGCCCAACGCGATGCCGACTTTTTTCGCCATGCCGCCCTTTCTTTCCTCAGAAAAATTTTCCTCCCCTTATCACATTTTGCCGGTTATGTCAGGACGATCGGTCAAACTTCTGTGCCGCCACCGAAATTTTTCCGGTGACCTCATTTAAAATCCGAATCACCTTCCCCTGAGGCCCATGACGGCCGTGCAGACATATATCGCCGGAAGCCACCAGGACGATCGTCGCTCCTGAAGCCGTGCCCAGGTAGTAGGATGCGATGATGCCCGTAATCCCCGAAAAGAGACTGATACAGATCGAGACGGCGGTATAGTCGGATACGCAGCGGGTGACGTTGCGGGCGGCGGCCGCGGGCAGAACGAGGAGGGCGCCGATGATGAGAATCCCCACCATCTGAATCGACAGCGTGACCAGGATGGCCAAAAGAAGTGAAAAAGAAATGTCCATGAGGAAGGGGGAAACACCCCGGCTTTTCGCGAGGCTGGAATTCATGCCCACCAGGACCAGACGGTTTCCGAAAAAAAACCAGAATCCCGCCATGATGACAAAAAAGGCGGCGAGGATGAGGATATGATCGGGCGTCACCGCCAGGATGTCGCCGATCAGATACGACGTGAACTTGTTGAATCCCCCGTTTCGGCTCAGGATGACAATCCCGAAGGAAATCGTTGCGGAAAAAAGGACCCCCAGGATGGTATCGGATGACGTGGCCGTCCAGAGCTTCATGAAATTATAGATCAGGGCCAAAAGAGCGGCAAACCCGATCATCGCCCACAGCGGTTCCGCCATGCCCGCCAGGACGCCGATGGCGATGCCGGTCAGGGCCGAGTGCCCCAGAACGTCGGAAAAAAAGGCCATGCGGTTATTGATGACCATGGTCCCCACGAGGGCGAAGAGAGGCGAAACGATGATGATCCCCAGAAGCGCCGTCCGCATGAACTCATACTCCGTCCAGGCGAAGGGCAGAGCGGCGATGCCCTGATGCCATGCGGTCATGATTGCTTGAAAAAAATGCGTCATCATGCCCCTTCCCCCGCGGGCGACGCCGGGCTGCCTGGCCGCCCCGGAAAGGTTTCCCTGATCTGCCGCGACACGAGAATATCATCCGGCCTCCCCTCGGCCACGACGCTGCGGTTCAGGAGCAGCACCCGGTTGGCGTGGGGCGCGATCCCGAGCAGGTCGTGCGTCACGATGAGGATCGCGACATCGAGGGTGTCGCGGAGTTTTCCAACGATGTCCAGGAAGAGCTCCGTGCCCGCGGCGTCTATTCCCGACACGGGTTCATCCAAAAGGAGGATATCGGGTTCCGACGTGAGGGCAAGACACAAAAGAACCCGCTGCAACTCCCCCCCGGAGAGATCGCCGATCCGTTTGTCGATGAGGTGGGCGGCGGAGACTGCGCCGAGAATTTCCTTGATGAGACTCCTGTCCTTTCCGGAAATACCGAGCCAGACGGGACGGCTGCTGACGGCACAGGCCAGAAAGTCGGCGACGCAGACGGGAGCTCCCCGGTCAAAATCGAGGGTCTGCGGGACATAGCCGATGCGGGGACGCTCCTGCCTTTCACCCCGGATCTGCCAGATGATGCGGCCGGAGTAGGGAACGACGCCGAGCATGGCCTTGAGCAGTGTGGTTTTCCCGGCGCCGTTCGGTCCGACAATCGCGAGGATCTCACGGCAATTGACGTGCAGATTTACGTCGTCCAGAATGAGCTGCTTTCCCAGGGAAACGCTCATGTTCTCGATCTTGATGCAGCAATGGCCGCAGGCATTTGGTTCGGTGGGTTTCATTCGTCCCTATTTCAGTGCAACCTTCAAGGTCGCAAGGTTTTTCCTCATGGTGTCGATGTACGCATCCGGCGTCGCCGGCCCGGTCACGGCGGGATCCAGCAGGTACAAACGCACCCCCGTCTCCCGGGCGATCGTTTCGGCGGCCGCGGCGGGGTACTGGGGTTCGCTGAAGAGGGCCTTGACGCGGAGTTTTTTGATGATCCCGATGGTATCGGCGAGCTCCCTGGCGCTGGGGGCGCTGCCCGGCTCACGTTCGATGACGCCCACGATCTTCAGACCGAACTCCTCGGCGAAATAGGAAAAGGCTTCATGGAATGTCACGATCGGCGTTCCGCGGTATGCGTCCAGGCCGTCGTGCATCTCCCTGCGGAGCGCTTCCAGGCGGGCGATGTACTCCCGGCTGTTCTTTTCGTATTGAGGGGCATTGCCGGGATCGACTCGCGACATGAATTGGGAGAGATTCTTCACCTGGGTGATCGCGTGCCCGACGCTGACCCAGACATGGGGATTCGGGCCCCCCCCGCGCCTTGGATGAGCGGAATCCCCCGGGCGAGCTCGACGATCCTGATACGCGGGTATTTCTTGGATATCCTGACCAGGTAAGACTCCATGTCGGCGCCGTTGGCGATCAGGATGTCCGCCTTTTCGAGCTTGCGCATGTCGTCCGGGGTGAGGGCGTAATCGTGAAGGCAGCCCACCGTCGGGGGGGCGAGATTCGCAAGGGCGATGCCTTTGACATCTTTCAGGACATTCATCGCCATGATGTGCATGGGATAGAACGATGTCAGGACGCGGATTTCACGCGGCTTCGCTGCCGCGGCCGATGCCCCTCCCGGGGAAAACAGAATAACCAAAACCAGAAGGGCAAACAGATACCCCATGAACTTCTTCTTTTTGACATAAACTTATCCTATAGCAGATTCAATGCCCCGCACATCCCGCACACAGGCCGTGCAAGGGTGACCTCATGCCCCTCCATCAGGAAATTATCCGGCACCATCCCCATAAACAGCTCTTTGCCAAGACATCCGGTGATGTCAAAGACGGTCCTGCATTTCTGGCACAAAAAGTGATGATGATGCCCTCGATCAACGAGCTCATAGCGGGGAGGACCATCCTGGATCAAGACGGAAATGATCTCATGAGCTTCCGCAAGAGCCCGGAGGGCGCGGTAGACCGTGGCCACGCCCAGGCGCCGCCCAAGACCCTCCGCTATCCTGAGGATATCGGCAGGAAGCAGCGGCCGGGTGCTGTTGCGGAGAATCTCATGAACGATCTCCTGCTGGATTGCCCTTCGTTTGCGCATGATCCCTCTCTTTTTATGATACGATATATGATAATTGATTATCATTAACCGATCAGCCCTGTCAAGACGATAAAAGTGCGGTAATACCTCGCACCTGATTCTCCCTCACCGGACAAGATCCTTGACTTTGTATGCATTTTTTGTTGAGATGACGGCGCTTCATGCTCATGCAGAAGCGATACCGGAATCACTCCTCATACGAATCTCGGCGGCCCACAGGAGCAACCGTTCGGAATGATAAAATTGTTGATTTTCCTCCGCAACCGCAACTGGATCTTTCTGCTCGCCCTGACCGCCGGTCTGTTTCTCCCGCAGGCCGTTCCGGTCACCCGGCACCTTGTTCTCCCGGCCCTTGCCCTGGCGATGGCCCTCTCCACGATGGGAATCGAAAACGCAATCTTCCGCCGTCCGCGCTCCCTTGTCTTTCCCGCCCTGCTCGGGGTCATCATGAGCTATATTATCCTGGGCAACATCATCATCGGCCTTGCCGCCCTCATGATCCACGATGAGATGATCTGGATCGGTTTCGTCCTGCTGGCGGCGGCGCCGCCTGCCGTCGCCGTGATCCCCTTTTCCGTGTTCCTGCGCGGCAACGGACCGTTGTCCCTGATCGGCACGGTGGGGGCGTATCTGGGCGCCCTGGCGATCATGCCGCTCATGGCCTTCGGGCTCCTCCGTTCCCTGATGTTTGATCCGTTCAAGCTCCTGATGATCACGCTTGAACTGATCATCCTTCCGCTCGCCGTCTCCCGCCTGCTTATCCAGAAAGGTTTGAAGGAGCGTATTGAACCGTACAGCGGCACCATCACGAACTGGAGTTTCTTTCTCGTTCTCTATACCCTGGTCGGCCTGAACCGCGATATCATCCTCGGCCGGACGCTGACCCTCCTGCCGATCGCCTCGATCGCCGTCATCAGCATGTTCATTCTCGGGTTCCTCATCGACTGGGTCTTCGGCCTCTTTCACATTCCGAAGGAGACCCGGACCAGCCTCGTCCTCCTGGGCACCCTCAAGAATCAGGGGATGGCGGGCGGCTTTGCCCTGACGCTCTTCAGCCAGGAGACGGCCCTCCCCGCAGCGGTCTCCACCATGGTCATGATCGTCTACATCATTTGGCTTGATTTCAAAAGACGGTGGGATTGAACAAATGGAAAAGGAGGGAACACGCTATGATGGATTATCCGTTGTTGCTCAGAACGTTTCTTTTGCGGGCGGCAAACTATTTTCCGAAAAAGGAAGTCGTCTCCGTCTATCCCAACAATGAAATCTTCCGCTACACCTATGCCGATTATTTCAAACGGACCTGCCAGCTCGCCCACGCCCTGGAGTCTCTAGGGATAAAACGGGGCGACCATGTGGCCAGCATGGCGCTCAATACGCACCGGCATCTGGAGCTCTATTTCGGCGTCCCCTGCATGGGCGCGGCCCTCCACACGACGAACTTCCGCCTCCCGCTGCACCATCTGGTCTATATCATCAACCACGCCGAAGACAAGGTCCTGTTCGTCGACGAGGATCTGGTCTTCATCGCCGACGCGATCAAGGACCAGCTCACGACCGTCAAGCACTATGTAATCCTCTCCCAGAGCGGCAAGATGCCGCAGACCGGTCTCAAGCCGGTCAGTCTGTACGACGATCTCATCGCCCCGTTCCCCGAGAGCTATGATTTCCCCGACGATCTGAGCGAAGGGGATCCGGCGATGATCTGCTACACCTCCGCCACGACGGGCGACCCCAAAGGCGTCGTCTATTCGCACCGGGGTCTTGTCCTGCACAGTTATGCGGCGGCCTGTACGCTCAGGGTCTCGGAAAGCGACTGCGCCCTGCATATCGTCCCGATGTTCCACGCCAACGCCTGGGGCGGACCCTTCGGCTGCGTCGGTTTCGGCTGCAAGCAGGTCCTGCCGGGGCGGGAGACGATCAACATGGAGGCCATCTGCAAGGTGATCGCCGAAGAACGGGTGACCTTTACCGCCGGCGTCCCGACGATCTGGCTGATGCTCTACAATTACCTGGAAGGGGGAGGCAAACACGACTTCTCCTCGCTCAAGACCATCGCCTCGGGCGGCTCGGCCTGTCCGCGTTTCCTTATGGAAGCCCTCAACGAGAAGTACGGTTTTCCCATCATGCAGGCCTACGGCATGACGGAAACATCGCCGCTGGCGATGGTCGCCGCCCCCAAGAGCTCGATGGCCGACTGGCCGATAGAGAAACTCTATGACGTCAAATCCAGCGCCGGCATCCTGGCGCCGGGTCTGGAGATGAAGATCATCAACGAACAGGGACGGGAGGTCAAGCACGACGGCAAGGAGTGGGGCGAGATCCTGCTCAGGGGACCCTGGGTCGCCAATGAATACTACAAGGATCCGGAACGGTCGAAGCCTGTTTTCGCGGGAGGATGGCTCCACACCGGCGATGTCGGGACGATCGACGAAGAGGGCTACGTCCGCCTGGTCGACCGGACGAAGGACCTCGTGAAGAGCGGCGGGGAGTGGATCTCCTCGGTGGATCTGGAGAACCTGATCATGGCCCATCCGGCCGTCGCCGAGGCCGCCGTGATCGGCGTCCCCCACAGCAAATGGGTGGAGCGCCCCCTGGGCTGCGTCGTCCTCCAGCCGGGAAAGACGGTAACGGAAGAGGCGCTCAAGGAGTTCCTCAAGGACAAGGTCAAGGCCGCCTGGTGGATCCCGGATCACTTCGCCTTCCTCGATCAGATCCCGAAAACCAGCGTAGGGAAGTTCAGCAAGAAAGAGCTCCGCGAGATGGTCGCGGGCGGCAAGATCCCGCTCCCGGCGGAATGACGCGATCGGATGGGCAAGCGGACGGTCGCCGCAACCGGTGAGGACGGCTTTTCGGACACGTTCGATTCGTCACCTGCCGTTTTTTGTGGAAAGGCCGCGGGATGAGTGGTAGAATACACCATAAACCTCTACCGAGAAAGGAGACAAGAGCGATGATAACGTTACCTGAACTGCCCTTTGCCAAAGACGCCCTGGCCCCGGTGATCAGCGCCAACACCCTGGAGTTCCATTACGGCAAGCACCACAAGGCGTATGTCGACAACCTGGGAAAATTGATCGCGGGAACCGATCTGGCCAATTCGGACCTGGAGACAATCATCAAAAAAGCAGCCGGCGATTCCGCCAAGACGGGGATCTTCAACAACGCCGCCCAGGTCTGGAACCACTCCTTCTACTGGAAATGCCTGAAGGCCGGGGGAGGCGGCGCGCCGACCGGCGCCGTCGCCGCGAAAATCACCGCCGCCTGGGGGAGTTATCGAAAAATTCGCGGAGGAGCTGAAGAACGCCGGAGTGACCCAGTTCGGAAGCGGCTGGGCGTGGCTTGTCCTCGAGGGAGGAGCGCTGAAGATCGTCAAGACCGCAAACGCCGACACCCCCATCGTTCACGGCCAGAAACCGCTCCTCACCCTTGACGTCTGGGAGCACGCCTACTATCTCGATTACCAGAACCGCCGGCCCGATTACCTGGCCGCGGTCATCGGCAAGTTGATCAACTGGGATTTCGTCAACGCAAACCTCGGCTGACCGATTCCAAGGGCGGAGGGCTTTCCCTTCGCCCTCCCGGTTGACGGCGCCGGCAGCCGTTCTTTTCACCGTGATGGGAAACCGGGGGACTCGCTCCATACTCCTTTTTCACAGAAAGGATCACTCATGAAATGCAATGTCGGAAGAACGGATCGCATCATTCGCGTCATCATCGGCCTGGGTATCATCTGGGCGGGGTTCTACTACGAAAACTGGTGGGGGGCGATCGGCATCGTCTTCTTGGCCACCGCCGCCATGGGCCACTGCCCGACCTACATCCCCTTCAAGTTTTCCACCTGTGGGAAAAATGATTGACCCCTTCCCGCACGGGCGGGAAAATGTTTTTTGCGCGTGGTCGTGATTGGGTGCGCCGTATGCATGCAGTTCCTGACGATTACAATCGGGGACACCGGAAGCGGCTGAAGGAGAAATTCACGGCATCGGGGACGGACGCCTTCCATGAGCACGAGGTCCTGGAACTTCTCCTGACCTATGCGATTCCCCAAAAAGACGTCAAGCCCCCGGCCAAGGAGCTCCTGAGGATATTCGGTTCCCTCAAGGGGGTCGTGGATGCGGAGATCGCCGATCTGGTGAAGACCAAGGGCATCGGCGAGCACTCCGCCATCCTGTTCAAACTGGTCAAGGAGATTGCCGCGCTCTATCTCAAGCAGAGGGCAAAGGAGAAGAGGCAGGTCACCTGCACGACCGAACTGATCGATTTCTGCCGGACGGTCATGGGCGGGAAGAGGGACGAAGAGTTCTGCGTGATCTACCTCGACGCCCAGAACCAGATCATCGAATTCGAAACCATCCAGAAAGGCGTCGTCAACCAGGCTGTTGTCTACCCGCGGCAGGTCCTGGAAAGCGCCCTGAAGAAAAAGGCCTCAGCGATCATCCTCGCCCACAACCACCCCTCGGGCCATGTGCGCCCCTCCGATGCCGATATCCGCCTTACGAAAACAATCCAGGAAACGGCGAAGATACTGGACATCCTCGTCCATGACCATATCATCGTCGGCGAAAACCGCTTCTTCAGCTTCCGGGAAGAGGGGTTGATGCCCTGATCGAGGAGCGGCGCCGGACCGAAACGGGGGGGTTCGTTCCCCGCCCGATCATGGCGGTTGCCGACAGGATCATCATCGCCACAACCTGAGATCGTACCGACAGCGAACCGGATGTCCTCATCGACCTCCCGGAGATTGAGACAAAGCGCAGAGAGGGGATTTTTCCGCCTGTCTGCGCTTTGCCTTAGTGCGTTTTAGAGTAACGGTGAGCGTCGGTTAAAAATCTTTGAACTCCCCCTCATTCATAGGAATCACCTGCTCCGGACGGGTGACCTTCTTGAACGCCTTGCCGCGGGCGGCAGACGTATTGCCGGCCGTCTTTGCCGGCAACGCCAATGCCGTGTGGGTGCCCACCTGTTCACGCCGTAAATCCCGGCCATTTCCCCCATGACTTCCCGTACCGTTATTTGTGCTGCCGCCCGCAACCCTCACCAGATCTTCCACATACACCTTTCATCTGCTCCGCCTGGGCGTTGAGCTCCTCCGAGGCCGCCGCGGATTCCTCCGCATTGGCCGCCGTCGACTGCGTCACCTTGTCCATCTCCGCCACCGCGATGTTCACCTGCTTAATCCCGTGCGATTGCTCCTCGGACGCCGTGGCGATCTCATCCACCAATTGTGCAATCTTTATTGAAATCGCCGCATTCTCCTTGAACGCCTCCTGGGTGGCATTCGTCAGTTCATTGCCTTTGCGTACCGCCTTGATCGTGTTCTCAATCAGATTGCTCGTGTTCTTCGCCGCATCCGAGGCCCGCATCGCCAGATTGCGCACCTCATCGGCCACTACGGCAAAACCGGCCCCCGCTTCCCCGGCCCGGGCCGCCTCCACCGCCGCATTCAAGGCCAGCAGGTTCGTCTGGAAGGCGATCTCATCGATCGTCTTGATGATCTTCCCCGTCTCTTCGCTCGACCGGGTGATCTCACCTACGGCGCCGGCCATGTCCACCATATGCCGATTCACCTTCTCCACAATCTGATTGGCCTCCGTCATCATCGCCTTGGCCTGGTTTGCGTGATCGGCGTTCTGCTTGGTCATCGACGACATCTCTTCCAGCGAAGAAGAGGTCTCCTCCAGCGACGAGGCCTGCTCCGAGGTCCCCTCCGCCAAGGACTGGCTCGACGAAGACACCTGACTGGCCGCCGAGGACACCTGGTCGGCGCCGTCCGTCAGACCGGCAATGACCCTGTTCAAAGGACCGGTGATGCTGCGGATAATAATGATGCTGATTCCGATGCCCAGCAAAATGGAAACCAGGGAAAGAATAATCATAATCGTTGTTGCATTTCCTGCATCAGCCGTAATTTCTTTTTGAACGGCTACCATCTTATCCGAAGCCTCCGCCGCCATATCCTTCGCCGCTTTTTCTATTCTCCGCACAGGATCCTTGGCTTTTTCCAAAGCGTCGTTCCCCTCTTTTACGGACTTTACTTTTCCGTCCTTGATCATGATCGTACAGAATATCAATCGCCGCCATCATACGTTTGAAGATCCTTTTTCATCTCATCGATGCGTTCTTTTTCTTTTGGATCGGTGATCGCTTTTTCCATATCAGCGACTCTCGCCGACACACTCGCCTGCTCTTTTTTCCAATCTTCAAAATAGACTTTTACCTTTTCGGGCTCTCATAATTTATCAGCATGTCCTTTTCATACCGGCGCAGTCCAAGGGTATTGGCGCGCGCCCTGGATGCATTCTCCGACATCTCGAAACTCGTATTCACCGCTTTGACTGTTGTGCCGGTAATCTTTTTCACACTCCAGATACCAAATACTGCGATCAGAGTCGTCAATACCAGCACAATTCCAAATCCCGATAAGAGGTTTGTTTTTATACTCCTTTTTGTCATTTTCATAAGCACCTCCTTATGCTTTTTTCGAGCTGCCGCTTTCCAGCAGCGCCCATTATTTGTTACGCAGACTTGTCCATAATGGATATCTCTTCCGCGCTGAGCACCCGGTCGATATCCAGCAGGATCTTGACCTTTCCGCCGGTTTTGGCCATTCCCAGGATGTAATCCGTATTCAGATGGCTTCCGAAACTTGGGGTATCCTCGATATCGCTCCCCTTGATATTCAGAACCTCCGATACGGAATCCACCAGTATCCCGATCATCACCTTCTGGCCGTTGTTGGTGATCTCCACCACGATGATACAGGTCTTCTCCGTGTAATCGATCGCCTCCATCCCGAACTTCAACCGCAGATCGACGATCGGTATCACCTTCCCCCGCAAATTGATCACCCCCTTCATGTAGGCCGGCGTCTGGGGAACCGTCGTGATCGCCATGATCCCGATGATCTCCTTCACCTTCAGGATGCCGATCCCGTACTCCTCCCCCGCCAACACAAAGGTGAGATATTTCCCCTCGCGATTCGCCATCGCCTTCACCGCCTGATCCATTGTTCCAACTTCACCCATAATTATCGCACCTCCTCCGTTTTTTTGTGATCGCTCGCCGGATGATCCTCCCTGCGCCCATTTCCGGTAATCAGCCGTTCTATCTTCTCCAGGTCGAACCGCCAGGATTTCCCAAACTTGAATCCCGGCAACTTCCCTTTCGACGCCAAACTGCACACGGTGTTCTCCTTCAACCGGAGAAAGGCTGCAACCTCCCTGACTGTCGCCATTTGTATCCCTGTACGCATACGTTTCTCCTCTCCGCCCTTCCTTCAGCAGGGGAACCGATTATGACTCCCTCCTTGCTCACACCTTTAGACTATATGCACCCTTCTTAATTTATGGGGGGCTTCATTCTTCCCGATACCGCAGCAACGAGGCGAAGGTGCCCGTACGCCCTTCTATTGCAGTTCCCGCTTTTCATTCATCCTCGTCAGAACGGCCGCGACATCGAGATAATCACTATCGTTATAGCTGACCATCCGGGGACGCAGGCGGTGTCCCATGGCCACCGTCTCATCGTCGCGATCCGGCAAAACCAGAATTATCCTCATGCCCGACAACAGATCCTGCATGTCAAGGAGGTGCGAAAGCTCGTCCTTGCTGGCAGGGGCAAGGAGTACCACGTCCTTATAGTTGTACGGCTCGTGCAGCTTCTTCCCCAATCCCTCAAGATCCTGGTATTTCTCGATCCTGCGCTTCAAGAAAAAAAGGGCGATGATCCGCTCCAGGCGTTCACCTTGCTCGTTTGATACACTCAAATAGAATATGATGTTCATGCATGCATCTCTTGTTACGGGTACAGGAACAATCTGATCGTTGCGACGTCTTCCCTATATCAAGTTGCATGCCAGGGAGACGCAGTGAGCCGTGCTTTGCGCGGAGAATAAATATATTTCCGTGATTTTAGCTTGTTAGAGATACCGACGAATGTCTTTGAGTGGGGATTGTTCGGGAAAAGAGGGGATGCCGTCATCGCCCGGGCGCCGATTTTATCCGGACCGGGAGGACTCCTGTCCGGCGTGGCAGGACGGTTGAGCGGCGCGGCAGGACAAACTGACAGAAGGTTTTACAAAGAGATACTCATCCCGTGCCGCCGCAGCAGTTCGTAAAGACGGGAGCGGGAAAGGCCGGAGATACGGGCGGCGGCGCCGATCTTATGGCCGCTGAAAGACAAAAGGTTTTTCAGATACTCTGCTTCCGCCTTATCGAGAGCCAGGTCGCGCACATCCTGGAGTGTCGGAAAACCGGGCTCCGGACTCCCGGGCGGACACCCGTAATCGGACGAGGCGGAATCGTCATTCGATCCTTCCGGGATGACTGTCTCTATCTCCTTTTGCTGCCGGCCGAGGGCGGTCTGGGCGACTTTGATGCGGATATTGGTCGGAAGGTGTTTGAGGAATACCGTGGCTTCATGTTTCGCGACGGCAATAACCCGTTCGAGCGTCAGAACCAGTTCCCGGACATTCCCCGGCCATTCATACCGGATAAGGGCATCCTGGACATCCGGGGAGATCTCCTTGATCGGGATTCCGTACCGCTCGGAAAGTTTGGCCATGTAATGCCACGCCAATTCGCTGATATCCTCCGGACGCTTTCTCAACGGCGGTATCTCGATCGTGAAAGAGCGCAGGCGGTAGAGGAGATCATTGCGAAAGAGGCCCTGCTGGATCATTTCATCCAGATTGCGATTGGTGGCGGCGATGAGCCGGAAATTGCTCTCTACCTCATGATTGCTTCCCAGGGGCCGAAAACGCCTCTCCTGGAGGACGCGGAGAAACCCCTTCTGGATGGCCATGGGGAGTTCGCCGACCTCATCGAGAAAGAGCGTCCCGCCGTCCGCCTGTTTGATCAGTCCTTCACTGGCCGTTTCGGCGCCGGTATACGCCCCTTTCTCATGACCGAACAGCATGCTCTCCACGAGGGTGTCCGTGAGTGATGCACAATCGACCACGACAAAATTTTTCCTACCCGTCTGACTGTTGCGATGGATGGCCCAGGCGAGGAGCTCCTTTCCCGTGCCGGTTTCGCCGGTTATGAGGACATTCGCCGACGAATCCGCCGCCTGGGCAACATTGTCGAGGCAGATCATCATCGCGGTGCTGCTTCCCACGATTCCGTCCCGGTCAAGGGGTCTTTTCGGCTTCCGGATGTTGACTGCTTCCCGATACTTGATGGCCCTGGTCAAGGGTAGAATCATCTCGTTGAGGGAGAAAGGCTTCTCTATGTAATCCCACGCGCCGTTGTTGATGGCCAGTTCGGCGCCGTCGGCATCGCCTCTGCCGGTCATGATGATCACCTCCGGGGGAACGGGAAGATTCCGGATGACATTGAGCGCTTCAAGACCGTTTCCATCGGGCATGAGAACATCGAGGTAGACGACATCAATGGGCTGGGATCTCACCTTTTCCAGGGCATCCGCCAAGGTGTAGGAATTCGAAACCTGGTGTCCGATACCGGCAATACGGCAGGCCAAGCCATCGCCGAGCAGCTTGTCATCATCGACAATCAGGATGTTTGCCATGGTGTTTTCATCTCCACGGTTCGGCTCACAAAATCAAAACCGGTCGCGGTGTGCCGCCCTGTTTCATCAGGAAGGCCGAGACCTCGTTGACCGTGGGTTCTCCATAGGAGAGGAAGATCAAGCCGCACGGTTACGAAAAAAAGGGGATCATAAATGACCCCCGGGGTGTTCGTAATTGATGATGCGGGTTGCCTGAAGATCTTTCTTGCACCAGGCGAAGGTCACCGGCCTATTTCTTCCTGTCGACCCGCTCTTTTAGCTCCTTGCCGACCTTGAAGAACGGGAGCTTTTTGGGAGAAACCTTGATGCTCTTTCCGGTCTTGGGGTTTCTTCCCGTATAGGCGTCATATTTCCGTACGACGAAGCTTCCGAATCCGCGGATTTCAATCCGGCCGCTTTTTTTCAGTTCATCGGTAAACCCTTTAAATACCAGGCTTACCACGTCAATCGCCTTCTTTTCCGTCAGGTTTTCTTTTCTACTTAACGTCTCAATGAGTCCCGATTTGTTCATGACCTCCTCCTTATGATGGCTGATCACGTCCCATTCCGATACCCTCGGCTAAACATCGGGTCGGTTCAAATAACGTGATAATATATATCTTTATTTTCGGCGACTATTATTTATTTTCAAATGAATGTCAAGACAATTTTTTCCCTCTTGCCCGCCTCTTGCTAGCGCCAAAAGCCGAGCTACTTCCCGCGGGTTCAGCATGCGCCACGATCCCTCGCGGAGGGAGCCGAGGGAGAAATCCGCCACGGCGACGCGCACCAGGCGGGCGACACAATGGCCGAGTGAGTCGAATGCCCTCCTGATAACGCGGTTTCTTCCGTCGGTGATGGTGAGGGAAAGCCAGGTGCTCCCCCGGTTCGTCTTTTCGAGACGGATGTCAGCCGGAGCGAATCTTCCGTCGGGCAGGTCAATCCCGTTTTCCAGGGCCTTGAGTTCCCCTTTGAGGAGAGTCCCCTCCACCTTGACGCGGTAGGTCTTCGGGATCCTGTACCGGGGATGCTGAAGTCGCTGGGCAAACTCCCCGTCGTTGGTCAGGATGAGGAGCCCCTCCGAGTCATAGTCCAGTCGTCCGACGGGGTATACGCGCTCCATCACCCCGTTGAGAAGATCCGTCACGATTGGCCGGCCCTGCGGATCGCTCAAGGTCGTCACATACCCCTGCGGCTTGTGCAGCATGAGATAGATCCGTTCGGCTTCCAGTGAGACCAGCCTGCCGTCCACCCGGATTTCATCCCGCTCGGGATCTGCCTTCGTTCCCGGCTCGGTCACCACGACCCCGTTTACCCGGATCCGCCCCTGGGCCATCATCTTTTCCGCCGCTCGCCGGGATGAGATGCCCGCCCTCGAGAGGATCTTCTGCAGACGCTCTTCCATGCCCCTACTCTTGCTGCTTTCCAAAATCAGCTTCCGAAGCGGTCTCCTGCAAATCCTTCAATTCTCTGAGCGTCGGCAATTCGGACAGATCCCTGAGGTTGAAGACCTCGAGAAATTTCTTGGTGGTTCCGTAGATGATCGGTTTGCCGGGGACATCCTTTCTGCCGACGATCCGGACAAGCTTCTTGTCCAGAAGCCCCTTCAGGGCGCCGCTCACATCGACGCCGCGTATCCGGTCGATCTCGGATTTCACGAGCGGCTGACGGTAGGCGATCACCGCCAGGGTCTCAAGGGCGGCCGGCGACAGCATCGCGGGCCGTGCGGCCTTCAATTTCCTGATCCAGGGAGCCAGGTCCTGCCTCGTTCTGAACTGGAAACCGCCGGCTACCTGCATGAGGCGAATCCCCCCTCCCCGCGCTTCGTATTCCCGTCCCAGCTCCTCAAGGAGAGCAGTGATCTCCTTCTTCTCCGCATCAGGGAGAATCTCCGCCACCCGCTCAGGCGTAAGAGGAGTTTCTGAGGCGAAGATGAGCGCTTCGATGATCGCCGTCTTTTCTTCCATGATCACTCCACCGCCAGAAACAACCGTGATTGCTCCGAAGGGTCCCGACTGATAGGCCCGGATCATCCGGAGTTTCATGAGTTCAAGGATCGCCAGAAAGGTGTAGATGATCCGCTTCCTGTCCAATGTATCTCCGAGCAGTTCCGTGAACGTCACCTGTTTTTCTTCCGCCAATCTCTCCATGATCTCGTTGATCCGGTCGGTCAGCGACATCTTCTCCGCATCGATTGCCAGATCCTCCGACTTGTCGAGGCCTGCAATGATCCGGCGAAATGCCTGAACGAGTTCGAATACGTCGACCTCGATCATCGCTTCTTCCTCTTCTTCCGCTTCCGCCGGCTCTTCCGCGGGCGCGCCCCGGGTAAAGACATCCCGGTCAAGAAGAGGACGATCATCAAGAGAGAGCGCCGCTTCCTTGAACGCCTGGTACTCCAGAAGTTGCTGGACCAGTTCCGCGCGGGGATCTTCCCCCTCCTCCCCTTCCGCATCACTCTCGACCGGCGGCAGGAGCAGCCGCGACTTGATATGGATGAGCGTCGAGGCCAGCACCAGGTATTCCCCGGCGAGATCCAGATTCAGAGAACGCATCATATCGAGGTATTCCAGGTACTGCTCGGTGATCAGGGCAATGGGGATATTGTAGATATCGATCTCATTTTTCCGGATGAGATAGAGCAGAAGATCCAGGGGACCCTCAAAGATGTCGAGCTTGATTTCATAGCTCATGGTTTATTTTCAGGGCTTCCCGCACTTCCGCCAGTGTGGCCTTCGCGATCCCGGCGGCCCGGACATTGCCGTCTTGAATGATCGCCCTGACCTCTTCGGGATGGGCCAGGTAGTGCGCCCGTCGCTCATGGATCGGCCGCATCCCTTCCGCAACGGCATCGGCCAGCCGCCGCTTGCATTCCGTGCAGCCGATGGCCGCACTCCGGCAGGCGGGTTCAATCTCCGCGACCGTCTCCGGAAGCGAGTAGAGCTGGTGAAAGGTGTAGACGTTGCAGAGTTCCGGACGGCCGGGATCGCTTTTCCGCTGTCGCTGCGGATCGGTGAACATTGCCGCGACCTTCTTTTGCAGGGCTTCTCCCCGATCGCTCATGAAGATCGAATTATCGTAGGATTTGCTCATCTTCCTCCCGTCGATGCCCAGGAGTTTCGGGACCTCCGCAAGGAGCGGCTCGGGGATGGGAAAGATCTCCCCATAGAGAAAATTGAAACGGCGGGCGATCTCCCGCGTCAACTCCACATGGGGGAGCTGATCGACGCCGACCGGCACGCCGTAGGCCTTGTACATGATGATGTCCGCCGCCTGAAGGACCGGATAGCCGAGAAAGCCGAACGTCGAGAGGTCTTTCCCGATAAGCTCCTCCTTCATCTCCTTGTAGGTCGGATTCCTCTCCAGCCAGGCAAGGGGGGTGATCATGGAGAGCAACAGAAAAAGCTCGGCATGTTCCTTGATGGTCGACTGGACGAAAAGCGTGCTTTTCGCCGGATCCAGACCGGCAGAGAGCCAGTCGATTACCATGTCGATCGTGTTCGCCCGGATTTCGTCCGTTTTCGCGTAGTCGCTCGTGAGCGCGTGCCAGTCGGCTACAAAGTAGTAGCAGTCGTACGCGCCATGATTCTGAAGGGCGATCCAGTTCGAAAGCGCACCGTGAAGATTGCCCAGATGGAGCTTTCCCGTGGGTCGCATCCCGCTCAAAATCCGTTTTCTGATCACCGAGACCTCCTCGCTTGAGAACCCTCTCTGCAACGAAAATGCCTCCATTAAAAAATAAATGGAGGCCTTTTCGGTTCGACTCGTCAGTAATCCGGTTATTTTACTTTGTCTGCCATCGCCTTGCCTGCCTTGAACTTGATGACTTTCTTCGCTGCAATCTTGATGGTCTTTCCCGTCTGCGGGTTCCTTCCTTCCCTGGCCTTCCTCTTCACCACGGAAAATGTTCCGAACCCTACCAGTCCGAGTTTACCGCTTTTCTTGAGTTCCTTCGCCACTGCCGTGGTATAGGCCTCCAGTGCACACGCCGCGGCCGCCTTCGTAATGTCCGCCCCTTCCGCCATCACCGCAATCAATTCTGCCTTTGTCATTCCTTACATCCCCCTTTCATCAATAGTTTTTAATGGAACATAACATCACACCACCACCCGGTGGCTAAACACCTATCGATTTATCCCCGGAGAACGGGACACACACCAGTACAAACACCATCTTCTCTCTGTCACTCATTATACCCGATGCTGCGAATATAAGCGGTGCTAACCGGAAACGGTGCATATTGTTTCAATATACCGAAAATTGTTAATGATTTATAGAGCAATCGCTTCGCGATCCGAACTTGGGGTTATCCCTAACACAAAGAAAAACAACAATCAAGAAAAATCTAATATAATTAATCAAAATGAACGACAAAAAATCGGCAGCCCGGAAATGGCGGTGGTTTGACAATGATCGGGCTTTGTGTTACTCCACTGGCGGGCACAAGAGAAGGGATGAAAGATAAATCGGATGGCGCAGAGAGATACAGACATCAGAACGAAGATCGCCGGATGGATCGGATTGTCGCGCCCGCCCTTCCACACCGTCGGGATACTGCCTTTCCTTCTCGGAACAGTGTTGGCCTGGCGTCTGGACAAAATCTTCAATATCACTACCTTCGCTCTCGGCGTCCTCGGCGTTGCACTGGTCATGCTTTCGACCTACCATGCCGGTGAGTATTTCTCCGACGGGGAGGATGAACGATCCAAGCGCCTCTTCCGGCGCCGTTTCGCCGGAGGAGCGGGGGTGATCCCGGATCGGATGCTCCCCCGCCCCGTCGCTCTGTGGACCGGCATCATCGCGATCACCCTAGCCGTGATCATTGGGCTCATCCTCCAATTCGGACTGCAAACCGGCCCGCTCACGCTCCTGCTGGGCTGCATTGGCGTGCTCCCCGGAGTTTTCTACTCCACACGGCTCATCCGCCTGGCAGAAAAGGGGTTCGGCGAACTGTTCATCGGTTTCTGCTATAGCTGGCTCCCAATCGCCTCCGCCTTCTATATCCAGCGGGGTTACATCGCCCCTTGCATCCACTGGATGGCCTGGCCGATCGGGCTTTCCATCTTCAACGTCATCCTGCTCAACGAGTTTCTGGGTCTGCCTGCCGACACGCTCGACGGCAAGATGAATCTCCTCGTCCGGTTGGGAAAGGCCAACGGGATGGCACTCTATGTCCTGGTCTCTATCCTCTCCTGGTCCTGCATGTATTTTTCTCTTAGGACGGGCATTCCGAGAAAGGCCCTTTATCTCTACTTGCCCGTGATGGCCCTGTCGGCGTGGATTTGTCTGATGATGGCCAGAAAGAAATACGAAAACCCCCTTTTCCTGGAACTGCTCTGCGGACTCACCATCGCCGTCAATCTCGGCACTACGGTCGCCTACATGCTGGCATTTCTCTGATCCGTCCCGTGGCCGGTACAGTCTTCCACAGGTAATTGACTTTGAAAAGCTCCGCACCTTCACCCGGAAATCTTAGCAGGCCGAGCGCAAAAGACGATTGTCCCTCAAGGTCGAACGGCGCCCTCACCCGAGCGCCCGTTCGGACGTTTCTTCACGAGGAAATAGAGCTCTCCTCTCTCCGTCAGGCTTCCTGCAAGCATCTCCGCCTCATCGCCGCTCCCGCAGAAGAGATCGACCCGTCCCGGCCCCTTGATCACACCGCCCGCATCCTGACTGATGACGAAACGGGAAAAGGGGGTCCAGGATTCCACATTGCCATCCTTGTCGAGTGTCGGTTTCCTCGCCCGCATAAAGGCCAGCGCCCCGCGCGGAAAGACGGCGGCATCGGTCGCAATGGAGCGGCCCGCCGTCAGGATCGCGCCGAGGGAACCGACAGGCCCTTCGGTTACTTCACGGAAAAACATAAAACTCTCGTTGTGGCCGAGGATCTCCGAGAGATCCTCCGGGTGTTCCCGGAGATAGCGTTTGATCGACTGGTAGGAAATCTCCTGAGGCGAGATCCTTCCCGTGTCCACCAGAAATCGGGACAGGCTCTGGAAGGGGCGCCCATTCTTCAGCGCATAGCCGATCTGCAGGAGCGTACCATCCGGAAGCCTGATCTTGCCGGAACCCTGCGTATGGAGGAAAAAGAGGCCGATCCGGTCATCCACCCAGGCGATCTCAAGATTCCGACCCGCAAGTGAACCGAGGTCTTCGATCTCGCTCCGGCTGTAGTAGGAAACAAGTTCGCCGTTTTTCACCCGGCCGACCAGTTGTTCATTTTGGTATTTTTCCGCAAATTTGCCGAGATTGACAACGACGGCATCGTCCGGCGCCTTGTAGACCGGATATCGGTATTTCTCGGTCTTCTTCAGCGAACCCCTCATGATCGGTTCGAAATAGCCGGTAAACAAAACGGTGTTCTTCCCATCCAAACCGGTCGACTGATAAACGTCGAATGTCTCCCGGATCCGCACCTGCTTGGCTTCGTCGGACTCGTCGCGCCGGAGGATTTCCCGGAGAGCGAGGAGGGATTCCCGCAATTCCCGAACGGTGACGAACGTATCATCCATCCGGCGAGGGCCGTTACCGGCGGCGCGGCTGTAATACTGGAGACTCTTTTCCATGGCCTTTTCCAGCGAGGCCAGATCCATGTCATCGGCGAAAACCGGAATTTTGTCCTCGGGAAGCCGGACAAGCGGGGGAGGCGGTTTCACACTGACCGGCGGCGGTACCGGCCGCGGCGTCGGTATTTTCATCCGGGCAGCGCAACCGGCAAGAAAAAATAGGACCAGCAAAAGGATCAGTGCGCGTCTCGCCATCTCACAGTTCCAGAATCATGGCGACTTCATCGCAGAAATCGGGGTATTTGGAGCAGCGGAAGCAGTCCGACCAGATCTTCTCGGGGAGCGTGGAGCGCTCGACATCCCGGAAGCTGAGTTTCCGGAAAAACTCCCGCTTGTAGGTAAGCGTGAAAATCCGGAAGAGCTCCAGCGTGATCGCCTCCGAGATGCAGGCCTCCACGAGATTGCGCCCGATCCCTTCTTTTCTGTGCTCCTCATCCACATAGAGGGAGCGGATCTCCGCCAGGTTCTCCCAGATGATGCTCATCGCGCAGATCCCGAGAATTTCATCCTTCCCGTCATCCTGATAAATGAAGAAATCGCGAAGACTGCCATAGATATCCATCAGCGAACGGGGAAGCATTTCCCCCCTCCCCGAAGAGATATTGATCAGTCGATGAATGGTCTTGACATCCCCGATACGGGCCTTTCTCAGCATTCCTCACTCCCGGGGCGTACGTCGCCCTGCCAGATGAACTCCTTGACTTCCTCACGCCGGCCGCCGGGTTAACCCGCTCCGACCCGCCGATCTTGATTGAACATTATCGGCGCCCGGCAGAGATCATCTCCCGTGCATGATCCCGCGCCGTTTCCGTAAGCTCAACTCCGCCCAGCATCCGGGCGATCTCCTCCAAACGCTCCTCCTCGGTAAGGATGGCGACGGAGGTGTTCGTCCTCTCCCCGGCGACCCGCTTCACCACCCGGTAATGCCGGTCTCCGCAGCAGGCGATCTGCGGGAGATGGGTAATGCAGAGGACCTGATGATGCCGGGAAACCTCTCTGAGCTTCTGACCAACGATCTCCGCAGTCGCGCCGCCGATGCCGCTGTCGACCTCGTCAAAGACGATTGTCCCCACCGAACCGGTTCGGGCCAGCACCTTCTTCAGGGCGAGCATGATTCGGGAGAGCTCTCCGCCGGAGGCAATCGCCCGAAGCGGCTTGAGCTCCTCGCCCACGTTCGCCGAGAGATAGAACTCCAGATCATCCGTCCCCTTCTCCGTGAAGGCCGCATCCCCTTCCGGCGGTTCACGGAAGACGACCTCGAAGCGGGAGTTTTCCATCCTGAGCGTCCGGATCTCGGTCTCAATCGTCTCCTGCAGGGCTTTGGCCACCTCATGCCGCCGTTCGGAAAGAGTGCGCGCAGCCTCCATCAACTTCTCTCTTTCGGCGGCAATGGCCTTGGAAATCGTTTCGCTCTCCTCTTCCACCGAGGCGATATTCCGGAGTTCAACTTCCGCTTCGTCCTGTTTTGCGAGGACCGCCTCAAGCGTTCCCCCGTATTTCCGTTTCAGACGACCCAGAAGTTCCAGCCGCTCTTCGAGGGCCTCCCTGCGGCCCGGGTCGAAGGAAAGATGTTTCGCATAGTCGCGAAGGGCAAAGGCGGCCTCCTCGATCCGGTAATAGAGCTCGTCCATCTCCTCGGCGGCAAGCTTGCAGGACGGGTCGATCTTCCGGATCTCCTTCAGGGCGGAGCCGGCATTGCGGAACTCCGCCAACACGGAGTTGCCCTTCCCGTAGAGGGTCTCATAGGCCGCCTCTGCGAGATCGGTCAGTTTCTGAACGTTGGCGAGGATCTTCTTCTCTTCCAACAGCGCAGCATCCTCACCCGCCCGTACGTCTGCCTGTGATATCTCCCCGATCTGAAAACGGAGCAGGTCCTCGCGCTCCTCCTTTTTTTTCCGGAGCTCCTGAAGCTCACGGAATCTCATATTGAGCGAACGGTACCGGTCATGCGATTCCCGGTACGCCGACCGGAGCGGCAGGAGTCCGCCGAACTCGTCAAGGATATCCGCGTGATTTTCCGGGTCCAAAATCATCTGGTGCTCGTGCTGCCCGCAGATATTGATCAGCGATTCGCCGAGCGCCGCGAGCGATGTCAGGGAGACCAGAGCGCCGTTGATGTATACCCGGTTCTTGCCGGATCGCGATACGACCCTGCGGACGATGAGTTCCTCACCGTCGCCGAATCCGATTTCGCTGATCCTTCTTCTCAACCCGTCCTGTTCCCGGATGGTAAAGAGCGCCTCCACGACCGCCGCATCCTCGAAGGAGCGGATCATGTCGGCATTCGCCCTCTCGCCTAAAAGAAGGCCCACGGCGCCGATGATGATCGATTTCCCGGCGCCGGTCTCCCCGGAGATGATGTTGAGACCCCCGTCGAAGGTGACCTTCAATTCATCGATGATGGCAAAATTCCGGATGTTCAGTTCCGTCAGCATCTTGCCTCTTCCTGGCGGCCCCCGTCTGAGAACCGCCCCATCCCAGTTTCGTTCTCAATATCTCCAGATAGCCCCGGTGGGGGGAGGAGACCAGGGTGGTGATACAGCGCGATTTCCGGATCGTGATGGTATCTCCGGATTTTACGGTAAACGAAACCTGTCCGTCGAGGGTCACGGTCGCCCCCTCTTCCAGGGTCCACAACGTCACCTTGATCTCCACTCCCTCCGGCAGGATGATGGGCCGGTTGGTCAGGGTATGGGGACAGATTGGGTTGATGATGATCGAATAGAGTTCGGGAAAAACGATGGGCCCACCCGCCGCTAGTGAATAGGCCGTCGAGCCGGTCGGCGTCGCGATGATGAGGCCGTCGGCCTTGAAGGTGGTCAAATAACGGTCGTCAACGGTCGTTTCGAGCTCCACGATCCGGGAGAGATTGCCCCGGTTGATGACGACATCGTTGAGAACCGTTCCATCCCGGTGCGAGTCCTCTCCTCCGTTGATCTCCACATCGAGCATCATTCTCTTTTCGATCTGGAAATCCCCCGCGAGGATCAACTCCAGGGCGCTGTACATCTCGCCCAGGTTCACCTCGGTCAGATAACCGAATACGCCGAGATTGATCCCCACGATGGGTACATCCCGGTCCTGGACCAGGCGGGCCGTCCTGAGGATGGTGCCGTCCCCTCCGAACACGACCAGCAGGTCCACCAGCGAACCGAGTTTCCCTCTCTCCACGCCGTGAGGGGCGCCGATCTTCGCGGCGATCCCCTCCTCCAGATACACCTCGAGCCCGCGGGCCACCATCCAGTCGCGGAGCTGGGCGGTGCAGGCAGGCGATTTTTCCTTGGCGATATTGGCGATGATTCCTACTTTTTTTATAAGCATCTAAGCACCTTACAGATAATTTGCAGACATCTACTACCATAAATAATTCCGGGTGTCCATGCGTATCATGCAATCGTGCCGCAAAATGGATGATACTGGAGCCGGCTGCTCCGTCTCGACAAGGGCAGCCGGCCAGGGCTACGTCATGGTTGACACTATGTGACTGATTCAGCTGGAAGATGGTTCCTGAGTGAACGTTGTGGAATTCCTGTGGTGCCCGTCTTGGCGAGGGGAAGCGCCCGCGAAGCGGCCAATTTCGCACTGTCTGAGCCCGAAGGGCGAGTTTGGAAATTGGAGCGCACGGGATCATCTTTCAGCCGAATTTAACGGGACTTTGGGCAGCCAGCCATATACCTTGACAGTTCCCGGTACATTGGGTTAGTGTCGCCCCTTCCAAGGAGGCTCACATGGGTATACGAAAAGGAACTCTCTCATTCGCACGGTATCGTCTGATCGGCAACCTGCCCGACCATTTTCCCGATTTCTTCAATGAACGGATCCGGAAGAACGCTTTTGAGACGGTCTGGCGCACCGCGGATGAAAAGGCGACGGGCTGGACCGGACTGGAAGATCCCCTGGATACGGATTTCCCGTATGCCTCCTACGCCCAGGGACGCTACCTGCTCTTTTCGCTCCGCATCGACCGGAAGTCGATCGCGCCGGCCCTGCTCAGGCTCCGGATCATGGAGGCCGAGAGGAAGAAGCTTTTGGAAACCGGCCAGAAAAAGCTCTACCGGGAGCAGCGGGAGGCGATCCGGGAGGCGATGCGCCTCGAACTTCTCGGGAGGACCCTGCCCATCCCCTCTTTTTTCGAAATCTGCTGGTCCGTAACCGACAATACGCTGATCTTCTGTTCTCTCTCCGACAAGGTGTTTGAAGAGCTCCGGGAGCTCTTCCGGGACTCCTTTGGGCTCACGCTCAGCCCTCATGTGCCCTGGGATGCCGCAAGCGCCGACGGCAGGCCAGACCGCCGCAGAGCGGCCAAGGCGACCCGGCGCCGTTGATGCCGCCCGGTATCGATCCCCTGACCATCGGCCGGGAATTCCTCACCTGGCTCTGGTTCAAGAGCGAGGAGAGAAACGGGACGGTCCTGATCCCCGGTGCGGGCGAAAGCGAGGTCGTTTTCATCAGGCGCCTGGTCCTTGAATCGGGAGACGGAGAGTACGCCGAAACCGTCGTCTGTCAGGGAATGCACGCCGATCTGAAAGAGGGCAAGGAGGCCCTGCGGCAGGGAAAGAAGATCACGGCGGCGCGTCTCCGCGTCGCCCACGACAAGACGGAATGGGAATTCACCTTCAAGGCGGACCGGTTCCACTTCCAGTCCATGAAGCTGCCGACGCTTCCGGAAAACGACGGGGAAGAGGTCGACCGCGAGGGGCAGCTCCTCGAGCGGGTCTACCTGATCGAGAAGGCCGCGGGACTGATGGATCTGCTCTTCCAACTCTTCCTCAAAATCAGGCTCTCGGGGGATTGGGGAACGGAACAGACCCGCATGCAGAAATGGATCTCCCCGGCCATCTGATCCGCCGGCACGCCATGGCGGCGGCGGGGCCGAGACGCTCCCGGCATCGTCCGAATCCCGTTCCCCTGCTTCCCTAAGAAGCATACACGCCGGCTGCCAAGGCCCCCGAGCAGGAGGATCCCGATCCCGCCGTGCAGCCGAAACAGTGGAGGCCCGTCACAATCGCGCCGTTTGTCGAGCCGGGCGGGATCGAACGCCTCGATCCGCCGGGGTGCGCCGTGGTTGACCGCCCTGCTCAGGGCCAGGTTGAAATCGCAGTCATAGAGGGTCCCGTCCCAGTCGACGCTGATCTGGCGGCGGCACATGAGGTGCGGCAGCGTGGCCGGATTGAAGGCTTCCCGGAGGGTCTTGAGGTACGCATCCAGTTCGCCCTCGGCTTCCAGGCGCCGCCGGAACCGGCCGAGCGGCATGTTCGCCAGGACGATCAGGCGGCTGAAGGAAATGCCGAAACGGCTTTTGAGCTCCTCCCGGTAGATCCTTTCCAGCTCCGGCTGTGACGGAGGGAGCGATGCATCGCCGGGGTTGTATACCAGGATCAGCGTCACCCCCCCTTCGACGCCGAAGCCCGCCCCGTTCAAAAGGCGGATTGCCGCGATACTCTTTTCGTACACCCCTTCGCCCCGCTGGGCGGCGACATTCTCCTTCAGGTAGCAGGGAAGCGAACCGACCATGGCCACACGGCGGGCGCGGAGAAGGGGGATCATCTCCGCCATGGACGGCGCCAGCAGGGTCGTCAGGTTGGTCCGAACCTGAAGGTGATGGCCCTGGGAGGAGAGCTCCTCCAGAAAAAAACGGAACCGGGGGTGGAGTTCGGGTGCACCGCCGGTGATATCGATCAGCCGGAAAGCGCTCCTTCCGGTCAGCGCGAGAAGATCCGTCATCACGTCCTCCGGCATCTGTTCCTGCCGCAGGGGGGAACACTCCAGATGGCAGTGGTTGCAGGCGAGGTTGCATGTCCGCCCCAGGTTGACCTGGAGGGTGCTGATCCCCTCGCTGAGGAGCCCCTCCGGAAGGACGGACCTGACCGTCATGTCAAATTCATTCATTTTCCCGATGCCTTCTCCCGATCACTGGCAGTATGTTCATCCTGTGCACCGGCGCCGATCTTGCGGAAACGGGGTTTCAGGACCATGACCAGCAGCAGGGCAACGGCGGCGACGGCAATCCCCAGAAGGAGGCCCCGGATATTCCCCTGCAGGACGAGGGCACTTAAGCGAACTGCCGAAGGCAACAAAGGCGATGCACGCCGGCAACATGAAAACGAACGTGCTCCAGAGGTAATGTCCGAAGGGAATGGGGGTGAGTCCGAAGAGGTAATTAACGACGTTGAAGGGAAAGACAGGAATCAGCCGCACAAAGGCGACAGCCCGCCAGCCGTGCTTTGCAACGTTCTCTTCCAGCCATCGCCACCTCGAGGCGGCGACCCTCTTGCGAACCATGTCGCCGAGGAGGTAGCGCGCCAGGAAGAAGGAGAGGGATGCCCCGGCGGTCGCTCCGGTGATGGCAAAGACGACTCCCCAGACGGGCCCCCAGAGGAAGCCCGCCGCCAGGCTCAGGGGTATGCCGGGGAGAAGCACCGCCGGCGCGAGGGTATAGATGAGCATGAAGATAAGCGGGGCCGCCACCGGGTATGCCTTGAGCAGGGTCAGGAGCGCGTCCGTGGTAAAGAGTCCCTGCTGCCGGAGGGCCAGCCCTGCTCCGATGAGGATCAAGACAATGAAGCCGACCGCGAATTTGCCTTTTTTCATATGCAACCCCAGCGCAAGCAACTCCCCGGTTCAACCACTGCCTCGGGGGATTGATCGTTACCGGCTACCGCTGAGAGCCTCTCATACTGATTCCGTACTGATTCCGGGGGAGAATTTCCCGATCATGCACAATGCTCAGATGCAAATCCGTTTTCTTTCCCGTTCGATCATGGCGGCAAACCGTATCATCCCTTCTTCGACTTCTTCGGGGGCGATCATGCTGAAACTGGCCCGCATACAGTTCTTCAGGCCGCTGCCCGTCGAAAAGGCGCTCCCGGGAATCAGAAGAACGCCCAGTTCCATGCCGTCCGTCTCCATCATGCGTCCCGCATCAAAGCTTTCGGGCATTTCAAACCAGATGAACATGCCTTCGGCCGGGATTGCATAGCGGATGTCGGCAGGGAGGTGTCTGCGGGCAGCCGCCAGGACGGCATCACGGTTCCGCCGGTAGATGCCGCAGTTCTCCCGGATCAACGCGCGGAATTCTTCATGGGTATGGGTGGCAAAGAAGCCGCTCAGGAGCGATTGGTCCATGGCGCTCGTATGCAGGTTGGATCCCTGCTTGTAGAGCTGGAAATAACCGATGATCTCGGCGGGGCCGGAGGCGTATCCGAGACGCAATCCCGGGGCGAATATCTTGGAAAAACTGTCCAGCCGGACAACCCGATCCTCGCGGTCCATGGATTGCAGCGTGGGAATCGGATCCCGATCCTCGAGCTGGACAAGCTGATAGGGGTCATCCTCCAGGATCAGCAGATCATAGCGTGCGGCAATCTGCAAGAGATGCCTGCGGCGTTCCAGTGAGAGGGAGACGCCGGCCGGATTGTGGCCGTTGGGAACCTCGTAAATGAATTTCGGCAGACGTTCTCCCGCCGCTTTTCTCTTCGCGAGGAGCTTTTCCAGCTCGGTCGTGATCATCCCCTGCGCGTCAAGGGGAACCGGGATGAACCGCTCCGTAAAGGCGCGAAAGGCGCCCAGCGCTCCGGGATAAACCGGTTCCGACAGGGCGACGCAGTCATCCGCATCCAGGAAGAGATAGGCCATGGTGTGCAGCCCCTCCTGTGCGCCGTTGAGCACCTGGATCTGATCCCCCTTCAATTCCACGCCGTCTTTGGCGGCATGCCACTTGATGAGATGGGGTTTCAGCTCGGCATTGGCGTCGGTCGGACCGTACTGGCAGGCGAGATCCATGGATTTATCCCTGATGGTAAATTGCCGGCCGCTTTTGAAAACCACGTCGAGCGATGAAATGGCGAACGTGTGCGCATTCGGGTAGCCGCCTCCCAGAGAGATCATGCCGGGCATTCGCATGAGCGGGTTCAGCTTGCGGATCGGAGACGGCTTCATCCCCCTCGTCCGCTTTGCCAGTAACGGTTGGATATTCATGAAATCCTCCTTGGCATCAGGTGATAAATGGACACATTAACAAAGCGTTTTCTCACTACACGTTCTGCAAACTTAACACAACTCCTTTTCCCGATAAACCTCGAACATGGGCAACCGGCAACGAGAAAAGGCGGATGATCCTTCCGATACGACCCGGGGAGAAACTTCTTGACATACAAAACCGGTCTTCGTATCCTCTTTCAGCGCAAAAGAACGTTCTTATCGTGCTGACTGCGGTTCGCTTCCCGGCATGTGACAGCAAGAGAAACATTACCACGTATCACCGGATGAAGCAGCAGTCTTTTTACTGAGAGACGCCATTGCGAACGCAGAGCGTAAGGAGGAAAGACCATGGGTGAAGGCGATAGCTGCTATACGTTCGACGCGGCCATGGAACTGGCCATTAAGATGGAGGAAGTGTCTTTCCGTCACTATCTGGAGGCGATCCGCATGGTAAAAAACAAAAATGCCCGGGAGATTCTCCGGGGTTTCGCGATCGATGAGCTGGAACATAAACACAGCATAGAACGGGCTCTGCTGGACGGACGCATGGGTGATGAACGGGACATGAAACGTCCCGTCACCACGATGGGCCTGGATTACGTGCTGGAAAAAAAGGTGCTGCGTCCCGATTCCGATATCCGGGAAGTCATGGCATACGCGATTCACCTGGAGAAGGAGGCCGTTGATTTTTATCGCCGGATGTCCGAGGGATGTGCAGGAGCGCCCATGGCCGGCATCTTCACAGATGCTTCTGGTTGATGAACATCGTCACATACAGGCCATAGAAGAGCTGTATGAGGCCAATTTCCTCACCGATAATTAAGCCAATCTCACCCTTTCGGGATCAGGTATTGCCGGAACCATTGAGCGGCAACCTCAAGTTCTTCGACAGAAAAATGTCGAGGCGAACCCAGTTGCACACTCGCCGAACACCGACCTCGGCGAAGCCGAGGACGACGGCATTCGGATCATGTGCGTAATCCTGCAGCTTATCGGCAAGGTGTTGGCCGGCCATTGATCGGTCTTTGAAGCGGACATGCTTTCGTCTCCTCATCGTCTCGATGTATTCATTGAAGCCCCCTGCGGCATGCCGCGGAGGATCAACGCGGTCCGTGATAAGCAGTTGCGGTCTTACGGGGGAATATCGTATTGAAGAATCTTTTGAGTTCTTCCCACGATTGCTTGTCCGCTTCAGCATTGTATCCAAGCGGCAATTTGAATTTTTTGGCATACCGGTCGGCATATTGGATTCGTGAAGCTGTGCATCGCGCGGGGATAGGAGATGAATTGGTTTTCTCAATTTGATTCGTGGGTTTCCTACTGTATTCACATCCTCCTTCACCCGTGCAAAGATTGAAATGCTGGCGTATGATATTTCCATCATATAAAAATTGTAAATATTCTAGATAGTAAGAAACCATTTCAATCACCTTGCGGGTCAATAACGAATATACCTATGAAGGAAATATCCTTCGTGACTCCATCCGTCCAGTCCATCCATCTCGTTAAAATACCTTTAATATCGAATTGATACGCTTGCCGAAATGAGGATGGTACGAATTTTGTAGAACTAAACAGCATGAGCGCCAATAACAAAATGAGCATCACCGCAGAATTTGAAATCCGGAAATTTCCCCGAAGTGATCTTATGGAGGAGGAGAGATGATTTTAATGATTGTTTTATTGCTTGTGATTTTAAGCATTTTTTTCATTATGTGCCTTCTCAGGATAGGAAGAGGGGCTGGCCGTAAGATGGAATCATTACTTATTGATAGCCTAGATGATCTACAGGAAGTCCATACTTTTTGCGCTTTACCTCAGCGTACTAAGGACAGAATTGCAAACATGGGTATCCCCGCAACGCAGTAAGAACCCGTTGTAATCCAATGTTTCATGATCTTAAATGCATGATCAATTGAGGATCGTTCGAGTTTCCGGCTAGCAAGACTTCTCCAAGCAAATTTTCCATGGGTTATAGAGTTTCTACCGCTTCAATCCCCGTTCTTTCATCTTGATGGTCGACGGGAATAATGATAAGGGCCATCTTGTTCAAACATGATCGATCCTTTCTCAAGAGCTTTCAGTCAAACGGCCATGGAGGAAAACTGCGTTTCTTATGATGCCCGCCGTAACGGAATGGGGCATCATAACTTCGATGAATGGTCTTCGGCGGCAAGTCTCTCTTCATGAGTAGCTTATCCCTATCAATGTCCCTCCATTTAATTCTCATTGTTTTCTTCAGGTAACTACACTAATTGCTAAGTAAAAGGAAACAATCTGTCTTTACGCGCGTCTGCATCCGGCAGTGAGCACCTATTCCGTGGCTTTGCCGCGCGATAGGCGGGAGAATACGAAAGGTCTATTCCTTAAGGACCAAAGGTTCTCCGCAACGTACTCCGAAATAGCAGAATGGAACGGATATTATCGGATAATAACAGTACATCCTAGAGGGTTACGAACATCCCCGGCTAACGTAAAAAGGAGGTACTCCTAATAAAAAAACTATTTACAAGCATAATTATTTTATTGACCCTATGCTTTTTCGTATCCCCAACGAACTCCCTCGCAGGTCAAGCAACCCTGGCATGGGACCCACCGGATATTTCCACAGATGTAACCGGCTATATGATACATTACGGAACGGCTTCCGGTACCTATTCACAGGCCATCAACGTCGGTAATACAACAAGCTATACGGTTAGCAACCTATCTGACGGACAGAAATATTATTTTGCCGTTACCGCCTATAATGCTGTCGGTTATCAAAGCGTATATTCAAATGAAGTCAGCCTAATGACATCCCCTCAGCAATATCTTCTCATGACCTTGAACCCTGGCCCGGGACAGGGAACAGTATCGGGACCCGGGATAAGTTGCGGTAACACATGCTTTGCTGTCTACAACCCAGGCACCGTGGTGTCTCTTTCCGCAACGGCTGCTGCCGGATCAACCTTTGACGGTTGGTCGGGAGGGGGATGCAGCGGAACAGGGCTCTGCACGGTCACAATGAATGCAAATACTACTATTACAGCTAATTTCAAAACGAGTCTGGTCACAACTAACCCACCGACATCTTTACTTACCATAAGCAAGCGTGGCAACAGGAGCGGCACGGTAAGCTCTTGGCCAGGCTGGATCAATTGCGGTCCTACCTGCAGCGCGTCTGTCACAAGCGGGACCAGTGTCACCCTTACCGCCACCCCCGCCGCGGGCTCAACCTTTTCCGGCTGGAGCGGTGCGTGCAGCGGCACTGGCGCTTCCTGCACCGTCGTTATGAATGATGCCAAAGCTGTGACCGCAACCTTCTCTGCGGATATCATTACCCAGACTGGCTCTATTACGTCTCTCTACTTTCCCCACGTGGACACAAGCTTACCCTGGCAAACGGAGATCGCCATCATCAATACAAGCGATCAAACAGTCACCGGCACCCTGAGGGCCTTGAGCGATGAAGGTCAACTCGTAGAGACCAGGGGTGTCACGCTTTCTGCCCGCGGCAGGAGACAAATCATCGTTTCCGATGAGTTTACAAACCACATAAACATAGGATACATCATCTTTGACACAGCCTCTGCTGCAGTCCAGGGCTACACAAAGTTTTACCAGGAAGGAATCTATAGAACGGCAACCCCTGCGGTAAAAGAGCTGAACACCTCAAACATCTATATCTCACACATAGCCTCAAACGCTCAATGGTGGACCGAGGTAATCCTTGTGAACACAACCTCGGCAACGAAAGAACTGACCATTATCTTTGACAATGGCGAGAGCAGGAGTATCACACTCAATGCCAACGAACACAAGGTCTTCACCATCACCAGCCTGTTCAATAACCAATCCCAGCCGGACATTCGATCGGCGGTGATCACCAATGCAAACGGCATCATTGGACTGGAGCTCTTTGGCAATACCCTTGGCGGCAACCAGATGGACGGAATCCTCCTTACCGGCAACACCGCCTCGACCATATACTACCCCCACGTGGCCGGTGATGGCTGGTGGACCGGCATTGTGGCCTATAACCCATGGGAATGGGCATGTACGATAACCGTGACACCCTACACTGCTCAAGGAACCCCGCTTTCCCCCAAGACTCTTTCTCTATCGGGGAAGGGAAAATATATCGGCACGGTTGCGGGACTCGGCTTCCCCGCTCAGACGGCGTGGTTCAAGATAGACTCCACGCGGTCCCTCACGGGCTTTGAGCTTTTTGGCACTGTCGACGGCAGCCAGCTTGCGGCCTATTCAGGAGGAGGTGGGACAGGTGCAAAGACGGGCGTCTTTGCCAAGATCGAGAACATCGGCTGGACCGGCATTGCCTTTGTCAACACGGAAGACAGCGCGGCGTACGTTACCCTGACCGCCTATAACGACAATGGAACTGCCGTGGCCACTCAGGTGCTCCCTGTCAGTGGCCGTGCCAAGGTGGTCAATCTCGCGGAGGCGATCTTTTCGCAGGATATCAGCAGCGCCACGTATATTGCCTACTCATCGGACAGAAATATTGTGGGTTTTCAGCTCAACGGTACTTCAGACGGTATGATGCTCGACGGGCTGCCTGCGCTTGCCGGAATCAATTGATCCTCCAAAATGCACTTCTGTGATGATCAGACATCGGATGGCGGTATTTCTGGGCCGGGCACCCTCACTACATCAAAATGATGGATGATATCCCAGAATACCGTATAGCGGCAAGCCGGGTCATGATCCGTCCGTCACAGATCGGTGACAAAGGCCGCGAGACGAGCGCACAGGCAAAGCACATCAGCCATTTCCATTGACAAAACCGACAAGGGGCTGATACCGAGAAAAACAATCTAAGTTATTGATATCATGGTGGAGGCGGCGGGAGTTGAACCCGCGTCCGGAAACCTTCCGCTGCACTTTCTACGTACGTATCTTCTGTTTTAGTTTTCGCTCTCGAAGGCTCCCGGAAGCAGGATCCCTCGGTCGCTATCCTGTTTTAGGTTTTCGCCCCTCTCCCCCCAGGCGTGAGAGATCAGTTATCCTGCCAGTATGACGCCTCCGAACCGGCCCGACAGGCGAAGCCGGGGAGACGTTAGCCGACTAAGCGGCTAAAGCGTAATCGTAGTTGTCTGCGATTATATTGTCCTACCTGTTTAACGAGGCCTGTAGGAACCTCGGTACGCTTATGCAGCTTCATGCATCCCCGTCGAAACCGTGACGCCCCCACGGATGTGAAGCGATGTGAATGAACAAGTCTAATATATGTCGCCCACCACGGGAAGTCAAGCCGCATGATCCGGTTCCCGCCGATACGGGGGCGGTCACCCTCACGAATCCCGGTTCTTCGCCCGGAGGCCCCTCTCGATCGCCCGACGGTCCTCCTTGAGCTTGATGTCCTCCCGCTTGTCGTAGAGTTTCTTCCCCCGGCCGACGCCGATCTCTACCTTGACTTTCCCGTTTTTGAAATACATCCTCAGCGGGATCAGGGCCAGCCCCCGCTCCTGAGACTTGCCGTACAGCCGCCGGATCTCCCGCTTGTGCATGAGGAGTTTGCGGATGCGAAGCGGGTTATGATTCTCCCGGTTGCCGTGCGAGTAGGGGCTGACGTGAAGGTCGTAGAGGAAAAGCTCGTCGTCCTTGACCAGGGCGTAGCCGTCCTTGAGGTTCGCCCGGCCGTCCCGGAGGGCCTTCACCTCCGTACCCACGAGGGCGATCCCCGCCTCATAGGTCTCCTCGATGAAATAGTTCATCCTGGCCCGTTTGTTCGAGCAGATCGGCTTTTCCCCGGATTCCTTCCTTGCCACGGTGACTCCTGTCCTTCCATTCCCTTCGCGGGGCGGCCATTCCGCCCCTGCATATGTCCGCGCTTATGGGCCGTCGATCCGCGCCGGCAGGTAATCTGGTTTCACGTGCCCCATCGCCTTCCAGATATTCTCCCGGATGCGGGGATTATCTTTCGCCAACTCGCCGAGGAGTCCCTTGACGTAGCGCCTCCGGGAGGTCCTGCTTGTGGGGCAGCCGTTCTCGATGACCGGGAATCCCCTCTCCCTCCCGTACTTTTTGACCAGATCCTCCCGGATGTATGCCAGCGGACGGATGATCCGCATCTCCCCTCCGAAGATCGTCTGGTTCGGGACCATAGTGCTGATCTCCCGCCCGTAGAATAGATTGATCAGTAGGGTTTCGATGATGTCGTCCCGGTGGTGGGCGAAGGCGATCTTGTTACATCCTTTCTCGGCAGCAATCTCGAAGATCCGCTTCCGCCGGAGACGCGAGCAGAGGAAGCAGGGGGTTTTTCGGTTGTAGTCACTGTGGGAGAGAGGCCCGATGTCCGTTTTTTCCATGACGTAATGGTAGGCGCCCTCCCGCAGATATCCCTGCAGCGTATCATAGCCCGCGTAACTCGAATCGAAGCCGGGGTCAATATTTACGGCGAGTATCGAAAAAGAGGGGACGGTGACCATCGGGGTGTTGAGCAAATCGAGGAGTGACATGCTGTCCATCCCGCCTGAGACGCCTACCAGTACGCGGTCTCCCCCGGCGATCATTCCATAATCCATGACCGCCTTCTCCAGCCACTTTTTCAGATGCAGGAACAACCTCGATCGCTTTTCTTCCGGCATCATCCCCCAAATCCCGTTACCATGATTCATGAATTCTATCCGAGATCGACCCGGTTATCAAGAAACTTTCATCGGTGCCGCCGCCGTCTATCGCATTGATAATCACATCCATTTGGTATGGAAATACCCCAGGCAGCGGGCAGGATCCGCCGCATCTTTTCAATCATTCCCGAAATTGCATGCACAGCCCAGCCAGAAGGAGGCCGTTATGACAGAAATCATCAATATCAATGCCCGGGAGATCCTGGATTCGCGCGGCAACCCGACCGTGGAAGCCCAGGAAACCCTGCTTTCGGGAATCGTCGGACGGACCTCCGTGCCCGAGGCGAAGTACAACCGGCTGCTGAGGATCAAAGAGGAGATGGGCGATGCCGCCGTCTATCGGGGTCGCTCCGTCCGGCATTTAATACTGGCGAAAAATAATGAAATTCCGGCAATGGACGATGAGGAGATGATTAGAGGAACTTGAACAGCCTGCGGCGGAGGGATTCCAGCTGCACCTTGTTTCCCGTCAGGACGTATCTATTGGTGAGACGCTTTTCTCCCTTATCCTGCACCTCCGTTACGGAGATGATGTTTACATCCTGCAGATACCGTATGGCGCTTTGATAATTGGACTGAGACAGGGCCTCCGCCCTCCGGATTTCTCCCTTCCGGTACATCCTCGCCCCGAGACCCCGGATATTTTTCAGCCAATCCCGTTCCGCCTTCGGCCCCTTCCGGAGATAGTACGCTCCCCGAACAACCACCCAGTAGGATTCCATATAATTGTGGATGAGACCCGCAAAAGGGAGGAGGTTGGTCCGGCCCCGCCCCTTCACCTCAATCCAGGCCTTCTCATCCTTGTCGAAACCGGCAATCATCCCCCTATCGCGCAGATAGGCAAGGACCTCCCTTACCTCTTCCCCATCACTTTTCTGATCGTCAAAGATGAATTCATGGCGGAAGAGGCGTTTGAAAAAGGAGTAGTCATCGCTGATCCGATTGATGGGGACCATATCCTCTGAACTCGTCAATACTGACATTGCAACAAAACTCATTGGGAGAAAATAGTGGAGGATATTGTTTTTGTAATACTCGAGATTCATCCGTTTGTCATCCTCGAGAGAATAGACGATCTCCTCAACTTCTTCTTCCTCTTCTTCCGTCCCCATGCGGGAGATGAGCCCCGACTGATTGAAGAGGTGCAGGGCTTCGGTGACCGCCTTTTCCCTGTCGGCGAAGGTCATGGCGAAAGAAACCTTGCGGAACGCGAGATAGTCGTAAAACAACTCCAAAACCTCCCTGAGTTCTCCCAACGAGATCCCTCTCCGGTCGTAACAAAGGAGACCCACGGCCGTCAGCGCAAAGGGGGTCACCACCGACACCTTGTTGATCGCCCGAACGATGGTATAGCCGATCCGACGGTAAAGACTCTGCCTCTCTTCAACGGTCATCTCCTCCAGGGGTTTTTCCTGGCTCGCAAGGTAGGATTTAAGCAGGATCGGGTCCCCGACATTCATGTAGACGCGACCGTACCGTCTCCGGAGCAGCTTGCTGCTCTTGATCATCTCGGTCGCCCGCTCCTTCTCCTTGGGGGTGCCTCCGAGCTCCTGAAGATACGCCTTCTCCTCGACCACCCGGTCATATCCGATATAGACGGGGATAGCCGCCAGATCATCACAGGCCTTTTCCTGATAGGCCTGGATGATCATCGAGAGGAGTCCGTACTTGGGCATCACCATCTTCCCCGTCCGGCTGCGCCCTCCCTCAATGAAGAATTCCAAAGGCAGCCCCTCTTTCAGGAGTACCTTTACATACTTGGTAAAAACCTCGGCATAGAGATCGTTTCCCTTGAAGCTCCTGCGTAGAAAGAATGCACCTGATTTTCGGAAGATGTATCCCATAGGAAAGAAAGAAAGATTGGTCCCTGCTGCTACGAACGGCATCTGAATGTTGTTCTTGTAGAAGATATGAGAAAGGAGGAGGTAATCAAAATGGCTCCGGTGGCAAGGGATAATGACAAAGGGCATCTTCTTGGACACGTTTCTGATTTTTGCTATACCCTCGCCATCGACCACGACACCGTCATAGATGTTGTTCCAGAGCCAGTCGAGAATCCTGTCCCAGATCTCTACAAAGATCTCACTATAATCGGAGGCGATCTCATCCAGGTATATTCTTGCCTCCTTCCGGACCGCGTTAAAATCCCGCTTCGTCTTTTTCGCCTTCACCGCCATCTCTTCCATGAAGGTCACGAGACCTCTGTCCCTGAGGACCATGCCGATAATCTCCTCACGGGATTTCAGGAGAGGTCCCACGATCGTCGCCTTTTCCTCATCGATCCGGGCTATCAGATCCCCGCGGAGCTGCCGGACGAGCTCTTCGCGGGATGCACCTTCACCGGTATTGATGAACTCGGCAAGGTTGACCGGTTCGGCGGAGATGACCGAGGCTTTGTTGGAATACCTGAGGAAGGTGATGACCCGACGCAGGGGGTCGGTCGCATCGCTCTGGCCGAAGAGGATGTTGATCAAACTTTCCTCTTCCTTTTCTCTTCTGCGCCCGTAGGTGATCAGTTCCGGACAGAGGTAGATCGGCACATCCAAGGTTGCCTGCACCTCCATCAGCTGGGAGAGGGTCTTAGAAACAAAAGGGTTTTCAAAGAGTTCCGATTCTCCGAGATGGATAATGGCGCTTTTCCTGCTACGAAGAAGTTCTTTGAGATACCCCGACTGAACGGGATCGAGGGTGGTCTTTTTGAATATCCGATAAGAAAGATAGGACATGATCACCCGGAGGGCGAAGGGAAACGGCTGCCAGCTGATCATGTTGATACCGTGACAGTAAACAGGAGGGGGAATCGCCTTCCGTATGCAGATTTCCCTGAGGATCAGGCTGTTGAGTTGACTTTTATCTTTCAGTGCATAGACGATGATCCCCTTTTCCGATAGCGCCTTGAGCTTTTCCGCCGTCTCATCGGTGATCCGAACCTTGGAGAGCACCTTCCGGAGCAGTCGGGAGAGAGGAAAATTATCTTCACGGTAGAGACTCCCCGCATAGTATGCGCCGATCTCCGTGGTCCATGATCTGACAGTCGACAGGACGGACATGCTCCCTCAGGCCCTCCCCATAACCGAAAATGCCTGCAGAATCCCCGGGTCTGTCTTCAAACGCATGAAATTCTCTCTCTTCTCCCACTCCCCATGACTCATTCCCCCGGATCTATCGGGGGTTATCACAGACCGTTCACCTGAAATTCCTCCGGAAAGCGTTTCCGCATGGCTGCATCCACAAAAGCCCGGATCTCCGCAGTGGAGGAAAGGGTCATCACCTTGTTCAGGAGGGTCTTCGACTCCTTCAGCGTTGATCCCCGGATGATCTTCTTTACCCGGGGGATAGCCAACGGATTCATACTCAATTCATCCAGCTCCAGCCCCAGCAGGATCATGGTATATGCCGGCTCTCCCGCCATCTCCCCGCACATTGCCACCCTGATCCCCGACTTATGACCGATTTCTACAACATGTTTGATCAGGCGCAGGACGGCCGGATGGAGCGGTTCATACAGGTAGGTAACCCGTTCATTGATCCTGTCGATTGCCAGGACATACTGGATGAGGTCGTTGGTTCCGATGCTGAAGAAATCCACTTCTTTGGCCAGTTCTTCGGCAACGATCACCGCCGAGGGGACTTCGATCATAACACCAATCTCGATATCCGTACCCACGGATTCCCCTCTGGCCAGCAATTCATCTTTTACTTCGGAAAAGATCCGCTTGGCTTCTCGGATCTCCTCGATACCCGAAATCATCGGAAACATGACCCTGATCTTCCCTTGGGTGCTCACCCGAAGAATCGCCCGGAGTTGGATCTTGAAGAGTTCCAACTCCTTCAGGCAGAAACGGATGGCCCGGAGACCCAGTTGGGGATTTAATTCACGGATATGCTTTTGATCCGGGAAGAACTTGTCGCCGCCCAGGTCGAACGTGCGGATCGTAGACCAGCAAAGGCCTTTGACACCAACTACGGAACGGTAGTTGGCGAGATGATCTTCTTCGCTGGGAAGTTCTTCACGGTTGATGTAGAGGAACTCCGTCCGGTAAAGCCCGATCCCGTCTGCGCCATGAGCGATAGCGGAGGGGATCTCTTCGACAAATTCAATGTTGCCGCCAATTTCCACACGGTAGTCATCCTTCGTCACCGCCGGAAGTCTTGCATAATCCAGCAGATCGTCTTGAGCCTCCTCATAGAGTCTCTTCTTGTCTTCGTACCGTTTGCGCACCTCCGGATCGGGATGGACGATCACGACACCGGCGGAACCATCGATGATGATATCGTCATTGGTCCGGACGGCCCGGGTGATATTCTCCAGACCGACTACGGCAGGGATCTCGATCGACCGGGCCACGATCGCCGTATGGGAGGTCTTCCCCCCAATGTCCGTCGCGAACCCCAGCACCTTGTCGATCTTCATCTGCGCCGTATCCGCTGGCGAAAGATCGGCGGCGATGATGACGACCTTTTCTCCCATGTCGAGAACTACTCGTTTTTTCCCGGCGAGATTTGCCAGGATCCGCTGTCCGGCATACTGGATATCGCTGATGCGACCCCGAAGGTAGTCGTCATCCATCCTGTCGAAAATCTCCCGGTATTTGTCGACGGTCATACGGACTGCCCATTCAGCATTGACGGACATCTCCCGGATATTCTGAATGGTCCGGTCGATGAATTTCCGATCCTTCATAATCATGATGTGGACATCGATGATATAGAGCGGATCCATGCCTCCGCCAAGATCACTAAGCGTATTCTTCAGCTCAAGAAGCTGTTTTACCGACTCCCGGAGCGCCTTGCGGAAGCGCCGAATCTCCTTGGTAATCAGCCCCGGATCACTCAGTTTATAGAAAGGAACGTGCGCATCGAGCCGGTCGAAAAGATAGGCCTTGCCGATCACAATACCCGGAGAAACGCCGATCCCCTTCATGACAAAAGTTTTCTTCAGATCATCAGTATCCATGGAACCCTTATCCTCTTCGATCAAACACCGGACAGGTCACGGTGCCATCACGTCTCTCCGAATTTAGCGGTAATCAGCCGAACAAAAGCCTCCATCGCCTCCCGTGCATCGACACCCTCCGTACGAACCGTCAGCCGGCTCCCGTAGGGACAGAACAGGGTGAGAATCCCCAGGATGCTCCGTCCGTTGACCTCGACACCATCCTTCTCCAATAATACCTCCGACTGAAAACGATTGGCGGTTTCGACTAATTTAGCGGCAACTCTGGCATGAATGCCTAGCTGATTCGTGATTTCAAACGTTCTGATTTCGACCATATTATATGGATAGAACCATGCATAAAAGCATCATCCCGTAGAGGACCGTAACGGGAGAAATTCCTCTGCGAACCCCGGTAAAACACAGGATAATCAGGACCAGCACAACCGCCTTCACCGGAATTTCGGGGAGGAAAGTCCAGGAACGGTAGAACATCTCCCCGGCCACAGCCGAGAGGATACCGATCAGCGTAAGCGACAGAAGCCGTATTTTCCCGGCTACTCCAGGGAGGTCCAACATACGGATAAAGTCGATGCTCCCTTTGCCCCGGCGGTATCCCTCGATAAACCCTTTTCCTCTGACCCATAAGTGGGTAGGATTATGGAGAATCAGAAGCACCAAGGGCGCCAGGAGAACCCCCATCAGAGCCAGAAGAACGGCGGTGACGGATGAAAATGACCTCAACGCCCCCCAGAAGAAGGGATCTCCTATCGCCGCATACGGCCCCATGACGGCCTTCTTCAGATGATCAGCCGCCTCGGTATCACCGTCTTCCTCAAGCCTCACCACAGAGCCGATGACCAGGCCGGTGAGGTAGGGATGAGTATTGAACATTTCCAGATGCCTCATGAGTGACGCCGAGCGACGTTGCGGATCACATTCCTGACGGGTCAGAGGCAACAGGGAAAAAGCGAAACCCAGACTCTGCATCCTGTAGAAGTTGAAGGAGGTCTGAATTGTCAGTGACCGCAGGAAAATGCGGAATAGCACCTTTTTTTTCATGCTTACTACCCTCGCCGGGAACATCAGGCCAACCGATCGCGCCGTACGCGCCCTCTCTCCTCATGTGCATACGGAGAATCAAAGTACATTCCGGCACTGATTGATGGCGTTGCCTACCATGAAAGACATATGAAGTCAATCAATTCACCCCCCTGACGACACCGATTTCTCAGCGGTTCGGACAAGATATGTTTGCCGATTGGAAACCTGTCGGGGAATCGTATCCCCCTGCCATTCCCGGCGATCCGGTGTCGATATCTTTTCATACCGGAATCACAATATTATTTTTCTAATTATCACAGGAGAAAATTTTTCTTGACATCGGGTTTTAATTTTGATAGCAAAGCACGCCTTGAAGAAAGGGAATAACCGACCCGCTTGGCCATAACCATGGTTTTGAAAGCGGGTCGGTTTTTTTAGGATTTTGTATACCTATCAAAAAAGAGGAGATGAACATGATTTGTCAAACCATCAAAAGCGGCATCGAGTGCGGCTTCATGACGAAGAAGGGTTGCGGATTCAACGGAGGCAGCTGCCTGTCCATCATCGATAAATGTGAAGGATGCGGCAAGATCATCGACTGTGCAACGGGAAAGTACTGCCGGGTTTATCCGGATCCGGCCGGAAAGTGGCGAACGGGGAAATGCCCGACGGCCACGCATATTAAAGTAGAGGTCAAGGAAACGACCCAGAAAGTCAATCCGCTGAAGGCTTCCAAGCGGGCCAGTAAGAAGTAGCGCGCCTCTCGTCATCTCGCTTGTTTTCCCCTTGCTGCCGGCAAGGAGGGCAGACAGGACAGGCCTACCACACAAAAGCAAAAGGCCGATTCGAAACCGGAGGGTTTCCATCGGCCTTTTTTCTTGATTGTGCTGTTGAGGCCTTGACTACCTAAGGAGGTCTCTTATCTGCCGCAATCCCTTCTCTACTTCCGCGAGGATCTCTTCCCGCCCGTCTTTTGCAGGACATCCCTCCTCGCCCCGCATCTTCCGGAGCTGTTTCCTGGCTCCATTGATGGTAAAATTCTCTTTATACAGGAGTTTCCGAATCAGCAGGAGCTCCTCCACATCCCTGTACCGATAGAGTCGCTGATCAGATCTGGTGCGAATTGGCCTGACCGTTTTGAATTCCGATTCCCAGTAGCGGATCACGTAAGGCTGAACATGCAACAATCTGCTGACTTCACCGATCCGGAAATAAGACTTATCGGGAATCGACCCATCCATAATCAAATCCCAATATCATGCATGATGTCCTGAAGTCCCCGCATCCGGCTTGTGATTCACCCACTTCCGAAATTGAGGCCTTCCGCAGCAAGCTGCGGAGAATCTCCGCTCCGTAAGGAACAGACCATTCAGTTTTCACTCGCCTACCCCGCGGCTGGCCGCGATAAATGGGCTCGCGGCTGGATTCAATCCGGATGTCGGATCAGTCGTTGAGCGCCTTGCGAAGAACCTGACTGGACTTGAAGGTCAGCACTCTTCGGGCAGAGATGGCGATCTCATCACCGGTCTGAGGATTTCTTCCCCGCCGGGATTTTTTCTCCTTGACGACGAAATTTCCGAACCCGGAAATCTTGATCTTCTCACCCTTCGTGAGGCTGTTTTTGATAATATCGAAGACCGACTCGACGATCCTCGCCGAATCTTTCTTCGAAAATCCCAGTTTTTCGTACACGTCCTGAATGATATCGATCTTTGTCATTGCTTGCCTCCTCCTTTGATTCCCGATTGGTCTGTCCTTTATCTTATTGATGCCCCTGTCACATGAGTGATCTTCTGCACAATCCTCCCATGGACCTCATTTACCTCATCATCCGTCAATGTCCGATCTACCGAGCGATAGGAAAACCGCAATCCTAAGCTCTTCATCCCTGCAGGGATATTTCGCCCTTCATATACATCAAAAATTTGAACTTTTTCAAGTAATTCTTCATGGGAATCAGCCGCCAGCCGGAGCATCTCTTCCGCCTCCCGATCACGACGGATCAGAAAGGCCACATCCCGTGAACTGGAGGGAAACCGGGGGATAGTGCGGAAGGGAATCTTCGCGGAAAAATGAGCCGCCAGGAGATCCAGATCCATCTCGCACACGACGATCTTTCCCGGCAGATCCAGGCGGGCCTGGAGATCCGGATGGATCTCCCCCAGAAAACCGACCATCTCGTTCCCACTGAAGACTCCACAGGATTTTCCCGGATGCAGGATGGTCTCGTGAATTCCGGACCGGAATGAGGGAGAGGGAATCCGGAGCACATCCAGCATGTTTTCGACACATCCCTTCAGATCATAGAAATCCGCCAGTAAATCCCGCGAATGCCATCGGTCTTCATAACGCAGACCGGTGATGAGACAGGCCATGCGGTTCTGTTCGAGGGGCTGCTTCCCTTCACCGCGCCGAATAAAGGTCCTGCCCACCTCGAAGATCTTGAGATCGAAACGGCCGCAATCCGCGTTTCTTTTAGCGTTGAGCAGAAGGCTGTAGGCCATCGTCGTCCGCATGACCGCCTGTTCTTCCGTCAGCGGATTTCTGATCATGACATGGCCGCGCCGCTCGTCCTTTTCTCCCAGGCCGAGCTGATCAACGGCTTCCGGAGAGATGAAGCTGTAGTTGATCACCTCCGTATAACCGGCGCCGGTCATGATTTTCCGGAGCCGCTCTTCGACCGTACTCTTCTCCTGCGTTATCCCGGCGATCACCGACACGGCGGGAAGGGTCACCGGCACCCGGTCATACCCGTACAGCCGGGCGATCTCTTCGATGAGATCGATCTCCCGTGCGATATCGACCCGGCAGGTCGGGGGGGTGACTGCGTATCGCCCTTTTCCGTCAGGCTCCACGGTCATCTCCAGGCTTTTCAGGACGCGAACCATCTTCCTTTCGGGCACCGCTGTTCCGAGGATATCCCTCACCCGCTTGACGCGCAAGGGAATTCTCTGCGCTACCGGGACCGGTTGGGGATATTGATCGATCACCCCCCTGCAGAGAGTCCCTCCGGAAAGCTCTGCCATAAGCCGTGCCGCCCGGTTGAGCGCGCGAACCACCCCTTCCGGATCGATCCCCCGTTCGAACCGAAAGGCGGCGTCGGTCCCCATGGCCATCGCCCGCGAGGTTCTGCGGATGGATGCGGGGTTGAAATAGGCGCTTTCCAGGAGGACCGTCTCCGTATCCTCTTTGACCTCGGAATTGAGACCGCCCATGACCCCGCCGATGGCCACCGGCTTGACGCCGTCACAGATCATGAGCGTGTCGGGGGGAAGGGTCCGTTCCTTCCCGTCGAGTGAAACGAACCGCTCCTCCGCACGGGACCTCCGGACCACGATTCTCCCCTCCTCCAGGAAACGGAAATCAAAGGCATGCAGGGGCTGACCAAGCTCCATCATCACGAAGTTGGTCACATCCACGATATTATTGATCGGGCGAAGTCCGCCCGCCTCCAGCCTCTGCCTGATCCAGAAGGGAGACGGTCCGATCCGGATATTTTTGATGATCCGCGCCGTGTACCGCGGGCAGAGATCCGGATCGAGGATGGAAACGGAGGTGATCCCCGTAATGTCCTCGTCGGTCTCGATCACTTCGACGGGCGGGTAGCGCAGCTCCTTCCCCGCGATGGCCGCCCATTCACGGGCCACGCCGACGACGGAAAGACAATCGGAGCGGTTCGGCGTCACGCCGATATCGAAAACCGTATCCCGCAGGTTGAGGACATCCGCCAGCTCTTTTCCCAACGGAAGGCCGGACGGGAGGATCATGATCCCCGAGGCGTCATCACCGATCCCGAGTTCCTCCTCGGAACAGAGCATTCCCTCCGAGGCCTCGCCCCTGATTCGCGAACTCCGGATGAGAAGATCGCCCGGCAGCGTCGCTCCGACGAGCGCCAGGGGGACACAATCACCGATGCGGATGTTTTGGGCGCCGCAGACGACCGGATAGACCGCATCTCCCGTGGTGAGCTCGCAGAGCGACAAGTTTATCGGCATTGGGATGGGGTTTCAGGGAGAGGATCTTTGCCACCACGACCCCGCTGAAGGCCGGCCCCGTTTCTTTCACGGAATCCACTTCCAGCCCCGCCATGGTCAGCCGTTCGGCGAGCTCCGCCGGCGAGACATCAACATCCACGTAATCTCTGAGCCATTTCAGACTGACTAGCATAAGGATTTTCTCTTGGACAGGTTACCGGGCAGCGACGCGGGTTCAGGGTAAGGCCTGCCCCGTTTCATCCCCGGTTCCCGGATCGGTCAAAACTGTTCCAGAAATCTCAGATCGTTCTCAAAAAAAAGACGGATATCCGTAATCCCGAACTTGAGCATGGCAATCCTCTCCAGGCCGAGGCCGAAGGCAAAACCGGTGACCTCTTCCGGATCATAACCGACATTCTTGAACACCTCGGGGTCCACCATTCCCGAACCGAGGATCTCCAGCCAACCGCTCTGCCCGCAGACCCGGCATCCCTGGCCGCGGCATATGACGCACTGGATATCGACCTCCGCACTCGGTTCCGTAAAGGGGAAAAAGCTGGGACGGAACCGAAGCGCCGTCTCCTCACCGAACACCTGCTTGAGGAAAACGGTCAGGACCCCCTTCAGGTCACCGAAGGTGATGCCCCTGTCTACGAGGAGGCCTTCTATCTGATGAAACATGGGGGTATGGGAGATGTCCGAATCCCGTCGATAGACGCGGCCCGGAGAGAGGATTCTCACCGGCGGTTTCGTCTTTTCCATGATCCGGACCTGAACCGGCGAGGTATGGGTGCGCAGGACGATGTTATCCTCGACGTAGAAGGTGTCCTGCATGTCCCGCGCAGGATGCTCTTTGGGAATGTTCAGCGCTTCAAAGTTATAGTAATCCAGCTCGACTTCCGGCCCTTCCACTACGGAAAATCCGAGACCGGCGAAGATTCGGCAGATCTCTTCCCGCACCTGGGTTACCGGATGGATGCGGCCGTAACGGACACCTCTGCCGGGCAGCGTGACATCAATGCGCTCCGAGAGGAGGGCTTCATCCCGTTTCGATGAGGCCATTCCTGCAAGAATCTGATCGATCCTGGCGGAGAGCCCTTCCTTGACTTCATTGCAATCTTTGCCGAACTGGGGCCTCTCTTCGGGAGGCACATTGGCGATATTGCGCAGCAGTCCGGTCAGAAGGCCCTTCCGGCCGAGATACCGGGTACGGATTGCCAGGAGTTCCTCTTCCGTTTCGACTTTCCGAAGCTCGGCCTCCGCCTGTTCTCGAAGCGCCTCCAGCTCTCCCGTCATGCCGTCCGATCACCCTTTGCTATGGTCACAATTTCCGAAAATCCGCGGGGATCATGAATGGCGAGCTCGGAGAGGACCTTCCGGTCGATTTCAACACCGGCCTTGTGCATACCGCTGATCAGGCGGCTATAGGTGATGTCGTTCATGCGCGCGGCGGCACTGATACGAGTGATCCAGAGCTTCCGGAAATCCCTTTTCCTGACCTTTCTGTCCCGGTAGGCATAGGCCATCGCGTGGTTCACGGCCTCCGTGGCCGTTCTCAACAGCCGGCTCCGGGAAAGGAAAAATCCCTTTGCCGCTTTCAGGATCTTTCTTCTCTTCTTGTGAGCCGTCATGCTTCTCTTTACCCTCGGCATTGCTTTATCTCCTCATCTCGTTGAAATATCCAGATAACAAAATAACGTTCAGTCGGCTACAGATACGGGATCAACTTTCTGATCGCCTTTTCATTCGTCTTGTCAAGAATGGCCGATCTTCTCAACTGTCTCTTGCTTTTTGTCGTTTTCGGCGTCAGGATATGGCTCGTATTGGCCTTGTGTCTCTTGATTTTCCCCGTTCCTGTCACGGAAAATCGCTTTGCAGCACCCCTGTGGGTTTTGATTTTTGGCATTCCATCACCTCTCTGTAAAGATACTGAACCGTCTGCCGGTTCAGGCATATAAACTTATTAACGGAGACGACCCATCATTCGGAACATTCGGCTTTCCGAATGCCCACTCACTTCTTCGGCGAGAGGATCATGACCATGCTTCTCCCTTCCAGTTTCGGCTGCTGATCTATCACGCAGCCATCGGCAAGGGTGTTCTTGACATCCTCCATGATCTTCCTGCCAATCTCGGTATAGGCAATCTCTCGCCCCCGGAACATCATGGAGATCTTTACCTTGTTGTGCTGTTCAAGAAACTTTTTTACATGTTTGATCTTGACCTCCAGATCATGTTCCTCCGTTTTTGGTCGGAGACGGATCTCCTTGACCTGAATGACCGTCTGGCTCTTTTTGGAGACTTGAATCTTCTTGCTCTGCTGGTATCTGAATTTTCCATAATCCATGATCCTGCAGACAGGCGGCGCCGCGGTGGGGGAAACTTCCACCAGATCGAGACCCGCCTTGGCCGCTTCCGCCAAGGCATCCGTCAGAGAAAGAACCCCCAACTGCTCCCCATCCATATCGATCACTCGGACCGATGTAGCCCTGATCTCACGGTTGATCCTTAAATCCTTAGCTATGGGTCACCTCCAAACACTTTTTTTTCAAACTATTTGAACTGTGCACACTGTTCGCGGACAAGGGAAACGAATGCGTCCACGCCGATGGAACCGAGATTCTGTCCGTCCCGCTGCCGCGGAGAAACCTGGCCGGATGCCACTTCCCGATCACCGATCACCAGCATGAAGGGTGTTTTCTGCATCTGCGCCTCACGGATCTTGTAGCCCAGTTTTTCATTCCGGAAATCACCCTCTACCCGAATGCCCGCAGCGAGAAGACGACTCCGGACCTCCTCACCATAAGGGATATGGTTATCCGTCACGGTCACCAAAACGGCCTGCACGGGCGACAGCCAGAGCGGAAACGCCCCCGCATGGTGCTCGATGAGCACACCCATGAACCGCTCAATGGCGCCAAGGATCACCCTGTGGAGCATGACCGGACGGTGTTTCTCCCCATCCTCGCCGATATAACTCAGGTCAAACCGCTCCGGGAGGGTAAAATCGCACTGGATGGTTGCACACTGCCACTTGCGCTTCAGCGCGTCTTTCAGCTTGAAATCGATCTTCGGTCCATAGAAGGCGCCATCGCCTTCGTTTACCTCATAGGTCATGCCGTTGTCCCGAAGAGCACCCTCCAGGGCACTGCGTGGCGAGCTCCCAGTCCTCATCCGAACCGATGGAATTCTCCGGACGGGTGGAGAGCTCCACCTCGTATTCGAATCCGAAGATCCCCATGGCATAACCGACAAAATCGGCGATCGCCCGGATCTCGCTGTTGAGCTGTGCCGGCGTGCAGAGGATGTGGGCGTCATCCTGGGTGAACTGGCGAACCCGCATGAGGCCGTGCAGCACCCCCGCCTTTTCATGGCGGTGGACCGTTCCCAGTTCGAAATAGCGCAACGGCAGATCGCGGTAGGAACGGATCTTTGCCTTGTAGATCAGCATGTGGGCAAGGCAGTTCATGGGTTTGATCCCATAGGTCTGTTCATCCACCTCGGTGAAATACATGTTTTCCCGGTAATGATCGAAGTGACCCGACCGCTTCCAGAGGTCGACCTTGAGGATCTGGGGTCCGATCACCAGATCATAGCCCCGCTTGAGGTGCTCTTTTCTCTCCCACTCCTCGATAAGGGTTCGCAGCAGGGTCCCTTTCGGATGAAAGATGACAAGACCGGGACCCGCCTCGTCGTTGAGCTGGAAGAGATCCAGTTCCTTGCCGAGACGGCGGTGGTCCCGCTTTTTCGCCTCCTCCAGAAGCCGCAGGTGTTCATCAAGCGCCTCCTGCGTCGCAAAGCCGGTCCCATAGATGCGCTGGAGCATTTTGTTGCGTTCGTCACCGCGCCAGTAGGCGCCGGCCACATTGAGGAGCTTGAAGGCCCGGATCATCCCCGTCGACGGGACATGCGGCCCGCGGCAGAGATCGAGGTAGCCGTCCTGGGTATAGAGACTGACCGTCTTCACGTCCGCCGGCAGGTCATTGATGAGTTCTACCTTGTAGTGTTCACCCTTATTCCTGAAGAGATCCACGGCCTCTTCGCGGCTCACCTCCCTGCGTTCGAAGGGGTAATCCGCGGCGGCAATTTCCCGCATCCGGGATTCGATCCGTTCAAGATCCAGGAGCGTGAAGCTCTCGGCGTATTCAAAATCGTAATAAAAACCATCTTCAATGGAAGGTCCGATGGTAACCTGTACACCGGCGAAGGTATCCTGTACCGCCTGTGCCATGACATGAGACATGCTGTGGCGGAGAATGGAAAGTCCCTCCGGTGAAGCGGCATCGATCAGCTCGATGGCGGCATCGCCGGCCAGGGAGTGGCTCAGGTCGACCGGCGTCCCGTTCACTTTCGCGGCAACCGCAGAGGCGAGCTTCTTCCCCCAAGCCGGCAAGTACCTCTTTTACCGTAATTCCGAGCGGATAGAAAGACTCTTTTCCATCCGGCAGGATTATTTTTATCTGCTGCACCATATACCGCTTCCTATGAAGAAAGGGCATCAGCACTATGCGATGATGCCCTCATCAAGATCTGCCGCCCGCTACAGACGCCTTTCCGGATCCACCATACCCGACCGTTTCCTTCCCTTTCGGGAAGGCAGCGTTATGTGAATGGTAGGCACGCAGGGATTTGAACCCTGGACATCCACCGCGTCAGGATGGCGCTCTCCCCCTGAGCTACGTGCCTATAGAAAATCCTCCCCCCGGAAAGGGTGATCTATCTAACAAGAAAATACAGTGATGTCAAGGCAAATATCACTCTTTTCCTGCGCGATTGATGAGAGCCACACCCCTCGCCATGTAATTCAGACCGGAAATGATGGTAAAAAGGGCAGTTACCCAGTAGATGGCCAATAGCCACAATTCATTGAGGTTACCGGGGAGGCAGCGGGTGGAAAGGGCCATCAGCACAGTAACCAGTTGCAGGGCAGTGGTGACCCTGCTGACGAAAACCGGTCGGATCTGCACGGGAATCGACATCATGGAAAGCACGGAGATGCCGAGCAGGATGATGAAGTCTCTGCTTATCACGATCACCGTCAGCCACCCCGGAATGATGTGCAGAACCGACAGCGTTATAAAGGAGCTTGCCAGAAGCGCCTTGTCGGCGATCGGATCCAGATAGGCTCCGAGTACGGTCTGCTGATGCAGGACCCTGGCAAGAAATCCATCGAGAGCATCGGAAATGCCCGCTACAAGAAACACGATCAGCGCTTTGATGAACGAACCTTGGATGAGAAGGATGACAATGATCGGTACCAGAATGATTCTCAGGAGCGTCAGAAGATTCGGGATATTCATGGTTCAGTTCTCACCGGCATCAGATTTCGCGATCCTCTTCCTGTTCATGGTTATTCTCGCAAAAATCAGAGTCAGGAACCGATGGCATCAGGGCCGTCAGGCAATGTTTCCAGTGCCCGGTTTACGACCTCCTGAAGCGCCGGCTCATAAACCTGTGATGATTTCAATTCCAGTTGTTTGCGTGAGAAACCCCAATTACGGTGGACTACGCGGTGCTGAACATGCCAGAGGCTCTCTCCCGTTTTCGCGCTGAACAGCTCAAATTCAGCCTCCACCGCGGTGGCGGCATATAAGATACCGCGCCCCATCCCGCTTTCGTTCAGGATGGGGTACAAGACTGCGTCCACGTGGAGCATTTCTCCGATCACCTGCGGAGATACCTTCCCCCCGCCTCCGGGGGGAAGAGCGGACCAGCTTCTCATCGATCACTTTCACCGGGATTTTGGGATAGCCCTTGAAATAGAGTTCTTCGACGAGCTTGCTCCGCAGCATCTCTGCCGACTTCGGATCGGACGAGCTGTTGATGATGGGCATCACGGCGATGAGCCGCATTCCCCGTTTACCGTAATCGGGCACGATCACATGCGGAATAGTTGCGGCACAGCCGGCAAGGAGAACAGCCGCCAGGAAAAACAATAACGGGTTGACTGCTTTCACCATTATCTCGTATACCCCTTCACCTGAGATGGACTTCCAGGATCTGGTCATCCTGCATTTGAATTTCCACCGCCAGTTTATCCTGAAGCCGTTCGGCCATCGTCTGGGTCGTTGCTTCTGCCGCAATATCAAAACGGGCCAGACCCCATGATGCCTCGCGCAGAATGATCTCCCGGATCTCCGGTATCTTTTCCTTTACCACTCCTCGGCATCTGAGATAATCGCTGTACGTACGGATCCCCCGTATGGTCAGGGAAATTCTATTCACGGGCGGTTTAAGCTGTGTCTGCCCGATCAACCCGAGCCCCCGGAGATCGTTCCTGATGCTGTCCGCCAAGACAGTCACCCGAATCGCCACGGTGTAGAGATCAAATGCGGTCATCTCGGAAACAATGCGATATTCCTGAATGAATCCTTCGGCCCGGTCGGTGATCTGCTCCTTGAGCACCGCGGATTTCCTTGCCGCTTCCTGTGGTGTGAGCCAACGGCCAGCCACCTGTTCAACCGCCTTCAGCAGGGCATCCCGAACGGCCTCATTCCTAGCCCGGGCGAGATCACTACCGGTAATCCGAGCGCTTCCCTCTGTTTCCACAGTCTGGGTAGGCGTAACATCCTCGGCAAGAGAAACTATAGGAAAACCGATCATGATCGCGAAAAGAAAAAAAAAGACTGACGGCAGCGGAATACTCTTCATATACCCCTTTTCAGCTTTTCGATCTCCTCACGGATAATACGCTCGGCAACATCGGGAATGACCTCCCGGGCAATCTTTTCCGCGATCTCCGCAGCCCGCTTCATGATTTCATCATGCAAACCTGCATCGACGAACGCCATCTTGGGTTTTTTCTCGACGACATCAACAAGATCATAGATCCGTTCGGGTCTTGGCTTCCCCTCCGGAAGACGCTCCGCCGGGGAAACAGACGAATCCTCCAGAACCTCCGCCAGGTCAAGAATCCGATCTTCCGGTTTCAGCATGCGCCCCTCGATCATCATGACCCTGTTGCTGTCTTCCCCGGGCAACCCTTTCGTAACGGCCATGTTCTCCTCCCTGCTTCATCCGGCCAAAACGACGCCTGTTGCGCTAAATTGCCGTATATCCGCTGGTTTTATATTTTTCCCCGACGTCAGTTATCACACCTCTGCCGACAGTTCAAGAAAATGATGTCCTCGTAACAGTCGGTACCGTGTCAATCACAAGCCTACCTCTGCGAGGGGGGGTAGGGATGAAGCGTAGCGCAGCTTAGGGACTTTTTTCGAATCCGTCAAGGGAATAGTAGGAGACGGTAGATCCGCTTCCGCGACACCCCGGTCTCCTGTACGATCCGGTCCGCGATATCCCGAAGTGAGAGGCCGTCTCCCTTCTCCTGCAGCTCCTCGCACCGATGAAGGAGTTCCTCATCCGAATACTCCTTCACTCGCCCGGAGCTGCCGGCTACTATGAGGGTTACCTCTCCCCTGACCACCTTCTCTCCCAGTTCGTTGATGACCGCGCCGGCCGGCCCTCTCAGGAATTCCTCGTAGATCTTGGTTATTTCCCGTGAAACTACCACTTCCCGTTCTCCCAGCAGTTCTTCGATATCGTGCAGGGAGGACAGCAACCTATGGGGGGATTCATAAAAGATGAGCGTCTTGACCTCGTCATGGAGCGAGGTCAAGAGCTGTCGACGTTTCCCCGATTTTGACGGCAGGAATCCGAGAAAAACAAAGCTGTCCATCGGCAGGCCGGAGACGCTGAGAGCGGCGATCAGCGCCGATGCTCCGGGAACCGGTGCTATCCGGATATCGCGGGCGATCGCTTCCCTGACCAGAATATATCCGGGATCGGAGATTCCTGGTGTTCCCGCATCAGAAACATAGGCCACATCCTCTCCCCCTTGCAGCCTCGCAAGGAGCAGTCCGCTTTTCTTCAACTCATTCTGATCATAGAGACTGGTCAACGGGGTGACGATCTGATACTTGTCGAGGAGAACCCGTGTCCGCCGCGTATCTTCGGCCGCAATCAGACATACCTCTTTCAACACCCGGATCGCCCGGATCGTCATGTCCTCGAGGTTGCCGATCGGGGTGGCCACCATGTAAAGCGTCCCCGTCGATCCGGATCCGCCCTTTTGCGGGCGTTCCGGAGGCTCTTGCCGCGGCGTCCGTGATTCGCGGAACGGCCCTCGGCGGTTTCCATCCCGGCGTTGTTGAAGTTTTCTACCCATAAACGAAATACGGTGATTCTCCGTAAAATGCACCCGCTCGATAAATTGATTGACAGATAAAATCTTTCTGTGATTTATAGCATTGCGACGGTGCAATTGCGAGAAAAACAGCCTCCTCGGAACAACAGCTTCCCGGAGAGAGGATTATCGGGAGATTCACCATGGGTTATGAGGGATTGGCGCAATGAAGCGGATTCTCATCACGGGCGGCGCCGGCTTTCTCGGTTCACATCTTTGCGAACGGCTTCTCGCAGAGAAACACGAAGTGCTGTGCCTCGACAACTTCTTCACCGGAAGCAAGGATAACATCCGCCATCTGCTGGGAAATCCGCACTTTGAGTGCATCCGCCATGACATCACCAACCCGATCTACCTGGAGGTGGATCAGATCTATAACCTCGCCTGTCCAGCGTCCCCGGTCCATTACCAGTATAACCCCATCAAGACGATAAAGACGAGCGTCATGGGCACTATCAATGCTCTGGGAATCGCCAAACGGGTGAAGGCCCGGATACTTCAGGCATCCACCTCCGAGGTGTACGGAGATCCGGAGGTCCATCCCCAGAGGGAGGATTACTGGGGGCGCGTAAACCCAATCGGGATCAGAAGCTGCTATGACGAGGGGAAACGGGCCGCCGAATGCCTGATGATGGATTACCATCGCCAGAACCGGGTCGATGTGAAGATCGTCCGCATTTTCAACACCTACGGGCCGCGGATGGCCGTCCGCGATGGACGCGTCGTCAGCAATTTCATCGTGCAGGCCCTAAAAGGGGAAGCGATCACCGTCTATGGCGACGGGTCACATACCCGTTCCTTCTGTTATGTGGACGACTTGATCGACGGCATGATCCTGATGATGAACTCCGCGGAAGACTTCACCGGTCCCGTCAACCTCGGCACCCCGGAGGAATTCACGATCCTGGAGCTGGCGCGGACGCTGATCGGGATGACCGGTTCTGCCTCACGGATCGACATCCGAGAGCTCCCCCAGGATGATCCCGTCCAGCGACGGCCGGACATCACCCTGGCCCGGGAAAAGCTCGGATGGGAGCCCCGGGTGTCGCTCACGGAAGGTCTGAAAAAAACGATCGCCTATTTTCAGAAAGTTCTCTGAAGATAATCTATTGAGGACGCTATGACCTTTGAAAAGAACATTCTCTGCATCGGGGCCGGTTATGTCGGCGGCCCGACCATGGCCATGATTGCCTACAAGTGCCCCCGCTACCGAGTGACGGTCGTGGACATCAACCCCGAGCGGATTGCTGCCTGGAATTCCGCCGATCTCCCCATCTTCGAACCGGGTCTGGATAGCCTCGTCGGGGCAACACGCGGAAGGAATCTCTTTTTCAGCACCGATATCGAAACGGGCATCCGGGAGAACGACATCATCTTCGTCAGCGTAAACACACCGACCAAGTCCTTCGGTCTCGGGGCCGGCATGGCCGCCGATCTTCAGCACTGGGAAAAGACCGCCCGGCAGATCCTTGAGTTCTCGGAATCGTCCAAGATCGTCATCGAAAAGAGCACCCTGCCGGTGAAGACCGCGCTCGCCATGGAACGGATCCTGAATTGCCGAGAGAACGGCATCTGTTTCGACGTCCTCTCCAATCCCGAGTTCCTGGCGGAGGGAACGGCTGTCCGCGATCTGGAAGAACCGGATCGCATCCTCATCGGTTCGCGCGAAACGGATCGAGGCCTGCAAGCGAGAGAGACCCTGGTCGATATTTACGCGAACTGGATTTCCCGGGAGAAGATCATCACGTCCAACATCTGGAGCAGCGAGCTCTCCAAGCTTGTCTCCAACGCCTTTCTTGCCCAGCGGATCTCCTCGATTAATGCCATCTCCGCCCTCTGTGAAAAGGCGGAGGCGGATGTCACCGAGGTCGCACGCGCCGTGGGGATGGACAGCCGGATCGGCCCGAAGTTTCTCAACGCCAGCATCGGGTTCGGCGGCTCCTGCTTCAAGAAAGATATTATGAACCTCGTCTACCTCTGCCGACATTACGCCCTCGATGAGGTCGCCGATTACTGGGAAAGCGTCGTTGCTATCAACCGCTACCAGCAGGAGCGTTTCATCGGAAACATGCTGGGTGCGATGTTCAACACCCTGGCCGGGAAGAAGATCTGCCTGTGGGGCTTCTCATTCAAGGCGAATACGGGGGATACCCGGGAAAGCCCCGCCATCTTCATTGCCAACCGGCTTATCGAGGAACGCGCCGAGATCATTGTTTCCGATCCGAAGGCGCTGAAGAATGCCCGGACAGATCTTGCCGGAGCAGGGGGGGTTGTCAGTTATATCGAAGATCCGTCCCGTGCCGCGGAGGGTTGTCATGCCATTGTCCTTATGACCGAGTGGGACATCTACCGGAATCTCGACTTCCGGAGAATTTTCGACTCCATGGCGCAGCCCGCCTTTATCTTTGACGGCCGGAACGTCCTGGACCATCGCCATTGCTTTGATATCGGCTTCAACGTGTATCCAGTGGGCAAACCCCCTCTGACCCACTTCTGATGGATACCTTCAATATCACCATCATCGGGGCCGGCGTTATCGGTCTTGCTCTCGCGGAAGAGCTGCTCGCGCATTACCGAGACGTTCTGGTCGTGGGAAAAAACACCGAGTTCGGCCAGGAGACGAGCTCACGCAACAGTGAGGTTATCCATGCCGGAATCTACTTTCCGCCCGACTTTCTCAGGACCGTCTTCTGCGTCGCGGGGAGCCCCCTCCTCCATGAACTCTGCCGGAAGCGATATCCGTCAAAACGGTTCCGCACTCAATGCTCTTCGGTGACGCTCAACCGCAGGAGAGTTCGAAGGCATTCCGGATCAGTTCGATCTGATCTCCCGCCGGGAATAGTTTCACTGCCACAACATCAAACCGCGCCGGGCGGTGGCGCAGGCGGTGCTCGGAAAGATAATGAAGCGCTATTTTTGAGATTTTTTTCTGTTTGTCGCGGCCGACGGCGAGTTGAGGTGCTCCGTACGCATCAGAGCGCCGGCTCTTAACCTCGACAAAGACCAGGGTCTCACCCTCCTCGGCTACAATATCGATCTCACCGAAGACACAGCGATAATTTCGCTCGATGATCCGGTAGCCCGCCTCCGCAAGGTAAGCCGCGGTCAGGTCCTCTCCCTTTTTCCCCGTGCGCGTTCCCGTCAGCGACATGGCAGTTTTTTTATTGTGGATTCAGGATTCTTCAAAGTCCCAATGTTGCGTTGACGTACGGGTCATCTATTTCGGGAACCCTAAACGAGCTCCGGTGAATCTTGCAGCGGCCGTATCGAGTGATCGCCTCCCGGTGCTCCCGTGTGCCGTATCCCTTGTTCCTGAAGAAATTATACTGCGGAAACTGCCGGTGGTACATCTCCATGATTCGATCGCGCGACACCTTCGCCACAATGGACGCCGACGCCACGGAGATGCTCCATCCGTCGCCGCGGACGATAGTTTCTTGCGGTATAGGAACTGATATCCGGCTCAGGCCATCGATGAGAAGATAATCAGGACAGGGGAAAAGAGTGAGGACCGCCTCCTTCATGGCGACAAGCGTCGCCTGTAGGATATTCACGGCATCGATCACCGGCGCCTCGACGACGCCGATACCGATCGCCACCGCGTCCCGCTGAATGACCTCGTAGAGCCTCTCTCTCTGACGGGGGCTCAGTTTTTTGGAATCGTTTATCTCCGGATCTTCATAATCCGGCGGCAGGACCACGGCGGCGGCAATCACCGGACCTGCCAGAGGTCCACGACCAGCCTCGTCTATCCCAGCGATACGTTGATAGCCTCGTCCGCTGGCATCGCGTTCGAAACTCCTCATATCTCGGGGCGCCCTCACGCCGCCTCCTCTTCCCTGCCGTATTCATTCCCACCGGGGGAGAAGCTACTTTCCCGCCTCTTTGATCCTGGCCTGCTTGCCTCTCAGGCTGCGCAGATAATACAAGCGTGAGCGCCTAACCTTCCCGCGCGTCACCAATTCGATCTTGTCGATGGAGGGGGAATGGAGCGGAAAGGTTTTCTCGACGCCGACTCCATACGAGATCTTCCTGACGGTAAAATTGGATCGCACATCACCCCGTCTCCGACGGATGACGACCCCTTCAAATGCCTGAATCCTCTGCTTCTGCCCTTCCACGATACGAACAAAGACCTTAACGGTATCGCCCGTTCTGAAATCGGGGATATCTCCCCGCATCTGTTCCTTTTCCAGTATTTCCATGGCATTCATAACGTTGAACTCCTTCTTTATCCTGTACGGTAGTTATTCATTCATGGATGACCGCTATTCGACCTCTTCGGCCAACCAGCTTTTCTCCTCATCCGTCAGAACCGCGTCCATCAAAAGGTCCGGCCTCCTCTTGCGAGTCCGCAACAGGGATTCTCTCCGGCGCCACAGCTCAATCTGCCGGTGATTCCCCGAGAGAAGCACGTCGGGGACCTTCCATCCCCGATATTCCGCGGGCCTCGTGTAGTGGGGATATTCCAGAAGCCCCATGGAAAACGAGTCGGCCCCGGCGGAATCGCAATTACCGAGTACCCCCGGAACCAGCCGAGAAACGGCATCCACCACCACCATAGCCGACAGTTCGCCTCCGGTCAGAACATAATCTCCGATGGAGATTTCACGATTGACCAGTTGCATCCTCACCCGTTCATCAACTCCCTCATAATGCCCGCAGACCAGGACAAGTTGCGGATAGGCGGCCAGTCCCTCTGCCATTTTCTGGCAGAAACGCTCACCCTGTGGCGTCAGCAAGATAATCGGGACTTCCTCGCCCATTATCGGAATGGCGCGGAGAGACCGATCGATGGGTTCGGCCTTCATGACCATTCCGCCTCCTCCGCCATAGGGAGCATCGTCGGTCATGCGATGTTTGTCTTCGGCGTGGTCACGGATATCATGGAGTTGAATTTCGATCAACCCCTTGTCCAGGGCCTTCTTCAAGAGGCTGCATCCGCAGGGGGAAGCGAACATCTCCGGGAAGACAGTCAGGATGTCAAAGCGGATCATGCTTCCGTAAGCCCTTTCAATAACCGGACTACCATGATTCTGCGATCCATATCGATGTTCCTGACCACATCGTCGATTGCGGGAAGCAGGATCTCCTTCTCCTCTCCCTGACAGACATAGACATCGTTGCTCCCGGTCGGGAACACGGATGAAATCCTGCCGAGAACCTGCTCTTCTTCCGAGACGACCTGAAGTCCGATGATATCAAGCCAGTAATACTCCCCTTCGGGAAGTTTCTTCAGCTTGTCTGGAGGCATCCAGACGAACGAACCTACCAGCCGTGCAGCCGCGGCACTATCCTCGATCCCGCCGAGTTTCAGAAGGAAAAATTCCCTCCCCGGCTGTACTGCATCCAACGGAAACGGTACGGCTTCGGGTATTCTCCTGCCGACAAACACTTTCGGAAGATTGTTCAGCACATCCTGCGATTCAAGATACGACAAGACCTTCATGCGGCCTGCCAGGCCATGAGATCGGATGATCCTGCCTATTTCAAGGAGCTCCATGAGGACATCATTCGATAATTTCGAGAACGGTTCGCTTGCGAATCTTTGTTGACGCCGCACTTAGGATGGTTCTCATCGCCTTGGCCGTTCTGCCTTGCTTGCCGATGACCTTACCCAGATCTTCTTTAGCAACCCTCAGTTCGATGACGGAAGTCTGTTCCCCCACGATTTCGGAGACTGCGACCATGTCGGGGTTATCCACCAAAGCTTGAGCCATGTACTTGATCAACTCTTTCATCGCCAACCTCCAGAGTTCCTAAAAAAGTTAAACCCTGATCCCTTTCTTTTCAAGCAACTGAGATACCGTTAGCGTCGGCTTGGCGCCTTTCGAAATCCATTCGCGGACGCGATCCTCTTTCAGGATAACTTCTGCGGGGTTCTTCCCTGGATTGTAATTTCCCAATATTTCCAGAAACTTTCCATCCCTTGGGCACTCGGAATTGGCCACCACCACCCGGTAGCTGGGTTTGCCTTTTGCACCTATTCGTGTCAATCGTATTTTTACCGCCATCCTCTGTATTGATCACCTCCTTGAGTTATATTTTCACAGACCGGTCTATATACCATATCTTTTTGCGCATTAAAAGGGGAAATTACCCCTCTGCATCGATTTTATTCCCCCTTTGGTCATCCGCCTCATCATCTTTCGCATCCCCATGTAATTTTTCAGCAGACGATTGACGTCCTGGACTGTTGTCCCGCTCCCCCGCGCGATTCTCTTGCGCCTGCTCCCATCGATAATCAGATGGTTCTGACGCTCCTTTCGGGTCATGGAATCGATGATCGCCGTGATACGGACAAGTTCGCCCTCGTCCGGCGTTGCATCCGTGATGGCCTTGATCTTTTTCATTCCCGGAATCATGCCCAGGATCTCCTGGATCGATCCCATTTTCCTGATCTGGGTCAACTGGCTGCGGAAATCATCGAGGGTAAATCCATTCTTCCGGATCTTCTGTTCCAGAACCCGCGCCTCCCGCGTATCCATCGTCGCCTGCGCCTTCTCCACCAGGGTCAGGACATCGCCCATGCCGAGTATCCGCGAGGCCATGCGCTCGGGGTGGAAAACCTCCAGGGCATCGGTCTTTTCACCGACGCCAATGAACTTGATAGGCTTGCCGATGACCGCCTTCAGCGAAAGAGCTGCGCCGCCGCGGGCATCGCCGTCCATCTTGGTCATGATCACGCCGTCAATCCCTAAGATCTCATCAAAGCGGCCCGCCACATTGACCGCATCCTGTCCCGTCATAGCGTCTGCGACAAAGAGAATCTCGGAGGGGTTGATCAGCGTCTTGATTCTCTTGAGTTCATCCATCATCTCCGCATCGATGGAGAGCCTTCCCGCCGTATCCACGATGACCACCTCGTAGCCCCTGAGCCTTCCCTCTTCCATCGCCTTTCCGCAAATCCCGACCGGGTCCTGGGAACAGGCCGCATCAAAAACACCGGCGCCGATCTGCTCGCCGAGAACCTTCAGTTGCTCCATGGCGGCAGGTCGGTAAACATCCGCCGAGACCAGATAGACCCTTTTCCCCTGAGCGGCCACGAAACGCGCAAGCTTCGCTGCGGTTGTCGTTTTTCCACATCCCTGAAGACCTGCCAGCATGATCGGCGCAGGAATTCGGCTGCCGAACTTCAGCTGACTGCTCACACCGCCCATAAGTTCTACCAGGCGATCATGAACGATCTTCACCACCTGCTGTCCGGGGGTGATGCTGTCCAGGACCTTCTGCCCCACCGCCCTCTTCCGGATATCCTCGATGAAATCACGAACAACGCGGAAATTTACATCGGCCTCGAGCAGGGCCATGCGGATCTCCTTGAGGGCCGACTGGATATTCTCCTCGTCCAGACGCCCCCGTCCTCTCAGTTTCCGGAAGACGCCGTCCAGCTTTTCGGTAAGACTTTCAAACATTCAGTACGCTCTCTCCCTCCGTCGGCACGGTATCCACTCTCAAAGCTCTCCATACCACGCTACGGAGAGTTTCCTATCCTTAAGGAATAGACTATGCAGTACTTCGTTCGCTTACCCCGCGGCATACCGCGGGGAATGCACTGGCCGCCGGATTCAGCCGCCATTGCCTTCCCGGCCGGAGGAACGGATTACGAATTTCAGTCCGTTGACCTTCCCGGCCATCTGATCGGCCGCTTCCTGCGCCATCTCCCGGCTTTCAAAGCCTCCCACGATCACGCGAAACCACCGCCCCTTCCCGGGGAGTTCCTTCATCACCACCCGGGGAGAGAATCCCAATGTCTTGAATTTCCTCACCAGTTGTTCAGCCTGGGACCTCTCCCGGTACGCGGCCACCTGGACCTCAAAACGACCCTTCACCGGCAGCGCAATCTCCCCTGCCGGTGATTTTTTCACCCCGGTCTCTCCGGCTGGCTTCCCCTCCGGGGAGGGATTCAACTTCTTTACTCCCGCTTCGTCACCGGAAACCGGGGAGGGCGTTTCTCTCCTCATCACCCCGGGCATCCTCGCCGAAGACGGCGTCTCCGTCGAAGTTCTCGCCGGACTGCCCTGTTCGGCGGGAATCTCGGAAGTCTTGTGCTTCGCCGAGCCGACCTGGGTTCCCGCTGCGGCTCCTCCTTTCTTCCCTCCCAAGGTGTCATAAAAGGTCAGGCCGAAATCGGCGCCGCCGGCGACCGGGTCCTCTTTGTTCCCCTGATTCACGGGCGGCGACGCACTCTTTCCCTGATTCGAAACGGCGGCGAGCAGGCGGTCACGAATCAGTTCCGGGATACCGGACGTATACCTCTCCGGATAGGTCTCCATTTGCTTGCCGATGACGATACCAAGCAGGAAAATAGAGAAGAGCAGGAGGGACATCCCGCTGATAAACAGGATCAGCCCCACCTTACCCAGCCTGAGTTCGAACACACGCCTGTTTTTCATGATTTCAAACGCTGTCGCTACATCTTTTCCGGAGCGGAGACCCCCAGCATGTTCAGGGCATTTTTCAGGACGGTCCGTATGGACATGACCAGAAACAACCTGGCCCCGGTGAGGGCGCCGTCATCGGAGATCACTTTGTGCTTGTTGTAATAGCTGTGAAAGAGCCCCGCCAGATCGTTCAGGTAAAAGGTCAGGCGGTGGGGCTCCAGTGTTCGCGCCGCCCCCTCGACTACCTCGGGGAAACGGGTGATTGCCTTAATGAGGGTGATCTCTTCCGGCAATATCAGGAGAGGGAGATCCGCCTGACCGTAAGACGGCTTCATACATCCCCGTTCGGCCGCCATCCGGCTGATACTACAGATCCGGGCATAGGCGTACTGGACATAATAGACGGGATTCTCGTTCGACTGCCGCTTGGCCAATTCAAGATCGAAATCGAGATGGCTGTCGGAACGCCGCATGAGAAAATTGTAACGAGCCGCGTCCTTCCCCACCTCATCCACAACCTCGCGGAGAGTGACAAACTCGCCGGACCGCGTAGACATCGCTGCGGGCTTTCCGTCCCGCAGGAGGTTGACCAACTGGACCAGGATCACCTTGAGAGAGTCTTTCTCATATCCCAGGGCCTGCACGGCGGCTGACATCCGGGGGATATACCCGTGATGATCGGCGCCCCAGATGTCGATGACGGTCTCGAATCCCCGCTGAAACTTGTTTCGGTGATAGGCGATATCCGCGGCGAAGTAAGTCGGATCCCCGTTCTGCCGGACGACAACGCGATCCTTGTCGTCGCCGAACGAGGTGGTCCTGAACCAGAGCGCGTCACCCTCGGAATAGATGAAGTCCTTCTCCTGCAGCGTCCGGAGGAGTTTCCCCACGCCGTCATCCCGGTACAGCTCCCGTTCGCTGAAATAACAGTCGAAAACGACGCCGAAGGTCCGGAGGTCCTCCTTGATCCCTTCGAGGATGGCGCTTGCGGCATAATCGGTAAAAAGAGCGCTGGCCTCTTGCGGATCCAGATCGAGATAGCGCGTCCCGTCCCTTTTCACGAGCTCGGCGGCGACCTCTTTGATGTAATCCCCCCGGTAGCAACCGTCGGGGAATTCCGCTTGTCCGCCCAGGTGCTCCCGGTAGCGCAGAAATACCGATTTCCCCAGGTTATTCATCTGGTTGCCGGCGTCATTAATATAGTATTCCCGGAAGACCTGATAACCGACGGCCGCAAGGATATTCGCCATGACATCGCCTACGACGGCGCCGCGCGCATGTCCGATGTGGAGCGGCCCCGTAGGGTTGGCGCTGACGAACTCCACCTGGATGCGGCGCCCCTTTCCCAGATCTGCTGTCCCGTACCGATCGCCCTCACGGTCGACAGCTTCGAGCAGTGACGACCAGCAACCCTCCCGGATGAAAAAATTCACGAATCCCGGACCGGCGATCTCAATCTTCTCCAAGACTCCTCCGGCGTCATCGATCTTCTCCGAAAGGATCTTTGCGATTTCCCGGGGATTCTTTCCGGCCTGCGCGGCAAGGACCATCGCCACATTGGTCGCGTAATCCCCATGGCCGGGATCCTTTGTCAGCTCCACTTCAATAGGAGGAACCGTCGCCACGGAGAGAAGCCCTCCTTCACTGCCCGTTTGAATTGATTTCTCCAGAAGCTTAACCAGCACCTGTTTCATGAACAACCATTCCTCAATACGAAAAAAGTTGGCCGCAAGGCCAACCCGTTGCCCCTTACTCACGCCAGGAGCAGATTATCCGGATACCGTATCCGTTACCGACCCGCTCGGATGCCCTGCCGCCTGTCGATGCATCACGCCCGACTACCCTGATGATGATAACCTTCCATCTCCATGATAGCGACCCTTCAAGGCAGGCGTTCCCTTCGACCGTTTGGCGTCTACCCTATCGTGATGTCGATTTGAAGTCAAGAAAATTGACAATGGAAAAGTGGCGCGTTACCCCAATGCGGATGTCCCTCGCTTCAGAAACTGAGGGACATCCGGACAGGCGACTACTATGGTTCCACCCTCTTGTCTTTCCAGAAGAGCAAATTGGTCCGATTGTCGAAACCGGGAGGATTGGTATCCGCCCGCTGGGTCTGGGCGCCGGTCGTGCCGCTGCCGCTGGTCGTGACGTACAGATCCGAGGTTCCGTCGGGCCTCACCGAAATGATCGGGGCGGAGGGAATCCCCGTTCCGATTTCCATGCTGGTTACGGGATCGGTTTCCCCCGCTTTGACGAGCGCTGCGGCGCCCGTCGTGAAATCGAGGCCGTAGATCTTCGCTGCCCCCCCCTGATCACAGGGGTTCGTGCTGCTGGAAGCCGTATACGTGGTCGCGTAGAGGATCCCGCCGAAGACCGTCGAATTGGCAAGGACCTTCTCGCCCGCGGCCAGGTTGATGTAGTAGCCGGGTACGGAGGTGTCGGTGACGCCCGCTCCACCGGATAGAGACTGTAAACTGGCGATATTGCGCATCGTCCCATCGTCCTTCACGGCGAATATCTTCCCGCTCGCGGTAGCGTTCGTCGGATCCAACTTGTCGCCGGTGCCCCAGTAGACCCAGACATTCCCGTCCCGGTCTTTCGTCTCGGCCGCCGAGGTGTATATGGGGCCGCTGCTTGCCTCGAAAAGACGTGCGCCCGTCCAACTGGACGTGCTGCAGGAATCGCCGTCCTTCTTGAAGCAGAACTTGAAACGCCACATGTTACCGCCGAGGTCGCCCAGATAGACCGTATCGGTGAATCCGTCATTGTCCATATCGACGATCGCGGGCGGCGCCGGCATGGGGTTGTTCAGGTTCGCGTCGTCCGCCTTGGTACGGCTCCAGAGGACGTTTCCGCTGTAGAGATCGACGACAAAAAACCCCTTGCCGCTCTCCGCGGCGCCCGGCGCAGAGGCCCCCCCGCCGACAAAGCCTACCCACTTCTCCAACCCGCCGTCCAGAATCCTTCCCACCATCATCTTGCTCCAGGGCGCGCCCATGTATGCCTGGGCGGATGAGATTCCCAGCCGCCACTTGAATACGGGGGGCAGACTTTCGTCGGTGATATCCAGGGCATAATACCCGCAATAGTATTGATAAACGGATGTATACGCCTGATTGAAACCGGAATCGCACGATGCGGAGGAAGACCAGAGGTTCGTTCCGGCGCCCCTCCCTTCCGCGAAAACCATGAGCGTGCGCCACTCTGCCACGCTTTTCGACTTCCCGTCCGCCCAAGAGGTGGGAAGCCACACATCGGCGACCGTGACCGGGCCGTCGACATAGTACTGATGGGTAAGCGATGTCGGCTCGGTGGCATGGGAGATGAGCTTCAGGCGCGGCAGGAGGTTCGGCGGGATGAAGCTCCACGCCTCGGCGCCGTCGCTGGTCTTGAAGGCGTGCAACTGTCCTTCGTTCGCGCCGGCGACGACGACCCGTCCCGAATAGGGACTGGTTTTACGGGGATGCGCCGCCCGGTAGTTGCTAAACGCATTGTTGACATCCCGGACATCGCTGAAGTACTGAGAGGGTTCCCCCACCGTGATCGGCGTCGAACGGAAGACGTCGCCCAGTTTCCAGTTGTCCGGGTTATAGTTCGACGGACTGGTGTTTTCGCCGCGGATGTAGCCGACCACCGCATCGCGCTGAGCATTTTTTTGTGCCTCCGTAAGGGTCGTATCTGTTATCCCTAAATCCGCCGGGGTGATATTGGCTGTCGTGAAGTCCTGAAGAAGCCCGCCCTTGTACGTTTTCATTATGCGTTCGGCCGCCGGTTTGCTTGCCAGCATGGTGCCCGCATCCCAATCGGCCTCCGGTGCCACTTTACCATCGGTGCTATTGATGCTGAACCGTCTCAAATGTCCGCGCCAGAAAGGATCCCCCGCAATCGGCTGGAAGGAGCCTTCGTAGATATAGTTCTCATCCGCGGTCCGCGATGACTGGATCGACGACTGGGAAAATGAATAGGTGGCCTCGCGGATGATGTTGATGGCCGCTTTTACGGCTGCGACCAGTTCATCCGCGTTGGCGGCGATATAGGCGTACCCCGACAGATCCAGGTATCCGGGGTCGTTTGAACTTGCGCGAAAATTCGCGGTCGAGATACCCGTAGTAGTCGGATAGGGTTTGGTAGCGTCATAACAGGCTTCCGTCGAAGCCGAACTAGCCGTTCCGCAGCTTGTCACGCCCGATGGATAGCAGGCGCCGGGGTTCGTCGTGGCATTGCAGCAGGCGCTGGGGTTCGGCACAACGGCATTGCAGTCGTTGGCGATACTATAGGCTGTCGTGCTGCCCGAGTTAGCAGTGTTGGGGTTGTCCGTCCCGCCGTAGTAGGCCATCCAGTTGAGCGTATTGCGCAGATAGGGAGGCATCGCGGTACCGAAACCGATGACAAAAACCTTGTAACCCGCATCGCCCAATGCCTTGGCCTTTGCCACGACTTCCCGTCTGTTTTTATATCGTTCACTGTCGCATTCCGCACCGTCGGCCCCGCAGCCGTAGGTATCCGAACCGTCCGTAATAAGGATGATGAACTTCTGACGGCAGTCCTTGGCATCGTCCGCCGCCTTGTGGTCGTCGAGGGCCAGCTTGGCCTCTTTCAGCGCTGAAATCAACGGCGTACCGCCGCTGGCGGACTCGGCGCTCACACTGGTGTTTATGCTGCTGTAGCTGGAGCCGATTGTCTTGACCAAACTGTTGCATCCTCCGGTGTAACTGTTCCCCGTGTCATCGGCGGAGCAGTTGGTAAATCGCATATAGCCGAGTCGAACCCCGAGGCTGGTTTCGTCCGTGCTGTTGATCGTGTTGTCGTTGTTGTCGTCGAGAATGTTGAAGATGGATCGCTTGGCGATGGCGAGGCGGCTGCAATCTTTCGTGCAACCACCGGATGTGCACGCCGTGGAGCAGGCGGCCGTTGTACACGGCGTTGTGCAGCCGGTCGTTGTGCACGCCACCGTGCATGATCTACTGTACGAACTATGGGAACTGGCGCAGAAACCATCTCTGCAGTCGGACCAGTTTTCGCTGTAACGGCAATTAGCCGTGTCCGGCGTGCTGCAGGAGGAGTGCGCGTAATAAGTAATGCCGCTCGCCGCCGAATTGTTGCAAAATCCGTCGGTGCGCCCGCAAGCGGCGCCCCGGCAATTCGCGACATCCGGCGTCCCGCAGGCGGCGGCAGCGTAAACCGTCGCGGCGCTATGTGAAGTGGAACAAAATCCGTTGCTGCAACCGCTGCCCACGCAATTTGTGGCATCCGCTTCGGTGCACGTGGCCGCCGCATAGAAAGTAACGGCGCTCTTTGAACTTCCGCAGAATCCGCCCGAGCAACCGGTGCCGCCGCAATTCGTGGCATCGGCATAGCACGAGTCGGTCGACCCGTACTTCAGGTTATCTCCCGCCGGGTTCCAGGCCATGCTTCCCGAAAGGTCCATGAGGATCAAGGCATCCGGCGCCGTTGTTGTGGTAAAAAGGGCCGTTTCATCGGCGCGGGCATCGCTGGCCAGCATTACGCCGCAGACGAGTAACATCAGAATCATCATCCTTGTTTTCATCATGGCATTTTCCTCCTCAATCCGGACCACGTGGCTATATCCACAGGGCCAAATCCGGCGCTCAAGCCGGCGACATATGTATTTATGGAATTCATCAGGATTTGCCCGTCATTTTGCATCCATTAACCAAGAACCTTTCCCAGGCCAAACAACCGGTGATGGATCCGGATGAGATTCTCGATGTTGCGATTCAATTTGAACTCCCTTCGATCATAGAGTCGTTCCCGCCGGCAAGAAAACCGGAGAGTCACGCCCGGAAAAGCGGCTTTCACGAGCCTCTTACTCGTATCCGGTGCCCTTGGGGGCGGCATAGCCAATCCCCACATCGATCCGCACGTTACTGCCGTAGGCTGTATTCATGCCCGTTACTCGGCCGCTATAGGACTTTTGCTCCCAACTGCTGAAGCCCAGCAAATCTCGCGTAGACGGACCGATAGTGGTCGGGACCAGATTGCTGATTGTATAGAGTGATGCGGGATCCGTGGGATCCACCTGCCGCCGCCGGGCTTCCTCTTCCCCCAACAGCTGCGTCACCCCTTCATTCAAGATGGCCGTAAGAGTCAGCGGAGTGCCAATGAAGCCCCTCGTTAGACGGTGAACACCGGTTTCTGCTGCAGAGATCGCTTTTTTCTCGCCGGCGATGCGGCTGCTGATCTTCAGATCTCCCGTCGAGACGGAAATCACCAGGTAACCGAGCGCCATGAGGATCATGATCGCCATAATCGCCGTTACCAGGGCAAATCCCCTTTGGTTGCCATTCATAAACAGTGCACCTCTTCTCAGGTTAGCGGATGACATGATTCCGCGGGATGACGCTTGTGGAATAAACCAACCGCCGTTTCTCCGAATCTTTCTCCTCCGTCTCCACCCAGAGCGTTATATCGATGCGGGCGATGTTCGGGATGCCGGTCGGCGTCGGCAGTCCCGCGGCGGGTATCTCGGCGCCCTGGGCGTTGAAATACCGAAAGACCGGTACCTCGGCGGTGTTGATGACCCGGACTGCGCGCGGTCTGCCGCTGGCAACGGTGTCTCCCAGGAATGGCTGGGCGCTGCTGCAGTTCGTCGAACGGGTAATGTACTGATTGTCCGTATCGTAGGCGTAGGTGATGATCTCGTTGGGACTGCCGCCTACGACGCCGTCACCGTCACCGACGCCGTCACCGTCAACGTCGGGACCGTTGATGTCCGCCTCGACGGTAATCGATGAGTCGGTTGCGGCCTGGATTCCCCGGTAATTCTGATTGGCGGATGGCGCGGTGCAGGGGGGCGGAGACGCAGGATTCCTCCACATATTGTCGGTCAGGCTCGCATTGGTCGGATTGTACGAGGCCATCTGGATTTCGATGCCCATCAGCTCCAGGGCGGCGCGGGCATCCTGGCCGGCGATGACTTTCCGCTCGATATTGGCGGTGGAACGCTGACCGGTCGCGACGGCGGCGTAGATCACCGCAATGATCACCAGCCCCACGAAAATCGAAATCAGCACCTCGACGAGGGTATAGCCTGCGGACTTCTTCATGAGCACCCACCAAAACGAAATGGTTCCTGCCGGGTGACAACGATGCTTTCTTTAATGCCCGTAGTATTGAGAGGCCAGCTCACGGTCACCGTAACCCTCCACAGGTTCGTGGCAATAAAGGTCGTTTCCGTCTGGACGGTGAAGCCGATGTCACCCGGCTGCGCCGATCCCTGGCCGCTGGTAAACAGGGTCTGGGGAACCGTCCCCGCCGTGACCACGTTGCAGGGATTCATGATCGCCAGTTCCTGAGTTGTCAGCTCCTTGCCGAGCATCATCGCCGCCCGCCCGAGGTAATCGGTCCGCGCGGTCGTCTGCAAGGCGGAGGGCTGCATGGAGAGCAACCCCAGCACTCCGATGGAGACGAGCAGGATTGCAATCACCGATTCGATCAGGGTGATACCCCGGTTATTGCATCGTGAACTGGACATATGTTCTTCCTGTTATGTTGACAGTGATATCCGCCCGGGAGCCCAGCCTGTTTATCAGTCTCAGACTTCCCGCCGACACTGTTCCTCGCTTCTGGAAGTTGACCACTCCCCCTGGGTAATTGACGCTGTCGAAGCGGATGCCGCTTCCGAATGACGCCAGTAACTTGGGCTGCAGCCAAACGTCCGCCCAGGGGGCCGGGGGAGCCGAACGGGAAAGGGCGTAATTATTGAGAGCGACGTTCAATGTAATGCGATAATCCTGGTTCTCAGCAACAACTCTCTGTTTTGCCTCCGAAAAATCACCCATTATTTCTCTTGCCGCGGTCTTCAGGTCGGCGTTGTTTGAATACCGCTGGAGCTGGGGCACGGCGATTGCCGACACGATCGCAATCAGGGCCATAGCGATGATGAGCTCTATCAGGGAAAATCCTCCTGACGTTCGTGTTCTCTTCATACGGAATTTCTCTTTTTCTTGAATGTTTTCATAAAGAAACCTGCTTTGCATCCATGATATGAGGAATGCAAACCGATTGTCAACAGAAAACCTATTTCCGTGAGTGAACTACTTCACAGTTTATGGGTGATCTACTTCACACTCTCAGCAATGGGGAATTACATATCCTTCGCCGGAAGGGTCCGGTCCCGATCGCAGGGCGCCTGATCCCGGTCTTGCATCCGGAGCGCAGGAAACGCCGCATCTGATAAAGAACCGGATTCATCAATAGCTCCTTAGATTCGGAAGGAGAAAAAAAGTTCGCTCAGGCAGTTCCCGAAAAAAAGGTGGATCACTGCCGCCGCACAGAGGAAAGGACCGAAAGGAACCGCATACCGCATGTCCTTCCCCTTCCCCAACATGAGCGCAACCCCCACGACCGCGCCGAGGAGAGAACTGACGAGGATGATGAACAGGAGGGATTGCCAGCCCAGAAAGGCCCCGAGCATGGCAAGGAGATTTACATCTCCACCGCCCATCCCCTCTCGCCCGGTCAGCGCCTCGTAGTAAACAGCCACGAAATAGAGGCTGCCGGCCCCAATCATGATGCCGAGAAAGGCATCGATGGCCGCAAATCCCAGGGAAAAGACGGCCAAAACCGCAAAGACTGGAATCCCACCCAGGGTCAGGACGTGGGGGATAATCTGGTGATCGAGATCGATGAAGGTGATGACGATGAGTGTGCAAATGAAGAGGAACACGGCAGGAAAGGCAGGCGTTAGACCGTATTTTCGAAAGAGGAGCCAGGAGAAAACGGCGGTGAGGAGCTCGACCAACGGATAGCGGTAAGAGATGCGCTCCCCGCAATCACGGCACTTCGCGCCGAGCAGGAGAAAGCTGATGAGCGGGATGTTGTCACGGAGGCGGATCGGATGGCCGCAGTGCGGACAGCGGGAGGGTGGGAAAACGATGGAGATCCCTTCGGGAATCCGGGAGATGCAGACATTGAGGAAGCTCCCCACCGCGGCGCCCGTCAGGGTAAAGATGACCGCCAGCCACACCGTCGAAAACATGCCTCCACCCTCCGGCCCTTAGCCGTCCTTTCGCTCCCAGTCATATGGGATATCATTTTCATGGGGATGAACGCGGAATTCATCCGGCTCCCGGTAGTTGTACGCTTCGGTCGGGGTGTTCACGACAATCGCCTCTTCCGGGGAGATGCACTTGAAACCATGAAAGACAAAAGGTGGGATGTGAAGGAGGATTGGGTTGTGAACGCCTGCAAAAAACTCATCAACCTCGCCGGCCGTTTTCGATCCTACGCGGCCGTCGTACAGGACGATCTTCATCATCCCCCGGACGACCGCCATGTTGTCGGACTGCCTTTTGTGGTAGTGCCACCCCTTGACCACCCCCGAATAGGCGGTGGTCATGTAGACCTGTCCGAAGCCTGCGAACATCTCGTCATCGGCGCGAAGGATCTCCATCAGCCGTCCCCGCTCGTCCGATATCACCTTCAGCTTCTTGACCATCACCCCCTCTATCATCGCCTCTCCTCCCCTTTCCCGGTCCGCCTATAGCTTGTTCGCTCCGGTCTTCGCCACCATATTGCCCGCATACTGGAGGGAATCGAAGGTACCCGCGTCGGTCCACCAACCTTCCAGTATATCCCAGGCGATTTTCCCCTCACGGATATAAAAGTTATTGACATCGGTGATCTCCAGTTCTCCCCGCTCCGACGGTTTCAGGGTCCTGATGAAATCGAACACCCGGTGATCGTACATGTAGATCCCGATGACCGCATAGTCGGAGGCGGGGGCGGGCGGCTTCTCATCGATCCGCACGATCCTCTCCCCCTCGAATACCGGTACGCCGAAACGCTGGGGATCAGACACTTCCTTGAGCAGGATGCGGGCTCCTTCCTTTTGAGCCCGGAAGGACTCCACGGCCCCCCGGATGTTCGTCTCGATGATGTTGTCACCGAGGATCACGACGATCTTGTCGTTATCGGTAAAATATTCCGCAAGACTCAGGGCGGCGGCGATTCCCCCCTCTCCTTCCTGATAAGTATAGTTGAGGTGCCTGAGGCCGAATTCCTTCCCGTTTCCCAACAGGCGAAGGAATTCGCCGGCGCTGTTTCCGCCGGTCACAATCAGGATCTCATCGATCCCGGCGTTCACCAGGGTCCGAAGGGGGTAGTAGATCATCGGTTTGTTGAAGATCGGCAGCAGATGCTTGTTGGTTACCTTGGTCAGGGGGTACATCCTCGTCCCCAGACCTCCCGCTAAGACGACGCCCTTCATATCTTTTCTCCTTTCGGTCAAGCCATCGGTAGCGCATCCATAGCACATTTTCCCGAGAGATCACAACTGGAAAACCCTTCGCTCCGCTGGCATGCGCAGATCGGCCGAAAAACATTTTTCACATCCGTACAGACCATGGTATAAAAGGATCATGGGAGAAAGAACTGCCATTTTGACCGATGAGGGCTTCATGCGCCGAGCGCTCCGGCTGGCCCGGAAGGGGGAGGGTCGCGTCAGTCCGAATCCGCTGGTCGGCGCCGTCATCGTTCGGAACGGCCGGATCATCGCCGAAGGGTACCACCGCCGCTATGGAGAGAGCCACGCGGAGATCAACGCCATCGAAAGCGCAACGGAGGAGATCGCGGGGGCGACCTTTTACATCACCCTCGAACCGTGCAGCCATTACGGAAAAACACCTCCCTGCGTCGACGCCCTGATCGCCTGCCGCCCCGCCCGCGTCGTCGTCGGAACGATCGACCCCAACCCGCTGGTCTCCGGGAAGGGGATCGCAGCCCTCCGGAACCACGGAATCGAAACAACAACAGGGGTCCTCGAGGAGGCGTGCCGGCGTCAAAACGAGGTCTTCTTCAAATACATCCGCACCGGCATCCCGTTCGTCACCCTGAAATTCGCGCAGACCCTCGACGGCCGGATAGCAACAGCTACCGGTCATTCACGCTGGATCAGCTCTCCTGCGTCGCTCCGCTTCGCACACCGGTTGCGGAATGTTCATGACGCGATCCTCGTCGGGGCGGAGACCGTCCGGAAAGATGACCCGGAGCTGACCTGCCGCCTTGTCCGGGGCCGGAATCCCCTCCGGGTCATCGTCGATTCGCATCTGCGGACCTCGCCGGATGCACGGATATTTACCGCTGGTCCGCATGCTCGGACGATCGTAGCCACGACACACCGGGCGGCGGAAGAGAGGCGGCGGCTTTTTGCGGATAAGGGGATCGAAACCGTCTCCCTGGGAATGGATCCGACGGGGCAAGTCGATCTGCGCGAGCTCCTGAGCGCCCTGGGAAAAAGGGAGGTCTCCTCTCTCCTGGTAGAGGGCGGTTCAGCCGTCATCACTTCATTCCTGAAGGAGCATCTTGCCGACCGCCTGATCGTCATCCTGGCGCCCAGGATCGTCGGGGAGGGGCTCAATTCCGTCGGCGAGATGGGCATCCGGCGGATGGATGACGCGCTTCACCTCTTCTTCCGGCGGATTACCCGCAGCGGCAGCGACCTCATCCTCGACGTCGGATTCAACCCAGCGAGCTGACGAGAAACTCCGCGGCCCGGATACCGTCGAGGGCGGAGCTGATGATTCCCCCCGCGTAACCGGCCCCTTCGCCGCAGGGAAAGAGACCCGCCGCGGTAACACTCTGACCGTTGTCAGCCCGGATGATCCGGACCGGGGAAGAGGTCCTCGTCTCCACGCCGATGAGCGTCGCCTCCCCGGTGATAAACCCCGGCATCTTCCGTTCGAACTCGCCAAAACCCCGTTTCAGGGCCGCGACGACAAACGGGGGAAGGACGTCCCGCATCTCCGCTTCCCGGACACCCGGGAGATAGCTGCACCGCGCAATGGATGAACGCTGCCTGCCCGCCATAAATGCGGTCAACTGCTGAACCGGGGCGCAGTAGTTTCCGCCTCCGGCCAGGAAGGCCTGTTCCTCCCAACGCCTGCGAAACACGAGCCCCGCCAGAGGACCGTCGCCCTCCAGGTCATCGACGCGTACGTTGACGACTACGGCGCTGTTGGCATAGGGGCTATCCCGTTGATAACGGCTCATCCCGTTGGTAATCACCCCTCCCTTCTGTGCGCTGCACCCGATCACCTGCCCGCCGGGACACATGCAAAAGGAATAGACGAAACGGTTCATCTCCCCGATTTTGGCGGTGAGGAGATAATCCGCCGGGGGGAGGCCGGGAGAACCGGACCATTTTCCATACTGGATCCGGTTGATGACCTCCTGCGGATGTTCGACGCGGAGCCCTACGGCAAAGGGCTTCGCCGCCATGGCAACCCCCCGCTCCTCCAGTTTCCGGTAGGTGTCGTCGGCGGTCTGACCGATAGCCAGGAGGAGATGATCCGTCCGGATCTCTTCTGAAGAATTGACAACCAACCCCGCAAGCCTCCCCCGGCGGATGATGAAATCGGTCACCTGCGCCCCGAAACGGACCTCGCATCCCATATCGATGAGCCGGTGACGGAGATTCACCACGACCGACCGCAGACAGTCCGTCCCGATGTGGGGCCGGGCATCAACCAGGATGTCTGCTGGCGCCCCCATATCCGCCAGGATCCGCTTGATCCAGGTAGTGTACGGGTTTTTGACCCTGCTGGTCAGTTTTCCGTCGGAAAAGGTTCCCGCCCCTCCCTCCCCGAAGTGGACGTGGCTTTCCGGATTCAGTATCCCTTCTTCCCAGAACAAACGAACATCGGCGATCCTCTCCGGAACGGCCTTGCCCCGCTCGAGGAGGAGGACGGGCACTCCCTTCATGGCAAGAGTCAGCGCGGCAAAAAGCCCCGCCGGTCCGGAGCCTACGACGACCGGTCTTTGCTCCGGCGGGGTGATGAATCTATCGGAAGGCGTATCCCGCGTCTCGTTTGTGAGCGACGGTTCTTCCGTCACGGTGACACCCGCTGCAATCTTCCCCACCGAAAATGGGAGGCCGTCCGGCAGCCTGACGCTCACCAGATAGACGAAGCGAGGCGGGCGGGCGCGTCGTGCGTCGATGGATCTCCGGATCACTCGGAGGTCGGTAACCGCCTCTCCCGGAACACCGAGGAGTAATGCGACCCGCAAGTTCATGAACTCCTCCCCTTCGCCGATGGAGAGCGACAGACCGTTGATCTTCAAAACCATTTCAATTCCCCCATTGAAATAATCCAACCGTTGTTATAAACATCTGTCTAAATGCGGAAAACGCGGACGGCGCACAGCGCCTCCCGCTCGAAAAGGAACTCTATGCCCTGGTATGCCGTCCATACGCGAAGCCGTCACGAAGACCGGGTCCATCTCGGTCTCATGCAGAAGGCCTTTCACGCCTTTCTCCCCAAGATGGAGGTCTGGAGCCAGCGGAAAGACCGGAGGAAGAAAATCCTGATCCCCATGTTTCCCGGCTATCTCTTTGTCGAACTCTCCTCTCTGCGCAATGAAACCAGAGTGGATGTTCTCAAAACCTTCGGCGTCGTTCGGATTCTGGGGAAACCCAGGGGCGCGGAACCTCTCCCGATCCCCGATGAAAAGATCGATGCCATCCAGCGGATCGTCCAGTCGAAGGTTGAGGTACAGCAGTTCCAGTATCCGAAGGTCGGCGAACCGGCCCGGATCATCGACGGTCCTTTCAAGGGCGTTGAAGGTCTCGTCATCAGGACGGACTACGAAAAAGAACTCTTCGTGATCGCAATCGAACTTCTCCAACGCTCCGTCGCGATCAAATTGGAAGGCTTTCAGATCGCCAGGCTCTGATCTTCGCCGCTCTTCCCCCCGCGGCCACCGGCCCTTCGCAGAACGCCTCCGCTTACGCCTCTGACGGAGGAAGAAATCTCTGAGAGAATCACTACGCTATCCTGCACGATCCGGCAAAATATTTCATCCCTTTTTTCATATTTCATCTTGACTTTCTAACAGATATGCGCAAGAAAGCCCCTTGACAGGCTGTTGAAAAACGCTCATCTGCTGCGTTGCGCTGCAAGCCTCATTGCTCAACGTATTTCCATATACGCTTCGCTCTTCGGTTTTTGCGCGCCTTGCATTAACCGTTTTTAAACAGCCTGCAAGTTGGGTATTTTTCGACACCCTCTCAGACCGGGGAGTAACAATGTGAGGAGAAACCGCATTTGAAGGGACATATCATCATCGACAAGGAACTGTGCAAGGAATGCCATCTGTGCATCCAGGCATGCAAAAAAGGTCTGATCGCCCCCTCCCAGGAGTACAATTCCCGGGGATACCGTCCGGTATGCTTCAAGGATGAGGAGGGGGAGTGCACGGGATGCACGCTGTGTGCGATCGGCTGTCCGGATATCGCGATCGAGGTTTACCGTGAATAAAGTGCTGATGCAGGGAAACAGGGTCATCGGAGAGGCCGCCATCCGGGCGGGTTGCCGCTTTTATGCCGGCTATCCCATCACCCCGCAGAACGAAATCCCGGAATACATGGCGGACCGTTTGCGACAGGTGGAGGGCGGAGTCTTCATCCAGTCGGAGAGCGAGATCGCGGCCATCCACATGGTGATCGGGGCAAGCGCCGCCGGCGCCCGTTCCATGACCTCATCGTCGAGCCCGGGGATCTCCCTCAAGCAGGAGGGGATCTCCTCCCTGGCGGCCTGCCAGCTTCCCGCCGTCATCGTCAACATGATGCGGGGGGGACCAGGACTGGGAAACATCTCCCCGGCCCAGGGGGACTACTTTCAGGCCACGCGGGGAGGCGGCCACGGGGACTACCGGGTCATCGTCCTCGGTCCGGCCACGGCACAGGAACTGGCGGACCTGACCATGGACGCCTTTGATCTCGCCGACCAGTACCGGACACCGGTCATGATCCTGGCCGACGGCATGATGGGCCAGATGATGGAGCCGGTGATCTTCAAGGAGCCCAAGCCGAGGAGCTATCCGGAATGCTACGTCATGAAAGGCGCCGTCTACGGGGAAGAGCAAGATCATCCGGGGGCTGATCCTCGATCCCCTGGAGATGGAGGAGCACAACTGGACGCTGGAGCGGAAATACCAGGTGATCGCCCAGCGGGAAACCCGTCATGAGCTTTACCAGGCGGATGACGCGGAGATTGATCCTCGTCGCCTACGGAACGGGCGCCCGGATCGCCAAAGGCGCCATCAAGCGGCTGCGCGAGGCGGGCATCAAGGCCGGCCTTTTCCGACCGATCACTCTCTGGCCCTTCCCGACGAATGAACTCCGCGATCTGGCAAAGAAGATAGAAAATTATCTCGTCTTCGAGTTGAGCACCGGTCAGATGCTGGAGGATGTGAGGCTGGCCCTCCAGGGGTATGCCCGGATCGGCTTCCACGGCCGTCCCGGCGGGGTGGTTCCGACCCCCGTAGAGCTTGCCAACGTCATCATGCGTCAATATGACCGGAAGCAGGGGATTATCGAAAACAATTAATCGGCCGCCCGCAGGCCGTCGCCGGCGAACGGCAGGGACAAGGGTGATAAGGACAGTGCAATGAAGAAGGTTTTTGGCAGACCCGAAAGCATGAAGAACACCATCTTTCACTACTGTGCGGGATGCGGTCACAGCATCGCCCATCGGCTGATCGCCGAGGTGATCGATGAGATGGATATCCGGGGAATCACGATCGGCGTCCCGCCGGCGGGATGCGCCGTGCTGGCCTACAACTATTTCGATGTCGACATGATCGAAGCGCAGCACGGCCGGGGACCGGCCACGGCCACCGGGATCAAGCGGGTCCTCCCGGACCGCGTCGTCTTTTCCTACCAGGGGGACGGCGACCTCGCCGCCATCGGCATCGCGGAGAGTTTCCACGCCGCCAACCGGGGGGAAAACATCACCGTCATCTTCATCAACAACGCCGTTTACGGCATGACCGGCGGACAGATGGCCCCGACCTCCATGCTGGGTCAGAAGACCACGACCTCGCCGGAGGGGCGGGAATCGCTCCTGGACGGCCATCCGATCCGGATCTCCGAGGTCTTTTCCCTGCTTCCGGGAACGGCCTACATCGAACGCTGCACGGTCAACTCCCCGGCCAGCATCCTGAAGACGAAGAAATCGATCCGCAAGGCCTTCCAGTACCAGATCGACGGCCTCGGCTTTTCGCTGGTCGAGATCCTCTCCCCCTGTCCGACGAACTGGAAGATGACGCCGATCGAGTCCTGCCGGTGGATCGACGAGGTGATGAGCAAGGTATTCCCCCTTGGCGTCCTGAAGGACGTCCCGGCGGCTTCAACGGAAGAGAAGAAAGGGGGGGAACGCCATGATGGTTAAAACCATATTCTCCGGTTTCGGCGGCCAGGGGGTGCTCATGATGGGCTACACGCTGGCCCACGGCGCGATGAGCGCCGGGTATCACGTGACCTTTCTGCCGGCCTACGGGGCGGAGGTCCGGGGCGGAACGGCCAACTGCACCGTCGCCGTCTCGGACGACGAGATCGCCTCGCCCATCGCCTCGAAACCGGACTATCTCGTCGTCCTGAACACCCCCTCGCTCTACACGTTTCAGAACCGCGTGGCGCCCGGGCGGTTCCCTTTTTCTGAATTCCTCCATCATCGCCGTCGACCCCTCCCGCCACGACGTCCAGATCTTCAAGATCCCCTCCTCGGAGATGGCCGAAAAACTGGGGAATCCGCGAACGGCCAATACCGTCATGATGGGGGCGTTCCTGAAGAAGACCGGTCTGGTGCCGCCCGACATCTTCCTGAGCAGCATGGAAGAGGTCATGGGAAGCAAGAAGAAATCGATCATCGAGATCAACCGCAAGGCCTTTTCGGCCGGCTTTCATTTCTTTGAGGAGTCGATCTGACATGGCAGTCAAGCAAATCTCCGTCCTCCTGGGCAATGTACCGGGCACCCTCTCCCGGCTGACGAATATCCTCGACAAGGAAGACATCACGGCAAAGGCCCTGCTCGCCGCCAGCGCCGCGGAAAGCAGCACCGTGCGGATGGTCGTCAACGACCCGGAACGGGCGGCGGCGATCCTGGAGAGTTTCCGTTTCAATTACGAGATAACCCCGGTCCTCGCCGCCGAGGTGCCGCTTCATCCCGGCGGGATGAATGCCATCCTCAACCCCCTGTCGAAGGCGGAGATCAATATCCACTATCTCTATACGACGATCAACCGGATCGGCAAGGAGACGATCGTCATCCTCGGGGTGGACAAGATCGACGAAGCGCGGGAGGTTCTCCTGCGGAACTGGATACACCTGATCGAGGATGAGATCTATTCCCTCTGATGATCATTTCTCAGGAAAAAGAAACTGCGCTCCGCGAGCGGATGGAACGCCTCGGCGTCCGGGAGGAGGAATTCCGCGAAACCTTCATCCGCTCTTCCGGCCCCGGCGGCCAGAAGGTCAACAAGACCTCGTCCTGCGTCTACCTCGTCCATCTGCCGACCGGCCTTTCCGTAAAATGCCAGCAGGAGAGATCGCAGACGCTGAACCGATTTCTCGCCCGGCGTCTGCTCCTCGACCGGATCGAGCGGCTCCGGACGGGGCTCATCGCGCGGAGAAGACGCGGGTCGAAAAGATCCGGCGGCAGAAAAGGCGCCGTTCCCGGCGGGCAAAGGAGAAGACCCTGGAGGCGAAGCACCTCCAGTCCGAAAAGAAGGCCCTCCGCACCCGTATCGGCCCGGACGAGTAACAAGACAAAAAAAGGGAGGGAAAGTCGTGGTGTTCGCTTTCCTCTCCCTGATTTTTTATAATACCGGGATTAACCGTTACGAAAGGCCAATCACCTTGAGGAGCGGATTGGCGTAAAGGACGACCAGCGCGATGACCAGCGCGTAGATCGCCAGAGACTCGATCATGGCGAGACCCACCATCATGGTGATCAGGATCTTTCCCTGCGCCTCGGGATTCCGGCCGACGGCGTTGGCGGCGCTGCTCAACCCGTTGCCCATGCCCAACCCGGTCCCGATCGTCCCCAGGGCCATGACCAGTGCCGCAGCCAGGATGCTGCAGGCGACGACGATGGCCTTCGTATAATCGACCGGGACGCCGGGAGCTGCCGCCTCGGCGGCCGCCGCCGCGACCGAGGCCGCCGACAGAACCGCAAAGACCGTAAGAACACCCACACTAAAAGACCGTTTCATACTGTACCTCCTTCGATTGATGTGATTGATCAACGACCGGAAAGAATTCACCTACTTTCCCGGGATGCTTCGCCTCTTGTCGAAAAGGGTGTTCCTCCGGCCGTTCCATAGTGATTACGGGCAGAAAACCCTCCTGTTTTCACAAGATGCACTTTTAGCGGCCAGGGAAACGCTTGTCAAGAAATATTTGGTATCGCCCCGATGGTTTGTGGTATAGGAGACCTCGTCAAATACGCGATGAGGTCACCTGCTTCAAAGCACTCAGAAGCGTCGAGAGATTCAAAAAAGCAGCAGGGAGTATTTTTACCATGGAGATGAAGAATCTGTTTGCGGAGGCGCAGAAGATCATCCCGGGAGGGGTCAACAGCCCCGTCCGGGCCTTTCGGTCCGTCGGCGGAACGCCCCGGTTCATCCGGGAAGCCGCCGGGGCAAGGGTGATCGATGCGGAGGGGAGAGAGTATATCGACTATGTCGCCTCCTGGGGCCCCATGATCCTCGGCCACAGCCACCCGGAGGTCGTCGCGGCGATCCGGGAAGCGGCCGGCCGGGGGACCAGTTACGGGGCGCCGACCGAGAGCGAGATCGGCATGGCCCAGCGGATCGTGGCCGCCTTTCCCGCCATCGAGATGGTCCGGATGGTGAGCTCCGGAACCGAGGCGACCATGACCGCCATCCGCCTCGCCCGCGGTTATACGGGACGGGAGAAGATCATCAAATTCACGGGCTGCTACCACGGCCATGCCGATTCGCTCCTCGTGAAAGCGGGCTCGGGGGTGGCCACGCTCGGGATACCCGGAAGCCCCGGCGTTCCCCGGGGGCTGGCCGAACTGACGATCTCCCTGCCGTACAACGACACCGCTGCGGTCCGCGATGCTGTTCACCGCTACGGCGAGGATCTGGCCTGCATCATCGTCGAGCCGGTGGCCGGCAACATGGGGGTGGTTCTCCCCCAACCGGGATTCCTCGAAACGCTGCGGGAGGTTGCCGGCGATCACGGCATCGTCCTGATCTTCGACGAGGTGATCACGGGATTCCGCGTTGCGTACGGCGGTTGGCAGAACCTGGCCGGCATCACCCCCGATCTTACCTGTCTCGGCAAGATCATCGGGGGAGGTCTCCCCGTCGGCGCCGTCGGCGGCCGCCGGGAGATCATGGAACATCTTGCCCCCCTGGGACCCGTTTACCAGGCGGGAACCCTCTCGGGGAACCCCCTCGCCATGGCCGCCGGGATCGCCACACTCGACATCCTCCGGCAGAAATCCTATGCGGATCTCGAAAAAATGACCGTGGAGCTCTGCAGCGGATACCAGGCGCTCTTCTCCGGAAAAGGGACTCCCTGTCCGGATCAACCGCGTCGGCTCGATGTTCACCCTGTTTTTTACCGCGGATGAGGTGACGGACTTCGCGTCGGCTTCCCGGAGCGATACGGAACGCTTTGCCCGTTTCTTCCAGGGGATGCTCGACGCGGGGATCTATCTCGCCCCCGCCCAGTTCGAGGCCGGCTTCGTCTCCTTCGCCCATACGGTCGATGACATCGATCGGACGCTCGATGCCTGCGGGAAGGTCCTCGAAGCGCTGTAGAACACGAAGGAGATTTCATGCGGAAGATCCTCGTAACGGGTGCAGCCGGTTTCATCGGCTTCCATCTCTCCCAGCGGCTTCTCGGCGGGGGAGACGCCGTGGTCGGTCTCGATAACCTGAACCCCTACTACGACGTCACCCTGAAGGAGGCGCGCCTCGCCCTTCTGGAGAAGCACGGTAACTTCCGCTTCGTCCGGGCCGACCTTGCCGACCGGCGGGCTATGGAAGCGGTTTTTGAAGAGGAACGGCCCGAGATCGTCGTCAATCTCGCCGCCCAGGCGGGCGTCCGCTACTCGCTCGAAAACCCCCACGCCTACGTGGAGAGCAACCTCGTCGGCTTCCTGAACGTCCTTGAGGGATGCCGCCATCAGGGGGTGAAGCACTGCGTCTTTGCCTCCTCCAGTTCGGTATACGGGGCCAACACCCGGATGCCCTTTTCCGTCCACGACAACGTGGACCATCCGCTCAGCCTCTATGCGGCGACGAAAAAGGCCAACGAACTGATGGCCCACACCTATGCCGCCCTCTACCGTCTCCCCTGCACGGGGCTCCGCTTCTTCACCGTCTACGGCCCCTGGGGGAGGCCGGACATGGCGCTGTTCCTCTTCACCCGGGCGATCCTGGAAGACCGGCCGATCGACGTCTTCAACGAAGGGCGGATGAAGCGGGACTTTACCTATATCGACGACATCGTGGAGGGGCTCGTCCGCGTCATGGGGCGGCCCCCGGCGCCCGACCCCGCCTGGAGCGGCGATCATCCCGATCCCTCCTCCAGCTTTGCGCCCTACCGTATCTACAATATCGGGAACAACCAGCCCGTCGCCCTGATGGATTTCATCACGACCCTGGAGGGCCATCTCGGTCGAACGGCGAAGAAGAACTTCCTCCCTCTGCAGGCGGGGGATGTACCGGCCACCTTTGCCGACGTGGACGACCTCATGGCCGACGTGGGTTTCAAACCCGCGACGTCCATCGCCGAAGGGATCGGACGGTTCGTGGCCTGGTACCGGAACTATTACGGCCGGTGAGAGGCCTGATCCGTTTCAAGGCGGATCAGGATATCCAACGGAAAGACGAGGCATGTCGCCTAAAAGACGCGACAACCCATTGAAGACCATTCTCTTTTTCAGTTGACTTCAGAACCCGCTTGTGTTAAAAGGCGCGCGGTGGACAAGGAGACGAAGCAAACCGTAATCCAGATGGCGTCCGTGAGCAGCATCGGCATCGCCATGGTCCTCGCCATATTCGGCTGCTTCTTCCTCGGGAGATGGCTGGACCGGCAACTGGGAACGGAACCCTATTTGACGCTCCTTTTTCTGCTGATAGGGATTGCCGCCGGTTTCAGGAATATGTATGTCCTGATCAAGAGGTACCTCAAGGACGATAAACCGATCATCACGCAGGGTAAAAGTGAACCTCAGAGAAAAAGACCCCCTCCAAAAAAGACTTGAGATCACGAATTGGATCATCCTGACGGCACTGGTTGCCGGGAGTCTTCTCCTCGGATCCGCCCGTTTCAGCCTCGGCGTCCTCTGCGGGGGGCTCATCAGCGTCGTCAATTTTCACTGGCTTTACCGCAACCTCCTGAGCGTCTTTACGAACGACTTCACCAGGGCGAAAAGCGCACTCATGATCCGCTATTATATCCGCCTGGCCCTAACCGCATTCGTCCTGTACTGGGTCATCTCCGGCAGGCACGTCGACGTGATCGGTCTCGTCATCGGCCTTTCTATCGTCTTTATGAACATCGTCCTTACGACCATCCTGGTCCTGTCTAAAAAAAAATGCATTGAGGAGGTCCGATAGAAGGTGGAACCGTTACTATTCTTTGAAACCCACTGGCTGCACGAACATCATCTCGTCGTCGTAACCTACACGTGGTTCGTCATGGCGATGCTCGCCCTCTTCTCCTTCCTGGCCACCCGTCGGCTGAACATCCTTCCGGGCGGTTTTCAGAACGTCATGGAGGTGATCATCGAGGGGTTCGACAATCTGCTCGTCGAAACGATGGGGCCGGAGGGGCGGAAGTTCTTCCCCCTGATCGCGACACTGGGGCTTTACATCCTCACCTCGAACCTCCTCGGGCTCATCCCGGGATTCGAATCCCCAACGTCGAACCTCAATACGACAGGTTCTATGGCCGTCGTGGTCTTCGTCATGACCCACGTGGTCGGGATCAGGATCCACGGCATCAAGTACGTCAAACATTTCCTCGGACCGATCTGGTGGCTTGCGCCGCTCATGCTTGTGCTGGAGATCGTCAGCCACCTCGCCCGTCTCATTTCCCTCTCTGTTCGGTTGTTCGGGAATATCATGGGGGAGGACAAAGTCCTGGCGGTCGTCGTTCTGCTGGTCCCTTTTCTGGTCCCCTTGCCGGTCTTCGTCCTGATGATCTTTACTTCCTTCATCCAGACCATCGTCTTCATGCTCCTCGCGATGATGTACATCGCCGGGGCGATGCAAGAGGCCCACTGAACCCAAAACGGGAGGCGCCTCAAGCCTCCCGTTTATCTCGGTTCTTCGACCTTCAAATCGATCTTCATCAGTTAACGTCTTTAAATCCGTTAGTCACGGGTCCGATTCCCGTACGACCCACTAATGAAATAAAGAGGTTACAGCTTTCAGACTGTAACCCTTTTTCCTTTACTGGTCTCTTTGTACCGATTTAGGGGCTGGTATTGGTTTATTTACCTGACGGCGGCTTCCGCCTGAGTCACGAGATCGAACAGCGAACAATCTTTTTCTCCGGTGGCCAAGCCAATGGATAGATTCAACGGCTCGCCCTTGTGCTGCTTGTTGTGCGCCTCGATGTTCCTCCTGAGCCTCAGGAGGATATTTTCTCCGATGGATCGGTCCGACGAGGGCATGAGTGCTGCGAATCGGTCACCGCCGATCCTGGCGACCACATCCTCGGTGCGGAAGATCTTCAGGATTTTGGCCGTCTGCTTCAAGAGCTCATTCCCCGCAGCAATGCCTTCGCTCTCATTGACGGCAAGCAGGTCATCCACCTTTACCGTGATAACACTGATCGGGAACTGCCTTCCTTTTTCAAGCCGATTCAACTCCTCCTCGAAATAGGTCCTATTGTAAAGGCCGGTCAGCACATCGTGGAAGCTCATATAGCAGAGCTTTTCTTCCGTTTCCCGAAGATCGCTGACGTCGATCGCCAGGCAGATGACGCCGACGATGTTTCCCGCATCGTCCCGGTAGGGCGTCCGGTCATTCTGAATCCAGCGCCTCCCGCGGAGACTGGGCAGAATCTCTATGAATCCCCGCTTCGAAATGCCGGAAGACATGACCTGATCACTCACTTCGAAGTAGTGAGAAAGCTGCGCCGCCGGCAGGTTCGGAAACAACTCCGTGAATGTCTTACCGATGATCTGTTCGAGAGGAAAACCGAGAGATTTGCAGAAAGCCTTGTTGGCCTGGATAAAGCGGTGCTCCTTGTCCGTGTAGAATATGCTGGCCGGAATGGAATTCAGGACAATCTGCAGGTCGCTGCGTTGCCGCTGCAATTCCTCGTCAATTCGCTTTTGCATGCTGATGTTGCGGAGCATGCCATGGATGGCGACACCCCATTTGTAGGGGATGAAGAGAACAAATGTCTCACACTCGATTCTTACACCGTCCCTGGTCATGCCGGTGAAGTCGTATTGCTGAGCCGAAAACTCACCCCGACACCCTTTCCGGTATTTCTCCTGGATGAAGTTTCTGCTTTCCGGCGCGATCAGCTTCATCAGATCGAATCCTTGATGGCAGACCTCTTCCGGCGTGACACCAAATATCTCGGCGAACTGATCATTGATGAATTCGTATTTTCTTTCGAAAATCACATAAACAGCCTCTTTCATGTGATTTACCTGCGGAAAGTAGCGGCCCATCCTCTCCCCAAAGTCCCGCTGCGCCTGCCCGACCTCCATCTCCATTGCTTCCAGCTCGGAATTCCTCAACTGCAAGGCGGCAATTTCATCGATGAGCTGCTTCTTGGTTTTGCTGGATGTCTTCATGTTTTTCAGCTCCTTATCGCAATGATAGTAAGTGGTACTGAAAAATTGACTTTAGCGCATGATTTTATTAACTATCCTTAACTATTGATAATAAGATGTTTTGTCAAGACATTTTTTAAAATCCTACGACGATTGGACACGGTATGGAACCGAAGATTTTCTGGTCCGTTTCGGCGGAAAGGGTCGGCCTGGTGCTTACATCAACAAGCGATCCTGTCGGAAATCTTTACATTCCTATGAACCGTAAAATATTTCATTAATTTAACCACTTAGGGAAAATCGTTAAGAAATACTGTCGAGTTTCTTTACATTTTTTTCCTAATAAGAAATAAATCCTCTACGGGAAATAGTATAATAACGTGAAATACTATATTGTTACACAACTTGGCATACATTTGGCATTGATACGTTTACATTCATTTATTAAGGAGAACTTGCATATGAAAAATCTGACCTTCACAAATAAAATTGCAATTGCAACGCTGGTTCTTGCTTCGGCTGCTACATTTATGGTCGTTGTTGGGAGCGCATACGCCATCTCTCTACGGCACTCGAAATCACCAAATACGATGGTGTAGGCACTTATGGATCGGAGCTGCCGGGGAAGACAATGAAACAGAGCCAAATATGGTCCTGAGTCAAGCGTGGGATCTTGAGGGGTTCTTTCTGAATGGGAAAATCCTCACGATTGTCGGTGGGTATAATTTCTATACCGGGTAAGAAAATATGAAGGCCGGTGATATCTTCATCGATACCAACGGTGATGCTGTCTATTCACCTAATACAATTCCAGGTTTTGATTATAATCCGGGCTACAAAGAAGTCAGCAATGGGCTGTTTAAATATGATTACGTACTGGACATAAACTGGGCAGTGGCACGTTCGATATCGTCAACTTGATCTACAGGATTCCATGCTCAAGGAACCGAGTATGGAGACGTTATATAACATGCCCTCCAATCCTTGGATATATGTCTCTGGAGGTAGCATAATCAATACGAGAGAGTTCCGTATCTTTCAATACGTACGGATAAATCTCGCAGAGGCGATACCGGCTTCTCAGGATGGGAGGACGAACGACAAGCATTACGTCGCAACCTTCGATATCAGTGCGATTGATCTCAGCAACGGTGCTGTTTTCCATAACACCATGGAATGCGGGAACGACAACCTTATCGGGCAAGTCCCCGAACCCACTACCATGCTTCTCCTCGGTCTTGGGCTGATCGGGTTGGTAGGAGTCAGTAGAAAGTTTAAGAAGTAACGAAACATAAAAAGCATACTTATTTGCGGAAAGGCAGGGTCCCAATAGCGAGCCGATAGCTTAACGTATTGAAAAAGTACTTAACCTTTATCCCCCTACGAGATAAAATCTCGGTAGGGGGATTTTTTTGACCAACTGGACCAACCCAGTTAGAGCGCTATCCCATCTCTACCGAATTCAAGACCCAAGACCTGACTCCCATTCCGCATGGAATCCGGAATGCCGCCAAAAAGTCATCTATTTTTGCATATGAGGGATCAAATGAAAATTTCATTTAGCATCACCGGCTGCTACAGGGGAGAAAAATGCAAGGCACGCTTGGCGATCGACTTTGCCGTTGGTATTCTTTGGAAGAGACTTGATAAACCTGACTTCACTGGGAATTTTAAATTTAGGTAATTTCTCAGCACAGAATGTCATTACCTTCTGGGAAGTGCAATCGCCATCTGTCGGAACCGTCAAGGCGACAAGACGCTGTCCCAGAAATTCGTCGGGCAGACCCAAAACAACGGCTTCAACGAACAAACCCGATCGCATCAATGTATCCTCGATATCCTGGGGGTTGAGACGGTGACCGCCGACCTTGAGCAGGTCATCCTTGCGTCCGGCGAGGGTGAAAAAGCCTTCTTTGTCCCTGAATGCTTGGTCCCCCGTATGGTACCATCCGCCGGCCAGGGCTTTCGCCGTAGCCTCTGGGTTGTTCCAATAGCCCTGCATGATGTTAGAACCTGATGCAACGAGTTCACCTATGACACCGGCGGCTGCTTCATTTCCGTCTTCTTTCACGACTCTGAGCGTCACACCCGGTATGGCCTTTCCGATGGAGTCCATCTTGTCCGTAAAGTCTGAAGGTTCCAGATAGGACAGTCTTGCGGCTGCTTCGGTGGCGCCATACATAATGATGATTGCTGTGTGACACGGAAGGATCTCGCTCAATTTCTCCTTGATCGCTTTGGCCATATGCCCGCCGGCCTGGCTTACGTACCGGAGAGAGACAAGTTGATCACGCATTGCGGCCAGAGGAGAGCGGTGGATGAGATAAGCGAACGTGGAGGGCACCCCCGAAAAACCCGTCACCTTTTCAGCAACCATCTCCTTGAGAACAGCGGCAGGAAAAGCAAACCGGTTATTGATCACGACGCTTCCACCAACCGCAAAATGGGTATTCAGTAAAGACTTTCCCATGACATAGAAAAAGGGCAATACGACCATCTGGATATCATTTTCCGTAAGGCGGAGATACTGACAAATGGAAAACACGTTATCGACTATGTTTCTGTGAGACAGCATAACGCCCTTGGGTCCGCCCGTCGATCCGGAGGTGTAGATGATGGAAGCGAGGCCGGAATCCCCAATGGTAGAGAGGATAGAGCATGGGGCAGAGGGGGAAGAGGGAGTGACAGAGCCGAAGTCGATAACAGCATAGGGCAAAGAGCACGGGACACAGGGTTTGTTAAGGAGCAGGTGCGAGAGGCCGAAGTCGGCTAAATGAGAGGAGGAGATGACCTTCTCGAACTTCGATGAGGATATGAGAATTCGGGCTTCGAGATCGTTAATGGCGTATCGCAACCCTTCGGGCTTAAGGTCACTGTTGAGAGGGACAGCGACAGCTCCGGCCTTCATGATGCCGTAGTAGCTAACTACGTATTCGAGGGAGTTCTCCATAAGGATAGCTATTCGATCGCCCTTTTGGACTCCAGCAGAGATGAGGTAAGAAGCAAGGTTGTTAGCGCGATTATTTATTTCTGAATAGGTTGCGCGGACTGGGCCATGGATGAGAGCAACCTTGTCCGGGAACAGCAACGCACTCCGTTCGAGGAAATGGTGGACGAGTTGCACATCCGGGTCAATAGGTTCGATCGGTACCATTGAGTCTGTTGCGTTCATTGTGTGCTGTGTCCGATCGGTTAGAGTCCTAATTTCTTTCTGGCGTAATCGACCATCGATGGGTCCTGAGGAGCGTAGATCTTCGCGATGCCATCGGCGCGGGACATGACACCCTGGCGGACCATGTTGGCGATTTCCCAAACATACGGATGAAACTTGTGCCGCTCAAGATGGCACTGGTTTGCAAAGGCATTCAGCAGGCAATTGGTGGAATTAGTGTCCGTGTTTGTCGGAAACCTCCAGCCTATCGTTTCTAACTCTGATTTTATCTTCTCTTCATCATAGTCAAAGAAGGCCAGGGGATGGACGTTGTATGGGAAAACATCCTTGTATAAATCGTAATATGTAATAGGCAGGAGGCATGAGGCCATTGACGAAAGCAAATTGGGCGGAAGGGCGGCCTTCAGGACCTTCTGATTCTGGCGGATGAGGCTTGGGTTTGTCTTCATGATGGCCGATTGGATGGGCGCCTGTCCCGGCGACCAGCCAAAAGCAACCAAAGGGATTGACATCTCCAGGGCGGTTTTAAGGGCAAGGCCCTTGACGATGCCGATACATGCCGTACACATGGAGCTGGCCCGCAGCAGTGTTGCGGGAGAAAAGATGTCTTCCCGGGCTGTGACGGTGAAAAGCTCTTTCATGAGAGACCACGAGGGCCTCAAGGTCATATGATCGACTCCCAGACCATCGACGACCGTCCTGATGTTATCCCAGGCGACAGGCGGCACAAAGTGGTTATCGAGGGTGAGGGCAATGATTCTCAGACCGTAGCGCTCCTTGAGGAGTTTCAGGGTGTAACTCGAATCCTTGCCTCCGCTATAAGCCATCACGGCATCGTAGGCCGGCGCTCTGTCTCTGGTGGCCGAGATGAGGTCGTCCAGCTTCTGGCGGTACTCTGCCTTCTTGGCACTGCTCTTGGAAAGGACAGCTTCTTCTTGTCGACAGTGGCTGCAAACGCCGTCAGTGTCGAACTTGACGTTGGGGAAAGTCTCAGGCAGTATGCATCTATTACAGATTTTCAATGAAACCTCCATGTCGTCTTTTTCTTCGTACTCCCCATCTCGAACAATCCCACTCCAGCGGGAGAGTGGGCCGTGAATCACGCCTTGGAACGGAAGTCGTAGACCTTCACATTCTCCGGTTCCACGACTTGCCGGTACGGAAAGTTCCTGATGAATAGCTCGTCCAGGAGTTGTGTGGATAGTATGCCGATGAGGCCCATGTTTTCGCGCTCGCTCAAAAGGTGCCCCTTCTGCCGGTGGATTTTGTCGACCAGCTTGGAGACCTTTCCCGGATGGAAGTACCCCTTGTCGCGCAGGCTTTCCTCAGAGAGGAGTTCATCCACATAGTCGAGCTTGTGGTCCCCGAAAAAGCATCGACTGGCCGGTGCACGATAGGGCTGCTTTTGGCGATACGCCAGTTCACGAGGGATGAGATCGGCGGCAGCCGCTCTCAATATGAACTTGTCTTTCAGACCCCGCAGCCGGTAGTATGGCGGCACACGGGTTGCGAACTCGACAACCCGGTAATCCAGGAAAGGGAAGCGACCCTCGACTGCGTGGGCCATCGCCATTCGGTCTCCCTGCGAAGATAAGAGGTAGTTGGAGAGAAACAACGTGCTTTCGGTATACTGGGCACGTGACAGGGGATCCCAATCGAGGAAGTCCGGAGGAAGCGCCGAAGTGAAACGATCGATGAAAGCACCGGCTTTCGTGCTTCTCTCCTGCAACTCGCCGGAGAAGAATCCCTTGAGAAGCGCCGTATTTTCCCACCGGATCATGTGGGAATAGGCTGGAGAGTCTACTTGGCTCAAACCTTTCTTAAAGAAATTCTCCAAGAAGAGTGCAGCCCTTGAATCGGCATGACTGAAAATATCGGAGTATAGTCTGGCAAAAAGTTTTGGACGCACTTTTGACTCAGGTTGTTTGGCCCAGAATCGGCGTATTTTGTCCTCTTTGAAGATATCGTATCCCGCGAATATTTCGTCCGATCCTTCACCGGTAAGGACAACCTTGAAATTGTTTTCCCTGACCAATTTCGACAACAGAAAAAGAGGGGCAGGTGCGGTACGGAGGAGAGGCGTCTCCGCATGCCAGACAACGTCAGGAAAGATCTCCCCGATGTCGTTATCTGTGCACCTGATCATCCTATGATCCGTTCCCAGGAATTGGACCGCCTTCATCTGGAAGAGGGCTTCGTCAAATCGGCTGTCTGAAAAGCTGACCGAGAATGTGCAAAGTTTATTGTTAAAATAGTTTTTGACAAGAGAGCTCGTATAGGTGCTGTCCAGACCGCCGCTGAGATAGGCCCCAACCGGCACATCGGCCCTGAGCCGGATGCGGCAGGCATCCTGGAGGAGGTCTTTCAGTTCTTCCCGCCATTCTGAAAACGGCCGCCCATTGACCCGCTGCCTGCCGAATGGAATCTGCCAGTAGCGCTGAGTCTTCATGCCTTCCGGTGTAATAACCGCATAATGACCTGCCATAACCTGGCGTATTCCCTCGAAAGGAGTATTGTCGCCTACCGGTGTCCAGCAGGTAAAAACATCGGCGAGCGTCATCGGGTCGAGGGTCCGTTGGGCCGTTGGATCGGCAAAGATCGCTTTCATTTCGGAAGCGAAGGTGATGCGAGGACCATCGAGCTTGTAAAACAAGGGTCTGATGCCCATCCTGTCCCGGGCGAGAAACAACTGTTTCTTGCGGGTATCCCACAAAGCAAGGCCGAACTGACCATTCAGGTCGTGCAGCATTGCCGGACCCTTTTCCTCGTACAAGTGTAAGAGAACTTCGGTATCGGTATTTGTATAGAACTTGTGCCCTCGCGCTTCGAGACCGGGGCGGAGTTCGACATAGTTGAAGACCTCACCATTGTAAACAATCCATAGGGATTCATCTTCGTTGTGAATGGGTTGGTCGCCACCGGGAAGATCGATAATGCTGAGGCGGGTCGAGGCAAGACCGGCGACGTCATCCATATAGATGCCAAAGGCATCAGGACCGCGATGGCGGATGAGGCCAAGCATACGGCGAAGCAACCCCTCGTCGGGTTTCCTGCCGCTAAAGTCAACTATTCCGCAGATACCGCACATTTTTTTCTGTTTTATTCTCTAAGCAGTGCCGGCCGCTCGGGCCATAGATAATTTTTGCTGAACAAAATAGGTGATGTCCAGAATGGTATCGAGGTTGTCGGGAACGACTTCCTCATCTGCCACTTTGATGCCGTACGTCTCCTCGATAAAGGCAATGAGTTCGAGGACACCGGTCGAGTCTATAATGCCATTCTCCAACAGTGAGTCTTTCTCGTTGACTCCTTTCTCTCTGTCGCCAAACAGAAAATTGCTGGTAATAAAATCAACGATCTGTTGTTTTATCTGTTGTTCCATATTTGCTCCCAACGTTCAACCGGCTCAGCACATATTTAAAAAAAGAGATTTCATGACCTATGAAAGTACCTGTAATACACGTACTTTGCTATGTCCCTCGGATTGCTTCCCCACTCTATTTCCCCTCTTATGATCAGACTATCCTTCCCACCTTCGGGGCCCTTTCTGAAATCGTGCGTCTTTACCTCCACCCGTGTCTCGTCCGGCACTCCTCCGCCCTCCTCGGCACATTTTACCAGGTACTGGTGTAAAGGGCTCTTCTTGTTGTCCGGATCATGAATGGGCACCCCCGAGTTGGGGTAGAGTAAATACTTTGATGCGTGATAGTCGAGAGCAACCGGATCCGTGGAGGCCAGAATTGTCCGTGTGTGTGCAACGGGCGGGTTGGTTCGAGAAGTCAGACCAACCCACTCAGCCGTCGTAATGTTCAGGTCAGCCATCCTTATTGACTTCATATACGTTCCGATCGCTTTCCCCAATATGCCGGGAACAGGGCCTGGAGCCGAGCCGTCAAATGCAAAAGAATGAAAATTGTAGTATGGTCCGGTCAGACGGCCTGCGGCGGCCGGGTTCGAAACTACGCTCAGATCGGTAATGCCCATGTAATTCTTTATGGCACTCGTCACGCCACAGAATGCGCTGTGATGATTCAAGGCGGCTAAGTTGATAAATCGAAGGGGCTGCCCCGTGTGCGCTCCTTTTTCCCACACGCCGTTCTTAAAGTCAACGATAGTTCCCCTATCTGTCCGAAATATGGGGTAGGTCATAATGGTTGAGCGAAAATTTCCGCCGGCAGCGCCATTGTCGCACTTAATCAACGGCAATCCGCCCGTGCCGTCGCAGTATGCATATCCGTCACCGTCTTTCGGAGAGAACACCCGCTTTGCACCACTGGTCACATTTACCAAATGAACCGTGGAAAAACGAGCCCCATACCTCCCCTTCAAATGCGCGCACAATTCGCTCATGTTCCTTACGTCTGGAACATCGGAATTCCGCTCAAACGACGGAACCCACCCGGAGTGGAGCGATTTCCATGGCATTGCACCCCTGTGGCAATTCTCCACAACGACTACCTCACCCGTGAATCCACCGATCCGGTTTATGATAAGATCAACCAAAGCTCTGAGTGCGGCAAGGTTGGGAGCCCCCTGATTCCACCACTGAACGTTCGGCTTGATCAGCACTACCGCATCCGGCTCGATGAGCTTCTCTATCCCGCCCATCATCTCCACAATTTTTTTGATGTTCTCATCCGGCGACCCGTTCACAGTCCTGTAAATGGTGCATAAGGGATCCTTACCCGGATTGTTATTGTACGGCTTGCTTGCGGCAAGAGCCCTTGCTCCCGTAGTTAGAAACAGAGCGCCCATAAGAATTCTCTTCAGGAAATCTCTTCTAATCATGGACCTTTTCGCACCAGCCTCACGCCGTATCGGGTAAGATACAAGGCTATTTCCTCCCCCAGGTCATTCGAAAGGGATGACCGTTCCTTTGCCGATATGTCGATCCACATCGTATGTCTTTCGTTCAACTTTTGCCGCATTTTCGCCGGAATAGGTCTAAGACTCAGCACAACATCATGATTGCGATGCATAATTTCTTCAGCGTCAATTGACGCGGTATCGTACCAGACTTGGAAGGACCAGGTCTTTCTTCTGGTAAAGAAAAGCACTCTGCTTTCCCGACAAATCAGATAGGTGTCGCCTTTTTCCTCGCACTGCAAGCTCGAATCCCTGAAATACTGCACCATCTCGCCTACGATTCCTTTTAGAATCGTCACTTTTTCGTCGTCAGATACCTCACGTGGAAACTCGGGATACTTGCTTACGACCCTGGCAGGAAAACCGACGGCAAGACACCGCGGAGGGATGGTGCGATGAACTAATGAGTTGGCGCCGATCACAGTGCCATCGCCGATCTTTGTGCCTGGAAGAAGAAACACCCGCCACGCGATCGACACGCTATTCCCTATCTCTATGGAATCGAACTCCACCGGGTAACCTTCAAACCTGCTCAACCAGGACGTGTGTCCGAACAACAGACAATGTCCGCCTATCCCCGTGTCGTCGCCGACAGTGATCGACCTCGCTGGGTTTATAAACGACAACTGCATGATCTGGCAATTCTTTCCAAGGACAAGCCGTGAATCCGGAAACTGGAGTCCCCCTACGAAAACCTGTTCATTAATTTTGCTGCCATCGCCTATCTCCAGGTTCGGTGTATCAAGAAACGTCGTCGCGCCAATGCTGACATGAGAACCGATCAGAATGGACCTTCCCCTGATGATAGTCAGGAATCCGATTTTCGTGTGGTTTCCTATGGTGACGTCACGGCCGCATATGATGGAACCAAAACCCAGCGTGACCCCGTGGCCTACCTTATATCCTCGAAGGCGATACACCAGTTTCTTGATCGGACCAGGCAAGATGCCGATGGTGAGGATTTCTCTGATTGGCAATCTCTCTTTATCGAGGAGCATATCGGGGTATTTCTCCCATGAATGTCTGCATTAGCGCAGATGGGTACACAAAAGCCTGTTGACCGATTAACTGACGATTCTCGCCCCGCCGTCCACGACAAGCGTATGACCGACGATGCCGCCCGACGCATCAGAACAAAGGAATTGAGCAGCCCAAGCCACTTCCTCGACCGTGCATAGACGGCCGATGGGGCTTTGCTGTATGGCAGCAGCGAGTCGCTTCTCCTTCTCAGGCATCTTTTCCCACGCGTCGGTGGGTATGGCGCCAGGGGAGAGGACGTTAACACGTATTCCCTTCGAAGCCAATTCCACAGCAAGGTGCCTGCAAAGAGATTCTAAAGCGCCCTTGGACGACCCAACCAATGAGTAAGCAGGCATTGCATGCACAGCGCCCTCTGAAGATAGAGCAACAATACTCGACCCCTTGACAAGACGCGGCAATAAGAGTTTTACCACTTCAAAAAAGGCACGCACGTTCAGTGAATAGGTCCAATCAAAATGGCGTGTTGTGAGCTCGTCGATGGAACCGTGCACACCGGTCGCTGCTGAATACACAATTCCTGAAAGCCCTATGTCACCATTACCAACAACCTCCGCTATTCTAGCCAGGCCCTTCTGACCGGTAAGGTCGGCCCGGCAGATCTCTATAGAAAGCCCTTCGGCCTGTGCCATTTCCAAGAGCTGCTGGGCTGATGCCTCGTCACGAACGTAGTTTGCAATCACCGATGCCCCGCTCCTTGCAAAGCGCAGGGAGATGGCCCTGCCAATCCCCCGCGTGCCTCCGGTCACTAACATGCGCTTCCCTGCCATGCTAAACAAATCCATAGTTCAGTCGCTCCCTGAAACGATCTAACCTTCCAGATACGCCAGCAGATGGTGAAAAAACTGCTACTTTAAGGAAGACATATAGGATTCCAGTACCTCATTAACATAGCCCGGCAAGAATCTATGCAGTGGGACAAAGGAAAAAAACAGTTCGGCCTGGCACACTTTCTTTTCGCCGGCCTCGATGTAACACTCGGCTGATGCATACTGGTCGCTGTCCGCAGTAATTTTTCCATAGATTATTACATCCTGGCCCGGTTCCACCCACCCGCGGAAGCTTGCGGATTTGATACGAGCCAGCATAGGTTTTCCTCGCGGCTTCCTTTCGGCATCAAGACACATTCCAGCTGCCTGAGCCATCATCTCAGTGAGCAATACGCCTGGCACTACGGGGAAGCCTGGGAAGTGATCATTGAAATACTCTTCATCCGGCTTTATTGTCTTAGATGCACGAATGGTCTCACCGGGAACCATTTCCAGAATCCTATCCACAAGAATGAATCTCAATTCTCTTCCCTTAACTTTTTACTCATAAGGACGTAATTGACCTACTATCTGAGTTTTCACTCAAGATACCCATGGCTTTTAAAAAAATCAAGAATATCCTCAACCGCCTGCATGTTTACAAGATCATCATCTGACAGAACGATATCAAACTCCTCATCGAGCCTTGCCATTAGCGTCAAAGCGCCGAGAGAATCCCAAGCCTCTATTTCTTCGCGCACTGTGTCGGGCTTTATGCTCGCTGCCGGCGTCTCGAACGTCTCAGCGATCCATAGTAAGGCCTCGGTAAGGTTCATTATTTTCCCCATTTATTTTTCACCTCGCCGTATAACCGCCGTCAACAACCATATCCACCCCTGTTATCCACCTGTTCTGAGGCGCAAGCAGGAAAACTGCGGCCCGGGCAATATCCTCGGGTTTCCCTGTCCCTAATGGAAATGAATCTTTGAGCTCCCTTACCTGTTCCTTAGTCAGCATTGAGAAGGCCTTTTCTGTCATGTCCGTTTCAACAAGGCCAGGCGAGATGGAGTTGACTCTGATCCTTCTTCTGGCCAATTCAATTGCCATTGCCCTCATGGCAGCCGTGACGGCGCCTTTACTCGCGCTATAACCGATCTGTCCGGGCATGCCGATAAGCGCATATATCGAAGAAATAAAGAGGATGCTCCCTCCGCCTTCCTCCATGACGTCGCGCCTGCAGACTGCGCGAGCGATCTCTATGCCCGACATCAGATTGACTTCGAGCATTGACAGGACGCCCTCCCTCTTGATGCCACTGAGGGGCCGCGTTTCCACTACCCCTGCCGAATGGCACACCCCGTAAACGCGTCCGTTTCTCTTCGCAAAGTCCATAATGCCGGAGAAATCTCGGGATAGTCCATCAAGTCCAACGGAACAACGTGATGACGACCAGGGGAAAGAAGTTTATAAGTCTCATTCAACTTCTCTTCGGCCCGGCCAACGAGAACCAAGCCGGCCCCCCGGTTACTCAGCTCAACCGAAATCGCGCGGCCGATTCCGGATGACGCGCCGGTAACCACTACCGTCTTTCCTCCAAAATCGATGAATAGATCATTCTTCATTTTCGCCCCCTCTTCCACCGGGTCACTCTCCTTCTCTCAAGCCCGAGGATTTGCAGCGATCTCGTAATGCCCCAGCAGAGCGCCCGGTTCCAAGTCGATCAACGCCGAACCCCAAGACAACCCGACTCCATAGCCCAAGAGCATCATCTTCAAAGAACGGCCGTCGGGTCTCGTCAAACCACCCATTGTCATCGTAAGCGGGATGGAAGCGCCACCTGTGTTCCCGAACTCCCCAAGCGTCATGGGTACTTTTTCATCCGGAATCTTCAGCTTTTTTGTGAGATGTTTAATGATAAACTGATTCGACTGGTGAAAGATATAGTAGTCGATATCATCCAACCCCATATTCGAACGCGCAAGGGTATCTATAATCAGTGGAGGTACCCGCTTTATGGTGAAGTTGAAAATACTGGCGCCATTCATTCTCACGCAATACTTCTTGGGGTCCTCGGCGAATCGTTTTCTGAAGCCGCCGGCCTCGATAATCATATCCTCAAACCCGGAGCCATCGCTATGGAGTTTGAAGAACCACGTACCGGACACCGCCGGGTCCGTTGCTTCAAGTGCCGTCGCTGACCCCGCATCTCCAAAGAGCAAGGATACGGAACGATCTGATTCATCCGAAAAACGGCTTGGAGTCTCACCATGAAGCACGAGCACCCTTCGAGTTGCACCCGTGCCGATCATCATTGCCCCTACCCAAAGTCCGTAGGGATAGCCTGAGCATCCCAATCCCATGTCAAAGGCCGCGCATTCGTCTGACAAGCCGAGATGCTTATGAATCACACAAGAAGTCGAGGGGAGAAAGTAATCGGGGGATTGGGTAACCATGATCAATGCCCCGATTGAATCACGCTCCCAACCCAATGCATCGAGAGCCTTCTCGGCGGCGGTCAGGCATAGGTCGCTGCTGCAAATCGAATCACCTGCCAGTCTGCGCGCCTTGACCCCGGCCATGGCAACGACCTTCTTGACTTCTTCTTCCGAGAATTGTTTTGTTTCAGCCAGGTTGTCAAAACAACGTTGTGGAACACACGAACTGATTGCCGCTATTCGAGTTCCTGTGACTTTCGCGAATGCCATTGCCTACACTTTATTCCTTTCGGTAGTGCGAGTCCTTTCCAGGAAACCTCCGACCT
>CAWFOM010000009.1:0-130772 GCA_963817385.1 uncultured delta proteobacterium
GGGGGAAGGTCCGATCGTGGAGACGCTCCGGAAGATCGTGGAGGATGACTTCTGGACGGCCGTGGAGGTCGGGTGGATGAAGGACCCCAAGGTGCGGCACGAAGCGACCAAGCTTCTGGAGACCTCGCACCTGGAGGTCTGTTACGCGAACCAGCCCCGGATGTTCACGCTCAAGCTCAACATCAACGACGCTGATCCGAAGGAGCGGAAGAAGGCGATCAGCGCGATGAAAAACGGGGTCGACGATGCCTTCCAGCTCGGCGCCTCCTGCATGCGGGTCTTCTCGGGAAAGCACCCCGGGGAAGAGAAAAAGGAGGAGGCCAAGAAGATCCTGATCGATTCCCTCAAGGAGATCTGCCGGTACACCAACGAGCAGGGTCCCATGGGGATCTACATGAAGGTCTTCGACTTCGACATCGACAAGTGCTTCCTTATCGGTCATTTTCAGGATGCGGCGGACGTCGCTGCCGAGGTGAACAAGGAGTTCAGCAACTTCGGCGTCCTGGCCGACCTTTCCCACTTTGGGCTCCTGCGGGAAACCCCCGAGGAGGCGATTCCCCTGGTGATGAAGTACCCCATGCACTTCCACATCGGGAGCGCCGCCTTCCGCGACAGGCGGCACCCGGGTTACGGGGATCTCCAGCCCCGGTTCGGCATGCCGGGCGGTGAGGTCGATACCCCTCAGGTGAGGGACTATTTCCGGCTTCTGCTCGACCTGAAGCTCCTCGATCCGGCGAAGAGGCCCGTCCTCAGCGCGGAAGTGAGACCGCTTCTTGCGGAGGAGACATCGGAAGCCATCATTGCCAACACCAAGCGGGTGATCAAAGAGGCCTGGGCGACGGTATAGCCCGGCCGGAAAACAACGGATTCAAGACGAGGAAGGGAGAAAGACCAATGAAGAGAATAGTCGACATGTTCGGGAGCAGTCGGATCCTCACAACCCTGTTTCTCATTGCAGCCCTGTCCATTGGGGGGATCGGCACCGCTTCGGCGGAGGATTGGCCCGTAAAGCAGGTGGAGCTGATCAACCCCTTCGCCGCAGGCGCGGCGGCCGACATCCAGGCCCGGAAACTCGCGGAGATCATCTCCCGGGATCTGGGACAGCCGATGGTGGTGCGCAACGTGCTGGGCGCGGGCGGGGCCATCGCCTACAACGAAGTGAACCGGTCGAAACCCGACGGGCACACCCTGATCTGGTATTCCGGCGCCGTCAACACCCTCGCCGCGAGGAAACAGATCCCTTATGACTACACCGCTTTCGAGTCCATCGCCGGGGTCGGCATCGAAACGGTCTCGATCGCCGTGGCCAAGAACGCCCCCTGGAAGGATCTCAAGGAGTTCATCGCCTACTGCAAGGCAAACCCCGGCAAGGTCACGATGGGGAACTCCGGGATGGGGAGCGTGACCCACATGGTGCCGGTCGCCATGGCCGCCAAGGCCGGCATCAAGATCATCCACGTACCCTTCGGGACGGGGCTGGCGATGGCGGCCCTGATGGGCGGAAAGATCGATTCATCGAGCCAGCACCCCGCCGAGGTGTTCAACCAGGTCAAGGCAGGGGAGGTGCGCATCCTGGCGGTAAGCAGCGAAAAACGGATCAACATCTGGCCGGACGTTCCGACAATGAAAGAGTCGGGGGTCGATCTGGAGTTCGATCAATGGAGGGGCATCGCCGCCCCGAAAGGGACGCCCCAGGCCGTCGTCGACAAATTGAGCCCCCTGGTGAAAAAGGCCGTGGAAAGCAAGGAATGGATCGAGTTCGCCTCTTCGCTCGGTTCGACTCCACGGTACCTTGCCCCGGCGGCGTTCGCAAAGTTCGTCGCCGCAGTCGACAAGGAGACGAGGGAAATCATGGAAGGCGCCGGCCTCCTGAAAAAGTGAACCCCGATTCGGCGCCCCCCGTCCGATCCGAGAGGGGGGGCGCACGATTTTCCCCTTAACCCCCGACCTGCCCCGGGGAATCACGGCGGTGCGGCGGCAGGCAGATGCCCATGAACCCACGAAAAGAGATCGCCAGCAGCCTCGTGCTGATCCTCTTCAGCACGATCTTCCTGGTCTACACAACACGGTATCCTCTTGATGATTGGGAAAATCCCGGGCCCGCGGTCTTTCCCCTGATCCTGGGCGGGGTACTGTTGATCCTCTCCTTATGGCAACTGATCCGCGCTTGGCTGGCGCCGAAAAAACACCGGACCGGGCGAGGGAAAAGGGACACGGAATCGCCGCCATGAAGAAATTCCTGCGGGACAACGGGGGAGAGGCGAAGGTTATCATCCTGACCGTCATGCTGATCCTGTATATCCTCATGATGCAGTGGATCGGTTTTTTCGTCTCCACGTTCCTGCTCGTCGTCCTCACCAGCAGGCTCATGGAGGCAAAGGACTGGGGAATGCCCATCGCTCTTTCCGCGGGAGTCGGCCTTTTCTCTTATCTCCTCTTCGAGGTCTGGATCAAGTTGTCTTTTCCGAGGGGCATATTGTTTTAAGGGAGGCTTGTTCCCGTGTCTGACCAGGGTATTTTATCGTATCTTCTCATCACGCTTCAGCCCGCCAACTTCTTCTCCTGCTTCGCCGGCGCGGTGATCGGCACGCTGATCGGGGTGCTGCCGGGCCTCGGCCCTGCGGCGGCCATGGCCCTGGTCATTCCGCTCACCCTGAAACTCGGTCCCACCGCCGGCCTGATCATGCTGGCGGGGATCTATTACGGCTCCATGTACGGCGGCTCGACGACCTCGATCCTCGTGAATGTCCCGGGGGAACCCGCCAGCGTCGTCACGACCCTCGACGGATATGCGATGGCTCGAAAGGGGCGGGCCGGGGCGGCCCTGGCCATCTCCGCCATCGGCTCCTTCGCCGCCGGGACCTTCAGCGTGATCGCCCTGCAGTTTTTCGCGCCCGTCCTGGCCAGGACCGCCCTCGCCTTCGGACCGGCCGAATACTTCGCCCTGACGGTCCTGGGGGTCGTCCTCCTGTCCAACCTGACCGGAAAATCCCGGATCCGATCGCTCATCATGATGATGGCGGGCCTCATCCTCTCCGCCGTGGGGATGGACCCGATCGGCGGCCTGGAGCGCTTCTCGTTCGGCATCGAAACCGCCCAGGGAGGGCATCAGCTTCATCGCCATAACCACCGGCCTCTTCGGGATTGCCGAGGTCTTTGAGGTGATGGCCGCCCGGGAAAAACCGGTGGAAATCCTGCCCGTCAAATTCCGCGAACTCTACCCCAACCGGAAAGAGATGAAGCGCTCGATAGCCCCCATTGCCCGCGGATCGGTCCTGGGATTTCTGATCGGCCTCTTGCCGGGACCCGCAGCCACGATGGCCTCGTTCGCCTCCTATGGCCTGGAGCGATCGATCTCCAAGCACCCGGAGGAGTTCGGCAACGGCGCCATCGAAGGGGTGGCCGGACCCGAATCGGCCAACAATGCCGCGTGCGGCGGGGCGATGATCCCGCTGCTCTCCCTGGGGCTCCCCTTCACCCCGGCCACGGCCGTTCTTCTGGGGGGAATGCTCATGCACGGCATCACTCCGGGTCCTTTTCTCCTGCGCGACCGCCCCGACGTCTTCTGGGGGGTCATCGGCAGTTTCTATCTCGGCAACGCCATGCTCCTGATCCTCAACCTCCCCCTCGTCGGGATTTTTGCCAAGCTCGTCCGGGTTCCTTCCCGATACCTGATGCCGGTCATCGTGGTTCTCTGTGCGATCGGCACCTACGGGGACAACGGCGCCCTCTTCGATGTCTGGGTGATGCTGGGGGCGGGAGTGATCGGCTATGTGATGCGCAAATACGATTATCAGCCCGCCCCGCTGGTGGTGGGACTGGTCCTGGGACCGGTGATGGAGCGGTCCTTCCGGCAGACGCTGATCATCTCCGGAGGAAGGGTCGAGAGCCTCTGGGAATCGCCCCTCTGCATGGTCATGTGGGGCGTCGCGCTGCTGTCCATCGTCCTGCCGGGCATGATACGCCTCGTCAAACGGGGAATAAAGGCCCTTTAGAAAAGCTTCGGAGAGACCCTTGAAAGAGGGAAGCGCGCCTATAAATCGCCTTCATCCGGTTCTTGCGTACTTCTCTCGCATTCACCTACAATGCATGAATATGCTGATATTGATAGGAATGAAAAGTATCAATTGAAATGTGCATAAAAAAGGGACAGGGCCATTGCTGACCCTGCCCTTCTGAAAATAAACTGTTTATGTGTTTCGTTACTTCTTAAATAAACTTTCGCCTAGCTCCGGCAATTCCGACCAGCCCAAGGCCAAGAAGGAGCATTGTGGCTGGTTCGGGAACAGTATATTCAGGGGATTGGTAACTTTGTATATTAAAACACTCTGCTGATAATGTAATTGGGTCTCCACCTTCAAGGTCAGTTCTATATGCCATGGTTCCATAATACTTTTCGTACCGATTACTATCTTTCATGTATTCAACCATATTATCAAATGAAAAACCGGTCGCACCGTACTCAACGAAAAAATTTTTTAGTTCCTCACTAAAATACGATAAACCAGTATTTCCGTCATAAAAACTTTCTGATTCATCACTGGCAGATGTTAATATTGATATATTTTTAAGTTCATCTAAAACATCAATAAAACCACCGGAATGACAGGAATCAATAACTATCCACTTATGCACATCTGAAGGAATATAGCTCAAATAAGTCTTCAATTCTTCTGGTGTAATCATATAATCTGTACCAAACCACCCACCATAATGGACTCTTATCCTATTAGGATCGTTACCTCCATGTCCAATTATGTATAGGAAATAATCGTCAACATTTGTAAATGTGGTACTAATATTGTCCGCATCATTAGATATCCCAGCACCTATTGCAGCTGAAGTCATAATCATTCCAGCATTTTCGTAGCTCTGGGTAGTTCCAGCAACAGTCATCCCGCCATATGAACGAGCAAATGGCTCTCCAAGTCGTAGAGCTTCTATTCCTCCATGTAAGTCCGCCCCCTTAGTGTCCTCAACTCCAATGAAGTGTGAGAAATTCTTTTGTTCCTCAAAACTCTTTCCCGATTGGTATGTTTCAATATATGGTGTTGCACAAACTACCGATGCAAGGAATAAAGAAATCAGTGTTCCCAAAACAAAATGTCTTACAAGTTTCATGTATAACGCCCTCCTTAAATCCATATTTATTTAATAACAAATCAGAATTTTACTTAATCTACCTTTGCATGAAGGCAGGACCAATACTTACCCCTGCTAATCCCCACTCATGTCTTATTCTCCCTATGTATCAGTAGTATGTTGATTATATGCAAGAATTGCTCCTTAAAACTTTATAACTATATGGTGCGATGAACATATCTCCGCATTAACTTGATATATGGGGGCTTGCTCAAGTAAAATATTTTCTGCTGCATGATATGAAGACTTTGTTGCCCGAGTCGGAAGCAAGAATTGTAAACTTATCCGACAGTAAATAGTGGTACATATTCATAAGATTTAACTAAACTATATGTAATCAAGTCACATTATTTCTATTTCGATATCGTAAAGGTATCCGACACTTTTCCCGATTCCTTACAAATACATTATGATGTACTTTTGTGGTGAGAATAGATTGCCCAATGTGAGCATTTCCGATCGAAAGTATGCGTATTCAGCGAGAAGGACAATCTGTTGCTTTCAGGAAGTACACGAGAACCGGGCAAATCTTAAATTTCCTTCCGCAGCGCCTCGTCCGGCGCAAATTGGATCGCGTCATGGGTGCAGGCTTCCCTGCAGGCGCTGCAGAGCATGCACCGCTCCGACGAGAGCACCGGGGGTATGCCGGGTTTCAGGGCCTCTGCGGGACAGGCATCCACGCAGGCCACACATCCGGGGGGGCATTTCTCCGCCGTAAAAACCGGTCGATAGCATACCCGGTCGGCAAAGAACGCCCGGCTGGTCTTCCCCCCCCCGACACCGGAGAGGTAGCAGTAGGACGATTCCGGGATGACAACGGGCCGATTGAACCCCGGAATGGGAGAACAGTCGCCTTCGATCTCGATGGCGTCGAGATCGGTCTCGCCGACCCCCCGTTCCCGGGCGATGCGCAGGTACGGCACCTCATCCTTCTCGAATCCCATCATGCGGGCCATGACGGCATCCAGCGCGACGGCATCGGTGGAGGCCAGCACCTTGTTCACCCGGCGGGTCTCCGGGGAGCACGGCCCGTACCCTTCCATGGCGAGGATCCCGTCCATGATCACCAGATCCGGCGGACGCAGCCGGTACATCTCGATCAGGATCTCGGCGAAGAGCTCCGGCCGTTCCGAATAGTAGTGGTACCAGGATTTCTGCGCGCCCGCCAGGAGTCCGTAGTTGTTCTTCACCGCCCCGCTGAGCATCGTCATGCCGTGGGTCTTCATCTTCGCCAGCGAGATGTAGACGTCGGCCTCCAGGACGTCCCTGAGCACGGCGACCCGGCGTTTGAACGGCCGTTTAACATCCACCATCTTCAGGTTGAGCGAGAGGTTGCGATAGTGCGGCCCCGCGGCGGCGGCCAGTCCGGTAGTATCGAAGATATGCTGGGAATTGCCGTATGACTCCGTGCCGACCGAATCGCCGACGATGATCCGCTTCGGCCCCAGGGTCTCCAGTTTATCGATGACCGCCTTGAGCAGCGCCGGATGGGTCACGATGGCCGAGTTGATCCGGATCGCACGCCCGGATGGCGTTGACCTTGACGACGACGCTTTTTCCCTCGATTGCCAGAGGGAAAGCGGCAAACGCGTGTTCCACCGCCTCGGCACAGGTCTGATAACTGCTCTCCATGATGATGACTTTACTGCGACTACCCATTTTCTCTGCCTCCGTTTTCATTCCCCCATACCTCTGCCCCTGTCCCCAACCGCACGACAGTCTTTGACGACGGCAACCACCGCAGACGTTGATTATAGCTGAGCTGGGAAAGGGGTGAAGGGTGGTTCGATCACACCGCCGTGGTCCCTACCGTTTCAACAGTTTGCTCCCGTACAGACCGGTCGGCTTGACCAGGAGGATCAGCAGCATGATCGCGAAGGGGGCCATCTGTGCGAGCGGGGCGTAGATGAGCGAACCGATCGAGACGACCTGCCCGACGATCAGGGCGGAGATCAGGGTCCCCTTGATGCTCCCCAGGCCGCCGATAATGACGACCATGAAGATGAACGGCATCACCTCGAGCCCCATCTGGGGATCCACCATGATCAGGGGCGCGTTCAACCCCCCGGCCAGGCCGGAGAGGGTCCCGGCGATGATGAACGTGATGGTGAACAGTCGGTAGACGTTGATACCGAGGCCTTCTACATGCTCGACGTCCTCGATGCCGGCCCGGATCGCCTTGCCGGTGATCGTCCGGTTCAGGAAGAGCCAGATGCCCCCATACACGAGGGCCGCAATGACAACGACAATCAGCCGGTAAACGGGGATTTCCGTGCCCATGATGTTCATCTGGGCCATGATCGGCATGGGAACCGGGCGCGGGACGAGTCCCCAGATCGCCTTGATGACGCCGACCCCCCCGATCAGGATCCCGAAGGAGGTGATCATGGTAAAGGCGATATCCCGCTCGTAGATGCGCAAGAATATGAACCTCTCCACGGCGAAACTGAGCACGCCCGCCACGACAAGCCCCGCGAGTGCGCCCAGCCACATGCTGCCGGTGGTGACGCTGATGGTATAGGTGATGTACGCGCCGACGGAGTAGTAGAGCAACTGATCGAGGCTGATGATGCGCATCAAGCCGAAACAGAGCGATAGCCCGATCGCCATCAGGAAAAAAATGCTCCCGATGCTCAGACCGAAGATCACGCCGGAAATCAGCAGTTGTGTGTCTATCATGGACCCGTGTCTCCCCTGTCGTTCATTCCCATCTTAAGCGGGCTTCCCGGAAAACAGCTTTTTGAGCCGCGGCTCCAGCGATCCCCAGATACCCTTTTCTCCGGCGAGCATGATGAAGACCAGCAAGAAGCCGATGAACAGCTCCCAGTTGCCGATCAGATTGCTGATCAGGTCCTTCATCCCGGTGAAGGCAACCGACCCGACGAGGGGGCCGTACAGCGTGCCGACGCCGCCGAGAATCGTCACCACGACCGGGTCGGCGGCGCGATGGGCGCTGGTCATCTCAGGGCTGACGAAGCCCAGATAGATGGCGTACATCGAGCCCGCCAGGGCCGTCGTCGTGTTGGCGATGACAAAGGCCATGAGGCGGATCTTGAAGTTGCTGTAGCCGAGAAAATTGACCTTGTCCTCGTTGATCTTGGAGGCCAGGCAGCAGGCGCCGTACAGGGTGTCGTTGAGGTATTTGTAGAAACCCCAAACCGCCAACCCCACCAGAAAGGCGAAGATGTAAAACTCCTTCGGCCGGGTGATGTCCAGAACGGGCGTGGATTTCATGTTGGTCAAAAACCACAGCCCGTTGTCACCCTGGGTGATGGGGGCCAGGACCTTCTGCATCATGTAGAAGATGATCACCGCCAGGGCCAGGTTTACCAGGGCGAAGTAGTCGCTGCGCAGCCGGACGAAGAGGGGGCCGACGATGAGCGACATGACGATCCCCGCCGCGATCCCGATCAGGATGCCGATGTAGGGGTTGGTGCCGAAGTAAAAGAGATAAAAGGCGGTGGCATAGGCGCCGGTCGCCAGATAGGCCGGCTGTCCGAAGGAGATGAACCCGACCTTCCCCAAAAGGAAGCTGCAACCCATGACGTAGATGGAAAAAATGATGATCTCGTTGGAGAATGGCAGGGGCAGGAACACCCTGATCAGCGCCAACAGAAAAAAGGCCAACAGTATGCCCCACCACCACCTGAACATGTCTATCATGGGAATTCCTTTTCGTTAGAGGTAGCCCTCGCAAACATTCGCCACGATCCTTTCGCCGACGAGTTCCGTGACGATCCGTCCCTCCTTGATCGCGTAGACCTTCTCGGAGATGGCGCAAACCAGGGGCAGGTTCTGTTCGACGATCACCAGCGCCGCCTTCTTGCTCAGTTCCTTGAAGACATCTTTCAGATGCGCCACGATGCTCGGGGCGAGGCCCTCGGTCGGTTCATCGATCAAGAGCACCTTGGGACTGCCCAGGATCGCCCGGCCGATCATCAGCATCTGCCGCTCCCCGCCGCTCAGATGTCCGGCCTTGCGGTCCATGAGCTGCTTGAGCTTGGGAAAATAGTCGGTCACCTGATCCCAGTTGTAATCCTTGGTTGCATAGCTGCCCAGCTCCAGATTTTCCCGGACGGTCAGATCGGAAAAGACCTTCTTGTCCTGCGGAACGTACTTGATCCCCATTTTGGCGATATCGTAGGACCTGACACCCACGAGGCTCTCGCCGTTGCAGGTTACTTCTCCCGAGACATTCTTGATGAAACCCGCGATGCTCTTGAGCAGGGTGGATTTTCCCGCGCCGTTGCGCCCCACGCAGGCGACCACCTGCCCCGGCCGGACACCCATTTCGATATCGAACAGGACCTTCGATTCGCCGTAAGAAACGTTGAGGTTTCGGACCGTCAGTATGTCAGTCTGATTCATCGTCATGAACTCCCTATGCGCAGGCGCCCGCGCCCCCGTCCCCGGAGACGTCGATCTGCCAGTAGCTTTTCCGAACCTCCGGATCCCGGAGACACTCCTCATACCCGCCGTCCGCGATGACCCTGCCCTCATGCATGACGGTGAGCCGCTGGAGGAAGTCCTCCACCTGGGAGATCTTGTGCTCCACGATCAGAATCGTCTGCCTGCCGACATGCCGGCGCAGGACGCCAAGGACGCTTTTGATCTCCGACTCGCCGAGCCCCGCCAGCGGTTCGTCCAGGAGCAGCACCTTCGGTTCGGCGAGGATCGCCATGGCGATCTCAAGGCGTCGTTTTTCGCCCAGGCTCAGATGCTTCACCTCTCGTGCGGCCACATCCTGCAGTTCGAACGTCTCCAGGATCGAGACGATTTTCTCATCCCTCCGGTGCCGTTTGCAGGTGTTCGTGATCAGATGAAACAGCGATGACTTCCTGTGCGCCCGGAAAAAGGAGAGGACCAGGTTGTCGATCACGCTGAGGTTGTCGAATGTGGAGGTCAACTGGAAGGTCCGCATCATCCCCAGGGCGACCCGTTCCTGGGGGGTCATGCGGGTTACATCCTGACCTTGGTAACGGATGGTCCCTTCATCGGGCGGGTAATACCCCGTAATGAGGTTGAAGAAGGTGGTCTTGCCCGCACCGTTGGAGCCGATGATGCCCGCCACCTCGTTTTCATGCAGCAGATAATCCACCCGGTCCACGGCGACAAGCTCGCCGAAACGTTTCGTTACCCCTTCAGTTTTGATGATTTCTGCGCCCAGATCTTGTGCTCACGGCCAGCCCTTTTCCTTAGGTTCCGCCCCGGTGAAGAACTTTCACCGGGGCGGAGAGAGGTTTAGTAACCGAGCGACTTCAGATCCGGCATGACCGAATCACCGCCCTGGTAGCCTTCCACCTTGAAAAGATCCCACGGATGCTTCTGTTCGCCGGGGCCCTTTCCTTTGACCAGGAAGGCGGCGTACTTGTACACGGCCGAATGGTCCTCGCGCCAGCGGGCGGGGCCCTTGACCGATTTGAATTCGCCCTTGTTGGCCATCAGGGCCGCCGCGACCTTGAGAGGATCAAGGCTCTTGGCCGCCTCGAACCCGCGGAACATCTCCGTGTACGCTACGTAGGCGATCATGGCATAGGCGTCGGGGGGCTTGTTGTATTTGGCCTGGTAGAGATCGGTGATCTCCTTGGCGGACGCCGCCACTTCCTTGTCCTCGAAGCCGGCCAGGTCATAGTAGAAGTAATGCATCGAGTAGACGCCCTGGAGCGCCTCGGGCGGGAGGCCTTTGGCGACGACGTTGGTGATGAAGGAGTTGAAGATGGTCATCTCCTTGTTGAGACCCATCTGGTAGCACTGCTTGAGGAGCGCGACGGCGTCGGCGGCAAACTGGGCGGAGATGAAAACATCCGGCTTGGCGGCCCTGACTTTTTGGAGAATCGTCGTAAAATCATTCGTGCCCAGAGATACCTCGTCATAGCCGACGATCGTTGCGCCGTTTTCCTTGGCGGCGGCATAGACGCCGTCCCGGATGTCCCAGCCCCAGCTATCCGCGCGGGCCAGGAAGAAGATCTTCTTCTTGCCGAGGTTCTTGATGGCGGCGGAACCGGCCATGTAACCCACCGTCCAGGGGCTGAATGCCGTGGCAAACGTGGTCTGGGCCAGCGTCCCTTTTTTGAAGGCATCCTTGGCCAACACGCAGACGGGGAAATAGGGCATGGGTTCTTTTGAAACCAGGGCATTGATGGCGAACGCCAGCGGCGCCCAGGTCTGACCGCCCACGCCTTTAACCCCTTCGGAGACCATGTAACGGTAACGCCGGACGCCCACATCCTGCTTGGCTTCGTCGTCGGCGACAACACCTTCCACCGTCACTTTTCCCCACGGCATGCTGAGCCCGCCCTTTTTGTTGATGACATCCACCGCCAAAAGCGCGCCTTCCTTCTGGGTTTCAGCCACCGCGGCAAATGTACCGGTAAGGGGAAGCAGGATACCGACCTTTATTTTGTCGGGATTGGCCGCTTGGGCGCCGCCATAACCAAAAACAGCGACAACCACCAAGATCGAAAGGAAAATTGCGATTTTTTTCATTTGTACCTCCTCCTGGTTGAATAAGATTGGTTTCAGGTCCTCCGCGAATGGGTTGGAGTGGCGCTGCATCACCTCCTTGTCAAAACCATTAATGACGATCCCGATCGAATTCGGCAGCGAGCGACTACCGACTGGTCTCATCCTCAAGGATTGAAGTTTCTCCGCAGATTGCTGCGGAGGACTTCAATTTCTCCCGGCGAATCCCCGAGCGGATTCATCAGGAAAAGTGTTTATACGACCTTGCTTTTTTACCCGCCGAGTATATGAAGGGGGCTTTTGCGTGTCAAGATAATTATCAATTCCCCTTCTCCTGTAGGGCGGCGCGGATGAAGTGGTTGAAGAGCGGATGAGGAGCCGTGGGCCGTGACTTGAACTCAGGATGGAACTGGCAGCCCAGAAACCAGGGATGCGCTCCGATCTCGACGATCTCGGCAAGACGCCCGTCGGGAGAAACGCCGGTGATCCGGAGGCCCTTTTCCAGAAGCGCCGTTTTGAACTCATTGTTGAATTCATACCGATGCCGATGCCGTTCGCTGATCGCCGTATCCTGGTAAGCCGCACCGGCGAAGGAGTCCTCCACCAGGACGCAGGGATAGGCCCCCAGCCGCATCGACGCCCCCTTCTCGGTGATCGTCTTCTGTTCGGGAAGAAGATCGATCACCGGATAGGGACCGGTCTCGTCGAATTCGGAACTGTTCGCGTGGGCAAGTCCGCAGACGTGCCTCGCATACTCGACCACGGCCATCTGCATCCCGAGGCAGATCCCGAAAAAGGGGATGTTCTTCTCCCGGGCGTGTTGGACGGCGGTGATCATCCCCTCGATCCCCCGGTTCCCGAATCCGCCGGGGACGAGGATCCCGTCGACGCCTTCGAGCATCTTCCCCAGGCCCTCCTTTTCGATCTTCTCGGAATCGACGAAGCGCAAGTTCACCCGGCAGTTGTTGGCAATCCCTCCGTGGTGGAGGGCTTCGTTGAGACTCTTGTAGGAGTCCGTCAGATTGACGTACTTCCCCACAATGGCGATCGTGACCTCGTGGGCGGGGTGGAGAGACTTATCGACAACATCCTCCCAGGCCTCGAGATGGGGTTGGCCGGTCCAGATGTTGAGGAGTCCGACGATCTTTTGATCCACCCCCTCCCGATGATAGATGAGCGGCACTTCGTAGATGCAGGCCACATCCTTTGCCGTAAATACGGCAGAGACCTCCACATTGCAGAAGAGCGCGATTTTGGCCTTGATGTCATCGGAAAGGAAGTTTTCCGTCCTGCACAGGAGGATGTCGGGCTGAATGCCGATTTCCCGAAGTGCCTTGACGCTGTGCTGCGTCGGCTTGGTCTTCACCTCCCCCGCCGTTCTGATGAAGGGGACCCAGGTCAGGTGAATGAAGATCGCGTTCTCGCGGCCCGCCTCGTTACGGAACTGGCGGATTGCCTCGAGGAAGGGAAGGCTCTCGATGTCGCCCACCGTGCCGCCGATCTCCACGATCGCCACATCGAAGCATTCGGCGGTCTTCCGGATATAATCCTTGATCTCGTTGGTGATGTGGGGAATCACCTGAACCGTTTTCCCCAGATAGTCGCCCCGCCGCTCCTTGGAGATCACCGAGAAGTAGACCTGCCCCGTGGTGAGATTGTTCCCCTTCCCCATCCGGGTGCCGGTGAATCGCTCGTAATGGCCGAGATCAAGATCGGTCTCCGCGCCGTCGTCGGTCACAAATACCTCGCCGTGCTGAAAGGGGCTCATCGTCCCCGGATCGACGTTGATGTAGGGGTCGAGTTTCTGGTTGGTCACGCGGAGCCCCCGGCATTCGAGGATGGCCGCGATAGAAGCGGCCGCCAGCCCCTTCCCGAGGGAGGAGAGGACGCCGCCGGTGATGAATATGAATTTCGTCTTCATGATGCCCCCTAATCAATTATCGGTTATCAGTCGTCAATTATCAGTCATCATTGTTCGTTGTTCATCGACAATTGATCGCGTATCAGTCCGGCAATGACCTCGACCGGTTCGCCGAGAAGGCGCCCGAGCGGGATCTCCCCGAGGCACCGATCATCCCAGACGAGGTTGTACTCCTGGATGAGATCGCGAATATCATTCACCCGCTCTCCGAGGATCTCCTTCCGCTCGTGGATTGAGAGCGCCTCATTGAAGCTCACGTGGATCAAAAGGAGATGCCGGACAAAATCGTCCTCGCCAAGAAGCGGCATGATCACGATCGGCGCGCCGTCCGATTTTCCCTGGCCGACATAGATATGGCCCGAAGCCACGATGTTCTTTTTCGTCCCCATCAAGCGGCCCGACGTCTCGGCGCGCGAGCTCATCCCCACGGCAACGCCGCCGCGGCGAACGATTGCGATCGCGGCATCCTCCCCCGGCTTGCCGTCGGCGTCGAGATGGTTGACGGCGTAGAGGGTATAGCCGTTCGCGGCGGCCAGGGCCCGCTGGATCCGGCTGACGGCCAGCACATTGGTGCTCAGAAGCGCATTGGCGGAGAACGCCAGTTCCCTGAGAAGATCGAAGACAACACCCGTGAGCGGCGTTTCCTTCCGGCTGGTCCCCACCGTGACCGTCTTTGCCTGATGCCGGATGGCATCGATCGGACGGGAGAGCTCGTCCACGGCATGACCGAGCGTGATGTCCAACAGGGTGACCGGTGAGGCCGTCCCCTCCGCCCAAGGGAAGTCGTGGCGGAAATCATCCAGGGGGAGCTTTCCCGCCGCGTATTTCAAGAGAAGGATCAGATCGGCAATCGTCCTGACGCCGGTCAGGGAGAAGGCGCCGTCGATTCGCCGCCGGTTGAAGCGGGTCGTAAAATCGCTCACGAGGCGGCGGAGCCGGCCGTCGGCACCACTCTCATAGAGGGTCATGTTCCTCCTGGCCTGCTCCACCATGACCAGATTGAGGCGATTCTTGAATTCGCGCAGGAACAGCGCTTCCTCATCGATGCTGCAGGCGGCCCAATACCCGAAGAGATGGCCGGCCACGGTATTCAAGATTACGGGAAGCGGCATCGCCGCCTTCGGAATGGGAATCACCGCATCGGCGATCGGATCGAAGCGGCGCTCTCCTTCGTCGGCGAAGACGACCACGCTGGACTTATGGGCCTTGAATATCGCCGCATCCTTGACCACGTCCCCGGTCACCGCCTCCGGATTTCCCGCGGCGCAGACGATGATCAGCGGTTCGGCGGACAGATCGATATGCTTCTTGTTCTCGATGACGTCGGAAGAGATCGTCTTGTAGCAGAGCTCGCTGAGTTTGATCCGGATCTCGTCGGCCGCCGCCTTGTTCGGCCCGCTCCCGACGACCGCCCAGTACCGTTTCTGCTTGGCCAGCTTCTCCACGGCACCGCGGATCTCCTCGCTCCGCGCGAGGACTTTCCGCATCATCTCCGGCGTCTGTTCAAGACGGCGGAGCTCCGTCGCGATCCGCTCATCGGAGAGTGTCCCCATGATCCGGGCCAGGTAAAGGGCGAGGAGGTGGCCGGCCACGATCTGGGAGTAGAAAGCCTTGGTCGAGGCGACCGCCATCTCGATGTCGCGGCCGTCGGAAGTATAAAAGACGCCGTCGGCCTTCGTCGTGATATCGGACTGGCGGCGGTTCACGATGGCGATGACAAAGGCGCCCCGCTCCGCCGCCATCGCCACGGCGCGGTTCGTGTCGGTGGTCGTTCCCGACTGGGTGATCGGGATGACCAGCGTATCGTGCAGGTCACTCTCCAGACAAAATCCGCTTAACTCGGAGGCGATCTTTGCCTCCACCCGGATCCCGCTCCCTTTGAGGCTGTTCTCCAGGGCTTCGGCCACGGCGCTTCCGGCGATGGCCGCCGTTCCGTGACCGATGACGATGATCCGCCGGAGCTCTCCGCCGATCAAGGCCTTTCTGATCCTTTCGGAAACGATGTCGTCTCCGAGATTAAAGGCGACCTTCAGATGCTCCCCATCGCGCTCGATCCGATATTTTCCCCGCAGGGTCTTTCGGACGGAGAGGACCGATTCGGTGATCTCCTTGAGAAAGAAATGGGGATAGTCTCCCCGGTCGATATCCCGCGTCGTGATCTCCGCCTTCCGGATGTCCTTCTCGCCCAGCGGAAGGGGGGTTCCGTCATAACAAAGCCCCACGATCCCGGCCGCGCCGCCGGGAGAATCCTGATCGAGGATGAGGAGCTGGCCGGTCATCTCCGCCCTATCGGGACAGGAGGGTTTCTCGCCGTCCATCTTCAGGAAGTAGGGGGTCTCCTCCACGAGGCCGTAGAGTTCCGAAGAGAAGAGATACTTATCGGGGGCAATCCCGACGTAGATCGACTGACCGCTGCCCCTGAGGGCGAGATAGGTCTTCCCCGGCTCGACGTTACTGACCATGGCGATGGCATGGGATCCTTCGAAGTCGCCGACGGCGCGCCGAAACGATTCTCTCAGGTCATAACCGGCGAGGAGATACTTCTCGATCTGGAGCGGGATGATCTTCGTATCCGTCGTCACCGCCGGAGCGATCAGCTCCCCTCCCGCCTCGATGGCCTCCCGGAGGGGCAGATAGTTGTCGATGTCCCCGTTGAGGACGACATGGATGGACCAGGGACCCGTCCCGTAGGCCGGGTAGGTTTTCTCCTGAACGGCGGACGGCGCGGCCGGCAGGGTAAAGTTGCTCAAGGGGTGGCAGTTCTCTTCCGTGATCGAGCCCACCGAAGCCCAGCGGGTGTGAGCAAGGGCGGTCTCAAAAGAGACGGGCAGACGGACAAGGGCATGGAGGAGACGGTCCTCGGCGATGTGGCGCCTCAATTCCCGGACGTTCCGCCCCAGTTCGCCGATGATCGAAGCGGTCTTGTACGTAAGGGTGAGAGAACCGCCGCCGGCCCCGTTCCCCCCTGAAGCATCGCTCAGAGAGCAGGTGATCGATCCGTTGATCAGATCCCCCGCTTCGGTACGCCGGCGCAGCTCCCCGTCAAGCCCTTTTTCCCGAAGGCTTCTCAGGAGCCGACCGGCGGCGCCGGAATCAGCCGGAACGAACGAGATCTGGATCCCCGCCGAATCCCTCCCCCGGACCTCCAGACGGTCGAGACAGTTCAGGAGGGTGTTGATCTTCCGGTATTTCGGAAGGGCCTCTGCATCCACTTCGGCGGCGCGGCGGGCGCCGGCCAGGGATACGATCCGCTGAACGTTGTCCAGGATATCGTGGTCCAGCCCCCAGACGAGATCCCGGATCAGGACCAAGCCGCGGTTGACGGCCTCGATGTCGGTAGTGGAAAAACGGCCGGCCTTTTCCTCCAGGATCGCCTCCTCGGCCAGGAGAAATCGGTGCATCCGCGCGGAAAGATCTGCCAGACGCCGCACTCCGTCGGCGGCAAAGAAAAGCCTCCGGAAGGCATCCTCCCCCTTCATTCGAAGGAGTTCCCGCTCCATTTTTTCCGCCGATGGGTTCCCCCCCAGATACTCCGGAGCGTTAATCCTGCCGTCCAGGAGCGCGGCCAGATCGCTCGCGGACGCCCGCCCGAACAGGAGGGAAAGATCCTCTCCCGGCGTATCCGGCGTGACTCTTCCCTTCACGGTCAGGATGCCGGCCAAACCGCAGCAGAGGGTCATCGGCGCGAGGGGAAAGAGGATCAGTGCCGGCCCCGCGACCTTCTGCGGGTTGACGCCCACGAAGATCTTCCAGCTCCTCATGAAGCGGATGGTCCTTCGGCAAACGCGTGTCAGCATATCGATTTCAGCAGACAATGGTTTCCTCCTGTTACCGGCGATGTACAAATGTTCCGTAAAGCCGTCAATCGTCATACTATTACCCGCGACAGGCGGGTATGTAAGCAAAAGCCCGTTCCTGAACGGCATCGACCACCTGCCGGAGCCACGCCGTCCCGGATGATCGGGCGCTCTGGTCCAGAGACCGGATCACCGAGAGGTAATCGTCCCCCTGCTTAGCCCGGGCGGCCGCCAGTTTCCCGAGGAACTCATCCCGCGCTTCCCGGCCCGCCTCTTCCTCCCGCATCTCCGCGAGGCAGGCCGCAAGCTCCGGCCAGCGGTCATGGAACTGACGCTGTTGCCGAAGGATGATCGCACGGTTCTCTTCCGGCAGGAACCGTTCGGCCAGCTCCTGCGACGTCTTCATCTTCTGAGCCAGGGCGCCCAAACGGGTCAGGCGCTCCGCAATGGCCTTCTCCAGCGTCTCCAGCGCCCCCCGGACAAGCCCGTCCCCCATCTCCGGATCCCCCGGGAAAGCGAAACGCACGTGGATGTACCACTGACGAAGGGCCAGGAGGTTGGCAAGATAGAGGACGTTGTTGGTCACCCGCCGGCGGATGTCGCCGTAGAGTCCGGGATGAAACGCCTCGGCGGCAGCCGGCTCTCCCCTCTCCCCGGAGCAGCTTTCCCCCTTCCGGGCAATCCCCCCGCCAGACGGTCCCCGCGGCGATCACCGTGCCGAAGCCGATCCGGGCCGGACCGACCAGCCCTCCCTGCCCTCCGAGAAAGATCGGGGGCTCCCTGAGCATGACCCCGCGGGGGACATCGCCCAAGAGCGATGGGGTCGCCTTGTCCTGGTTCGGGGTGTAGTTGAAATGGATGTAAGAGCTTCCCACCTCGCTGTGATTGTTCCGGCTGGTCCCTCCCGCGAGCAGGCAGTCGCAAAAGTTGATCAGACTGCCCAGGGTGACGAAGGGGAAGAGGATTGTCTGTTTCAGACCAACCGTATGGGCGCCGTTGGCCTCTTCTTCGAGGAGGCAGCCCTCTCGAACCTGGGCGCCGGAGGCCATGTTCGCCTTATCGAAGAATACGGAAGAGGCGAAAAATCCTCCTCTGAGTTCCACTCCCCGGCCGAGTTGGCAATTATCCACGGTGACCGGCGCCTCCGAGCCCAGTTTCGTCCCCGCAGAAATCAGGGTTTTGGCGCCGGCGAGCTTAGTCCCCCGGGAGAAGACGACCCCTTCGCCGGATATGCGTCCCGGGTCGACCTCTTCGCCGATATCGACGGAGAAGGGGGCGGGGATGCGGACCCCCTTTTTCAGGAGGCGCAAAACCGGCAATGGCAGCGTTATTTCGGCCCCGTGATCCATTCCTCTCTCCTTATGCCTCTTCCCTTCCCGGCTCTGGGTGCATCACACGGCCGCACAGGTCTTCCCCCATCCTTCATTCCTGATTGTTGCCGATACCGAATTTGACCATCTTGCTCTGGAAGGTGTTCCGGTTGATCCCAAGATAGGCGGCGGCGGCACTCTTGACATGATTCGACCGCCGGAGGGCTATACGGCAAGAGGCCTCTCTCCACCATGGCAAGGACCTCCTCGTAGAGCCGGCTCTTTCCGGCCTCGGTCGCGGAGAGGATTGTCGCTATGTCCTCGATCTTCTTTTCCAGGACCTCCTCTGCAACAGAAGCCGGCGTCCTCCGCCCCTGAAACACCGCCGCATCAACACCGGAACGTTTGGGATTCATGAATCACCGGATTCCTTTCTACTCCAATGGTCAAACAATAAAAGGGAACACCTTGAGGAGGATGATGCCGATCATGGCCGCGGCTGCGATCCATGCCGATACGACAGGGGCGATCCCCGTGACTAAACGACCAGCCTGCAGGCGGACCTCCTCCTCGACCTTCTCCAAACCGACATGAGCGACGATCTCTCCCGTAAGCGCGGGAAATCCCTCAAAGGCGTTGGAAACGATAAAAAATCCTTTGACGGTTGTGAGCAGGAGGTAGACCTTCTTGTGGAGGGTGAGGCCTCCGACATGGGTGATCTCGTCCCAGGAGATCGCCTTCTCAAACCATAACTTTCTGATGACCAGCCCTCCCTGGGTCACGGTGACCCGCCGGCGGAGACATTCGAGAAAGAGATACCCGGCGGGCAGGAAAAATAGTGCGAAGACAAGCCTCTCCACGGTATCTCCGTTCAGGAACAGGGCCATCAGGAAAAGACAGAAAAGCAGAGCGACGTCCAGACCCAGAGGAATGAGAAACGCATTTTTTATCCTATGGAGACGCTGCGGCACATCTCCTCCTCGCGTCGGTAACGGCGCCGCGTTCAACCTGTTGGCTCCTGCCTGACAAAGGCGCCGCTTTTGCCGCCCTGTTTGCTCATCAGCCGGATATCCGTGATGACCATCGCCCGGTCCACCGCCTTGCACATATCGTATATCGTCAGCGCAGCCACGCCGACGGCCGTCATTGCCTCCATTTCGACCCCTGTTCTTCCCACCGTCCTTACCTCTGCCTCGATCACGACCTCGCCCGTCGCTCTATCGCTGGTAAACAGGATGTCGACCCCGGTGAGTTCGAGGGGATGACACAGGGGGATGAGCTCTCCGGTCTTCTTGGCCGCCATGATCGCCGCGATCCTGGCGGCGGCAAAGACATCACCCTTGGGCATCCCTCCCCGTTCGATCAGGGCGACCGTTTCCGGACGCATGCGGATTGCGCCCCGGGCAACAGCTGTTCGCAGGGTAGGCGCCTTTGCCGTAACATCCACCATTCGCGCCTGCCCTTTTTCGTCAAGATGGGATAGTTGGTTCATGACCCTGCCAAAGTCGGAATGAAGTTGCCGGGAAAGTTTTGAGGGAACTTAGCATAGCCCTTTGACGCAGTCAAGGAGGATGCTGATGAAAAACAATAAACCTCTTGCGGGAAACGCGCTTCTCGGTTAACATGCCCGCCGGAATTGGATCAGAAACATCCTTTAAAATCGTCAGGGGGTGTTCCATTGATCGTCAAGGCAATCAGCTCCGCCGTCATCGGCATCGATTCCCATCCCGTCGTGGTGGAGGTCGATCTCGCCGCCGGTCTTCCCCTTTTTTCGACCGTCGGCCTCCCCGACGTGGCGATCCGGGAGAGCAAGGACCGGATCAAGGCCGCCATCAAGAACTCCGGCTACGCATTCCCCGGCCATCATGTCACCGTCAATCTGGCCCCGGCCGACATCAAAAAGGAGGGCACCGCCTTTGACCTCCCCATCGCCGTAGCGATCCTGACCGCCCAGGGCCTCCTGCCCGCGGAGCCGCTCGCCGATTATCTCCTCCTGGGAGAACTCTCCCTGGACGGCGGCGTGAAGGGGATCCACGGCGCCCTGTCCGCGGCCTTCCAGGCAAAGTCCCTCGGCATCCGGGGGATGATCGTCCCTCGCGAGAACGCCGCCGAGGCGGCCCTCGTTGCGGAAATCGAGGTCATACCGGTGGATCGGCTCTCCGAGGTCGTGGAGTTTTTCGGCGGCAGGACCCAGATCGCGCCGGTCAGGGTCGATATCGGTGCGCTCTTCCGGCGGAGCCTCGACTACCCCGTCGATTTCAATGAGATCAGCGGCCAGCAGCAGGCCAAGCGCGCCATGGAGGTCGCCGCCGCCGGAGGACACAACCTCCTGATGATCGGCCCCCCCGGCGCCGGAAAGACCATGCTTGCCCAGCGTCTCGTGACGATCCTTCCCGACCTTTCCCTGACGGAGGCCATCGAAACCACCAAGATCTTTTCCGTCGCCGGTCTCCTGGACCGGAAGGAGGCGATCCTGGGAACCCGCCCCTTCCGCGCCCCGCACCACACGATCTCCGACGCCGGCTTGGTCGGCGGCGGGCATACCCCCCGGCCGGGAGAAATCAGTCTTGCCCACCACGGCGTCCTCTTCCTTGATGAACTGCCGGAGTTCAGAAAGAACGCCCTCGAGGCGCTGCGCCAACCGCTCGAAGACGGACAGATCACGATCACCCGCTCTTCGGTGACGGCGACCTATCCCGCCCGGTTCATGCTCGTCGCCGCGATGAATCCCTGCCCGTGCGGCTATTTCGGTGAAAGGAACCGCTCCTGCCGATGCACCCCTCAGCAGATCCGTCAATACCAGGGGCGGATCTCCGGACCGCTCCTCGATAGGATCGACATCCATGTCGAGGTCCCCTCGGTCCGCTACCGCGACCTGACGGCGCGGGAGGCGGGTGAACCCTCCGCCGCGATCAAAGCCCGGATCGAGAAGGCCCGGGAGATCCAGAAACGGCGCTTCACCGCCGATGAAACCCGCTGCAACGCCCGCCTGTCGGACCGCCAGGTCCGGACCATCTGCCCGATCGACCAGGATTCCCGGCAACTCATCGAGATGGCCGTCGATCGGCTGGGCCTCTCCGCCCGCGCCCACACCCGGATATTGAAGGTCGCCCGGACGATCGCGGACCTCGATGGTCACCCCGCGATCCGGGCTTCCCATGTCGCGGAAGCCATCCAGTACAGAAGCCTTGATCGCCGTCTCATTTAGAGTTAGCAAAAACAGATTTGAAGCCTGATATTCTGACCCGACTGCGTTTTCCCGGGATCATTTTTTTGGGGGGACTGGGAATCTTTTTGGCTTATTTAGTCCCCCCACTCTCTCGTCCTTCCCCGAGCGCAGGGTTTGAATAACCTCACCCCCGTCCGATGAAGGGCATCTTGGTCGCCATGATCGTCATGAACTGCACGTTGGCATCGATCGGCAGGCTCGCCATGTGCACGACGGCATCGGCGACATGCCGCACGTCTATCATCGGTTCGGGCGCCCTTTCGCCGTTTGCCTGCTTCACACCCGTGGCGATACCCGCCGACATTTCGGTCAGCGCATTGCCGACGTCGATCTGGCCGCAGGCAATGTCGTACTTCCTGCCGTCGAGCGAGATGCTCTTGGTCAGCCCGGTGACCCCGTGTTTGGTCGCGTTGTAGGGCGCGGAGTCCGGCCGCGGCACGTGGGCCGAAACCGACCCGGTGTTGATGATACGCCCACCGCGCGGCTCCTGGTTTTTCATCATCCGGAAGGCCTCCTGTGCGCAGAGGAACATGCCCGTAAGGTTCGTCTCCACCACCGATTTCCACTGTTCATAGGTGAGATCCTCGAACAGGATTCCGGGTACATTGACGCCGGCGTTGTTGAACAACAGATCGACACGTCCGAACGCCTCTTTCGTTATTTGAAAAAGCAGCCGTACCGACTCGGGATTGCTGACGTCGGTGGGGACGACCAGCACATGCGAGCCCACACCCGCTTCCGCCGCCGTTTTCTCCAAGAATTCCGCACGGCGTCCGACCAGCACGACCAAATAGCCATCCTTCCACAGGGCAAGAGCCGTAGCCTTGCCGATACCCGTTCCCGCGCCGGTTACGACGGCAACCTTCTGGAGTGAACCCATTACCTTCCTCCTTGCAACTTTATTATTAACAATCCGTTCAACTACAGCGGGTCTTCCTCGCCTTGCGCGCCAACGGTTCCTGCGGATCGATCGGCCAACCGGTCAGGCAGCGATGTGACCGCCCAATTCATCCTCGATATGGATACGGATGATCTCGTCGAAGCTCGCCTCGGCTTTAAAGCCCAGCGAGATGGCGCGGCGAGCGTCGAAATTGCGCGGCCAGCCGGCAACTATCTTGATGATTTTCTCGTCTGGTTCCTCGCGGATAAGTCTGACCGCCTTATCGCCGGCGACGCGCCGTAACGCTTCGATCTCTTCGCCTACCGTTGCCGATAGTCCGGGAGCAGAGAGCGTCCGTCGCCAGCCCAAGACTTGCGTGTCGAGTCCCGCGGCATGCAGCAGAAAACCTGCCGCGGCGCGCGGGCTGGCAAACCAGTGCCGTATGTCGCGGCTAACCGGCAGCACCGCTTCCTGTCCGGAGAGCGGTTCGCGCAGGATGTTGGAGAAGAACCCCGAAGCCGCCAGATTCGGTTTACCCGGGCGGATAACGATGGTGGGCAACCTGATGCCGATGCCGTCCACGAACCCCCGCCGCGAATAGTCGTTGAGGAGCAACTCCCCGATTGCCTTCTGCGTACCGTAGCTGGTCAACGGGGTGGCGAAGAACTCGTCGCCGATAGCTTCGGGGAACGGCGCACCGAACACCGCGACCGAAGAGGTATACACCAGCTTTGGGAAATAGGGTCGGTTGATGCCCTCCAACCGGATCGCTTCGAGCAGCAAGCGCGTGCCGTCAAGATTGATCCGGTAGCCCTTCTCGAAATCGGCCTCCGCCTCACCCGAAACGATGGCCGCCAGATGGAATATGAGATCGGGGCGCGAAGCAATGAGTGCCTGCGCCGCGCCGGGGGCGGATAGATCGGCGGGAATGGTCTCGACAGCGCCGGCATGGGGCATAGGTTCCGGCTTGATCACGTCAGTAAGTGTGAGTTTGACAATCTCTTTGCCGCCAACCTGGCCCGCCCTGACAAGGCCGGCGGTGAGCTTGCGGCCGACCATACCGGCGGCTCCGATAATCAGAATATGCATACAAAACCCTCCGTTGATAAATCATCTGCAAGTCTTCAGTAAAGTCTTCCGGATCACTATTATAATAATGTTCATCAGCCAGCCAAGCATGGTTATCGTACCAAATTGATTATGGTGTAAGGATAACCTTCATTAACCCGTGTTCTTTATCATATAATCGTTTAAACCATGATGCTCCCTCAGAAAGTGGGGCGACAGCGCTAATTAAGGCATCAACATCTATTTTTTTACAAACGATCATATCCATGCAAGCCGGATATTCTCCATTTGATCCACACGATCCATACAGGGTAATTTCTCTTGTAACGACCGCCTGGAGGGGAAAATCAATTCTTGCACTTAAATTACCGACAAGCGTCAAGCTCCCCCCTTTTTTTACGGCGCCGATTCCCGTGTTGACGGCGGGAGAAATTCCCACCACTTCAAATGCACAATCGGCGCCTCTTTTGCTCGTTAATCTTAAAACCTCCTCTTCCACATTTACTCTCAGCGAGTTAAATCCAAAATCTGCACCCAATTTTTTGGCAACAGCAAGCTTTTCTTCGTCAATATCAACCGCAATGATCTTCCCGCAACCGGCGAGTCTCAACGATTGAATCACCAACAGTCCGATCATTCCCGCGCCTACCACAACAGCCGTATCGTTTAAACGAATTGGAGTTCTTTTTACTGCATGAAAAGCGATTGAAAGGGCTTCGACCATTGCAGCCTGCTCGAAGGTAATTCCTTCAGGAAGTCTATAAAGAATATGCTGGGGGACAACGATATATTCTGCAAAAGCACCGTGCTGTCGGTACTCTTTGCAGGAAACGCCGGCAACACGTCGATTATCGCAGAGATTAATCTGACCAAGTCGGCAGAAATGGCACTCCCCGCAATAAATTGTGGAATCAAATGTTACCTTGTCTCCTTTTACCCATTGGGTCACATTATTTCCAACTTCCGCAATAGTTCCTGAAGCTTCGTGTCCCATGACAATAGGAGGAATTCTTCTCCCGGTGCTCCCATCCATACCATGAACATCACTACCGCATATTCCACATGCTTTCACGCGTATGAGAACTTCATCATCACGTTTGATTACTGGTCTATCCATGTCGATATATTCAAATTTATTGTATTCTTGTAATATAAGGGCTTTCATTTATTTCTCCTTAAAAATATTGGTATCTTCTTGCCTTCTGCATTGCAACTTAAAACGCTGGAAGCATTATTCCGGCATTGAGAAGGAGTCACAAAATAACCACTTCGATCAACTGTTTCCATGATGACGGGGTGTATAGATACAGAGATCATCAAGCGGCTGGGAGACGGTTAATATCGGTGACCCGGTTATGATAAAATCATCTTGACATACAAGACTCGTTTCCGTATCGTCATTACGCTAAAGTGCGGCTTCTTGTCAATCCAATTCACTTAACAGGAAAGGAGGAACGTGATGAAGGGCCATCCGAAGAAGGGAAAGGAAAGGGTTAAGTTAAGTCGGCGTGATTTTCTCAAGGCAGGAGCGGCCGGCTTGGGTGTAGCTGCCATGGGAGGGCTGCTGCCCGACATGCTCCTCGCCGCCAAGGCGCCGGCGTTCAAGAAAGGGACAAAACTCTCCATCCTGCAGGGCTCTTATTTCATCGCGCCTTCGCAGGACCTGTACAAGAGGCAGGCTCAGGAGTGGGGCGAGGCGAACGGCGTTGAGATGGCTTGCGACTTCCTGAACTGGCCGGACCTGCAGCCCAAGATTGCGGCCTCCGTCCAGGCCGGCGGTTACGACATCGTCGAACTATGGGGCGGCTGGAACTATCTCTATCAAGACAACCTTGTAGAGGTAAGCGATATTGCCGAGGCTTTCGGAAAGAGAAACGGCGGGTGGGAAAGATTTGTTGAGCTCTCTTACAAGGTTGGAAACCGCTGTCTGGGAGTTCCCCATGGTTACTCCAATGGTTCCATGGCCTACCGGATCAGTTGGTTCAAGGAAGCCGGATGCCCGAACGCCGAGGATGGGAACAAAATTGATTTGACCTGGGACGAGTACTTCGCCATCGGCAAGAAGTGTAAAGCAAACGGGCACCCATTCGGGCAGGCACTCGGCCACAGCACCGGGGATCCTCCGGGATATTGCTATCCGTATATGTGGTCCTACGGGGCCATGGAAGTGGAAAAGGACGGCAAGACCATAGCCTTCAATAAGCCCCAGTTTGTAGAAGGAATGCGGAAGTTCATCGAGGGCTGGAAGGACGCCTATGATGAAACCGGGACCTCCTGGGACGACAGCAACAACAACCGCGCATATCTTTCCGGCCAGATCTCCAGCACCTTCAACGGCTCCAGCATCTATTTTGCCGCAAAGAAGGATAAACCGGAGATCGCCGCAGACACGCACCACATACTCATTCCCAAAGGACCGGCCGGCCGGTTCTACTGGCTGGATACCCGGACATTCGCCATCCTGAAGAACTCGAAAAATATACCGGCAGCCAAAGCGTTCTTGAAGTGGTGGTTCGAAGAAAAACAGTTCGGCGACTGGTGGCGCAGCCAGAAAGGGTATATGCTTCAGCCGGTGAAAAAGTATTACACCGATCCTGTCTGGTTCGAAGATCCGAAAATGGCCCCCTTCCGGGAACAGCCCAAGTACGGGTTAAACCAGGGCTATGCCGGCCCGCCGAATAGAAAAGCAGCCGAGGCGTGGTCAAAGTATATCGTAGTGGACACTTTTGCTAAGGCCGTCCAGGGCGGGGATGCCAAACAGGCGATTGAATGGGGCGCGGACCAGTTGAAACGGATATATGGCAGGTAATTCCCAGTGAGATGGGGGGTGGATTGAAAACCAATCCATCCCCCTATTTTTTGAATATTCTGAGCATATCTCCTATGGTCAATGGTTCTCGATTAAAATCCTTTTCCATGAGGGACTTTTTTGACAGGGAGAGGAATCTCGGCATCATTCTCATGTTACCGGGGGCCATCCTCCTGATTGCTTTCATGGCCTATCCTTTTTTTATCGGCATCTGGCTCTCCCTGACGGACAGCATGATCGGACGAGCAGGGCAATTTATCGGCCTCAGGAATTTTACGGATCTGCTGACCGACACCATCTTTCACCAAACCGCCCGAAATACCTTCATCTATGCTCTGGTAACCGTCCCCTTTAAGGCCATGCTCGGCTTGGGGCTGGCTTTGGTCCTGAACCGGCATATGCGGTTCAGCAGCCCGATCCGCGCCGCCGTGATGATGCCCTGGATCGTTCCCACCGCGCTCAGTTCTCTGGGTTGGTTCATGATCTTCGATCCGGTCTTCAGTCCGATCAGCTGGCTCTTTAAACATATGGGTTTAATCAGCAAGAACATCAATTTCCTGGGAGATCCCATTTTGGCGATTTCCTCGGTTTGCTGGGCAAATATCTGGCGCGGAGTCCCCTTTTTCGGAATCACCATTCTGGCCGGGCTGCAGTCGGTTCCCCAGGAGCTGCATGAGGCCGCGGCGATTGACGGGGCCTCAGTCTGGCATCGGTTCCGTCATGTGACCATCCCTTCGATCAAAGGAGTGGTCCTGATTGCCTCTCTCCTGTCCATTATCTGGACCTTTGCGGATTTCCAGCTCATCTATATTTTGACCAAAGGAGGACCGGCAAACCAGACCCATATTTTTGGAACCTATACGTACCAAATTGGCTTGTCGGCAACGGAAATCGGCATGGGCGCGGCCATTTCCCTGTACATGTTCCCCATCCTCGCCGTCTTCGCCATTCTGCTTCTCATTTATCTACGGAGGGAACAATAAAATGGTTGGGAGCAACGTCTTTCGTGCCAAGTTTTTCAGCCTCTATCTGCCCCTGGCGTTATATTTGCTCGTCCTCCTCTTTCCCTTTTATTGGATGTTGATCGTTTCTTTCAAGCCCACGAACGACCTTTTCGAAATGAAATTCAATCCGTTCTGGATCCAGCAATTCACCCTGGAAAATTATTTGTATCTTTTCCAGAATACCGATTTTCTAACCTGGCTGAAAAACACCCTTATTGTCTCCGTCGTTTCTACGGCCTTATCGCTGATATGCAGCATCTTCATCGGTTACGCCTTGGCCCGGCTGCGTTTTCCCGGGAGCAATTTTTTGGGGCTGGGAATCTTTCTGGCTTATCTGGTCCCCCCCACTCTCCTCTTCCTTCCCCTGGCGCAGGTTATTAACGGATTCGGTCTGAACAACACCTACTGGGCGCTTATTCTTACTTATCCAACCCAGTTGATTCCTTTTGCCTCCTGGCTCTTGATGGGTTATTTTCGAACGATCCCGAAGGAAATCGAGGAAAGCGCGATGGCCGACGGCTGCTCGCGCATCCAGATCCTCGTGCGCATGGTCCTGCCCCTCTCCGTTCCAGGCCTCCTTTCGGCCGGGATTTTTTGTTTCACGCTGTGCTGGAATGAATTTCTCTATGCCCTTATCTTCATGTCTTCCGGCTCCATGAAAACCGTCTCCGTGGGAACGGTCAGCGATCTGATCAAGGCCGACACCCTGTTCTGGGGTGCGCTTATGGCCTCCGCGGTTTTAGGGTCCTTTCCGATAGCTTTCATATATTCATTTTTCGTGAAGCATTACGTCTCCGGCCTCACGGCCGGGGCCGTGAAAGGGTAGTTTAATGAAAAAAAGAAAAAATGTTTTGCGCAATCTTTTGAAAGCCGGAAAGCCTTCTTTGGGAGTGCATGTGCACGTCACCTGGCCCGGGTTCGTGGAAGTCATCGGGCAAACCGGTGTCATCGACTATATCGAGTTCTCGGGGGAATACGCACCCTACGATCTATATTCCCTGGAAAATTTCGGACGAGCGGTGGATCTCTTTCCGCACATGACCTCCATGATCAAGATCGACCAGGACCCCAAGCTATTTTTGACGAGCCGGGCGATCGGTTCCGGCATTCCGAACCTCCTTTTCGCGGATATCCGCGGCGTGGAAGACGCACGGGAATCGGTTGCCGCCGCTCGGGCGGAAACACCAAGAACAAAGGGTTTTATGGGCGCGGCGATGCGGAGGGATGTCGGCTATGTTCTCGGACCCGGGTCCAGGGAATACGTGCAGCAGCTCGAAGAAGGTGTTGTCGCCCTGATGATCGAGAAACAGGCCGCCATCGAAAACCTGGAGGCGATCCTTTCCGTGAAAGGGGTCGACATGGTCCAGTTCGGGCCGGCCGATTACTCCATGTCTCTCGGAATACCGGGGCTGTGGAACGATGCTCGGGTGAAAGAAGCTGAGGAATACATGATTAAAACGGCCATCAACATGGGGGTCGTCCCCCGGGTCGAACTGATGGATTTCAAGGATGCCGAGCCCTACCTGAAATTGGGGGTCAAACATTTCTGCGTGGGTTGGGATGTGTTCATCATCCAGAAATTCTGCCAGGAGCAGGGTGCAGCCTTTCGAAAGGTTTTCGGCCGATAAATCATTTCATATATAAGCCGGATTTCCCGGCGTTCGTGAAGGAGAGTCACCATGGCCAAAGTCTTGATGGAGAAGCTGAACAAGCATTACGGGGAAGTGATGGCGGTGAAGGACCTGGATTTGGAGATTCTGGACAAGGAGTTCATGGTTTTGGTGGGGCCTTCGGGCTGCGGCAAGACAACAACTCTTCGCATGGTCGCCGGTCTGGAAGAGATCACCGCCGGGGATATTTACATCGACGACAAAGTGGTTAACCATCTCCCCCCCAAGGACCGGGACATTGCCATGGTGTTCCAGAACTACGCCCTGTACCCCCACATGACGGTTTACCAGAACATGGCCTTTGCGTTGACCTTGCGGAAGATCCCCAAGGCGGAGATCGACCAGCGAGTGAAGGATGCGGCGGAAATCCTGAATATCGGCGAGCTGTTACAGCGAAAACCCAAGGCTTTGTCCGGGGGACAGCGGCAGCGGGTGGCGGTGGGGAGAGCGATCGTGCGGAAGCCGAAGGTATTCTTGTTCGATGAGCCTTTATCGAACCTGGATGCGAAGCTGAGAGTTCAGATGCGGGTAGAACTCAAGAAGCTGCATGAGCGGCTGCAGACTACCATCATCTATGTGACCCATGATCAGGTGGAGGCGATGACGATGGGGGACCGGATCGTGGTGATGAAGGATGGGTTGAAGCAGCAGGTGGGGCCGCCTCTGGGACTTTATTTTAAACCGGCGAACAAGTTTGTGGCAGGATTTATCGGGAGTCCGGCGATGAATTTTATTGAGGGGGATCTTTTATCGGAGAGGGGAGAGTTATATTTCCAGGCAGCGGGGATGAAGTTGAAGGTGCCGAAGGACAAGGCGGAGCCGCTGAGGAAATACGGCAAGAAGCGGGTGATCTTTGGGATTCGTCCGGAGGATTTGCCGGAGGCGGCTTGTGCGTTGCCTGGGGAGACGATCGAGGCGGTGGTGGAGGTGACGGAGCCTCTCGGGTGCGATGTGTTTTTGGATGTGAAGATTGGGGAGAGGAGTTTGACTGCCCGAGCGGAGCCGACGACGCAGGCGAAGCCGCATGCCGCGATCTGCCTTCAGCCGTCGCCGGAGAACATGCGGTTTTTTGACATTGAAACGGAGAAGGCGCTCATTACATAAGACGCAGAGCCGGGCGCATGGCGCAGAAAGCAGAGCGCAGAAAACATCGGAAGGGCATTTTTGAATTTTAATGCCGGGTGCTCCCGCGGAGAAGGGATGCTCCCCTGCCCTCTTTGACGGAAACAAGAGGTTTTTCTTTAAAGAATCCCCTGGTTGGATTTAGCCTGAGGATTCAGGCAATTCGGCGGTATTTGATTATTCAGCGCGGCAATAATGTCCCTGGCGCAAACGGCGGCCATCTCGATTCTCGTCTCCGTGGTCGAGGTGCCGACATGCGGCGACAACACAACGTTGGGAAGTTCGGATAGCCCATCCATTAAATCAGGCTCTTTCTCGAAGACATCCAAACCGGCTCCTGCAAATTGACCTTTCCGTAACGCCTCTACCAGTGCCTTCTCATCAACAATCGGACCGCGTGCATCATTGATCAGTATGGCCGTTTTCTTCATCAGCTTGAACTCATCAGCCCCGATAAGATGTCGGGTGGAGGGGAGCAGAGGAGCATGCACGGATATAAAATCTGCTGACTTAAAAAGCGTTTCTTTGTCGACGAACTGACCACCCGTCGCGGCTTCAAAGGCAGGCATTTTCTGGACATCCGTGTAGATCACCTTCATTCTGAATCCCTGTGCACGCCGGGCAACCGCCTGCCCGATCCGGCCGCCGCCGACGATGCCCAGCGTCTTGCCCGTCACTTGGGTGCCCACCAAATTCATCGGGTTCCAGCCCTTTTTCCCGGCCCGAACGAACTGATCGCACTCTACGATTCGCCTTGCCGTTGCCAACAACAACGTCCAGGCCAGATCAGCCGTGGCGTCGGTGACAACATCAGGCGTGTTGGTCACATAGATGCCCTGTTTGGTTGCACTCTCCACGTCGATATTATTGTAACCCACGCCATAGCAGGAAAAAATTTTGCATTTCGCTTTGACGCTGCGGCATATCTCCTCATCGATGATCGTCGAAATAACGAGCACGGCATCGCGGCCTTTCATCTTGGCCAGCAACTCATCTCTCGTCAGTACCCGGTCTTCGCTGTTCATCTCTACATCATAGTCACCCAAGAAATCGAATATTTGAACCGGGATGGGTCGCGTTACATAGACACTGGCTTTCGTCATCATCATCACCTCAAATTGGGTTCGTTCAATCAATGTCTTGACCGGGGACGATACGGAAAGGCGTTTTGCGTGTCAAGGAGAATTGCCCGGTTACGGCCGGTTTTCCTTTCCCGCCTTCGCGCCCAGTCTGCATGACGGAATGCCGTGGAAAAACACGAAATCAGACCGGTCAGGCCCGGTTGTTCACCAGCTCCCTCAAATGCCTGGCAAAGGACTCTATCATGAAATAAAAGGCGGTAGCTCCGCCATCCCGCTTACCCACCGTCCCGTCAGGACGCCAGCTGCCCCGTCCGAATTTGGCCTTCATATTGTCCGTGGCCAGCATACCGGCTTCAGCGGCGGACACTGCGGCTTTCAGGGCCTCTGCAATATCCCCTTTTTCGGTAAAGGATCGCTGAAATGTTTCGACCGCCGGGACCAGCGAGTCCAGCATGGTTTTATCACCGACCTCAGCCTTGCCCCTCTTTTTTATGCCGTCGACGGCTCCGTTTCCCATCGCTATCAGATCAACAGCCGTGATCTCCGTTTTATTCAAAACGGCTTTACCGGCCCCCATAAAGGCCGACGCCTGCAAGGTACCGAAGGTGGAAGGATTGACTTTATTGACATTCATCCCGCATTTGGTCAGCATTTTGCCGATATCAGCTTCATCCGGGGCGGCCAGGTAAGCGATCAGGGCATCGGAACCCATCCCAATGGTCACCCCCAGGTCGCCGTCGCCCATCACCGCGTCGAGGTCCCGCAACTGGTCGACATGTCCCTTCATATCGCCGGCTACCTTGGTTAAAACTGAGGCCAGATCCGCTCTGTTCAATTTAACACCCGTCATGACTTTCTCCATTGCGGCAGGAAGGGTGAAAAGGCCGGTGCGTCCAGCAGTTTCTTGAATTCATCATCGAGACGAAGCAAACTCAATGAGGCTCCCGCCATCTCCATGGAGGTCGCGTATTCTCCCACAAAGGTCCTATAAACCTTTATTCCCTGGGCTTTCAGGATATCATGGACCCTGCTGGAGAGGATAAACAACTCCTCCGGAGGGGTAGCGCCCAGTCCATTCATCAACATGGCCGCTTCATCGCCTGATTTGAAGGGCAGGTCATTGATGACCCTCTCAGCCATAATTGCAGCCACTTCATCCGCTTTCTTCAATTTGGTCCTTTCGATTCCCGGTTCGCCGTGAATTCCCATGCCTATTTCCATCTCATCTTCGGCAATAGTAAAATTCGGCTTACCCACAGCGGGAATCGTGCAGGGGCTCAATGCCACTCCCATTGTACAGGTATTGGCGATGGCCCGGTCGGTCGTAGCCTTGACCTCATCGAGGGTGGCCATCGTATCAGCCTTCGCCCCGGCAATTTTATAGGCGAAGAATATACCGGCAATACCGCGGCGACGCTCTTTCTGTGAAACGGGTGCCGAGGCGACGTCATCCGCCGCCACGCTTGATTTAACGGGGATATCATCCATAGACGCCATTTCGGCTGCCATCTCGAAATTCATCGTATCGCCGCTGTAGTTTCCGAAAAGATAAAAGACGCCTGCCCCGCCGTTAACCTCTCTGGTGACGGCCAGCATAGCATCGGCGCTCGGTGAAGCAAAAACATTGCCGATTGAGACCCCGTCCAGCAGTCCCGGACCTACATACCCTAAAAACACCGGAATGTGTCCCGAACCACCGCCGGTGCAAATGGCCACTTTTCCCTCGACCGGCGCGTCGGCCCGCACCAGACCGCGCGGGCTTTCCTTTGACAGGCGCAGGTGGAAAGGATAGGCTTTGAGAATTCCGGATATCGTCTCATCGACAAATTGAAGAGGATCATTAATCAACTTCTTCATTCATTTATCTCCTTTGGGAACGTCATTACCATTTCGTTATAATGGAAAACATCGAAAGCGATGATTGAATCGATAAGAAGTTGCGTTTGCGTGGGCTGAGGATACGGAAAGGAATCTTGTGTGTCAAGGCGAATTTAGCGGGCGAATTTTTGCCTTTTGGATGCGAAAGGCCTTGTGGTAAGGTGAAAACATGAATCGGTAAAAAAAGGACCTTTTCAAGGAGGAGTCAAAATGTTCTGGCGAAGCAAAGACATTCTTCAGTTTCCCGAGGGGGCCATGGTTCGCGGACTTTACAAATCCATGGGGTACAGCGACTATGACCTGTCCCGCCCTATGATCGGGATCGCCAATTCGTGGAACCGGGTGGTCCCGGGGCATTACAACCTGAACCTGGTTTCGGAGTACGTGAAGCAGGGAATCTTCCAGGCCGGGGGGACGCCGGTCGAATTCGGAACGATTGCCGCCTGCGACGGGATCTCCCAGGGCCACGACGGGGGGCGTTACATCCTGCCCAGCCGCGACCTCATCGCCAATGACATCGAAACGATGATCGAAGCCCACCGTCTGGACGGGGTGGTGCTCCTGGGGTCTTGCGACAAGATCGTCCCCGGCATGCTCATGGCCGCGGCACGCATGGACCTTCCCGCCATCCTGGTGGCGGGGGGCCCTATGGAAGGGGGCTGCGAGTTCGACGGCCGGGCGGCGGATATCACGGCCCTCACGGAAGCGATGGGAATGCTGACAACGGGAAAGATGACCGAAGAAGAATACCGCCATTTGGAAAATTGCGCCGGACCGGGCTGCGGCTCTTGTTCCTTCTTCGGGACGGCCAATACCATGTGTTGTCTTGCCGAGGCTCTGGGGCTGAGCCTTCCGGGGAGCGCGACCATCCCCGCCACGCGAGCCGACCGTCTGCGGGCCGCCCAGGAATCGGGGAGACAGGTCGTGCGCATGATCATGGAAGGGATTACGGCCCGGCGGATCATCAACAAAAAAAGCATCGAAAACACGATTCGCCTCAACGCCGCCGTGGGCGGTTCGACCAACGCCATCCTCCACCTTCTGGCGATCGCCTATGAAGCGGACGTGGACCTCAATGTGGACAAGTTTGAAGAGCTGAGCCGAACGACCCCCTTGATCGCCAAGATCTTCCCGGCGGCGGCGGAGAATGTGCCCGATTTCCATTTTGCCGGGGGTGTGCCGGCGGTGATGAAGGAAATTCTCCCCTTGCTGCATAAGGAAGCTCTCAGTGTGAACGGAAAAACAGTTGTCGAGAATGTGGCCGATGCCAAAATCATGAACCCCAAAATGATCAAGACCCTGGCCCAACCATGGGCCGCGGAGGGAGGTCTGGCAGTCCTGAGGGGGAATCTGGCGCCCAACAGCTGCATCACCAAGCCTGCCGCCATCCGGCCTGAAATCCACAAATTCACGGGCAAGGCGCACTGCTTCGATTCGGAGGAGGCGGCGAACCAGGCCATCCTGGACCGCAAGGTGGTCGAAGGGGAGGTCGTGGTCATTCGCTACGAGGGACCGAAGGGCGGGCCCGGGATGCGGGAGATGTACACAGCCATGAAGCTTTTGTTCGGTCAGGACCTGGCTCTCAAAACCGCCCTGGTGACCGATGGGAGGTTTTCGGGGACGAACAACGGATGTTTCGTCGGCCACATTTCCCCCGAAGCCGCCGAGGGAGGCCCTCTGGCCATCGTCCGGGACGGGGATCCAATCACCATCGATATCCCCGCCAGGAAGCTGCACCTCCATGTCTCCGACGAGGAGATCAAGACCCGTCTGGCCAAATGGAAGCGGCCGGAGCCCAAGTTTAAAAAAGGGTACCTGGCCCTTTACTCGCGCCTGGCTGAGTCGGCTGATAAAGGCGCGATCATTCGGAACAAATTCTAAAAGGAAGGGAGGCCAACCGACCCTCATCTTGCCGGAAACGATTCTCGGAGCCGGTGGACATCGGACATATGACGGACATGATAGGTCTTCATGCCGGTTGCCCTGGCAGGGGTCAGATCAATTCCCTCTTCATCACCGATAGCGAGACACTTTTCAGGGAGCACGTCGAGCAGGCGGGCCATGGTAGAACATAGGACCCGGTCCGGTTTGGTTCTCCCCGTCTCGGACACCGTAAGGATCGCTTGGAAAAAAGGACCGACACCAAGGATCTCCAAAATACGGTCGGTGTGGACCCGATGGTTATTGGTGAGCAGTCCAAGTCGATAACGACTCGAGAGGATCGAGATGGTTGTCACGAGTTCCGGATCCTGCCGGAGGAAGCTTCCGGGATCGATTGTGCGGATAGTCTTATTTCGCCATACTTCCCAAACAATGCCTAACTCACGCAATATCAAAGTGTTGCTTGGGGTATAACCGCATCGCGCTGCAAGGACCGTCCGAGTTCGGTTATAGAGCTCCTTTGTCTCGAGATGATCAATTCCTTTAACTTCAGCTATGAGGTTGCAGGCGGCCTGCCGATAAGCTCCTTTGAACTCCGGGCTTGTATAGAGGGTGTCGTCCATGTCGAAAATCAACGCCTGGATGTCCTTCCATTCGTCTTGATTGAAAGGGGATGTTGTGACTTCAGCGTTCGACATCATCGGTGCCCTGTTGACGCCCCGCTGCGCCCACCCTGTTCTTTATCGGTCATGTACGGCCGAGCAGGCTCGGTGGCGGTGCACTGCAAAGGGGCAATATGGAAATTAGACGGAGCTGGTAAGGCCGCCATCAACATAGATGATTTGCCCGTTTACAAATGTCGAAGCCTTTGACGCAAGAAACACGGCGGTACCGCACAGTTCGTCGACATTTCCCCATCGTCCGGCAGGAGTTCTCTTGCATAACCAATCGGAAAATTCCTTGTTCTCGACAAGAGCCTTGTTCATTTCCGTCGCAAAATAACCCGGTGCAATGCCATTGATTTGGATGCCGTATTTCGCCCATTCCACGCACATGCCCTTGGTCAACATCGCCACTCCCCCTTTCGTCGCAGCATAAGGAGCGACGGTGGAACGACCGAGCTGGCTTAGAACCGAACAAATGTTGATGATCTTACCTGTCATTCGCGGGATCATATATTTTGCGACAGCCTGAGAAACATGAAATACACTGCTCAGATTGGTATTGATCAGTCTTTCCCATGCATCTGCGGGAAAATTTTCCAGGGGTGCACGATACTGAATGCCTGCATTATTAACCAGAATATCAATAACTCCGATTTCGGACTCAATTTTACGAATTGATGATACGACAGCGTCACGCTCTGTTGCGTCAAATATGGACGTCGCTATGGTAAACCCCTCTTTCCTCAATTCTCCGGCCGCGCGTGCTAATTTTTCCCGATCGCGGCCATTCAGCACGATTGCCGCTCCGGCTTCAGCGAGTCCCTTTGCCAGAGCCAAGCCAATTCCCTGGCTTGATCCGGTAATTAATGCACGCGACCCGGTAAGATCAAAAGGATTCTTTCTATCAGATTTATTCATTGTTCCTCCAGGCGGGGATATCAGCCGTTCAGGGAAAAGATCCTAAAAAGACAGTTGCACCTTCATTTGCGCTTTCCGATCGCTTGCAAGATGAAAAGCTTCGACAGCTCTTTCGAAGGGAAGAGTTGCGGTTATAATCGGTTTTACATCAATCTTTCCTTCGCGGATCAGACGCACAGCGAAAGGAAATTCTGAATTACAGCGGTGCGTACCAACCAACGCAATCTCTTTACCCACCAGCCCATTAATTGGGACAGAGACATCTCCCGTCACCGTCAAACCCACCTGAACAATAGTCCCGCGTGGCTTTACGACAGGAATGACACCACGCAATACCGACGAAGCGCCCGTACATTCGAAGGCCACGTCAAAATAACCCTTATCCGAAAGAAACTCCTTTTTTTCAAGTCCCGGCTCAATCGAAACGTTCACGACTCGCGTCGCTCCCATCTCCATAGCCTTCTTTAATGCCGCATCATGAAGATCGGCAGCAACCACTTCAGCCGCACCCGCGTAACGGGCCACGGCAATAACAAGAGCGCCAATCGGACCAGAACCGTTTACGAGGATCTTTTTACCCATTAACGTCCCGGCCTGGTTTACCGCATGCAGCGATACGGCAAGAGGTTCGGCACACGCAGCCTCTCCAAACGAAACCGAATCGCCGACCGACTCGCAACGGAACTCCTCAGTGATCAGCCGTTCCCGAAACGCCCCGTGACTATGGGGCACGCGCATGGCACTTCCGTAAAACCACACATCCAGACAATGTTGTTGTTGGCCTAATTGGCAGAAAGTACAACGGCCGCATGGGAGACTCGGATTGAGAGCGATGTGATCTCCGACATTAACCTTTGTAACTTTAGGACCGACCGCTTCAACCGTTCCGGATACTTCATGACCGAGTATCATCGGCTCCTTTATTCTCACCGTTCCAAACCCGCCATCGAGATAGTAGTGGCGATCGGAGCCGCAAATTCCTCCTGCAAGAACACGGACCAAAACCTGCGTTTCTCCCAGTGCACCAAGCGGAACCTTCTCGATTCGCAGATCCAGTTTATCGTGAATGACACAAGCCAAACTCTCCACTACATCCTCCGAATCGTCATTGATATGAGCGCAGCATTACCGTCAATCCGATCAGGACGAGGCAATGGGCGGATGAAGCAACCTCTTTTGCACCGAAATTGCTATTTGTCCGGGCAACAGAAGTAGAGATTCGGAACAACCGGCAATTCTGCCGCAACCTGGATCACCATGCCGTCGCGCCACCGTCCACCGGAAAGGCCACCCCGTTGATGAACGCCGCCTCGTCCGAAGCCAGGTAAAGCGCGGCGCTGGCCACATCCTCCATACTGGCGAGACGGCCCAGAGGCACCTCACCCACGCGCTCCTGCCTGCGATCGAGATCCTTCATCATCTCTTGAACCAGAGGGGTCTCCACCGTACTGGGGCAGAGCACATTGGCCCGGATGTTGTCTTTGGCATAGCGGACGGCCACTGACCGGGTCAGCTGGGAAATTGCACCCTTTGTCAAGGTGTAGGCTTCGGGGGTAAACTTGTGGCCGATGAGGCTGCAGACCGAACCCATGCTGATGATGGAACCACCGCCGTTTTTACGCATCAGGGGCAGGGTGTGCTTGATGCCGAGAAACGGCCCTCGGACATTCACGGCCAGCATCCTGTCAAGGCTCTCAACGCTCATCTCCTCGATGAGCTGGCGGATGTTGATTCCGGCGTTGTTCACCAGGGTGTCGAGCTTTCCCGCCTTGTCGATCAGCGCGGCCAGCGCGGCCGTCCAACTCTCCTCGTCGGCCACGTCCAGGCGGACAAACCAGGCCTGGGCGCCCTTCGAGGTAAGTTCGGCCGCGGCGGCCCGGCCCTGATCCTCCTTGATGTCGCCGAGAAAAACCAGGGCGCCCTCCAGGCTGAACCGGCGGGCGATGGCCAGTCCCAGACCCTGAGAAGCGCCGGTGACGAGGGCAACTTTGTTTTTGAGACGCATAGGATTCTCTTTCTATCGCCGCCGCCATGGGTCGGAGCATTGCGGCGATGGGTGTTGATGCGGTGGAAACTCCCGTGCACTCCCCATTCCATTGTGGGGTGCACGGTTGCTTCTCTTCCCGCGGATTGAGCACGTACTGGCTAGCTGGCCTTGTTGACCGTTGCCCGGTACTCATCCAGGAGCGACTTGCCGAGGAGGAAAATGTGCGGGCCGGTCGCCGGTTCGGGTTGTGCCGGGAGCAGTCGGCCCCGCCTCAGCCTTGACGCGCACGATTTCGGAGGGAAGTTTGCTACCTGGAGACCAGGTGCGGCGAAGAATCTGATCACGGAGCTGCCAGAAAACCTGGCCGCGGACGCTCTCTTCTTTGATGGGTTTGAGCATGGTTACCATCCAAGGTCATAGCCCAAATTGTCATTGCCCAAATCAGAGGTTGTCCGATATCCTACACCTGATCACTTGTCAAGAATTTTTCAATGAGATCCGTTGATAGGAACTGGAAGGCTGAACGATCAAACAATGGTAATCCTTAATGTAGTGGTTCTGAAGAAAATGTGGTAGGGTTGAAAGAAATGGAGACCAATGTTTAGGTACCAGTTGCCTCATTGAAAAATGTTGCCGAAGGAGTTGAGTTGGAAGGTAAATAACTAGGACTTCCATTTTGTTCGATAAGGATTGAAGATGAATGATTTGTTGATGGCCTTTTATGGCGATGATTTTACCGGTTCGGCAGACGCGATGGAGGCACTGACTTTAAATGGCGTGCCGACTGTGTTGTTTCTTGACCGGCCTGATCCCGCTTTACTGAAAAGACGATTGAAAAACGTTCGGGCCGTGGGCGTAGCCGGAACCAGCCGAACCATGACGCCATCGCAAATGGACGAGGAATTACCCGGGCAGTTTCAGATGCTCAAAGATCTGGGAGTCCCTCTTATCCATTACAAAGTATGCGCGACTTTTGACTCGTCAGCCAGGATCGGCAGCATCGGGCATGCGGCTGACCTCGCATTTAGCGTGATCAAACCACCATTCGGGGTCATTGTCCAAGGCGTTCCGATTATCGGACGCTATGTAGTATTCGGTAATCATTTCACTACGGTAGGGAATAAAACCTACCGCCTTGATCGTCACCCGATGATGAGCAGACATCCTATTACCCCTATGGACGAAGGAGACCTGAGATTACATTTTGCCAAACAAACGGGGAAAAAAGTTGAACTGATTGATCTGCTGCAGCTAAGCAAACCATTTGATTCAATCTCCCGTCAATTTGACCAGTACATCGACCAAGGAAATGAAATTATCCTTTTTGACACCCTGGAAGAAATAAATCTTCTCAAGATTGGCCAGCTAATAAATAAAAAAATCGGCTCTCAACCGATTTTTGCCATTGGTTCTTCAGGATTTGAGTATGCGATGGCACTCTATTGGCAATCTGCAGGCATTGTTTCAAAACCGAATCCGATTCCTCCGGCAGGACCAGTGGATCAGCTAATCGTAGTAAGCGGCAGTGCGGCAGACAAGACTGCCGAACAAATCAAATACGCCATGGATCACGGCATTGAGGGTATTCGACTGAACACTGATCTGCTCATTGATCATGAAACCGTCAAAGACGAACGGAATCGCGTGATTCAACACTCACTAAAATTTCTTCGCCAAGGGAAAAGCATTATCCTCTTCTCTACCGTTGGACCAGATGATCCGTACATCAAAAAAACCAAAGATACGATGAAATCTTTGGGTATTGATGTAAATGAAGTCGGGAAACATCTTGGAAAACAACAAGGATTAATACTACGTGAATTGGTAGAAATAGCAGGACTGAAAAGAGTGTGCGTTGCAGGAGGAGACACCTGCAGTTATGTATTGCGCCAAATGGATATAAATTCGCTGGAGCTGTTGATGCCGATTACCCCAGCGGCTCCGCTATGCCGTGCGTTCTCCGATAATCCCACATTTGAAGGCCTCCAGGTTGCTTCAAAAGGCGGACAAATAGGTGCACCTGAATATTTTATTCAAGTCCTAAACGGACAAAGAGCGAATCTCTGACGCACTAAACCTGAATCCGCGATTCCATCCGGAGGATCTTATGCCGGAATATCGCCTCCAGTTTTTCAACTCCGAGGGAGGCGCTGCCCGGAACATGCCTTTGCCGTAGAAATATCCGTCAGTGATCAGAATAGGAAATTCTATAGAGTCGAGCAGCGGGCGACGCAGCGAAGGGAAAGTTCCTTCGCCCGATGACAGCTCACGAAGTGGTTCGGGGCAATCCATTCCTGCACCGGCGTCATTTCCCGGCAGACGGCCTCCGCATAACTGCATCGGGGATGGAAATAACAGCCAGGCCGGAGTATGAGGGAAGGGGGGCTTGTATGTCAAGAAAAATTGGCCCCAACATATGGGTGCTAAGCGGAGACGATCGCGGACCTCGATGGTCACCCCGCGATCCGGGCTTCCCATGTCGCGGAAGCCATCCAATACAGAAGCCTTGATCGCCGCCTCATTTAATGATAAAGACCAACGTACTTACTCACCATCGAATGGTTGCTTTAAGGAGACGACAATGGAAATAACGGTTATTGAGACCCCTCCCGACAAGAGGAAGGTGAAGCCCGCCGATGAATCGAAGCTGGGCTTCGGAAAGATCTTCAGCGATCATTTTTTCACCATGACCTACCATACCGGACGTGGCTGGCATGATCCCCTGATCGAACCCTACCGGCCGCTCCAGCTCGATCCCACAGCCATGTGCCTCCATTACGCCCAGGAGATCTTTGAGGGGATGAAGGCCTATCGGGGAAAAGGCGGCGCCATCTTCCTCTTCCGGCCGATGGAAAATATCCGGCGGATGAACGTCTCGGCAGAGCGCCTCTGCATGCCGCAGGTCGATGAGGAGCTTTTCTTCGAGGCGCTGAAGCGTCTGACAATTATCGAAAAGGAGTGGATCCCCCACGGCAGCGGAACCTCCCTCTACATCCGGCCGACGATGATCGCCACGGAGGCTGCCCTCGGCGTGCATCCGTCAAACGAGTACCTTTTCTTCATCATCATGGGTCCGGTAGGGGCTTACTACCCCGAGGGGTTTGGCCCGACCAAGATCTTCGTCACGGAGGAGTACTGCAGGTCCGTTCCCGGAGGAACCGGTAACTGCAAGGCCGGCGGCAACTATGCGGCAAGCCTCTATGCGGGTGAGATCGCAAAGCGTATGGGGTATACCCAGGTCCTGTGGCTCGACGCCGTCGATCGGAAATACGTGGAAGAGGTGGGGACGAGCAACATGTTCTTCGTGATCGGCGAGGAGTTGATCACCGCCCCCCTGACGGGAACGATCCTCCCCGGCATCACCCGTGATTCGGTGATCCAACTCGCAAAAAACTGGAAAGTGAAGGTTGCCGAACGGCGCCTCTCCATGGATGAAATCATGGCCGCCATAGCCAACGGGACCCTCCGGGAGGCCTTCGCCTCGGGAACTGCCGCCATCGTTTCGCCGGTCGGTCAGATCTATTACCGGGGGAAGGAGCACCTCATCGGCGGTGGTAAAACAGGCAATCTCACGGAAAGACTGTACAATGAGATACTCCAGATTCAGTACGGACAGAAGGAAGACCCCTTCGGCTGGCGGATCAAGATTGCGGATTGAACAAAAGGTCAATGGGATATTTCTCTTGATTCGGGAACTTGGAAAGGGAATCCACAGGGGTGTGGAGAGGGTTGTGGACAAGACTGTGTATAACTTTCGTAACTCTTCAATTGTCACGATTTTATACCGGTTTGCATAAGGTTTGGGCAGTAAATATGTCTATTGAAAACAATATGTTAGAATTAACCACTGCTACCTCGGCCAGTTACGGTACATTTCGCGGAGGTTATAAACTTTCGGAAAAACTCGTGCCATTCCTGTATGGCCGGACGGATATATTTTTCGTAGGAAAATCCTCTGCCCCCGCCATCCGGGCGGCAGGGATCACCATCCTCCTGTTCGCATTCCTTTTGTTCCTCGTCCCCGTTCTCCAGGCGGCCGAACCCCCCTCCCTCGAACAGCTCTCCGCGCGGATGCAGGAGATCTATGAAAAGACCACGGATCTGAAGGCCCGCTTTATCCAGGAGGTGACGATCAAGTCCATGAAGAAGACCGAGCGGGAAGAGGGGACGGTTACCTTTAAAAATCCGCGGATGATGCTATGGGACTACCTGAAGCCGAAGGCGAAGAAGCTGGTCATCAACGCCCAGAAGGCATGGCTGTATATCCCCGAGGACCGCATGGTCTATGTCCAGAATGCCGAAGAGGTCTACCGATCGCGGATGGCCGTCCGATTCCTCTCCGGAATCGGCAAGCTCCCCGAGGACTTTCAGATCCGTTTCTCGAATGACAGCCCGCTCGACAAGGAAGGAAACTACCGCCTCACCCTGACGGCCAAGGAAACGGGGAGCGGCATCGACCGGCTTGATCTGACCGTCGACGGGAAGACCTTCCAGATCACCGAGTGCCGGTTCGAAGACACGTTCGGGAATGCCACCCGTCTACGCTTCAGCGACATCCGCCTGAACACGGGCGTTTCCGACAAATTATTCACCTTCAAGGCGCCGGACGGCGTCGAGATAGTCAACATGACCCCATAACACCTGCCGGCAGACGAAGGGACGACATGATTCGAATCGACGTTGAACAGGCAGCTTCTTCGGACCTCGATCACGAATGGTTGGACACCGACGGCCGGGGGGGGTATGCGGCAAGCACCCTTGCGGGCTGTCATACGAGGCGATATCACGGCCTGATGGTGGCCAACCTTCTGGCGCCGGAGGGTCGGCATTGCTTGTTGTCCACGCTGGAGGATTCACTCTCGGTCGGCAACGAAGAATATTTTTTCACCAGCCATCGGTATCCCGGCGTCCTTTTTCCCCCCGGAGGATCCCTTCTGCGGGAGTTTATCCTCGACAACTGCCCCCGTTTCACCTACCGGGCGGGCGTTCATCGCCTGCAAAAAAGCGTGATGCTTATCCGAGGCACGGGCACCCTTCTCGTTCGTTACGACCTGGACGAATCTCCCGCAAACGGCCTCCTCCGCCTGAAACCGTTCCTGGCGTATCGGGGCTATCACCATCTCGCCCACGAAAACCCCCATCTCCGCAGCCGGACGGAAGGGATCAAAAACGGCTTTACGATCACACCCTACGCGGGTATGCCCACCCTCACCATCCGGACCTCCGCGCCATCGAGATTTACCCCCTCCCCCCTCTGGTACAACCGTTTCGAATATATCGAGGAGAGGGCGCGGGGCTTCGATTGGCAGGAGGATCTCTTCCTTCCAGGGGTCCTTGAGGTCCCTTTCGCAGCGGGGTGCACGGTGATCCTCCAGGTTTCCTGCGACTCCCCTGAGGAAGACCCGCAGGCCCTCTGGAGAGCGGAGACATCCCGACGGCGTCGGGAACAGGCGGAAGAGGAAGCGCTGGCCGGTGGCTGCACCGGTGAAGACCGGGAGCTTCTCCTCGCCCTGATTCGCGCAGGGCGTCAGTTTCTCATCAGAACCCCTTCGGGGAGACCGGCCGTCATCGCCGGCTACCCCTGGTTCGGGAGTTGGGGACGGGACACCCTGATCGCGCTCCCCGGCCTCGCCTTCTGCTCGGGTCGGATCGAAGAAGGGATCGAGATCCTCACCGAAATCGGCCGCCATGAGCGCGATGGACTCCTCCCCAACTTCTTCTCCGCGGACGGAAAACCCGAGGCCTACAATACCGTCGACAGCTCGCTTCTCTACTTCCGGGCCGTCCAGGAGCTCCTCAGGATCGCCGGCGATGCGGAGATGATCCGGAGCCGCTTCTGGCCAGTCATGAAACGGATCATCAGCCGTTTCATGGCCGGAACCCGATTCGGAATCGGGATGGACCACCGGGGACTCCTGCATGCCGGCGACGGTCTGACGGCCCTTACCTGGATGGACGCAACCGTAGGGGGAGCCCCCGTCACCCCCCGGCATGGGTATCCAGTGGAGATTAACGCCCTCTGGTACAACGCCCTGTGCTTCGCCCGCGACCTGTCGGGGAGATTCTCCGATCCCGAATGGTCCTTCGACGATCTCATTGCCCGGATCCGCCGCTCATTCCGGGAGACGTTCTGGGTCCCGGAGGGCAACTATCTGGGCGACGTTTTTCGTGACGGCGTCCTCGATGCCGCCGTCCGGCCGAATCAGCTCTTTGCCGTCTCGCTCCCCTTCTCGCCCCTCGATCCGAGAGAGCAGGCGGGCGTCGTCCGGAAGGTGCGGGAGGAGCTTCTGACCCCCTGCGGTCTGAGGACCCTCTCGCCCGCCGATCCTGCCTACCGGGGGTTCTACCGCGGGAACGGCGCCGTGCGGGATGCCGCATACCACCAGGGCACCGTCTGGCCATGGCTGCTCGGTCCCTTCGGCGAGGCCGCCCTTCACGTCGCGAAGGACCGGGGGCGGGAAAAGGAAATGCTCCGAACCACCCTCGGAAAGTTCCTTCGGAACCATCTGAGAGAGGCGGGTGTCGGCAGCGTCTCCGAAGTCTTCGACGGGAACGCCCCCCACCGGCCGGGCGGTTGCACCGCCCAGGCATGGAGCATCGCCGAACTGATCCGCCTTTTTTTGCTCCTGGGAAAGTGAACAGGGGAACATTTTTTTATTATTTGTCCCCGATGGGGGGTTTACTTTCAGGCGCCGGTATGACATGATGATATTATTAAGCCACGCGGCCGTTCCTGATCACTCAGCTTCTTTGTTAATTTCGGTGTGTCGTTCTGCCCGCCTTTCCTGACGGCTGGAGAAAGCCCTGCAGGAGGAAGGATGTAGAGAACCATGCACATGCGCATCCTCATGTTCGGATGGGAATTTCCGCCCAGGATGAGCGGCGGCCTGGGCACGGCCTGCTTCGGCATGACAGCGGCCCTGGCCGGCCTCGGCCACCGTATTATCTTCGTTTTGCCGCAGCCGGGAGTGGCGAGTTCAGCCCCCTTTCTCGATCTCGTATCGGCATCCGATATTCCCGACTCCGCCCGCGAAGGCGAAGAGATGCAACTGCTGAGACGGCTGGCACTGCAGCCCGTCCCGTCTCTGCTTCACCCCTATCTCAACGGAGAGGGTTACCAAACCCTGTATCTTTCCGAAGAGAAACGATTCCCGGAGAGAACGAGTATCTATGGCCGCAACCTGATTGCCGAGGTGATCCGCTACGGCCTCTCCGGAGGCGCCATCGCACGGAACCACTCCTTCGATATCATCCATGCCCATGACTGGATGACGGTTCCCGCCGCCCTCTGCGCCCGCCGGATCAGCGGAAAGCCGCTCATTCTCCACATCCATTCCCTCGAGTATGACCGAAGCGGTGAGAACGTCAACCCGGAGATCCGAGAAATCGAACGGGAAGGTTTGGATCAGGCCGATCGGATCATCGCCGTCAGCCACCGGACAAAGCGGATGATTGAGGAGCGGTACGGGATCCCCCCGGGTAAGATCACCGTGGTCTACAACGCCGTAACCCGCGCGGAGGCGAGGAGCATCTATCGCCCCGAACGGCGAGGGACGCCGAGAGATCAGAAGATGGTCCTCTACCTCGGCCGGATCACCTTCCAGAAGGGGCCGGACTACTTCATCGAGGCGGCGGCCAGCGTCTTGAAGGTGTTTCCCGATGTAACCTTCGTCCTGGCCGGCGCCGGCGACATGATGGGGCAGATGATCGAACGGGTCGGCGAACTGGGTATCGGAAACCGCGTTCATTTCACGGGATTCCTCCAGGGGGAAGAGATCGAGCGGATCTTCTCCCTGAGCGATCTCTATGTCATGCCGAGCGTCTCCGAACCCTTCGGGATCTCCCCTCTCGAGGCGATGCTGTATGATGTCCCGGTGGTCATCTCCCGCCAGTCAGGCGTCGCCGAGATCCTGAAGCATGCCTTAAAGGTCGACTTTTGGGACGTCCGGGATATCGCCGGCAAGATCATCGCCGTCCTGAAATACCCCGTTCTCGCCGGGGAGATGGCGGAAAAGGCGCGTGAGGAGCTTCGGGGGATCCGCTGGGAAACCGCCGCAGAGCGGATCACGGAGATCTATCGGAAGGCGGCGGCCCCCCCCGCAACGGGGGAAGGGCTCCGAACGGAAGAACGGAAAGACGAATAGATGCCGAGTGTCTGTCTCTATTTTCAGGTCCATCAGCCCCGACGTCTCCGGAGGTACTCCTTCTTCGATGTCGGCCATCTTCACGAATATGATGACGAGACGGAAAACCGCCGGATCCTGGAGAGGGTCGCAGCGAAGTGTTATCTCCCCGCAAACGCCCTTCTGCTCAGCCTATTCGGGGAATATGGGGAGAAATTTCGGGTGGCTTTTTCTCTCTCGGGCGTGGTTCTCGACCAACTCGGGCGGTACCGGCCGGATGTCGTGGAGAGCTTCCAGCAGCTTGCCGCCACTCACTGCGTCGAATTTTTAAACGAGACCGACAGCCACTCCCTTGCATTTCTCTTCTCCCCACGGGAATTTCAAGAGCAGGTCCGACTGCACCGGGAGCGGATTCAGACCCTCTTCGGGCAGAACGGCCGGACCTTCCGGCACACCGAATTGATCTATAACAACGAACTGGGGAAAGCGGTGGAGCAGATGGGCTACAACGTCATTCTTGCCGAGGGCGCCGAAAAGATCCTCGGCCGGCGAAGCCCAAACCAGCCCTACCGTCCGACCGGCTGCGGGCGGCTGAAGCTGCTCCTCAGGAACTACCGGCTTTCGGACGACGTGGCCTTTCGCTTTTCCGATCGGCATTGGCCCGAATATCCACTCACGGCCGCCAAATACGCCCACTGGCTCCACCGGATCGGACCGGAGGCGGCGGTGATCAACCTGTTTATGGATTATGAAACCTTCGGCGAACACCAGTGGGCCGAAACAGGGATCTTCGATTTTCTCCGGGCGTTCCCCGGGGAGGTCCTGCAGGACCCCGATTTTCGTTTTCTGACGCCTGCCGAGGCGGCCGAAGCCTATGAGGCGATAGACGAGATCGATACCCCCGGCTTCATCTCCTGGGCCGATGAGGAGCGGGACATGACGGCTTGGCTGGGAAACGTCATGCAGCAGGATGCCGCACGCAAGATTTACGAAATGGAGTCCGCCATCCGCCTGCAAAGCGACGAAGACCTCCTCCGGAAATGGCGTACCCTCCAGACGTCCGACCATTTTTATTACATGTGTACGAAATGGTTCGCCGACGGCGATGTCCATCGTTACTTCAACCCCTTCGAGTCTCCCTACGAGGCCTACATCAATTACATGAACATCCTCGATGATCTTGCAAAATCCATCACAAAGAGCCAAGGAGAAGCATCATGACACAGGCGCGCGATCACTACCTCTTCGAGGTGAGTTGGGAGGTGTGCAACAAAGTCGGCGGGTATCTATACGGTCATCACGAGCAAGATTCCTGAGGCAACCAGGGTCTACGGCGAGAATTACTTCCTCCTCGGCCCGGACCTCAAAACCAATCCCGATTTCGAGGAGACGGACGAAGAGTGCTGGAGTCATATCCGGGAGACGGTCGCCATCAAGGAGATCCCGTGCCGCTTCGGCAGATGGAAGGTCCCCGGCGAACCCAAGGCGATTCTGGTGAGCTTCGGGAAAAAGTATGACAAAGACCAGCTCCTCTTCCGGATCTGGGAGGATTACGGCGTCGACTCCATCGCCGGGGGGTGGGACTATGTGGAGCCGATCATGTTCAGCTATGCGGCAAGCGAGGTGATCGAGACCGCCTACCATCTCCTCGCGAAACCCCGGGGGATGGGCGCCGTCGCCCAGTTCCACGAGTGGATGACGGGGGCGGGTCTCCTCGGCCTGAAAAAACGGTGCCCGGAGATCGGAACCGTCTTTACCACGCACGCGACGATGCTCGGGAGGACCCTCTCCTCATCCGGGATGGACATCTACACGGCGATGGACCATATCTCGCCCCAGCGAGAGGCGAGCGCCCACAACATTACGGCCAAATGCTCGATGGAAACGGCGTCGGCCCGCGAGGCGGACTGCTTCACGACGGTGAGCGAGATCACGGCCCGCGAGGCGAAGAACTTCCTCGGCCGGGAGCCGGATGTGATCACCGTAAACGGCCTCGACATGGAGAATATCCCCGATCTCGCGGCGGACCGTGCCCCCGCCCTCCGGTCCCGGGAGAAGCTCCTCGCCGCCGCCGCCCGATTCCTTCGCCGGGATCTGCCCGCCGACACCCGGATCATGGTCATCTCGGGGCGCGGTGAATTCCACAATAAGGGGGTCGGCCTCTTCCTCGAGGCCCTCGGCAGCCTGAACGCGGAGATGGCAGAGAACCAGACGATCCTCGCCTTTCTCTTCGTCCTCGGAGGATACACGGACCTGATCCCCTGTCTCAAGAGCGACGCCTTCAAGCCTGACCCGGCGAATCCGCCCATCGCCACCCACCGGCTGCAGAACGAGGCCTCCGATCCCATCCTCCAGACATGCGAGCGTCTCGGTCTCAAAAATTTCCCCCAGAACCGGGTCCAGGTCATCTTTGTCCCCGCCTATCTGAACGGTCACGACGGCTTCCTCAACATGACCTACTACGATGCGCTTGCCGGGTGCGATCTCGGGGTCTTCCCCTCCTACTACGAACCCTGGGGCTATACGCCTCTCGAGAGCGCCGCGTACGCCGTGCCGACCGTCACCACCGACCAGGCCGGCTTCGGCCTCTGGGCGCAGAAGGCGGCGGGCGATTGCAACGGGATCATCCTCGTCAAGCGCCTGGGACAGCCCGAGGAGGTGATCACCGACCGTCTCTCCGCAATCTTCCGGGATTTTCTCGCTCTTGAGGAGGCGGATCTGCAGTGCATGCGCGTAAATGCCCGTGCAGCGGCCAACCGGGCGAACTGGAAGGAGTTCTTCCGGAACTACGAGGAGGCGTATGACCTCGCCCTGGCGGCATCCCGGATCCGGGCGGAAAAGCGCACCGCGGAGGATCTCAAGACCGAACTGAAACACGTCTTCGCCGGAACGGTCTCCGTTTCACCCCACTTCCGGACCTTCACGGCGGTGGCCAACCTCCCGGCGAAGATCTCCCGGCTCCGGGAGCTCGCCTACAACCTCTGGTGGACCTGGAATCCCCGCGCCCGGGAACTCTTCTCGGCCCTGGACTCCAAACTCTGGGCACGGATGGGCAACAATCCGGTCCGGATGCTGGAGACCGTCTCCAACGACCGGCTGCAGGAGGCATCGAAGAACACGAGCTACATCAGTCTCTACGGCCAGATCTTTCAGCAGTTCGATGACTACATGGGCGATAAGACCCCCTCCCCGCAAATCGGGCCGCCCAACGGCATCAAATGGTCGCAGCCGGTCGCCTATTTTTCGACCGAATACGGACTGCACGAGAGCCTGCCCATCTATTCCGGCGGTCTCGGCACGCTCTCCGGCGACCACCTGAAGACGGCGAGCGATCTGAACGTTCCCCTGGTCGGCGTCGGCCTCCTTTACAAGAACGGGTTTTTCAAACAGGTCATAGACAAAAACGGCACCCAGATTGCGGAGTATCCGGAGAACGATTTCTCCAGCATGCCGGTGCAGATCGTCCAGGACGACCGGGGAGACGCCGTGCAGATCTCCCTGGACCTGCCCGGAAGAACCCTCTTCGCCAACATCTGGGAGGTCCATGTGGGGCGCGTCTCGCTTTACCTCCTGGACACCGATTTCCCGCGGAACACGCCCCAGGACAGGAAAATCACGGAGCGCCTCTACTGCGCCGAACCGCGGACGAGGATCGAACAGGAGATCCTCCTGGGAATGGGGGGGATCCGGATCCTGAAACGGCTGGGGATCCGCCCCCGCGTCTACCACATCAACGAGGGGCACTCGGCCTTTCTTCTGTTCGAGCGGATCGGCTCCCTGATGACGGATGAGGGGCTCTCCTTCGATGAGGCGAGCGAAGTCGTCCGCGGAAGCACGGTCTTTACGACCCATACCCCGGTGGAGGCGGGAAATGAGCGGTTCAGCAAAGAGTTGATCGAACACTACTTCGCGAATTTCGTGAAGTGGACCGGGATCTCCTGGTCCCAGTTCTGGGAGATGGGCAGGAAGGAGAGCGGGGAGGGAAAACCGTTCTTCATGACGATCCTGGCCCTCAAGATGGCCCACAAGAGCAACGCCGTGAGCCGCCTCCACGGGCAGGTCTCCCGGCGGATGTGGCGGGAGGTCTGGAAGGGATTCGACGAGACGGATATCCCCATCTCTCATGTCACGAACGGCGCCCATGTGCTCTCCTACATCGCCCCCCGGATGAAGGAGCTCCTCGACACCTATCTCGGCATGGACTGGGACCGGCACATCAGCGATCCCGAACGCTGGGCGCGCCTCCAGGACATCCCCGACACCGTCCTGTGGCGGACGCGATACGAGATGAGGCAGAAGATGATCGACTTCCTCCGGGAGGATCTTTCCCGAAACTGGATGAAGTTCGGCTACTCGAAAACCTGGCAGGAGGAGCTCTTCTCCCGGATCAATCCGGCGGCCCTGATGATCGGCTTTGCCCGGCGCTTCGCCCCGTACAAGCGGGCGGACATGATCCTCTCGGATCTCGATCGCCTGGATAGGATCCTGAACCATCCCACCCGGCCGGTCCACATCATCTTTGCCGGCAAAGCCCATCCGAACGACGAGATGGGGAAGGATCTGATCCGGAAGGTCATCGGTGTCTGCAAAGAAGAGCGGTTCCGGGGCAAGATCTTCTTCGTCGAGGGGTACGACATCCGGGTTGCCCGCCACCTCGTCCAGGGGGTCGACGTCTGGCTGAACACCCCCCGACGCCCCCTCGAGGCGAGCGGCACGAGCGGCGAGAAGGTGGTCGCCAACGGCGTCCTTAACCTCAGCATCTCCGACGGGTGGTGGGTCGAGGGGTATGACGGCACAAACGGATGGACCGTCGGACCCGTCGTCAAAGGGTATGCCGAAGAGACGGAAAACGCTGACGAGGAAGACAGCCGGTCCCTGTATACGCTTCTGGAAAACAGCGTGATCCCGCTCTTCTACGACCGCGAGATGTCCGGGCTCCCCGAGAAGTGGCTCGCCATGATCAAGCGGTCGATGCAGACCCTGGTTCCCCGTTTCAACACGGAAAGGATGCTCATCGATTACTACCGCGACCTCTACCTGCCGACCGCACGGCGGGAGCACGAACTCTATAGTGAATCCTACCGGATGGCCAGGGAGCTCGCGGACTGGAAGCGGAAGCTCCCCATGCGCTTCTCTTCGCTGCGCCTCCTGGACGTCAGCGTCGAAGGGATTCGCGGCGACACCATACGTGTGGAGAGTCCGTTTACCGTCACGGTCCGGATCGATCCCGGAAAGATGGAACCGCAGGAGGTGCTTGCGGAACTGATCATCGGAAAGAAGGAGGGCCTCGGCTTCGCCGATCCGCCGGAGTGCGTCCCGCTCAAGATCGCCGGCCGGGCGGCAGACGGGATACTCACCTTCTCCGTCTCCTATACGGTCCGGCAGAATGGCGCCTATGCCTACGGCATCCGCGCTTTGCCGTATCATCCGCACCTCGCCACGAAGGAGGAGACGTCTCTGGTGTACTGGGGGTGACGGCACGCAGCTCAGGTGTTCGCATCTCCGGGAGGGGACGCGGATAGGCTTTCGTCCGGTCGTGGGGCAGCGCCGCATCCTGGTTAAAAAAATGTGTTGACATGCCGGATTGTTCTTCGTATCCTTCAGGCGTATGAAAGCAAGCTTTTATCAGCAGTTAATGCATTTCACCTCTATGATGAATCCAAATCGCGTCCAGTGACTTCGGTACTGGGGTGAGGGAGAGACATGCCGGTTTTCTTGAAAAAGCTTCTGAAAAAACTATCCCGGAACACGATCGCCAGAGAAGATGGATTGGAAAAACGGCCCCCGATGAGCGGCCAGGGCTCGATGAATTACCCCGGGGGAATGAAATACATGGGGGAATGGAGGGACGGCCTCTGGGAAGGCCAGGGAACCCTGACGTATCCGGGAGGGATGACCTGCACCGGTGAATGGAAAAACAGCAAAATGAACGGCCAGGGGAGCGTCACCTTTCCCGACGGCGCCCAGTACGTCGGCCTCTTTTTAAGCGGTGAATACAGCGGTCAGGGGACCATGACCTTTTCCAACGGGAAAACCTATGTTGGAGAATGGAAGGATGGCGAACAGCACGGCCAGGGGACCATAATCTTTCCGGACGGAACAAAATATATCGGTCAGTTCAGCCACAACTCGTTCCATGGCCAGGGGACCATGTCTTTCCCCGACGGCCGAACGTATGTCGGGCAGTTTAAAAACAGCCTTTTTCACGGCCAGGGGACGATGACCGAGCACGACGGCGTGCATTACGTCGGGGAGTGGAAGGAAAACAGGATGGACGGCAACGGGGTCATGACCTATCTGGACGGGCGGACCTACAAGGGACAATTCATCGACAACCAGTTCAACGGCCAAGGGACGCTGAACGACCGGGACGGGGGAAAATTCATCGGGCAGTTCCGCGACGGCCGGAAACACGGCCGGGGAACGCTTGCCCGCCCCGATGGGACGCAGTTCGCGGGCGAATGGAAAAACGATGCCATGAACGGTCAGGGAACCGTCCATTTCGCCGACGGTCGCGTATATGCGGGGCAATTCCAGGATGACGGCATCAACGGCCAGGGGACCATGTCTTTCCCCGACGGCCGGAAATACACCGGGCAGTTTCGCGATGGATTGATGGAGGGACAGGGGTCGGCAGCCTTCGCCAACGGCAAGGAATACACCGGGCAGTGGAAGAACAACCTCTTTGACGGCCAGGGGACCCTAACCTACCCCGACGGGGGAACCTATGTGGGCCAATTTGAAAGCGGCATGCCACACGGTCAGGGAACGATGATCCGGCCCGACGGACAATATACGGGACAGTTCAAGTTCGGAAAGAAACACGGACACGGAACGGTCATCTTTGCCAATGGCTCCAAATATGTGGGCCAGTTCCGGGATAACGAGTACCATGGTCAGGGAACGATGACCAACTCGGGCGGTGAAAAAAACGTCGGGGAGTGGCAGGAGGGCAAATTTGTCGAGGTCTCCGCCGATGGGTCTTACCCCGACCTGAAAAATCATGAGCTCCCCGAGCCTGACCTCAAGGCGGCGGGGGGGCGCCGCTGACCGGGAGCGCCACCCGCAAGCCCCGCCTTGTAGGCGGGGATAAGGGGCGCAATAAACAGATCCCTTCCTTACCGGGAAGCCCCGCCCTGTGGGCGGGGAGCTTCAATTCTCACCCATCCTTCATTCCCGGGCTCTGCGGTAACCGGCCCGGATGGCTTCCTTTTCGGATTGAAAAACGACCCGGTGGTATTCCTTGACCAAGTCATAGTACTTCATTCCCGGCAGGTGATACCGCTTCGAATCGCGATTCCCGATCACCCTGACGCCCTTGGGCTGAGGGGGAATTTTCCCCTCAGCAACGCCCGGCCCGGGGTGAGGAGCTTCAGGCAGAGAGACCCGGTTCGGAAATATGCTTCGCCCCTCCGCGTCGGCCGCGGGCGTGGGGACGCGGTCCTTGGCGGGAAGGATGTCGATTGCCGTCTCGGACGGCGGCCAATGATCGGGTGGCGTTATTTCCCGTTTCGTATCGGGCAAGTCAATGAAAAGAACGGAAATGATGATCAGCGCCCCGACGATGACGGACAACCAGACCCGCCTTGCGGGGAGATGCCCGACAAGGAGCCTCTTCCCTTTCAATATGGCCGATTTGACCGGGGAAGAGTCGCCATCCGCAAACTGCGTCAATTTCGGATATCGCTTCACCCCGCCGGTGCGTTTCCACTCGGCGTCGAAGAGCCTGAGCACCTCCGTCTGATTCAGCTTCAGATAGGCAGTGTATTGCTTGATCAGCCGTATGCATTCGGAACGCCCGGTAAAGACGTCGAAGTCATCCCCTTCCAGGGCATCGATGAAGGACCTGTTCACCCTCATGAAAAGCGCCATTTCTTCAACGGGCACCCGGTGTGATTCCCGCTCCCGTTTCAGGTATTGGCCCAGTGTTTCATGGTCCTGATACATCGCACCTCGCCGCGAAGCTCTTTCTCATCCCTTCAGCTTTATCTTTGACGGGCTCTTTGACCTGGCTTCCTGTACCGAGCTCCCCACCGATTGAGTAGATTCGGAGGGCAGGGCCTCCGCCTGAATCCCTGCTTCCTCGATGGCGGCATTGATCGCAATCGTCAAATAGGAAATGGCCTGCGCAAGCGAACAGTTCTTGGTCGCCTCCAGCCCCAACGCGATTTTTTGCTGATTATAGAGGCTGTAATAGGTCAGCGATCCTTTCTGCTCCTGATGCCGTGACTGCTTGACCGCGGTATTGGTGTTGTTGACGGCAAAGTGGAAATCTCCATCAGGGATTCTGCTGTTTGCCCGATGGACGACGCGCTTCGCATAATGCCCCAACTCCAGCTTCTTCCCACTCGGCAGGTAGTACGTGGCTGAATCGATGACATTGGACTGTCCCCATTTGGAGGGATTTCTCTTGCGGGATATCCAGCGGGGATTATAGAAATCGTACCCCTGGTGAAGATTCAGGACGTAATCAGACTGCCTGATCAGTTGCTTCGCCAGATTTATGACCTTGGCATCGGGATTGGAACTGCCGGCAGGGAGGTTGAACAGGCGGTTCATATCGCCTCCGAGACCGCATCGCTTCCCCGCATTGACGGCCGGCCCGTTGAGACGCGGGACGATGATCAGGTTCCCCTTGTTCAGCTTGACGTCTGAATACCTCTCCGCAGTCAGGTAACCGCCCGCTTCGTCACCATGGATTCCGGCAATGATGAGCAGCGTCGGACCCTCGTGTCTTCCCCGGATCGTGTGAACGGTCAATTCCTGCCGGGTCTCCTGAAAGTACGCCTGGGTGCGAGATTCCGGGAGTATCCGGCCCTTTTCAGCCGCCAGATCACGAAACCCGAAGCAAAGAACAAGGAACATCGCAACGGCTAAAAGGCAGACTCGCCGAAAATTGTCCATCCCTTTTGTCCCTTTTTCAGGTAGAATAACTTCTTTGAATCCGCTTCGAAATTGTTGGAACGGTATTTTTGAATAAACCGTACGACGGCGACCTGTCCCTCCCGTTCCTGCGGCATGATAATGGCCATCTGGTCCATAGTCACGCGAATGAATTTTTTGCCGCTGTTGACCCGCTCCTTGTGCCTTCGGAAGGCCTCAAATCGCATCCCTTCGCTATTGATAAAATCCTTTGAATAATAACTCAGGTATTTCCCGGTGTCGCCGCTTTCCCACGCCTTTCGCCAGTCATCCATGTAATTACGGATCTCCTGAAGCGATTCCTTGCGGCTCTCCTCCTTGACGAAGGTTACCGTATCGACGATGGAAACGGGTGTGCCGCTGGGCTTGAGCAGAGTCTTGAGTTCCTTGATGTTGTCATTGGAGACGGCGATGCAGCCTTTCGTATTGACGAGGTCTCCCGTTCCGATGACCTTCCCGGGAACGTGTCCGTGGATCCATATCCCTGCGCCGTTCTTGCTGTCTTTCCGATCCAGGAAATTGGGATAATTCAGGACAAAGGCCCCTTCCCCATAGATTTCGGGCAAGGCGCTCCCCGGTGCATAGCGCAGGGTGAAATAGCTCCCCCTGGGGGTTGCAAAATCCCCGGCCTTTTTCTTGTCTTCGCCATTGGCCCCGATGATGCATGCATACGATTTGACGAGGACGAACCGATCACCCTGAAATTTGAACAGATGCAGGAGTTTGGTTTCCTTCTCCCCGATAAGCGCATACTCGTCGGCCACCGCCCAGACCAGGGACACCGGTGTTTCGCCGGCCGGTATGATAAATTCCGCTTTCTTGGCCGGTACGGCGGGCGCCTTCGGTTCCGCTTTCACCGGTGCGGCAGGCGCCTTCGGTTCGGCGACCGCTTTCGCCGATTGCACCGGTTGGGCGGGACGTTCGGCAACCTCTTTCGCCGGTTGCGCGGGACGTTCGGCAACCGTTTTCACCGGCGGTGCGGCGGGCGCGGGCGGCACGGCGGCCGTTATCTGACGCCTTGCATCCGCCAGATGAACAAAGGCTTTCTGGATATCCGTCCTGCCGAGTGACTCCTGGAGCAGGGCCAGACTCTTGCTTGTCTCCTGAATAACCTGGAGGGCATTCCGGTTGTTTTTTATCTCTTTAAGGAAAAGAATCAGCAGGGTAACATTGAGAATGAGGAGAATCGCGATCAGTCCGATCCCCACCTTGATATAAAAATCGCTTGCCGTATCTCGATAATTTTTCGGTAATTTCAGGTTATGAGTCTGCATAGGTTCATTTCGGATCTGTTTGTCTCCCTGTAGATGCGCCGTCCCTGTTTACCGTATCGTAGCAGCTCTTGATCTGGTTTCTTCTCACAATATTGGCATCCGGTCAAGGGGGAATGTTTCGGAGCCGCCGATCCTGACCCTGATCAGCGGCGAGCCCTGCTTTTTCGTTTCTGCACGGAAAACCCGAAGCGGCCGATACAGCGCCCGAGGGCAAAATATTGGCCGTGAGCGAATGCGATGAGACCGCCCTTCTCCAGACGGAGCCGTCCTTTACCATCGATCAGCGCCGCAGATACCTGCACGGCGACCACTTCCGCCACGAACATCGTGTGCGAACCCAGCTTCAGAGATTCCCGCACCCGGCATTCGATGTTCAGCGGGCACTCCAGAACGATCGGGCAGCCCACCTTCAACGCCGGAGCCGGCGTCAACCCGGCGCCGGCGAACTTTTCCTCGCTGCGCCCGGAAACAACCCCGCACCAGTCCACTGCCCTGGCCTCCTTGAGGGAAGGGACATTCACCACGAATTCCCGGGTCTTTTCGATTATTTCATAGGAGTACCGCTCGGGCCGCACGGAAATCGACAGCATCGGCGGTTCGCTGCACACATTTCCGGTCCACGCGATCGTGATCAGGTTCGGCTTCCAGCCCCCCGTCCCCCCGCAACTCACCAGGACCGCCGGAACCGGCGACAGGACATTTCCCGGCTTCCATGCGCGCTTCTCACTGGGTTTCCGTTTTCCCATACCATCCCGCTCCCTTCCCTGCGCCGCATTCCCGCCGATCACAAGTACGCGAATTCAGCCGTACGCATACATCAGATCTCTACGGAAAACAAGCTAAGCGGGAACGATTCCGCTTGTTCGACGTCTGTTCTGGCAAATCGGGGAATTGTCCCCCGCCGTTACCGTCGGTTGATGAACCAGAGGATGAGTGAGAGGATCACGCTTACGATGAGCGACGTCATGAGCGGAAAATAGAACGAGACGTTCTTCCCCCGGAAGAAAAAATCGCCGGGAAGTCTCCCGAGCCAGGGGATCTTCCCGGCGAGGATCAGGACGAGGCCGATTCCCGCGATAAGAAGCCCGATCACGATGAGAAGCTTGCCCAGATGGGAAAAGTCGAACATCGCCGTGCACCTCCCGCATCAAGAATTGAAGCTCTTGCTCCCTCCTATTTCCCGTCCCATGCGAATGGCCGTTCCCGTTCGAAGTCCGGTGAGAGCGCCCGATCATCGACCTCTTGGGTGTAGAGCTCCTCGAACCCCAGATCGACGGCGGCATTGACCACCCGCTCATACTCCTCGCGGCTGACCCTCCGGCCGAGGAGAGGGTGCTTCACTACGGCCGGGATCGGCGTATACTGGGCCATGAGGCTCAGAGGAACGAACCGGGAGATCTCCTCCCGGATCGCCTTGAGGACCGCAAGGGAGCTCTCCCAGTTCCCCGGCAGGACGAGATGGCGGACCAGGACCCCCCGCTTCGCGACCCCGTCCTCGATCTCGAGGCTGTCGCCGACCTGGCGGACCATCTCCCGGAGGGAGGCAAGGGCATGGCGGGGATAGGCCTGCGCCCCGGAGAAGCGCCGACCGGCCTCATCGACGCCGTATTTGAAATCGGGGAGATAGATGTCGACCATCCCGTCGAGGAAGCGGATGATCCGCTCCCGTTCATACCCGCCGCAGTTGAAGACGAGGGGAAGGCTAAGCCCTCGTCTGCGGGCGATCAGCAAGGCCGCCATGATCCCCGGCAGATGGGGGGTCGGCGTCACCGGCTCGATGTTGTGGCAGCCCAGGGCCTCGAGCTCCAGCATGATCCCCGCGAGCTCTTCCTCCGAGACTGACCGCCCCGCGGGGGAATGGCTGATCTGATAATTCTGGCAATAGACGCACCGGAGGTTGCAGGAGGAGAAAAAGATCGTGCCGGCGCCGCGCTTCCCCGAAAGGGGAGGCTCCTCGCCGTGGTGGGGGAGGGCCGAGCTTATGACCATTCCCGCGTCAAGGCGGCAGAACCCTTTCTCGCCTGCCGACCGGTCGACCCGGCACATCTGCGGGCAGAGGACGCACCTCTTCAGGCTCCGCTTGAGCTGTCCGACCTGCCGGGCCGCATCCGCGTCCTTCATAAAAAACATCCCTTCCGGCTGTCATCCCGACCGGATTAATCGGCACGCCAAACTTTCCTCTGCCCGCCGCAGATCGGCCGAGCCGATGAACCGGCGGCCCGCGGGGAAACGGCGCTTTCAGACATCAAAGACCACCCTCCCCACCCACCCCTTGGCCGTCCGTTTGACCGAGGACTGGTGATAGGTGACCGCCTTGATCTCCGTTTTGATCCGGTGCCGGGCCGGATCGAAGGGCTCGCCCCGAAGGTGCGCCGTCAGGCGCCGGGGGGTGACCTCCCGGATCGTGCATTCTCGCCCCAGAAACCCCATAGAGTTCCACACGGAGAGGAGCTCGCGTAAAAAATTGATCAGGAGATCCGCCGCATCCTCCCCCTCGACCGCGATCGTCCTCACCTGAGTCACCCGGATGGCCTCGGTATCCGCCAGGAGGTCGAAGAGGGCCATGGCGGCCCCGGCATAGAGCTCCTCGATGGTGCCGCCGGAGACTTCGATCCCCAGATCGGCCGTATGGTCGAAGAGACGGTAGCCGCTCATTTCACCTCCGGCAAAAAGCCGACAACGATGCAGATCCGGCGCATATTGCTTGCGCTAGAGTTTTTCAATGACATCCTTGAGGCGGCCGCTTGCGATCAGCTCCAGGAACTCCTCGCCGAGCGGGGCGGAGAGCTCCACCGTCCGCCGCCAGTATGCGATCCGCGTCGCCGGGTTGTCCATGTAGGTCTCGAAATCGCCCCGGTCCGGTATCCTCCCTTCGGGCAGTCCCGCGACAAAGCCCTCCGACGGATAAACCATGACGACGCTATCGAGCCACCGCTCCGGGGGACGCCGATTCTTGAGTCTCTTGTCCATCCAGCCGGGAACGATCCGCTCCTGATGGTGGAAAAAGAGGGTCAGTCCGCCGTTGCGCGTCGCATAATCCTGATTGATGTGGTAGTCGGTGAGCCCCCCGTCGCGATAGACCCCGTCCGGGGCGCCGAAGATGTCCCGAACGCCGGCGACCGCGATCGGGATGGCGCCGGAGGCGATCACCGCGGATTTGAAATTGACCTCGGAAAGCGGGATGGCGCGCCCGCGGAACCCCTTGCGCTGGCAGAAATCGGGGGGTTGGGGTCCGCAGAAAAAGACGACCCGCCCGGCGAAACGGGAAAGCAGCGAGGGGTGAATGGCATTGGCCAGGAAGCAGAAGAGGAAGCCCGCCCTCTGCACCCACGGATGTCCGGAGGAGAGAAGGGGTCCGACCCGGCAGGTCAGGACCGCCAGGCGGTATCGTTTGCTGGCCAGGGCAAAGGGGAGGGCGTCGTCCTCGACCGCGGCGTTGATGATCTCGCTCAGGGACTGGAGGATCGTCCCGGGAGTGTCGCTCCTGCCGTAGGTCGCCAAGATATAGGCGTCGACGAGGGCGCGGTAGCTCTTGAGCGCCTCCGGCTGCAGCCAGGCCGCAAAGCGCCACGCCCCGGCCGAGGCGCCGACGAGCCAGACCGGATAGCGCCTGCCCAACAGCTCCCCCTTCAGGAGGGCGAGATCGAAACCGCTTGCGACGAGCCACCGGGGACCGCCCGCCGGGCCGAAATAGGTCCCGATGCGGTCCAGACTGAAGCCGCCTGCACGAATGAGGTCATAGGCACGCCGGCCCGCCTTGACACGGATATTTGCCATTCGCCTGCTTCCTTGTGGCGGCAGAGCCGCCGCGCCTCCGGTAAACGGAAGATGCCGAGCCCCGAGACCTGCCATCCCCGGGGTGAAAAAGCCTGTGCTGGAAATAGCCTTGACACGGCCCGAGGGGTCTTGTAGATTAGCACCGCCCGTCTTTCGGCTGATGGCGGTTCTTATCCGAATATCATTGGATTTGTCAATGGCTAAGATGGATCCGGACGGCACGCCGAAGGCCGGCGGCGCACCCTATAAAAAGGGCGGAGAGAGGACCGGATGCATGGCGGATATCAGGTTACAGATGGTTCGGATGGGCCGGGAGGCGAGGCGTGCCTCCACGATCCTCGCCCGGATCTCCACTGAGGACAAAAACCGGGCGCTTGCCGGGATGGCGGACGCGCTCATCGCAAAGCAAGATCTCCTCATCCGGGAAAACGCCCGGGACCTCGCCACTGCCCGTAAGCTCGGCCTTTCCCCGGCGATGATCGACCGCCTGACGCTTACGGAGGCATCGATCGGGGGAATCGCCCGGGGCCTCAGGGAGGTAGCCTGCCTGCCCGATCCGGTGGGAGCGGTCACGTCGATGTGGCGTCGGCCGAACGGCCTGAGAGTCGGCCGGATGCGGATCCCCCTTGGAGTGATCGGAATCATCTACGAATCCCGCCCGAACGTAACCGCCGACGCAGCCGCCCTCTGCCTGAAATCCGGAAATGCCGTGATCCTCCGGGGCGGCTCCGAAGCAATCCACTCCAACCTCGCCATCTGCCGCATCCTCCAGGAGGTCCTCCGGGACTGTTCGCTGCCCGAGACGGCGATCCAGATCGTCCCCATGACGGATCGGGAGGCGATCACGGAGCTCCTTACGCTCGATGAGTTCATCGATGTGATCATCCCCCGCGGCGGGGAGGAGCTGATCCGCGCCGTCGTCCGTGATTCGCGGATCCCGGTGATCAAGCACTACAAGGGTGTCTGCCATGTCTTCGTCGACGACGGGGCCGAGATCGCCATGGCCGTCCGGATCTGCATGAATGCAAAAACGCAGCGGCCGGGGGTCTGCAATGCAATGGAAACGCTCCTCGTCCATGAGGCGATCGCCCCCGCATTCCTGCCGGCGGTGGCCGATCCATTCCGGAAGGCGGGCGTCGTGATCAGGGGCTGCGAGCGGACGCGGACGATCCTGCCGGATGCGGAGGCGGCCACCGAAGAGGACTGGGGGCGGGAGTATCTCGATCTGATCCTCTCCGTCCGCGTGGTCCGCGATCTCGACGAAGCAATCGCCCACATCGAAACGTACGGCTCCCTCCATACCGAGGCGATCGTCACCGAAAGCTATGAGCGGGCGCAGCGCTTTCTCACCGAGGTCAACTCCTCGACGGTCCTCGTCAACGCCTCCACCCGCTTCAGCGACGGCTTCGAACTGGGGCTGGGGGCCGAGATCGGCATCAGCACGACCAAGCTCCACGCCTTCGGACCGATGGGACTCGAGGAACTGACGACAACCAAATTCATCATATATGGAAACGGACAGGTGAGAACATGAAATGGGGATTGTTCGGAGGCACGTTTGATCCGATCCATATCGGCCATCTGCGATGCGCCGAGGAGATGATAGAGATCTTCGACCTGAACCGGATCATCTTTGTTCCGGCATCACGGCCGCCGCATAAGCTTACCGGCGCCATCACGCCCTTCTTCCACCGGGAACAGATGATCCGGCTCGCCATCGAAGGAAACCCGGCCTTCTCCTTCTCCGACGTGGAGAACCGGCGGGCGGGGATCTCCTACTCCGTGGAGACGGTGGAGTACATCCTGGACACCTATCGCCTGGAAAACCTCGACCTCTACCTGATCCTCGGACAGGATGCCTTCCACGCTATCCGAACCTGGAAGGACTGGGAGAGGCTCCTGCTTCTGTGCAATTTCGCCGTCATGACGCGCCCGGGCTATGAGAATCTGGGTTTGGAGAAGATCCTCACCCCGGAATTCGCCTCCCGGTTCACGTATGACGAGACGGCAAAGGGCTTCCGCGGACCGACCGGCCGGATGATCTGCTTCCGCGAGGTTACCTTCCTCGACATCGCCTCAAGCAACATCCGTAAACGGGCCAAGGAGGGCAAAACGATCAACTATCTCGTCTCCGACGCAGTCCGCCATTACATCGCTAAAAACTCTCTCTACCGGGATCTGGAGTGATTGACGCTCTCCACAGTAAGCGGTGGAGAATCTTCGATCCTCACGAAGAAAAAACCATTCCGTTTTTGCATGCGTACGCCGCGGCAAGCCATGATGCAGGTACCCGCTGGCGGATTCAGGACCTGCGGCCGATCAGGGCGGCGTAGAGCTCTTCATGGAGGGGCAGCGGAACGCCGAGGGAGCGCCCCGCCCGGACGGCACAACCGATGAAGAGCTCCAGTTCGGTCCGTCTCCCCTTTTCGAAGTCGAGCTGCATGGACGATTTGGTCGCCGGAGGAAAGCGCTCGACCGTCGCGATCCCGCGCTCCACGCTGTCCGGCGGAAGGCTGATCCCCTTCGCCCGGGCGAGGCGCTCGACCTCCGCCATCAACCCCCTGGCCATCGCCCTTCCCTTCGCATCCGCCATCACGTCGCCGAAGCATTGCCCCATAAGCGAAGTCACTCCGGCCATCGGGCTCACGAAGAGGTATTTTGTCCAGAGGGGAACGGCGATATCCTGCGAGAGCTCCGCCTTGATCCCGGCCTCCTTCAGGAGCGTCTCCAGCGGCCGGTATGCCTCGCTCTTCCCGTCATCGGGACCGAAGACGAGCTGGCAGGTCCCGCCCACCTGGTGGACGACGCCGGGCGCCTCGATGAACGTGGAGATGTAGACGCAGCCGCTCAGAACCACGCCGCGGGGAATGATCGACCGGAGCCGCTCGGCGATGTCTACCCCGTTGAGGACGGGAAGGACGATCGTATGGTCATGCAGAAGCGGATCAAGACCCGCCGCGGCCGACTCCAGGTCGTACTCCTTCACGCAGAAGAGGACCAGGTCGCAGGGTCCTGCATCGGCTGCGCGGTCCGTCGCCAGATCCGGCGTTGCCCGGCACTCCCCTTCCACCGTCTTGAGCAGGAGGCCATCTTTGCGGATCGCCGCCAGGTGTTCTCCCCGGGCGATGAATGCCACCGTGTACTCCCGCGAATCGGCATATTTCCGGGCGAGTTTTCCTCCGAAATACCCACCCACACCCCCGAGACCGACCACTGCAATCTTCATCATCCAGACTCCTTTCACGTATCCCCTACGACCCGGTAAAACTTCTCACCGTCTCGGAAATGCACCCTGAAAAACCCTCTCCCCGCCGCCCCGCCAGCTTTTCCTTGCAGCATTTCCGCAAGCGGATTCTTCGTTGCGCCGGGTCGCGCCATGATCCAATATCGAGATCTGTTTGTCAATCGTTCTTAGCAGGCGTGCGCCAGATACTTGTTGACATACCCAGCCGTTCTTTATATTGTTTCGCGCAACCAGAGCATGTCGCTATCTCTAACCAGGAGACCGGCGTATCAGGGCGGAAAAGAGTCATGTCTGTTAAACCCGGGATTTCGGTCTCAATCAATCTTGATCCGTCATCAGCAAGCAGGAATTCACTGAAGGCCATCATCTACGATGTCAGGGGAAAGCGTCTTGTTCTCTCCCAGACCTCACCGCCCCTTCTCCCCCCTCCTCCCAAGGGCCCCGTGGATATTTCCTATATCACCGGAAAGGGGAACTCGGCGCGACGTTTCGGCTTTTCGGCCCTGATTTCGGGATTTGGCGATGATTATGAGCTCTCTTCAGGGATGCGCGTGCCGACGATCATCGTGGAGATGAACCATGACTCGGAAGAGACAAGCCTCAGGAAGGGCTTCCGCATCCGAACGCCGAGCAGCAGCGGTCTTGCGTTGACGATTCAGGCACGCGGTTACCCGATTTTCGATATATCCCTGATGGGGGTAAATTTTATTCAGCCCGCCTTGCAGCCGCCTTTTAAGCCATCCGCCGTATTGGAATGCCGGTTGAATATCGACGGGCGGAATTACCTGCTCAAGGCACGAGTCACCCGGATCATGGAAACTGCCGCGGTCAGGCACATTGCGGCAGTTTTTGTTAATCCGGGGAAGGATCTTCAGTCTGTCCTGAGCAGAAAAATCCTCCAGTTGGAGAGGGAAGGCCTGAACCATCGCCGCTGATCAGAAAAATCCCCGAGATCAAAACTGCAATGATATCCTAAGAACGGTTCTTTTTGACTTCCCAAAGCGCATGAACTTATAGTTCAGCCACATCCGAGGGGACCTTATTGAGGAGTGAGTTCTAGAGGAAACATCATGGGATCATGCCCTTCATGTTTGACGAGCCCAGTTTACTCTGATAAACTTGCTTCATGTCCCACTCTTTACCCAGAGAATATCAGGATTGTTCAGCGCCGGCCTGATCATGGTCCTCATCCGTGCCAGGGACGATATCCTAAAGCACTTGATAGGTTTTCCCTCCTGATAACCGTGCAGTTGATCCTTGTTGCCTTTTACCGTAAGTTCGGCTAATCTCTCAAAGAAATTCACAATAAAGGGCTCTCGGGAGGCACCTTCCCGAAAGTGAACGGGGTGTGAAAAATCAGTTGGGGTATGGGCAGGATGGTTTCAGTACCGGTCGGGCACAATAACGAAACAAGGAGGAGCATATGATCCCACAAATCAAGAAAATACTCTATACCACCGATCTCAGTAAGAACTCCGCTTACGCTTTCTTCTATGCAGTAGAGATGGCCAAAAAATATGACGCCACCATTCTTATCGTGCACGTCGTCGAGCCCATTCCTCATGTCTATACGGAAGGAGGCACTGGCCTGCTGAGGAGAATCGAAAAACAGCAGCAGGAGACGGACACTGCAGACATTAAAAAACGGGTTCAGGAATTTTGCACGAAAGTAGAGAACCAAGTCGGCTTCGCCTGCACTGCACTGGTATCCAAAATCCTCGTTCCTCTGGGCTACCCGGTGGAAGAGATTTTGAAGGCAGCGGATGACGAAGGGTGCGATGCGATCATCCTGGGAACTCATGGAAAAGGGTTTTTGCGGCAGACCTTTCTGGGGAGTGTGTCCGTTTCGGTCTTGGAACGGACCCGGAAACCGGTCTTCATTATACCGTTGCCCTCCGAAAAAACAAAGATCGATTGGGATAAGATTTGACGCTGAAGCCATTGTGCGATACGATGCCATTGATCGCGCCGCTGCCGGAAAATACCTGGTCCGCGCCGCACAGCGCCCGCAAGGCACGAAAGCGGCGATCCGACACGCAACGGCGAGAAGCGGCCGTACCCGTATAATCCATCCAACAGACCAGGAGTGAGGACGACGTGCGCCAAAAAACACCGGGGGTGATCGGTCTGGATTCGATGGGCTACGGCGCCGTCATCAAGTTCTCCTCGGCTCTTACCGACATCGCGCTGCCTGCCACTACCGCAGAAAAGGAGGCCGAGTGATCCTGGGCGTCATTGCCGATGACTTCACCGGCGCTACCGACGTGGCCAGCATGCTGGTTCGGGCAGGCCTGCGCACGGTGCAGGTGATCGGCGTACCCCGGGGTCCGGCGCCCGAAGCGGACGCGTTGGTGGTGGCGCTGAAGTCACGCACTACGCCGGCGAGCGATGCCGTGCGTGAGTCGCTTGCCGCACTCGACTGGCTCCGCAGAGCCGGCGCCCGCCGGTTTTACTTCAAGTATTGCTCGACCTTCGACTCGACGCCGCTCGGCAATATCGGTCCGGTGGCCGAGGCGCTCATGGAGGCTCTGGGCAGCGACTTCTCCATCGCCTGCCCTGCGTTTCCGGAAAACGGCCGGACGGTGTTTCACGGCCACCTGTTCGTCGGCGACCAACTACTGTCGGACTCGGGCATGCGCGACCATCCTCTAACGCCGATGACCGATGCCAACCTCGTGCGCGTGCTGCAGGCGCAGTCGCGCGGCCGGGTCGGCCTCGTGCGCCGCGAGGACGTGAAGCGGGGACCCGAAGCCATCCGGGCTTGCTTTGCGCAACTGCGCACCGACGGCGTGAGACTCGCCGTCGTCGATGCGATCGCCGATGACGACCTGATCGCGATCGGCGCGGCCTGCGCAGACATGCCGCTGATTACCGCCGGTTCGGGCGTGGCGCTCGGCCTCCCTCCGGTCTACGCCCAACGCGGCTGGGTGCAGCCGGACGCTCAGGCGGCTCAACTGCCCGCCGTGGGCGGAGCGGCAGCGGTGCTGTCGGGTTCCTGCTCGATGGCCACCAACGCCCAGGTGCGGCACTGGCTCACCGGCGGCCGCCCCGGCTTTCGCATCGACCCGCGGCGGCTGGCCGCAGGCGAGCCTTCGGCCGAGCAGGCGCTGGCCTGGGCGCTCCCGCAACTCGCCGAGCGGGCGGTGCTGATCTACGCAACCGCTGAGCCCGATGAACTGCACGTCATCCAGGCGGAACTGGGAGCCGAGCGCGCCGGATATCTCGTGGAAGAGTGCATGGCGGGGATCGCACAGGGGCTGGTCGAAGCCGGCGTGCGGCGATTGGTGGCGGCCGGCGGCGAGACCTCCGGCGCAGTGGTGCAGGCGCTCGGCGTGAGCCAGCTGCGCATCGGCGCCGCCATCGATCCCGGTGTGCCATGGACGCAGGCGGAAGGCCGATCTCTGTTGATGGCCCTGAAGTCGGGCAACTTCGGCAGCATCGATTTTTTCAGCAAGGCATTGGCGCAGGTGCGGTAAACGGATGGCCCGCAACACATCCCTGCGGGCAGCAATATCCGGTGTCAACCGGAGGTTAATATTTTTCTCCATCCATCTATGATCGGCAGCAAGAGTAGGAACAGCCATCTTTTCAGCCCCCCGAGGGGAAAACCATGGGAGGTAATGCAACCATGCCCACGCCCATCAGAATAACCGCCGGAATGATCACGGTCATGGCGGAGTTGAGCGATACGCCCCTGGCCAAGACGGTCGCCGCAAAACTCCCCATCGAGACGGAACCCAACGAATGGGGCGATGAGTTCTACTTCGGGATCCCCGTCCGGTCGGGTCTCGACGAGACAGCCACCAAGAGGGTCAAGGTCGGCGACATCGGCTTCTGGCCGCCGGGAAACGCGATGGCCATCTTCTTCGGTCCGACGCCGATGAGCAGCGGCGACGATCCCGTCCCGGCGAGCGAGGTCTGCCTGCTCGGCCGGATCACCGGCGACGCGATCCTCCTGAAAAAGGCGAGCGGCGCCCGGAAGATCCGTATCGAAAAAGCGTAATCGAAGAGGATTCGCTCCGATAATTCGCGCCGCCGGGAGTCCACTGCTGCACCCGACGCCAAACGTTTCGGATACCGCTACGGCGAGAGTGAGTGGGGAAGGCAATCGGCCTTCTCCGCACAGCCCTGCCGCGGCGCACCCTCCAGGGCTGCAAGGATCTCCTCCCGGACCGGGGCGCTGCTGCCGGGAAGAAACGCATCCAGCGCTGCCTTCGCCGCAGGGTTCCCGATCCGGCCGAGCGCCCAGGCGATCATCGCCGCTGTCCGATCATCGTCGTTTTCCCGAAAGGCCCTCACCAGATCGGGGACATATGCCTCATCCCGGGTGTTTCCCATCGCCCGGGCCACATTCGCCTTCCAGCGCCAGAGGTCGGCGTCGGACATGTAGAACATGTGCGGCCAGATATGCTCGGTAAAATAGGCCTTGTCCATATGGAGAAGCCGCTCCAGGCGAAACGCATCGACCATCCCCGCCGTCTTTTGATTCATCGCAAGCTCGCGGGCAAGCCAGGGGGCATTCCGGGGGCAGACGTTCTGGCACCGATCACACCCGTATACGCAGAGCCCCATCGGCTCCCTGAGTTCCCGCGGGGTCAGCGCGTCTCCGAAATAGGTGAGGTAGGAGATGCACCGGCGTGGATCGATCCGCCGCGGCCCCTGCAGCGCTCCCGTGGGACAGGCGGCAATGCAGGCGTTGCGGCACCAGTCGGGGCAGCCGACCGAGAGGGTGGGTTCATCCGGCGTAAAGGCCTGATCGACGACCAGGGCGATGGGGGTGACCCACGACCCGCCGGCGGCCGCCTTCCGGGAATAGAAGAGGCAGTTCTTGCCGAATGTTCCCAGGCCCGCCCGCGCCGCCGCCAGACGGTGGGGCAGATGGAAAGGTACCTTGGAATCGACCCCGCCGTCCCGAAGAAAAGAGCGGAAGGCCTTGACCCTCTTCCCCAGGCGGTTCCCGATCATCCGGTCGTCATCGAGATAGCAGCGGCCGAAATGGCGCTCCAGCGACGGGGGGAAGGCCTCCCGGAAATAGGCCTCCACCAGGACAATGATCGACTTCGCTCCGGGGAGGACGGTCTGCGGATCCGTCCCGGCGATCAGGTCGAGACCCGAGCGAATCGCCCAGCCGTACTCCTCCCGCCGCTGTTCGAGGAGCTCCCGTTGGGATGCGAAGGGCTCCGCCGTGGCGACACCCGCATCCTCGAAACCGCAATCATAAGCTTTTTTGATTATCTCTTCTTTACTCAGCATCCGTCCCCTCCCTCTTTTGTCATCAGACATCCTCTGAACTACTACGCCCTGCCTATACTTCCACCCAGGACGGAACCTCCTTCCAGCCTTCGCGCATCCGTTTATTTATCGCCTTGTATGCCGGTTCAAAACCGCCGAGCATCGCCCAAAACCGGGGGGAATGGTTCATCAGGACCGTATGACACAATTCGTGCATGAGGACGCAGCGGACGGCATCGCGATCGAGGAAGAGCAGTTTGAAACTGAGGCTGATCGTTCCCCGGGACGAGCAGCTCGCCCAGCGCGTCTTCTGCCCCCGGATCACTACTTCGCCGAACGTGAAGCCGTTCTTTTCGGCGAGACGGGCGAGCAGGGGGACCAGCTCCTCCCGTGTCCTGCGCTGCAGCCATAACTTCAGCACGCCCCGGCAGGCCTCACGGTCACGAACGGCGCCGTAGACGACGATCCGCCCCGGTTGATCAACGATCACCCCGACCATCCGCGTCTTCGCCGGCTGGTAGTCAACCTCCCACGACTCCCCGAGGGCCGGAAGCTCGATCTTCTCCGGAAGCTCAGAGGCCGGCTCCCGGGCGCCGGCCACCGAAATATCCGCCAATCGCCTGCGGTGGGTCTCGATCCATCCTCTCTTTTGCTCCACGATCGCCGGAATCCTGCGGAGGTTGAAATTCAGGGGCACAACCACCGTAAGGCCGTCCTTCGCGGAGAGGTGCAGACGCACATTTCTCGCCCGTGCGGATGTTCGTATCCGGTAATCGACGCCCTTCCCCTGATTCGATGCGGCGCAGCTAGTTACCACTTGAGCACCATCTTTCGAGCCTCACCCCCGCAGCCTGCCGATTCGGGAAAAACCGGGGAGCAGGGCCTGATTCTTGGTTATCGTTTGACAGACAACATATCTTATGTCAAGGTCTTGCGCAATCGGTAAACGGGAAGCGATAGTGATGGGAGACGGCCGTTCGGCGGTCTCCGCAGAGACCCTGACAAGTGTACCCTTGGTGATCAATTCGTGGAGGTGCATCTTTTTGAAAGCTTCGGATATCTGTCGGAGATTGCGGATGCTTGGCGATAGAGAAAAAGCACGGGTACTGCAACGGTTCTTCAAAACAGCCCCCGGTGAATACGGTGCAGGAGATCTATTTGTCGGTCTCCGTGTTCCCGAGATAAGGAAATTAGCCAAAGACTACCGGGCGCTCCCTTTTGCAGAGCTAATCCAATTACTCCACTCCCCCCTCCATGAAGCAAGAATGCTGGCGCTTGTTATTTTAGTTCGCACCTACGCAGACGGAGATGATCCTCTTCAAGAGCGAATTTACCATCTGTACCTTCAGAATACTCGGTTTATCAATAACTGGGACCTCGTCGATGCCTCGGCTGCACCCATTGTCGGCGCCTATTTGCAATATCGCAGCAGATCCCCCCTCCATGTGTTGGCAGTATCACCCCTGCTCTGGGAAAGAAGAATTTCCATCATGGCGACATTTCACTACATAAAATGCGGAGAATTTGCCGAGACATTGCATATCGCACAGCTTTTGCTCAGGGATCCGGAAGATCTCATCCATAAAGCCGTTGGTTGGATGCTTCGGGAGATAGGTAAGCGTGATCACCTTACCGAAGAAGCGTTTCTCAAATCCCACTACAAAACCATGCCGCGGACTATGCTCCGGTATGCGATAGAGAAATTTCCCGAGAAGTTGAGGCAGCGGTATTTGCATGGAGAAATCCCGAAATTGAAACAGGCATTACCGCAGTGGCCTCACAAGTACACGCACGCATGGGGGCACGGGCTTTGTCCGCGCCGCCGATGACAGGCGGTTGGGCGGCCTGAGAAAAGCTATCATGATCTGTCATCTCGACGTATGCTGAATCCACCGCGGCCAAGCCGGACGGAGTTACTCGCTGCAGCCGGCAAGACTGTTCGCGACGTGATTGCGCCCGGATTGCAGGTGCTGTTCTGCGGCATCAATCCGGGATTGTATTCCGGCGCGACCGGCCACCATTTCGCTCGTCCCGGGAATCGCTTTTGGCCCACGTTATATCACGCGGGCTTCACCCGGCGTCTGCTCACACCGGCCGAAGAGCAAGAACTTTTGCATTACGGCTGCGGCATTACCAACTTGGTCGCGCGGGCGACGGCCAGAGCAGAGGAGTTAGGCCCGGAAGAATTGATTGCCGGGAGGCGACGGCTGTCCGCCAAAGTCAACCGCTATCAGCCGAACGTATTGGCAGTGCTGGGTATCAACGCCTATCGAACCGCCTTTGCCCGCCCCAAGGCAACCCTGGGACAGCAACCTGAATTCTTCGCCGGGGCGATCGTGTGGGTGCTGCCCAATCCAAGCGGCTTAAATGCGCACTATCAACTGATTGCGTTGATTTCTGTCTTTCGCACGTTGCGCCAGTCCTTGCAGCGCGACGAGAGCCCTTAGCAATACTACTCACCTTGGCAGGATCCTGCGGAGAAACTGGCCGGTATAGGAGCCCTCGACCCGGGCGACCTCTTCGGGCGTCCCGGAGGCGATGATCCGGCCGCCGCCCGGCCCTCCTTCGGGCCCCAGGTCGATGAGGTAGTCGGCGGACTTGATCACGTCGAGGTTGTGCTCGATGACGACGATGGTGTTCCCCATCCCGACGAGGCGCATCAGGACGTCGAGGAGCTTCTGGATGTCGGCGAAGTGAAGGCCGATCGTCGGCTCGTCGAGGACGTAGAGCGTGTTGCTGTTCGTCCGCTTCCCCAGCTCCCGGGAGAGCTTGATCCGCTGCGCCTCGCCCCCCGAGAGAGTCGTCGCCGACTGGCCGAGGCGGATGTAGCCCAGGCCGACGTCATGCAGAAGCTGGAGCTTCCCGCGAATCGGCGGGATGTTCTCGAAGAAGACGAGGGCCTGCTCCACGGTCATATCGAGAACCTCCGCGATGTTTTTGTCCTTATAGCGCACCTCGAGGGTGTCCCGGTTGAACCGGTGGCCGTGGCAGACGTCGCAGGTGACGTAGACATCCGGAAGGAAGTGCATCTCGATCTTGATCAGGCCGTTCCCCTCGCACGCCTCGCAGCGCCCCCCCTTCACGTTGAAGCTGAACCGGCCCGGCTTGTAACCTCGAAGCCTTGATTCGGGGAGTCCCGTGAAAAGGTCCCGGATATGGGAAAAAACGCCGGTGTAGGTGACGGGATTCGAGCGGGGCGTCCGCCCGATGGGCTGCTGGTTCATCAGAATGATCCGCTCGATGCCGCCCAGATCGCCGATACGGCGGATTTTTCCGCCGCCCCCCTTCTCCTGGTTGAGCCGCCGGGAGAGCGCCTTGTAGAGAGTCTCGATCACCATCGTGCTCTTCCCCGAACCGGAGACCCCGGTCACCGCGGTGAAGACCCCGACAGGAATCCGGATGTCGATCTCCCGGAGGTTGTGCTCGTGCGCCCCCTCCAGGACGATGAACCGCCCCGAAACCTGCCGCCGCTTTTCGGGGACGGCGATGGCCTTTCGGCCCGAGAGGTAGGCCCCCGTGAGCGAGACGTCGCTTGCGCAGATCTCCGCCGGCGTCCCCTGGAAGACGACCTCGCCCCCGTGCACCCCGGCCCCCGGCCCGATGTCGATGATCTGGTCCGACTCCATCATCATGTCCTGGTCGTGCTCCACGACGAGGACGGTGTTTCCCATATCCCGCAGGCGCTTAAGGGTGGCGATGAGGCGGACGTTGTCCCGCTGGTGGAGGCCGACGGTCGGCTCGTCGAGGACATACAGGACGCCGACCAGCCCCGAGCCGATCTGGGTCGCGAGCCTGATCCGCTGGCCCTCTCCGCCGGAGAGGCTCCCCGACGACCGTTCGAGGCTCAGGTAGTCCATGCCGACGTCGAGGAGGAAGCGGAGGCGCTGACGGATCTCCTTCATCACCCGCTCCGTCACCTGCATCTCCTGCGGGGTAAGGGGGATCGCCATGATAAAGGCGAGGCACTCCCGGATCGGCATCCGGCAGACCTCGTAGATATTCTTCCCCCCGACGGTGATGGAGAGGCTCTCCTTCTTCAGCCGGGCGCCCTGGCAGGTCGGGCACTCCCGCAGGTTGATGTACCGTGAGAGGTCCATGCGGACATGCAGCGAGGTCGTCTCCTTGTACCGCCGGTCGAGCTGGTTCAGGACCCCCTCGAAGGACCGGGTATGGAAAAACCGCCGCCCGCCCCGGTCGGCGTAAAAACGGATCTTCTCATCGCCCGATCCGCGGAGGAGGACGTTCCGGATGGCCTCGGGGAGCTTTTCGAACGGCGTGTTGATGTCGAAGCCGTAATGTTCGGCCAGGGCATCGATCGTCTGGAAGTAGTGGAGCGAGTGGCGGCCCGACCAGGGGATGATCGCCCCCTCCCGGATGGAAAGCCCCCCGTCGGGGACGACGAGCTCCTCGTCGAAATACATCCGGGTGCCCAGCCCCCCGCAGTCCGGGCAGGCCCCGTAGGGACTGTTGAAGGAGAACATCCGGGGGGCGAGTTCCGTAATGCTGACGCCGCAGTCCGGGCAGGCGTAGAGCTCGCTGAAGAGAACCTCCTCTCCGCCGGTTACGGCGACGCGGACCAGGCCGTCGGAGAGCGCCGCGGCGGTCTCCAGGGAGTCGCGCAGTCGCTTGCGGATCCCCTCCTTGACGATCAGACGGTCGATCACCACGTCGATGTCATGTCGTCTGTTCTTGTCGAGGGTGATCTCCTCGGCGAGCTCCCGGACCTCGCCGTCCACGCGGACGCGGACGTATCCCTCCTTCAGGAGTTTCCTGAGCTCCTTCTGGAACTCCCCTTTCTTCCCCCGGGCGACCGGGGCGAGGATCGATAGCCGCGAATTCTCTGGGTAGGCGAGGATCGTCTCCAGCATCGCATCGATCGACTGGGATTTGATCTCCTTCCCGCACTTGTGGCAGTGGGGAACCCCGATCCGGGCGAAGAGGAGACGGAGGTAGTCGTAGATCTCCGTCACCGTACCCACGGTGGAGCGGGGGTTGTGGGCGGCCGCCCGCTGCTCGATGGCGATCGCCGGAGAGAGTCCCTCGATGGACTCCACGTCCGGCTTATCCATCTGCCCGATGAACTGCCGGGCGTAGGTGGACAGCGACTCCACATAGCGCCGCTGCCCCTCGGCGTAGATCGTGTCAAAGGCGAGGGACGACTTCCCCGAACCGGAGACGCCGGTGATAACGACCAGTCGGTCCCGCGGGATGTCAAGATTGATGTTCTTGAGGTTGTGCTGCGCTGCGCCCTTTATCTTGATCGTATTCATCAGAGTTTGATCTCGATATGCGACCTCGTCCGGAGGGCGTCGAGCCACTCATCGAACTTCTTTTCCACCTTCTCCATATCGATCTTCTCCCGGATCTCCTCCCGGACGGATTCGATGGGCTTGACTCCCGCCCCCCGGCGGTCGATCACCTGGATGATGTGGAAACCGACGGACGATTCGATAACAACGCTGATCTGACCCAGCGGCAGGCGGAAAGCGACTGCCTCCACCTCGGGGAGCATCATCCCCTTCTCGATGTAGCCGATGTCGCCGCCCGCAGCCGCGGCCGGTCCCTGGGAATATCGCGCGGAGATCAACTCGAACGGCTCACCATCCAGCAGACGTTTGTGGATCGCCCCGGCATCCGCCCGAAGTTTCTCCTTCGCATCGTCAGAGGCTTCCTTCGGCAGGACCAGGAGGATCTGTTTGATCCGGACTGCCTCCTTTCCCTCATAATCCCCACGGTTCTTGCGGTAATACTCCCCGATCTCCTCGCTACTGACCGCCACCTTGGATTTGATCTCCTTCTGGACCAAACGGATCCGCACAAGCTGATCCCTGACCCCTTTCCTGTAGACTTCCAGGGTGGTTCCCTCCCGAGCTATGGCCTGCCGGAAATCGTCCTGGGAGATGTTCCTCCTCCCCAATAGTTCGTTGATCGCCCCGGTTACTTCCTCATCCTTAACGACGATCCCGGCCTTCCGGGATTGCTGCTCCATGAGGAGATTATCAACCATCCGGTTCAGGAGGGTCAGTTTGGTTTCGGTCAGGGCCTTTTCCCGCTCCGCTCCCTTATAGGCCGCCTCCAGTTTGGCCTGATAGGGTTCAAAGGCGCTGTTCAATTCGGACAGCGTGATCACCTCATCGTTGACGATGGCCACAATCCTGTCCGCCACCCCGGCCTGCGCCGGCACGTATAGGAAAAGAAACGCCACTCCCGCCAGAACCGCTCGGAAAATCTTCATTTTCTGCTCCTCAAAATCTTGATGTTCCCATAAAAAGTCGATACAACTTCCACACCACCAACCGGGTGTTGAAGAACAGCCCGCTAATGTCTCCCCGTTCGCGCCGACGGACTACCCGTCTTCGTCTCCGGTTGCGCCGGCACAGGGCCATCCGGCAGGGGCCGGTTGACACGAATCTCGGCCTTCGCCTTTAATCCTTCGATCCAGCGCTCGTAAGCTTCCGCCTCCTTGAGTTTCCTGAGATCGGCGATCACCCGTCCCTTTGCGTCAGCAAGCTTCCGCCCGCCGCTCTCCTCCTTGGCGAGGACCTTGAAGATGTGGAAGCCGTAAGGGCTCTGGACTACGTTGCTCACCTTCCCGACCGGCAGGGAAAAGACGATCCGGTCGATCTCCTCGGGCATGACCCCCCGTTCGAAGAAACCGAGATCGCCGCCCCTCGCCGCCTCCGGACCGATGGACACTTCCCGCGCCACCTTATCAAAATCCTCCCCCGCCTTCAATCTTTTCAGGGCCCTTTCCGCCAAATCCCGGTCGCGCACGACGATCTGGAGCGCGCGTATGCGCCTCTCCGAGGCGTAGAGTCTGCGGTTGGCCTTGAAATAGAGTTCCGCCTCGCCGTCCGTCACCTGGATTTTTCTATTCACATCCAGGGCAATAACCTTCTCGAAAAGCATCCGTTGCCGCAGCGCCTCCTTCCAGGCGGGATAACTGATTCCGCGATTGCCGAACAGAGCATTGAAACTGTCATCAGCGTAATCCTTTCTGATCTCCTCAATTCGCGCTTCGAGCTCATCTGCACTGATGTTCAGCAAAAGCTCCCGGGCGCGCTGCAGCATGATCCTCTCTTCGATGAGATGACCCAGAACCTCCTCCTTCAGACGCGCCCTTTGCTCCGCCTTCAGGGGCTCATCACTCTTGGCGAGGGCCGCCTCCTCCGCCAACTTCCTGAGAAACTCCGGACGGTCGATCCGCTCGCCGTTGACCGTTGCTACCGGATCTTCCGGGGGCGGTGGCGGTTCCTGGCTCCGGCAGGCCGCCAGCGCCATCACGAGGAATGCCAAAAACAGCAATCCGCCGGGACGGCTTCGTATCGGCCGATTCCTGGGGCCTTCGCCTTGTCTCTGCTCAAGTGTCTGCGTGTCTGTCACCGATTTCTCTCCTCCTATCGCAACTCCCTAAGCAGCTCCCGCGCCCGGTTCAGGATCTCCGTTCCCGTAAGATCCGGCATCGGAATGGTCAGTTTCAGATCCGGCGTAAGCTGCACGCCCCGCACCTTCCGCCGGTAGAGCTCGATGATCCGGCCGGGATCGACCGGGCTTTTCTCCTGGAGAAATACCGACATCGCCTTGCCGTCGTAGCCCATCTTCTTCCCCTTGAGGGTCTTCAGGAGATTGCGGATGCCGATAACCGCCAGGAGGTTCTCCACTTCGCGGGGGACGAGGCCGTAGCAGTCCAAAAGCTCCGCCCGGATCTCGGCGAGCTCCTCGTCGGTCGCGGCCAGCGAGACCTTCTTGTAGGTCACCAGGCGCTGGTGCTCGTCGGCCATGTAGGTCTCGGGGATGAAGGCCGGAACCCCGAGGTGGATCTCCGGCTTGATCTCCTCCTCTTCGGCCGGCTCCCCTTTGATCTCCCGGATCGCCTTTTCCATGAGCTCCGTGTAGAGCTCGTAGCCGACGGCGGAGACATGGCCGGACTGGGAGGCCCCCAGGAGATTCCCCGCCCCCCGGATCTCCAGGTCGTTGGAGGCGATCCGGAAACCGGAGCCGGGTTCGGTGAAATCCATGATCACCTGGAGACGCTTCTGGGCGTCACGCGAGAGCATCGCCCCCTTCGGCACGAGGAGGTAGGCGAAAGCCTCCTCCTTCGAGCGTCCCACCCGTCCCCGGATCTGGTAGAGCTGGGCAAGGCCGAAGCGGTCCGCCCGGTTGATGATGATCGTGTTGGCCGTAGGGATGTCGAGGCCGGAACCGATGATCGTCGTGCTGACCAGGACATTGTCCTCCCGCCGGACGAATCTCGCCATCGCCCCCTCGATCTCCTTCGGCGTCATCTGTCCGTGGACCACGCCCACCTGCGCCTCGGGGACGAGTTTCTGGACGAGACGGGCCATCGTGAAGATCGACCGGACGCGGTCGTGGAGGAAGAAGACCTGCCCGTTTCTCGCAAGTTCCTGCCGGATAGCGTCGGCGATCACCTCCTCGTTGAATTCCAGGACATGGGTCTTCACCGGCAGCCGGTTCTCCGGCGCGGTGTTGATGATGGACAGATCCCGGATCCCGACGAGCGACAGGTGCAGTGTCCGGGGAATGGGCGTCGCCGTCAGGGTCAGAACATCCACCAAGGTTCTGAGTTTCTTGAGTTTCTCCTTGTGGCTGACGCCGAAGCGCTGCTCCTCGTCGATGATCACCAGCCCGAGATTCCGGAAGGCCACGTCCTTCTGGAGGAGGCGGTGGGTGCCGATCACGATGTCCACCGTCCCCCGTTCGAGGCCTTCGAGGATCTCCTTCTGCTCGGCCTTCGTCCGGAAGCGGTTGAGGACCTCGACCCGGATCGGGTAGGGCTTGAGCCTTCGGGAAAAGGTCTGGTGGTGCTGCTCTGCCAGGATCGTCGTGGGGACGAGGAGCGCCACCTGCTTCCCGTCGAGCGCGGCCCGAAGCGAGGCGCGCATCGCCACCTCGGTCTTCCCGAACCCCGCGTCGCCGCAGATCAGGCGGTCCATCGGCTTGCCGCCGCTCATGTCGAGGTGGATCTCCTCGATCGCCTTCGCCTGGTCCGGCGTCTCCTCGAATTCGAACGAGGCGCAGAACTCCTCGTAGATCCGATCGGGTGCGGAGAAGGCCTCGCGCCCCATCACCTCGCGGGCGGCGTAGATCGAGACCAGCTCCTCCGCCATCTCCCGGACCGATTTCATCACCCGTTCCTTCACGGTCTCCCAGGAGGTCCCGCCGAGCTTGTCGATCTTCGGGGCAAAGCCGTCCGGACCGATATACCGCTGAATCTGGTCGAGACGGTCCACGGGGAGATAGAGACGGTCCTGATCCTGATACCCGATGAGGAGAAAGTCGTTTACGATCCCGCCGACGGTGAGCTTCTGGAGCCCCTGGTACCGCCCGATGCCGTGTTCGGTATGGACGACGAAATCACCCTCGGCAAGCTCTCCGAACGACTTGAGGAAATACCCCTCCCGGACCGGCCGGACCCGCCGTCGGAGAACCTTTTTTCCGAAGATCTCTTCTTCGGAGAGGAGGACGAGGTTCAGGCCGGGAAGGTGAAATCCGCCGCTGATCCGCCCTTCCCGGAGGTAAAGACCCGCCGCGGCGCCCTCTTCATCGATCCCGTCAAGGAGAGCGCCTGCCGCCTTCCGGGCGGGGAGGTCGTATTGCGCGAGAAGATGACCCATTCTCTGTATGCACTCCTGCCCGCCGCAGACAAAGGTCACCCGGCTCCCCTCCCCGATCCATCCCCGGATTCTCTCCGCAAGCGGCCGGAGGAGACCGTCCTCTTCGGCCGCCGCCGGGACCGCCCCGTCGGCGGCGATTGCCCGCTCCTGGTGAAACCGGACGGGCTGAGACGCATCATCTCCGGCGCCGAGGGTGAGGGTCTCCAGATGGATCTGTCTCTTCTCCCGCCAGAGCCCCGGGACCTCCCCCGCACTCAGGTAGGCGGACTCCTTCTCCAGATGGAACCGCTCCGCATCGCGCGCCTTGAGGAGGAAACGGTCGAGGTCATTCTCGGTCTTCTCCAGCTCCTGCCCGATGGCCGGCGGATCATCCAGGATGAGGAGACCGGCCGTCGGGAGATAGTCGAAAAGCGTGTCCATCCCCCGGGCGCCGGCATCATCATCGCCCGCGGCATCGTAGAAAAGGGGATGGAAGAGTGGGTTGACCGAAGAACCGAGGCCGGTCGCGATCATCTCGGCCAGCTTCTCCTTTGTCCCGCGGGGAAGCTCCAACTGATTGGATCGGCTGCGGATGTTGCGCACGGCCCTTTTCCGCCGCTCGGCGGTGAGGATCACCTCCCGGGCCGGGAAGAGCATGAATTCGGCGAGCTCGTTTATGGAGCGCTGGGAGCCCTCATCGAATTCACGGATCGATTCGAGCTCGTCGCCGAAAAACTCCAGGCGGAGCGGATGGCGGGACATCGGAGGAAAGAGATCGACCACATTCCCGCGGACGCTGAACTCCCCGCGGCCCTCCACAAGCGTCACCCGTCCGTATCCCCCCTCGATCAGCTTGCGGGCCAGTTCGTCGCGCTCCCGCGAATCGCCCACGGATATCCACTCCACATACCCCTCGAGGACCTCCCGCGGAGTAACTTTCTGCACGAGGGCGCGGGCGGAGATCACCACGACGGCCGGCTCGCCGTACACCAGGCGGTGGAGAACCTCCAGCCGGGCAAGCTCCGTCTCCCGCTGGAAAGCGAACATGTCCGTGGTCAGAAGATCCCAGGAGGGATACAGAAAGGTCTGTTCATCGCCGAGGAAAAAGGAGAGATCCCGAAAAGAGACCCCGGCCTCTTTTTCCGTCGGGACGATCACGATGAGCGGCCGGTGCAGATGGCGAAACAGGAGGGCGGGAAGGAAGGCCCGGGCCGCCCCCTCCAGACCGCCGACCGCGATCCGGTCCTCTCCTCGGGCGATCCTCTCCAGCAGTTCCCGGAGGGCGGGATCGCCCGGTTTCTTCATGATCTCGACAATCTTTCTCACAACACCATCCTACGCCGAAAAACCACCCGGAGACGGAACAACATCCGATATGCCCCCGCTACGCAAATACCGAAGCGCGGGTACGCAAAGCTGTCTTCCGGCTAAATAGTGTTAGTTATCGTATCGGTCCCATTTATTCAAGCAATAAGACGTGACCCTCCCAACCCCGCGATCCTATTCCTCCGTACCGTCGCCCGCTTCTCCATTGACACGGAAGACCATTATACGATAGCGTCCTTTCGGATGAAAGGATCACGGGTGAAGGTCATGATCAGCGTCGAAGAGGCCCGAAACAAGATACTGGATGCATTCTCCCCGCTGGGCTTGGAGAAGGTGAACATCCTCGATGCCCTCGGCCGGGTGATCGGCGAGGATGTTTATGCCGGGCGCGCGATCCCGCCGAAGGACAACTCGGCGATGGACGGCTACGCCCTTCGCGCGGAGGATACCCGCGGGGCGTCCGCGGAATCGCCCGTCCGTCTTGCTGTTGTCGAGGACATCCCCGCCGGGGCCATTCCCCGCAAGCGGATCGGACCGGGAGAAGCCGCCCGGATCATGACCGGCGCGCCGATTCCGGAAGGCGCCGACGCGGTCGTCCGGATGGAGGATACCCGGAAGGAGGCTGCCCGGGTCACGATCGTCGTCGAGGCACAAAAAGGCCAGGATATCCGGAACGCGGGAGAAGACGTGCAGCTGCGGGGAAAAGGTGATCTCCCGGGGAGAGATCATCCGGCCGGCCGAGGTGGGGATGCTGGCTTCCCTGGGGCGTTCCTTCATCTTCGTTCACCAGCGGCCGCTGGTCGCCGTCGTCGCCACCGGCGACGAGCTGGCGGACATCGACGAGCCCCTCTCGGAATGGAAGATCATCAGCAGCAACAGCTATTCGCTTGCCGCCCTGGTCCGGGAGTGCGGGGCCGTCCCCCTGCAGATCGGCATCGCCCGGGACCGCCGGGAGGACCTCCTCGCAAAATTCCACGCCGCCATGCGGGCCGATCTCATCGTCTCATCCGGCGGGGTCTCCGTCGGCGACTACGACCTGGTCAAGGAGATCATGCAGGAGGTGGGAAACGCCATGCAATTCTGGCAGGTCGCCATGAAGCCGGGACGGCCGCTCGCCTTCGGGACACTGGGAGATGTCCCCGCAGTCGGCCTGCCGGGAAATCCCGTCTCCTCGATGGTCTCCTTTGAACTGTTCATCCGTCCCGCGATCCTCAAGATGCTGGGACATACAAACCTCTTCCGGAGGACCGTCCGGGCGCGCCTCGAACGAGGGGATCGAGAAGAAGAGCGGGAATCCGGCATTTCATCCGGGCGCGGATCCGGCGGGAGGGGGAGGGTTACGCGGTCGTCACGACGGGAGATCAGGGCTCCGGCATCCTGAAATCGATGGTCCGGGCGAACGGCCTCATCGTCCTACCGGAAGAGGCCACCATAGCCCGAGCGGGTGATATGGTCACCGTCCAGCTTCTCGACGATTCCCTGGAGCGGACGTCGACGCCGGGGTTTTAAGCGGTTCTTCCCTTACAACACGGGCTGTGCTATAAGGATCGCGGAAGTGCCAAGGTCACTGGTGGGCCTCCCGGACTTCAAATCCGGAGTGGGGGGCTAGTACCCTCCCAGGTGGGTTCGATTCCCATGCACTTCCGCCATTTAATTTCAAGCACTTACGAAGAGGCCTTTTTTGACGGGGGCCTTTTTGTTTGGCAGTGTCGTAGGGGACGTAGGGGATGATCTGCGCCTTGAGCCAAGCCGGGCGGCCTTGGTAACGCCGTAGTCGACAGAGCATGTCCAGAGCCCCGCAAAGGTCAGGCGCGCCTATTAGGGAGGCTCTTATTTTCTTTTATAGATTTCTTTGCGGTGTCCGACGCGAAGCAAAACAATGTCGTTGCTCTCAATATCGAAGATCACGCGATAATCACCGATGCGGAAACGGTAGCTTCCGAGTTCCGGGTCGGTCAGACTTTCGGCGTATTGGAGGGGATTGTCTTTGAAGCGAAGGAGGGTCGCGCCGATGCGCTTTTTGACACCGGCGTCAAGCCTGTCAATATCTCTGACGGCTCTCTGGGTATATACCAGCCGGTAACTCAATGCCCGAATACCTCATCATGGGTCTTAACACGACCAACTTTATAATCTGCCCGGGCATCCTTGATGCTTTCCAGGTACTCGGGGGAGGTCGTTGCGAGCAGTTCCTCCAGGAAGTCATCTCGGTCTCTTTTGTTCATGGACTTAACGGCGTCAATGATTTCTTGCCGGGATAAATTGACTTTGATGGCGTTCAACATAGAAAACTCCTTTCCACTTTTCTTCTTTTAAAGGGAAACCAATTTGGAATGATTTTATCATTTTTGGAAATTACCTGCAAGCATGCTCCGCGATACGAGGACAGGCCGGTTGCGAGAGAACAGGCGGATCGGCGGCACAAAGGAAATGTGAAGTTTTTATCCGGCCTCGCTTCAAGGCGTCCGAGTATACGAGGAAGCGCCGAGAACGGGAAAGAGGCAGAATGCCGATACACGCTCCCTCCGGCACATTGATCCTTATCAACTCCCCGTACGTCGACTTGGAAAACGAGATCGTTTAATCCGGTGAACGAACTGTTGCCAAATACACCATGTTATACCGTGATTATGATCCGATCACTTCTCCTCACTGCGGTTTTCATCCGGAGCGCCCGACCGGACGGACTCGACCGGAGGGAAGGGCCGTCCGGCACCCTGGAGTTCGCGTCAGCGGTCTCGAGGGCGAGGGCGCGAAAGAGAGACGTGTCTCGTCCGGAGCGAAGCGGAGGGCGAGTCACGGCGACCGTCGAGTCGGGGCGTCACGCAGGTGTCGCTCCGACGAGGAAAGAAAAAAAAGATCGCCCGCGGCCGCCTGTCTCCGAGGAAGGAGGTGACAGGCGGCTGTCGGGTGCCCGGTATAAGCTAAGGCTACCGAATACCTCTTGACGAATCGAAGATACTTTGTTTAAAGTCACGTGCATGCGAAAAGAGTGATCCTTAAGAATCTCATTTGATCCAACAGCTTACTAGAAGATCGACCCGCAGCCCCTGGCTCAGATTGCGGACCTGTACGCCCTTTCGGATGTGCAGCGGCTGGGCTACCTGCTGGAGCAACTGGGGGAGAAGCGTCTCGCCGACCCGCTGGCGGAGCGGCTGCAGAGCCGGCGCTATTGTCCCATCCTCCTCGCACCGGGCCAGGCGAAAGGCGACAGCCCCATCGATCCACGGTGGCGGATCATCCCTAACGAGAAGGTGGAGGTGGAATAACGTACTGCCTCTTTGAATGAAATAGTTCTTGCGCTATTCGCGAATTGCGAATATAAAACGGCCATGAATCTAAAACCCCAGGACATATATATCCTTTTAAAGCTCGTCGCAATGGGTGAAGACCAGTGGTCTTATGCATCCGTGGCCGGCGATCTGTTCATGAGCGCCTCCGAGGTCCATGCCGGCATTAAGCGCGCTATTGCCGCACGTCTGATGCATTCGCAAGGCGCACAGCCCCTGAAAAAGTCATTGGAAGAATTTCTCATTCATGGTGTCAAGTATGCGTTCCCACCAGACCATGGCGGACTGACCCGGGGCGTCCCTACCGGATATGCGGCGCTGCCGCTCAAGGACATCATTTCCCAGCCGAACGAACCACCCCCCGTATGGCCGGATCCGGAAGGCGATACCCGCGGTTATGAATTCTCACCTCTGTACAAGACCGTCCCGAAGGCCGCTTTAAAAGACAAGCTGCTCTATGAATTACTGGCGATCGTTGACGCCATCCGCGACGGGAGAGCCCGCGAAAGAGACATCGCCATCAAGGAACTCAAGGTGCGATTGGGATCAGGATGATTTATAATAGAGACATCAATATTCGGATGATCATCGATGTGGCCAAGCGTCTCGGCGATCTGAGGGACAAGGTCGTTGGATCTTCTCCGCCGGATCGAGCTGGGATGGGATTCCCGGCTGTGGTTTTATCTCCGGCAGTTCCGGTGCCTCATACGCCAAGGACAGATGGTTTTCCGGATCTCGATGCGGATTCGGTCGCGACGGGTCGGTAATCCCCAACCTCGCCTTCAGGATCTCGTTCTCTTCCCTTAAAGCGCTGTTTTCGGCAAGCAATGCCCGGTATTTTTCACGCAAGCCGTTATCAATCTCCACAGACCAGCCTTTTGAGTTGTTTTAAAAGCACTTCACCGAGATAATGTGGGATACAGATCCGGGAAGAACCATCCCGCGGCATGAATCGGGAACCCCAGATGAACGTCACCTTTCGGCGTATCCGAAACAAGCAGCCCCTCCGCTATCAGCTGGCCCAGGAGACTTCTCCCGGTCCGTTCTTTCAGGCCTGACGCCGCGATGACCGCTCCCCGGGCCGCTTCACCCTTCACCAATACCTCCTGAAGCATTCGGGCCGATTCAACCCTCAAGCCTTTCTCCCCCGCGGGGCCGGGGATCATGCCGGAGCTGCGGAGTTCAATGTATCGCCTGATGCGTTCAACCAGTTCTTCCAATCGAAGCAATTCCCCCATGTATTCCACCTGGTCGAGACACAAATCAAGGAAGAAACGGCAAAAAGAAATCAGCCCTTCATTGGACAGGTTTCCCCTGCCATCCAAGTCATTCCGGCGGGGGGCATCGGCCCGGGCGAGGGCGGACTTGTAATCGACGTTCCTGCGGGCCAGCCCCCGGCTCACCGACCAGAGGCCGAAGCCGTGAACGGGAATCTGGTGAAAGTATGCCTCGGTGAAAAGACGAGCAACCCGACCGTTGCCGTCGAGAAAGGGGTGAATCCACATCAGCCTATGGTGGGCTGCCGCGGCCGCAACAAGCTTCAGCGCACCATGATGCCTGTCAGGTGCATAAAATTCACCGAAACGGTCGAGAAAGGCCTTGAGTGAGCCATGCCCTGGCGGCTCGTGATATCCCACCTTGACTGATTCTTTACGGAGCTCTCCCGGCACGACCAGACTTTCCCTGCCCGTTTCAGGATTCTTCACAACCCCAAATTCCTCCGGCAATTGTCGATAGAACTCACGGTGGAGGTAACAGAGAAATTCCTGACCGGTCATGTTGACTTCCGGATCTTCCCGCAATTTCCTCTCCATATCCTTCTGGACGGTGATATGGGCAACGCTTTCCATCTGAAGATTGCGCTTGGCCGGTTCGGAATCGTACTCTTTCTGCATGGCGCGGACGATGTCGTAAGGGTGGGTGTTATGACCCTCGATCAGATTGGAATAGTAGCTATTGATGATCCTGAGCAGCTCCCGCAGCGTGTCGAGCGTCACGGGATGCTGTCGGTTGCCGAGCGCGGCGGATTTCTGGAGCACCTCCAGGGCAAGGTCCTGAAGCTCGTCTGCTTCTTCGGGCAGGAGAGGGGTCATTGGGTGGATTTGTGATCGCATATTTTGCCTCTTATTGCCGATATATTTACCGTTTAGTAGTCTGTAAATAATCCATGATTACAAGGAATATTATATTAGAATCAAATTCAATGCAATATCTTTTGCCGATTTATTTGCCGATGTACGGAATTGCCTCTGTTGGACAGCCGGGCAGATTTCAAGAATTAGATCGATTTTCATACGATTTTCAAATTGACAGTCCCACTTAACTCATCTATTCTGGGTACGAAATGGCGTTGCTCCCGAAGGATCATCTCGGTTTTTACCGATGCGGTACGGGAACGATTCGGAAAAGGGAGAGTGGGACATGTCGCCTGACGGCCCCAAAAATGGATTACCCCTATATCACGTCGAATCCAGAAATTGCCGGGGGGCGGCGAATCATCGCCGGGACGAGGATTACCGTCCACTGCATCGCCGGATATTATCAGACCGGCATGAGCGTCGACGAGATCCTTGACAGCCTTCGTCACCTGACCCCGTCCCAAGTCCATTCGGCGCTGGCCTATTACTTTGACCACATGGACGAGATTAATGCGGAGCTGGAAGAAGCGGGCAACAGCGAATACTGGAAGTGCCAGGTTCAAACGCATCCCGCGTTGCAATAGCGTCGCGGCAACCGATGAAACGGATATGGATCCCGGATGAGGATGACCATACGGACCTGTCCCACGGAAAAACGCTCCGGCGACTGCTGAAGAAGGTCGGGTTGGCAACCAGGCGGATTTCAAGAACCGAATCGCGTTTTTCTGAAGAATCTGCTGTTGGAAATGGGGGGAGCGGCAGTGGATCGATGTAACTAAAATGTAACCGTCCTATCCGAAAACAAACCCAGAAAACCTAACCTGATCCAAAATGCTCTTTCTAACTCCTTGATACAGAAGCGATTAATTTATGATGGAGAATCGCCTATTTTAAATTTCCGTCTTCAAATCCGGAGTGGGGGGCTAGTACCCTCCCAGGTGGGTTCGATTCCCATGCACTTCCGCCATTTTATTCGCAAATTTCGATATTCATCGAGAATATTCATTTAACCAGACGTTAACCTTCTTTGGCCTTACGCAGAGTATTTTATATAGAGTCGCGTAAAGCACCATGGACCCGAGCCTGCGAACATGTAGCGGTGCTCTGCATGGGTCGACTGGTTCAAGTGCCCGGTCCCGGAATACTACCATCTGAGATCTGATCACCATATAAGTGCATTTTGGTAGATCAGTTGGTTCCGGCAAGCGCAGGCAGCCCATCGAGCATCAAGCCGTCTAAGGTGCCGTTAAGCTGAAACCCCACAACGTTCCTATCCGATGAGTAGACAATATAGGTGGCACTACTGATATCCAGAGAGAAGATATCCTCCGCGTAATAGACCTTCCTGGCATGGCCGCCGACAGGGACCACCTGGGGGGTGCCCACCATTGCTCCGGCGTCGGTATAGGCGGTCAGGGTAACGGACGCCGCGCTGGCGTCAGTGTTGACAAAGACGATGCCGGTCCATCCGCCGTTCTTCTCGATCTTGGGAAAGACGCCCGTCTGCGCGCCGGTCCCGCCCCCTCCGGCATAGGCCGCCAACTGGTTGCCGTTGACGGTGCCGAAAAGCTCAAAGCCGGTGATAGGACATGTGGAGTCTATCTTGAACCACGCCGTGTCAGCGGGAAGGCTGAGTTCCGTAAATTTGCCGATATATTTCCCCTTCCCTGGTATGGACTGGGTTGAGGTGAGAAGGGGAGCCCCCTGGTCGTTGTAGGGCCTGATGGTTATCGTACAGGCCGACGCCGATGGGTTATAGACTACAATGCCGGTCCACCAGCCATCACCGCCCACGTGGGGGTAGTAGATGGTCGGGGCGGTGTTGCCGGTGAGGAGAATTCCGTCCATCTGGTTGCCGCCGACGGTACTGCCGAAGAACTCCAGTCCGATGATGCCGCCGGCATTGGTGATCACCGCCGATTGAATGCCCGGCTGAGGCTGGTCATTGAACAGGCTTGCGATGTCGAAGGCTTTGTGTTCGTTGGCATTAAGTGTGATACTCCTGTTCTCGCCATTGTCAAAGGTAATGGTCAGCGTTTTCGCTTCCGTGGTTTGTGTTCACCAGGCTTACCCAGGTTCGCCAAGCAGCGTTTGAGGCTATGTGTGAGATATAGATATTCGACGAGGTGTTCAGCTCTTTTACCGCAGGGATTGCCGCTCTATAGCTTCCTGTTTGGTATAACTTTGTGTAGCCCTGGATCGCAGCAGAATCTGTATCAAAGGTAATGTATCCTATGTCTGTGTGGTTTGTAAATTCATTCGCAACGGTGATCTGTCTCCTACCGTGGGCGGAAAGTGTGACAGGCATGGTAGTCCCGACGGGTACACCGTCATCTCTCCAGGCCCTCAGGGTGCCGGTGAGCGGTTGATCGCTGGTATTGATGAGGGCTATCTCCGTTTGCCAGGGCAAGCTCGTGTCTATGTGAGGGAAGTAGAGAGGCGTATTGGCGCCAGTCTGTGTAACGGTGAAGGGCTGTCCTCCAATGGTCAGGCTTCCCGTTCTGGTGCTTCCCGTTGTATTGGCGGCTACGGAGTAGGAAACCGTTCCACTCCCGGTTCCCGTACTCCCCGCTGCAATCGTTATCCACGGAGTACTGCTCGCGGCACTCCAGGAACAGCTGCTCGAGGGTGTGACTGCCACCGTGCCCGTATGGCCCAACGGGTTGAAAAGTGAACTGGCTGGGGAGATGTTATAGGTGCATGTTATGGCGCCATCCTGTGTAACGGTGAACGTCTTTCCTCCAATGGTCATGGTTCCTGTCCTGGTGCTTCCCGTATTGGGTGATACGGAATAGGAAACCGTTCCATTCCCGGCACCTGCATTCCCCGCGGTAATCGTTATCCACGAAGGTTTGCTCGTGACGCTCCAGGAACAGCTGCTGGAGGTTGCGACTTCCACCGTGCCCGTGTTGCCCACAGTACCGAAGGCAGTATAGTGCGGCGAAGAGCTGAAAAGAGGAGAACTGGTTGGGGAGATGGCGTAGGCGCATGTTGTGGATGTGGAGCCATTCTGTGTAACGGTGAAGGTCTTTCCTCCAATGGTCATGGTTCCTGTCCTGGCGCCTCCCGTTGTATTGGCGGCTACGGAATAGGAGACCGTTCCATTCCCGGCACCCGGACTTCCCGCGGTAATCGTTATCCACGGAGCGTTGCTTAACGCTGTCCAAGAACAGCCGCTTGCAGAAGGAGTCACCGTTATTGTGCCCGTGTTACTGGAAGCATTAAATGCATAACCGGAAGGGGAAATGTTAAAGGTACATGCTGTAGTTGCAGTGGTATACTGCAAAAGACGAGTATAAAATGCCTGTAAGCCTTCTGCGTTTAACATATAAGATCGTGAGATCTCCCCGGTAGTCCGATCCAGATACGTATTGCTGTTATTCGGATCAATCACGGCAATCAGGGGGAAATAAAACAATCCCGGGGGCGCATAAGAATACCAGTCCCGATGGGCGACGCCACAGCCGGAAGGCAGATAATCCGTACCCGCCTCGCCATACCACGGAATAAAATATTGTTCAATCAAGCTTTTAATCGGAGGAGAGTTAATTTCACAAGCTTTCTCTCTCATAGTTGTAGTCCAGTCGCAGCATACACTTCCGCCAACGAGCAATATCTTTTTCCCTTGAGCTTTTGCCAAAGCAACAGCTTCTGCTTTCGTAGTTTGCCATACCAAAGCAGCTGCAAATGCACTGTTGCACCCGACCCATAAGCATACCGCTACCACAAGGGCTGCAATTACGCTATGACGCTTCATTTTTCCCCCCCAATTTCTAATTTGGAAACCTTATGCATAACCTTCGGTTTGCCATCCCGGATCATTCATCGACTACATACCGCCACTGTCTTTTGTCTCCAGTATAAAACGGATAATGGTCCCGTCAAGAGAAAATGAGCTGGTCTATGTTAATTCATTCACATTCATTGTGTGATATAGATCACAAAAGAAGCCTCGCTTGATTACACTAAAGAGCAAAAAGTATGAACTCCCTATAGACCATCGAGGCTATCAATAAATACCAATTCCATCTTACGGCCAGCCCTCTTTCCTCCATTGAGAAAGCACATAATGCAAAATATGCATAAAATCAAGAACAATTAAACAATTATCGAAGTCATCTATCCCTCCTTTATAAGATCATCTCGGGAAAATTTCCGGATTTCAAACTACGGCGATACTCATTTTGTCATTGGCATTCATAACTGTTAGGTTTGCAAAATTCGCACCATCCTTATTAAATCAACCGTATTAATTCAATATTAAAGACATTTTAACGGGTGAAAAGAATGGTCGAATCGAGTTATGATGGGAATAACCTTCATAGGCATATTCAATATTGACCCGCAAGCTTATTGCAATGGTTCCTTAGTATTCAAAATATTTGCGATTTTATATAACCGAAATATCCTACACCAGTATTATAATGCTCAACCCGTGTGAAGAACGATGAATCAGTTGGAGATCCTGGGGCAGATGGGAGCCATCACGCAGATCCAGGCACGAAAGCCCATGCCCTGAAAAACTGCGCTCGCCTCATCACCGAAAACGACAACTCCCCTACAAACTTTTTGAGGTTATTTGCGCACCCATGTGCGCGCGACCGGAATCAAATCCCATCCCGAGACAACAAGTTATGATAAATCTCATTGACATACAAGATACCTTTCCGTATCATCAACTCGCGCAAAAGCAACTTCTTATCGAGAAATCTGCCTGACGGCGTCCCGAAAACAGAACTTGTTATCAAATCAAAACGCACGCGAGAAAAAAATCGCGAAACCCTCCCACTAAAGGAGAAAAATAACATGAAACATACCTCATTCAAAACAATATTTCAGCCATGGATCCTCGTGACCTTGATTGTGTTATTACAAACGGGATCCCTATTCACTGCGGGAACAGAAGCTGTTGCCTGAAGTAGTTACCCTCAGCTGACCGTGGATGTCAGCCCTGACAATAGTGGTACCGTTAAAATCAATGGTTCGGCCGCCACCTCTTACCCTTCGGTTTTCAGTATTGCCCGATACTCAACCGTCACCCTGGAGGCCATGCCGGCATTCGGATACACTTTTTCCAACTGGAGCGGTGCGGTGACGGGCGCCACCAATCCGACTTCCCTCTATGTTGATTGCGACAAGACCGTCACGGCTACCTTCACGCCCCAAAGCGCCGGAATATCGAAGCTTTATTTTCCTCACGTGGCGAGTCAGGTAGGGAGTTCTCCTGATATTTGGGAGACGGAGATTTGCGTGATCAATACCAGTGATCAGGTCCTCAGGGGAACGTTGAGGTCATACCTGAACAATGGCCAGGCAACCTCATCCGGCAAAGCTATCACCCTGGCTGCTCACGGGAGGTGGAGCCGGATTGTGGGGGGTGGTGAGTTTACGAATCCCTCTGAGATCGGGTACATGGTTTTTGAATCAGCTTCCGACAACATCGTAGGCTACACGAAGTTTTACCAAGAGGGGAAATATCGAGCGGCGATCCCTGCGGTAAAACAGGTGAACAACAACGATATCTATATCCCCCACATAGCCTCAAACGCTGACTGGTGGACCGGGATAAGCCTGGTGAACACAACTTCGGCAATGAAAGAATTGACGATCACCTTTAACACTGGCCAGAGCGTGCCCTACACACTCAACGCCAACGAACACAAGGCCTTCGACATCGCAAGCCTGTTCAATGACCAGCCTCAGCCGGGCATTCAATCGGCGGTGATCACCAATGCAAGCGGCATTGTTGGTCTGGCGCTTTTTGGCAACACCGGCGGCAGCGACCACCTGGACGGAATCCTCCTTACCGACAACACCGCCCCGACCATATACTATCCTCACGTGGCTGATAATGGATGGTGGACCGGCATTGTGGCCTATAACCCGTCGGAGTTGGCGTGCACGATAACCATCAAGCCCTACAATGCTCAGGGGATCCCCCTTCTCTCCAAGACCCGTTCTCTCATGGGGAAGAAAAAATATATCGGCCTGGCTACGGAACTCGACCTTCCCGCTGAGACGGCGTGGTTCAAGATAGACGCCACAAGGCCCCTCACCGGCTTCGAGCTTTTTGGCACCGTCGACGGCAACCAGCTTGCGGCCTATGCGGGAGGGGGCGAGACCGGCGCGATGGGGGGCGTCTTTCCCAAGATCGAGAAAGACGGCTGGACCGACATTGCCTTTGTCAACACGGACGCGAGCGCGGCGTCCGTTACCCTGACCGCCTATGACGACGCCGGAGCTGTGGTGGCCACCCAGGTGCTCCCTCCTGTCGGCGGCCATGCCAAGATGGTCAATCACCCGGAGGCGATCTTCTCGCAGGATATCACGAGCGCCACCTATATTGCCTACTCATCGGACAGGAATGTGTTGGGGTTTCAGCTCAATGGGAGCTCGGACGACATGATGCTCGATGGGCTGCCTGCGCTTGCCGGAACACCGCAGCGATAGACGGGCATCGATACGGACGCGACCATGCGGTAACTTCTTGCATGGGGCGTGATCGCTTTGACGACGACGATAATGCGGCATTATCGGTAAAGTCGCCCGGTACGACTGGCGCTCCGCCCATCGCCTCTTCTTCGTGGCAGATTTGAACTAAGGAAAGTTTTGGGGAAGCGGAGACGCTGCCGTAGAAGTACCTGGCTTCACTGTCCGGGAGCCGGATGAGGAACTCGATGCCACACTATTCCCTGTATCCTTGGGATAACGTTTTTCCCGGCCGATGCAAAGGCTACGGGGGGTGAATAAAACGATTTTTCGATTAACCAAGAAGAGGAGGTAATGTATGATCAAAGAATTCAAGGAGTTCGTCGTGAAAGGAAACGTGCTGGACATGGCGGTCGGTATCATCATCGGCGCATCGTTCGGCAAAGTAGTTACCTCATTTGTGAACGATGTGATGATGCCTCCCATCGGTCTCCTGCTCGGAAAGGTGGATTTCAGCAATCTCTTCATCAACCTGTCGGGCAAATCGTTTGAGTCGCTGGCCGACGCAAAAAAAGCAGGCGCCGCAACGCTCAACTACGGGTTATTTCTCAACACGACGATCGACTTTCTGATTGTCGGATTCGCCATATTCATCCTGGTGCGGCAAGTCAACCGCATGAAACGCCAGGCGCCAGCCGCTGCCCCCGTGACCCGTGAGTGTCATTTTTGCTTCACCGACATCCCCATCAAAGCCACCCGTTGCCCGCACTGCACTTCTACACTGGCCGAGGGGTAGAGCCCGGCAACGCCAGCGCCTTGTGGGCAGTTGCCCGGGAGTCTTTTTGTTTGTAACATGTTAATTTAATGTGGTATAATTTGATTCGGGAGGATCAGTCAATGGAGAAGACACGGGGTGATAATCGGCGGCGGGGAGACTGTCCGATTTCGATGGACATTGTCCGACGGAATAGTATTTTCATTAAAGCACTGCTGTCATTCAAAATCTTGAGGCGCACGGCAGTGCGTCGGGAAGAGGGATTATGGAACGAATAGGCTTTATCGGTCTCGGCGCGATGGGGAAGCCCATGGCGCAAAACCTCATGAAAGCGGGCTACCCGGTTCATGTACTGACGCGCACGCGCTCGAAAATCGACGATTTGCTTGCAGCCGGTGCTCTCTGGTGCGACACGCCGAAGGAAATCGCCGAAAGAAGCGATGTCGTCATCACCATGCTGCCGGACACGCCCGATGTTGAACAGGTGGTCGCAGGCAAAAATGGCGTGTTCGACGGCGTCCGCCCGGGAATGCTGATTATCGACATGAGCACGATTTCGCCGATTGCGGTGCGCAAACTCGCCCGCGAGGCCGAGACACGCGGCTGCGATTTTCTCGATGCACCCGTCAGCGGCGGCAACATCGGTGCGCAGAATGCGACCCTTTCGATCATGGTCGGCGGCAGGGAACCGGCGTTCAACCGCGCCATGCCGATTTTTCGGGAGATGGGGAAAGCGATTCTCCTCATCGGCGATTCGGGGGCGGGGCAGATCACCAAAGCCGCGAACCAGATTCTCACGTCCATCCATATCGAAGCGGTCGCCGAAGCGCTCGTGTTTGCCGCAAAGGCAGGTGTCGATCCCCGCAAGGTGCGTCAGGCACTCATGGGAGGCTCAGCGTACAGCCGCATCCTGGAGAACCACGGACAAAAGATGATCGATCGAAACTTCAAACCCGGCTTCCGCATGCGCCTGCATCGAAAGGATCTGGACATCACCCTGGACGCCGGCAAGGCGTACGGCGCAGCGCTGCCCGTGACGGGACAGGTGCGCGAGCTGATGACCGAAACGCTCAACGACGGACAGGGCGACATGGACAATTCCAGCTTCATCCTTCTGCTCGAAAAACTCTCGAACAAAAAGGGGGAATAATCGACGGATTTCGATCGTTCGTCTCCGACGGCCTGATAATCCTGTTGACAGGCCGCACGGCCCTCCTTATACTTCCGCCGTTCCTGAACATCGTCTCGTCGCCGGAACGTGCGGTTGTTCGGGAAACAATCCGGAAGGCGTAGCAAAAGGCGCCGTCACGATCAGGGAGGAAATCGGTCATGGGAGTCGAAATCGGTATCGCTTATGAGGGAGAGTTGCGCTGTCGCTGCGAACATGGACCTTCCCGCGTCGTTCTGGCCACCGACGCCCCGCTGGACAACCAGGGCAGGGGGGAGAGCTTTTCACCCACCGATCTGGTCGCCACGGCCCTGGGCAGCTGCATGATGACCATCATGGGTATCGTGGCCCGGCGTAATCACTATCCGATCGAAGGGACGACGGTCAGGGTCGTCAAGGAGATGGTCCAGGAGCCCGTTCGGAGGATCGGCAAGCTGTCGGTGGAATTTCATGTCAGGAACGGCAGCCGGTTGAGCGAGGCGGACCGAAAAAAACTCGAACAGGCGGCCTACACCTGCCCGGTTCATAAGAGCCTGCATCCGGATATCCAGATCCCCGTCATCTTTCACTGGGAATAACTGGTTCATCATCACGACGCCGCCGGCAACAATCACGGCCGACCAGCGTGCCCTTTGCCCGGTAACGCCTGATCGTGGTTATCGCGTCGATGATTCAAGATCGACTGAGCAGGTGCAGCCGCAGAGCGGTTTGCAAAAGACTCTTATGACATGACTCCCACCGCAAGATATCCAATGATCAGACAAACGAGCGTCAGCGCATGGACTTTTATTGTGGCAAGGTTCGCAGGAGCCATTTTCATCTTATCCATGTAATTTTCATTGAGTATTCGAAATGCATTGTATGCAACGGGTAACGTGAGAAGCCCCAGGAGAACACTGAACGGGGTTATCACGAAGAAAACCGACAGGAGGATGACCGCGTAAGCGCAAACGAGCCCGGCAACATATAATATCACGCCCGGCTTCCTTCCAAGACGGGCAACAAGGTTCAGCTTACCCGCCTGCCGATCCTCCTCATAATCGGGGATCTCGTTGATAACGATCATGGACCACATGAGGAATCCGGGGACAAGTGAAATGACAAAAGGTTCCCAGTCAATCGATCTTGTCTGTACGTAGAATGCACCGAGGCAAATGACGGGACCGAAATTGATGAGCAGGCTCAATTCGCCGAACCCCCGATAGCCGTACCGTACGGGCGGCATGGTATAAAAAACCGAAGAAAAAATGCCGATGGCAGCGAAGATCAGTATGGGCCAGCCGATCATTACGGTCAGGTAAACCGTTATCATTATCCCGATGAGATAACAAATAATCGATGCGGAGAGGACTTGGCCGGTGCGAAGAAGCCCCCCCGTCAGCACGCCGCTGCCCCCGGTATAGGGATTCTTCTCTTCGCCGGGTAAACGATCCACCGCGTGGCGATAATCGAAGACATCATCGATCATATTCAGGCCCATATGGTGCACCGTCACGCCGATAATAACCAGGATAAAATACCAGAAATTGAATTCCCGAAATATCGCCCAGGCAATGACACTTCCCAGCAGGGCCGGAAAGATGCTGGTGGGTACGTAATGAAGCCGAAGCGCCTGAACCCATATCCCCACGATGCCCCGATGCTGTCCGTTTTTATTTACCAATATCATCGTTAGCGGCATTGCAGGAGACCTCACCTTTCGATAATGTCGTTGTCGATGGAGAACAGAGAACGTCTTTCCGTTGGCCCGGATGTTATTTTTTCATTACACCGATAATGAACTATATCAAAGCTTGATCGCTGTTCCCAGTAAATACTGACGGGTTCCGGCGCTTTTTACCGCACAAGCCGCAGCATCGTTATCGCCCGGCCAAGCCCAATCCCCTCACTCCGTGTGCTTAAAGAAGCTTGCGCCGCTCAGCCCAGACAGCGGGGAAGCTTGTCTACAACGATGAGAAGCATGGTTATGAGCATAAAGGTGTTTGTACTCATGAAGATGCCCGTATAACTTAGTGTGCGTCTCCTCATGAGTGCTATCCCTCTGGTTATGAACCATAGGGACGTCGCAAAAAGGGAGATATGAATGAGGGATGATTGTATCAGCCCATAAAAGATGACAAGCTGGAGACTGACGGCTGCAGCAAGGAGCCACTGGAACGTCAAGCGATCGAGTTGATCTCCGGTGAAGACCGCGGTTAGAGACGGAAGATGGATCTCTTCGTATTCCTTTCCGAAGGCCTGCTGATGGATCAGGAAGTGGGGGACCTGCCACATGAAGAAGAAAAAGCAGATCACAGCCAGTCGGGCGTCCGAGAAGCATCCGCCCCCCGTCGTCCAACCGATCGCCGGAGGTATGGCGCCGACCAGGGCGCCGGGGATCGCTGCAAAGGCATTATGTGCCTTCAGCCATGTGTAGAACCCGTTATACCAGAGGATCGCGGCAAGTCCCAGGAGGGGCGCGGTCAATACGCCGGCGGACAGGAGAACGGCGGCGCCTGAACAGATCAGGATCAGGGAGAAACGGAGGGCATCGGCGGGTTGTACTTTACCCGAGGGTATGGGTCTGCCGGCCGTCCTGGGCATCAGGGCATCCGTTGTTCGCTCCTGGTAGTGATTCAGTGCAGAACCGCCGCAGGCCATGAGAAAAACGCCCATGATCAAAACCGGCAACGCCGCACCGAGCGGATGGTTGGCCAGGAGAAGGCCGGTAGCGGCGGACAAGGCGGCAAAAAAGGATATCGTTACCTTGCAGAGACCGAGATAGGAACGGACCACTTCTTTCGATGTCATTTGACCGTCTCCAAATAGGCCGCCATGGCCGTGAGCTCTTCCTCCGTCATCGGAATCGCCGGCATCACCGGCGGGAAACCCTTGACGGTGGCCGACCGCGGCTGCAGGATATGCTCGCGGATGAAGGCCCCATCCACGGTGATGTTCTTTTCCCCGCCCGCGATGATAACCGTCTCCTTCCGGCCCAGAAGGCCCTTGAACGTGGGCCCGATCTTTGGTGAGCCGTCCGTAGTATGGCAGCCCAGACATCCCTTGGACTGGAGCAATCTCGGCCCCGGATCGACCACCGTGTTTCCCGACGGGGCACGCCGCCACGCTTCGAAATCCTCAGGTCTCATGACAACCACTTTCGAACGCATATGGGAATGTCCGACACCGCAGTATTCGGTACAGAAGATGTCATAGGTCCCCAGCTCGTTCGCCGTGAACCAGAGGTGAGTCGTTATTCCGGGGACGCAATCCTCCTTGATCCGGTAGGCGGGAATGAACAGGCAGTGAATAACATCGACGGACGTCATGAGGAGTTTCACCGGCCTTCCCATGGGCACGTTCAGGACATCGCTTTGCCTGCGATTGTCATACTCGAAAAGCCAGGACCACTGGCGGGCAGTGACATGGACCGTCATGGCGTCTTGCGGAGGGTTCCGGATGTATTCAAAATCGACCCAGCCGAAGTAAAACATGCAGATGACCAGGATGGTGGGAATGACCGTCCATATGACCTCCAGGAGAATGCTCTCTTTCACCTGCTCCGGCCGGGGGTGTTTCTTCCGGTTGTACTTGGCGAGAAAGACCACCATGCAGATGGTAACGGCCGCCAGAAGAATCACCGAGGAGACGACGATAAAGATGAAGGCGTCGTCCACTTTTCCCGTCGTATTTGAAGGCCCCAGAAACATGATCCGCCTCAGCGATACCACACATCAACAAATGTCATCCCGATGAGGATCGTCAGGGCCGAAAGGGCGACCGCCAGCATTCCCTTCAGAAATCCTCCCTCGTACTTGAGGTGCATGAAAAAGGCCAGGACGAGGCCGGCCTTGATCGACGCAATCGCCAGGGTCCCCAGCACGCTGAACCGGGCGAGCAGATCAAGCCGCGCGACGGCGATCGTGGCGGCCAGGAGGACCAGCAGGGCCAGCCAGACGGCCGTGTACGTGCCGGTGGAGACAACGTGGTTTTCCGAATATTTCTCTTTCACGGTTTCTCCTTCAGGTGATCAGGTAAAAAAGCGGATAGAGGTAAATCCACACGATATCGACAAAATGCCAGTAGAGACCGGTGTTCTCCAGGCGGGCAGTGTTTCCGCGAACGATTGTCTTTCGCCGGGTAAAGAAGAGCATGAAGGCGATGACGATACAGCCGACCAGGACATGGAGGCCGTGGAGACCGGTCATGACATAGTAGAGCCCAAAAAAAAGGGTTTCGCCCTTGCCGAGTTTCAGAAGGAGCGGTGAGTCCGGGTAGAGTCCCAGGGTAATCTTGGCGTTCCACTCGAAGTACTTAATGACGAGAAAGGCAAGTCCCAGGAGAATCGTCGCGAGCTGCAGGCGTGAGGAAAGGATATTCTCCCCCCTTTTCACCGCTGCGATCGATAGGGCGATCGTAAAGCTGCTCGTCAGGAGAATTACCGTGTTGATCGTACCCAAGCAGGAGATTCTCTTCGGCGGCGGCGGCATGAAACGCCTGGGCGTACTTGGAGCGGAAGACGGCATAGAGGAGGAACATGCCGCCGAAAAAGAGAATCTCCGTGAAGAGGAAAAACCACATTCCCATCTTCTTCCCCAGATGATCGACATGGCCCGTTTCGGCGCTCAATCGGCTACCTCACCGCTTCTTCATCATAGGGGTAAGGCCCCCGGCTGATGACCGGCATTTCCGTAAAATTTTCATGCGGGGGCGGAGAGGAAACCGTCCACTCCAGCGTCTTTCCCCCCCAGGGATTCATGGGCGCCTTTTCACCGTTTACGACCGACCGGATCAAATTCCAAAAAATGATGATGAGACCGACGGCCAGAAACCACGACCCGACGGTCGAAATCACATGGTTCAGATGATATTGGGGCGGGTAGTCGAAGTAGCGTCTCGGCATCCCCTCGAACCCGAGAATGAACATGCTGAAATAGAGGATGTTGAAGCCGACAAAGAGATTCAGCCAGCCTATCTTGGCCTTTTTCTCGCTGTACATCCGGCCGGTGATCTTGGGAAACCAGTAATGGAGTCCCGCCAGAATGGAAAACCCTGCTCCGCCGAACATGACGTAATGAAAATGACCGACGATGAAATAGGTGCCGTGGAGGTGAAGATTCGGCGCCAGCGCCCCGATGATGAGGCCGGTAAGACCGCCGATGGAAAAGAGGAAGATGAACGACAGGGCAAACAGGAGCGGTGTGTCCACGGAGATGGATCCTTTGTAAAGGGTGGCCACCCAGTTGAAGATCTTGACCCCGGTGGGAATGGCGACCAGGAAGGAGACGAAGGAGAAGATCACCCGGGCCGTGTCGCTCATGCCGCTGGTGAACATGTGGTGGCCCCAGACGGCGTAGCCGACGACGGCGATGCCGAGGGCCGACAGGCAGACGGCGGTGTAACCGAAGAGGGCCCTTCTCGAGAAGACGGGGATTATCTCGCTGATGATCCCCATGGCCGGCAGGACCATGATGTAGACGGCGGGATGGGAATACATCCAGAAAAGGTGCTCATAGAGGATCGGGTCCCCCCCCTTGGCGGGATCGAAAAAACCTACGCCGAAGAACCGGCCCAGGATGATGAACAGAAGCGTGATGGCGAGGACCGGCGTGGCAAGCATCTGCACCCAGCCCGTGGCATACAGTGTCCAGACGAAGGCGGGCATGCGGAACCAGGTCATCCCCGGCGCCCGCATCCGGTGGATGGTCGTGACGAAGTTGAGGCCGGTAAGGATGGAGGAAAATCCCAGAATGAAGACCCCCAGGACGGCCGTCGAAATATTGGCCGGCGTCTGTATGCTGTAGGGAGCGTAAAAGGTCCATCCCGTATCGGGCGGCCGGCCGTGCATGAAGAGGGACAGGAGGATGACCACCGCCCCGGTTACGTAGAGCCACCAGGAGAGTCGGTTGATCCGCGGGAAGGCCACGTCCCGGGCGCCTATCAGCAGGGGAATGAAGATGTTCCCGAAGGCAACGGGTATCCCCGGGATAATGAAAAGGAAGATCTGGATGACGCCATGGAGGGTGAAGAGCTCGTTATAGGTCTGTTGGTCCACGAGCCATCCCGGGGAAAGAAGGCTGAGCCGGATGAGAAAGCCCAGGATGACCCCGACGGAGAAGAAGGAAAGCAGGGCCATCAGGTACATGACGCCGATCCGTTTGTGATCGGTGGACATCATCCACTCCGCAACGACCCATCGGTACGTTCCCGTCCTGTCATAGAAACTGCCCGCAACGGGCGCGTCACTTCTCGGCATCATGAACCCTCCCCTCACGATAGCGCCTGGCTGTCACCTGCAGGTAGATGAAGAAGGCGACCATGGCAGCGAGGGTGATAAGCCCGATCACTCCCATGAAATTGAAGAATTTACTCTGCCCCGGCGGCTCGTGGGAGAAGCAGTAGAGAAGGGCTTTTTTAAGCCCCGTCACGGACTTTCCCTGGGCGGCCTCGGTAAGGGCCATGTTCAGGTCAAAGGAAGAGAAGGCGATGGGGTATGCCGAACCGTAGGAGAACTTTGTCACCTGGAGATACCGGGTGATCTTCCCATCGGGTGCAAGGAAGATCAGGACGACCGGGTGAGTAAAACCATGGATGTCTTTCCGGAACCGGAAACCGACGGCCTCGGTCAGATCATGAATGCTCCGCTCAGAACCGGTGAGAAACCTCCAGGCGTCCTCCGGGAAAGGTCTCCCGATGGCCTTGAGGTAATTTTTTTTTGCCTCTCGGGCGATCTGCGGCGTGTCCGATGCATCGATGCTCACGGTGATGACCCGGTAGTCTTTCCCCGGCTCGACGGCCAGCCGCGGGAGGGCCTGGGAAAGCCCCTCCAGCATCTGGGGGCAGATGTGTTCACAGGTAGTAATAGACGAGCGTCAGGATCGCCGGTTTTCCGAGGAGGTCCCTCAGCCGGATGATCCGCCCCGTCTTCATCGGCGAAAGGCAATATCCGGCGGGAGGATCTGTCCCGTTTTTTCTTCGAGACCGATCCCCCCCGCTTCGAGATCTCCGGGAGTCAGGGTTTCATGTCCGGCGACATTGCACGGCAGCAAGAGGCTCAGCAGACATAAACTCCACAGGATGTATCGCACAATTTCACCCGTCCCTTTCCGCGCCTTGTGGTTCCGCTCCCTCTCGATTCTGATGCAACACACTTTGGAGCGGATGAACACGTCACCGTGCAATGATCTCCTTGAGAACCACGGCGTTATTGTGTTCCGCATCCCTGGCGGCAAACAGAAGGGTGACCGTACGTGTTTGCGCCTCCTGACGGAGCCGCTCAACAATCCCGGTTTTCTCCTTCAATTCGCCCTTATAGCGGTTCCTGAAATCGTGCCATTTTGCCGGGTCATGGCCAAACCATTTCCGAAGCCCCGGACTCGGCGCGATATCCTTCAGCCACTCGCCAATGGAGGCATCTTCTTTCTTGACGCCTCGGGGCCATAAGCGATCGACAAGGATCCGTTTGCCGTCGCCGGGAGAGGCCGGATCATAGACTCTCTTGATCTTCACCATGGGGCATTACCTTTTCCCGCGATAGTCCTCCCGGCTGATTCGGGTCACGCCGGGGATATCTATCCGTCGAGGCTTTCCGCCGTGTTTCGTTCTGACTCCCGCCACCTCTTTTATTGAAGTGTCGGCCTTACTTGAACGTCTTGAGGATATACTCGGCGATGGCCCTGGCCGTCCCGTCGGGGATCGCTTTTTCATCAAATCGTGTCATCCCCGGACCGGGGTTTCTCATCTTGCCCATGATATCCGCAGGCTCCCGGATGCCGTTTGCCGTCAGGACTTTTTTATCGAGGGTCTTGGCGGGATTGATGACATTCCCCCCCTTGGGATGACAGACAGCGCAATTCTTCGCAAAGCCCTGCTCACCCGGCGATGTCTCTGGAGCAGCTCCGACCGGCGCGGCACGGCAGAACAATACGACCGCGAGCATCACCGTGTACACGAAATACCCATTCTTCATTTTTTTATCCTCCACTTGCCAAAACCAATCGTTCGGAAAGACGACACGGTTTGCTCCTGCCAGAACATCTTTTTTCAGTACTTTATCTATATGATGTTTTTATGCATAGAACACAATGAGGATAAAATGGACGTCAATTGGTAAGTAAAAACTACCATGGCGGGTCGTCATTAGCTGCCGCCAAGAGAAAAAACTCACCTGGTAGATATGACCTACTATTAGCCTTACCACCAACCCGGGTTGCATTAAACCGCCTCTCCAATAAAATCGAACTAGTCATTTCACATAATCATTACCGGGAACCAAATCAGGAATCATCATATGAGTCAGGGAAACGTATCGGGAAACATGCCATCGAGAAAACCCGCAACTCCCGCCACTGCCGGGGGAGATGAAGCGACTGCGTCCTCCGCATATGAAACGTCCGGCGGCATAACCATCAATTTCCATTCAGCCGAGTTCAATCGGATGGACGATCTGAACGACTGTTCCGGAAACTATCGAAACTTCCAACCGCTCGACGGCATTGTCACTGCGGACGTGCGCCATCAGATGGAGCGCCGGAGCGGCAGAGACACCGTCGACGCGGCGGCGGATGAGGCTGTTCCCCCGAAAGATCGTGAGCGGGAAACAAATGAACCGGAAACCTTCGAGGCCGCACCGCCGCTGACCGTGATCTCCCAGGGGCGAACCTTGATTGTCGATACGGACGCCGGGCGCTCCATCGCCTGCGGCAAACGCCTGAGCGAGCAGGGATTGACTTGCACCCTGCTGGTGACGAAAAAAGCTGCGGCCTCGGACGCATCTCTTTCCCGATTTGAGCAATTTCCGCTCCTTGAGGTCAACGCCGTATCGATTACCGGCGCTTTTGGGGGTTTTTCCGCAATGGTGACCGCAACAGGGGATCACCGGCCGCTGTCGGAGTGGCTTGGCGATGAAGCCTCCATGTTCGATCTTGTCCTGGATCTTCAATCCACCCCCTCGTATGCGGGAGATCGTCTGCCGATGGGATATTACGCACCCGGAACGAATCCCGCAACCCTCCCTGAGGCGATGGCGGAGCTGCCGGAGATGCGAGGCCGGTTTCATCGGCCGCAATTTACGGCTTTTCTGAAAAACCGTTGTCTCCATGGCCGGTCGCGCACCCGTCGACTGCCGTCACTGTCTTGCGGTCTGCCCCTTCGGTGCGATCCAATCCGTGGATCGGACAATCTCCATCGATCACTTATCGCTGTCAGGGTTGCGGCGGCTGCGCCATGGTCTGCCCTGCGGATGCAATTCATATGGTTCACCCGTCCCAGGAAGAACTGCTGAGCATCCTGCGGCACACGCTGGAAGAGCAGTCGGCCGACGCCGCATTTGCACCGACCCTGGTGATCTCGGACATGGAAACTGCCGACGGTCACAAACTATCAGGGGCGGATGAAGGAGATCATGACCGCCGGATCCATTTCGAAGTGGAACAAATCGGCCTATGTCGGGCTGGAGATGCTCCTGGCCGCCCTGGCGTATGGCGCGGGCGCCGTTGTCGTGGCCTGCGGAGCGCAAAACCCGCCCAACATCAGAAAGGCTGCCGAGTGGCAGGCTCAAATGGGCAGCGCCATCCTGCGGGGACTCGGCATGCCGGAAGACAAGATCCGGTTTTCCGTCATCCCGCCCGAAAACAACCGGCCCGAAAAATGGACTCCCGCAACGACCGACCCCGAGGCGCGGCCCGACAACACTCCGTTGCCGCCGGCGCCGTTTTCTCCCGCGCATGACAAGCGGACCCTGGTCCGGCTGGCGACCCGGCATCTCTATGATCGATCCGGCGCGCGGCAACCATCGATCCCCCTGCCGGCAGGCTCCCCGTTCGGCGCTGTCGCGGTCGACCCCGCCGCCTGCACCCTGTGCATGGCCTGTGCCGTCGCCTGTCCTTCCGGGGCGCTGTCCGCCAAGGGTGATGTGCCGAGGCTTGAATTTCTCGAATCCCGATGCCACCAATGCCGCCTGTGCGAAGAGGCATGCCCCGAAGGGGCGATCCGCCTGCTGCCCCGGATCCTCTGCGACCCGGACGCCGTTGAAACCCCGGCAGTCCTCAATGAAGCCGAACCGTTCCGATGCATCGAATGCGGCGTGCCCTTCGCCTCGCAGGCGATGATCAACCGCATCCGGGGCAAACTCACGGGCCACTGGATGTATGCGGCCGACCGGCAACTACGCCGTCTGCGCATGTGCGGCACCTGCCGAACACGGGACGCGCTTCTTTCCCAGGATATGAAATCATGGAATCATTGATGAAAACGATCGGACGCACCGGGATGGTTTGCCGCACATGCGGCCGTCCGCACGGACAGCTATGTGATCCTGGCCTCGCTTCTGGGGCAGCCGCCCTCGGAAGAGCTTCTGAACATATTGCAGAATCTGCACTGGGATGAAGCCCTCCCGGAAGCGCTGGATCACGCGCTCGGAGCGCTTCGCCAAGCCGCCGGCGACTATCCGCTCGACGCTCTGGAAGAGGAATATCAACAAACTGTTCATCGGCCTGGGAAGCGGTGAGCTGGTACCCTACGCCTCGTGGTATCGGGGGAAAAAAATTCAGTCGTCGACCTTGGCTTCCCTGCGGTCGGATCTCATTGAGCTGGGCATTGTGAGGCAAGCGGGCTGCCATGAACCGGAAGATCATGCGGGCGCGCTCTGCGAAATCATGGCGATTATCTCTCAGGAACCAAACGAAATTCCCCATGCCGAACAGGCGCGGTTCTTCCATCGGCATGTCGCCCCTTGGATGACAACGTTTTTCAAGGATCTGCAGTCTGCAAAAAGCGCCGAATTTTACCGGCTGGTCGGCCTGTTCGGCACCTGTTTTCTGGAAACAGAGAGCCAATACCTTATATCGGGGTGGGATACCCCGTTTCCTAAAACAAAAGGAGGAATGCAACATGAACGGCGAACTTTTCGGCAACCGGCGGACATTCTTTAAACAGGCAGCGCTCTTCGGCTGGCTCGGCGTCCTGCTTGTCGCAGGCAGACCGGCGATTGCCACACCGAAGAAGTCCTTGCCTGAACCGGAACCATCCGGCCAGGGGTATCGACTCACGGAGCATGTGAAGAAATATTACGAAACGGCAAGATCATAACAAACCAACTCAAATGCAATCGGAGGGCTGAGACAGATGAAACCATTCAATAAAAAGTGGCTGCAGCGGATCTCCTCTGAACCTGCTTCCCACAAAGGGATCTCCCGGCGGACATTCCTGCGCCGCGGCGCCGTGACCCTGGGGAGCGGCGCCCTGATGGGGCTCCTGCCGCTCGCGTGCGTGCGGAAGGCCACGGAGGAGGAGAAGAAGAATTTCCCGCGACCGGATGCGAAGACCGAATACCGGCGGACGATCTGCACGCATTGCTCGGTCGGGTGCGGCATCATCGCCGAGATCCAGAATGGCGTCTGGACCGGCCAGGAGCCGGATTACGAATCGCCGTTCAATCTGGGTGCGCATTGCGCCAAGGGAGCTGCGGCGAGAGGTCACGGTTTCGGCCACCGGCGCGTCAAGTTTCCCATGAAGCTGGAGAACGGCGCCTGGAAGCGTCTCTCCTGGGACCAGGCCATCAATGAGATCGGCGACCGTCTCCTGAAGATCCGGCAGGAATCGGGGCCGGACGCCCTTTTCTTCTGCGGGTCTTCCAAGGCCAGCAACGAGGGGGCCTATCTCCAGGGGAAATTCGCCGCCCTCTGGGGCACCAACAACGTAGACAATCAGGCGCGCATCTGCCATTCCACCACCGTGGACGGCGTGGCCAACACCTGGGGCTACGGCGCCATGACTAATTCCTACAACGATATGCGTAACAGCAAGGCCATGTTGTTTCTGGGCAGTAATGCCGCGGAGGCCCACCCGGTGGCCATGCAGCACATTCTTCGCGCCAAAGAGGCGGGGTCGAAGATGATCGTCGTGGATCCGCGCTTCACCCGCACGGCAGCTCACGCCGATATTTACGCCCGCATCCGATCGGGCACGGATATCCCCTTTATTTACGGCCTGCTCTGGCACGTCTTCAAGAACGGCTGGGAAGACAAGGAGTTCATCGCAAAGCGGGTCTACGCCATGGACGACATCCGCAAGGAAGTACAGAAATGGCCGCCGAAAGAGGTCGAGAATGTTACGGGGATACCTGAAGACAAGGTGTTCCAGATCGCCAAGACCATGGCGCAGAATCGGCCGAGCACGATCGTTTGGTGCATGGGCGTCACCCAGCACCATATAGCGAGCCATACGGTCCGCCTGTTCTGTATTCTTCAGTTGGCGTTGGGCAACATTGGAAAATCGGGCGGCGGCGCCAATATTTTCCGCGGCCATGACAACGTCCAGGGGGCGACCGACGTAGGGCCCAATTGTCATACCCTTTCCTGCTATTACGGTCTGGCCGAAGGCTCCTGGCAGCACTGGGCCAGAGTTTGGGGCATCGACTACGAATGGATCAAATCCCGCTTTGATATGAGCAGGCAATACGACGCCGGCGGCGGCAAGATGGCTTATACCATGAACATCCCGGGCATCCCCGTATCGCGCTGGATCGACGGCGTAATGGAGGACAAGAAGAACCTTTCGCAAAAAGACAACCTCCGTGCGGTCTTCTTTCAGGGCCACGCCTGCAACAGCCAGACGCGCGGCGTGGAGATGAAAAAGGCCCTGGAGAAACTCGACATGGTGGTGATCTCCGATCCCTACCCGACCCATATGTCCGTCCTGAGCGATCGCAAAAACGACACGTATCTGCTGCCGACCTCCACGCAATACGAGATCCTGCGGGACGGCTACCGCATCAAACCGCGCCCTTCAGTGGCGCGATAAAATCATCGAACCGCTCTACGAATCCCTGCCGGACCACGTCATTCTTTACAAGCTGGCGAAGAAGCTCGGATTCGCCGATCAGATGTTCAAAAACATCAAGGTCGAAAAAGATGAACCGGTCATTGAAGACGTTCTGCGCGAGATCAACCGCGGCGCCTGGACGATCGGTTATACGGGCCAGAGCCCGGAGCGACTCAAAATGCATGCCAAGTACCGGGGCACGTTCAATACCCTCACCTTGAAAGCCGAAGGCGGCCCCTGCAAGGGCGACTATTACGGCCTGCCCTGGCCCTGCTGGGGAACACCCGAAATGAAGCACCCGGGCACGCCCATCCTGTACGATCCAAGCAAGCCCGTGGCCGAGGGCGGCCTCGTTTTCAGGGCCGCATGGGGAACGGACTACAACGGTCAGAACCTGCTGGCCAGCGGCGTCTATTCCGTGAATTCGGAAATCAAAGACGGATATCCCGAATTCACCGCCGATATCCTCAAGAAGCTCGGCTGGTGGAATGATCTGACGGAAGCCGAGAAAGAAGGAAGCAGAGGGCCGAAATTGGAAGACCGACCTTTCCGGCGGCATCCAGCGGGTCGTCATCAAGCACGGATGCGCGCCTTTCGGCAACGGCAGGGCCCGCTGCAACGTGTGGACATATCCCGACCCCGTTCCCATCCATCGGGAACCACTCTATACACCGCGGTTCGACCTGGTGAAAAAATACCCGACGTACGCCGATCGCAATGCCTTCTGGAGGCTGCCCACGCGCTACGCGTCGATTCAGGCGGTCAACCACAGCACCAAATACCCCCTGATATTCACCAGCGGCCGTCTCACGGAATTCGAAGGCGGCGGCGCGGAAGAACGTTCGGAACCCTGGCTGGCCAAGCTGCAGCCCGAGATGTTCGCCGAGATCAACCCGAAAGACGCCGCTGATGCGAACATCATCAACGGACAGTACATCTGGCTCGAGGGCGCCGAAGGGGGCCGGATCAAGGTGCGGGCGATGATCACGCCGCGCGTCGGTCCGGGTACGGTCTGGACGCCTTTCCATTACGGCGGCTGGTTCCAGGGCAAGGACCTCTATGACAAGTATCCGGAAGGCACGGCGCCGTATGTCCGGGGTGAGGCGTGCAACACCGCCACCACCTATGGCTACGATTCCGTCACCCAGATGCAGGAAACCAAAGCCACGCTCTGCCGCATAACGCCGGCATGAAAGGAGACCAACCATGGCAAGGATGAAATTTCTCTGCGACGCCGAACGCTGCATCGAATGCAACGGCTGCGTGACGGCATGCAACAACGAACACGATGTACCCTGGGGGATCAACCGGCGGCACGTGGTGACCTTGAAGGACGGCGTGAGCGGTGAAAAGTCGGTTTCCGTGGCCTGCATGCACTGCACGGATGCGCCCTGCGCGGCCGTCTGCCCGGTCGACTGCTTTTACACGACCCCGGACGGCATCGTGCTGCACGACAAGAATCTCTGCATCGGCTGCGGCTATTGCTTCTACGCATGCCCGTTCGGCGCCCCGCAGTTTCCGGAGGAGAAGGCCTTCGGCGCCCGCGGCAAGATGGACAAGTGCACCTTCTGCGCGGGCGGGCCCCTGCCGGACAGGTCGGTCGAAGAATTCCAGGCGTACGGCCGCAACCGGATCGCCGAGGGGAAGTTGCCCCTGTGCGCGGAGATGTGCGCCACCAAGGCCCTGCTGGGCGGGGACGGCAATGTCGTTTCCGACATCTACATCCAGCGCGTCAACAAGCGCGGCGGCAGGCCCGACACGTGGGGATGGAATACGGCTTACAATTTCAAATCCGACAAGGAGAAAAAGCCATGAAACGCAACTGGTATATTGCGGCGACATTCATTGTCCTTGCGGGGCTGATCGGATGCTCTTCCGAGCCCCGCGGCGTGACCATGCATGAGCCGGGGGTGTACAAGGGCGCAAAAGATCCGCTCCTCGCCCACGAGCGACAGCAGGAGCTGATCGACCGCTTCAAGCTGGTGCAAACCGACCGCTGAACAAAGGAGGAGGTATGACAACGCAAAACAGAAACCGGACTGTCAGCATCTTTACGCTTGGCATGCTGCTCTTTTTCCTGGTGAGCTGGATGATATACCTGCAGGCCGGCGGCGCGGAGATCACGAACCCGCGGGCCGACTTCTGGCGCGTGGTACGGCAGGGCGTGCCCGCCTACACATCCACGCCGCAGCAGGGGCACACCATCCTGATCCAGAACGGCGGAGAAAACTGGCGCGAGATCCGCAACGGCCTCCTCATGCGCTTTTCCCAATGGGTTCCGCGGTCTGGTGCTGGCGGTCATAGCGCTTTTGTATCTGATCGTCGGCGCAGGATAAGCTGGAAAAACCCCGTTCCGGGGTGAAGATCGAGCGCTATACCTTCGGCGAGCGGATTCATGCACTGGTATACGGCCGTGCTCTTCGTCATCATGGCGATCACGCGGCCTGAGCCTCCTGTTGGGGCGGATCGCGCTGATACCGATCTTCGGACACGCAGTCGTTTCCGGGTACCTGCAGGCGTCAAAGGTGCTGCACAACTACTGCGGACCGCTCCTCCTCGTCGGGATCTTTCTGGAATTCGTCATCTGGATCCGACACAACATCCCCAGGAAGTTCGACCTGGAGTGGCTGCATGCGGCTGGGCCGTGCGATCGGAGGCAGGCCGCGGCCCCACGCGGAGAAGATCAACGGAGGCGAGAAGGCCTGGTTCTGGCTCGATGTTCCTCTTCGGGATCACCGTGGGGATCACCGGCGTGCTGCTGGATTTCCCCATCTGGGGCCAGACCCGCTTCACCATGCAGCTCTCCCACGTGATCCATGCCACCGTGGCGGTCCTGTTCGTCGCTCTCTCGTTCGGCCACATCTACATGGGGACCCTGGGCGTCGAAGGCGTCTTCGAGAGCATGTGGACCGGTTACGTCGATACGGTCTGGGCCCAACAGAACCATGATCTCTGGTACGAAGAAAAGATGCGGGAGCAGGGAAAGAAACCGGTAGAGGCATCGCCTCAGGGCGATTAGCGTCGCCGCGCCGCAGCCGAGAGCACGCCGCCGCATGCCGCACAACGCCGGCTGTCCTTCGAACAGGGGGCTGAAATCATGACCATGGAATTGGGGCTTCTGCTGCTCGAGTCCATCCTGCTCGTTGCCACCGTCATCCTGCTTATTTACAACATCCACGAGGGAAAACAGCGGGACAACCTGCTTCGGGAAGTGGGAAGGGCGACACGGATCCTGACACGGCAGGAGTACTTCTTCACCCTCATGGACGCCATGCTTGATGCGCAGCGGGAGATCGTCGGATGCATCACCGGCAGTCCCCCGTCGGGCGATGATATCAAGATGACCAGAAACATCGCGGCCGCGATCGAGAAGATGACCGGAAAAGGGGTGCGCATCAAGTACCTGTTGCCGAAGTTTCCGGATCGGCTCCAGGTCGGCGTTCAGTATACGAAAGCGGGCGCGGAGGTCCGCTTCAGCAGTTGCCTTATGGTCCATTCGATCAGGTACAGCATCATCGACGAGAAAATTGTGGTGTTCGGGATCCCCGAAAGCACGGGCGAAAAGGAAGCGACAAAAAAGGGGTATAAGATACCGTCCGAAGAGCTCGCGATGATCCTGAAGGATTATTATAACTCCTGCGAAAAACAGATGACCCTGAAAGAGTATCTTCAGGAAATCATCGAGCAGACCGGGGCGACGCCCGAACATCTTGCCCGGGAGTTCCATCTGGATGCAAAGGATCTGAAACAGCTTGTGCAATAAGAACGAGGGTGCGATACTGCGGCTGCTTCCTGGTCGGCGGAATCGCCCGCCTGCCTGCTTGATTTTTCTAGGGAGATGGTAATGGACGGCTTTCCGGATACGGTCACGCTCTCGCGGCTGCAATTCGCGCTGACCGCCATGTTTCACATCATCTGGCCGGTCGCGACGATCGGCCTCAGCATCTTCCTGGTCTTTCTTGAACTGCGCTGGATACGAACAGGGCGGGAGGAGTATTACCGCCATGCAACGTTCTGGAGCCGCCTCTTCTTCCTCAATGTCGCCATCGGGGTGGCCACGGGCATCCCCATGGAGTTTCAGTTCGGGACGAATTGGAGCGTCTTCGCCCGGGCGGGAGGCGATTTTTTCGGACACATGCTGGGGTACGAAGCGGCCATGGCGTTCATGCTGGAGGCCAGCTTCATCGGGATCATGATCTTCGGGTGGAAACGGGTCTCCCCCGCCGTACACCTCTTTGCGACTTCCATGGTTGCGCTCGGGGCCTCCCTTTCGGCCTTCTGGATCATGGTGGCCAATTCATGGATGCAGACACCCAGGGGTGGCTACTTTAATAACGGAAAATTCGTCGTCACCAGCCACCTGGAGGCGATCTTCAACCCCGACATGGTGTGGAGCGTCACCCACATGTGGGCCGCCGCCCTCGAGATCTCCGTCTTTGTCGTGGGAGGGCTGAGCGCATGGTACCTCGCCAAAAACATTCATACCGGCTTTTTCCTTAAATCCTTCAAGTGGGCCGCCGTTGCAGCGGTCCTGATCACCCCCCTGCAGATCGGCCTCGGCGACGGCTCCGGCCGGGCGGCGTACCTCTACGATCCGACCAAGCTCGCCGCCTTTGAGGCCCACTGGCACACAAACCCTCCCGGGCAGGGCGCCTCATTCAGCGTCCTGGCCTGGCCCGATCCGGAGATTCAGGATAACCGCTGGTCCATCGAGATTCCCGCGGTGCTGAGCCTCCTGACCACGCACACGATGACCGGGCAGATCAAGGGCCTGAGGGACTTTCCCCGGGAAGACCAGCCGCCGGTCGCTATCCCCTATTACTCCTTCCGAATCATGGTGGCCATCGGCACGGCGCTCTTCATTCTCATGCTCTGGACCCTCCGGGTCTGGCGCAGAGGCGGGCTCGACGCCGGACGCGTCTCTTCACAGAAGTGGCTTCTGAGGGCCTGGATGGCGGCCATTCCGCTGAGTTACCTTGCTATGGAGACCGGATGGATAACCCGCGAAGTCGGCCGGCAGCCCTGGGTCATCCATGGGCTTCTCAGGACCGGAGAATCGGCCTCCCGGATCCCCGTTGGAACCGTGGCCGCGTCGCTTGCCGCCTTTGCCCTGGTCTATGCGTTTCTCACAATTATCTTTTTCTTCTTTGCCCGGCGCATCATCGCCCGGGGGCCGGACCTGCCGCAGGCTGAAACCGCCGGCGGGTACGGCGGCTTAGGAAAGGAGAGGAAGTAATGGCGTGGCTTGACGCGCACGTTGCCGAAATCTGGTTTTTGATCATCGGTTTTTTTGTCCTCTATTATGCCGTTGCCGACGGCCTCGATCTGGGTGTGGGTATGATCGCCCTCGTTACCCGGGATGAAGCAGAGCGCGGCATCATGATGGCAAGCCTCCAGAGCATGTGGCAGGATAACCAGACCTGGCTTGTGGTTCTTGGCGGGATGCTCTTCGGGGCCTTCCCCCTTTTCTACAGCGTCGCCCTTTCCGCCTTTTACGTGCCGTTCATCGTCATGCTCTTCGGGCTTATCTTCCGCGGGGTGGCCTTCGAGTTTCGCGGCCACGCCAAGAGTCCCTCCCTCTGGAGCCTCTCCTTCGCCCTCGGCAGCCTCATCACCGCTCTTTCCCAGGGCTTCATCCTGGGGGGGATCTTTTATGGCATCCCCATGGACGGGCAGACCTTTACCGGGACCGTGTGGAGCTGGTTTCATCCTTATTCCGTTCTCTTCACCCTGGGGGTGATTGCGGGCTACATCATGCTGGGGGCAAACTACCTCATCCTGAAAACGACCGGCAAGATCCAGCAGCGCAGCATGCGTTATTCCTCCATCGCCGCCGGCGCAACTCTCCTTGTCTCCCTGGCGATCTATGCCTGGACCATTGCCCGGCACCCCTACATCGCCCGGAAATGGCTGGCCATGCCCGATCTTCTTTACGTCGCCGTCTTTCCCCTCCTCGCCCTTGTCGCATTCGCCCTGTATATCCGGGGCCTCCGGAGGCGGGCGGAGCTTGCCCCGCTCATCTGGAACATCACCCTGGTTTTCTGCTCCTTCACCGGGATCTCCGTCGGCTTCTACCCCTATATCATCCCCAACATGGTGACCATCCAAAACGCAGCCGTTTCTTCGCCCCGGACACTGATCTTTATGCTTGCCATGATCGTCATTCTTCTCCCGGTGATCCTCGCCTATATCGGCTACAAACACTGGATCTTCCGCGGGAAGGTCGGGAGCGGCGGCTACGGAGATTAACTTCGCGTTTTTGGACACCGAATGGAATCCGGCTGGAAGACGGTCCCGCCGCTCACCAGGTAGAATTCCTGGCCCGTTCACTGGCTCGGCCGCTCCAATTTCCAAACTCTCCCTTCGGGCTCAGACAGTGGAAATTGGCCGCTTCGCGGGCGCTTCTCTTCGCCAGGACGGGCACCCAGGAATTCCACAACGTTCGCTCAGGGACCATCCCCCAGCCAACTTTTACGGCGCCACGTACCGGCATTCCGAGCAGTGGTAACTTTCGCCTCCATCTGGTATCATCTGCTGCACTGCTGTGGTATGCGAGGAGAAGACCGAATATGAATAATGTCGAAAAGACAGCGGGTACAGGACGCGAAAAAGCGAAGAAAGGGACGGTCCCTCCTCCGGTGGCGGAGGAAGGGATGACGCATTTCGGATTCCGCCGGGTCCCCGCCCGCGAAAAGGCCGCCCTGGTTCGAAACCATTTCGACGCAGTGGCAAAGACATACGATAGGATGAATACGCTGCTCAGCTTCGGGATTCATTACTTCTGGAAAAGGACGGCCGTCGAGCTTCTCGAGTTGAAGGGAGGTGAATCCGTCCTCGACGTCTGCGGCGGGACGGGCGATCTCTCGGTCCTCGCCGCAAAACGGATCGGCCCTTCCGGGAGGATCGTCCTGTATGACATCAACCGGGCGATGATGGAGGCGGGAAGGTACAAATCGACCCATGCCGCAGAGAGAAAGAGAGTCCTCTATGTCCAGGGAGACGCGGAGCAGGCCGCCCTTGCCTCCAACTCCTTTGACGCCGCGATAGTGGGTTTCGGCATCCGGAACCTGACCAACCGGGAGGAGGGCCTCCGGGAGATCCACCGCGTCCTGAAACCCGACGGCCGGTTCGTCTGTTTAGAGTTTTCCCAACCGACGGCTCCCTGGTTCCGCTTCCTGTACGATTTTTATTCCTTCCACGTCATGCCGATTCTCGGACGCCTCTTCGCCGGCTCGAAGCAGGCCTATACCTATCTTCCCGAGTCCATCAGGCTCTTCCCCACCCCGAAGGAATTGTCTGACATCCTGGAGGAGATCGGTTTCCGGGGGATTTGCTATCGCAGGCTCACCAACGGCATCGCCTGCATCCATTCGGGAGTGAAACGTGAGCGCTGAGAAAACCGGGAGTCCCCGAAAACCGGCATCCGATCACCGCGGGCTTCCCGTATGAAACTCAACTGGGCGGAGAGGTGGGCGGTCAATAACCCCCTTCGGGTGCTTGAACAGGCAATCGAAATCCGCCGCCTCAAGCGGATGCTGCCCCTCCCGCCGGGGTTTGCCGCCCTGGAGATCGGGTGCGGCCGGGGGGCCGGAGCCCGCGTCCTCCTGAGGGAATTCAAGCCTTCCCGGATTCATGCCATGGACGTGGACGGGGAGATGATCGGGAAGGCAAAACGCTACCTCTCCGCTCAGGAGAAGCGGAAGATCTCCCTCTTCGCGGGAGATGCCGCCGCCCTGCCGGTGAAGCCGCAGTCCATGGATGCCGTCTTCGGCTTCGGCGTCCTTCACCATGTCCAGGACTGGCGCACTGCGCTTGCGGAGATCGCCCGCGTCCTGAAGCCGGGAGGGGCCTATTTTCTCGAAGAGCTCTACCCTTCCCTGTACCGGAACTTCATCACGAAGCACATCCTCCTCCATCCCGTGACGGACCGCTTCACCGGAGATGACCTCCGGCAAGCCCTCGCCGACGCCGGCTTTTCCCTCAGGGATTCTATCGAATGGAAAGGGCTGGGCATCCTCGCTGCCGCCGTAAAATCCGGATAAGGAGCCTCACTCCTTCTCGATCGGGAAGGTCAGGCTTGCCCCGAACCAGCCGATCACCGACACCAGCGGGATGAAGGAGAGGATGCAGATGAGGTAAAGCATGCTCGCAGACCGGAAGGGCCCAAGGATATCGGGGACGGCGAGACGCCACACGAAGGCGGTCATTTCCATCCCGAGGAGAAACCAGGAGAGGATCTGCTTGATGATCACGGCCCTCAGCGGCCGAGCCTCATAGTTCAGCCACCAGGTGAAATAGCCGGTCGTCATTGCAACCGGGGTGAAGACAATACCCGCGCCCAGGCAGTTGAGCGCGGTCGATTCAAAGCTCGCCATTCCGGTAAAAAGGTACAGAAGCGTGAACATCGCAGCGGAAAACGCGAAGACGATTGGGAAGTGGACCGTCATGGGGTGCGGATGGCGCCGGAGCATTGGAACCCGCGCAAGGAGCCGGGAGAGGATCGCCGGCAGCGGCCTGTCGGTCTCTTTTTTCTTCAACACCCCCACCTGCGGGTAGCGCGCCAGGACTTCGACGCCGTGGGGCGCCGCCGCGATCTCTGCGGTGAGGTCCCCTCCCGCGTGGTGGCGCAGCATGTGGAAACCGCCTTTCCACTTTGCGCTCTTCGTCACATCATAAATATTGCCCTGGTGGGCGATGTACGCGGGATTCCCGTCCTTGCCGTTGTATTTTCCCAGTTCTTCCGGTTCGAGTTCGTTCATGGGCGCCTTTCGGATATCACGTGCAGGCGGCGATGACGACCGCCGCGAGCAGGGTTAGCGGGTAATAACTCGCGCTGTTAAAGAGCGCCAGGGCCTCTATCCGCTCCTTTGTCCGGTACAGCCGGTACGCAGGGATGAGGAGGAGATAGATGCCGGCGGCGAGGGCGGCTGCGACGCCGGCGAACCGGGCTCCCACGGGAGAGAGGCCCATGCTGATCCCGCTCAGGATGGCGGCCAGGAGGAGCGAAACGAATATCACCCCGGCGGCAGCCGCAGGGCCGAACCGCACGGGAATGGTCGTTGCCCGGAGGACCCGGTCCTCTTCGATGTCGGCCCAGTCGTTGGGGACATTCTGCCCGCCGATCTCCCAGAAAAAGAGCCAGAGGAAAAGGAGGATCAGGGGCGGAAGCGCCGGCTGTGGATCGACGGCAAAGACGGCGGCCATGGCGCCGGAGGTTTTAACGGCTCCGCTGATAAGCACCTTTTGCCAACCGCTTTTCCACATGATGCAGTAGATAGCCTCCAGGAGGATGGCCCCGAGGAAGATACCCGTGCAGACGGGGTTCAGGAGATATGACCCGATGAGCGCGACGGAGGTCCAGGCGGCGGTCCAGAGGAGCCCCTTGGTAAAGGGCAAAAAACCGTACGCCATCGGATGGCGGACGAAAATGCTGTCCAGATCGTCGTGCCGTACGTCGGGAAGCAGCCCGTCGGCGACTCTCCTGGTATCGATATGGTAGTCTACAAGATCATTAAGGGCGTAGACGGCGGTATAACCGGCAAAGGCAGTGATCAGGCCGAGGGCGATGATCCCGGGCGGCGGGAAAGACCCCAGCCAGAGCAGGGCTGCCAGAGCGGGAGTTGCCATGTCCAGTAATCCATGGGGCGTACGGGAAAGGGCAAAAAACAGCTTCAGCTCCGAGAGACCCGACTGGGTATGGATGCAAGTGGGGTTCACAACACCTGGCTCCTCTGAGGAAGAATGTCGACACATCGCAAAATAGCTGGTGGTTTCACTGATTGCAAATGTAGATTACGAACTGGGGATTCGTTTGTCAAGGATCTGTTATTCAGTTCATCCGGCTACGCATGCCTCCTGTAGTTAAGCATCCGGTGATTTTGATGGACATGTATCCTTTCACGTGATAATCACCACCAAAAAACAAGGCCTGATAAGAGACCACAATAAAACGGCCGGGAATAAGGGTGCGCGTATGACACGGCTTTCGACAAGGATTATTCCGGACAAACCCGGTGATGTCTATCGCTGCGGTGAGACGATCAGCGGTGCGGTAAACGTTGACGTCCACGGGGAGTGCAAAGGCCGGAAACCGCTGATACATCCGCAGGCAAAATGAGCAGCCCGGACCTGGATCGGAAACGCTACCGTTGGGTCATACTGGCTCTGCTTTGGCTTCTCTACGTGGCTTTCGGCCTGGTCCAACGCGCCATCGCGCCGCTGGTCACCCCCATTCTCGCGGATCTTGATCTCTCGTACACGCAGATGGGATTCATCCTTGGCTCGTGGCAGCTCACTTACATTGCCATGGCCATCGTCGCCGGCACGCTGATCGATCGCTGGGGAATCCGAAGAGCGCTCTTGTCCGGCGCGATCTTCCTCGGCCTCTCGTCGGCTCTTCGTTATTTCGCTCGGGGTTTCAGTAGTATGCTCGGTGCCGTGGCCATTGCCGGCATCGGCGGCCCGATGATTTCCGTCGGCTGCCCCAAGGCGATATCCATATGGTTTGAGGGAAAAAGCCGGGGTGCTGCCATCGGCATCTATCTGACAGGCCCCTGGATAGGCGGAATTTTCGCCTTGACGATGACCAACAGTTTCATCATGCCCCTGGTCGGAAACAGTTGGCGGAACACATTTTTATTCTACGGCCTGCTGACCTTCGCGGCAGGACTGATCTGGTGGCTTCTCGCGCGGGACACCCCCCATCAGCTCTCGACAACCGAAAAAACGCCCGGCATGATCAGCCTGCTCGTCCGCTTCATCAAAGTCCGGAACATCCGGATCGTTCTGGTCCTGGGCCTCATGGTCTTTGCGATCCTCCATGCCCTGACCAACTGGCTCCCAAAAATCCTGGAAACCAGCGGCTTTTCGCCGTCATTGGCCGGGATGGCCACGGCAATCCCTTTGGCTTCAGGCATTCCCTCCCTGCTGATCATCCCACGTTTGATCGCACCGCCCGGGCGCGGTCGTTTTCTGGCCGCTTCCTCACTTCTGATCCTGGTCTCGCTGGTCTTGATCATGACCGCTTCGGGAGGCTTTCTGTTGGCCGGATTGATCATGTTCGGCACCATCATCGCCCCCTTCTTCCCGATTTTGACCCTGATCCTGATGGACACCCCCGAGGTCGGTTCTACCTACATGGGATCCGTCGGGGGCATGTTCTTTTGTATTTCGGAAATCGGTGGTTTTGCAGGACCTTTGATCATGGGCGCCATCGTCGACATGACCGGCTCCTTTCAGATGGGAAATTTCTTTTTCGCCGTTCTTTGCCTTGCCGTTTTTGTCCTGTCGCTTCAGTTGAAAACCAAACCGCCACGAAAGACGGTTCCGCCACTTGCCTCATAGATGCCTCTTTCAGCTGTAACGTCCCATTTGATTCATCTGATTCATCTGTTTTTTCCGTACTTGCGAAAGATGTCTTGCTGAAAGAAATGAATTGATATTTTGCTTGATCTTGTAGCTTTCAAACTAAAACCGTGATAGTAAAACGCAGAATATAACGGCTGTTGAATACGTTCCATCCTGTATAAGCATTCTGGAGGGAAATATGGACTGGCTGGCAAATACCCCGTCTCATAAAAAAGAGAGGGGTTTTTTATTGCTGATAAGGAAGTTGAGCGGATTTTATGCCGATCCGTATATAACGCCATGATAAAAATACTGTTCATCAGCAAGTATAAGATACAGTGATGTTTATTACCGAATATTCATAATTTCGGTTGGCGTCTTATACGGCAAAAAGTGCGGTGTTTGGTTTTTCACAAGGATACATATATACACTGTTCGGCATAGCCGAGGGGAAATATGAGCAAATGGCGCGAAAAACTATATGGCTACACAGGCTTGTTCATCGTCCTTGGTATCTGGACTCCGATGATCTGGTTCGTTTCCTCGTCAAGGCAATACTATAGAATGGAAACCTTCGAGGTTTTCGAAATGGACTGGTTCAGCATATTGGTGTTTATTGCTCTTTGTGCAGCAACTTTGGTTGCCCAATATGGTTTTGTTTTGATCGCAAAAGACTTATCCGAATTTGAAAAGCTGAAAAAACAGCAAGCTGCAAATCGGTATGGTGGTCAAAAAAATGCCTGACCCGCGCTCAAGCGGGCCTGCGCAAAGCGCGCAGCCCCTTCAACGTTCGGCGATAGATTATGAAGAAAGAACGAGAACAGAAATACGAGACCTATAATCACAGGATTCTGTGGGCCACTGCTCAAAAGAATTTAGCCCAGTCTCGTGCATCAGAGAATGATGCTCTATATTTTGCGCTTTCTGCGTTGTTAATGATGTATTTTTCATTTGAGGGTTACCTTAATTGGTTGGGCCATTTAATAGCTCCAGAAGTCTGGGAAATCGAGAAGGATTTTTTTAATAAACCCCCATATCGGGGAACACTCGGAAAATATTTATTCTTATCAAAAGTTCTTGTTCTTGAATCACCTGATAAATCAAAAGGCCCTTTTCAAACGGTGAAAGAGCTTCAACAGCTCCGAGATAAGGCAGTTCATCCCCGGGTTGAGCGTGGAACTAAGAATGTAAAATATTCCGAGGGTAAAGTTCCACCGCGGCATCGTTCGTGGCTGTCAACAAAAGTTTCAGACCAAAAAAGAGATATTGCTGAAAAGAACATCCAGCAATTGGTCAACGAACTGCATCAAGCTGCAAAGGTTCATTATCCGGATATTGTAGATACCAGTGAACCATTTGTCGGGATATTAGGCTTTGCCATCACTGACAACTGATTGAAGGCCTGCGCCGAACATGTCGCTGGTGGGGACGGCAAGGGGCATGCCGCCCCACAGCTTTTCGTTGGGCGGCAAAAAATCGATAATAGTGATAAGGTTAGGATATGAACCCACTCAACACATCGGTATATGATCTTTTCTATCACCTAAATACACTTAATGGCTTGTTGTTCACTCTTGAAGGTCAGCTTACCAGTTTTGAAAAACTATACAGAGAGTCTATTGCTGAGGCATCTATTGACATATCTGCTATTTTCTCCGGTTCATCCCTCGCCATAAGAGATTTGACAGAATGGCCCCAGAACGGTTTTGCAATATATTACCCTTCCGGTGTATTCTCCTCAAAAGGAGAGGAATATTTCAAGATCATTAGGTTTTTACTGGCGCGTGAGTCTTCATGGACGGTCTCGCAAGCTTATGAGGCTTTCGAAAGATTTTTGAAAGATATTTCGGCGGCGCTTCTTCTGGAGAACAAAGGACTGGCAGAACCAAAGAAGTTGGAGAAATTTGAATCAGACAAGAGAAGCAACAATTTGACTGAGACAAATATTGCCTTTTGGAGAGGATACATAGACTATAATTACAAAACAAACACGGACAAATTGAAATTTCTTCGGGAAATATGCCCTGATATTTCTATGGCTGAAATGAAAAATAATCGTGCCATTAACTTAACTGAGTGGTTCTCTGTAGTCGAAGAATTAAGACACAGTGCAACGCATTCCAACTTCATAATATATGCCAAAAGGATGACAAATTGGTCTAAACCCAAACGCGAAATACTGCAAAGGCATTTTTCTGGCATTAAAATCGAAGAAGGTTACCAGTTAGATACCACGATTAAAAACGCAACATTTTGTCTCGAACTATTTTCCGAGTATTCATTTCAAATATACAAGTTCCTGTCGATTTCAAAAGGATATGATTGGAATATTTTACAAAAGAAAAAAGAGTAGCACAACAAGGGCAATACAGCCGATCGCTGCGCTCCAGCTCGCCCGGTTGGGCTCCAGATGAATTTAATCCAAAGGGAGGTTCAAATGAATAGACGAATCGTTGGTACTCTTTCGGTATTCACTCTCCTTGCTCTGTCTTTCCCGGTGTTTGCGGCACAGCAAACAGAGGAAGCCGAACGGGGGCCTAAGACAAAGCTGGAAGCATTTCAAGCACAAACTGGAATGGTAGTAATCAAGGGATACTCTGAGATCGGAAAAGTGGCAGCGTTGGGGTCGGTTGAGGTCAACGCCATGGAATTTACGGATGCAGCAACCGGCAGAAAGCAATCAGGCGTATTGATTGAGATCAAAGAAAGTGGACGACTCCAGAATACCGATCGCTCGTTCATCGATTTCGATGAAGTTGATGCCTTGCTAAAGGGGCTTGACTACATTTCCAAAGCAACATCCGATGTTACGAAGCTGGGCATGTTTGAAGCCACATACAAGACGAAGGGATACTTCAGTGCCACGACTTTTAGCAGCAGCGGCTCCGGAAAAATTGAAGCGGCGGTGAAGAGCGGGTATATCCGTCCTGCTAACGCTTATCTGTCGCTCCAGCAACTTGCTGAGCTGCGTGCCCTGATTCTAAAAGCCAAACAGAAGTTGGACGCAGTGAAGTAAATGCCCAACAACCGCATGAACTCGGACTGGCAATTCCGCTACGTTCCATTGCCAGCCGGTTATGCGCGCGTTAGCAATTATGAGGTCTGAGGGTAATGCATGAGCCAAGGATGATCGTCGAGATTAGGAATCCTCAAGATCAAGAGGAATGGATGCCGTGTGATCAGTGCGGCAACAAGACGGCTCATAAAGTCCTTACCGTTGTTGTATCCAAAACAAACGTGAAGCATGAAGATTCGGATCAGGTTAAATACCAGTTGTGGACATATCATCAGACGGTTCAATGCCAAGGCTGCAAAAATATTAGCTTCCGGAAAGAACTTAAGGCGACTTATAACTTTGACTGTGATCCTAAGTCCGATGGGGAAGAACATTGGACAGTCATTAGATTCTTTCCACCTCGACTATCAGATAGAATGCAAATGAAAGACAGCTTTCTTCTGCCTTATTCAATATATCAGATCTATGGAGAGAGCTATAAGGCTCTCTGTGACGAACTCCCGGTAATTGCTGGTATCGGCATAAGGGCAGTTATTGAAGCAGTATGCAAAGAAAAGTCGGCCCAAGGTAGAAATCTCGCAGAAAAGATTGAGAATTTAATGCTGATAGGCATGATAACTAAGGAGGAAGAAAATATCCTTCACAGTATTCGGTACTTAGGAAATAAGTCTGCGCATGAGGTAAAGGTGCACACTGAGGAAGAATTGAAGGCTGCATTTGATGTTTTAGAGCATTTGTTAAGAGGGGTATTTATTTTACAGAAGCGTGCTGAGATTTTGCTCAAGAACAAGAAATAGAGATGAAACAGCATTGTAAAAGGCTGCTAACATTTGGGTCAAGCAGACGGGAATTCCGCTGGCGCTTCATTCCCGCCGCTTACCCATGCCGATGGCTCGGACGCTGCGCGCCGAGCCATCGGCGCTGCGAATTGCCATCCACTTGCTGTCCCGGCGCTTCGCGCCAGGCCATCAAGCGGCTGCAGCGGACAGCCGTCCCCGCGAGCAAGCTCGCGTGTACGCCAGCCGCTGATCCGCAGCGCCTTAGGCATAGGAGAGAAAGTGGACATCATATTCTCTTGCATGAAGGTGAAAATAGTACGAGCAGGCGTAGCGTTCACCTTGGTTGCTGCGATTGGCGCTATATTCTGTGGAATAATCTACGCAAGCGAAGTTCCACAGCCAGGGAATCGATACAAAATCGTCGGACCCGTTTATTTGAGTGGTATATATCTGAAGCTCAACAATCGACAACTCAACAAACAGTCGGCGGTTGGATCTCTGACCGCAGTGCAATTTTCGGGTCCCGAGGTTGGATTTCAATGCAAAGTGCCGGTAGGAACGATCGTGACCATCATTGGTCGGGCGCCAAAACGCTTCCCCCTTTTTTTATTGCCAATCAATATTTTATCCAATTAGATCCCGATCTGTCGCGTGGGCTTGACGTTGAGCTTGAACTTAATCGCGGGATTGAGGGAAGCCTGGATGGGTTGAATCCAGAATTATTTGAACGATTGTATTTCAGTTATACCTTACTTAATGCTGACGAGCCTTCAAGAGTTTGCCGGACAAACCTTGGCACCATTGCCGTTCGGCTGTTGATTGATTATTAAGCCATTCTGTGCTATTGATTTTGAAAAGAAGGAGGTAACTATATGTCCACAATAATAATTAAGGAAGAAGCCCACAAGATCATCGATCGGATGCCTGCAAGTGCTACATGGGATGATTTGATGCATGAAATATACGTGCGTGAGGTCATTGAGCTCGGATTGGCTGATAGTAAAGCGGGTCACACAAAAGATGTGAAAGTAATCCGTGCAAAGTATGGCTTACCCGAATGAAGGTTCACTGGACAAATACTGCTGAAGAACATCTCGATGAACATACTGCACTCGTCAGAAGAGGCAGATAATTGAGCCGATCAAATCAATCCACATAACGCTCGTTCAGCGTATAGGCGATTATTTTTACTCTCTTTTAACCCGTAATCCTCAGTTCTTATGAATGACCACCACTGCACCTTTGTAGTGACATCGATAATGGAGAACCATCATGAGCCTTACGAAAATTGACGTCATTGAAGCCGCATACGCGCACCTCGATATCCCCAAGAAAGACTGCGTCCGTATCGTTGAAAGCCTCTTTGAAATCATTAAGGATGATCTTGGCAAGGGTAATGGCGTCATGATCTCCGGCTTCGGCAAATGGACGGTCAAAGCAAAAAAGAAACGAAAGGGCAGGAATCCAAAGACTGGAGCAGACCTGATCATTCATGCGAGAAGGGTTGTTACGTTCAAACCGTCTGCAGTGCTCAAGGATGCTTTAAATTCGGGAGAGTAATGGGTCGCCAGTGACCGAGAATCTTGATCCCAACCAAGTAGTATACGGAGCATGATATGTTTCCCAGTACATCAGGATCGTGGCTCATTATATTAGTCGCTTGCGTTATAGGGTTCTTCATAGGGCAGTGGATAAGAACTCGAAGGAGTAAAGTCGAGAAAAATAATGAATATGTTAACGGCTTAAAAAAACGGATATTGGCAGAGAAACTTGTTCAGACAAAAAGGGATAAAAAGAAAAACAGACGGTCCAATAAAAAGAGTGGCGGTTCCTGAAAAGGAGTAGAGATCATATGCTGAAGGCGCTTGACAATGACAGAACAGGAATATTCCGGGGGTAAGGCGGGGCTACGCAGCAGAAACGATCATTATGGAAGGAGGTTCAAGATGAGAAAGATATTGGCGGTCAGCTTTGGGCTCCTTGTTTTATTGCTCGTTGGGATTTATTTTCTATTTCCGGAAACGTTGTTCAATCTGGCGGTGAAAGCGGATAGACATTCTGCCGGCTTGGTCAAGAAGGAAATCCAGGTTGACGATCACAAAATAGCGTATCTGGAAGGGGGAAAAGGGCAAACGATATTACTGATTCATGGCTTTGGCGCCAACAAAGACAACTGGACGCGATTTTCAAAGTACCTGACAAGTGACTACCATGTAGTAATTCCCGATCTTCCAGGGTTTGGTGAAAGCTCTCAGATACAAAATGATAGTTATGATGCGGAACAGCAACTCAAGCGGATCGACCGGTTCACGGAGGTGCTGAAACTCGAAAAATTTCATTTGGCGGGAAATTCGATGGGAGGGATGTTTGCCGCAATGTATGGCGCAAAATATCCCCAAAAGGTGTTGACCATAGCGCTGCTGGCGCCTGGCGGCGTCGGATCTCCGAACCCAAGTGAGGTGGCGATACTGATAAAAAATGGCAAGAATCCTTTACTGATCGGCGGTACCGAAGATTTTGATAAATTGCTCAGCCTCTGCTTTGCAAAACCTCCATTCATGCCTTCCCAGTTTAAAAAAGTGTTGGCTGCCGATGCGATCGCGCATGCCGATTTTAATAAAAAAATATGGGGTGATCTGAAGTGGACCCCGACAAAAGAGACGCTCTCTTCCATCGAAAACTTCCTGGTCCCCTATTTGCCTCAAATTCAGGCGCCTGTTTTAATCATCTGGGGAGATGCCGACAAGATTCTGGATGTGGGAGGCGTTTCGGTTCTGGAGAAGAATCTGAAAAATTACAAAACCGTCATAATGAAAGATACGGGACATATCCCCATGTTGGAAAAACCGCAGGAAACGGCATCATACTATGTGAGCTATCTGAAGGGGAAATAGTAAGATTCCCTTCATTATTCCTTGTGAGGTATTTCCTACCATTCACCCATCATTGATTCCTCATTGATCGGCCATTGCCGATGTTGCATAGTATGTAAAGTGATGCGTTTATTATTTCCCCGGGGTATCGACAACAGCAATAAATAAAAAGCATGGGAAAACATTATGGAACATGAAACGGATGGTGCGGTGACCAGAAGGGACTTCCTGACCATTACCACCGCAGCGGTAGGGGCCTGCGGACTCGGGTTCGCGGCGGTCCCTTTCATCAGGGCCATGAGCCCCACCAAGGACATTATCGCGGCCGGCCTCATGGAGGTGGATATCTCCGGGATGAAGGAGGGAGAATTCAGGGTGCTCCTGTGGAGGAAGCAGCCGGTCTTCATCCTGAAGAGAACCCAGGAGATGATCGACAAAACGGATAGGATGGATGTTGCCGGTCTGAGGGACCCCGCCACCCCGGTGGAGAGGGTGAAACAGCCCGATTTACTGGTGTGCATCGGGATCTGCACCCATCTGGGATGCATCCCGAGCTGGCAGCCGGAGAAGATTCCCGGGTTCGATCAGCCCGGATTCTACTGTCCCTGTCACGGGGGGAAGTATGACACCCTGGGGAGGAGGCTTGACGGACCGCCGCCGGAGAATCTTCATCTCGTTCCCTATGCACTCGCGGAGAACAACAAACTGAGGATCGGGACCGCAAATTTTTCCGGGTATGGCGAGGACATCAGAAAGATACAGGAGCTGCCCACGGCATAACGTAAGGAGTAACTCATGCCAGCACTGCGGGAGTGGATCGACCGGCGTTTCCCCTTGACGGAGTTTATCGAAAAGCACATCACCCGGTACCCGACGCCAAAAAACCTCACCTACTGGTGGAACTTCGGCTCCCTTGCCGGCGTCTTTCTGATGGTTCAGATTCTCACCGGCATATGGCTTACCATGTACTACAAGCCGGACACGAATCTTGCCTTTGACAGCGTCCAGCATATCGTGCGGAACGTCAATTACGGCTGGCTTATCCGCTCTCTCCATGCCATCGGGCCGACCGGTTTTTTCTTTGCCGTTTACGTGCATATGGCGAGGGGTCTTTATTACGGATCGTACAAAAGCCCCCGGGAGCTCATCTGGTGGATAGGGCTCGCCATCTACCTGAGCCTTATGGCGGAGGCCTTCATGGGGTATCTCCTTCCCTGGGGGCAGATGTCCTACTGGGGGGCGACGGTCGTCACCGACTTCTTCAGCGCCATACCCTTCATCGGCGCCGATTTCGTCATCTGGCTAAGAGGCGACTTTGCCATAGGCGATCCAACCCTCGGACGATTCTTTTCCCTGCATACCACACTCATACCCCTCGGCGTGATCGGCTTGCTCGTGGTGATGCATCTAACCGCCCTGCACCGGGTAGGAAGCAGCAATCCTGCGGGGATAGAACTGGACAAGCACGGACCTGCCGTTATCCCCTTTGCACCTCGCTACATCACCAAGGATCTCTGGTTCATATCACTCTTTTTTACCCTGTACCTGTACGTCGTTTTCTTCCAGCCGGACTTGTTCCTTGAACCGATCAACTCCGAACCGGCCAACGCTCTGGTCACGCCGGCCGATATCGTCCCGGAGTGGTACTTCCTCCCCTTCTACGCAATCCTCAGGTCCATACCCTAGAAACTCGGCGGGGTGGCGGCAATGGGCGGATCCATCCTGATCCTTGCTTTTCTGCCTTACCTGGACCGCTCCCCGGTGAGAAGCGCCCGGTACCGGCCGGTAAAAAAGGTCCTGACCTGGCTGTTCTTCCTCGATGTCCTTTTCCTGGGATACGTAGGCCTGCAACCGCCCGGTTCGATGCCGCTCATCGGAAGGGCGGCAACTTCCTACTACTTCCTCTATTTTCTGCTTCTCCCATTGCTCCCGGCCATTGAGAAAGTGCGGCCGTTACCGCGGGAGGATGAGATATGAAAAAGCCCTTTTTCATGGCGGTCATGGTCGTTCTCTTTCCGTTGGCCCTTTGGGCCGCGGGGGCGGAGGCGCCGGCACTAGGCCCGGATACGGGCGACGCGGCGATCAAGAGGGGGGAAGAGGTTTTCCGGGCTTCCTGTCAAGGCTGCCATAGCCTCAAATATTCAGGTTTTGAAGCAAGAATGCCAGCCAGGAACGCCCAGACCGCCTTCGGCAAGGCGCCCCCCGACTTGAACCTCATGACGAAGGCGCGGGGCGGCGGCGGCAAGGGATCCGCATATATTTATGCCCTTCTTGTCGGCTTTAACGATACCCCGGAGAAAAATTCGTTTTTCCCCAATATCGCCATGCCTCCCCCATTCTCCAAGGACGATCCGGAGCTTGCCCGGAAGGCGAAGGACGTTTGCGTCTTCCTTGATTATGCGGCCGACCCTTCGGCACGCGAGCGGAGGGGTTTGGGAATTTACGTGCTTGGGTATATGGCTATCCTAATGGCGCTCCTATTTGCGCTGAACAGGAGGACGTGGAAGGGGATCAGGAAAACCCGCTCGTAAAGGTGGATTTCCGCTCAGCCCTTCGTCTTCGTCTCCGGCACGACCAGGGTCCGACCCGTACTTTTCCCCTTCAGGATGACCTGGATCACGTCGTCCAGATCGTCGAGCGTGATCGTTTTGACCAGCCGCTCCAGGCGGGCGGGTTTCCACGGGCCGGCGAGCTTCTCCCACACCTGGAGGCGCACATCCATCGGACACTGGACCGAATCGGTCCCGAGGAGCTTGATCCCCCGGAGGATGAAGGGAAAGACGCTGGTGGAAATCGCCCCGCCGCCTACCATCCCGCAGTTGGCGATGACACCCAGGTAACGGATCGACTTGATCACGTTCTCGAGGGTCCTCCCGCCCACCGTGTCGTAAGCGCCGGCCCACTGCTCCTTGAGCATCGCCTTGGGGGATTCGGTGTTGAGGGTCTCCCAGGAGATCACCTCGGCGGCGCCGATCTCCTTGAGGTAGTCCGTTTGCGCCAGGTCGCTCGCCGCCGTGACCTGGAAGCCGAGCTTCGCGAGGATCGAGACCGCCACGCTCCCCACGCCGCCCGCGGCGCCGGTGACGAGGACCGGCCCCTTCCCAGGTGCAAGGCCGTTGTGGAGCATGTGCCGGATGCCGAGCGCGGCGGTGAAGCCGGCCGTCCCCAGGATCATCGACTCCCGGAGATCGAGTCTCTTGGGCAGCGGGACCACCCAGCCCGCAGGGACGCGGCAGTACTCGGCGTATCCGCCGTCCGTGTCCATCCCCAGGTCATAGCCCGTCACGAGGACCTTCTCGCCGGGCTTGAACGCCCCCGCCGCGGACTCAGCGACACTGCCGGCCGCATCGATCCCCGGGATGTGGGGATACTTTCGGGTCACCCCGGGATTCCCCGTGGCGGAGAGAGCGTCCTTGTAGTTGAGCGACGAATAGTCGACTTTGATCAGGACATCCCCGGGCGGCAGCGCGTCGAACGGCAGCTTCACGATCCGTCCCCGGAACCCCTCCCCCTCCCGAACCACCTGATAGGCGTAAAACGATCCATCCATACCTGCTCCCTCCTGTCCATTCAAAGAGATCGCTGCCTAATCTACTTTACCCGGTTGTCCGCCTGCCTCGCTGAGACGTTTCTTTGCAGGCCGGCAGTGGTACAGCTCTTCGTCCTCCCTGACCATGAAGCGTTCCCTTTCGCACACAGCCTTTTCGAACCGTAATTCAGCCGTCGAGAACAGATCGGTGCTTTCGGCCTTCAAGTACCGCGCCGCCATACGGCAGTATTCCGGATCGATTTCCACGCCGATGCTGTTGCGTCCATATCTCAAGGCGGCGACCATCGTAGTTCCGGAGCCGCAAAAGGGATCCAGAACAGTGTCTCCCGTAAACGAAAACATCCGAACCAGGCGCACCGCAAGTTCCAGCGGATATGGCGCAGGGTGGTTCTTCAGAGAAGCTCCGGGGATGTTCCATATCTGCTGGAACCATTTGCCGAAGTTCTGTTTTTCAATCATGCTCTTTTGCCGCTGTAAATCCGTCGGCTTGCGGTATCCCCCCGGTTTCCTCTGCATCAAAATGAATTCCATATCGTTTTTGATAATGGCATTCGGTTCGTAGGGCTTCCCGAGAAACTTCGATCCGTTAGGCACCTCATAAGAGGCATTGGAGATTTTGTGCCAGACGATCGGATTGAGATTGTCAAATCCGATCCTCCGACACAGGACGCAGATATCCGCATGGAGGGGAAAGACCAGATGACGCCCAAAGTCACGTCTGGCAACACAGACGTCCCCGACGACGCAAACGAGCCGTCCTCCCGGTACGAGCACTCGGAAGATATGCCGCCAGACCTTGTCCAGTTCGGCAAGAAATGACTCGTAATCCTGGATATGGCCCAGTTGATCGGGATTCTCGTTGTAACGCTTGAGGTTCCAGTATGGTGGGGAGGTAACGACCAGATGAACCGATTCGTCATTCAGGAAAGACAAGTCCCGGGCGTCGCCGTTGATGAGTCTGTGAATTGTTGGCGTCATTGGCTTACACAAAGGTCCTTACATGTGACACCAGCATCCTCGCAAACCGATCCATCGAGAGATCGGGGGCCGGTTCTGTGTACGTGCCCGTAGTACCCTCAGAGCTGGCGGAGGTGATGAATGCCGCAGCGGTATAATGACGTTCCAACACAAGCTTTCGACAGAACAGTTCATACCGTTTCATATACGAGGCCCCCGCATACTCCGGAAACACCTTGAAGTGGGGTTCCTTGACGCCGACCGGCTTGTTGGATGCCGCACAATCTTCAAGCATGAAGAAGTATCCGAGAAATGGCTGCGGGCTATCAAGGTATGCCCGCTCACGGAAAGCGGTCCATAGATCCAGTGCGCTCCCCATAGCCTCCTCGGTGCGATTATTGAAATTGTTGCCAAACGAGGGACCGACTTGAGATTTCGCCTCAATTGCTGCAATCAGCATCCGGTCTTTCACGACCAACAAATCCCATTCCTTTGTTGGCCTGAAGAAACCGGGCAGTTCGACAGCCCGCTCCCGAAAGATACATTGCTCCGGCATACCCACAGCCCGAGTGAGCTCCGTTAAAAGATCTATGACTCCGTCCATTTGCGCGCCGCCGGTGACAGCGCTGCGCAAACCCTGATCCGCCTTACCGCCCTCTTCCTGTTTTTGCCTCTGTTGGGTACGCGATCGCCAATAGTATGCAACAGCTTGTTTTGTTCGCTCAGACAGGTTCTGCATGATTTGATCCGTAGTCCGGCTTGCCATAAATGAAGTCCTGATTTTCAATCGATTGGGAAATGGAACCGGTTTTTTCATATACCGGCAGGAGGGAAAAAGCAATGGAGAAGAATCCCGGGGCCTCCGGAAATTCCCCTTGACACCGACAATGGGCTGTAATAAAGATGACTCATATCCCTGCGGGTCGCCCTTTCGGGCGACAGGGAAGACGGTGCGAGTCCGTCGCGGTCCCGCCGCTGTAACCGGGGACAAAGGCCGCTCGACGTCACTGTTCATGGGAATGGGAAGGCGCGGCCGGAGGAAGATCCGGAAGCCAGAAGACCTGCCCGCAGGCTGTCCTGTATTGTATGGCCCTCGCGGAGAGGGGTCGCGGATCGGAAACGGATTGAGGATGAAATACGGCATCCCCACGTCGGAAGGCGCGGGGATTTTTTTATTTTGGGGAACTGAGATGGCGCAGAGATTGATTCTCATTCGGCACGGCGAGCTGGGCGAGGGATGCCGCGGCCGCTACATCGGCCGGACGGACGCGCCGCTCTCCCCGAGGGGCGGCACCAGGCGGCGGCCCTGGCCA
>CAWFOM010000010.1:0-443675 GCA_963817385.1 uncultured delta proteobacterium
ATTACCTGATATAGGCTGTTTGTAGTGATCCCTCGAGTTAATGCGATATCCTTGATTTCAGCCCATTCCGGTTGACTATGTACGATAGACTCGCGAAAGTCTTCTTTGAATGATTGAACTTTATTTCTTTCTGCATGGTTCATGGACGATATGAAGGCACCAAGGATTCCAATGACGAATAAGATGCACATGATCGCTAAAGAATATCCCAAGAATCCCCAATCCGGCATTTTTGCACTCACTTTCGTTAACAATTGATATCTTCGCGATTAACATGCTCCTTCTACGAGTTATGTCAAATACATATTTCAGAAAGGATGCGTTAAGGTAGGGCTGAAAATCATGTCGGGCAGTAAACGGGCAGGTAGTGATTTTTATCATTCATGATTACGGTACCTTACACCCTGGTAATGCATGTTCAAATCCTGCCGCCCCGACCAGTAATTCTTCGTCCCTCCGCTCTCTGCTCTATGCCCCGTGCCGATTATCACTTATTTATCACCACTCCCTTTAAAACTTTCCGGGTTGGTTCCGAATACCATATCTCGATAAAGTCACGTATTGAGTCCTCTTCACTCCTGATGAAACGCTCTGCTGCCGGTCTGCGCAGCAGGTTTTTCAAGGTTTTGAAGGCATCGGGATTTTTCTGCGAGAACTCAACCGCTATTTTTTTTGCCTCGGCCATAAGCGTCTCTTCCGATGTAACGCTGTCCACCAATCCGATGCGCTGTGCCTCTTCCGCCGTATACATGGTCCCCGTCAAAAGCACCTTCTCCGCGTTGCGCATGCCGACGGCAGATTGCAGCATTCCGACACACCCGGCAAAAATGGAAGCGCCGATATTCAGTTCGTTGAGGGCTATCTTGGCCTTGCCGGTGACCATGATGCGGAAGTCGCAGGTTAGCGCGAGTATGCACCCGCCTGCCGTCGCATGCCCGTTAATCGCGCCGATTACCGGCTTTGGGAAAAGGAACATTTGCGTGTAGACGGCGCAGAATTTTTTCAGGTACCGGGTGAAATCGTTTTTTGAATAGTTTAAGAATTCCGGGATATCGAAGCCGAAGGAGAAGAATTTTCCGTCGCCGGTCAGTATGACGGCTTTTGTCTCTGCGTCTGCGGCAAGCTCATTAAAGACCGCGCCCAGTTCATCGACAAACGCCTCGTTGATGGCGTTTACCTTGCCCCTGCTCATCGTGACCGTTGCGATGCCGCTTTCCTTTGCAACTTTTATATGATCCATAGTTCACTTCCTTATGATTGTCATGTCAGCCAGCGTTTCCGACGCTTGTAATGCTTCACTTCCCGATAACTCTTCTTGCCCACTTCCGTCAGGCCAAGGTAGAATTCCTTGATATCGGCATTTTCTGCGAGCTTGTCCGCCTGATCGTCCAGCACGATCCGGCCGTTCTCCATCACGTATCCGTGGTCGGCAATCGAAAGGGCGAGACGGGCATTCTGTTCGACCAGGACGATGGTTACCCCTTCATCCTTGTTGATCCGCTTGATGATCTCAAAGATTTCGGAAACCAAGAGCGGGGAAAGACCCATGGAGGGTTCGTCCAGGAGCATCAACCGGGGGGAGGCCATCAGCCCCCTCCCGATGACGAGCATCTGCTGCTCGCCTCCGCTGATATAGCCCGCCAGCGTATGCCTGCGCTGAACCAGACGGGGGAAATAATGAAAGACCTTTTCCATGTCCTGTTTCATTTTCCGGGTGTTCCTGTTGGTATGCCCCCCGATGACCAGGTTTTCTTCCACCGTCAGATCGCCGAAGACGCGGCGCCCCTCCATCACCTGAAAGATGCCCATGCGGACGATCTTTTCCGGGGAGGTGCGGTCGATTCGTTGTCCCCTGAATTGGACGAAGCCGTCCGTCACCTTGCCGTTCTCCGAAGCGAGAAGCCCGGATATCGCCTTGAGCGTGGTCGTTTTACCGGCCCCGTTGTTTCCGAGGATGGTCACGATCTGTCCCTCGCTTGACCTGAAGGGACATCCCCTTCAGGACGAGGATGACATTGTGATAGATCACCTCGATGTTATTGACCAGCAGTAACGGCTCCACCGTGCCTATGCCCCCAGCCTCGAATACGTTAAATCGACCTGACCCAGATAGGCCTTGATCACCTGTTCGTTTTGACGCACTTCGGCGGGCTCTCCTTCGGCGATCTTCTCGCCGAAGTCGAGCACGCAGACGCGGTCGGAGATGTCCATGACCACCCCCATGTCATGTTCGATCAGGATGATCGTCACCCCCCATTCCTCATTGATATCGAGAATAAAACGGGCGATATCCTCCGTCTCCTCCAGATTCATGCCCGTCGCCGGTTCGTCGAGCAGAAGGATCTTCGGCTTCATCGCCAGCGCGCGGGCCAACTCCACCCGTTTCTGAAGACCGAACGGAAGCGTATGGACGACGCTTTTCCGGATCTGTTCGATTTCCAGGAAGTCGACGATCTTCTCTTCGATCTCTTTTCTCAAGGCCATCTCCTCGCGGCGGGTCTTGCCGTAGTAGATGCCGCCGGAGAGGAATCCCGACCGGAGATGGACATGATGCCCGAGCTTGATGTTGTCGACGACCGTCATGTGTTTGAACAATTCCACATTCTGAAAGGTTCGGGCAATCCCCAGTGCGGCCAACTGATGGGGCTTCAGCTTTAAAATGTTCTGCCCCTCAAAGATGATTTTCCCCTGATCCGGGGTATAGAACCGGTTGATGCAGTTGAGAAGGCTGGTCTTGCCGGCGCCGTTCGGTCCGATGATCGAGAAGATCTCCCCTTTTTTGACGCTCGTACTCACCCCGGCCAGAACCTTCAGGCCGCCGAAACTCAGGTGGATGTCTTCCACTTGAAGCTGGATCTCTTCCGCCACGGGTTGCGTCATCTTCTAACTCCCGACATGCTGCACCTTGACCATGGTCTTCATCTGAAACCCCTTGCCGTCCCGGTAGCGGATATTGGACTCCACTTCCAGTTCCTTCTCGTCTCCATAGAGGGCGTCGATGAGATGCTTGTACTTTTCCGCCACAAATTTTCTTCTCACCTTTCTGGTCCGGGTGAGCTCCTCATCGTCGGCGTCCAGCTCTTTGTATAACAGCACAAACCTCCTGACCTGGGCCACCCGGGGCAGGGTTGTATTGATCTTGGCCACCTCCTGTTCGATGAGTTCATAGACGCTCTCTTTCTGGGAGAGGTCCGCGAAGGTGGTATAGGGGATCTGATTGTTTTCCGCCCATTTGCCGACGTTGTTCATGTCGATGTTGATCATTCCGGTAATGAAGGGCTTGTCCTGACCGATCACCAGGGCGTCAATGATATAGGGGCTGAATTTCAGCTTGTTCTCGATCAACTGCGGAGAAAATTTGCCTCCATCCGCCAGCTTCATCACGTCCGACACCCGGTCGATGATGACGACCTGGCCGTCTTCGTCGATGATCGCCGCGTCGCCGGTATGAAACCAGCCGTCCCGCAGCGCTTTCTGGGTTGCCTCCGGGTCCTTGTAATAACCCTTGAAGTTCGTATCCCCCTTGACCATCAGCTCCCCATCGTCGGAGATCCTGGCCTCGATTCCGGGAAGGGGCTTGCCCACGGTGTCCAGGCGGATGTCGTCGGTCCGGTGAATCAGCGTCCCCCCGGATAGCTCGGTCATGCCGTAGGCCTGTTTGATGTTGACGTCCAGGGCCTGGAACATCTGGAATATTTCCGGTCCGAGGGGAGCCCCTCCGGTGTAAACATGACGGACCCTGGCCAGTCCGAGGTAATTTTTCAGCGAGCGGAAAAGGAGCCAATACCCGATCCACTTGAATAACCGCAAATGGACGGGGGGCGTTTTCTTGTTCAGCTTGAAACCGGTGGCCCGGTAACCGACGGACAAAAAGATTTTATAGACCAACCGCTTGATCCATGCGGCGTCCTGTATTTTGACCTGGATGTCGGAACACATCTTTTCCCAGATCCGGGGAGGCGCCAGCATCAGATCGGGACCGATCTCCCGTATGTTCTGCTGGGTGGTTCCCACCTTTTCCGGAAAATTGACCGTGAAGGCCTTCGTCAGGCTCCAATACAAGGCAAAGTGTTGTTCCCCGATCCAGGAAAGCGGGAGAAAGGAGACGTAATTGTCCGTTTCCCTGGCTTCATCGACCTCATCCAGGAATCGGCCGATGCTGGTCATGTTCCTGTGGGTAATCATGCTTCCCTTGGGCAGGCCGGTCGTTCCCGAGGTGTAAATGATTAAACCCACATCATCCGGGGAGAGTTGATCGATCATCTCATCGAAAAAAAGCGGATTCTGATCCGCCAGCGCACGACCTGTTTGTTGTACATCCTTCAGGAAAGACAGAATGGGGTCGTCATATCTTCTCATCCCCTTGGGATCATCCACGATCGCTTTTTTGATTTTCGGACATTTGTCTTTGATGGTCAGGATCTTATCGGCTTGCTCCTGATCTCCCACCATCACGAAGGTTGAATCGGAATGGTTGATGTTGTATTCGACCTGGTCCAGATGGCTGTCCGGATAGATCCCGACAACGGCCCCACCCAGAGACTGCGCGGCGAGTTCCGAATAGAACCATTCAGGCCGGTTATCGCCGATCACCGAGAGCTTGTCCCCCTTCCGGAATCCGAGCTGGTGGAGACCCAGCGCCAGGCACTTCACATTTTCGTAATAATCCTTCCAGGTCATCGACTGCCAGATTCCGAACTCCTTCTCGCGGAGGGCAACCCTCTTCTCCCCAAACCGGAGGGCATTTCTTCTCAATAATCCCGGGAGTGTTGAAATGTCCACGCTCTATTTCCTGTCATTTTTTCCTCTTCCCGCCGTCAGCCCGCTGCCGGACGGCGGAAAAGGGGAAAAATTGTGATTGCAACTTTTGCGAAATTTGAAAATCATATCCCGGAAGCGCACATCGGAGATTTTTCGGTCGAAAAATGTACAGTGCGCAGAGGGATATGATTTTCAATAACCTCGATCAATCCATGCGAATCCAATCGGAGATCGGATCAAATTTCATCGTACTTGCATTGCCGCGGTAGACCCTTCCTACCGGAATGCTGTTGTCTTTGATGGTCACCGGCGGCATCAGCCCGCCGACGTCATAATTCTTGATCGATTGGAATGCCTTGACCATGTTGTCTGCCGTAATGCCGCCTTTCATTTTGTCGGCTCGTTTGAAGCTCTCCACAAAAAGAAGGGTGGTCATATAGTTCTGCATATAGGATTGGGAACGATACTCAATCGTGGGGTATTTCTTTTTTGTCCATTCCTTGATCTTCTTCATCATCGGGAGGTCATCCTGGTAAAAGAAGGAGTAGGCGGAAACCCCGACATACTCGCCGGCCAGAGGCCCCAACTCATTTAAGAGCTGTTTTTCCGTCGACCAGAAGGTCCCCATAAACTTGGCGTTCAGGCCATAATCCTTGCTCTGCTTGATCACCGCCGCAATCGGATTGCTGACGAATCCCTGGAAGATGCAGTAATCCACCTTCTTGGACTTCATATCGAGGATTTGTGTCGTGAGATCGACCCCGCCCACCTGGGAAACCTCTTCGGCTACCACGTTCAGCCCCATTTTCTTGCACATCTCCTTGCCCGCGGGAATGGGCTCCCTGCCGAATTCCGTGTCGCTGTAGAAGAACGCGATGTTGGCGCCGGGTTTTTCTTTGGCAATGTATTTCAGAAGAACGCCGAACTGCTCGGCGTACGTGGGGGCGGCGATGAACAGATAGGGATTTTCTTTTGGATTGGCCGCCTCACTGGTCATGGTGTACGCGGAGTAGAGAACCTTATACCGGCTCTTGATCTCGGGACCCAGGGCCTTGGTCATGCCGGTGCTCTGTCCGAACATCACCTGCGGGGTATACTGGGCATAGAGGCGCTTGAAGGCGGCAATCCCGACATCGTCTTTATATTCACCGTCCGCCCAATAGTATTGTATCTTTTTCCCGTTGATGCCACCTGCTTCATTGGTCATGTCAACGACATCCTGCATGGCGGCGCTCCCTTCGATTCCCGCAAAGGCAAAGCGGCCCGTAAAGGGGTGAACTGCGCAGATTGTCGGCAGTTTCTGGGCGATGGCGATGCTGAACGGCCCAAGCGACAAGATAAGACTGAGGATACAAAAAATAATTTTCTTCATGATCGGCTCCCTCCTAAAATAAAGAAACGTTGATGCGATATGGATTTCCCAAGAATGAGTGGAAATCACCTCCTTTTCCGAAGTGACCCTCAATAGGAAAAAGGCCACAGGGTGAAGAACTTTTTCATGCGGCTCCAGATTTCAGCCAGCCCCCGGGGTTCAAAAATGAGGAAGCCGACAATCAGGGATCCGAAGACAACCTGTTTGAAGGGAATGATCATTTTCGCCATTCCCGGCGCATAGGATTTGACCATATCGGACAGGACATTCAGAATTTCGGGAATCAAGGTCATGAAAACGGCGCCGAAAATGGAGCCGATCACGCTTCCCAACCCTCCGACGATCACCATGGCGAGATACTGGATGCAGAGCATGAAGGGGAAATGTTCCGGGGTCACGACCTTTAAAAAACTGACCCACAAAGCCCCTGCAACGCCCGCGTAAAAGGAGCTGATTGCAAAGGCGCTCAATTTGTAGCGGAAGAGGTTGATTCCCATGATCTCGGCGGCAAGATCCCGATCGCGGATGGCCACAAAGGCCCGTCCCATTTTGGAACGAACCAGATTCCGGGCATAGCCCACGCCCAGGATGACGAAGAGAAGGGTGATCCAGTAGAAACTTTTTTCGGTATCGAATTGAAAACTGCCGATCGCCGGCGGCGGGATATGGATCCCGGTGATCCCCTTGGTCATCGATTCCCAGTGGACAAAGGTGAATCCAAAAATAAACTGGGCCGCCAGGGTTGCGATGCAAAGATACAGCCCTTTGACCCGCAGGGAGGGGATGCCGATTACCATGCCGGCCAGTGCGGAAACCAGACCGGACAACGGGATGGATAACCAGAACGAGATCCCGTAGCGCGTCACCAGGATGGCCGATGTGTAGGCGCCGACGCCGATGAAGGCGGCATGACCGAGGGAGATCTGTCCGGTAAATCCCGTCAACAGGTTCAGACCGACCGCCCCGATCACTGCGAAACCGATCATGTTGGCGATGTAAAGCAGGTGGGCATTGGCAATGAAGGGAAAGGTGGCCAGGAAAATCAAGAAGAGGACTAGCCAGAATTTGACGAAACAGGAAGGGAAGATCGCTTCATCTTCTATGTAATTTTCTTTGAAATCGCCACAGCGCATTAGGCATCAACCCGTTTCATCGTTGGTAACGGCGACCTAAACCCTTTCGATGGTGACTTTGCCGAATAGCCCGTAAGGCCGAATCATGATGATGAGCAGGATAATAAAAAACGGGGCCACCTCTTTCGCTCCCCCGCCGATGAGCGGGTCGATGTACAACCCCGCCAAATTTTGCAATATGCCGACAATAAACCCACCCAGGATCGCTCCTCCTATGCTGTCCAACCCCCCCAGGATGATGACGGACAACGCGGCGAGGCCGATATCTCCCATGTAGATGTCGATGCCGCTGATATTGCCGATTACAATCCCGCCGATGACGGCGGCAATGGCGCCAAAACTCCAGGAAAGAGCGAAGATGCCCCTCACGCTGACGCCCATGGATAGTGCAGCCTGCTGGTCATTGGCGGTGGCCCGCATGGCCACACCGGTACGGGAGAATTTGAAGATCACGATGAAGACAACGGTCGTAATCAGCGCAAAAATGAATCCCCAAAGGAGTCCCGAAGGAATCACCGCGAAACCGAGGTTCAGGGGTTTGGGTGGAAATATGGGTGGGAACGTCCGGTACGTGGGATCCCAGATCATATACATGAGGCCCCTCAGGATTGCGCCCAAGCCGATGGTCACCATGATGACCGAGATGACCGGCTCTCCGATCATAGGCCGTAAAATGAGAGGTTCGATAACGATCCCGAGAATGACGGCAAAGACAATCGTGATGCAAAAAGCGATATAAAAAGGGACATGAATCATGGTTAAGGAGGTGAAGCAGATGAAGGCGCCCAGGGTCATGAACTCACCCATGGCCAGGTTGAGAACACTGGTGGCCTTATAAATGAGAACAAATCCAAGGGCGATCAGGCCATAAACACCGCCGGTGGCCACTCCCGCAACGACGACTTGAATTAAAATAGAATAATCCATGGAGTATTTCTGCCTGACCTTGTCACATTGAGCCGATCAATCCCCACAGGTATGCGGAAGACGCCATCATATCGTGTTTCTTATAATGGTCAATTCTTACGTGTCAAGATAAATTGCGAAAAATCTTTTGAGCAATAACAATAACTTGTTTGTGACAGGGAATGGTGCTAACCGAAGAGCTTGTGAAAAAGCCCCCCGTTGATTTTATGGCTTTTTAAAAACCGGTGAATCTGGTCTTTACCCGTTGCGTTGATCTCTAAAAATTCAATGCCTATCTGATACAGAAATTCGGTCTTATTGCGCGCAACGTCATACCAGCGGACCTCCCCGACAGCGGTAAATGGCGGCTCTCCCGGAATGAGCTCGATGGTCATGTGCAAGCGGTTATCACGCGCACAGGGAGCTCCTGAAAGCAGGTGGACTCCTTCAATCTCCAGGGATTTTGTTTCGAGGCATATCCCGGCTTTCGAAATATTGCGGCTTTCAATATGCAGCGGGGGGAGGCCTCTGGGCGTTTCATCGACCGTTACTATCTCGGCAGTGACTTCTATCGGGAATTCAAGACGGTGAAATCTTCTCTTTTCTAATCCGTTCGTCATGGCTCCCTCTCGTTTTTTGATGACCCTCTACAGGGTGGGAGGTTCATCAGTTGACGGGTATGTTCCGCTTGCCGTTTCCCTGTCCGCGGGGTTTCATGATTCAGTCTAATGACCTCACAATCGTATGCAGAACCTCTTCGATGGTTCCCCTGATGGCGGCGAGGCGATCCTCCGCGGCTGCTTCGAAACGCAGGACGAGGACCGGTTGCGTGTTCGAGGCCCGAAGCAGGCCCCAGCCATCGACGAAGGGGATACGCACGCCGTCGATGGAAATGATGTCATGAGTTTTCCGGAAGTGCTCCCGTACGGCCTCGACGACGCGAAACTTGATGTTGTCCGGGCAGTCCACCCGGATCTCGGGGGTTGTGAAGGTACGGGGGAGATCAGCCAGAAGCTCGCTCAGACTCTTTCCCGATTCGGAGATGATCTCGAGCAGACGTGCGGATGCGTAGATGGCGTCGTCGTAGCCGAAGTATCGGTCGGCGAAAAAAATATGTCCGCTCATCTCCCCCGCGAGGAGCGCTTGCTCCTGTTTCATTTTTCCTTTGATCAGCGAGTGGCCTGCCTTCCACATGATAGGCCGTCCGCCGTTGTAGGCGATGTCGTCATACAGTTTCTGCGAGCACTTTACCTCGCCGATGATGGTGGCGCCGGGATTCTTTTTCAGGATGAAACGGGAGAAGAGCAGGAGAAGTTCATCACCCCAGAGGACGTCTCCCCGGTCGGTAATCACGCCGATGCGATCGGCGTCTCCGTCATAGGCGATGCCGGCGTCCGCCTTCTCTTCGCGGACGAGACGGATCAATTCCCGGAGGTTATCGGGGACGGTCGGGTCGGGAAAGTGATGGGGAAATCGGCCGTCCGGTTCACAATAGATGTCCGAAACCCGGCAGCCGTATCGTTTCAAAAGGGGGAGGGCGAAATAACCGCCGACACCGTTCCCGCCGTCGAGAACGATCCGGAGACCCGGCGCGACCCGGACATGGTCGAAGATGTAGTCTTCGTAAGCGGCTGCGATCTCTTTTCTGACGGACTTCGCTTTCCCGGCGATGTATGTCCCCTCTTCGATGATCCGCCGCAGCTCCTGGATCTCCTCTCCATAGATCGTATCGGGGCCGATGCAGATCTTGAAGCCGTTGAAGTCGGGAGGGTTATGGCTTCCCGTGACCATCACGCCGCCTTCCGTCCCGAAGTGGCGGATGGAGAAATAGAGCATCGGGGTGGCGCACAGGCCGATATCGGTCACATCGACCCCCGCGGCCATGATCCCCCGGCCGATGGCATCCTGATAGGCTTCCGAACTGAGACGGCAGTCCCGGCCCAGGGCCATGGTTCGGACGCCGTGACGCACGGCATAGGTGCCGATCGCCCGGCCCAGAAGATAGACAAAATCGGGGTTCAGATCGCTGTCTACTACGCCTCGGACATCGTACTCCCGAAACACTTCCGGATTCATAGGGCACCCGATGACGGGAAAATGGCCGCAAGATTAACATTGGTCCGGACCATCTGTTCGATCAGGGCGATCTTTTCGGAGTCATCCTTCGTGGGAAGCGATTCCAGACAAGCGATCTGATGGGCGGTCTCGGACGTGTCCGCAGAAACGAGGAGCAGGGGGATATCCCGTTGGGCCGCCTCCGCGATGAGGCTTGACGGCGGGAGGATGTTGTTGGTGAGGATCACCGCCGTGGCGTTGGTTCCCAATGCAGCGATGATCATGTCGTGCCGGTCTCCGCCGGTAACGATCACCGTGCTTTCCTGCCGGAACAGAGGATTCTTCAGGGCGGCGTCGACCGACATGGAGCCGATGAAGATGTTCTTGGCGGTGCGACTCAGCTTCTCTTCGCAGGTGATGATCTTGGCGAACAGCCGATCGGCGAGGTAACTCACGGAGAAATAGGGCAGTTCCTTGTAATAGGGGATGACACCGAGCACCTCGATACCGTTCACGCTTGATCCTCGGAAGCCGTGTATCGCAGAAGTCTGCGGCGTTCGCGACTTTGTTGATGATGACGCCCTTCAAACGCACCCCGCCCAGTTGGATATATCTCTTCAGGAAGATGAGGTCATCGAGGAGCGTGTTCTCATCACCGCCGGCGACCACGATGAGCGGGGAGTCCAACTGTCTGGCGATCGAAATGGCGTCGAGGTGGACTGAGGCGCCATAGGTGATGTCTTTCCCGCACTCGACAAAGAACAGCTCTTTTCCTTCTCCCGCGCTCTCCGAGAGCTCCCGGAGCTTTTCCCCGGCGGTTACTTCATTCAGCATAAAGAGAAGCTTTGCGTGGTGAAAGCCGATGCTCATATCCTCAGGGTTCTCTTCGAGGCCGAAGATATTGGTGATCAGTGCGGCGTCATAGTCCCACAGCCTCTTCTTGCGGTAGAGAAACCGCTCTCCGAAGGGTTTGATATAGCCGATCTTCTTGTTCAATGCCTTCGCGATGCCGATGATGATGCTCGTCTTGCCGGCGCTCTGGCGCATGGAGGTCACCACGATTGTATCCATCTATTTCACCTCCCCGATGAAGGCCATTTTCATATCGTAAACGCCGGCGTCACTTTTCTTTTTGATGTCGAAGCCGCCTTTTTCAAACACATGGAGCATCGGCTTGTTGTCCATGAGAACCTCGGCGGTGAAGCCCAAAAGTCCCTCCCTCCTGGCAAGGTAGGTGAGGTAGGAGAGCATTTCCGTTCCGATGCCGCGGTTATGGTGGTCGTCGCGGATGGCGAATGCCACCTCCGCGGTGTGGGATTGCTCGTCAATGCCGTACTGCCCGATACCGACGATCAGTTCTTTGTCGGCAGAGCCGATGATGGCCAGAATGACCACTTCTGTCGTGTAATCGATGATCACAAAATCCTGCAGACGTTCGTGCGGCATGTCCTTGCGTTTGGAAAGAAACCGGCGGTTAAGGCTCCTGTCGGAGAGAGAATAGAAGAAGTCTTTGATCAGAGGTTCATCGCTGATCTTGACGGGCCGGAGGAAGATCTGCAGGCCCGTTTTCGTGGTCCGGTGGGTTTCGAGGTTTTCCGGATATTCTCCCCTTTTCCCGGGGATGTAGGCCTGGTCCCGGTAGATGATGCCCCGCTTTTTCGCCTCTTCGATAAGCCAGGGGCGGAATTTCGGATGGGCGATGGAAATCAGCGCCATTGCCCTCTCCCGGACATTTTTCCCGTGGAGGTAGGCAATACCGTACTCGGTCACCACATATCGGACATCTCCCCGGTTCAGGGTGATTCCCGCTGATTCCCGGAGGGAAGGGACGATTCGGGAAATGGTATCGTTCATGGCCGTCGACTTGATGGCGAGGATGGTCCTACCGCCCTTCGAAAGCAGGGCGCCCCGCATGAAATCCTGGTGACCACCGACGCCGCTGTAGAATCTGCCGCCGATCGAATCCGAGGTGGCCTGACCGGTGAGGTCGATCTCCAGGGAACTGTTGATCGCCACCATATTATCCTGCTGGGCAATCTTGAGCGGGTCGTTGGTGAAGTCGATGGTTCGAAAGAGGATGGAAGGATTGTCGTTGAGAAATTCGTAGGTCTCCGTCTTCCCCATGGAAAAAGAGGCGACGGTTTTGCCCGGATTCAGGTTTTTCCGGGAATTGTCGATGACCCCTGCTTTGATCAGATCCACGAGACCGTCGCTGAGGAGTTCGGTATGAACGCCAAGGTGTTTCTTCCCGTAGAGGTTTGCCATGACCGCATTCGGCAGCCCTCCGTATCCGACCTGGATGGTGTCGCCGTCCTGGACGAGCCTGGCCACGTAGTTTCCGATGCGCTGCGTTGTCTCCGTGAGGGCGATCGCCGGGAGCTCCAGGAGGGGTTCGTCGTGGCGGATGATGAAATTGACGTCCTTGATGTGGATGAAACCGTCGCCGTGAACACGGGGCATGTTGGCATTGACCTGAGCGATGATCGTGGATGCCTTGTCCGTGGCTGCTTTAACCATATCCACGCTGATGCCGAGACTCAGATAGCCGTGATCGTCAGGAAGGCTGGTCTGCACCAACGCCACGTCGATCTGCACGGAACCGCTCTTGATCAGGGCCGGCACATCGGAAAGAGAGACCGGCGTATAATCCGCCAACCCCTGGTTGACGGGACCGCGGGTGTTGTTTCCAACGAAAAACGAGTTGTGACGGAAGTTGCGCTTGAATTTAGGATCGGTATAAGGAGCTATGCCGAAGGAATAGACGTGGATGATCTCCGTATCGAAAAATGCCTTGGGGTGGGATTCGACGTAACCGACCATCGCTCTGACGAGGTATTGGGGCTCGCCGCACCCCGAGGCGACAAAGATATGATCGCCACGACGGATGTGACTGAATACGACCTCCTCATCGGTAAACTTTTCAGGGTAGAGTTTTTTCCAGTCATCCATCGATCTCATCTTGTTTTCAAAACCCATCAGGAGAACCCTCTTCGCGAGCTTCGGATAAAGGGGAAAACCGTAACGTAAAATCGCAGTATACTAACCGTTGTTTCCTTTCTCTGTCAAGAAAAGAATCTGATGCCATCTCCGTGATCATCGGGGATATCGGGGGAGAATATCGAGGATGTATGCAGCATTTGGGATTACCAGATCAGCCCGGGCGTGAAGAAGCTCCTCTCGCGTGGAATTGCCCGTCAGAACGCCGATCGCGGCGGTTCCCGCCTCTCTTCCAAGCTGCATGTCCAGGGGATGATCGCCTACCATCGCGGCATCGGCGGGGGCAGCTCCCAGCGCATTCAACGCTGCGTTCAGATGGTCCGGATGGGGTTTGACGCGGAATGGATCTTCGCGGGTCAGGACGGTTTGACAGTAGTGATCGATGTCGGGGAATAGACGATGAAGGGCCGCCCGGCAGTTTCTCGTGACGACACCGGTCCGGATGAAACGACGCCGCAGCTCGCACAGCAACATCTTTGTCGTGTCAAAAAGCTCCCCCAGCTCGGCGGCTTTGATCTCTCTGGCGGTGATCAGTGCATGGGCAGTACGGCGAAAGGGTATTGCCTCTTCCGGGTGCTCGGTTGCGAGAAGGGCGCCTGCCGCATCGATCATCTCCAGGATATGAAATTTCCTGATCCCCTCCGCCGGGATCCGGTGCCGGGAGATCAGCTCCAGAACGTCGGACCGCATGGCGGCGAAATCGATATTCAGCTTGGCCAGTGTTCCATCAAAATCGAAGACAATAGCCTTCCATGATGCACGGGTGGTAGTCAAGATCCTCTGCGTTCTCTGAGATACTGTTCCATACGGGTCATCCCTTCCTTGATGTTTTCCAGTGAATTGGCATAGGAGAAGCGCAGGTAGCCCTCGGCGTTCTTGCCGAAATCGACGCCGGGTGCAACACCGACGCGGGCCCGTTTCAGGATGTCAAACGCCGTCTGATAGGAGTCGCGCGAAAAGCCTCGGATATTGCCGAGGACGTAGAATGCGCCGGTGGGTTCCACGCAAATGCCGAGGCCCATCTCCCGGAGCCGGTGGACTATGAACTTTCTCCTCTCATTATAGAGCGATCTCATGCGGAGCACATCGGGCCCCGCTTCGGCGAGGGCCGCTACACCGGCCCACTGGACAAAGGAATTGGGGGAGATGAAGAGATTCTGCTGGATTTTCTGCATCGGCCGGATGTAATGCCGGGGAGCAATCAGGTATCCAAGACGCCACCCGGTCATTGCGTAGGTTTTGGAAAAACCGTTCAGGACAAAGGCGTTGTCGGTAAATTCCAGGATTGTGTGCTCCTCGTCCTCGTACACGAGGCCGTGATAGATCTCATCGGAGATGACGGGGACACCCAGCGAAGCGATCTGAGCCATTCTTTCCCCGCTCAGGAGATTTCCGGTCGGATTAGAGGGAGAATTGATCAGGATCGCCCGGGTACGGGGGGAGATCTTTTCCCGGATCGCCGCCGGCGTGTACTGAAACCCATCGCATTCTTGAACCGGCACACAGATGGGCGATCCCTCGAAAAAACGGATGAAGTTCGGATAGCAGGCGTAGTGGGGGTCCGAGATGATCACCTCAGAGCCCTTCTCGAGAAGAGCGGCAAAGAGGATCATCATGGCCGGCGAGGTGCCGGAGGTTACGAGGATCTGATCGGGCGAAACGGTCACGCCGTACCGCTCATGATAATGGTTGCAGATCGACTCCCTCAGCTCAAGGAGGCCGAGACTATGGGTGTAGTGGGTCTTCCCGTCCCGCAGGGCGCGCACGACAGGCTTCCTTGATGCATTCCGGTGTGTCGAAATCCGGCTCTCCCACCTCGAGATGGATGATATGCTCACCGGCGCGTTCCATCTCCTGGGCGGCCTCCAGGACATCCATGACGATGAATGGAGGAATCTCTGCGGCTCTTGTTGTAACCATCGCGGCCCCTTGTTCGTACCGTCGCGGACGGTACTTCTCGGCTTTTTCGTGATGAAGCTATCCGCTCACTGTACGGTCTGTCAAGAAAAAAGGCATGAATCCGTCTATGACGATGACCTTCCGGTCAGATAATCGGCACTCAGCGTTCTTTGGATCACGGGACCCTTCATCCAATCGGGAAGCTGATAATCCATGACGATCCCGAGGAATTGAACGATGATATGAAAGGTAGCTCCCCAGAGAATCTCTTCTTCGCCGGGAAGGTTGCGGTGGATCAGGCAGGGATAGCGGAGCGATCCCGACACGCCGGGTTCGGCCCCATCCGGTCCGGAGAGGGTGTAGCAGCCGATAAGCTCTTCCCGGAAGAAGGAGGCCAGGGGGATTTCCACGATCTTTTCCACCTCACGGTTGGGACAGGGCGTTCCCGGTCTTTCCACAAAACCCGCCAGCGGAAAGATCGTCCGTTGGAAGCGGGTCAGACGGTACGTTGGGAGCGGCCCGAGGAAGCGGACGCGGCAGGGGGAAAGTCGTATCTCCTCCCAGGATTCGCGCAGGGCGTTCGCAAGAAAAAGGGTGATGATCGGGAGGGATTTTCGGTCCCGTCGGAGCGCATAGGCACGCGCCGGTCCGCGGATGATCGGAAGCGGGCCATGGAGTAGCAGGGGCCGGAGCAAGCGGTCCATAAAGGGGTGAATCATCCCTCCGGGACAGCTCAGATCTCCGGGCTGCGATACCCGCGAGGAGCGCTTGATGAGCTGAAACACGAACTGTCCCTCTCCTGAATCACCGTGGCATGGGGAGTAGCGAAAGATGAGGGGAAGAAGAACCCCCGCTGCCAGACGTGGGGCGGCGGTTCTCCCGGAATTGGTTATCTGTTCCATCTCCGAATGAAAATCCGAAGGGTGAACCCCGAGTCGTTCGGTTGCCTGTGCCAGGAACTCCTCCCTGCATCTCAATAGTCGGGGAGCAGCGCTCATTTCACTCATCTCTCTCCCTCTGCTCTATCAGGCAGGCGATCCGTCGTTCATACCAGCAGCCCCAGGGGAAGGGATCCAGGAATCCGCAATGCCCGCCGTGCTTCTGTAGAGAGAGCTGAAGATATCGGCTGCGTGGCAGGAGACGGAAATCTTCACCGGCCACGACCGGGTCATCGTCGGCGGTAAAGATCGTGACCGGAAGTGTCAGGGAACCCAGGGCGCTTCCGGTGAGGGTATAATGACGGAAGTAGTCGCGGTAAGATCCGAATTGAGTGAAATAGGGCATGATGGCCTCGGTCAGCCCCATGCAGGTATCGTGATGAAGGATGTCGTCGAAGTGATACCGATCGGGGAACAAACGCTGTTTTTTCCGAAGTGATCTCTTCCATTTGCCGAGGAAATAGTGGCGGTACGCCGGGAAGCCGGAGTCGATCGCCAGGGTGGATTTATAGGGATCCAGGGCAGGGCTGATGCAGAAGACCTCCTTCAGATTGGAAATAGGGGAGACGGATTGTCTGAGGGCGATCCGGAGAGCAAAGTTTCCTCCCAGCGAAAAGCCGATGAGATAACAGGGTCCTTCGGGGAGAAGACGGGCGATATTGCTGATAGCCAGGGCGGTCTCTTCCGTCAGTGCCCCGTGAAAGAGCGCTTGATTCAGATGGTGGCTGTTCCCGTGATCCCGGAGATTCAGACGAAAGATCTCGTATCCCCGCCGGTAAAAATAAAGTCCCGTCGAGAGGATATACGTTGAGTCGGCGCTGCCTTCCCAGCCATGCAGGAGGATGATCAGTCCCCTCGGCGGTCTCCCCGGCTGGGGTGAATGGTAGCCGAGGAGACGTGCGCCATTGCCGGCGTCGACGATCGTCTCATTCGAGGCGTCGATCATTTCGTTTTTCCCCAAGACCCGCAGCCGCAAACTGCCGAATATGGTCTGGAGATGAGGGTTTTGTGCCCACCGCGCCGGTCCGAACTGCTCCTCCATGTTCGCCTCACGATAAGACGCACAAAAGCCCGGCGAGGGACCGGGCTTTCGAACATATTGGTGGCGGTGCAGGGAATTGAACCCCGGACACTACGGATATGAGCCGTATGCTCTAACCGGCTGAGCTACACCGCCAGTGTCATTTAGGGCAGCCTCGAAATGTGAACACATACACTCACCCTGTTGGGCGCCCTTGCTGCTTACGTTGGTTAGCACGCAATATACCAGTATTCCGGAATTGTCAACCTCTCTATTGGCCCTTCAGAGAGTACGCGACGAGCACGCTTCTCTCCCTGAGGGTTCCGCCCACGGAGAGAACCAGGGCGAGCACAACCTCATTCTCGCCGTCATTGTTGATGTCTTTGAACTGGTAATCCGCGACATAACCGTTTATCTTCTTTGTCCGCCAGTTCTCTACCATGCCCCTGCCGTCCCATTCAAGATCATAGACCTCGGCAGAGGTGAAGAGTTTCACACGAGAGAACAGGCGAGCGGATGAAGACAAGTTCTTCACGAGAATGAACTCCGGCTTTCCGTCCTTTTTGAAATCGTACGTCACGATCCTGAGATTAATGAAGGTGATCTCCGGATCATCAGCGGTATTCGAGCCTCTGAACTGCATCGAGGGATCAATAGTGGTGTTGCTCCCACCGTATTGATCATCGCTCTTCCAGAGAAATTCATTGCTGCCGCCGAAGATGGTTACCTTGGAGAGAGGTTTATCCGTCTGTTCAAAGATGCGGAGGTAATCATCAGTGCCGAGTGTGACGACCTTTTCCGGTCCGCTTGCCCCGAGCCTTTCCAGAGTAAGGCCGTAGACAGAAAGTCCTTCCGGTATCCGCATTTTCCGGCCTTCGCGATACTCACCGTTTTGCCACGATATTTCATATATCGGGGTGTCGAACGGATTATCTACGCCCATTCGCTGCCCGAGGAGGAGGGGAATCCCCGAAGAGTTCACAATCACTCTCATGAACCAGCGGAGGTCGGCGGCTATGGTGACGAATGCGCCATTCCTAAACTCGATTATGAAGGAATCGACGATTTTCTGGTTATGACTCGAGACGATGATCTCCTTGAAGCCGTTCTGGTTGATATCGGCCACGTCGACGGCAACATAATCGTCAAATGATTTTCCGGAGATCTTTTGGATAAGTCTGAATTCCTCTCCCTTTTTCTGGTAGATGAGGACGGAGTTATGATCGATTATGACGGTTTCGTTAAGACCGTCGCCGTTGACATCGCCGATGTCCATGCCTCTGAATTCGCTGGGAAACTGTTGGCTTCTCCAAAAAGTCTTCCGATCCAGGGGCTCGGCGGCATTGATGAAATCGGGGTTGATCGACGATGTGAAGGTTCCCTTCTGGTTGCCCTTCATACCGGAGATAATCTCTGCTTCACGAGTGATCGGGGCTGTCGGCTGGCGGGAAGAAATGATCTCCTTTGGTGCGGGCGACGTTCCCATGGTCGGGGAGGGTGTCCCGAGGATATGGGATTCGATCTTCTGGGCAAAGTCGGTAACCTTCGGGATGACCTCATCCATGTTCTGACACAGGGCAACGATTGACACCGCCGGTTTGGAGGCGGCTATATCGATCAGCTTGCCGTCGATGCTCAGTCCGTTACCGATTTTGGTGATGCTTCCCCAGACGACGAAGTCCGCATTGAGCTTTTTCCCCAGCGCGGTGACATCAGCCAGGGCCAGTTCTTTTCCGCTCGTCTCCTTCAGGGCAGCCAGGGTGAACTCTCTGCTGATCACCTCGATCTTCTCATTGACAGAGATGCGTGAAGAGAGCATATCACCGACACCCTGACGGACGTAGTCAATGTTCTCCGCGCTGTGGATAGTAAACGGCAGCACGGCGACGATGGTTTTGTCCTTCGCCCACAACGGTTGAACCGCTATGATCATGCAGAAAAGGCAGATGATCCATTTGCACACACTTTTCATTCTCTTTCCCCCGGCCAGAAATCTCAGTTACCTATATGACGGTAGAGTACTAACACGTCGCATCACGGAATTCAACCTGGATTTGGGCGTAACGCTCATTTCTCTCGTATTGTCGAAGGGGTGGAGGGTTCCCCGGCACCGTCAAAGGGGATGGTGAGATTATAGATCCCGGATTCCATGACCGCCCGGATCGGGAACGGCGCTTTTTCAAAGACTTTGAGCATGGCCTTGTTGTCGGCGATGACATCCGCGGTAAATCCATCGAGTCCCTGTTCCCGGCCCGCCCGAATCAGAATTTCAAATAGGAAAGAAGCGATGCCCCGACCCTGGCAGTTTTCATCTACGACGAACGCAACATCGGCCAAGGGACGATTGTGATGGCGGACATACCGTCCTTCCGCTATGATTCTCTCCGTTCCCGATTGATCGACCGTTCCGACGATGGACATGATTCGCTGGTAATCGACGTTCACATATTCCTGCATCTTACGATGGGGCATGGTCCGTATCGGGCTGAAGTAGCGATAGTAAACCGCGGTGTCGGAAAAACGGTAAAAGAGTTTCCGCATCTCCTCTTCATCGGAGGGTTTGATTGCGCGGAAGCGAACTTTCAAGCCCCCTTTGAACGTATGCGTTTCCGCCAGCTTCTCCGGGTAGAGACAACCCGAGTCCGACAGATAGATCTGGTCGGCGTAGAGAATATTGGCTGATTTTGCCTCATGGATCAATTCCGCCCGATCCTCCGGGTGGGCGATGTCGATCAGTGCCTGGGCGCGTTCGCGGACGGTGCGGCCGATCATGGAGGCGATTCCGTATTCCGTGATGATCAGGTCGAGTGATTCACGGTTGGTGAACTGGTTAGGAAACTCCTCTGCGGAGAGCAGGATGTTGGACTGGCCTTTCAAGTTGCGGCTGGGGAGGGCAAAGATCGTCCGTCCCCCGCGGGAATGTTCGGCGCCGGCAAAGAACTCCTGGGCTTGTCCCGGTCCGGGTGTCACATTGCCCTTGCCGATATGCAGGGCGATGCCTCCCGTCAGATCGACTTTTCGCGCGGGGAGGATGGCGATCATCCTGTCGTTGAGGGCGATCCGCTGATGATCGGAGACCACGTCGATCCCCTGAAACTCAACCAGGGGGTTGCGGTGCAGCCACCGCATCAGCTCGGGCGTGCCCTGGGCGTAGGCGGTGAGGGATTTGTCGCGGAAATGGTTCTTTTTTCGGTTCGTCACGGCGCCGCATTTGATCAGGTCCATGAGGGGATCGGTGAAGAAGTAGGTATGCACGCCGAGATGGCGTTTGCGGGCCAGATGCCGACCCAACGCCTCGAAGAGGGCGCCGGAGTAGAAGGCGATGCAACTGCCGTCTTCCACAACGGAGGCGACGTTGGCGGCGACCCGGTCGATGACGTCATCGACCGGCCACCGGGGGAAATAGATCGGCGGTTCGGTCGCCCGGACCAGATAGTGGAAATCATTGACATGGACGAAGGTGTTCCCCATGGTGCGCGGAACAAGGTCGTTAATTTCCCCGATGACAAGTGATGCCCGCTCCATGGCGTATTTGGCCACGTCAACCGATACGCCGAGGCTGGCATAACCCGCCTTGTCCGGAGGAGTGATCTGGACGAAGGCGACATCCACGCGAATCGCTCCGGACTCGACCAGCTTCGGAATCCGGGAAAATCGGCAGGGGATCATATCGACGGAACCGGAGGTAATGGCCTCGCTTGCCAGCCAGCCCGCAAAGAAGGTCTTGAGGCGGAATTTGTGGTCGTACGCGGTATTCTTAAAGGAGATGGCGTCACCGAGGCTCACAATCTGCACCAGCTCGAGATCGGTCAGATTGCTCATGTCCGAGGTCATGAGCTTTTTTACCAGGGTTCTGGGCTCCGCCACGCCGGTCCCGAGGAAAATGCTCATCCCCGGCTCAATCCGGGAGAGAAACACCTCGGGGGAGACCACCCGCTCTTCCCATCCGGAATCGACATCATCAAACATTACAGGACCTCTCTCTGAAAGCAGCGATTATTTCCCTCTGTGTATTCGTTTAAAAAGTACGTCCGGCCCGCAAATTTGTCAATCACTTTGAATCCGCAAAATCCTTGACTACCCTGGGGAGTCATACTACATTGCTCATGATCGCAGGGGAGTCTCCTCACTCGTGAAGGGCACGGGGATCCGGTTGGACATAATGCACGTCAACACTAACAGGAGGATGCTTTGATACCGAGATATTCGAGAGACGCGATGACCGCCATCTGGAGTCCGGAAAACCGCTACAGGAAGTGGCTTGATATCGAACTGCTGGCATGCGAGGCGATGGCTGAGCGGGGGGAGATCCCCAGTGCATCTCTGCAGAACATCCGGAAAAATGCCGGATTTGATGTAGGCAGGATCGATGAGATCGAAAAGACCACCAAACATGATGTGATTGCCTTTCTTACCTCCGTGACGGAAAAGGTCGGAGAGGATGGACGGTTCATCCACCGAGGGCTGACCTCGTCGGACATCCTCGACACCTCCTTGGCCCTTCTCCTTCGGGAGGCTGCCGACATTCTCATCGAAGACTTGGAGGCCCTTCTTGCCGCGCTGAAAAAAAAGGCCGTCGCCCATAAGCACACGGTCATGATCGGGAGATCCCATGGGATCCATGCTGAACCGATCACCTTCGGCCTGAAGATGGCGCTCTGGTACACGGAAATGGAGAGAAACAGGGAGAGAATGATCCGGGCCAGAGAAACGATCAGCACGGGAAAGCTTGCCGGGGCGGTAGGAACATTCTCCTTTATCGATCCTTCGGTTGAGACGTACGTCTGCAGGAAGCTGGGACTGAAGCCCGCCCCCGTCTCATCGCAGATCGTCCAGCGCGACCGCCATGCTGAATATTTCACGACCCTCGCCATCATTGCCTCCTCCCTGGATAAGTTCGCGCAGGAGATCAGGCTCCTGCAGCGCACCGAGGTAGGCGAAGCGGAGGAGTATTTTTCTCCCGGCCAAAAGGGGTCGTCCGCCATGCCGCATAAACGCAATCCCGTCCTGTCGGAAAATATATCCGGTCTTGCCCGGCTCATGCGTTCCTACGCCCTGTCCGCATTGGAAGACGTGGCGCTCTGGCACGAGCGGGATATAAGCCATTCTTCCGTGGAGCGAATAATCGGACCGGATGCGACAATTCTGCTCGATTTCATGTTGAGCCGATTTACCGGACTGGTCGATAAACTCGTGGTATATCCAGAGCGGATGCTCGCCAATCTTCACATGACGAAAGGAGTCATCTTTTCCCAGATGGTCCTGCTGAAGCTGATCGAAAAGGGAATATCACGGGAAGAGGCGTATGCGATTGTCCAGCGAAACGCCATGAAGTCATGGCGGGAAGGGCGTGAGTTCATGGATCTGCTTTTGCAGGACGATGAGGTCATGGCGCGGTTGAAACCGGATGATCTGGCGGCGGCGTTTAAGATCGAAAATTTTCTCAAACAGGTCGATTTCATCTTCAACCGTGTTTTCGGAGATACGCCAGAGGCAATAGTTCTTGAGATCGCGGTCTTTATCTGGCGCCGGACGGGACCGCTCCGGGTTCAGGCCTTCCCCACAACTCCTCACGGGAAACGACCGTATCTTTCAGCCATACGCGATCGTCCTTATCCGGATAATCGAGGTTGAAATGCAGGCCACGGCTTTCCTTGCGCATCCGGGCACAGGTCACGATGAGCTTGGCGGCCACCGCAATGTTCCGTAATTCCAGCAGATCGCGCGTTACGATGAAGTTCCGGTAATATTCATCAATTTCTCTGCTGATCATCTCGATGCGGCGTTGCGCCCTCTCGAGGCGCTTGTCGGAACGGACGATCCCCACGTAATTCCACATGCACCTGCGGATCTCGTCCCAGTTGTGGGAAACGACCACCGATTCATCGCTTTCGGTCGCCCCTTTCGGGTCCCACGACGGGATGGGAATCGGATCATCCTTCACGTGGGGGAGGAGCTCCGCGATACGGAGGAAGGAGCGATGCGCAAAGACCACCGCTTCGAGCAGGGAGTTGCTGGCGAGGCGGTTGGCGCCGTGCAGACCGGTGCAGGAGACTTCTCCGCAGGCGAAAAGCCTCTCGATGCTCGTTTCACCGAACGCATTAACCGTCACTCCGCCGCAGAGGTAATGCTCCGCCGGGACGACCGGGATGGGGTCCCGTGTCATATCGATGCCGAATTCGAGACACTTTTCGTAGATATTGGGAAACCGGGAAATCAGAAAGTCTCTGTCCCGGTGGGTGATATCGAGCAGGACGCAATCATCGCCGGACTTCTTCAGCTCCGTGTCGATGGCCTTGGCGACGACATCGCGCGGCGCGAGGCTCTTCATGGGATGGTATTTTTCCATGAACGTGGCGCCGCTTTTGAGTTTCAGAATCGCACCCTCGCCGCGGACGGCTTCACTGATCAGAAACGATTTGGCATCGGGGTGGTAAAGACAGGTCGGGTGAAACTGGATGAATTCCATGTTGGCGATCTTCGCGCCGGCCCGGTACGCCATGGCGATCCCGTCGGCGGTGGCGATATCGGGATTCGTCGTGATCAGATAGACCTTGCCTGCGCCTCCCGTCGAGAGCATGATGAACTTTGCCCGGAAGGTATGGATTTCATTGCGGGCGATATCCAGGACATAGGCGCCGAGACACCGGTCGCCCTGCTCCATCTTTTGCCCGAGCACCGAGGATTTCATGATCAGATCGATGGCGATATGGTTTTCGAAGATCCGGATATTCTTCTGCTGCGCGGTCTTTTCGTGGAGCGCCCGTTCGATCTCCCGGCCGGTCAGATCCCGTGCATGGAGGACCCGTCGCATGGAATGGCCGCCCTCCCGGCCGAGATCGAACTGGTCAGGATCGGCGGTCGAGCGGGTGAATTCGACACCCCATCGAATCAGTTCGCTGATCCTCTCGGGACCCTCCGTGACCACGAAACGGACCACCTCTTCGTTGCAGAGGCCCATCCCGCAGGTCAGCGTGTCCTTGATATGATACTCGAAACGGTCCGTCTGATCCTGCACGACGGCAATACCGCCCTGGGCCATATTCGTATTCGAGTCGGTTTTGTCCTTCTTGGTGACCATGGCGACGGTTCCCAGTCCCGCCGCCTTGATGGCGAAACTAAGTCCGGCGATGCCGGTGCCAAGGACGAGAAAATCAGTATAAATTTCCACTGTTGCCTCTTTTTCGAAAAGGTTGTTTACAAAAAACCGCCATTTCTATATATACTTTCGTCCCTTTTGTAAAAGAAAATATGCGTAAGGATGAGCGATGGTAATCCTGGGTATCGAATCTTCCTGTGACGAAACCGCCGCCGCGGTGGTGCGGGATGGGCGCCAGCTCCTCTCCAGCGTCATCGCTTCGCAGGTAGATGTGCATGCACGCTACGGCGGCGTTGTTCCCGAGATCGCCTCCCGCCACCATATCGAGGCCATCGCTCCGGTGATCCTGCAGGCCCTGGATGATGCCGGGTTGTCTCTGGCGGAGATCGACGGAGTAGCCGTCACGCGCGGGCCGGGACTGATCGGGTCGCTTCTCGTGGGGTTGTCCGCGGCAAAGGCCCTGGCCTTCGCCCGCCACCTTCCCCTGGTCGGGGTCAATCACCTGGAAGGCCATGTGGCGGCGATTTTTCTGACCGACGATCCTCCTGAATTTCCGTTTGTCGCCCTGGTGGTTTCCGGCGGTCATACGACGATCTATCTGGTGGAGGATTTCCACCGCTTCACGACGCTGGGACACACACGGGACGATGCGGCAGGGGAGGCCTTCGACAAGGCGGCCAAACTCCTGGAAATCGGATACCCCGGGGGGATGGTGATCGATCGTTTGGCAAAGAAGGGGAATCGCTCCGCCATCGCGTTTCCCCGGGGGATGCGGGACGGCCTCGATTTCAGCTTCAGCGGCCTGAAAACCGCCCTTCTGATGTGGCTCCGGAAACGGGGAACCCCCGTTACTCCCGTGGAAATGCCTGACGTGGCCGCATCCTACCAGGAGGCCATTGTCGATGTCCTGGTGGAAAAAACTCTCCGGGCCGCGGCGGTGGACTTCGGTATCCAGGGTCTTGGTATGCGGGGGGGTCGCCGCGAACAGCCGTTTGCGGGATAGGTTCAGCGAAGACGCGGCGCGCTCGGGGATCTCATTCTTCGTTCCCCCTCCCGTTCTGTGCACCGACAACGCGGCGATGATTGCCGTGGTCGGCGGACATCTCCTGGAGGGGGGGCATCAGGACGGCCTCGACCTGAATGCCGTCTCCCGTTGGCCGCTTGCCTGTTGACCCATGATCATGCCGAGACGAATCAGGACGTTCTACGAGCAGTTCATCAGCCTGAAAGGCGATCCGGCGTCAATCGCCGCCGCCCTGGCAATCGGCGTATTCGTCGGCGTGACGCCTACCATCCCCTTCCATACCGCGATCATCGTGATTGTGGGCCTCATCTTCAGGATCAATATCACCGCCGCGTACCTCGGATCGTGGCTCATCTCCAATCCGGTGACCATCCCCCTGCTGTACCTGTCGCAATACGAGTTGGGCCGGATTCTGCTCGGGATGGATCCGTACCGCTTTGAACTCACGGAATACTCGCTCTGCTGCGATTGCGGCGATGGGGTGGCGGATCCTCCTCCCCCTCCTGACGGGCGGCATCGTCATGGCCCCGCTATGCGCCGTTCCGGCCTATTTTATCTCGCGCCGGCTGATCACGGCGATCCGCGCGAAGGGGTGCCCGTGAACTCCGTACGAACGATACTCGCGCAGTACGATATTCGTCCCCGGAAGAGACTGGGACAGTCCTTTCTCGAGGACATGAACGTGACCCGGCGGATAGCCGCCCTGGCAGATCCGTCCGAACAGGAGACCGTCGTGGAGATCGGCGCCGGCCTGGGATTGCTGACGTCGGAACTGGCGCGGACGGCCGGGAAGGTGGTCGCCCTGGAATTCGATCCCCGTCTGGTTTCCGTCTTACGGGACCGCTTTTCCGGGGACGACCGGGTGGAGATCGTCCCGGGCGATGCCCTCGATTACCGTTTTGCTTCCGCCTCTCCGGGCGCGAGGATCAAAGTCGTCGGAAATCTCCCCTATAATATCTCTTCCCCGATACTCTTTCGTCTGCTCGAATTCAGGCGGTCGATCTCGTCGATGGTGCTGATGTTTCAGAAGGAACTCGCGGACCGGATCATGGCGCCTCCCGGGAAAAAGGATTACGGCATCCCTTCGGTCATGATCGCCCGATACGCCTCGGTAACCCGGGAGATGAACGTCCCGCCGACCTGTTTTTATCCCGAGCCCGCCGTCATCTCGTCGGTCCTCAGGATCGTGATGCGGGAGGATCAGAAACCGCCTGAAGAAGAGTTGCTCTTCTCGATGACGGTCAAGGCGGCCTTCGCCCGGAGGAGAAAGACCCTCTGGAACAACCTCCGGGCCGCCGGTTTTGCCGACGAAACACTTGAGACGGTGCTTGCGAACACCCAAATCGAAGGCATCAGAAGGGCGGAAACCCTGTCGGTTGAAGAATTCGGCATGCTGGCGGCGGCGCTGGCCGCGGCCGTCGACGCCCGGAAAATTCTTGACAAGCGGAGGGGCATCTGATAGAGATTTCGCGACGCTTGGATCCGGATGCGGACTGAGACGGAAGGATCGACGGTTTAAGGAAATAGGACAAGGCCTCTCGTCTTTGACGAGAGGCCTTTTTTTGGGCAGGAGGAACGGTTGAAGATCATACGGACCGCCAGAGAGATGCAGATGATTGCTGAGTCGGAAAGACGCCGGGGGCGAAGAATCGCCTTCGTACCGACGATGGGATATTTCCATGAGGGGCATCTGAATCTGATGAGGCTGGGGCGCGAGCGGGGGGATCGTCTTGCCATAAGCATCTATGTTAACCCCACCCAGTTTGCCCCCACGGAGGACTTCGAAGCCTATCCGCGCGATTTTGAAAGGGACAGAAGACTTGCCGAAGAGGTTGGTGTGGATTGGATCTTTACGCCGGACAATCGGGAGATGTATCCGGACGGATATCGGACCTACGTGGAAGTGGAAGGGGTGACCGCGAACCTCTGCGGCATCTCCCGCCCTCGCTTTTTCCGGGGCGTAACCACCGTCTGCACGAAGCTCTTCCATATCGTGATGCCCCATCTGACCGTTTTCGGGCGGAAGGATTTTCAGCAGTACGTGACGATCAAGAGGATGGTGCAGGATCTCAACATGGCAATCGAAGTCATCGGGATGCAGACCACCCGCGAGCCCGACGGACTGGCGATGAGTTCGCGGAACAGCTACCTGAAGCCGGAGGAGCGGGAAACGGCCCTGAGCCTCAGCCGGTCGCTTCGCCTTGCCAAGGAACTCTACGAAAAGGGCGAGCGGGACTCCGGGATCATCCTGGCCGAGGTGCGGAAGTTCATCGCCGATTATCCCCGTGCGGAGATCGATTATGCCAAGATCTGCAATACGGCGACGATGGAGGATGCCGCCCGCATCGAGGGAGAGACGGTACTCGCACTTGCCGTCAAGGTAGGCAGGACGAGATTGATCGACAACCACGTCTTCGGTGAGCAACTCGATATATAAGGGACATGGCAGCGACGTATCCCGCTTACGCCTGAGGGGGCAGGGTGGTATCAACCTGCTCCCGTTCGTTAAAAAGGGTTGAGCATCTCTTCCCTTTTATGGTATCCATGCACCGTTAAAGCATTGATGAAAGAAGAAAAGGCAATGAAGAAAAAAATGAAGAGGATCTTTTTGACCGGTCTTGCCGTCGTCATCCCGGCGGGACTGACGATCTATATCCTCTTTTTCATTATCGATATGATGGACAACCTGCTCAGGATCATCCCGATCAGTTATCAACCTGACAGTATGTTCCATCATCATATTCCCGGTCTTGGGGTGATCGTCACGGTGATCATGATTTTCATCTGCGGTTTGGTGACGACAAGTTATCTCGGAAACCGGCTGTTCGGTTTCGGCGAACGGATCGTCGGGAAGATCCCCGTCGTACGGAGCATCTATCAAGCCATCAAACGGATCTCCGAGAGCCTCTTCATGGATAAGGCGCAGAGTTTCAAGAAGGTGGTCATGGTCGAATATCCCCGCCGCGGCGTTTACAGCATCGGATTCATCACCTGCACGCCGAATGGAGAAATCCAGAAGAGTCTGCGGGAGAAGTGCCCCTGTGTCGGCGTTTATATCCCGTGCGCCCTAACGCCCACCACGGGTGTCTTTGTCATGATTCCCGGTGATGAACTGATCGAAGTGGACATGTCGGTGGAAGAGGCATTCACCCTGATCATATCCGCGGGAATCGTGACCCCTCATGAAACTCTTCCCTCCGGCAGCCTGAAGCCGGTTACACCGATCGATGACCGACCCCGACTACAGGATGATCGCGTTGCTCGAACGTAAACCCGACCCAACCATGAGAAGGAGAGAATGATATGAAGTTCATGAAACTGGATAACAATCTGCCCTGCCGGATAGCCGATCCTTCCCTGGCGATCTGGGGGCGGGAGGAGATGCGTCTTTCCGAGAACGAAATGCCCGGCTTGATGGCCCTGCGCGAGAAATACGGTCAGAAAAAGCCTTTGAAGGGGATGAAGATCACGGGCAGCCTGCATATGACCATTCAGACGGCTATGTTGATCGAGACGCTCAAGAAGCTCGGGGCGGACCTGCGCTGGGCTTCATGCAACATCTTTTCCACGCAGGACCATGCTGCCGCGGCCATTGCCAAGGCGAAATCAGCGGCGGTTTTCGCCTGGAAAGGCGAGTCCCTTGAGGAGTACTGGTGGTGCACCGAGCAGGCCCTGACCTGGCCGGACGGTACGGGGCCGGATCTGATTGTTGACGATGGCGGGGATGCGACCCTGTTCGTCCACGAGGGGGTACGGATTGAAAAGGATCCCTCATTGCTGGATCGCTCCTGCGATAACAAGGAATTGCGGATCATCCGGGATCGTCTGGCTCATGGTCTGAAAAGAGCGCCGCGGCATTGGCAGGAGGTCGCAGCCCGCATACGGGGGGTATCCGAGGAGACCACCACCGGCGTCCATAGGCTCTATCAGATGGCGAAGGCGGGGGAGCTCCTGTTCCCCGCGATCAATGTCAACGATTCGGTCACCAAATCAAAATTCGACAATCTGTACGGCTGCCGCGAATCGCTCGCCGACGGCATCAAACGGGCCACGGATATCATGATCGCCGGCAAGGCCGTGGTGATTTTCGGCTACGGCGATGTCGGCAAAGGCTGCGCCCAATCCATGCGAGGATTCGGCGCCCGCGTTTTCATCGTCGAGATCGACCCTATCTGTGCACTGCAGGCGGCTATGGAGGGATACGAGGTGACCACCCTCGATGATATCGTGACAAAGGGAGACATCTTCATCACGGCGACGGGCTGTTGCGACGTCATCACCGGCCGGTATATGGAAAAGATGAGAAACGAAGCTATCGTCTGCAACATCGGTCACTTTGACAGTGAAATTGACATGCATTATCTGGAAAACACTGCCGGCTGCGTTCGGCAGACCATCAAGCCGCAGGTCGACAAATGGACGCTGAAATCCGGAAAGACCATTATCGTTTTGGCCGAGGGGCGCCTGGTCAATTTAGGTTGCGCCACCGGTCATGCCAGTTTCGTCATGAGCAACAGTTTTACCAACCAATGCCTTGCGCAGCTGGATCTGGCGGCGAAGACGCTCCAGCCCGGCGTCTATACCCTTTCCAAGAAACTCGATGAGGAGGTCGCCCGTCTTCATCTCAAACGCCTGGGGGCCAAGCTTTCCAAACTGACGAAGAAACAGGCCGAATACCTCGGCGTGCCCCTGAACGGACCCTTCAAGCCTGACTATTACCGCTATTGACGCCCTCACCGGTCAGGTTTTTATGCGCATAAACAGCCAGATTGAAGCGGCGCCAAAGAGAATGTTCCCGAACCAGGCGGCAATAAGCGGGGGGAGGGCGCCTGATCTGCCGAGGGACATCCCGAAAGCGTAGATCAGCCAGTAGGAGAATCCAATCACCAGCCCTGCCCCGATACCCTGGGCGATACCCCCGCTCCGCTCGGAGCGTAGAGAGAATGCGATGCCGATTACGGCAAGGATCAAGCTGACCAGCGAAAAGGCGATCTTGCCCTGGAGATCGACGATATAGCGAGTCGCATCGTAGCCTTCCATCTGGAGTTTCCGGATATAGCGCTTCAATTCAAAGTAGCCCATCGTTTCGACATCTTTCTGAACCACCTTGAAATCGTCCGGCCTTTCGGGAATGTCGGCCACCTGCGTCGCCATTTTCACGATGGCGGGAAATTCACCGCTCGGAAACCGGGTTATGAGGACGCCGTGGAAGAGCCAGTGCCCCTCTTTCCACTCGCCTCTTTCCGCATCGAGGCGCATGATCAGATTCATGTCATGGTCCAGATAATAGAGGGTGATTCCGCGGAGTACGCTGTTTTGCGCATCGAACAGCTTGAAGTTATAAATTCCCTTTTGTCCGCGGTACCAGATCTGATCTTGTTTGAAACTGCCCAGGGACTTCTGCTTCTGTACTTCAACCAGACGGATGTGTTCGGCCCGCTCATTCGTATACGGGGTTACCCATTCGTTGAGGAGAAAAACCAGGACGCAGACCGAGGCGGCGATGGTCAGGATGGGGAGGGATAGCCGATACAGGCTGATGCCGTTGGCCTTCATGGCCGTGATCTCGTTGTGCCGCGACAGAGTACCGCAGGCCAGCAGCGACGCGAGCAAAACTGCCGCCGGCAGTGTTTGGGATAACATTGTGGGGATGAGGAACAGAAAATGGGATGCCATCTGCCGAAATGTTGCATGGTTGCTGAGAAACATCCGGGTTTTTTCGAAGAAATCGATGATCAAAAATAGCGAGATGAAGCATACCGCGATGAACAGCAGATTCCGGGAAAATTCTCTGGTCAGATAGCGATCCAGGATCTTCATGACCGATTTTCCTCATGCCGGCGGGATCGGAGGTGTATCGGGAAAGATCGTTCCCGTGCCGCGAAATAAAACAGGAGGATTCCTGCGATAGCGAAAACCGCATTGGGAGTCCACGTGCCGACGACCGGTGAGAGCCTCCCTGTCTCGACGAGGGCCTCGCCGCTGAGCCGCAGCAGATAGTAGATGAGAACGAGGGCAAGGCCGATCGTGAATCCCCGCGCGCGGACCGAGCGGTGCGCCCGGATCCCGAGAGGCAGTCCGATGAGGGCGAAGACAAGGCAGGAAAGGGGGATCGTCAGCTTCTTGTGGAGCTCGATTGACAACTCGCGCAAGACCCCGTCGTTCATCTCGCGGCTCCGCAGTTTAGTGGAGAGTTCCGCCACCGTCATTTCCGTGCTGGATTTATCGTCGGCCTTCTTTTCTTCGGAGAGCGACGAGGAGAGATCCAGGCGTACATCATAAAAACGAAAATCCATCTTCCGATAATTCTTCAGTCCGGCATCGACGGTATGTATGCTGCCATCCTCCAGCCTCAGGGTGATTGCCAAGGTGTCGGGATTGGAGATGAGATAAGCCCGCCGGGCGATGATGGTACTCGGTTCTCGAATGATCCGGTTGTCCGAGACGAGAACGCCTTCGAGGAAATCTCCATGGACGGGTATCTTTTCCGCATACAGGAGAATCCCCCGGAAATCGTCGATGAAGACCTTCTCCCGGATGCCGATGCTGGCTTTCTGTTTTGCCATGTCGAACAAGAGGCTCTTGGCTGCCACATTGCCGAAGGGAACAAGAAAAAGACTTGTCGCTGCGGTAAGGAGAAAGGCGGCAAGGGCCGCGCAGGCGACCGGGAATGCCATTTGATAGAGGCTGACGCCGGACATCTTCAAGATGGTAATCTCATTGTCGCCGGAGAGTCGTCCCAGGCCGATCAGGATCGCGATCAGCAGGGAGATGGGGATGGTGAACATAAGGAAGGAGGGGATCAGGAAAAGCATGAGCTGTGCTATGTCCCGAAAACGGATTCCTTTATTGATCATCAGATCCATCAGTTGGAGGATCTTCCCCATGAGGAGCACAAAGGTCAATACAAAGAGAATCATGCAGAAGGGAACTGCGATTTCTTTGAGGATATAGCGGTTAATCAAACGATGCATGGGGAAGACCGGCTCCTTATACGTCTCACATCATCAGGCGGAGAGGCTTGATGAAAGCGGGATCATCTTTTTCCACTCGATTCTGGACATTCTGAAGACCTCCTCATTGCACGATGGATTATGAAGGAAGGGATATTGCCTCTGTGAAATTGCATATATTGATGGGTATGTCAAGAACAAGTGGGGGAGTGATGGTCCGGTGATTAATCGTTTGACAAGCCCTGCGATTGTGTGGAATAAGAACCCACGAAAACAGAGGTTTTGACGGTTACGGGGTGGAAACGCATGCGAGACGGAACAAAAAAATTCTTCATTCTTTTCATCATCCCCGTTTTGCTTTACCTGGCTCCGCTGCCGTTTACCCCCCTGATGGAGCCGGACGAAGGGAGATACAGTTCCATCCCCAGCGCCATGAATGCCACCGGCGATTACGTCACACCTCGTCTGAAGGCGGCAGTCTATTTTGAGAAACCGCCCCTTGCCTACTGGGCGACGGCCTTCTTCTTCAGGATTTTCGGAGAAAATGAATTCGCATCCCGCCTGTTTGCGGCCCTCGCGGCCTGGGGATGCATCATTCTGACCTATCGCATGGGGCTCTTCTTCCATGATGCACGGACGGGGCTTTTCGCCGCCGCGATCCTAACAACTTTTCTTTACCATGCCGCGATCGGGAGGATCAATATCCTCGACATGCCGCTCGCCTTTTTCGTCTGTATGGGAATCTGGTCCGGGTTCCGCTATTATGCAGCCGGGGACCGGCGCAGGATCAGACTTCATCTGCTCTATCTTTTCAGCGCCCTGGCGTTTCTCTCCAAAGGCCTGATCGGAATCGTTTTCCCCTTCGGCGTTATTGTTATCTGGCTCATCCTCTCCCGCCGCTGGCGGGAAACCATCGCCCTTGTTTCCCCCACCGGCATCCTGATGTTTGCAGCCATTACCCTGCCATGGTTGATCCTCGTCCAGCAGGCGAATCCCGACTTCTTCCGCTTTTTTTTCATCCAGGAGCATCTGCTGCGTTACGCCACCCAGATGCATGGCCGCTACCAGCCCATCTACTTCTACCTTCCGATCATCCTGGCCGGAACGCTTCCCTGGTGCGCCTATCTGCCGGAGGCCGTGCGGGGCTTCCGGCGGAAGGCGGAAGGCCTTTTCAGCGGTATCGAAAAACGGATTCTCCTTACCTGGCTCGCCACGATCCTGATCTTTTTTTCCATTTCCTCATCGAAACTCATCCCCTATATCGCACCGGTATTCCCCCCCCTCGCGGTTTTCTTCGGCCATCTCTTCCGGAGATACGAGGATGAGGCGGATGCCGCAGGGGAGCGGAGGACCGTTCCGCTCGGGTACCGGGTGACCGTGATCCTGCAATCCATTCTGTTTATGGCCGTCCTGGTGGCGCCCGTTTTTCTTCCCAAGCATCGGGTAGATCCGGGAACGTGGTGGCCCTGGATCGCCTTCCCCGTTCTCATCCAGATCCTGATTCTCTTCGTTCCCGATCTCGTCCGGGCAAAGACGGGGAAAGGGTGGTTCATGACGGTCTATCTCCTGACTGCCCTGTTCCTCGGCTCCGTCACCTTTCCCGTGGCGCAGTATATGACCCCGTATAAATCCGCTTATCCGCTTTCGCAGGCAGTCATTGCCAATCTTCCTGCCGGCGCCACCCTGTATCAGTATGGAATGTCCCTCTACGGCATCGATTTCTATACCGGGATGAGGACCCCCATCGTCGACGACATCGGCGAGGTAAGATACGGCAGTGAGCAGCTTCCCCGCGAAGAGCGGGAGGCGTATTTCCTCACATCCGATACCTTTTTCCCGATGGTGAAGCAAAAGGAGCGGGTCTACTGCGCGACGGAGAGTGAAAAAATGGAACGGCTGAAAAAAGAGATTCCCGGCCTGACGGTCTTGTGGCATAATAGCGACTACTATCTGGTAATGTTGAAATGATCCTGCGAAAGGTGTGATTTCATGATTGAGATGAGAGAGGATTTCTTACCGCTTAACCGGCCGTCCATCGGAGAAGCGGAGATCGCGGGGGTGACCGCGTGTCTAAAATCGCAATGGATCACAACAGGGCCTCTTTGCAAGACATTCGAGGAGCAGTTTACGTCCCTCACCGGAGCCGGATATGCCGTTTCGGTCGCCTCCGCAACGGCCGGGATGCATCTCGTACTCATGGCCCTCGGCATCGGACCGGGGGATGAGGTTATTACCCCGTCCATGACCTTTGCCTCCACAGTCAACATGATCGCCATGCGCGGGGCCCGACCGGTCTTTGTTGATGTCCATTATGATACGCTCAACATCAACGCCGATGAGATCGAGGCGCGGATCACGTCCCGTACCCGGGCGATCATCCCCGTTCATTTCGCCGGGGCGCCGGCGGAGATGGATCGGATCGGAGAGATTGCCGGCCGCCATCATCTGAGAGTCATCGAAGACGCGGCCCATGCGATCGGAACGCGCTTCCGGGACGCGCATGCCGGGGGTTTTGGAGGGATTGCCGTCTTTTCCTTTCACCCCATCAAGAACATCACGACGGGCGAGGGCGGGATGATTACCCATAGCGATGATCTGCTCGAAAAAAAACTCCGGAAATTGAGGTTTCACGGCATTGAACGCGACGCCTGGAAGCGGTACGGAAAAGGGGGAAACCCGGAATACGACATCGAGGAGCCCGGCTACAAATACAATCTTACGGATATCCAGGCGGCCCTGGGGATCGCCCAACTTGGACGGCTGGAAGAATTCAACCGGCGCAGGTCAGCACTCGTGGAACTCTATCGTGAGGGGCTCAGGGATGTGGAGGGGATCGAACTTCCCGCCGATCCGCCGTACCCCCATACCCATGCGCGTCATATTTTCGTGGTAAAGATCCGGGCGATGGAGCGTTCGCGCTTCATGGAGCGGCTTTCCGAATACAACATCGGTTACGGCGTTCATTTCCCGGCCTGCCATCTCCTGAACTATGTAAAAAGTCGCTTTGGCATCACAACGCTGCCGGAGACGGAACGCGCCGCCGGAGAGATCCTCTCGCTGCCCCTCTTTCCGGATATGGCCGATGATGACGTTGCCTATGTGTGCGGAGCAGTGCGCGAAATTCTGCACACGGTCAGGAGGCGCTGATGAGGGAAGGGGAACCCATGCATTCACAACCAACGATCTCTCTCGTGATCCCGGTATACAATGAAGAGGGAAATCTCCCGACGCTGATGGAGAGGATCGCTCCGGTGATGTCGGCGATGGAGCGGCCCTTTGAAGTCATTCTGGTTGATGACGGCAGCCGGGACCGTTCGCTCGAGATACTCAAGGGATTCACCCGATCTCCGGAAGTCAGGGTCGTGGAACTGACGAAAAATTACGGTCAGCATGCGGCGATCCTGGCCGGCTTCTCCATCGTCCGCGGGGAGATGGTCGTAACCCTCGATGCGGACCTTCAGAATCCCCCTGAGGAGATCCCCCGTCTCATCAAGACGATGGAGGAGGGCGGGTTTGACGTAGTGGGCACGATCCGCAGGGGACGGAAAGACTCTTTTTACCGGATCATACCCTCAAAGGTTATCAATATGGTAGCCAGGAAGATCACCGGCGTCCGGATGACCGACTGGGGGTGCATGCTTCGCGCGTATCGCCGGCCGGTCGTGGAGCGGATGATCGCCTGCCATGAACACGCGACCTTCATCCCGGCACTCGCCACCCACTTCGGGAAACGGGTGACCGAGATCGAGGTTGCCCACGAAGAACGGCACGGAGGTAAGTCTAATTACCCCCTCCGGAAGCTGATCAACCTCCAGTTTGACCTGGTGGCCTCATTTTCCGATCTTCCCATCAAGCTCATCATGTACGGCGGGGTTGCAATGGCGGCCCTCGGCGTCTGCTTCGGCATTGTCCTTGCGGTCGCGCGTCTCGTCTATGGCGCACTCTGGGCTGCTCAGGGAGTATTTACCCTGTTTGCGGTCCTCTTCGCATTTGTGGGATTGCAGTTTTTCGCGCTCGGCGTCATCGGTGAGTATATCGGCAGAATCTACCGCGAGGTCCGCAAACGGCCGGAATACGTGATCGAGCGGGTCTATGGCACCGATGCAGGGGGCAGCGACGCATAGCCGCGGGGAGGGGAGATGAAAAGCGTCGTTTTCGCCTATCACAATATGGGACTCGCAGGCCTCCGGGCGCTCCAGCGAGCGGGTTATGAGATCGCCTGCGTTTTTTCCCACGATGACGACCCGGATGAAAATTGTTGGTTCGGTTCCGTGAAGGCGTGGGCGATTGATCAGGCTATTCCGGTCTACTGCCCGGTGAATGTGAACCAGCCGGAGTGGATCGCCAGGATCGGCGCTATGCGGCCGGAGGTGATCTTCTCCTTCTATTACCGCCACATGATCACGGATGCGATCCTGCACCTGCCGAACCGGGGCGCCTATAACCTGCACGGGTCGCTTCTTCCCGCCTACCGGGGGCGGTGTCCCGTGAACTGGGTCCTCGTTCGGGGCGAGACCAGGACCGGAGTCACCCTTCATCACATGGTGAGGAAAGCCGATGCGGGCGACATCGTCGGCCAGAGGGTCGTACCTATCGAGAAAACGGATACGGCAGTCATCCTCTATCAAAAGCTCTGTGGGGCAGCAGGTGAGCTCCTCGATCATCTCCTTCCTCTCATGAAGGAAGGTAGAGCGCCGCGCATTCCACAAGATATCATGAGCGGCGGCTATTTCGGCGGCCGAAGACCGGAAGACGGCAGAATCGATTGGCGATGGCCGGCCGAAAGGATCTATAACCTGATTCGCGCTGTTACGGAACCCTATCCCGGGGCGTTTTGTACGCTTCCGGACGGCTCCCCGCTGTTTATCTGGTGGGCTGTTCCAGAGGAAGGGAGGGGGGGGGCCGCAGCAGATTCCCCGGGAACGGTCCGGATCGAAGGTACCGGGGTCCTGGTTTCGACGGGGAGGGGAAGATTGCGATTACTGAGCCTTTCGGCGGGCAAAACAAAGATGACCGGGGAAGGGCTCATCCATTACTTTAAAGACAGGGAAGGACTGATGTTATCATGAAGATTTTGATTCTTGGGGTGAACGGCTTTATCGGTCATCATTTGACCAAGCGGATTCTCGACGAGACAGACTGGAGTGTATTCGGTATGGACCTGTCCGATGACCGTCTCGGGAAATCACTCGAAAATCCGCGCTTCCACTTCATCGAGGGAGACATTGCGATCAACCGGGAATGGATCGAGTATCATGTCAAGAAATGTGACGTCGTTCTTCCGCTGGTGGCGATCGCGACGCCAAAGCTCTATGTAGAAGATCCCATCAGTGTCTACAACCTTGATTTTGAGATGAATCTCAACGTGATCAAGCAGTGCGTGAAGTACCACAAGCGGGTGGTTTTCCCGTCCACCTCGGAAGTATACGGCGCCTGCCCGGATCCGGAGTTCAAGGAAGACGAGAGTTACCTCGTGGTGGGACCGATCCAGAAGGAGCGATGGATCTACTCCTGCTGCAAGCAGCTCCTGGACCGCGTCATCTACGCCTATGGCACGCGGGGACACGTGGAATTCACCCTGTTTCGGCCCTTCAACTGGGTTGGCCCCCGCCTCGATTCCCTCAATACCGCGAAGGAGGGGAGCTCCCGCGTCGTCACGCAGTTCATCGCCGAGTTGCTCATGAAGCGGCCGATCTCCCTCGTCGACGGCGGAGGCCAGAAGCGCTGTTTCACGTATGTCGACGACGGAATTGCGGCACTGCTCGGCATTCTTGCCAATCGCGACGATCTCTGCAAAAATCAGATTATCAACATCGGCAATCCCGAAAATGAATGCTCCGTCCGGGAACTGGCCCACCTCCTGAAAGAGCTTTTCATGGCCCATCCGGACCATCGCTCGGACGCGACCTATTCGGAGATCATCGAGGTTCCTGCTCTGACCTATTACGGGAAAGGGTATCAGGATATCATTACGCGGAAGCCGAGCATCGAAAAGGCGCGTATGCTCCTGGGGTGGTCGCCGAAGATCGGCCTGGAAGATTCCCTTCGAATGACCCTCTATTCATTCCTCGAAGAAAACGAGCCTTCCTTTCGCGAGTAAGGGCGTTTTTTTGTTGTCGGGCAGGCGGCTCGCGATGAGGAGGGGGTGTGACAAAGCTCCTGGGACTGAAAATCGATGTGGACACCTATCAGGGAATGAAGCAGGGGGTTCCCCGACTTCTCTCCTTGTTAAAGGATGAGGGTCTCCGCGCAACCTTTTACCTGAGTGTCGGACCGGATGCCTCGGGAAGGGCCATCCTGCAGATTCTCAAGAATCCCCGCTTTCTCAAAAAGATGGTACGGACGCGCGCCGCCAGCCTTTATGGTCTGAGGACCGCACTGTACGGAACCCTCTTGCCTTCCCCCCTCATCGCCCTTTCGTTCCCTGAGATGGTGCGGCGTATCATGGCGGAAGGCCATGAGGTGCAGTTTCACGCATGGGATCACCGCCGCTGGCAGGATGAGCTCACCGTCCGCCCGGAGGGATGGATACGCGACTGGTTTAACCGGGGGATCGCCGGATTTGAGCGGCTGACGGGAGGCCCCCCCTCTTCGTTCGGTGCCCCCGCCTGGCTGATCGACGATCGTGTTTTTGCCATTGTCCCCCCCTACCGTTTTGACTACCTGAGCTGCACCCGGGCAACGTCTCCCTTCATCCATGCAGGGGTCGATATTATCGAGATCCCCTCGGATCTTCCGTGCTTCGAGGAGATGGGTCCTCAGGAGGGCGAGGAGCAGATTTTATCAATGCTGGGGTCCGGGGGGATTCACGTCCTGCCGGTTCATGCGGAGGTCGAGGGCGGACTGATGAGCGAACGATTCATCAGCCTCATTCACGCCGTGAAAAAGATCGATTACGGCTTCCTGCCGCTGAATGAAATTTTGCCGCTGCTGAACCGCAAAGACCTCGTCACCCGGCGATTCCGCCTGGCAGCTCCTTCCGGGACGATCCGCTCCCTGCGCCGTTTGAACAAGCTGTTCCTCCGCTCATTCGATGGGAACGGAGAGGGAGCCCGATAAATACCTTGTTGACCGCGGAGTCGAACATCTGATATGAAACCGACGTATACACAAGAGTTCCATCCATTCCCGTTGAAAAAATGATTACCGCATGCAAACGGTTCATCACAGATTTATTTTGGCAATTGTCCGGTACAGGATGATAATCGTTTTTGGCATAAGGGGGTATATGGCCTGAAAAAGTACTGATTTTTAACAAACAAGGAGGTTAGGCGTATGAAACGGGTAGGGATTTTTATTATCGTTGGTATCATGGCAGTATGCCTGGCAGTGAACGCAGGTGCCGCGGAAAAGGTAACGGTTTACACCTCGCTGGAGACTGATGAGACGGTAAAATATCTCGAAGCAGCCAGGAGGGATATGCCGGACCTCGAAATCAACATCATCCGCCTGTCCACGGGTGAACTGGGTGCCCGAATGCTCGCGGAAAAAGACAATCCGCAGGCCGATGTGGTCTGGGGGTGGGCGGTTACCGGCATGGAAGAATTTATTCCCCTGGGCATGTTTGAGCCCTACAAACCCAAAGGCGTCGAAAAACTCGAAAAGCGCTTTGTGCACCCCAAGTATGATTACGTCGGCATCGATATGTATATCGCCGCCTTTTGCGTGAATACCAAAGTTTTAAAGGAGAAGGGCTTGCCCATGCCCAAGGGATGGAACGATCTCCTTGACCCGCGATTCAAGGGTCTCGTTACGATGCCCAATCCGGTGGCCTCCGGGACGGGATTCCTCCAGATCTCCAGTATCCTGCAGATGTACGGTGCGAAAGAAGGCAAGGAGGACGGCTGGGAGTTCTTAAAGAAACTCGACAAGAATATCGGCCAGTATATCAAGAGCGGATCGAGACCGGCCAAAATGACCGCCGCCGGTGAATTTGCCGTTGGCGCCTCGTTCGATTTCGTCGTTGCCGAACAGAAAAAACAGGGCTTCCCTGTCGAATTTGTCTTCCCCGTCGAAGGGGCAGGATATGAGGTCGAGGCTAATGCCCTCATCAAAGGAGCAAAAAACCCTCGCGCCGCGAAGAGATTTCTTGACTGGGCCATCACCGATAATGCCATGAAAGAGTACTCACAATTCAAGTACGGTGTTACCCTCCCCGGAATCCCCACCCGACCGGATTTGCCCAAGTTATCCGAGATAAAGTTGTATCCCATGGATTTTGGTTGGCAAGCCAAGAACGCTGAAGCCATAAAGAAAAAATGGGAGAGCCTCTTTTCGAAGTGAGTTACCGTTTCCGGTCATCCTGCCTCAGGCAGGGTGACCGGAAACGGCACTATTTTTTTGTCCATACTCTGTATAGATATCTCAACATCTAAGCGAGGCATACCCATGGGAAGAGAACTCAGGCTGGATAACCTCACGAAATGCTACGGCAACCTGACCGCTGTGGATCATGTCAATTTGGAGATCCAGGAGGGGGAGTTCATCTGCTTTCTCGGCCCCAGCGGTTGCGGAAAAACCACTGTGCTGAGGATGATCACCGGGTTTGAGACGGTTACGGAGGGTAGTGTCATCTTCAACAACCGGGTGATCAACGATCTCATTCCCAAGAAGCGGGAATTCGGCATTGTCTTTCAATCCTACGCCCTTTTCCCCAACATGACCGTGGAGGAGAATATCGCCTTTGGCCTCAAGATGAGGAAGATGCCGAAGAGGGCCATTGCCGAGAGGGTGGATGTCATGCTGGATCTTATCGGTCTGTCCGCTTGGCGCAGCCTCTATCCTGCCCAACTAAGCGGCGGACAGCAACAGCGGGTCGCCCTCGTGAGGGCGCTCGCTCCTGATCCTCAGGTGCTTCTCCTTGACGAGCCCTTGAGCGCCCTTGATGCCAAAATCCGGCTCAGGCTCAGGGCGGAGATAAAGCGACTTCAGCAGGAATTGAAAAAGACCATGATCCATGTAACCCACGACCAGGAGGAGGCGCTATCCATCGCCGATCGGGTGGTCGTTATGGAGGGGGGGCGGTTTCGTCAGGTGGGCCGTCCGATCGACATCTATAAAAACCCGACCTGCAGTTTCGTCGCTGATTTTGTCGGAACCTCCAACTTCTTTAAAGGCAGCCGAAACGGTGATGTCGTTGATATCGGCAGGAGGAAAATTCGGGTGATGAAGAACGGCTCTGCGGATAACGAGTCCGTTTCTCTGGCAATCAGGCCGGAAAATGTTGAAGTGTTCAAAAACGACTCTCATCCCCAAGTTGCCGAGACCATGAACCTCTTCTCGGGGAGGATTGATGTGGTGGTTTTTCTGGGCGCGGCCGTTCGGCTTCTGATCAGCATGGATGGCGAGGAAATCATATCCGATATTAATGAGAAGGAGTTTCGACTGCGGTCTTTGAAGCAGGGAGATGAGGTTCAACTGTATTTTCCTCCCGAAGCATTTCTGGTATTTCCTGAGGAGGGAGAGAAGAAATGAACCCTATCGAACCTTCCGGAAAGAGATTCCCCCCGTGGTTCACTGCCGACAATCTCTTCACCGGCGTAATCATGACGCTGCTTTTGGTTATCCTGGTCCTTTTTTTGCTTTATCCGGTGGTGGATATCTGTCGATTGAGTTTTCTCAAGAATGGGGTTTTCACCGTTCAAAACTATGTGTATTATTTTTCCGAGCCGAGGATATTTCGCTCTTTTTATAACAGCATGTTCGTATCCACCATTACCATGGTGATCACCACGGTGTTGGCCTTCCTGTTTGCCTATGGTCTTACCCGCACCACCATGCCGGGCAAAGGGTTTTTTTACACGGTATCCACACTTCCCCTCATTGCACCCACCATAATCCAGGCCCTCGCGCTCATTTTGCTGTTCGGCCGCAATGGAATCATCACCCGATACCTCTTGGGCACGGATTGGAATATCTACGGAGCTACGGGGATCATCGTGGGAGAGATCCTCTACTGTTTTCCCAATGCCCTGTTTATCCTTTACACCTCACTATCAGCGGTGGACACGCGCCTCGATGAAGCCGCCCAGAGCCTGGGGGCATCCTCCCTGAAGACCTTCTGGAGGGTTACCCTGCCCTCCGCGAAATACGGTATCGCCAGTGCTGCGGCCTTGACCTTCAACCTCACCATTACCGATTTCGGCATCCCGGTGGTGATCGGGGGGGACTATTCGGTCCTGGCGACGGAAATCGTCAACAAGGTCTTCGGATTGCAGCGATTTGACCTGGGAGCAACCATCAGTGTGATTCTCCTGATCCCCTCCATCACGGCTTTTGCCCTTAACTACTACCTGACACGGAAGAGCTATGCCCTGATCAGCGGTCAGGCCCGCCCTTTTATCCAGCCTTCCCGTCCGCTGAAGAAATGGGGATTCACCCTGTACTCGGCCCTCATCTCCTCCTGTATCCTTCTGGTCTTCGTAACGGTGTTTCTCGGCTCGTTTGTCCGCACCTGGCCTTACGATTTTTCTCTGACCCTGAAACATTTTGACTTCCCCTCCCTGGGGGCGAGCGTTCCCCTGTGGACTGCCTTTTGGAACAGCGTTTTGGAACCGGGAACCTTCCGCACCATGATTGCCATCAAATATGCCCCCATCTGGACCAGCCTCCTGGTTTCCCTGGTGGTGGCGGTGGCAGGGGCTTCCATTACGCTTGTAGCCGCCTACATCATCGAGAAGAAGAAACCCCGGGGCGAACAGCTTCTGTACGGCCTGTCCGTGTTGCCGGCGGCCATCCCCGGGGTGGTGCTGGGTTTGGGATACGTTCTGGCGTTTAACAAACCCTACTTCCTGATCTATGGCACCATATGGATTATTATCATTAATATCGTTATTGCCAATTTCACCCTGGGGGTTCTCTCCGGAACGGCCAATCTCAAACAAATCGATAAATCCGTCGAGGAGGCTGCGGTCAGTTTAGGCGCCGGACCCGTCACGACGTTTACGCGGATAGTATTCCCCCTTACCAAAGTGGCTTTTCTTTCCACGGCGACGTTCTTTTTTATGCGGGCGATGACCACCATAAGCGCCGTTTTATTTTTAGTTTCGGCACAGATCAAACTGGCCGCAATCGAGATCATCTTCCTCGACGTGGATGGACGCACGGCGAGCGCTAATGCCATGTGTACCGTGGTTGTGTTTATCGTCGCCCTTTTTCTGGTGATCATGCGGCTTACCACCGGAAAATCGGCGCTTTCGGGGATGAGCACGACAAAGTGATCGGAGTCTTAAGGAAATGAATATCATCGATCCGGATAACCCTATCCCCAAGTATCTGCAGATCAGCGCTTGGATCAAAGACCTCATTCAGTCCGGAAGATATGAAAGGGGCGCAACCCTGCCGTCGGAGGTGGAACTGGCCCGGATCTGTCAGGTAAACAGGAATACCTTGAGGCAGGCAGTATCGGAATTGACCACTGCGGGGATCCTGCGAAAGGAGCGGGGCCGCGGAACCTTCGTCTGTGCGGAAACTCCTCGGGCGATCAAACACAAGCTCAAGAGCATCTCCAGCTTCAGTGATGACTTGCGTGAACTCGGCATCAAGGAAAAGACGCGCATCATCAAGAAGGGTGCTGAAGAGGCGAAGGAGGAAGTTGCCAGGAAGTTGATCATAAGCCCGAATAGCAGGGTCGTGGCCGTCCGTCGTCTCCGGACAGGCGACCGCGTGCCGTTTATCTATGAGGAGAGCTTCCTTCCCTACTCCGCATTCAAGAATATCCTCGATATGGATCTTACGGGTTCCATGTACCAGATCATGAATGAGCGCTTCAATGTTACGCTGGCCAGATCGGATCAGACGATCCGGGCGGTCAATCTCAAAGGCCGGATTGCGTCATATCTCAACGTTCCCGAAAACAGCGCTGCATTTTTTATGGAAAGCCTGACCTATGATGACAACAATATTCCGGTGGAGCTCTTGTATTCATATTACCGGGGAGACAAGTATGTCTTTGCGGTTGAACTGGGCCGTTATCATCTTTCGGAAGGCAATATGCGTGATGACTAAGCTTGTTTTTTCGCGGATACTTATGTATATACATCTAAACAGCAGGAACCGATTCGAATGATAACCATGAAAGGAGCGAGTAATGAAACAGTTAAAAGATTGGTTTGTGCCCTGGTTGTTTACCGCGCGGGAATATAATACCGGCATCCTGGACAAGGCCTGGGCGAATCCGGAGTACGGCCGCCTGATGCTCAATGAAAATCCCCTCCCCCCCTCCGAGAAGGTGATCAAGGCGGTGGCGGATATCCTGGCCAAGGGAAACCGCTACCCGGACAGCATGAAACGGTTGAGAACCAAACTTGCGAATCTTCACGGTCTCGGACCTGACAATATCGGCCTCTGCAACGGTTCGTCGGAGATCATCGATTCGATGATGCGGATTTTCCTGCAGCCCGGTGACGAGATCATCATGTCTAACCCGACGTTTGGATTGTTCCCGCCGCGGGCGGAGCTTGTCGGCGGGAAGGTGGTCTCCGTACCGCTGCGGGCCGCCGATCTCCAGTATGACGTCGAGGGGATGCTGAAGGCCATCACGCCCCGGACAAAACTCATCCTCGTCATCAACCCCAATAACCCCACCGGGATCTTCATCGATGACAAGGATCTGATCCGCTTCTGCGAGACAGGCATTCCCCTGTGCATCGATGAGGCGTACCTGGATTACCATCCGGAAATCCCCTCCAAGTTCTCCCTGATCAAAAAGTATCCCCAGGTCTTCCTTTCCCACACCTTCTCGAAGGCCTATGGGTTTGCCGGCATCAGGTTCGGGTACGTCGAGGGGACGGAAGAGATGGTCAAGGCCTTCAACACGATGTTTCTCCCCTGGAACGTGAGCCTCATGGCGATGGCGGCGGCCGAAGCGATCCTGGATAATCCCGAGGAAGTGGCCCTGAAAGTGGCGCACAACAACCGCTGGATGACAATCTTCACGAAGGAACTGGAGAAAGCGGGACTGAAGCCTTTCCCCGCCCACGGCAATTACATGCTCATCGATGCAACCATGACGGGGAAGACCACCGCCGAGATCCTGGCGGCGGGGCAGGCGATGGAAAAGATCTTCCTGAAGAGTATTGCTCCCATCCACGGCAGGGACGGGTATTTCCGGGTCACCCCCGGTGTGGATGAGGAAAATGAACGTTTCGTCCGGTTCATCAGGAACTATTTCGGGAAGAAGTGACGGATAAGGGGCGATGCCCCGGGCATTAACGTTCGGATGCCTTGCAGAAGGATATCTCTCGGAAGGGTACCGCGATGCGGATCTACTGTCTGTGTAAAGCATGTTCCCGATACGGCAGCCAATATCCGGCTGGTGGGCGGGGCTGACTTTGATGAAACGGTCAAATTCATCATGAATCCCTATGATGAACACGCCCTCGAACAGGCCCTGCAAATCAAAGACAACAGGGGTGACGTCGAAGTTATCGCGATCAGTGTGGGCAAGGAAGCAGCCGTGGCGACCCTGCGCTTTGCCCTGGCAATGGGCGCCGACCGGGGAATTCTCGTTAAAACATCGAATTATTTTACCGACAGCCGGGAGACAGCCCATCTGCTCAAGCAGGCCATTGAGATGGACGGCTCCCCCGACCTTATCCTGACCGGCAAGCAGTCTGTCGACACGGAAGGGATGCAGGTGCCTTACCATCTCGCGGCCCTTCTCGACATGCCGGTGGTTGTGGGAGTGGTTGCATTTTCCCTGGCAGGCGAGGCGGTCACCGTCGAGCAGGAAGGCGAGGGGGACGTCCGCGGGGTCATCGAGATGACAATGCCGTGCGTCGTCGGCGCCGCCAGGGGTCTCAACCGCCCGCGCTGTCCCACCCTGCCCGATATGATGAAAGCCCGGAAGAAAGAGATCAGGATCATCCGCCGGGATGAGTTCGATGTGCCATGCCCTGCTGGGACAACAGAGCTCCTCTCGCTTCATGCAGTGCCCGAGCGGGGAAGGGGCGTGATCCTCGAGGACAGCCCGGAAAATATGGTGCAGGATCTTCTGCACCGGCTGAAGGAAGAGGCAAAGATTCTCTAGGAGAGAGATAGGTCAGGGTCAATGGCAAGAATAGGAGTACTCATTGAGGAGAACGACGGCGAGTTTAAAAAAACCAATCTGGGGGTCCTGACTGCGGCGCGGCAGGACCCGGCGTCCGAAGTTTACGCCTTCGTGTTGAGTGATCACGCCGATGCCCATCGTGAAGTGTTGCAGCGCTACGGCGTAGGAACAATCGTGGCGGTGAAGATGCCGGGGATCGACCCGGAAACCTGTCCGGAAGCACGATCCCGGGCGCTCAGTTCCGCCATCGATGAATTTCAATTGGACGCCCTCATCGGGGTTTCGAGCGTCAGCGGAAAAGAAACCCTGGCCCGGGTGGCCTCCCTGAGGGGAGCGCCCCTGGTCCAGGATTGTCTCGAACTGGATCTGGCCTCAGGTGTCGTCAAGAAATCTCACTTTTCCGGCAGGACCACCGCGACGATAAAGCTTAAACGCCGGCCGTGGATTGTAAGCATCAGACCCAATTGCCTTCCCGAGGCGCCGGCCGGGAATACAGCCGTGATATTGGAATACCGCGCGCCGGTTGAAGATGCCGGACGGCTGGTGATCAGGAAAGCCAAGAGCGGTCATGCGGGCGGCGACGATCTTTCCGAGGCGGAGATCATCATCTCCGGCGGACGCCCGATCGGATCGGCGGAAAACTTCACCCTGCTCAGAGAATGCGCAGCTCAGCTCAGGGCGTCCGTAGGAGCCTCTCGGGCCGCCGTGGATGCGGGGTTTGCACCGCATGCCATGCAGGTTGGTCAAACCGGCAGGACGGTCAGTCCGAAACTCTACATCGCCTGCGGGATTTCCGGATCGGTGCAGCATTTTGCCGGCATGAAAACTGCGAAGATCATCGTGGCCATAAACAACGATCGTGATGCGCCGATCCTCGGCAAGTGCGATTACGGGCTTGTCGGCGATCTGTTCGAGGTTGTACCGGCGCTGACGAAAGCCCTGCAATCAACCCACGAGTAAACGGTTTCCCCTGCAGAATGGGGGTTGGATTCGCCGATAATTCAGGCGGCCCGGAGATTATCCACAAAAATAGAAAGGAGACGGACAATGCGCGATAGCGCACAGATTGTCATAATCGGGGGCGGAATTGTTGGGTGCAGTATCGCCTATCATCTGACCAGGATGGGCCGGACGGACGTCGTGATTATCGAAAAGGGCGAACTGACCAGCGGTTCCACCTGGCACGCGGCAGGGCTGGTAGGACAGCTCAGGTCGCACCGGAACATAACCCGGATGCTGCAGTACAGTGTCGGCCTTTATGAAAAACTGGAAGAAGAAACAGGACTCACCACCGGTTGGAAAAGGTGCGGTTGCCTGCATCTTGCCAGCACCGAAGCGCGGCTTCTGGAGCTTCAGAAAGGCGCAACCACCGCCCGGAGTTTTGGACTTGATATGCACATCATCTCGCCCCAGGAGGCGTTGAAGATATTCCCTATCCTGGATATGGAGGGCATCATCGGTGCGGCATTCATGCCTTCCGACGGACAGGCCGATCCCAGCGGCCTCACGATGGCCATGGCCAAAGGGGCCATCAATCGCGGTGCGGAAGTGCTGCAGAAGACCCTGGTGACCGGTTTTCAGATAAGAGACAACCGCATCGAGGCCGTGATTACCGACCAGGGAGTAGTGAGATGTGAGACGGTGGTAAACGCCGCGGGTATGTGGAGCAGGGAGATCGGCAAGCTGATGGGGGTGAACATCCCGACAGTCCCCTTTCAGCACCAGTATCTTGTCACCGAGCCGATTCCCGGTCTGCCGCCCGACCTCCCCACCTTGCGGGACAAGGACAGCCTGCTCTATTATAAGCAGGAGGGTGGGGGACTTGTCATGGGCGGTTATGAACGGGATGGCATACCCTGGGCGATCAGGGGCGTTCCCACAGGATTCACCCAGGAGCTCCTGGAGCCCGATTACGATCATTTTGAACCACTCTCCGAGGCCGCCGTCAGGAGGACGCCCTGTCTCAGGGATGCCGGGATCGCCCGCCTGGTAAACGGCCCTGAGGCCTTCACCCCCGACGGCAACTGCATGCTCGGGCCGGCGCCGGAACGTGAGAACTGTTTTGTCGCCGCCGGATTCAACGCCTTCGGCATCGCGGCAGGCGGCGGCGCCGGCCGGATGTTGGCCGAATGGATCGTGGAGAGCGAACCGAGCCTCAACATCTGGCCCCTGGATATCCGCAGGTTCGGCCAGCACCATAAAAGCCTCGCGTACAACGTGGATCGGACGAAAGAGATCTACGGGAAGCATTACACCATTTCCTGGCCGTACGAAGAACACGATTCGGCCAGGGGCGTAAAACGCTCTCCCCTCTATTATCTCCTCAAGGAAAAGGGGGCTGTTTACGGATCCAAGTTCGGATGGGAGAGGGCCAACTGGTTTGCTCCGGACGGTACGATGCCGGTAGATCGTCTCAGTTTCGGGATCCCTAACTGGTTTGAACACGTGGCCCGGGAGCATCGGGCGGCCCGTGAGTCGGTGGTGCTCATCGACCAGAGCTCGTTTGCCAAGTTCGAAGTGGAAGGCCCGGGAGCGCTCGCCTTTCTCAACTACGTTGCGGCGGGGAACATCGACCGGCCGGTCGGCAGTACCGTCTACACGCAGCTTTGCAACAACCGGGGCGGCATCGAGGCGGACATCACCATCTCCCGGCTTACGGAAACCCGCTTCTTTATCGTCACCGGCACGGCCTTCGGGGTCCACGATCTTATCTGGCTCAAAAGGCATCTGCCCCGGGACGGCTCGGTGATGCTCCGCGATGTGACCTCCTCCCATGCCATGCTCAACCTCTGCGGACCCTCTTCCCGGATGCTCCTGGAGAAGATTTCCGACGACGATCTGAGTAACGAGGGCTTCGGATTCGGGCAATGCCGGGAGCTCATGATCGGTTATGCGCCGGTCCGGGCCCTTCGGGTGACCTATGTCGGCGAGTTGGGTTATGAACTCTACTGCCCGCCGGAATATGCCTGCCATCTCTATGAAACCCTGATGGCGGCCGGTCGGGCCCTCGATATTAAAAATGCCGGATACCGGGCTATCGATTCACTCCGGCTGGAGAAGGGCTACTGCTACTGGAGCGCGGAAGTCTCGCCCGACTACAGCCCGTACGATGCCGGGTTGGGTTTCGCCGTGGATCTCGGGAAAGGAGCCTTCATCGGCCGCGAGGCCCTGGTGAAGATCAACCGGGAAGGAGCGCAATGGAGACTCTGCACCTTCACACTCGACGGTGACCGGCCGCGACTGCTCACCGGAGGCGAGACCATCACTCATCGGGGGAGGGTTGTCGGGGCCGTCTCCAGCGGCGGTTACGGCCATACCGTGAGAAAGACCATCGCCCTGGGGTATCTCCCCACCGCCGAAGCATCTCATGGAGATGGCTATGCCATAGAGGTGTTCCGGGAAGCGATCCCGGCCACCCGCCATGAAAAGGCCCTTTACGACCCGGGGCGCGAGAAGATACTCAGTTAGGAGGCTCCGTCGATGATCTCCGGCAAAACCGAGAAATCATCGATGAGATAATCGGCCCCGGCTTTCAATAGGGCTTTTTGGATGGCCTTCTGGTCGGGGGACGGGAAGACAACTCCGATTCCCCGGTAGCCGGTTTGCGACGAATCGGCCGCCAGCATATCGTCGGGCATGTCCCCCAGGTAATAACATCCGGCGAACTTGCCCCCTATCATGCCTGGTATCGAATCGAGCATGAAGGGGTTCGGCTTGCTGAGCGAGATTCGTTTGCCCTGTTCCTGAAAAAGCCGCTCTTCTTCATGGGTGCAATCATCAAGGGTGATGACCCGGCGAAAATATGGCTTCAGGGAAAAATGATCCAGGGGAAAATCCGCCTCCACCCGCGGTCTGCCCGTGGCAATGGCCAAGATGTTCCTACGGGACAGGCCTTCGAGAATGGCCGTGTCGATGAGGAGACTTTCCTGATGGATCAAACCCTCCTCGCGGCAGAACCTCGGCTCGCGGCAATAAACCGCCGCGAAGAGGATGCGACCGAGGTATATCTCCTGGAATATCTGTTTGATGAGATTGCCGGTGCCGACATCCCCCTGAAAACAGCTCTCTACGAATGGTTCTTTTCGCTTGCCGTGTTCCGCCAGGAGCTCCATCAGCGGTGCGGGCGAAGCCGTAAGATAATCGGCGAGCGTCCGATACATCGCACCGGCGAATCGTTTCTTCGTAAGATAACCCATCATCGGGTGCTTCGGCCTTGAGGGGAACTTTTACCCGGGCAAAGAGGAGACTTATGGCCTGGGAGGTAAGCTCCCAGTCGTTGTTCAACCCGCCGGTCTGTTTGAGCCTGGCCAGATCGGTCAGGGGGAAGAGGGGATCGGGCAGCTTCGCGAAACCGCGCGCCCCCTGGAAAAAGCGTCGTACAGTTTTTCGCGCTGTCTCCCGGTAGGAGCGCGAAACATCGATAAGCACGCCGTCCATGTCAAAAACGATCAGTTTTGGTAGGTTCATTTCTTTTCCGATACCCTCATGTTTCCGGCATCCCTCGGGCGATTCTTATTCCACAGGCGGGATCATCTGTCAAATACAATCGGCCTGACAGTCAGGCAATGAACCCGTTAATTGAATCACCTTGACAATATCCGCAATCTCGGATATCGCTACATGCGATTTCATGGCGGTTTCTCCTATCGAAACAAGCCTGTTGGGAGAAACTCATTCCAAAGAAAAGTACTATTTTTCTGCTTTATTGGCTCCATCAATTTCACGTAAAATTTCTTACATTGCTTCAGGGGGGACATGATAAAAAAATTACTGAATCAGGCGTCGCCTCGAATCGTATTGGCCGGGACCTTCTTCGTTTTGTTGGGGCCATTCCTGTTTTTTGAATTGTTTCCTGTTCAGCTCGATAATGTCATAGACAAAGGCACCTACCTTGCTTTTCATAATATCGCCGAGTTCTTCAGCATCATAGTTTCTCTGTCCGTCTTCAGCGTCGGCTGGTATACCTATGACCAGTCCAAGGACCGGCATGCTCTTTTTTTGGGGACGGCGTTTCTTGCTATCGGTTTCATTGATTTCATGCACACCATGAGCAATGCCGCCATGCCGTCCTTCTTCACACCTAACACAACCAACAAATCGACCCAGTTCTGGATCGTGGCCCGGCTGCTGGATGCGTCGGCATTCCTGATCAGCGCCTACGTGTATCCGTATTCGCAAAGCCGATGGCTGTCGAAAAAGACCCTGATGACAACGGCCCTCGCGATTTCAGGATTGGCCTTCACGGGGATTGTCTTCTTTTCTCCGTATCTGCCTGCCACGGCCGTACCGGAAATCGGCCTCACCCCGCTGAAGCGGGTGTTGGAATTTCTCGTCATCCTTTTACTGTTCCTCGCATGTGTCGCCTACTGGAAGCGGATGATGAAAACGGGGAACCGGCTACTCATTTACTACCTGATGGCTTTCATCATCTGCATCTTTAGCGAGGCGGTCTTTGCCTCTTACAAGACCGGGTTCGACACCTATAACGTGCTGGGACATATCTACAAGGTGGTGGCGTTCTACCTGATTTACAATGGCGTGTTCATTGCGTCCGTCAATGCGCCTTACGCAAGACTCATCGAAGCGGGGGAGAACATCAACCGCTTGAATGCCGAACTGGAGCGGCGAGTCAAAGAACGGACCGCTCAACTTGAAACCTCCGTCCAGGAACTGGAGGCGTTTAGTTATTCGGTTTCTCACGATCTTCGCGCCCCCCTGCGCGCCATTGACGGGTATGCCCGGATGATCATGAAGAAGCAGGCCGATCAATTCGATGAAGAGACCCGGCGACAATATACATTGATCAGAGAGAACGCCACGGCCATGGGACAGTTGATCGAGGATCTCCTGCGGTTATCTCAAGTGAGCAGAAAAGAGCCGGACAAAACGCATCTCGACATGCGCCAGTTGACCGAAGTGACCTGGGAAGAGCTGCAGGAGATTCACCCCAATCGGCGCATGACCCTGAAGATCGACAATCTTCCGCCCGCATGGGGCGATAGAAGCCTCATTAAGCAGGTTTTTGTCAACATTCTCTCCAATGCGATCAAGTTCACCGTTGTTCGGAACGATGCGCAGATAGAAGCGGGTTCTTATGTCAAGGATGATGAGGTAGTGTATTTTATCAGAGACAATGGCGCCGGCTTCGACATGAAATACTATGACAAATTGTTCGTCGTTTTTCAGCGTCTGCATAGCGACAGCGAATATGAAGGCACGGGAATCGGCCTCGCACTTGTCCAGCGCATCATCAAACGGCATGGCGGCCGGGTCTGGGCGGAAGCAGAAGTGGGCAATGGCGCCTGTTTCTTTTTTTCGTTGCCGGTCCGGAACGAGTAACACGTCGATCTTTTTTTCGCGCATGGAACCACATTTCAAGTCAATGGGGAAGCGTTGTGAATAAGATGGATAACATAGCCTGAGTTTGCCAAATATCATCGGCACGCCAGTGAGCAACCGGGAGGACAGAATCATGAATCTCAATTGGGATACTTTCCAGATAGGAGACTGGTTTATCGGACTATTGTCGACGCTGGTCGCCTATGTCATATTCACCGTTCTCCAGCGTTTTTTGAACCGCTACTATTTTCTAAAGGTAATTGCTTTCCAACTTAACCTCCTGGTATTGATCTGCCTTGCGCTACTCTTCCTGACTTCTCAGTTAGCCGGACTACATCATTACGTTTTTTCCGCCATGCAAGCGACTGCAGTTTTCCTGTTCATTGTCATCTGCTTGCGCGCCATCGATATCTTCTTTTTTGATCAACTCAGGCGTTGGCGTCATCAGGCGCCGATGCCCTTTATTGTCAGGGATATAGGCCGTTGGGCACTGTCACTGGTCATATTGGTTTTCTTGATCCGCTATTTCTTTGCGGGTGTCAACCTCGATGTCCTGGCTGTGTCATCGATTGTTGCCGGTTATATTCTCGGTAATGCGACAAAGGACAGCCTCGGCAACCTTTTTTCAGGGCTTGAACTCAATACCGACAGCCCCTTCCACATAGGCGACTGGGTCACTATGGGCAACCACGAAGGGTGTGTTGTGGACACAACCTGGCGAGCAACCCGCTTAAAAACCAAGACCAATGACTCTATCATCATACCGAACGCCGTCATTGCTCGTGAGCCGATCATAAACTATTCCCGCCCGACACGGGATCATGGCTGCATAATCAAAGTGGGTGTCGACTATGAAACCCCGCCGAATAAAGTACGCCAGACCATTATGCAAGTACTTGATGATATGCCGACTGTTCTCAAGCAACCACCACCATTCCTTATGTTAACGGACTATGCGGATTTTTCTATCAACTTCACCCTCAGATTCTTTATCGCTGATTATGCCGAACTTGAACAGATAAAGAGTGATGTCATGTACCGGTTGTGGTACTCGTTCCAGCGGGCAGGCATCACAATCCCGTTCCCCATCCGGGACATACGCATCAAAGAGCGGGCAACGGGTGAAGAGACTCCAAGAGACAAGCAGATCAGGAAATTGCAGGACCTCCTGGGGAACATAGATCTCTTTAGATCACTATCGGACGATGATCTGAAGCGGCTGGCAGAGCAGGCAAAGATCCGCATATACGGACGGTGCGAATGTCTCGTGCGCGAAGGCGAGCCAGGTGACTCATTCTTCCTGATTCGGGATGGCGTGGTCAAATTGACCGTAGCTCAGGCTGATGGCAGACAGACAGTACTGACCAGTATGACGTCGGGCCAGTTCTTCGGCGAGCGGTCGCTTTTGACCGGTATGAAGCGGTCGGCAACAGTGGCTGCGGAAACGGATGTAGAGGTTGCAGTCGTGGATAAACTGGTTTTTGCTCCGATTCTTCAGGCGAACACGAAACTGGCCGCAAGCTTGGCAGCCGTTCTCGAGCAAAGAGACGCCGATCGGGCGACCCGTTGGCAAGAAGATTCCAAAGTGCCGGTAGTTCTCACGCCGCAGCTTGTCTGGCTGCAACGGATCACCCACTTCTTTAGCCTGGACTGAAGATGATAAATTCCAAAGGAAAGCTGCTTCTCATGAAGCCTCTCCTGGGGACTTCACCCGGTCCCGAACTCCCCGGTAAACCGACCCCTAGATGTCTTTGATGATGCTCCGAGACGATACCGGAAACGTAAATTTTTATTTGCTAATTCAACGCGGCGGATGTATTTATCCTGACTCCGGCGATCGTACGGCAAGGCTGTCCGGAGCGCTTGCGATTGATCTTCACCCGTAAACGATCTTCAGCGACGGACTCCATTTCAGTAGGCGCCGGCCCGGCATGCTTCGGATGCTGAATGTTGGTCGGAACATTTTTCCATTTCAAATGTTTTTCGGTGTCGGGGTCCGCAAAGACCGTTCTCGGAGAGAAAAGGAAATTTGCGTTGAGGCCAGCAGGTTTTGATACTTTTGAGCGACGCAAGGCGGATGGAGCTCTCCGGATCTGCCTGTTAACCTATCGTGGGAACCCCGCCTGCGGGGGGCAGGGGGTTTACATAAAATACCTGAGTCAGGCCCTCAAGGGCCTCGGGCATGAGGTGGATGTCATCTCCGGACCTCCGTACCCCGTGCTTCCGGACGGAGTTGATCTCCACGAGTTGCCCGGCCTGGATCTGTACAACCCTGAACATCTCTTCAAAGTCAAGAAGCTCCGCGATCTTGTTTCACCGGTCAATCAATTCGAATTCATGAGCATGTGCGCGGGAGGCTTTCCCGAGCCGTTCACCTTCGGAATCAGGGCCGGCCGTCATCTGCGCAAACGGCAAAAAGAGTATGATGTCGTTCACGATAATCAGAGCCTCTCCTACGGGCTTCTCGGAATCGCCGGATCCGGCTATCCGACGGTGGCCACCATTCACCATCCGATCACGGTGGATCGGGATACGGAAATTGCGGCGGCGGGAAGCTGGCTCAAGAGACTGAAAGTGCGTCGATGGTATTCTTTTCTGCCGATGCAGAAGAGGGTTTCGCGGCGGCTCTCCCACATCATCACCGTCTCCGAATGCTCGCGGCGGGATATCAGCCGGGAATTCGACATTCCCCCCCATCGGTTTCGCATCGTTCCGAACGGGATCAATACCGATTATTTTTATCCCCTGAAAGGTGTCAAAAGGGCAGACAATCAGCTTCTGGTGACCAGTAGCGCCGATACCCCGCTCAAGGGGCTCCGCTACCTCCTGGAGGCGGTCGCAGCCGTCCGGAAGAAACGGCCGATCAAGGTCATTGTCATCGGAAAACCAAAAAGCAACGGTGAGATTGACCGTCTCGTCCGGGGGCTCGATCTCGGCGACGCGGTCAGCTTTACGGGCCGGATTGCCTATGAAGAGTTTGCACGGTATTATGCCGAGGCGACCATGGCGGTCATCCCCTCCCTCTATGAAGGATTCGGGATGCCTGCCGGCGAAGCCATGGCCTGCGGCGTTCCGGTCATCAGCACGTCGGGAGGCGCTCTCCCCGAGGTGGTCGGGGATGCCGGTGTCCTCGTGCCGCCTGCCGATGCGGGCGCGCTCCGGCAGGCCATTGTCGCCCTGCTTGATGATCCTGAGCGGCGGATGCGGTTGGGCGAGGCGGGGCTGGCAAGGGTGAAAAATTCGCTCACCTGGCGCCATGCAGCCGAGAAAACCGTTCACGTTTATCGGGAGGCGATCGATGCTCACGGTAGATTTTAAGGAGATTCCGTTGAAGTCCGGAATGCGCGTTCTGGATGCAGGCTGCGGAAGCGGACGGCATCTCTGTGAGGCATTTCGAACCCCGGGCGTGGAGGTCGCGGGTGTGGATCTCAGCCGGGTTGATCTGCGCAAAGCAAAAGGCTTCCTCTCGCTTATGGCCCGTGAACAAGAAGGGCGGTGGAGCGTTGCATGCGCCGATGTAACGAATCTCCCCTTTGCTGACGGCAGGTTTGATGTGGTCGTCTGCTCCGAGGTTCTGGAGCATGTTTTCGATAACCAGGCCGCCGTCGCCGAACTGGTGCGGGTCCTCAGGCCGGGCGGGGATCTGGTCGTCACGGTTCCCCGCTTCCTTCCGGAACGCGTCTGCTGGGCGTTGTCTGAAGCCTATCACCGCGAGCCGGGCGGCCATATCCGGATCTATCGGAAAGAGGAATTGATGACGCTCCTGGAATCGGCGGGGACGCGCTGCCGGCGGATACGCTACCGGCACGGCCTTCATGCTCCCTATTGGTGGCTTCGGTGCCTTGTCGGACACAAGAACGAGATCTCCCCGCTGGTAAGGGCATACCGGAGATTCCTCGAATGGGATATCATGCGGCATCCGCCCCTGACGGCCATGATGGATCGGATACTGAACCCTTTGATCGGCAAAAGCATCATCTTCTATTTGAAAAAAGGATACCGCTGATGGAACTCCATCTCTCCCCGAGCAGTGCAGCGTCGACGGTCGATGTCGCGGTCATGGCGGATTTCATCGCCTCTCTGCAGAAGGCAAACGGCGAAATCCCCTGGTCGAAGGGGGGGAAGACCGATCCCTGGGATCATGTGGAAAGCGCCATGGGGCTCAGTGTTGCCGGCTATCATCGGGAGGCGGAAAAAGCATATGGATGGATGGCGGCCACCCAGCTTCCCGACGGGGGCTGGTGGTCGGCGACCCGAGATGGAGCAGTGGTGGATGCGACCAGGGACAGCAATGTTTCCTCCTACATCGCCGTCGGGATCTATCACCATTTCCTGATCACCGGCGATAGCGGCTTTCTCGGACGCTTCTGGCCGACCCTGGAAGGCGGTGTGGATTACGCCGTCGGACTGCAGGCGGATACCGGTGAGATCCATTGGGCAAGAAACAGCGCCGGGATTGTCGATCGCATGGCGCTTCTGACCGGTTCGAGCTCCGTCTATATGAGCCTCAAGTGCGCGATCGCCATCGCAGGCATCCTGGGAAAACGCCGTTCAGACTGGGAAGCTGCCCTGAAAAAGCTTGGTGAGGCAATCCATTTTCGTCCCAGCCTTTTCAATATGATTAAATCCCGCTATTCGATGGACTGGTACTATCCCATCCTCTGCGGCGCTGTAACAGGCGAGGATGCCCGCAAGAGGATCGACCGGTCATGGGAAAAGTTTGTCGTGCCGGGCTGGGGGGTACGTTGCGTCTCGGACCAGCCATGGGCCACGACGGCGGAAGCCGCGGAACTGGTCCTGGCGTTGATGTCAATCGGGGAGGAGGAACGGGCGGCTATCGTCTTTAACTGGATTTGCGACAAGAAATATGAAGACGGTTCCTACTGGATGGGAGTGACGTTTCCGGACGGCGTCATCTGGCCGGAAGAACGGACCTCCTGGACGGCCGCCGCCGTTCTTCTGGCCCATGACGCCCTGCACGATCTCACCCCCGCCAGCCGCATCTTCAACCACCGCTTCTGGAGCAAGCAGGGGATTATCCAGCCGATCGCGGAGCCCGGTTCCCCCGGTCTGTTTGATCATCATCCGGCATCCTCCTTCCGTACATCACGAGGTTGAATCATTGAGGAGAGATCATCGCCCCTACATTCTCAAACGCCTCGATCTGAATTTTCAGAAATGGTATGCGGAGCGCTTTCTCCGTCCGCAGTTCGACCGCCTGGGAGACGGGTGCACCTGCATGAAACCCTGGCATGTCGAGATATTCGGCGGGCCGGTGTCTCTTGGTGACTTCGCTACCGTCATCGCCACTCCCGATCAAAAGGTCAGGCTGACCGTCTGGTCCGATCTGCGGGGGGAGGGGAGGATCGTCATCGGAAACTGCTGCCTCATCTGTCCGGGGGTGCGGATCAGCGCGGCTACCGAGATCGTCATCGGGGAGAGCTGCATGCTGGCGTACGGCGCTTTCGTGACCGATTCGGACTGGCACGGGGTGTACGACCGCAGCCAGCCTATCGGACAAACCTCTCCGGTTCGAATCGAAGACAATGTCTGGATCGGAGACAGCGCGATTGTCTGCAAGGGGGTCCGGATCGGCGCTAACAGTATCATCGGAGCCGGTTCCGTGGTAGTCAGGGATATTCCCGCCAATGCCGTTGCCGCGGGAAACCCGGCCACAGTTCTGAAATATCTTGAACCGGGCAGGCCCATAAAGACGCGCGCCGAATGGCTGGCCGACCCTGGGGCGTTGGCAGATCAGTTCGATCAGATCGACCGTCATCTGATGAAGGACAACACCTGGTTCGGCTGGCTCAAGTCGCTCATCCGGCCCCGGAGAGGTGATTGAGGAGAGGATTCGGCCGCCCACTATTTATTATTACTTCGGCGACCAAACAGATAAAATGTCATGCCGGACTTGATCCGGCATCCAGTCTCTTACTGGTTCCCGGCTTTCGCCGGGACGACGTCTGGATTCCGGCTTTCGCCGGAATGACTACTTTGACATATATTGTTGCCGGTGTAATAATCAGCCTGCCTGACGGCGTTTTCGACACCTTCTCAGGCAGATCAAACAAAATTATGGGAAGCTAATCTGTGAGAGTCGCCATCATTGCACCGCCTTATCCGCTTGAAGAGGCCCCCGCTCCGCCACTGGGCGTAACATATGTGGCCGCTGCCTTCGAGTCGGCCGGGGCGGATGTCCGCATCTTCGATTATATTGTCGGTTGCTATACCCCGGAAAACCTCAAGGCTCAGCTTGATCGGTTCCGGCCGGACGTGGTCGGATCAACCTCCGTGACGCTCAATTTTCCGGGCGCCGCCGAGATCGTTGCCACGGCCAAACGACATAACCCATCGCTCATCACCCTGATGGGAGGCCCCCATGTCTCCTTTGATGATCGCCGGACGCTCGATGCCTATCCGGGGATCGACCTCATCGTGCGGGGGGAGGGCGAAGAGACCATTGCGGAACTCATGTCCAAGGGAATGGACCCCGAGTCGTGGGGAGAGATCCGTGGCCTCACCTTTCGCCGTGAGGGGAGGATTGTCGCGACGGATGCCAGGCCGTTCATTGAAGACCTGGATACCCTGCCGCTTCCGGCGCGCCATCTCCTCCCTCTTTCCCGCTATCAGGCCCTCGGGTATTCGATCAGCATCATCACCAGCCGCGGCTGCCCTTATTCCTGCATATTCTGTCTGGGACGCCGCATGGTGGGAAACCGGGTCCGTCAGCGCTCTGCACCGCTTGTCGTCGATGAGATCGAGCAGATTCTCTCCTACGGGATCGACCGGATCAATGTGGCCGACGATCTCTTTGTTTCCCATCGCGGAAAGGTGAGAGAGGTCTGCGAAGAGATCCTCCGGAGGGACCTTCGCTTTGCCTGGAGCGCGTTTGCCCGGGTGAATACCGTGGATCGCGAGACCCTGCTCCTCATGCGGAAGGCGGGGTGTGACAGCGTCAGTTTCGGGGTTGAATCGGGAAACCCGGAAATGCTCAAGCGGATCGGGAAGGGAATCACCCGGGAGCAGGTGAAAGAGGCGGTTTCGCTCTGCAGGGAGACCGGGATCATCGCCCACACCTCTTTCATCGTCGGCCTGCCGGGTGAGACCTCCGAGACGCTCCGGGAGACGCAGGAATTTGCCGCCGGTCTCGGATCACTCTATGGATATCACTTTCTGGCCCCATTTCCGGGAACAACGGTCCGCGAAGAGGTGGAGAACTATGACCTGGAGATCCTGACCGACGACTGGAAGCGGTACGATGCCAACAGCGCCATTGTAAGAACATCTTCAGTATCGCCGGAGGACCTGGAACGGTTTGTTGGTAAATTCGAATCGGAGATTCAGGAGGTCTGGGAGTCGATGGTCCGTGCTTACCACGAAAAAACCGCACCGCCGGAGATTGCCCTCCAGGTAGAGGGCCATTTCCGAATGAAACTCATCTATCGCCTCCTCTCCGAGGACCTGATCGAAAAGAGCGGCGCCTTCATCCTCCCCGGAATCGCCGACGGGAGCGAAGAAGCGACGCTTCAGGAGCTCTGCCGGAGGATTGAAGCGGGCACTGGGGTTGACGGGGTGCTGGTCAAAAAGACGCTCCGAAGCCTTCTCGCTTCCGGATACCTCAAAGCGGAGAACACGGGGCAAATGGTGAGATGGTACTGGACGCACAACCGCCATGTGGATCATCAGCTCACGGCATCGTAGCCAGCAGTTCGATGGGTGTGCCCCGTTTAGCCACCGTCAGATTCACCGAGGTCGGATTCACGTAACAATCAGATGATGGATGATGTTCGTTTCAGAAAATTCTTGGCGCTAGCGCGCCCGTAGAGAAACCCACCTCCGCGTTCCACCGGAAGGCCATGTTAAAGATCAGATGGCCCCGCTCTTCCGGTCCGCGCTGCCGATAATACCGACTTCACGGCCATATTCATGGTCGGATATGGCTGCCAATGGAATTAACCGCTTTTACCATTCTTTTTCCATACTTTACCTACGAATGGCGATGAATATATATTTTTGTAATGATATCATATATATGAATAAAATTTCTCTTGACACTGGTTACAATATATCATATTAACTATTCCCGATAGTAATAAATATCAAACAAAATTCGGTGACCGATGAAAATGTAGGAGGAAGGCAACATGGATAAGAAAAATACGATGGCAAACGGGCAGCAGGAATTAAACTCAGCTCAACTTGTGCAGAACGATCTGCAGGCCAAGCCAAGAAAAGTGAGATTTGTCGAGGAAGGCGTGAAGACACAATACGCGAGCATCTTCAACCTCGGTTTCGGAGCGGAAGAGGTTTTATTCATCTTCGGCAATCCGTCGCTCGATCCGAATGTCGTGCGGATAGAATCGAAGGTCGCCGTTTCGCTAAAAACGGCCAAGCGGCTCGCCGTGATGTTGAGCAACGTGATCCGCCGGTATGAGGCGAAGAACGGGGCCATCGACATATCCGCACCGAAGCCGGATCCCGACAAGACCCCGAAGCTCCAGTAAGGGATTCCCCGGCGAAGCCGGGCTGTGTGGTAGTGCATCGGCATCGGGTGCGGCGAGTAAAAAGAAGCCGCTGCCGACCGGTTTGAGGAGAGGTTGATACCAGATCGCGTTCTGATTGGAGGCATGCATCACACCCATGCGCATCCTGATCATCCACCAGAACTTTCCCGGTCAGTTCCGTCACGTAGCCCGTGACTGGTCCGGCCTTCCCGGCTGGGAGGTCGTCGGCCTCGGCCATGAAACCGCTCCGGGGATGCCGCAGGTACGCTGGTTCACATACCGGCTGCACCGCACGCCGCTGAAAGGGCAGCACCATTATCTGCGTCAGATGGAACGTGCCGTCCTCCACGGCCAAGCAGTGGCAAGGGCTCTTCTCAGGCTTCGTGAGCGCGGCTTCAGACCGGACGTCATCCTCGCCCATCCGGGTTGGGGCGAGACGCTCTACACCAAAGACGTCTTTTATGATGTTCGCCTCATCCACTTCTGCGAATGGTACTATTCGGCCGTCGGCGCGGACATCGGTTTCGACCCCGAATTTTCCGCCAATTTCGATGACCGTGCCCGGGTGCGCACCTGGAACGCCCTCCATACCCTTAACCTCGAAACCTGCGATGCCGGCGTGAGTCCCACCGTCTGGCAAAAGACCCGCCATCCCGAAGTCTACCGAAACAAGATCGACGTCATCCACGAGGGGATCGACACGGGGAATCTCGGCCCCGATCCGGAAGCCGCCTTCACGATTCCCGGCGGCACAACTCTCAGGGCGGGGGATCCCGTTATCACCTATGTGGCCAGGAACCTCGAACCCTACCGCGGCTTCCACAGCTTCATGCGGGCGCTCGAAGTGATCCAGCGCCGGCACAAGGACTGCCATGCCCTCATCGTCGGCGGCGACGAGGTGAGCTACGGCCGGCGTCCCACTGACGCCCCTACCTGGCGGGAGAAGATGCTGGGTGAAGTCAGTCTCGACCCCGCCCGTACCCACTTCCTCGGCAGAGTGCCCTACGACACCTATCGCACGGTGCTGCAAGTCTCGGCGGCCCATGTCTACCTCACCTATCCATTCGTCCTGTCCTGGTCCATGCTGGAGGCCATGGCGACGGGCTGCCTCGTGATCGGGTCGCGGACCGCGCCGGTGGAAGAGGTGCTGCGGGACGGTAAGAACGGACTATTGGTCGATTTCTTCGACAGGGAGGCGATTGCGGACCGGGTGATCGAGGCGCTGGAGGCGCCGGACGCATATGTAACGTTACAGGAGCGAGCACGGGAGGAAATTACTGCACGGTTCAGCAGGCGGGCCGGGCTGGAGAGGTACCGGAAACTGGCCCAACCGTCCTTTAGGCCACAGTTGGTGACTGACAAGGGAGTGCCAAGAGCAGAGGCTTTCAATGGCTGACAAAGGGACCGGGGAAGAATATGAGGAAAAGAGCGGAGCCATCGATATATCTGCACCGAAAGCGACGCCAAATAGGGGTCTGAAGTTTTAGTAAGTGATTTCCTGGAGCGGTGCGATGGCAACAAAGCACTGATAAGCCGAATCGGAAAGGAGGCAATGCATGGTCTATAGAGGGAAAGAAAGGCCCCATGTGCAGGGATCGGCATGGAGGAAGCGATGTCTCAACGCGGCTATGTTTGGCGTTACCGTGTCCATTTTTGTGATCTTGATTGTTTCGGTGTGGGGGTGTGCGACAGTGCTGACAAGAGAAATAAAAGACGAAATTTCACATCTCAGTTTTTCCCATGACGGGAAGAAGTTCCTTTTTGATCGTTGCCGGGCAGGGAATTGCCAGATCCAGGTGTACGATCTCGGGACTGGTGAACTTAGCGCCTATCAATCACCTGCCAATGAACGGTGGACCATGGCCAAGCACTCCTATGACGGCAAGAAGATCGTCTTCGCAGTTATGCCCATGAGGGACGAACATCTCGAACTCGCGGACATGCAGATTGCCGTGATGGACCCCGATGGGAAGAACCTCAAAAAGATAACAACCGGACAGGGAGCCAAGTTATATCCCGTCTTTTCCCATTCCGGGAAGAAGGTTCTCTACGCTCGCGCGGCATACATGAGAAAGAAAGGCGCAACCCCCGCCGCGCAGTACGACGCCTGGGAGGTTGACCTGGAAACAGGTGAACAAACGCAGTTGACCTATTTCAAATATTTTTACATGGCCTACCTTACCTACTTCCCCGACGACGAGCGGTTCATCTATTACGGAGAAATGCCGGAGGCATTCCCCGGCATCAAGGAAGGCGACAAGGAAGCCCTCAATAATAAATTTAGGGAATTGGCGAAGAAGGGAATAAGCCTTCATGCCACCGTGGTTATGAAGGGGAAGAAAATGATACCGAGACTGTATGATTTTGATACCTATCCGCGAAAGCCCCTCTTAAGCCAAGACGGCTCTCGGCTGCTATTTGAAAAAGGCTTCTTAGGAACATTCTACCTCTATTCCCCGGATGGCAATCACCGGCGCCTGGGGGGCGGAGGCTCTCTCAATTCCGCGGCCATCTCGCCGGACGGAGAGTTGTTAGGGGTAAATTATGATAGTACAGTAAATATCTACTCGGTCAAAGACGGAAAGCTCAAAGTGCAGTTCTATATTCTTGCTGCGACGCGTATAGAAAATTGGGATGATAATAATCGCAAATACCCTCGGGAGCAGAAAATGATTCCTGAATTGCCGTCACGGATTTACAGCGAGTGAAACAAGGAACAAAAGATCACTTGACTACGTGAAAGATGAGAAGCAATAACGCGCAAATTATTGTATCAATATCAAATACTTTCAGAAAGGGGTATAACTATGTCTACACGAGACTATACGGTTAATGACGTAACTTACAAAATCGGCACCATCGGCTGGGAAGGCCCGAAAAACTTTTCACAACTTCCTGGCTCTACGCTTCCTACATACGGTTTATGGGCAGGTCCCGGATGGTCGGGTAATGAACGGCCCCTTACAAATGATACGATAAACTGGGCGACCGAACCCTGTAGGAATAGTCTTATCGAAGGGCAACCCAATCCGGATGAATATTTCAGCCTTCTTGACGTCGTATGCAGGGAGCACGACTGGAACTACTATCAGGCCGAGAAGAACGGCAATAATCGCGAAACGATTGCCGAGGCGGACAAAGAACTCCTGAAGGACATTGCGGCCGTGGCTGGGGCAACCAGTTATACGTCACCCCAGGGAGTCTACAAGGCAGACGGCACATGGGACACATGGACGTTCGCAGGAACATTCGACAGTACAGAAGCATCTTATACCACCCTCCTTGTCCCTGCCTTTACCATCAAACTCGGCCTGTGGGATACACCCCTGTCGATTTTCTCTGAAGCTATAGAGGCGTTCAATACTATCTGGAGTATCGTCGGCACTCCTGAGACAACCTATGCCGATCCTTCGGATCCGTCAAAGAAGATCCAAGTGACAGATTCAAATGGCATTATTATATACGAAAGTGAGGAAGGTACAACAGATGTGGGCTGGTCTTTGGACCCAAGCGCCGAAAAAGCTTACAATGTCGCTACTATAGATTACGGCGAAAACAGTGCAAGAGAGGAAGACACATTTATTTCTAACAGCGGAGGACTCTTTATCATCAATGGCGGCACAGGCGATGACAAGATCACAACCGGAGAAAACGAAATCAATGAAACACATTTCGAGATAGCCGGCGGTGGTGGCTATGACACGTATTATCTGACTGACGGCGACAGTTTTCTTCTTACCGACAGCGGTGCAAACAGAATATATAAAGAGGACGAAAGCGGCGGATGGTTAAGTGCTGGTAATTTCTATAAGGAGGCAGCAGATGTTGCATGGCGGTCAGCCGATGGGGGTGAACAGTTCTCTCAAGGCACCTCTTGGACGATAACCTTTGAAGATGAAAGCACCGTCGAACTCGGCGCGGACTTTCAATCCGGTGATTTCGGCATCACCCTCCTCGAAATCCCCGATATTTCCACAATAACCAATATGATTGTGGGAACATCCGAGAATAATCTTTTGCAAGATACGGGCGGAAACGACCGCCTCATGGGTTTGGAAGGCCGCGATAGGATATCTGCGGTTAATGGCGGCATGAATATTGTTGAAGGCGGTGCCGGGGCGGATATTATTGAAGCCGGACCGGGCGATGATCAGATTTTCGGGGAAAGTTACGCTGATCGCGAAACCCTTATCGCGCAAGGCGAGACGGCCGGTGGTATCAATCAGCAGGGGGACCTGGAGGCAGGCGGCGCCGGAAACGATTTTATCTACGGAACGAACAGCAACGATCTCCTGGAAGGCGGCATGGGAAATGATCTGATTGTCGCCGGCGGCGGTGATGATGTGGTCGTCGAAGATGCGATTTTCGACGGCGCCACTGCTGATTGGTCCACCACGATTAACACCGTAATGCAAGACGACGGCTTTCCGTCATTCACATTGACCGGCAACGGAACGGGCTGGATAGTTAACCAGCCGGGTGCCGGAAACGATGTCATCTACACCGGTACGGGCAACGATTACGTCATCGCCGGTGGCGGCGATGACGAGATTTATGCCGGAACGGACAATGACACCGTCTTTGGTGAAGGCGGGAACGATTTTATCGAAGGCGGCGCCGGAAACGATGTCTTGGGAGGCGACAATGCCCCTGACTTTTTAGCATTTTCAGAGCATGGTAACGATTACATCGATGGGGGGGCAGGCGATGATAAAATCCGTGGCGGCGGCGGTTCCGATGAATTATTCGGCGGCGACGGCAATGACTTAATTCATGGCGACTACAACTACCTGGAAGGCGCGGGGGATGATTACATCGACGGTGAAGCTGGTAATGACAGTCTCTATGGCCTAGCCGGGGATGACGTCATCTTCGGCGGCGACGGAAACGATTTGCTCGATGGGGATTATGGTTCACTATACGACGGCGATGATTATCTCGACGGTGAGGCAGGTGACGACACGCTTTATGGTCAGGGCGGAAACGACATAGTCTTCGGTGGGGATGGGGTAGACCTCTTGTATGGCAATCTGGGCGATGACTACCTGGACGGCGGAGCCGGCAACGACACCCTCATAGGCGCCGAAGGCTCGGATGAGTTGTATGGAGGGGATGGCAATGACGGTTTGGCCGGGGATGCGGCGAATGTGGACGTCAGCGCCCAGGGAGATGATTATCTCGACGGCGGCGCGGGAAACGATAGCTTAATCGGATACGCAGGCAATGACACCCTCGACGGCGGTGCGGACAACGACCACCTGTGGGGCGGCACCGGCGACGATGAATTGTACGGCAGTGAGGGCAGCGACACGATCACGGGCGACGATGGAGACGGTACGTCATCAGGCGCCGACTACCTTGATGGTGGTGCCGGCGACGACAATCTTTATGGGGAAGGCGGAAACGATACGATCTTCGGTGGCGACGGTAATGACCAGATCGACGGCGATAATGGCCTTGTCGGCGCAGGGGATGACTATATCGACGGGGAAGCGGGAGCCGACATCCTCGTCGGTGGTGCGGGCAATGACACGATCTACGGCGGAGACGATAACGACCAGATCGATGTCGGCACAGGGAATAACTACATCGATGGTGGTATCGGAGACGATATTATCGTAGCCGCGGATGGTAATGACGCAATCTATGGGAGCGACGGAGCGGATCAGATCTGGAGTGGCGCCGGTAACGATACCCTGAGCGGCGGCGCGGGCAACGATTCGTTGACAGGTGCAACGGGCAACGACACCTACCTCTTTGGACGGGGATCGGGCCAGGATACGATCTATGACCAGGATGCAACAGTGGGCAATATCGATACGATCCTCTTCGACAGCGACATTCTCCCAGCGGATGTCGTCATCAGGAAATCTGGCGCTCATTTGGTTATTTCCATCACCGGGACGACGGACACACTGGTGGTATATAATGGTTTTGAGGTAACGGGGGCCTACCAGGTCGAACAGATCCAATTTGCAGACGCGACAACCTGGGATATGGCGGCCATCAAAAATATCGCCGTCCAGGGGACGGAGGGTAATGACGTCATCTACGGGTTTAACACCCCCGACGCGATGAACGGTAATGGTGGCAACGACGTTCTCTACGGATATGACGGTAATGACACACTCGATGGTGGAGCAGGTGATGATTACTATATGAGAGGGGGAGGGGGAGACGATCTAATCTATGGTGGCATTGGAAATGATAGCCTTTACGGCGATGAGGGCAACAATTCGATGTTCGGCGGTGAAGGCGACGATCAACTATTCGCCGGTAATTCTAGCGGTAATGACATGCTTGACGGAGGACCGGGAAACGATTCGTTGATTGGCGACGGTGGGTTCGACACGCTCATCGGTGGGGATGGCAATGACGTACTGTCTGCATACGATGACCCGACAACGATGATGGGTGGCCTCGGAGATGACCAATACTCGACTACGAACAACATCGATGTCATTATTATTGAATATGCTAACGAGGGCCATGATATCGTTATTAGTATTGCAGACAACTATACCTTACCCGCCAACATAGAGGATCTCCAACTTTATACATATGGTGGTATCAACGGAACCGGCAATGATCTGGATAATATCATTACAGGTAACTATTGCGATAATTACCTATCGGGCGGAGCCGGCAACGACACTCTTGATGGCATGGATGGACAAGACACGTTGGACGGGGGCACGGGAAATGATTATCTTACCAGCACAGATTCTAACTGGTCTGAGTATTGGGGGGCTGACACCTTTATGTTCGGGCGTGGTTATGACCAGGATGTAATTTCTAATCATAACGTAGGGGCAAATCAAGATGTGGTTCTGCTCGGAAACGACATACTGCCTTCCGATATCAGACTCACAAAGGAAGGTGATAATCTTGTTCTATCAATTATCGGAACCACAGACACGCTCACAATTGTAGATTGGTTCAGCTACACTGCATCCCAAGTGCAACAAATACAGTTTGCCGACAGCACGGTATGGGACACGGATTATATCGAGCTAAATGCAATACCAGTAGGAACAGAAGGAAATGATTTCTTGGTCGGCACCTCCGGTTCGGATATATTGGAAGGTCTCGGCGGCAATGATCAGCTATATGGCTTTGATGGCGATGATACCCTGAACGGAGGCACAGGGGAAGATGGGATGTATGGCGGTTTAGGGAACGACATCTACATAGTGGATAACACATATGATTATGTGGCGGAGAACATCGACGAAGGGACGGACACGGTGCAGAGTTCCATCACGTATACTTTGGGTGCGAACGTTGAAAACCTCACCCTGACAGGAACCTCCTCCATTAACGGTACGGGCAATACATTGGCCAATGTGCTGACGGGCAACAGCGCTGCCAATACCCTATCCGGCGGCACGGGAGCGGATACGATGATCGGCGGTGCAGGAGACGACACATACATCGTGGATAACACGAGCGATGTCGTTACGGAAAACGCGAACGAAGGTACTGACATGGTCCAAAGCGCTGCGACCTTCACCCTGACCAATAATGTTGAAAACCTCACCCTTGGTGGGTCGTCTGCTATAAGCGGCACCGGCAATACGTTGGATAATATCTTGATTGGAAATACGGCTGCCAATACGCTCACCGGTGGGGCAGGAAATGATACGCTTAACGGCGGCGCCGGCAGGGACACGATGAGAGGGGGTGCTGGGAACGACACGTACATCGTAGACAATACGAGCGATGTCGTTACGGAAAACGCGAGCGAAGGGACAGACACCATCCAGAGTACCGTCACCTACACATTGGGGAGCAATGTCGAAGACCTCACCCTGACAGGAGCCTCTGCCATTAACGGCACGGGCAATACGCTGGCCAACATTCTAACGGGTAACAGCGCTGCCAATACCCTCTCCGGCGGCGCGGGAGCGGATACGATGATCGGCGGCGCTGGAAATGACACATACATTGTGGACAACACGGGCGATGTTGTGACGGAGAATGCCGGTGAGGGAACGGACGCGGTACAGAGTTCCGTCACCTACACACTGGGCTCAAATGTGGAAAATCTCACTTTGACGGGAACCACAGCCATCAACGGTACGGGAAACACCCTGGACAATATCCTGACCGGAAATTCGGCGGCCAATACACTGACTGGTGACGCCGGGAACGATACGCTCAATGGGGGCGCAGGCAACGATACGATGCGCGGCGGTGCGGGCAATGACACGTATGTCGTGGCCAACACGGGCGACGTGGTGACCGAGAACGCGAGCGAAGGGACGGATACGGTCCAAAGCAGCATCACCTATACAGTGGGATCGAATGTGGAGAACCTGACACTGACGGGGACCTCCGCCATCAACGCCACCGGAAACACCTTGGACAATGTCCTGACCGGAAATTCAGCCGCCAATACGCTGACCGGTGACGCCGGGAACGATACGCTCGACGGAGGTACAGGCAATGACACCATGCGCGGCGGTGCGGGCAATGACACGTATGTCGTGGCCAACACCGGCGACGTGGTAACAGAGAATGCGAACGAAGGAACGGATACGGTCCAAAGCAGCATCACCTATACAGTGGGATCGAATGTGGAGAACCTGACGCTGACAGGGACCTCCGCCATCAACGGTACAGGCAATACCCTCGACAATGCATTGATCGGAAATGGGGTGGTAAATACCCTGACAGGCGACGCTGGGAACGATACCCTGGATGGCGGTGCGGGCAACGATTCCCTGGTCGGCGGTACGGGAAGCGACACCTATCTTTTCCGCCGGGCCGATGGAATGGATACGATCAGCGATTACAGCACCCAGGAGGGCGACAGCGACACGGTGAGGATGACGGATGGGATTCAGACATCCGAGCCGGTTATCGTGAAACAGGACAACGATCTTTATTTCTTCATCGATGTCAATAATTATATGAAGGTCGCCAGCCAATTCCAGAGCTCGAGCTACGGCGTCGAACGCCTGGAAGTAACGGATGGCCACTACATCACCCGCCAGGACATCGAGAATATCATCAACACGATGAGCAGCATCAATAATGATCCGGGTATGGACGTCATCCAGAAGTTCAACGCCATGCAGCAGGACCAGACCTATATCAGCACCCTGGCCTCGAGTTGGCATCAAGCCTAAGGCAAGTAGCCCTCACCCCAATCCTCTCCCGTCAAGGGAGAGGATTGGGCGGGGGTGCCTCCAATAAAGGGAAAGAGAATGATAATGCAACTGTCTGGAGATTCATGATCAAACTCCGCGTGACATCATATCGGGATGCATTCCATAGATGCCGCTGCAATCGCTTCATCACGCTGTTGGTTCTCATCTTGATACTTACGCTTGCCTCGTCCTCCTGGGCGGAGACCATTTCCTATAAAGGCGTGGTCCGGGACGCCCTGCAGCATTCCGCCCGGATTCGGGTAAAAGCGGAGGACATCCAGATCTCCGACGCCGTCTACCGCCAGAACTATGCCGGCCTGTATCCGGAAATCACCGCCGTCAGCCGCTTCGAAAAGCACGAAAACCTGGACAACCGGGGAACCGGGATCGACACTATCAACGGGGAGGTGGTCGGCGGTGATCAGAGCGCCTGGCGGTCCAGCGCTTACCTTCTGGGGCAGTACACCTTTTCCCAGTGGTACAAAAAGCGCTACGAGATCGATTATTACGAGCGGCTGCGGGATGTTCGGGTCTACGAACTGGACATCGAGGCCAAGAAAATCATCAAGGAGATAACGGAGGTTTTCGGCGCTTTGGCCGAGGGCGGGATCAAACTACGCTATAGCGTGGACATATTGAAGCGCCTGCAAGAGGTCCTATATCTGAAGATGCAGGCCAATGCCCTTGGCCATGCCTCTTATGAGGAGGTCCTGAAGCTGGAAGCGGACATCGCAGCTTTGGAAAAGGAAACGGGAACGATCCGGAAGGAGTTTAAGGAAAACCTTGAGCGGCTCTACAGCTATACGGGCAAGCACTATAGCGAAGGGTCCAGTATTGAGTTTCTGGCCGCTGCCGATCTGGAGCAGCGGCCAGATTATACCCGGCTCATCGAGGAAACACCTGAATACAAAGCCAAGCTAAAAGAGTTGGAGGCCATCAGATTCAAGAGCAAAGCAGTGTCGAATAACTTATTGCCCGATGTCTCTCTTTACGGCCGGTACGATTTTTACGGCGCGAACCCGGACAGCCTGGACAGCGCTGTCCGGGATTTCCGGCAGACGGCCTACTCGGTGGGCGTCATGATCAGTCTTCCTCTTTTCGACGGCGGCGTGAGAGAGTGGGACCGAAAGCGAAACCTCCTGGAGATCAGAAAGCAGGACGAAACCATCAAGGCGCTTGCGGAGGAGAAAAGCCGGGATATCCGGACGCTTCACGCGGGCTACCATGAGCTTCAAAAATCCTTTGTCCATTACCGGAAACTGGCCGAGCAGTATGGGAAGATGCTCGATATCACGAGGAAGGCCCAGGGCCTCGGAGAAAGAAGCCTTATGGACATCAGGGAGCTGGAGAAAGACGCTCTTACAGTGGAGCGGGACTGGAAGGCGACGGAGCAAACCCTGGCCGTCTATGAGAGGCGGATCATGCTGGAAACGGATTATACAAAATTTATAAGTGAGCACAATGGAGACTGGTCTTATCAGCATTGAGGTGGTGTCGAAAATCCACGCGGTAAACATCGACATCCAGGCGGTCAGACGCCGCTATTTTGTCGAGGGCGAACTGCGGCCGGAGGAACTCCTCAGGATTCTTAGGGACCACGGCATGCGCTCGCGCCGGAAAACGCTCAAGACATTGGATGAGCTTTTCAAGTACCCCGCGCCATCAATTATTACGGACAAAGAAGGCAACTACCATGTACTGGTCGGCAGGAAGGATGAGAAGATATTTATCTTCAACTGTGCCGAAAAGAAGATGACCGAGATGACGGCGGAGGACTTCCAAGTCTTCTGGAGCGGTCAGACCGTTGCCGTCTATCCCCGCTTCACGAAGACGGAATTCTTCTTGAACATCCGCTGGCTCTTCAAGGAGTTCTTCAAACACCGTCCAGTTTTTTCGGCGGTCATCCTGTCGTCCTTCTTCATCCAGCTCTTCGGCTTGGTGACGCCCCTGTTCATCCAGGTCATCATCGACAAGGTCCTGGCCCATCACGCCCTGACGACGCTGGCGGTTGTCGCCGGGGCGTTCATGGTCGTGCTCCTGTTCGACACGGTCCTGAACCTCATGCGCAACTACCTCCTTTACCACACGGCGAACAAGATCGACGCCAGCCTGGGGGCGAAGGTCTACCGGCACCTGCTCTCCCTGCCATTTCGCTACTTCGAGACCCGCAAGGTGGGGAACATCATCGCCCGGGTCCGGGAGCTTGAGAATCTCCGGCAATTCATGACCAACATCTCCCTGACGGTCCTCCTCGACACGATCTTCTCTCTGATCTTTGTCGTCATCATGGCCGTCTACAGCGTCTCCCTGACGCTCATCGTCCTCATGTTCGTCACGGTGATCGCCCTGATCTCTTTTATTGCCACACCCATGATCAAGGTCAGGCTCAATGAGAAGTTTCAGAAAGGCGCCGCCGCCCAGTCCTTTCTTGTCGAGTCGATCACGGGGGTGCAGACTGTCAAGTCCCTGGCCATCGAGGGCAAGATGATCAAGGACTGGGAGAACAACCTCGGCGACTACATCCTCTCGGCCTTTAAGCTCTCCAATGTGGGGAACGTGGCAGTTTCGTCATCGCAGATGTTCCAGAAGATGATGACCTTGGCCGTCATCTACTTCGGCGTGAGCCTGGTCTTTGACGGCCGGTTGAGCGTGGGCCAGCTCATCGCCTTCCAGATGTTTGCCTCCCAGTTGAGCGGCCCCATCCTGCGGCTGGTCCACATGTGGCAGGATTTCCAGCAGGCGAAGCTCTCCCTGGATCGGATCGGGGATATCATCAATACCCCGCCGGAAGTCGTTGGCGGTGCCATTACGGTGGAGCGGCTGAAGGGTGAGATCATGGCCAATGATCTCTCCTTCCGGTACTCCCCTGAAGCGCCCCTGGTTCTCGACCATGTCGGCTTTGCCATCCAGCCCGGCATGATGGTGGGCATTGTGGGGCGAAGCGGCTCCGGGAAGAGCACAATCGCCAAGCTGATTCAGCGTCTCTACCTGCCCGTGGAGGGGTCGATCCTGATCGACGGCGTCGATATCCGCCATCTGGATCCTCTTTTTCTCCGGTACCGGACGGGCATCGTCTTGCAGGAATGCTTCCTATTCAGCGGGACGATCCGGGAAAACATTGCCATGGCGGCTCCCGATGCCAACATGGAACGAATCATGGGCGTAGCCCGTATCGCCGGTGCCCACGACTTCATCTCCGAGATGCCCCTGGGATACGATACCCATGTGGAGGAACGGGGTTCGTCGCTTTCGGGCGGCCAGAAACAGCGGATCGCCATCGCACGGGCCCTCATCACCAATCCCAACATCCTGATTTTCGACGAGGCCACGAGCGCCCTGGACTATGAATCGGAGCGGGTGATTCAACAGAACCTGAATCTGATCCGAAAGGGGAGGACGGTGATCTTCATCGCCCACCGCCTTTCCGTCATGCGGGACTGCGACTTGGTGATCGTCCTGGACAAGGGGAAGGTCGTCGAACAGGGGACCCACCAATCCTTGATGAAAGATGATGGCCTTTATGCCTATCTCTACAAGCAGCAGGAGGCTAACCGCCTGTGAAACTTAGCCCCGATTATCATGATTTCAAACCGATTCTCACGGAGATCGAGGAGCGCCCGCCCAACCCCCTGGGTACGCTTTTCCTCTGGACGATCATCTCCCTCATGCTGGTCGCCTTGCTTGGTCTCTTCCTGGTGAAGGTCGATGTCGTCGTTACGGCCCGGGGGAAGATCATTCCCCTGGATGACGTCAAGGTGGTGCAGCCCCTGGAGACAGGTGTGGTGACGAATATCCATGTCCGGGAGGGCGATTATGTGAAAAAGGGTGCCATTCTCTTGGAGATCGATCCGTCCATCGACAAGGCAGACCTGGAGGGGAAGGAGAGGAATCTCCAGAATTCACGCGTCTCCATGGAGCGCGTCAATGCGGTGCTTGGGACAGGAGAGTTCTCTCCATCCGGGAGAAGTGTTCCGCAGGACGTCATGAAGACCCAGACCGCCCATTTTCACGCCCAGAAAAACCTATACGATTCGACCCTCAAGGAGAAGGAGAAGGAGTACAAGGAGGCCCAAAGCGCTCTGAATTCTTTCACGGAAGAGATCAGAAGCCTGGGTGGAGTTCTCAGCCATACGCAGGAGGATGAGCGGCGTCAGAAGGCGCTGGCGGAAATCGGCGCCCTGGCGGAGAACCGCTACCGGGAGAAGATGAAGGAGCGGATGAACCTGGAAAAAGAGTTGGAGGTCAAGATCAGCCAGGCTCAGCAGGCAGAAACGAAACTCGAACGGATAAAAGATGAGATCGAGACCTTCAAACACAGCTTCCAAGACAAGCTCCTGTCGGAATTTACGACCAATCTGCAGAGCAAAAACAGCCTGGAGGCCGAGGTGGAGAGCATCAAGTTCAAGCAAGGGAAGAAATTCATTGTCTCACCCGTGGACGGTTATATCCATCTGTTACCCGTGAAGACGATCGGCGGCGTGATCACGACGGCCCAGCCCGTCGCGACCATCGTGCCGGAGAATGCGCCTCTGGTAGTTAACGCTGTCGTCTTCAACAAGGATATCGGCTTTGTGAAGGAAGGCCAGAAGTGTGTCATCAAGGTCGACACCTTCGACTTTCAGAAGTACGGCGCCATCGACGGCCTGGTAGAGGTTATCAACCCCTTCAACATGGAAGAGAAGGAGGGCGCCGGAAAAGAGAAGGAAAAAGAAAGCGAGCCGGGGGCGGCCTCGGGAGGATACCCGGTGCGCCTGAAGATGCTTGCGGACCACCTGAAAACCAAGGATGGGAATGTCTACCAGATGAAGCCGGGCATGACCGTCACCGCTGAGATCAACGTTGGCAAAAGACGGGTGATCGAATTTTTCCTGTTCCCGGTCATCCGCTACCTCGATGAGGGGTTAAAGGTGAGATAAAGAATCCGGCGGGAATGTGACCCGGGCGACCCGGACGCTGGGATCGAGATTGCAAGAGATCCGTCACGGGTGATCGAAGAGATAGCCGATGGAGCGGAGGCTCCTGAAATAGACGGGATTCTGCGGGTCATCCTCGAAATATTTTCTCAATCGAACGATGAAGTTGTCTACCGTTCGGGTGGTAGTCACGCCTGAGTAACCCCATCCCACCTCCAGGAGAAGCTTGCGCGACAAGGGCTTCCCCTTGTTGGCGATAAAGATCCGCAGGAGCCGCACCTCCTGCTCGGTGAGCTGGATTGTTCCCTGTCTGCACTCCGCCGTCATCGTCGTAAAGTCGATCGTATTGCCGCCGAAGAGGTATCTCTTCTCCGCTGTCGCATCTTCCGCTCCTCCGGGCGGGGAGGGCGCATGACTCCAGGAGAGTCTGGTCAGGAGGCGATCGATCCTGAGAAGGAACTCTTCGAGATTGAAGGGCTTGGCGAGGTAGTCATCGACGCCGTAGGAAAAGCCTTTGATCCTGTCATCGGGCGCGCCTTTTGCGGAAAGGATCAGTACGGGGAGCCGTTCGTCTTCCAGACGGATATGGCGAAGAACGGACAGGCCGTCGAGGCCGGGTAACATGATATCCAGGACGATCAGGTGCGGATTCCACTCTTTCCACATCCGGAGTCCGTCGGTTCCGCTCCCGGCGATGGCCGTCTCATAACCTTGCAGAGAAAGGTTCAGCTTAATCCCTTCGGCAATGTGCGCATCATCCTCGATGATGAGGATTCGCGTTTTCTGCGTCTGTTTCATCTTCTTTTTCCTCCGGCGTCTTCCAGGGGAGCGTCAGCGTAAAAACGGATCCTTTCCCTAATCCATCGCTGTCGGCGACCACTTTCCCGTGATGCAGCCTGGCGATCTGCTGGACGAGATAGAGGCCGATACCGCTTCCCCCGGCGGGGATACGGTCATCGCGGCGGCCCTGAGTGAACTTCCTGAAGATCTGTTTCCGCTCCGCGGGGAGAATACCGATTCCGTTGTCCTTAAAGCGGATCAGCAGGGAGTTTTCGACCCGCTCGAAGGAGATATCCACCCGGGGCCTCCCGGATGTGTTGTATTTCATGGCATTAGTCAGGATGTTGATGAGGAGCATCTCGAAGAGAGAAACGATTACGGGGTACATAATGGGCTGGTTTGAGGGGTTTTCCACACGGATGTCGCTGTCGCGGAAGAGGTGGCGGTTCTGGGCCATGAACTGCCGGATGGTCTCCACCAGATCGACCCGTGCGGATTGACCTTCATAAAGCCTGCTCTCGATCCGGGCGAGGTTAAGGATGCTGTTGATGTTGACGGAGAGGCGCTCCGCGTCCTGGAGCATGAACCCGATGTATTTGAGCTGCTCCGCACGGGGCAGTTCATATTTAGCGAATGTTTCCAGGTAGAGTTTCAGCGATGTTACGGGAGTTTTGAGCTCATGGGTGAAGTTGTTGATGAAGGTGTGCTGGAGACGGTAGAGCTGCAATGTCTTGAGATTGTAAATGAAGATGATGAGGATTCCCGCCAATATGATTACGACCAGAAGCGACAGGATAAGGATCACCACCCAGGTTTGCGCCTCAATGAACTGACTCGCATCGAGCCGGTAACGGGCGATGACCGATTTCAGTCTCGCGCTGACCCCGATGTACCAGTAGATATAGAGGAAAAGCGAAATCGCCAGGGCCGCGGTGGAGAGGGTAAAGACAAAAATCGGATGGATGAACCACTTCGTCTGCTTCATACTGCTCCGGATTGAGTTACCACTGCGCGTCTTCTCAGATATTTCGCCCCTTTGACGGGGTACTGCATCTTTGGGACGGTGCGATCATGCATCGCGGCCGCTGCACAATTGTAAAAGTAATGTAAAACAGCAAGTTGGGGCTTTATAAATGGCGCAATATCTTTTATTGTGCCTTCCATAATGCCGAAAATAGAAGCGGCACATTAAGGAGAATAGCATGATTGATACGATTCAGCCAGTACATCCCACCGGAAGCCGGGCCCGCGTCCTGCTCGCCAGCGTCTTCGGACCGTACGGCAGGGATGACGAGTACGGAAGCCGCCGGCTCAACCCGATGGAGCTCTACCAGAATCAGGTTACGCGTGTCCAGGGGGGCTTTTCGCTGAGGATGTTCCACCGCTCCTTCGGGTTGATGATGATTCAGACCAATCTCGAAGCCCCCTGCACGCTCCTGGATTTTCCGACACTGGAGGGATTCACGGAAGAGATCAGCCGGAATAGCTATGATGTGATCGGGATCAGCGCCATCATCCCGAATATCGGCAAGGTCAGGAAAATGTGCGAGCTGATTCGGCGGTATCAGCCGGCCGCCGAGATCGTCGTCGGCGGACACATCAGCAATAAGGAGGGTCTCGACCGGATCATCGACGCGGATCATATCGTCCGCGGCGAGGGTATCCGCTGGTTTCAGCGGTATTTGGCCCAGGATGACCGGGCGCCGATCAAGCACCCCCTGGCCGTCTCGGGATTTGGCGGGAGGATGATGGGTATCGGACTCGGCAACAGGCCCGGAGGTACGGCGGCGATCCTGATTCCGTCGGTAGGTTGTCCCATGGGGTGTAACTTCTGCTCCACGTCCGCCCTGTTCGGCGGCAAAGGCAAGTTCGTCAATTTCTTCGAAACGGGGGATGAACTCTTTGCCGCCATGTGTGAAATGGAGGAAAAGCTCAAGGTGCGCTCCTTCTTCACCCTGGATGAAAACTTTCTCCACCACAAGAAGAGGGCGCTCAGGCTTCTTGAGCTGATGGAGGCCAACAACAAAAGCTGGGCCCTGTACGTCTTCAGTTCCGCGCGGGTCCTGCAATCCTATACCATCGATCAATTGGTGCGACTGGGGATCGGTTGGGTATGGATGGGGTTGGAAGGCCAGGAGAGCGCCTACGACAAGCTCCGGGGAGTAGACACCCGAGCCCTGGTAGAGCTTATGCAGTCTCACGGCATCCGCGTCCTGGGTTCCTCCATCATCGGCCTCGAAGGGCACCGGCCGGAGAACATGGATGCCGTCATCGATTATGCCGTGAGCCATCAGAGTGTTTTTCATCAATTCATGCTTTATACCCCCATACCGGGAACTCCGCTGTATGAAAAGCACCGCCGGGAGGGCTCGCTCATTCCGGAAGCGGAATTCCCCTCCGCCGATGCCCATGGGCAGTACCGCTTCAATTACCGCCACCCGCATATCGATAAGGGAAAGGAAGAAGAATATCTGCTGGATGCCTTCCGGCGCGACTTTGCGGTGAACGGCCCGAGCCTGCTGAGAATGATCCGCGTCCTCCTGAATGGTTGGCTGACCTACCGGAAAGACCCCCGGAAGCGCGTCCGGAAGCGCTTTGCCTGGGAGGTTTCCCCTTTGCGTTCGACATATGCCGGAGCCGTCTGGGCGATGAAGAAATGGTATCGGAACGATCTACAAATGAGGGAAAAGGCGGAGAATCTGCTTACCGATATCTACACTGCCTTCGGGTGGAAAACCCGGCTGATCACGCCGCTTATCGGTCGGTACGCCCTGTCCGCCCTGAAGAGGGAGGAGCAGCGGCTGGCCGCAGGCTGGACCTATGAACCCCGCTCCTTCTGCGAGAAGAACGCCGCGGCCCTGGCGCTCGGAGACGCCCCCGTCGCAGGCGTGGAAGCGGAAGCGGAGAAGAGGATCCCGGTGATGGGTGACGTACCGATAGCGAGCTTCGTCAAGGAGGCGATGAACGGTGTGTCGCGCTGATCTCTTGACGGGAGAGGCGTCCCAGGAACGCCTCTCCCATGGGTGAGAGCGGATATTGGTGATAGTTTATTGGCTCACCCGGCTCTTATTTCAGATAGCCCGGCAGGTCTTTCAATTCCTTCCCCTGGAAGCTGCAGGGGGCAGGGCAGGTTTTGCAGGGGCTCTTGGCGGCCGGTAACGGGGGCTCTCCCTTGATTCCTTCGATCAGATCAAGACAACTGTTGACATCTTCATCCTCGCCTTCGACGAGCAGGGTGACCGATCCCTCCGCGCCTCCCCAGCCGCCGGAGGCGTAATGGATGGCCTTCAGTCCGAAGAGGCTGTCGATGGCCTCGATCTCCGTTACGACACGGCCATCCGCGACGCAGGCCATCCCGACGCGGCAACCGATGGAGCGCCCCAGCATCATCTTCCCGCCATAGCGGGCGGCCTCTTCCACGGAGGGGATAAGCTTCTCGAGACCGACGGGATAGATCGTCGCGACGCCCTGCGCCTTCAGTCCCATATAGAACTGACCCATCGTCCCGCCGCCCGGCCCCGCCATGAGGACGCCGACATTCCCGAATGGATCTACGGCGTTGGCCCCCTTGATCAGGATATCGCCGGGGACCAGCTTGTCGATGACCGAGCCGGGTTCCACCGCCTGGAGTTCGCCCTGGTGAAAGGCCACCGGCTTGCTTCTCAGATCCGGGCCGAGGACGCAAAGCACCCCTTTGATTATCTGGCCGGCGATATATTTCTCCTTATCAATTTTGCTGTTCGTGAGCTCTTCGATGATGAAGGCATTGGTCGAGCCGCGCCCCATGACAAGGTACCCGTGATCCTTTGCATGCTGCACTTCGGGCAATGCCGCAACCGCCTTGCCGAGCAGCCTTTTCGATTCCGATGATGTTAACGTAAACAGAGCCTGCATGATTTTCCAACCTCCTTGTTTTGCGGGTTTACGGTGATATTATTTCTTGCCTTGATTCCCGTATCCTATTCACCTAAGGGCGAACGCAGTCGCCCGTTTTACGCGCAGTTGCATTGACTCATTGTGCGCCCGTCCATCAGGCTTCCTGCGCGGCATACGAGAGTATCCTGCCGCGGTCGACGACTTTGACGTTGATTGTCTTCTTCTGCCCCTCCTCATCGAGGAAGATGACCTTGCCGATGCCGGCATTGAATATCAACCGCCAGCACATAAAGCAGGGCATCCCGTTTCGCGGCTGTCCCTGCTGGAAGCCGAAGATGTACAGGGTGGCGTCGTCCATGAGCTCATAATCAGCGCGGATGATCGCATTGGCCTCGGCATGGACGGAATGGCAGATCTCATAGTTTTTTCCGCTGGGGATATTGAGTCTCTCGCGGACACACTCTCCCTTCTCCAGGCAGCTCCGCACACCCGCGGCGGCGCCGTTGTAACCGGTGCTGATGATTGTGTGTTTCTTGACGAGGACGGCTCCAAACTGCGCCCGCAGGCAGGTCGAGCGCAGACAGGCGGTTTCGGCCATCTTCAGAAAGTAATCGTCCCATGAAAGCCTCATCGATCCCCCCTCCTTATACGAATCAATGGTTCGTGGCGGCCACTATGGCGCAGGAGAATGTATTTGTCAATTCCCAGTAACGCTTCCGGGACAAATTTTCTCTGTGGAAATTGAGACACGATTCCGGCCATGCAGGGGGCGCCGGAACATTTATGATAAAAAGGTATTGACTATCCTCCCTCCATATATTAATGCATTTTCATGATGCTGCAGGAGAGAAAGATCGGTCTGGAGACAAAAAAGCTCTATATTCACACTTTTGGCTGCCAGATGAATGTTCAGGATTCGGAAAAGATGGCGGCGTTGCTTTTGAACTCAGGATACGAGACAACAGACGATCCGGAGCGAGCCGACCTGATCATCGTCAACACGTGCAGTATCCGGGAAAAAGCGGCTCAGAAGATCTACAGCCAGCTCGGTCGATACCGGGCAGTGAAGGAGCTGAACCCAAAACTGATGATCGGCGTCGGAGGGTGCTTGGCCCAGCAGTTAGGCGAGAGGCTTTTCCGGCGGGTCCCGTATCTCGATCTGGTTTTCGGCACGCACCAGATCCACCGGCTTCCCGAGCTGATTTATGCCTTGGAGCAGGAGCGGAGCCGGAAGGTGGAGACGGACTTTTGCGAACGGGTCCGATCACTCGACATTATGGCGCGGCCGGCTGCAGGTGCAGTCGGTACATTTGTGACGATCATGCAGGGATGCAACAACTCCTGCACCTACTGTGTCGTGCCGGGACTTCGAGGACGCGAAGAGAGCCGCCTCCTGCCCGAGATCATCCGGGAGATAGAGACGCTGGCGGGACAGGGCATCCGGGAAGTTACGCTCTTGGGGCAGAACGTCAATTCCTATGGACGGACGCAAGGCGATGGTTATGATTTTGCCGATCTGATCCGAGCCATCGATGAGGTTAACGGTATCGAGAGGATCAGGTTTACCACTTCCCATCCGAAGGATCTCTCACCGAGACTGATCGCATGCTTCGGAACCGTGGGTTCTCTGTGCGAACATATCCACCTCCCGGTGCAATCGGGATCGGACCGTGTGCTTGGACGCATGAACCGGGGGTACACGGCCGAGGGGTATCGGGAGAAGATCGCCTCGCTCCGCGAGGCATGCCCGGAGATCAGCATTACCTCGGATGTCATCGTGGGATTTCCCGGGGAAGAGGAACGGGATTTTCAAGAAACCCTGGAGATGATGCAGGAAGTCCGATTTGACAATCTCTTCTCGTTCCAGTATTCACCAAGAGAAGGGACTGCGGCCGCAGGAATGGATCATGCGGTGTGACGGAAGCGTGAAATGGGAGAGGCTTCGAATCCTTCAGGCTCTCCAGGCGGATCATACCCTTGAAAAGAACAAAGCCCGGTTAGGGAGGACGGAGGCGGTGCTGGTCGAAGGCTTGAGTAAAAATGCGTGCACGGAGATGACCGGCCGGACGAGGGGCAACCGGATCGTCAACTTCGTGGGGAAACCCGAATTAATCAGGGAGACGGTAGCCGTGAGGATTACGGGGGCCTTCCTCCATTCCCTGCGGGGTGAGCGGGACGAGACAGGAGGTGCGGATGTTCATTGAGATGAAAGTGTCGGGCCTCACCATGGATCCGATTACCAACACCCCGATCGTCATCCTGAAGGATCTTGAGGAGAAGAGGGCGATCCCGATATGGATCGGCATTTTCGAGGCCAGCGCCATTGCGACCGAGATCGAGAAGATCACCTTCTCGCGACCCATGACCCATGATCTCCTCCATGAAATCCTCAAGGCGCTGAAGGCTGAGGTGATGCGTGTGGAAATCCACGACTTGCGCAACAACACGTTTTTTGCTAATATTCAGCTTCTCACCGAAGGGAATCTGATCGTCGTCGACGCCCGTCCCAGCGACGCGATCGCCATTGCTCTCCGCGCCGGCGCCTCGATCTTCGTGGACAGCAATGTTATCGAAAAATCACGGAATGTAGACTTCGGCACGAAGATGACCGATCTTGACCGTTTGAAGAAAGAAAAACTTGCCGAATTCCTCGAGAATCTCTCCCCGGAAGATTTCGGAAAGTACAAGATGTGAAAACGTGCATATCCCATTTGCCACGAAAGCCCGCTTGAGGACACGCTTTCGTGGCTGTTATTTTTGTGAGGCGGCAGGTGACATCTCTCGAGCAGGCGATCAAGGAATTCGACAGGCATATGGCGGTCGAGCGGAATCTCTCGGACCGGACAAGGAAGAGCTACCTCTCCGACCTCCGCCAGTACCGGGTGTTCCTGGAAAATCAGTCTTCACCTGCCCGAGAGGGAGACGCAATGCCCGTGGATCAGATGGCCATACGCTCGTTTCTCGCGTCATTCTACCGTCAGAAATGCCGGAAGGTAACCATCTCCCGCAAGGTGGCTGCGCTCAGGTCCTTCTATCGCTATCTCCTGAGGGAAGGAAAGGTGCGGTTCAATCCTGCGGAACTTGTTGAGCTTCCGCGGTGCGAGAAGCATATCCCCGTCGTCCTGTCGGTCGATGAGATCCTCTCCCTGCTTCGGGTGAATTTCCCCGAAGATCCGGCGGGACTCCGAGACCGGGCGATGATCGAGCTTTTCTATTCGGCGGGAATCCGCCTGAGCGAGTTGACGGGGCTCAACATCGAAGACCTCGATTTCACCCGGGGCCTGCTCAAGGTCCGGGGGAAAGGGCGGAAGGAGCGGATCGTGCCGGTGGGAAAGGCGGCGTCCGAGGCCATCGACGTCTATCTGAAAAGACGCGGTGAGCTTTCGGCGAAACGAACGGGATCCGTCACGGATGAACCATTGTTTATCAGCACCCGGGGAAAAAGGATGAATGCGCGAGGGGTGGCACGGGTTGTCGAACGGGTGGTCCTCCAGAGCGGGATCGGTCGGAAGATCAGCCCCCATACCCTGCGTCATACCTTTGCGACACATCTGCTCGACGCCGGTGCAGACCTCCGTTCCATCCAGGAGATGCTCGGCCACGAGAGCCTTTCGACGACACAGAAATATACGACGGTCAGTGTGAGCCGTCTTATGGAGATCTATGACCGGTCCCACCCGCGGGCCGGAGGAGGGAAGACGTAAACGATGAAGATCCGGGGAACAACCATCTTGGCGGTGAAGCACCGGGGAAAGGTTACCGTGGCGGGTGACGGCCAGGTGACGCTTGATACGACGGTCATGAAACATGGGGCGAGAAAGGTTCGCCGCCTCTATCACAATCAGGTGATCGTCGGTTTCGCCGGCGCGACCGCCGACGCATTCACCCTCTTCGACCGTTTCGATCAGAAGCTCGAACAGTATAAGGGGAACCTGCTCAGGGCGGCCGTAGAACTTACCAAGGACTGGCGAACGGATCGAGTGCTTCGCCATCTGGAGGCCCTGATGATCGCCGTCAGCCAGGAGTCCTTCCTGATCATCTCGGGAAACGGCGATGTCATCGAGTCGGACGACAATGTGATGGCCATCGGTTCGGGCGGGCCATACGCCCTCGCGGCGGCCCGCGCACTGGTCCGCTATTCGGACCTCACCGCTACGGAGATCGCCCGGGAATCGGTGAAGATTGCCTCCGAAATATGCATCTTTACGAATGACCGGATTACCGTAGAAGAACTCGATCTTGAAAAAGAACCGGAAAAGGATCCGGGGAAGGATAAGGAAAAAGGCTGAATATGTCATCGGATGAATTGACCCCACGAAAGATCGTCGAGAAGCTCGATCAGTACATCATCGGTCAGCAGGAAGCCAAGCGGGCAGTGGCGATCGCGCTCAGGAACCGCTGGCGGCGCCAGAACGTCTCGCAGGAACTGGGGGAGGAGATTTCCCCGAAGAACATCATCATGATCGGACCGACGGGTGTCGGTAAGACGGAAATTGCCCGGCGGCTTGCAAAGTTGGACAACTCCCCCTTCATCAAGGTCGAGGCGTCGAAGTTCACGGAGGTGGGCTATGTCGGTCGGGACGTGGAATCGATGGTCCGCGACCTTGTGGAGCTTTCCATCAGCATGATCAAATCCGAGGAGCAGGGCCGCGTCCAGGCCAAGGCCGCGGAACTCGCGGAGGATCGGCTGCTCGACATCCTCCTGCCGCCGAAACCGATGGAGAAGAAGGTCACGGAGATGATCACCGATGCGAACGGGACGACTATCGATGCGGAGCAACCGGAGCAGGATACGACCCGCGAGAAGCTCCGCAGACTCCTGCGCGAGGGGCGTCTTGACGGCCGGTTTGTCGAGTTGGAAGTCACTGAAGCACGGAGCGGACCGATGATTGAGATCTTCTCATCCGCCGGCATGGAAGACATGGGGCTCAATGTCAAGGACATGCTGGGAAATCTCTTCCCGCAGAAGAAGAAAAAGAGGCGGGTGAAAGTGCCGGAAGCCATCGAGATCCTGTGTGAGGAGGAGGCGCAACGTCTCGTGGACATGGATAAAGTAACAAAAACGGCTATTGAACGGGTTGAGCAGTCGGGGATCATCTTCCTCGATGAGATCGACAAGATCGTAGGGAGCGATGGAACGCACGGACCGGACGTCTCCCGGGAGGGAGTTCAGCGGGATCTCCTGCCCATCGTGGAGGGATCGACGGTGAACACCCGTTACGGGATGGTCAAGACGGATCATATTCTCTTCATTGCGGCCGGGGCGTTCAGCGCTACGAAGCCGTCGGACCTGATTCCGGAGCTGCAGGGCCGCTTTCCCATCCGCGTGGAGCTCAACTCTCTGGGAAAAGAGGAGTTCATCCGGATCCTGACGGAGCCTCACAACGCCCTCGTCAAGCAATACACGGAGATGATGGCGACCGAAGGGGTCAAGATTACCTTCACGGAGGATGCAATCGCAGCAATCGCCGAGACGGCTACATTGGTCAACGACCGGATGGAGAACATCGGGGCGAGGCGTCTCTATACGATCATGGAGAGCCTCCTCGATGAGATCTCCTTCGAGGCCCCGGAAATGCAGGGCCGGGAAGTCGTGATCGACGCCGATTATGTTGCCGACCAGCTTGATGAGATCGTGGAAGATGAGGACTTGAGCCGCTATATCCTGTAGAAAACGCTGATCGCCCGAGGGAAGGAGAGGAACGAACATATGCATGAGGGAATTCCGACGGATGACGTGAAAAAATCGGTGGAGCGGGCCGATATCCTGCTCGAAGCCCTTCCCTATATCCGCCGGTTCTGCGGTAAGACCGTCGTAATCAAGTACGGCGGCCATGCAATGGTGGATGAGGAACTGAAGAATAATTTTGCCCGGGACGTGGTCATGATGAAGTATATCGGGATCAATCCCGTCGTGGTCCATGGCGGCGGTCCTCAGATCGGCAGCTTCCTGAAAAAACTGGGAAAGAATTCGAAGTTCATCCAGGGAATGCGGGTTACCGACGAGGAGACGATGGATATCGTCGAGATGGTCCTCGTGGGGAAGGTAAACAAGGAGATCGTCGGCCTGATCAACCGCCACGGAGGCAAAGCGGTGGGGCTGAGCGGGAAGGATGCCGATCTGATCAAGGCAGAGAAATATTACCTGAGCGCAGAGAAGATCAAGGATACTCCTCCCGAGATCATTGACATCGGTCTCGTGGGGCGGGTCACGGAGATCAACGCGGCGTTGATCGTCTCCATGACTGCCGATGGTGTCATCCCGGTCATCGCCCCGACGGGTGTCGGCAGTGAAGGGGAGACTTACAACATCAATGCTGATCTGGTCGCCGGTGCGGTAGCAGCAGCGCTCAAGGCTGAGAAATTGATCCTCCTTACCGATGTTCCGGGGGTCCTCAATCGGCAGGGCGAGCTGATCCACACGATGGATGACCACACGACCCGGATGATGATTGACGAGGGGACGATTGAGGGGGGGATGTTTCCCAAGGTGAAGTGTTGTCTCAAGGCCCTTAAGGGGGGGGTGAAAAAGGCGCATATTGTGGACGGACGTTTGAAACACACGATCCTCCTGGAGATGTTCACCGACCAGGGGATCGGGACGGAAATCGTTTTATAACAGTTTGTGAAAAAGAAAAGGGAGTTTTAGGGGAGAAGGGACATTCCCTTATGATCAGCGGAATGCCTGTTCTCGCGGGAGTAAAGGAGAGGTACGGTGAGAGAAAAGATGACTACCGAGGAATTGATCGCCCTGTCGGATCGATACATCATGTCTACGTACAAGCGTTTCCCCGTCGTCCTGACGCGGGGGCTCGGCGTCCATGTATGGGATAATGACGGGAAGGCATATCTCGATTTGGTCGGAGGAATAGCCGTCTGCGCGCTCGGCCACTCCCATCCGCGGGTCGTAGAGGCCGTGAAAAGGCAAGTGGAAAAACTTACCCACGTCTCGAATCTCTACCATATCGAAAACCAGATCCATCTGGCCCGTCTCCTGGTGGAGAATTCCTGCCTGGACAAGGTGTTCTTCTGCAACAGCGGAGCGGAGGCCAACGAAGCGGCGATCAAGCTTGCCCGGAAATATGCTTCCGAAAACATGGACGGGAAATACGAACTGATCACGATGCAGGACTCCTTCCACGGCCGGACCCTCGCAACCGTGACGGCGACGGGGAAAGAGCAGTTTCAGACCGGTTTTGCGCCGCTGCCGGCAGGATTTAGGTATGTCCCCTACAATGATCTGGCCGCCCTGGAGGCGGCGGTCACAGAGCATACGTGCGGCGTGATGGTAGAGCCGATCCAGGGGGAGGGGGGGGTCGTCCTTCCTGCCCCGGGGTATCTGCAAGGGATCAGGAAAATCTGTGATGAACGCAATCTCCTGATGATCGTCGACGAGGTCCAGACGGGAATCGGGCGGACGGGTACGTTGTTTGCCTGCGAACACGAGGATGTTACCCCCGACATGATTACCCTTGCCAAGGCTCTGGGGAACGGTTTCCCCATCGGTGCGCTCATGGCGACCGAACGGATAGCCGCGGCATTTGTTCCGGGGAGCCACGGTTCCACATTCGGCGGCAACCCGCTCGCGACTGCGGCGGGGATAGCCACCTTGGAGACGCTCCTCGACGAAGGGGTCCTCGAAAATTGCCGCCTTGTCGGCGACTATTTTCTCGCCAGGCTCGGTGATCTGAAGCAGAAGAATACCCGGGTCAAGGAGGTTCGTGGACAAGGGCTGATCCTTGCGATCGAACTGACCGTCCCCGGGGCGGACTTCGTCCTTGCGTGCATGCAAAAAGGGCTGCTGATCAACTGCACCAACGGCAACGTCCTGCGCTTTGTCCCTCCGTTGATCCTCACGAAAACCGACGTTGAAAAGGCCGTGGGAATCCTCGAAGAAGTCCTGGAGGAGCGATGAAAAAAGACCTGCTGAGTGAATATGACCTTGAGAAGAATGACTACGAATGCATATTCGAAAAAGCCCACCGCCTGAAGAGGCTGCTTCGGGAGGGGAGGGAGCATGCCACCCTCCGGGGGAAGACCCTGGGGATGATCTTCGACAAATCTTCCACCCGAACCCGGATCTCCTTCGAGGTCGGGATGTACCAGTTGGGAGGTATCGCCCTGTTTCTCAGCAACCGCGATACCCAGCTCGGCAGGGGGGAGATCATCGCCGATTCGGCTCGGATCATGTCGCGTTATCTCAATGGGATCATGATTCGAACATTTTCCCAGGCATCCGTGGAGGAGTTCGCCCGCTATGCCACCATTCCCGTCATCAACGGCCTCACCGACCTGCTCCATCCGTGTCAGCTCCTGAGCGACCTGTTCACGATCATCGAGAAGCGGGGAGGGTACGAGGGGTTGAAGATCGTCTATATCGGAGACGGCAATAACATGGCAAACTCCTGGATCAACGCCGCTGCGAAGCTGCCATTTCACCTTGACCTTGCCTGCCCCGACGGGTATGATCCGGATAGCGTGATCCTGAAGCGGGGGGTGGCGGAGGCGCCGGCCGGCATCGTTCTTCACCGGGACCCCACCGAAGCAGTACGGGACGCCGACGTCGTTTACACCGATGTCTGGGTCAGCATGGGTCAGGAGACGGAACGGGAAGAGAGAATGAGGCGATTTCGGGGATATCAGGTCAATCAAGGCTTGATCGATCGGGCCAAGAAAGATGTTCTGGTCATGCACTGCCTCCCTGCCCACCGCGGCGAGGAGATAACGGCTGAGGTGATCGACGGTTCACACTCCGTCGTCATCGATGAGGCGGAAAACCGCCTCCATGTCCAGAAAGCTGTCATGGAACTGTTGATGTGAGGAGGGTTGTATTTTGAATGAGGTCAAGAGAGTGGTTCTCGCCTATTCGGGGGGACTCGATACATCGGTCATTGTACGCTGGCTCATTGAGACCTACCACTGTGAGGTAATCGCCTTTGCCGCCGACATCGGCCAGAAGGAGGAGCTGACGGGACTCAGGGAAAAAGCGATCAAGACGGGGGCCTCCAAGATTTATATCGACGATCTCCAGGAGGAGTTCGCCCGGGAGTTTGTTTTCCCGGCCCTCCGGGCGAATGCCATTTATGAGGGGACCTATCTTCTGGGAACCTCTCTTGCCCGGCCGCTCATCGCAAAAAGGCAATTGGAGATTGCGAAGCTCGAAGGTGCCGATGCGGTCTGTCACGGCGCCACGGGTAAGGGGAACGACCAGGTGCGGTTCGAACTGACCTATATCGCCCTCAATCCCGCCATTCGGATCATCTCGGCTTGGAAAGACGAACACTGGACCTTCGACTCGCGGGCCTCGATGATCGACTATGCCGAGAAACACGGGATCCCCATTCCGCTGACGCGGGAGAAGCCTTACAGCAGCGACCGGAATCTCCTGCACATCTCCCATGAGGGAGGGATTCTCGAGGATCCCTGGGCCGAACCGAAGGAGGACATGTTCGTCCTCACCGCCTCCCCGGAAACGGCGCCGGACAAGCCCACCTATGTGGAGATCGGATTCGAGCGGGGAAACCCCGTGACCGTTGACGACAAGGCCATGACGCCGGCCAAGCTTCTGGATCACCTGAACCGGATCGCGGGCGAAAACGGCATCGGTCGCGTGGATATGGTGGAGAACCGCTTCGTCGGCATGAAGTCGCGCGGGGTCTATGAGACGCCCGGAGGTACCGCGCTCTGGGCCGCCCACCGAGCCGTCGAGTCGATCACGATGGATCGCGAGGTCATGATGATGCGTGATTCCCTCATCCCGAAATACGCCCAGCTTGTCTACAACGGTTTCTGGTATGCCCCGGAGATGGTCGTTCTCCAGCGGTTCATCGATGAAACGCAGGAAGGGGTGACGGGAACGGCCCGTCTCAAGTTATACAAGGGAAACTGTATCGTAGTCGGGAGAAAGTCGCCCTTTTCCCTCTACAGCGAAGATTTTGCCACCTTCGAAAAGGATCAGGTTTACGATCAGAAGGATGCGACGGGCTTCATCCGCCTCAACGCCCTTCGCCTGCGGATCAAAGCGATGATGAATGCCGCGCGGTGAATGGCGGAGAAGCGAAACGGTACCGGATTGCGATAATGCAAAAACGCTCAACCAAACGGCATGATACAATGGTGAAAACGCAGGATAAGCTATGGGGCGGCAGGTTCAGTGAGCCGACAGACCGGGAAGTGGAGGCATTTACGTCATCGCTCCATTATGACCGGCGCTTGTCCCGGTTCGATATCGAAGGGAGCATCGCCCACGCCAGAATGCTCGCGAAACAGGGGATCATCAGCAAGGCAGAATCACAGGCGATCGTGGGCGGGCTGCGGAGGATCCACGACGACATCGAGGGCGGGAATTTTTCTTTTCACCCCGATGACGAAGATATCCACATGGCAATCGAGAAGGCCCTAAGCGGCCTTATCGGGGAAACCGCCGGCAAACTGCATACCGCAAGGAGCCGAAACGATCAGATCGCCCTCGATATCCGACTCTACCTGCGGGATGAGATCGGCCGGACGAGGCGGCTCGTTGCAGAGCTTAAATCGGGGTTCCTTGACCTGGCGAAGAAGGAGTGCGGCGTCATCCTTCCCGGATATACCCACATGCAGAAAGCGCAGCCGGTTCTCCTTGCCCATTATCTGCTTGCCTTCTGGGAGATGCTGGATCGGGACGGAGCGCGCCTCCGGGACTGCATCAAGCGAGTGAATGTCATGCCGCTCGGGTCGGCCGCCCTCGCGGGGACGTCTCTCCCTATCGACCGGCACTACGTCGCCCGCCTCCTTCATTTTCCCACGGTCACCGAAAATAGCATGGATAGCGTCTCCGATCGGGATTTTGTCGCGGAATTTGTCTTTGCCGCCTCACTCATCATGATGCATCTGAGCAGATTCTGTGAGGACATCGTCCTGTGGTCCAGCGATGAATTCGGTTATGTGGAGATCGCAGACGCCTTCACGACGGGAAGCAGTATTATGCCCCAGAAAAAGAACCCGGACGTGGCGGAACTGATCCGGGGGAAAACAGGCCGCGTTTACGGTCACCTCGTAGCCCTGCTCACGATCCTCAAGGGTCTGCCCATGACCTATAACCGGGATCTTCAGGAGGACAAGGAGCCCCTTTTCGATACGGTCGACACGCTGCAGGCGTGTCTAAAGGTTCTCACCGCGATGATCGGCCATCTCTCCTTCAAGCGGACGAGGATGGAAGCGGGGGCGGCAGGGGGATTCTCTACCGCAACGGATGTCGCCGAATACCTGGTTATGAAGAAGGTGCCGTTCCGCGAGGCCCATGGCATTGTCGGAAAGCTGGTGGCTTTCTGCATTCGGAAAAAAAAGACGCTCTCGGCTCTCACGCTGACGGAACTCCGAAAATTTCATCCGGGATTCGAAAAAGATCTTTTCGATTGTTTGACGGTCAGACAGTCGGTCAATGCGCGGAGCGCGACCGGCGGTACGGCAGAGGAGACGGTCCGCACAAGGATCAGGGAGATCGAGGGCGGATGAGACGAAACCGACTTCTCCTCGGTTCGTTGACCGGGATTATCATGCTGTCGCTTTTCTGCATGGGATGCGGCAAGAAGGACGACCCGATGCCTCCGCAGATAAGACTGCCGGTCATTACCGATCTCGGCGTTCATTCCCTCCAGGAGGGGATTGTTCTTGGCTGGTCGTTGATCGGCCCCACCGACGACCTCGGCGGGTTCAAGATCATCCGGAGCGAAACGATCGATGGAAGCCGCGCATGCCCGGGATGTCCGCAGGATTATCACCCCTTCGGGACGGTAGCCCTTGCCGATGACCGCCTGAAACGCGAAGAAGGAAAGAGATTCCGATATGTCGATACCGACGTCAGGGCCGGGGGGTTCTATTCCTACCGGATCGCGGTGTGCAATCGCACAGGAAATTGCGGCGAGGCGTCAAACGAGTCCGGCATGATCCATACGGGCCGCTGAGTGTTCTTGCAGGAACGAAGAGAAAGGACCCATGAATTACTTCAACTTTCAGGATGACAACCTCTTTTGTGAGGAAGTCCCGGTTCAGAAAATCGCCCGGGAGGTGGGCACCCCTCTGTATCTTTACAGCCACCGGACGCTTCTGCACCACTTCCGGGTCTTCGACGCCGCTTTCGCGGATGTGCCTCACATCGTCTGCTTTGCCGTTAAGGCCAATTCGAACACATCAATCCTCCGGATCTTCGTCCGCGAAGGGGGCGGGATGGACCTCGTCTCCGGCGGGGAGCTCTATCGCGCCCTGAAAGCCGGCGCAGACCCGGGGAAAATCGTTTATTCCGGGGTGGGAAAACGCGATGATGAGATCGATTATGCCCTCAAAACAGGCATCCTTATGTTCAATGTCGAGTCCGACCAGGAACTGGAGACTATCAACGCCCGGGCGGGTGCGATGGGCGTCCGGGCGGGTATCGGGCTCAGGGTCAACCCGGATGTGGATCCGCAGACCCATCCCCATATTTCAACGGGTCTTAAGGAAAACAAATTCGGCATCGACATTGAGGGTTCCCTCAGAGCCTACCGGCGCTCTGCCGCATTGCGCAATCTGGATATCAAAGGGGTGAGTTGTCACATCGGTTCACAGATAACAAAAATCGCTCCCTTTATCGATGCCCTTGGACGGCTTCGGGAACTGATCCGGAGCCTTCGAGACGAGGGAATTGCGATTCGCTATCTCGATCTCGGCGGCGGCCTCGGCATCACTTACAACCAGGAAGCTCCCCCCCACCCCTCGGAATATGCAAGGGCGATCATCGACGCCGCGAAGGGGATGGACTGCACGTTTATCTTTGAGCCGGGCCGGGTGGTTGTCGGAAACGCCGGTATCCTGGTTGCACGGGTCCTCTACACGAAGGGAAATGAAGGGAAACGGTTTATTATCGTCGATGCCGGGATGAACGATCTGATCCGTCCGAGCCTCTACGGTTCCTACCAACAGATCCTGCCGGTTGTCATGAAGGAGAGGGGAGAGATCACCGCAGACGTTGTCGGTCCGATCTGCGAATCAGGCGATTTTCTGGCAAAGGGACGACAGTTGCCCGCCATGGAACGGGATGAACTCATCGCGGTGATGAGCGCTGGCGCCTATGGTTTCAGCATGTCGTCCAACTACAATTCGCGCCCCCGGGTACCGGAGGTTCTGGTCAGGGACGACCGCTATTATGTGATCCGTAAGAGGGAGAGCTACGAGGATCTGATCCGTGGTGAAAAGATACCGGAATTTATGAATCGTTAAAGATAAATCAAGGAGGAGTTATGTTTGGAGGCGCAATAGTCGCAATCGTTACGCCATTTAGGAATGGAAAAGTTGATGAGGAAGCGCTCAGGAAACTCATCGATGAACAAATCGCTGCCGGTACGGATGGCATTGCCCCCTGCGGCACGACCGGGGAATCGACCACCCTGTCCCATGAGGAACATGACCGCGTGATCGAAATCACGATCGATGCGGTGCGAAAACGGGTGCCGGTCATTGCCGGGACCGGTTCCAACAGCACGGCAGAGGCCCTTCGTCTGACGCGGCACGCATGGGAAGCAGGCGCTGACGGCGCTCTGATCGTCTGTCCCTATTACAACCGCCCGACCCAGGAGGGGCTCTGTCAGCACTACCGGACCATTGCGGAAGAGGTTCCGATACCGATCATTATCTACAACATTCCCAGTCGGACGGGAACGAATCTTCTGCCGGAGAATCTGGCAAAACTTGCGAAAATCCCGAACATCGTCGGGGTAAAGGAGGCCTCCGGTTCCCTCAAACAGATGAGCGATGTGATCCAGTTGTGCGGACCGGAATTCGATGTGCTTTCCGGGGATGACATATTTACCCTGGCGCTCCTCGCCATCGGCGGTAAAGGCGTCATCTCCGTCATCTCCAACGTCGCACCGGGTGATATGGCGGCGATGGTCGATGCATTTGCCGCCGGGGATCTGGGAAAGGCCCGCTCGCTCCATTATCGGATGAGCCCCTTGATCGATGCCCTGTTTATCGAAACGAATCCCATACCGGTCAAGGCTGCTCTTTCCCTTATGGGGAAAATCGAGTATGAATTGAGGCTGCCCCTTTGCAGGATGACGGCCAAGAACGAAGAGTTCTTGAAAAAGGTGATGCAGAGCTACGGCTTGATTCAGTAGGAGGTCCCAAGAATGCTCAAGGCTATTGTGACCGGCGCCGGCGGCCGGATGGGAGGGCGGATTATCAGCCTTCTTGCGACGACCGACGGGATTGAGCTGGCCGGCGCCGTGGAAAGAAAGGGACACCCCCTGATCGGAAGGGATGTCGGCGAGGGGCTCGGCCTCGGCCGGATCGGAGTCCTCATCGAGGACGATCTTGTCGGATGCATCGGGCGCGGGGACGTCGTAATCGATTTCACCTCCCACGACGTCTCCGCCGATCACCTGCAGATCGCAGCCGCAAACGGTCGGGCCATGGTGATCGGCAGCACGGGCTTTACGGTCGACGAGATGAAGAAAATCCGCGAGCGGGCGGGTGACGTCCGGTGCGTCCTCGCCCCGAACATGAGCATCGGGGTGACAGTCCTGATGAAAGTCCTGGCCGATGTCGCCCGGACACTCGGCGCTGATTACGATATTGAGATTATCGAGGCGCACCATAACATGAAGAAGGACGCCCCGAGCGGCACGGCGCTGAAGATGGCGCAGGTCATCGCGGAGAGTCTCGGGCGCGATCTCGAACGGGTCGGCGTCTACTGCAGAAAGGGGATGATCGGTGAACGGACGAAGCCGGAGATCGGGATCCAGACGCTCCGGGCGGGGGACATCGTGGGAGACCATACGGTGATATTCGGCGGGATGGGTGAGAGACTGGAATTTATCCACCGCGCCCACAGCCGGGATAATTTTGCCCGCGGGGCTATCCGGGCGGCCCTGTGGGTGGCCGGCAGGGAAAACGGAATCTACGACATGCAGGATGTCCTTGGGTTGAGGGCGGGGTAGCGAGGTTTTCAATGGAGTTCCCGTGTCAGGCGGGCGGAGAAATCCGAGGGGTTATTGCCTTTATCGGGATCGGATCAAATCAGGGAAACCCGGCCGATGCCTGTCGGGAGGCGGTGCGGAAACTATCGGACGCTTGCGAGGTCAGGTTGTTGCGCTGCTCGTCCCTGTACCGGACGGAACCGGTGGGACCACAAGACCAACCGTGGTTCGTTAATACTGTTGCGGAGATCAGAACATCCCTCCCGCCCCGACCGTTGTTTGAAATATTAAAAGAGATAGAACGGCGGATGGGCAGGACCGAAGGGCCGAAGTGGGGGCCGCGGCTCATCGATCTGGATCTTCTCCTATACGGCCAGGAGGTCGTAAATGAGCGCGACCTGGTCATTCCTCACCCGGAGCTGCACCGGCGGCGTTTTGTCCTCGTTCCCCTCTGCGAACTCGCTTCCTATATGATCCATCCCGCCTTCGGCGTTTCTTCGCGCGGGCTCCTGGAACGTCTGGAGGATACGTGTCGTGTGGAAAGTTATGATTCGGCGGTTGCAGCAGGGGAGGATAAGAACGGCATATCAAAAAGGTGAGCATGGATGTTGTTGAAGGATGAACGATGATACTACGATTGATAATCGGCATACTAGTGGTTTATTTCCTGTATAAGCTGATCAGGGGATGGAAGGCAATCCAGGGGCACTCCCAGAAGAATATTCCCGTCACCGGAGAGGATTTGGTGGAGGACCCCCTCTGCCATGCATATGTTCCCATCAGCAACGCTTGCAGAATATCGATCAACGGGAAGAACCTCTATTTCTGCAGCCAGAAATGCCTTGACGAGTACCGGGAGCAAAGAAAAACATAGGACGGCGGTCCGGAAGAGACACGGGGACGGTGAGGAGATCCCCTACTATGATCGATTTTCTCATGCGTCTGTTTGATCGGCTACCCATCCCACCGGAGAAGAGGAGGATATTTAATCTTCCCAATACCATTTCGATGCTCCGAATCGGGGTCATCCCCGTACTTTTTTTTCTCCTTCTTTCACCGGGGCCTCTCATGAGCCTTGTCATCGCGGTGCTGTTCATCGCAGCGGCCCTGACCGATCTTCTGGACGGGTATATAGCCAGGAGATACCAGATTGTCACAACAATGGGTAAGTTTCTTGATCCCATCGCCGACAAACTGATCGTCAATACGGCGATGATCATGATGATTCCGATTGGCCGAATACCCGCCTGGATCGTCGCCATCATCGTCATCCGGGACTTCGCCGTTGACGGGATCAGAACCATCGCCTCATCCGAGGGTATCATCATCCAGGCAAGCCCGTTGGGAAAACGGAAAACCCTCTGTCAGATATTCGCCGTCTCGGCACTGATGATCCATTACCCCTTCCTCGGTGCCGACGCCCATCTCGTCGGTATGGTGATTCTCTCCATCGCCCTGATCCTGACGATCATTTCCGGGGCCGAATATCTCGTTAAGTTTTACCGGACGAGCATCGGAAAAAATTAATACAGATTCCGGGGAAAGCGGGATGAGAGATGATCGATCCATCCACGGTAGACTATTCACCCTTTGATAAACCGGAAATATGCCGGCGTCTGTTTTATCCCCGGCGCGAATCAAATCTGGGGAAAGGAGATGGCGCCGAACGCCTCATGATTCCCGTGGCTCAGGATGTGGCGGTGGGCGGCCTGTTTCACGAGTCGGGGAGGGAGGCCCCTACCATCCTCTTTTTTCACGGAAACGGGGAGATTGTCAGCGACTATGACGATGTCGGGACCATGTACCGCCGGTTGGGAATCAATTTTCTCCCGGTCGATTACCGTGGGTACGGATTCTCTTCGGGCAAGCCAACCGTCACGGCGATGATGGGCGACAGCCACCGGATTTTTCATTTTGTCGCCTCATGGCTCGTTGAACGGGAGTTTTCAGGTCCGATTGTGCTCATGGGGCGCTCCCTCGGAAGCGCCTCCGCAGTGGAGATCGCATTCCATTACGGGGAAGGGATTGCAGGTCTGATTATTGAAAGCGGCTTCGCCCGCATCCTCCCTTTGTTGAACCTGCTCGGCATCTATGATCCTGGCCTCACCGAAGCGTCGGGACCACAGAATCTGGAAAAGATCAAACGGGTACAAAGACCGACGCTCATTATCCATGCTGAGAACGACCACATCATCCCCTTAGCCGAGGGGGAAGACCTCTATACAGCTTCAGGCGCTACCGAGAAGAACATCGTTCGCATTCCGGGCGCCGACCACAATGATATCTTCTTTCAGGGGATGAAACCCTATCTGAGGGCGATTGGCAAGTTTGTTGAAATCGTTACGATACCGAGATTTTGAAGGGAAGCGGGGATTGGCAAGTTTTTTATTGACAAAAGGATTGTATTTGTTATAGTCACGCCCCATCACACCATGAGCGGGCGTAACTCAGTGGTAGAGTGCCACCTTGCCAAGGTGGACGTCGACGGTTCAAATCCGTTCGCCCGCTCCATTTTTCCTCAAAGGGCGGCATAGCCAAGTGGCTAAGGCAGCGGTCTGCAAAACCGTTATTCCCCGGTTCAAGTCCGGGTGCCGCCTCCAACTATGAAAGGGGTCAGAGCTGCCGAGCTTGCCCCTTTTCTTTTACGATCTTCCTGCTCTGCCGAGAAAGTCAAATTCTTCTGCGTTAATCCGGGGCAAAACAGGGAAGTTCCGCTGCGATTTCTTTCGGAATTGACTTTTAGTTAACCTGTGTTAATCTGCCGTCGAATTATGTGAGAGGAATTGGTGCGGATATGAAGATGAAATGAACTTTTGTGGAGACCGTTACCAGGAGGGGCTTGTGAAGATTCAGGTGAGAAAAGGAAGCCTTGCGGAGATCCCGACGCAGGCGGCAATCGTAACCCGTTTCGAAGACGACGCACGTCTGGGCGGCGCGGCGGCAAAACTGGACAAGATGAGCGGGGGCTTGATCGGAGAAGTCATCGGCCAAGGAGACTTTACGGGCCGTCTGAATCGTCTCAGTGTGATCTATACGAGGGGGAGCATCCAGGCAAAGAGGATAGTCATCGTCGGATTGGGGAAGAGAGTGGATTTCTCCTTGGAGAGATTGCGGGGGGCTTATGCCGCGGCGGCGCAGCATATCAGATCCCTCAACGTCAGCGAAATGTCCACCACTCTTGATTTCGGAACGGTGATCCCGCCGCTTGACCACATGGCCGAGGCTGTTGTGGAAGGAGTGATCCTCGGACTCTATCAGTTCACCCCCTTCAAGACCATCGATCGCGAGAATATCCGTGAGATCTCCGAGTTTACGATCCTGGATACGGATGAAGCCTCCGTCAAGGTTATCAGGACGGCGGTCAAAACCGCAGAGATCATCGCCGGTGCGGTTGCATTTGCGAGAGATATCGTATCCACACCTGCCAATGAGATGACGCCAACCGATCTCGCAAACGAGGCAAGGGAGAGTGCCCGAGGAAAGAACATCCAGTGTAAAATTCTTGAAGCCGAGGAGATCCGCACCCTCGGGATGAATGCCCTGCTCGGCGTCGCTGCCGGCAGCGATCAGCCGCCGAAATTGATCATCTTGGAGTACCGGGGAGGGAAGAAATCTTCACCGGTCATCGCGCTGGTCGGCAAAGGTCTTACCTTCGACAGCGGCGGCATATCGATCAAACCGTCTGAAAAAATGGACCAGATGAAGTCTGACATGGCAGGCGGGGCAGCGGTCATTGCAGCCATCCGCGCTGCCGCGGAGCTCGGCCTGCCGGTGAATCTGGTAGGCATCGTACCTGCCACCGAGAATCTTCCCGGCGGAAAGGCCTACAAACCGGGCGATATTCTCAAGACTCTCTCCGGACAAACGGTCGAGGTCGTTACGACCGATGCCGAAGGCCGACTTATCCTTGCGGATGCTCTGACGTATGCCGGTCGATACAAGCCGGCTGCCATCATAGATCTGGCCACTCTCACGGGGGCCTGTATCATAGCCCTGGGTGATCATGTCATCGGCATGATGGGCACGGATGACGAACTGAAGCGGGAAATCCGGGAGGCTGCAGATCTCACCGGTGAGAGGGTGTGGGAACTGCCGCTATGGGAAGAGTATACAGAACTGATCAAGGGCGATGCAGCAGATTACAAGAATTCCGGAGGACGGGCCGGAGGGGCCATCACGGCCGGCGCCTTCCTGGAGAAATTTACCGGCGGTTACCCCTGGGTGCATCTGGACATCGCCGGCCCGGCATGGTTGACGAAGGAAAGGCCATACATTCCCAAGGGCGCATCGGGTGTGGGGGTTCGCCTCCTGGTCCGGTTTCTGAGAAACTGGTACAAAGAGGGAAAGATGTGACCGAGCTGAGATGACTGCCGCCGGGACGAGCACAATTTTTGAAGTCAAAGATCTCCGGACCCATTTTGAAACGGAACGGGGAGTAGTCAGGGCCGTGGATGGGGTCGACATCACGGTCGGACCGGGCCAGACACTCGGTGTAGTCGGCGAATCGGGTTGTGGGAAGACCGTTCTTGCTCTTTCCATCCTGAGGCTCGTTCCATCGCCCCCGGGACGGATCGTCGGGGGAAGCGTCATGCTGGATGGTCGAGATCTTCTTGCTCTTTCAGAGGAAGAAATGCGTCGTGTCCGGGGGAAGGAAGTCTCGATGATCTTTCAGGAACCGATGACCTCCCTCAATCCTGTCTTCCGGATCGGAGAGCAGATAGCCGAGGCGATCCGGTTGCATCAGGGGCTCGGTCGCCATGAGGCCATTGCTCACAGTGTGGAAATGCTCCGGAAGGTAGGTATACCCTCTCCCGAAACGAGGGCGAAAGATTATCCCCACCAGATGAGCGGCGGCATGCGTCAACGGGTGATGATAGCCATTGCCATGGCTTGCCGGCCGCGGATCATGTTGGCGGATGAGCCGACGACTGCTCTTGATGTCACCATCCAGGCGCAGATGATCGATCTTATCGGACGGCTTCAATCGGAAACGGGAACATCACTTGTTCTGATCACCCACGATCTCGGCGTGATTGCCGAAGTGGCTCAGGATGTAGCCGTGATGTATGCCGGACAGATCGTCGAGCGCAGTCGCACTCGGGAGCTCTTTTCCAATCCCCTCCATCCGTATACCATTGGGTTGATGGGATCCATCCCCCGGATGGATGGGCCGGCGGGACGGGGGACATTTCTGAGAGCCATCCGCGGCACGGTTCCGCCGCTCTATAATCTCCCCGAAGGGTGTCGGTTTCAGGACCGTTGTCCGGATGTCTTTTCACTCTGCGGCAGGGAACCGGTCCTGGATGAAAACTCACCGGGACATGCCGTGCGCTGCTGGAAATATGGTAATTGTGATGAATGACATCCTGCTCGAAATCCGTGGCTTGAAGAAGCATTTCATTGCGCCGAAACGATTCCTATCTGGTGGAGGCGGTGTAGTCCGCGCGGTGGACGATGTCGATCTGCAAATCCATCGTGGTGAAACCTTGGGATTGGTGGGAGAGTCGGGCTGTGGTAAGACAACCCTTGGCCGCCTTCTCATGCGCCTGGAAGAGCCGACGGCAGGATCGATCCTCTTTGAAGGCGCGGACGTCCTGTCACGGAAGGGAAGAGGGTTGAAAGGATATAGACGTGAGGTCCAGATGATCTTTCAGGACCCTTACTCCTCATTGAATCCGAGAAAGACTGCCGGCGGCATCATCGGAGAACCTCTTAGAATCCATCACCCGGAATGGCGGGAGAAACGAAAGAGAAAGATGAAAGAACTCCTGGCAGTCGTCGGCCTGGATGAGGAGCAACTGACACGGTATCCTCATGAATTCAGCGGCGGTCAAAGACAGCGGATCGGCATTGCCCGGGCTCTCATTTTGAACCCCCGTCTTATTATCGCCGATGAGCCCGTTTCGGCCCTCGATGTATCCATTCAGGCCCAGATCCTCAATCTCATGAAGCGACTGCAGCAGGAGTTCTCCCTGACCTATCTGTTCATTACCCATGATCTTGGAGTCGTCCGTCATATGAGCGATCGGATTGCCGTCATGTATCTTGGGAAGATCATTGAGCTGGGTACCGGAGAAGCGATATGCGGAAACCCAGCGCATCCGTACACACGAGCTCTCATCTCCTCTGTGCCGGTCATCGATCCGTTAAGAAAGAAATCACGGATGATCCTGGACGGTGAGATGTCGTCGCCCGCGGCACCGCCATCCGGATGCGCCTTCCACCCGCGATGCCCCTTCCAGATCGCGAAATGCGATCGAGAGGAACCAGTCTTGGAAGATCGCGGTTCCCGCCATTGGGTCGCTTGCCACCGTCAGGATTTATCAGGGATGGAGTGATTCAAGTGCGGCAATAAAAAAAGTTATACCTATGATAAAAAATACTTGCATTTTCAAAATTTCGATGTTACGGAAACGCATCCGCCTTGATTGTCTTACGTATATTGTGTTATCGGATCATGTCAAATGACTTAGAACGGCGGGATAGGGAACAGTTTGGTATTCATATATTGTCAGATCAACGAGCCACCACCGGTTCAGGAGCCGATCCTGAGAAGCGGTGGTTTTTTTTATTGAAGCGGGATGCAAGGCATGCCGGGAAAAATCTAGGAAAGGGGGGTGCAAAGCTTTGGCAGAAGGTAAAGTAAAGTGGTTTAATGAGAAAAAAGGGTTTGGCTTCATCGAGAATGATGAAGGCGGAGATGTATTTGTTCACTTCAGTGCCATTCAAGGCGAAGGATTCAAGACATTGTATGAAGGTCAGAGAATTCGCTTTGACATCGAGCAAGGCAAAAAGGGACCTGCCGCAGTGAACGTACAGCCATTATAAAAGAAACCTCTTCACCTGCGGATGCCCTGGTTGCCGATGGCAGCCGGGGCATTTTATTTGCCGAAAGATCGTACTCGGGGACTGTAGGCCCCGCTTTGCATCATCAGTAGATCGCGCTTAGTCAACAGCGAAGAGCGTCTCTCCGAACAGGCGTTGCAGGCCATTTTATGACAATTGAAGCTCTTTGCAGAAAGCAGGTAGGAATCTTCGCTCTTGGAGGAACAGGCCATCGCGTTTTCAATTGCTTACCCCGCATCAAACCGCGGGGAATGTGCCCGCTATTGGATTCATGGATGAGGGAAGGATTGAAGCCGTGATTGATGATGAGGTAATGCGAAGATTCAAGGAATGCTACAATCTTCTGGTTATCCTGGGACCTACCGCCTCGGGAAAAACGGGATTGGCCGTGCGTCTCGCCAGAAGGATCGGTGGCGAAATCATCTCCGCGGATTCCCGCCAGGTTTACCGGGGAATGGATCTGGGGACCGGGAAAGACCTTACCGAATATGACCGGGGAGGGACTGTTGTTCCCTACCACTTGATCGACATACTAAATCCGGATGAAGAGTTCAGCGTATTTGCCTACCAGCAGTATTTTGACAGGTATTTTCAGGAGATCACGGAACGCGCACGGATCCCGGTCATGGTGGGAGGAACAGGTCTTTATCTGGACGCGGTGATTCGCGGTTACCGGATGCCAGCAGTCCCTGAAAATCTTGAGCTTCGTGAAGAACTCGCAGGGGAGGAAATGGAATCCCTCCGCCGGAGATTGCTGGAGAGCTCCGGTGATATTCACAATAGCACGGATCTTTTCGATCGAAAGAGACTCATCCGGGCAATTGAGATTGCCTTCTTCACCAGGGATCACCCGAATGACATCCGGACACGAACACCCATCTATCCTCTGGTCTTGGGGGTCCGCTGTGAGAGGGGTGTGCTGCGCCGAAAGATCACCGAGCGTCTCGCCTCCAGACTGGATGAAGGCATGATCGAAGAGGTAAGTCGGCTCCATCAACAGGGGCTCAACTGGGAGAGGATCGATTCCTTCGGCCTGGAATACCGCTACATCGCTCGTTATCTCCAGGGGAGAATGGGTAGTGAAGAGATGTTTCAGAAGCTCAACACGAGCATCCACCAGTACGCAAAACGGCAGGAAACCTGGTTCAGACGGATGGAGAAGAACGGTGTCAAAATATGTTGGATCGATGGGGTAGACGATGATCATGCAATTGCACTGATAGCCCGTCTGACGGAGCGATGAAACCGAGGACCGAAAAATACCTCCGGAATTATGCGGTCACCCCGGCACGACCCCTTGTTGCGTCATCGGAGGAGGGTATTGAGCAGGCGGTCGTGATCCCCACCCTGGCGGAAAAGTCTTCCCTCTTTCGCACGCTTGCCAGTTTGGCCAGGAATCCCTCGCATGACCTTCGCCGTACGCTCGTCGTCTGCGTCGTGAACAACCACCGGCCGAATATCGCCGCGGAAGCGGAAATTTGTGATAACCAGGCGACCCTTCACCTGCTCAAAGCTCTCGTTTTCGGAAAGCTGGCTCTTCTGCCCTATCATCACTGCGAGATGCGGGATGACCTGCAACAGATCGCCGGGAGTGATCTGCGTCTGGCTTTTGTAGACGCCTCTTCCCCCGGCAGGGAGATTCCGGATTGCGACGGAGGGGTGGGGACGGCGAGGAAGATCGGGATGGATGCGGTCCTGAGGATCATCGATCGGGCTGGGATGGAGAAGGGGGTGATTTGCTGCCTCGATGCCGACACGCTGGTGCAGGAGACGTACTTGCCCGCGATTTGCGCGCATTTTCGTGAGACCGGCTCCTCTGCGGCCGTAGCGGCATATGCCCATCAAAAGCCCGCTGATCCGGAGCTGCTGGCGGCAATCTGCTGCTATGAAATATTCCTTCGATCCTATGTGATCGGCCTCTCATACGCCCGTTCCCCTTATGCCTTTCATGCCATCGGTTCGACAATCACGTGTACGACTGATGGATATGTGGATGTTCGAGGGATGAACCGGCGGACTGCGGCGGAGGATTTTTACTTCCTCGACAAGCTTGCCAAGATGGGAAAAATCGGAGTGATCACCGAAACGACCGTATTCCCGTCGTCCCGTATCTCGGGGAGGGTGCCCTTCGGCACAGGACGGCGGATGCTCCGGCACATGGCCGGGGGAACAGACGAATATCGCCTTTATGATCCCCGGATCTTTGTGATTATCAGAGAGTGGCTCGCCGGGATGGAGGCCGATCCGGACAGAGATCCAAGAATAATCCTCGCTGACGCCCGCCGGATTCATCCCCATCTCGTCGAGTATCTCCGCCTGAGTCGCCTGGAGGCGGATTGGCAGAACATCAGGCGGAACTCTCATAATCCCCAGCACCTCCGCCTACAGTTCCATGTCTGGTTCGACGGATTAAAGACCTTGAGATTGGTTCGCTATCTCAGCCAACGTGCCTTTCCGCTCGTCCCCATGTTCGATGGTTTGGCGGGACTGATCGATCTTATCGGAAGTCCTTTTTCTCTGGATGGATCTTCCCCAGGCGTTCCTGAACTCGACGTCCAATTCAGGATACTGGAGACACTGCGGTCCTATTTTCCCCTTTCCTGAAGATGGATCTCATTGCTCCTTGACGTCTGCACGTGTATTGCATATAGTGCGCTGCCGTTCATGACAGGGAAGCTCTGCCAATACGGCCGAAAGGGATTATGCGGTGCAAAAACCGCCACTTGATAAAAAAGGGAGGAACAATCGTGAGTAAAAAACTCAGTACGCACGTTCTCATTATGTCAGCCGTTATCTTCACAATTTTCATCGCTGTCGGTTGCGATTCTCAGGAAAAGAAAGCAATGACTGCGGGAAAGCCCGTCATAGCGCCCGGCCCCGGGGGATCCGAGGCGCCGGCGGCTCCATTGTCAATGGCGCAAGCTGCTCCAGCAACGGGGGGACCGGCGCAGCCCGGCGTTGGCTCAGGCATCGCTGTTGAAGTCGATGGAGAAAAGCTGACGATGAGTCAGCTCGATGCGGATATCCAGAAACAGATGGAGATGATCAAGGACAAGATTCCCGCGGAGAATCTCGAAAATGCCAAGGCGGAGATGAGAAGAGGTCTGATCGATGAGTTCGTCTCCCGCACGCTTCTCAATAGGGAAATCAAGAAAAAGAAGATAACCGCCGACGACAAGGAGATAACGGAGATTCTTGATGCTCTGAAGGCTCAGCTGCCCGCCGGGATGACTCTGGATGAGCTGCAGAAGAAAAACAAGATAGATGCAGCGAAGATGCGGGAGGAGATCGTATTGAACATCCGGATGAACAAGCTGGTAATGGCTGAGCTGGGCGGCAAGGTTAAGATTACGGACAAGGAGATTGCCGATTTTTACAAACAAAACCAAGATAAATTCAAACAACCGGAGTCGGTTCATGCCCGGCACATCTTGGTGGCAAAGGCTCCGGAGGATACCGACAAGGTCAAAGCGGGGAAAAAGACCAAGGCCGAAGAACTGAGAAAGAAACTCGTTGACGGCGCCGATTTTGCCGACATGGCGGCAAAGAATTCCGACTGTCCGAGCAAGCAAAACGGAGGAGACCTCGGAACATTTTCCCGTGGTCAGATGGTTAAACCCTTTGAGGACGCGGCGTTTTCACAGCAGACCAATATGATCGGCCCCGTATTGGAAACGGATTTCGGTTTCCATATCATTCAGGTTCTCGAACACCGAAGCGCGCAGGTCGCGAAATTGGATGCTGCAACAAAGAAACAGATCAGTGACTTCCTTGAGAAACAGAAACAGCAGGCAGCGTTCGAAGGACTGCTGAAGAGACTTAAAGCAGACGCGAATATCCTCGTCTACGGGAAGTGAAAGGAGAGGGGGATGAGAAGCCGTACTGCCGGCCGTATCGGTGATCACCTCTGGTATCTGGGGCGGGAAGAATCAGGGATCTATCTCCTGGAGGGGAAGACCGATTCCCTCATCATCAGCGGTGGGATGAGCTACCTGGCGCCGCTCGTCGTGAGCCAGTTATGCGATTTCGGCATCGATGAAAAAAAGATCAGGAAATTGCTCATCCTGCATGCCCATTTCGATCATGTCGGGCTGATACCCTTCTTCAAGCGCCGTTATCCGGATCTTGAGGTATATGCCTCCTCCCGGGCGTGGGAAATCCTGCAAATGCCGAAGGGGATAGAAACGATTAACCGATTCAGCCGTCTCATTGCCGAAAGAATGGGGTTGAACGGGTGGCTGGATGGGTACGATCTGGAATGGCGTGACGATGTCTCGGGAACGGCGATCTCCGAAGGGGCAACGATTGACCTCGGCGGCATGATCGTGCAGATTCTGGAAACCCCCGGCCATTCCTCATGCTCAATATCAGCATATGTTAATGAAATAAGAGCTCTATTTCCTTCTGATGGTGGCGGCATCCCATATGGGGAGATCATTCTCCCGTCGGGAAATTCAAACTTTACCCAATACCAACAGAGCCTGGAGAAGCTCAAGACCCTTACGGTGGATATCTTCTGTGCCGATCATTACGGGTATGTGACCGGACGAGAGGCGGAAACCTACATCTGTCGGAGCATTGATGCAGCCAGAGAGAAACGGATGATGATCGAAGCGCTCTTCCGGCGGACTGGTTCCATCGAGAAAACCGTGAATGAACTGCTCGAAGAGATTTACACCAGACACCCGGGCTATTTTCTGTCACCGGAGATCAGCGCCGGCGTCTATCGCCAGACGGTACGGCACATCGCCGGGGCATTGGGAGAAAAAGCCTGATATCAGCCCGCCGCCGCCGGATCGTTCAGGATTTTTTTGATGACTTCCGCCCTCTCCGGTGTAAGGGTATTCTTCTTCATGGCCAGGTCCACCGTCAGCAGTCCCATGGCGCAATAGGCAGGCAGATATGCGGGCAATTTTTGGCGGAAAACGCGGATATGCTTTTCGATTGTCCCCGCATCTCCGCGTGAGATGGGGCCCGTCAGGGCTTGAACGCTCCCCTTCGTTTCGATATTCTTCAGGGTGCCCGCGATGAGCGGCCAGAAGGCGCTGATCGCCTCATCCCGGCTCAGTCCGAGGGAGAGATAGATCTCCTCAGCCGCGTTGATCAGGGTTGTAAGGTAGTTTGAGACCATGCAAGCGGCGGCATGGTAGAGAGGTTTGATTTCTTCAGGAACCTCAAAGGGAATTCCACCCAGCTCCCGGACCAGCCCGGCTGACCACTCCCTGAGGTTTTCATCGGCCGTAATGCCGAAGGTGCTCAAAGGGATGTTCAGGATTGCCCCTTCCACATCGGCGAACGATTGAAGGGGATGGATGCTGGTGATCATGGCCCCGGCCCTGCGGGCAGGTTCCAGCAGATCAAGTCCGCCGGAGCCGCTCATATGGATCACTTTGTCTCCCGGCTTGATACCCCCTTTATGAACGATTTCGCTGCAGATGGCGGCGATGCTGTCATCAGGAGTGGTAATGAAGATACATGTTGCCAGGGAGGCGGCTTCGGCGTTTGCGTCGGCGGTGAAGGCCCGGCCTCCCGTATATCGGACCCGGTCTTGAAGGGACGCATGGGAGCTGGATGTGACGGCAACAACGGGATATCCGGCCTTGCGAAGGAGATAGCCGACGGCTGTCCCCGTCCTGCCCAGACCAATGATGGCTATGGTCTCTTTGTGAACTGAAGTAGTAGGCATCCGGCGACCCTCATAAAAAAACCCTCCGCATAATCCACGGAAGGTCTGAAAGTCATCCTGATCATGATATGGAGACCCGTCCGTCTCAGTCCGATCCTGGATCCAAGCGGCAGCTGATAACTACTACAGGAGAGGAGAACCAGTCAACATATTTTCTAAATTACCTGTCCTGACGTTCTTTCCCCTCATCCCTCCTCAGAGGATCGCTAAAATCAATAAAGAGAAAGATGGAACGGCTCTTTTCTTGTAATTGAGAAGATTGTTCTATATAAAGAGTAAAATCGTTCGGATAGGGCGGGGTGATCGGAGATGGGATCAATGGTATCCTCCTGGACCGGCGGGGGGGAGCGCTTTACCCCGCCGGTCTGGAAATATGTACGGAGTGGGAACAACTGCTCTCTCGCCGCAGATATAATCTGCGTGATCCGGTCGGGTTTAAAGGTACTGCTTACTTGAAGCATTCCTCTTTAAATATGCTAAAAACAGTCAGAAAAACAATTGAAAACTCCGCAATGCTGGAGCGCGGAGAGCATGTACTCGTAGCGGTGTCCGGGGGGCCGGATTCAGTAGCGCTTCTCCAGGCCCTCTTCCGCCTTTCGGCTGAATATCGGTTGCGTCTGACGGTGGCCCACCTCAATCATGGGATCCGGGGAGATGAAGCAAAAAAGGAGCAGGAGTTCGTCGATCACCTCTGCACGGGGATGGGCATCACCTGCATCTGTAAGACAATCGACATTCATATGCTACAGATAGGCAGCGGTAAATCTCTCGAGGAGATCGGCAGAGAGGAGCGCTACCGATTTCTGCGTGCCACTGCGGAAACATGCGGCGCACGGAAGATAGCGACCGGCCATCATAGTGACGACCAAGCAGAAACCGTTCTGATCAATCTGATTCGAGGAAGCGGTCCTGAGGGATTGCGGGGGATAATTCCGGTGAGAGACGGGCGGATCATTAGACCATTGCTACACGTCAGAAGAGGGGAGATTCTTGAATTTCTCGATCGGGAAGGGCTGGCATATATGGTCGACAGCTCCAATCTCAACCCAATCTTCTTTCGTAACAGGATAAGAAATGAACTGATCCCGGAATTGGCGACACGCTACAACCCGCGGATTGTGGAAGGACTTTGCCATATGGCCGAAATCGTCCGTCGCGAAGATGATTATCTGGAGAGCACTGTCCGGCAAGTTCTGCATCAATGGGGAATTGTGCCTGGAACCGCAGAGACACTCCTGCCCATCGCTGCATTTCAGGAGGTTCATAAAGCCTTGCAGGGGCGCATCATTAAATATCTATTGGAAGCCATCGCTCCGTCGGGAAATGGAATCGGTTATCGCCATATCGAAGCCGTTCTGGCGATCTTACGACCGTCGCGACGCAGCCGCATCTCTCTGGATCTCCCCTGTCTGATCTGTGTCGACAGGGAGGAAAGCATGCTCCGGATCCGAAGGGTATGCAGTCGGCAAATAAGAAGGGACTCGCGAAATGAAAAAACACCTCCGTTTACCTATTCCTATCCGGTAGAGGTGCCTGGAATAGTATATCTAAATATGATAGGTAGAAATATTCGTTTTGAAACGATCGACAAACCCGGCTTGCAGGAGATGAAGAATCAACCGCGGGTGGCTTTCATGGACTTTGAGCGGATTTCACTCCCCCTGATCTTGAGAAATCACCGGCCCGGAGACAGAATAGACCCCTTGGGGATGTCAGGAATGAAAAAAGTGAAGTCGTACTTTATGGATGGCAAGATCCCTCGTCTGTCTCGGAATACGATACCGCTATTGGTCGATGATCGATCTGTTATCTGGATCGTCGGTGAGCGGATCAGCGATCGGGTCAAAGTGACCGAGCGAACAAAAAAGGTCTTGAAGGCAGAAATGGTTTGAAATAACCGTGCTGATATTATAATAAAAAGATCACAGAAATAAGATGTCGATCGTCAGGCATGATCGCCGACCTTCATACTCAAGATTAAGGAGAAAATAATTGAATCCCCTGCAGAAGAATATAGCCCTGTGGCTTGTGATCAGCCTTGTGTTCGTCATGATTTACCACCTTTTCAATCAGCCCAAAACTGCCCAGATGGATGTCATCTACAGCGATTTTTTAAGCTATGTGGATAAGGCCCAGGTCACCGAGGTGACCATCCAGGGTGACAACATATCCGGCAGACTGAGCACGGGAAAAGCCTTTAAAACTTATGCCCCCAAAGACGCAGGGGTGATTGCCCTGTTGAAGGAAAAAGGAGTAAGGATCTCAGCGAAACCGGTTGATGATTCCCCCTGGTACATGACCGTTCTGGTCTCCTGGCTTCCCATGTTGCTGCTGATCGGGGTCTGGATTTTTTTTATGAGGCAAATGCAGGGTGGGGGCGGTAAGGCTATGGCTTTTGGGAAAAGCAGAGCGCGCCTGGTTACGGACAAGTCAAAAAAGGTCACCTTCGCCGATGTGGCCGGCATTGAAGAAGCCAAGGCGGAGCTCCAAGAGGTAATCGATTTCCTTCGTGATCCCAAGAAATACACACGCCTGGGAGGGAGGATTCCCAAAGGATTGTTGCTTGTGGGGCAGCCAGGGACCGGAAAAACCCTCTTGGCGCGGGCCATCGCAGGAGAGGCGGATGTCCCCTTCCTCAGCATCAGCGGTTCGGATTTTGTAGAGATGTTCGTGGGAGTTGGTGCATCAAGGGTCCGCGATCTCTTTAACCAAGGCAAGAAGAATGCGCCCTGCATAATTTTTATTGATGAAATCGATGCGGTGGGACGCCACCGCGGTGCCGGTCTGGGAGGGGGACACGACGAGAGAGAACAGACCCTCAATCAACTGCTCGTCGAGATGGACGGTTTCGAATCAAATGAAGGGGTCATCCTGGTTTCGGCGACAAATCGTCCAGATGTCCTTGATCCAGCGTTACTCCGGCCAGGACGTTTTGACCGCCAGGTCGTCGTGCCTCTGCCCGATGTCAAGGGGAGAGAAAAGATACTCGAGGTTCATGCTCGGAAAACCCCCCTCGCGGAGGATGTCGATTTCGCGGTCATTGCTCGCGGGACACCCGGTTTTTCAGGTGCGGACATCGAAAATCTTGTCAACGAGTCAGTCCTTTATGCCGCCAGATTCGGCAAAGAAAAGGTAACCATGAGCGACTTTGAATACGCCAAGGATAAGGTGCTCATGGGATCGGAACGAAAAAGTATGGTGATCAGCGATGTCGAGAAGAGAAATACGGCCTACCATGAGTCGGGACATGCGTTGGTAGCAAGGATGTTGCCCGGAACCGATCCGATTCATAAGGTTACTATCATTCCCCGAGGTCACGCCCTCGGGGTGACTCAACAGTTGCCGGTCGACGAGAAACATACCTATCCTCGGGAATTTCTCACAAACAATATCGTAATCCTGCTTGGTGGACGTGCAGCGGAAGAGCTTGTCTTGAAGGACTTTACGACCGGCGCTGGAAATGACATAGAACGAGCAACAAATCTCGCTCGAAAAATGGTCTGCGAATGGGGCATGAGCGATCAGATGGGGCCACTCAGTTACGGAAAGAAAGAGGAGCAGATCTTTCTTGGCCGTGAATTTGCCACTCATAAGGATTATAGTGAGGAAACTGCCCAGAAAATCGACAAGGAAGTTGCACGAATCGTGATGACGAGCTATGAGAGCGCAAAGAAGATTCTGTCGGATCGAATTGATATCCTAAACAGAATCGCCTCGGAACTGCTGGAAAAAGAAGTCCTGAATGCACCTGAACTGGATGAAATTATTGGCATGAAACCTGCCGAGGATACAGTAAATCCCGTACTCGTGGCATCGAAATCTGATGAGTTGCCGCCACGTGAATAAATCATGAAATAATCGGTTCCAAATAATGGGTAGAAAAGAGCTAAAGGTGAGATACCTGCATATCACCTCCAGGGAGGAGGCCGTGGATGCCCTGAAGGGTGTGGAGGTGGATCCTTACTGCATCCAGGAGATGCTCCCGAAGATGATTCACCTGAATATCATCCTAGAGGGGATTGAACCCAACGTGGCTGATATCGTCAAACAGGAGATGCTTTCCGTCGGGGGAGACGCTGCGGTAGGGTATGGTACGCCCCGCTGTTCCATTGCGGAGACTGACGTCATCATTATGGGAACGCTCAAACAGATCCACCGTTTTATGGAGAAGAGTGCCCGGCAACCCTTCGGATTGAGATTGATCTCCGAACGTATCGGTGAAATTTTGAATAATCTTTATCTGGATTCCGTTTTCCTCCGAACATCTAGGAGAACTATAAACCTTGGAGAGCGGACGCTGATAATGGGAATTCTCAATGTAACTCCCGATTCCTTTTCCGACGGCGGCAGGTTTACAACACCCGAGATGGCCGTGGAAGAGGGAATTCGAATGGCTGGGGAAGGGGCGGATATGATTGACATTGGCGGCGAGTCAACCCGTCCCGGATCAGAGCCCGTTTCGCACGATGAAGAACTCCGGAGGGTCATTCCGGTCATTCAGGGACTTGCAAAGAGGATCGATATCCCACTGTCGATCGACACGATGAAGGCAGGCGTCGCATGTGAGGCCATTGCGGAAGGGGTGGAAATAGTCAACGACATAAGCTCAATGAGTCATGACGATGGTATGGCGAAGGTTGTTGCCAATGCCGGTGCTGCAGTCATTCTTATGCATATGCGGGGTACACCGAAAACCATGCAGGCTGGCGATCTGACCTATCGTTCCCTTCGGGGAGAAATCATCGCATTTTTACAGGAGCATATCGAAAACGCTCGAGAGAAGGGTATCGAAATGGACCGGATTATGGTTGATCCCGGGCTGGGTTTCGGCAAGACGGCGACGGATAATATTCGGTTGATCAAGCATCTGGGGGAGCTGAAAGTTCTGGGAAGGCCGATCGTCACCGGGACGTCCCGGAAATCATTTATCGGTCACGTTACAGGAGGGCCTCCTCAAGAGCGGATTGAAGGTACGGCGGCTGCCGTGACCGCGGCCATTATGAATGGAAGCAGGATTATCCGCGTTCATGACGTTGCCACGATGAAAAAGGTCGCCGCAATGGCGGATGCCTTGAACAAGGCATGACCGCATTAATCGCAGAAGAATGCAATAGTCGCGATTCTTGAAGGACATAAGGCGAACACAGTCATGTCCGTGCAGAAAAAGTCCCTCGTCCTGTTTTCAAAAAGTCCGTCGGAAACGTTTCGGATCGGTAGGATTCTGGGTGAAGGCCTGAAGAGAGGGGATTGTGTTGCTCTGACCGGGGAACTTGGGGCCGGGAAAACGTGTTTGACGCAGGGAATAGCCGAGGGTATGGGAGTTCCGGATTGCTATGCGGTAACCTCACCGACCTTTACACTCATCAACGAATATCCCGGAAGAGATGCAGCCCTGTATCATTTGGACGTCTATCGCTTGACCGGATCTGCGGATCTTCAGGAAATGGGGTATGAAGAATATCTCCTGGGCAGTGGGGTGATGGTCATTGAGTGGGCTGAGAAGATTATCGATTCCATTCCGGATGAAGCCCTGTGCATCAGATTTTCCTATATGGATGACTGCCTACGGAAAATTGAAATAACCGGCTGCCCGGAGAGGATCGATTTCTGGGAACCGGGTCTAAGAAAAGGAGGATGTTAGCGGATGGCTCTGGTGGTTCAAAAGTATGGCGGTACCTCGGTTGCCGATCTCGATAAGATCGCCAATGTGGCAAAAAAGGTGATCAGGACAAGGGAAGAGGGGAATAAAGTAGTCGTTGTCCTGTCGGCGATGGCCGGGGAAACGGATCGACTGATCCAACTAGCCCAGAAGGCTTCAGAAAACCCTTCGGGCAGGGAGTATGATTCACTGATCTCTACGGGCGAGCAGGTAACAGTCTCCTTACTGTCGATCATGCTCAATGGCATGGGATATCCCGCAAAATCTTTCCTCGGCTTTCAAGTCAGGATCCTGACCGATACTGCCTATAAAAAGGCACGCATCTTGAGTGTTGATACAACTGCCATTCGGGAGGAACTGGAAAAGGATATCATTGTGGTCGTTGCCGGTTTCCAGGGTGTCAACGATGACAACAACATCACCACCCTCGGGCGAGGGGGGTCAGATACCAGTGCTGTAGCCTTGGCCGCTGCACTTAACGCTGATGTCTGCGATATTTATACCGATGTCGATGGTGTTTATACTGCCGACCCCAACATATGCGGCAAGGCCAGGAGACTCGAACGCATCACCTATGACGAAATGCTTGAGATGGCTCGCGCAGGAGCGAAAGTGCTTCAGCCCCGGTCAGTAGAGTTGGCAAAAAAATACAATGTACCGGTGTATGTGAAATCCTCATTCACAGATGAAGGGGGAACATTGGTGACCAAGGAGGAGAGTGACATGGAGAAAGAAGTGGTATCCGGCGTAACCTATGATCGAGATCAGGCAAAAATAACGGTGGTTCATGTTCCAGACCGGCCGGGTGTCGCTGCTCGTCTGTTTACACCCCTTTCAGAGCACAACATCGTTGTTGATATGATCATCCAGAACGCCAGTCTTGCAGGCCATACCGATTTGACCTTCACGGTGTCCCGAAAAGATATTGGCGAGGCTAAGAAAATCATTTCCGAGGTGCTTAAGGATGTCGGCGCTGACAAACTAGAGGTCGATGACAATGTGGCGAAGGTATCAATCATCGGTGTAGGGATGATTAGCCATTCCGGTGTTGCCGCGAAAATGTTCGCAACACTCGCGCGAGAAGGGATCAACATTATGATGATCAGCACCTCAGAAATAAAAGTATCCTGCGTCGTTGAAGCAAAATACGCTGAATTGGCAGTTACGGTTCTGCACGATGCCTTCGGTCTGGAAAGGGCATCTTAAATGCGTGTGTGTGAAGGACAGAATCTGGGGGCATTGACTGTTCTGATCGCTTCCATAGCTGTCTATGGCGGGGTTCTGCTCTATGACCGGCAATCGTTTCCGGAATTATCCCTGTCCTGGGGAAATCAGGGACCGGGTATGATTACCGCTGAGGTAACAAGTGGTCGAGATACCGACGGCATCTATTTTTTACCGAAAGGGACGGATATTGCAAATATACTGAAAATCATCGGCGTTGAGGGTAAAATAAACGCTGCTGGTTTCACGATGTCTGATAGCGTCGCTATCGCCACCTCAGCGGCGGGAGCGGCATTGACAATCTGTGATATGCCAGCCATAAGGCGGCTTGCCCTGGGTTTGCAAATTGATTTGAATCGCGCTTCGGCGGAAGATCTTTCCCATGTACCTGGCATTGGAAAAAAAGCGGCTATTGAGATTGTTCAGCGGCGACAGGCGGTAGGTAAGTTCACGGCAATTTCGGATCTCACCTCTGTTACGGGGATCAAAGAAAAAAAATTGATCGGCCTGAAAAAACATCTGACCATTGGATCAACTCCCTGATAGACAAAACGCTTGCCACGAGAAGATAGGGCGGGCAACGAAGATCGTAGTTGATACTGCGTCCTTGTCTTGAACCCTGTCAGGGGGTTTGTTTTCCGTTGCTGTATTTGTCGAAATAATCGAGAACACGCCTGACGTAGGTCTGAGTTTCCTGGTAAGGAGGGATGCGATTGTTGTAGCGCAGGACGGTGTTTTCCCCAGCGTTGTAAGCGGCAAGCACTAGGGGTAGATTTCCATTAAACAGGTTCATGAGATAGCGTAGGTAGCGAACACCGCCATCGATATTATTTTCCGGTTGAAAAGAATCCTGGACTTGAAGTGTGGCCGCTGTTGCCGGCATGAGTTGCATCAATCCCCGTGCTCCCACTGGTGAAACGGCACGGTGATTGAAGTTTGATTCCGCCTTGATAATTGCCTTAACAAGGGCGGAGTCAACGCGATATCGCTCCGAGGCTTTGACAATGAGATCTTCGTAGTTGGTCATGGGACCTTTCAACTGAACGATAACCCTTTTCTCCTTCATAATCAGGATATAAGGAACATTATTCTCAGTGGGAGTGTTAGTAATATGAATGACCCCATCAATATCCACATATTTGTAAATATCCCCCCGACACACGGAAGAAGAAAAGAAGAACAGGATAAAAAAAACAAAAATCGGGGGAATCCACTTATGTCTCATATATACCCTGCATTGTACCGTCCGATTCAACATAAAAAATATTATACTTTAACAGTACCGCAAATTCAAGTATTTTGTGATTCATTACTCTTGACATGAATTATTGAAGGTGGTAAGTACCTGTAAAATTGAACTGATTCGAGTCGGGGCGTGGCGCAGTCTGGTAGCGTATCTGAATGGGGTTCAGAGGGCCGGTGGTTCAAATCCACTCGCCCCGACCAATTAATAAAAAACCGCCAATTGGCGGTTTTTTGATATATTCTGAAGGCGCTTACGACAATGAATATTGACAATCGTAGAGGCAATGCATATAAGGAGATCAGCTTCTACCATGCGAGAGTGGCGGAATTGGTAGACGCACTGGACTTAGGATCCAGCCCGCCTGAGCGGATAGGGGTTCAACTCCCCTCTCTCGCACCAATCATTGGATCATCAAAAAGGATATAATATTTAAGGAGCATATTGACGTGAGTGACATCAGTGCCGCGGTAAAGATTGTGGATATCAGTTCCGTAAAGAAGAAACTTTCATTTGATATCCCATGGGCGGATGTAAAAACCGAGTTGGATACGGTTTATCGAAATGTCGGAAGGACCGCAAAGGTAAAAGGGTTCAGACCGGGCAAGATTCCCAGGGCGATACTCGAGAAACTCTACCGGGTGCAGGCAGAGGAAGAGACAGTGTCCAATCTGGTGAATAGGTATTACTGGGAAGCGGTGCAGGAAAAAGATATTCCGTCAGTTACCCGTCCGCAGATCGATCAAACGGGGATAGAACAGGAAAAGGTGTTTACTTTTTCAGCCACTATCGAAGTCGAACCAACTATCGAACCCAGAGATTATCTAGGGCTTGAACTTATCAGGGAAGATCCGGTGGTTACAGAAAAGGATATTGAGGCGAGACTGCAGGAAATCCGGCACATGTTTGCAACGATGGAGGATCTGAATGAAGATCGGGGGGTGGTCGCAGGGGATTTTGTAACGCTCGATTTTGTAGGTTCCGTTGCGGGAGAATCGTATAATGAGCTGACATCTGAAAATTATTTACTGGAAATCGGATCAAAGACATTCGTGCCCGGTTTTGAAGATCAACTGATCAGTATGAAAAAAGGGGAAGCGCGGTCCATCTTCGTTAAATTTCCCGAGAACTACAACGCGGCGCATCTTGCAGGGAAAGATGCAGAATTTAAAGTACATGTTCAAGGAATACGTATCAAGAAATTACCAGAGATCGATGCCGATTTTGTAAAGAATTTCGAACGATACAAGTCACTGGACGCCCTGAAGGCCGATGTTCGCAAGAACGTCGAAGAAGAGAAGAAGCGTAAAATCGCAGCAGAATTTGATAGGAGCATCGACGACAAACTTCTTATGAAAAATGACTTTGAAGTTCCGGAATCCTATGTCGAGCGTCAGATCTATTATATGATGTCCGATACGCAGCGAAGAATGGTCTCAAACGGTATGGATCCAAAAAAGGCGGCGGAATTCAGTTTTAAACTCCATGATCAGTTCCGAGAAGAGGCGACCAGGATCGTAAAAACAGGTCTGCTACTAACAAGCATTGCTCGGAAAGAGTCACTGACTGTCGATGATGAGGAAGTGGAAAAGGAGATCCGGGAAATTGCGTCACAAAAGGCTCAAGATTATGAATCTTTCAAAAAATCGCTTGAAAAGGATAGCTTGATTGAAAATGTCAAAAATGAGATCTTGACCCGTAAGACGTATCAATTCCTGGCGGCAAAAGCCGTGGTTACGGTCATAAAAAATGAGAAAATAGGAGTCCCGGAGGAAGAAAAATGACTCTGATACCTATGGTAGTTGAGCAGGACGGTAGGGGAGAAAGGGCCTATGATATTTATTCAAGGCTTCTCAAGGATCGCATCATTTTTCTTGGAACGGCAATCGATGACGATGTTGCAAACCTTATAATCGCACAGATGCTTTATCTGGAATCAGAAGATCCTGACAAGGAAATCTTTTTTTATATCAATAGTCCAGGGGGGCATGTCAGTTCGGGCCTCGCTATTTATGATACGATGCGGTATATTAAACCTCCTGTGTCTACGGTCTGCATGGGACAGGCGGCCAGCATGGGCGCCCTGCTCCTCGCGGCGGGGCAAAAAGGGAAGCGATATGCTCTGCCCCATTCGAGAATACTGATCCATCAGCCGTTGGGTGGATTTCAAGGACAGGCAACGGACATCGATATTCAGGCACGAGAGATTCTGAGGCTCAAAGAAGAACTGAATCATATTCTTGCCGATTTGACAGGTCAACCAATTGATAAAATTACTTCCGATACGGAGCGGGATTATTTTATGATCAGTGAGCAGGCAAAGCAATATGGCATCATCGACGAGATAATCATTAAGAAAATTTAAAAATTATCAGCGATAGGGGTTTTTCATGGCAAAAAAAGGAAGAGATCAACAGGATGGGCAGGGACTTCTCTTTTGCTCCTTCTGTGGAAAAAATCAAAATGAAGTAAAAAAATTGGTCGCCGGTCCCACGGCATATATCTGCGATGAGTGCATTGAACTGTGCCGGTGTATCGTAGAAGAAGAGTGTGAAAGACCGGTTTCGGACGAATTCCGCAAAGGAATCCCCGAACCTAAAGATATCACAAAATTTCTTGATCAGTACGTAATTGGCCAGGAAAGGTCAAAGAAGGTCCTCTCCGTCGCTGTTTATAATCACTACCGACGGCTTTTTTCCCCTGCCGATATGGGAGGAGTTGATATCCAGAAGAGCAACATCCTTCTCATCGGTCCAACCGGCTCAGGAAAAACGCTTCTGGCAAAGACAATGGCAAAAATGTTGAACGTCCCTTTTACCATTGCCGATGCAACGACACTTACAGAGGCAGGATATGTAGGTGAAGATGTGGAGAATATCATTCTTAGCCTCCTTCAGAATTCAGATTACGATGTGGAGAGAGCGTCAAAGGGGATAGTATATATCGATGAGATCGATAAGATTTCGAAAAAATCCGGCAATCCATCGATCACCAGAGATGTATCAGGCGAAGGGGTTCAGCAGGCACTTCTCAAGATTATTGAAGGGACTACAGCCAACATCCCGCCCAAGGGGGGAAGAAAGCACCCGCAGCAGGAATTTATTCAGGTGGACACAACCAACATCCTGTTTATCTGTGGCGGAGCTTTCAATGATCTTGATGATATTATCGCTCGTCGCGTTGGTTTCAACGCTATGGGTTTCGGGGCAGAAATCAGAAGTAAAAAGCAAAAGAGGACGGATCAGCTTTTGCAAGAGGTACAGCCAGAGGATCTTCTGAAATTCGGCTTGATTCCAGAATTCATCGGTAGACTGCCGGTTATCGCCACACTGAATGAACTAACGCAGGAGGATCTGATCAGGATACTCGTTGAACCCAAGGACGCCATTATTCGGCAGTACCAGAAACTATTTGAACTAGAAGGCGTCAAACTGAAATTTACCGAAGGTTCGCTACGGGCTATTGCAAAGCTTTCAGTGGAGCGGAAGTCTGGAGCACGTGGATTGCGCGCCATACTAGAAAATACCATGCTCGATATCATGTATGAACTACCCTCGACGAATGACGTGAAGGAATGTGTCATCAGCGAGGAGGTCGTCTTGAACAAGGAAAAACCGATTCTCCTTTTCGAAAAGAAGTCAGAAACCGCTTGATTATAAGCGCAATTATAGGAAGATGATATGATGTATGATAGAGAAGACAACGGGGAAACTAAAGGGAAAACAGCTGAAATACCGCTTTTGCCGCTGAGGGATGTTGTTGTATTCCCCCATATGATTGTTCCCCTCTTTGTAGGTAGAGAACGGTCCATTGCCGCCTTGGAGTCTGCTATGAAGGACGAAAAAGGGATCTTTATGGCGGCTCAGAAAAGTGCGCAGAAAGATGATCCCGGCGAAGATGACATTTACTGTATCGGCACGATCGGAATCATAATCCAGCTCCTCCGTCTTCCCGATGGTACAGTCAAGGTTCTGGTCGAGGGGAAAAAGCGGGGAGTCATACGCGCGTACCTCCCCAGTGAAGATTTTTTTCTCGTCCAGGCTGAAGAGCTTGAAGAGATTGATGAGGTACCGGATAGGGTAAAACTGGAAGCATTGATGAGAAGCATCAGGGAGTCATTTGAAACCTATGCCAAGATGACAAAGAAAGTTCATCTTGAAATTGTAGGAACGATCGCTTCCATCGAAGATTCGTCCAAACTGGCCGATGTCGTCATAGCTCAGATCAGTGCCAAATTAGAAGACAAACAGAAGATTCTTGAGATATGCAATGTTTCCGAGAGAATGGAAACAATCTATGAGCTGATGCTTTCGGAAATCGAAATCCTTCAGGTTGAAGAGAAGATTAAAAGACGGGTCAAGAAGCAGATGGAAAAGACCCAAAAGGACTACTACCTCAACGAACAGATGCGGGCCATTCAAAAGGAAATGGGTGAGAAAGATGAATTTCGAAATGAAATTGCTGATCTTGAAAAACGACTGAAACAGAAAAAACTCTCAGAAGAGGCTCAAAAGAAGGTCAAACAGGAAATAAAAAAGATGCAGATGATGGCTCCGATGTCTGCTGAGGCAACGGTGGTACGAAATTACATCGACTGGCTTCTCGATATGCCATGGTCGGAGAAAACGGAGAATAAATATACCCTAAATGAATCGGAGACTATTCTCGAAGAAGACCATTATGGCCTTAAGCAGGTCAAGGAACGTATCATAGAATATTTGGCTGTGCAGACGTTGGTAAAGAAGAATAAGGGGCCCATTCTGTGCTTGGTGGGACCTCCTGGTGTGGGCAAGACCTCGATTGCCAAATCAGTAGCTCGTGCTACCAATCGGAAGTTCGTCCGACTATCACTCGGCGGCGTGAGAGATGAGGCAGAAATCAGGGGCCACCGGCGTACGTATATAGGTGCCATGCCGGGTAAGATCATTCAACTCCTTAAAAAAGCCGGAACGAATAATCCGGTCTTTTGTTTGGATGAGGTGGATAAGGTAAGTTCTGATTTCCGAGGTGATCCTTCTTCTGCCTTGCTTGAAGTTCTCGACCCTGAGCAGAACTATGCCTTCAACGATAACTATCTGGAAGTAGACTATGATCTCTCCGACATCATGTTCATAACGACGGCAAATGTGTTGCAGACTATTCCTGCGCCACTGCAAGACAGGATGGAGGTCATACGACTGGCTGGTTATACGGAACCCGAGAAGCTGAATATTGCGAAGCGATTTCTTGTGCCAAAGGAGATGGAAGCCAACGGTCTCAAAAAAGACAGTGTTTTTTTTACCGACGGTTCCCTCCTGACGATCATTCGTCAATACACGCGAGAGGCGGGAGTAAGGAATTTGGAAAGGGAAATTGCCTCGATCTGCCGGAAGGTAGCTAAGAAGATTGTTGAAGAGGGCGGTAAAAGTCGAATCAGGATATCCTCTAAATCAGTGCAAAGTTATTTAAGTGTGCCGAAATTTCGCCATGGAGAAACTGAGGGCAGAGATGAGATCGGTCTTGCTATTGGCCTTGCCTGGACTGAAGTCGGTGGAGAGCTTCTGGCTATTGAGGCCTCCATTATGCAGGGGACGGGCAAGATGATCCTGACCGGAAAACTCGGAGATGTCATGCAGGAATCGGCGCAAGCGGCACTCACATACGTGCGCGCCCGGGCAGGGATGTTCGGACTGTCGGAAGGATTCTACAAGGAAACAGATATTCATGTGCATGTCCCGGAAGGAGCCATTCCGAAAGACGGACCATCAGCCGGTATTACCATGGCCACTTCCATCGCCTCCGCTTTTATCAAACGCAAAGTCAGAGGTGATCTGGCCATGACTGGCGAGATCACCCTGAGAGGCAGAGTCCTGCCGATCGGTGGACTTAAAGAAAAACTGCTCGCCGCGCATCGAGGGGATATTCGGCATGTTATTATCCCCAAGGATAATGAAAAGGATCTGGCTGATGTTCCTGCAAATGTCCTGAAGAATCTTGAAATCATCCTCGTTGATCACGTAGATGAAGTATTGAAGTATGCCCTGCTGCCCACCGAAAATATTCCCGAGAGCATCGAATTGGGGGGAGAGTCGGCAGTTGGGAGAACTACTACTGCACCTTTGCATGCATCGTGTGCTGAGGCAGGGATAATAAACTTAATCCTTGACAACAGGGGGCATAGCTGTTAGTAACTTCACCCATAATCGGGTGGTGATATGGGCGGGTAGCTCAGTTGGGAGAGCGCCACGCTTACACCGTGGATGTCACAGGTTCAAGTCCTGTTCCGCCTACCATGGTTATTAAGAAATCATGAAGACCGACCGGTGCGAAGCACGAGCGGTAATATCGGGTTTCAGTAGCTAATAAAGAAGCTATATTTCGGGGTCGTAGTTAAGTCGGTTATAACGCCGGCCTGTCACGCCGGAGGCCGTGGGTTCGAGTCCCATCGACCCCGCCATAGCTAAAAGGGGGTTGGCCAGCAATGGTTAGCCCCCTTTCTCTTTTTATTGTGAAATTTCGGAGGTGGGATATTCAGTGGATGAGCCGGGTGCTCGGACTTGGAAAGATGACATTCTGATCTCTGTCTTGAGATACCGGCCGATGAATCTGAAACCATATTACTACTATCTCAACGTTAATCGAATAGATTCGATTTTTTTTGAAATAGTCCTCCTGGTTTCTTTAGCTGAGATTTGAAAGTGTTTGATAAGCTGTTCTTTTTCGAAAAGTGTCACGCTCAAAATCTCTAGAATTGTGTAGAGACTTTGGTCAAAATTAAAAGTCTTCTTCACAATAGTCACGGGAACATAAACCGAGGTGGCGATCCAGATCTGAGTTTTAACTGTATTCTCAGTAGTGCCGCAAAAGCCTTGATCCTGAGATGCTGCGTGATCCATTGATACTTTTTAGTTGCTGTTGTACCGATCAATACATTTTCGGAACTCGTATGTGGGGACAAAGTACATCAAATGGGCAAAGATCGTTTCCCGAAATTCATGCGCTGCCACCTCATTGATGAGGGAGACTGTCACATCCCAGAGATATTTTTTTGAATCGATAAATAATTTTTTGCATCAAATACGATATATTTTAAAAGTTAAGCCGTAATCAAAAATCAACATTGGGACAGCAGTGAAACCGTACATGAACATCTCTCTGAAGAATCTGATGATATCCGTAGTATCCAGCCTTCTTCTATTTCTCTCTTTCCCTAAGTATGGGAGCGGAATTTTTGCGTGGATAGCACTAATCCCCCTTTTTTTTTCCCTGAAGGATGCGGAACCGCAAGAGGGGTTCAGGATCGGCTTTCTGACGGGCTTGATTGCACATGTCGGTATCCTCTATTGGATTGCGTATGTTGTTGTCCAATATGGATATCTTCCCATATATGTTGGCATATCAGCCATGTTACTCCTTGCCGCTTACCTAAGTCTATACACTGCGTGTTTTGCCATGGGGATCGTCTTTTTGCGGGGAAAGGGTGTCCCGCTTTTTTTGTCGGCGCCCCTTTTATGGACGATCCTCGAATATTTGCGCTCTCATCTCTTGACTGGATTCCCCTGGGAAAATCTGGCCTATTCTCAGTATCGATACCGTGACATAATTCAAATATCCGACATAGTTGGTACTTATGGAATCTCATTTACGATTGTTCTGATCAATGCAGTTTTTTACGATCTGTTATCGGTTCGGTATCGAAAGAGGTTCCTCTTTACGGAGGCGGTTACCGCGTGTATCATGATCACGCTAATCTTCGCTTATGGTCAATTCCGTACGGGAGAAATCGCTGAGTTATTGAAGAAGGCTCCCCGTCTCGATGTTACACTCGTTCAAGGGAATATTGATCAAAATCTTAAATGGAATTCACTCTACCAGTTACAGACAATCGATATCTATCGATCCCTTTCCCTAAAGTCAGCGCATTCCGGGGGCGGCTTGATCGTCTGGCCTGAAACTGCAGCACCGTTTTACTTTCAACAGCATGATCTGATGCATGAAGCGGTTGTTGATGTTTCCAAAACTTCAGGGTCTGCACTTCTTTTCGGAAGCCCGAGTTATGAAAGGGAAAAGGGAGCCGTCTCGTATATGAACAGTGCTTTCCTCCTCAAGCCGGATGGGACACTGATAGGACGTTATGATAAGGTGCATCTGGTTCCCTATGGAGAGTATGTGCCTTTGAGAAGGTATTTCCCTTTCATTGGCAAGCTCGTTGCTGGAGTTGGGGATTTCAGGTCCGGCAAGGGATTCTATCCTCTCTCAATCGATGGACATCGACTGGGTGTCTTAATTTGTTATGAAGGAATCTTTCCGGAAGCTGCGGCAGAATACAAAAGGAAAGGGGCCGAACTTCTTGTCAATATCACGAATGATGCTTGGTTCGGGCGAACGTCGGCGCCGATTCAGCATCTTTCCATGACCGTTTTCCGGGCGATTGAAAATCGTCTGTACCTCGTCAGGGCTGCCAATACCGGGATTAGTGCCATTATTGACCCAACGGGAGAGATTATCTCCCGCACCGGCCTCTATGAAAGAACGGTCTTGAAAGGCGATGTGAAAATCATTGACGTGAGGACCTGTTATGCTGCATATGGGGATCTGTTTGTATATGTTTGTGCTTTTGCCCTGCTGATCATATATATATTATCGACGCAAAGGAGAAAGAAACATGCTGGAAGGAATTCATGAAAGACTGGCAGATCTAAGAAAGAGAATCAAACACCTGGGAGAATGTCTTTGACCTTCCTGAAAAGGAATTGCGTGTCCGGGAACTCGAAAAAGAATCTCAGCGTGAAGGTTTCTGGAATGATCCGGGTAAGGCAAGGGAGATTCTCCAGGAACAGAGCCGTTTGCAAGAGGCTATCGTTAGCTTGAAGAAGCTAAATAGCGACATTGATGATGTCGGCCTTCTTTATCAGATATCCTTGGAAGAGAAGGATGAAAAAACCCAGAAGGAGATCGGCAGTGAACTGGATCGGATCGGCAACGTGGTCAGGGTTGATGAACTGAGGATGATGCTGGGATCCGAACAGGATTCCATGAATGCAATTATGTCGATTCATGCGGGCGCAGGGGGCACGGAGGCGCAGGATTGGGCGGAAATGCTTCTCCGGATGTATCTGCGCTGGGCGGAAAGAAAAGGCTTTACCGCAACAATCATCGATTATGTTCCAGGTGATGAAGCCGGTGTAAAAAGTGTGACCTGGACACTGAGGGGTGAATACGCCTACGGCTATGCAAAGGCCGAGATCGGTATCCATCGACTGGTGCGGATCTCTCCTTTTGATGCCGGAGCCCGGCGTCATACATCCTTTGCCTCCGTATTTGTCTATCCCGAGGTGGATGACAAAATCATCGTCGAAATCGATGAGAAGGATCTCCGCATCGATACCTATCGCTCGACGGGTGCAGGGGGGCAGCATGTTAACAAGACTGACTCGGCGGTAAGGATAACCCATATGCCCACAGGAATTGTAGTTCAGTGCCAGAATGAACGTTCGCAGCATAAAAACAAGGCAATGGCGATGAAATATTTGCAATCTCGTCTCTATGAAATGAAACTCCGTGAACAGAATGAAAAACTTAAGGAGATCAATAAGACGAAGAAAGATATCGCCTGGGGGAGCCAGATCCGGTCTTATGTGCTGCATCCCTATAAAATGATAAAGGATCACAGAACGAATCTTGAGTCAGGCAATGTCAATAAGGTTCTGGACGGTGATATCGACGAGTTTATAGAAGCCTATTTGCTTCAGTAAGATATTTGAAAACATTTTCCCGGTGCATTAATAGTTGGGGGCTGAGAAGAAGTATGTTATAGAAGTCCGGCGTTTGACGACCAATCAAACCTGCAGAAAAATGGGATGCAATTGCAAACGGGCTTTTTCCCCAGTGCGTAATGACACAAGGAGTTTTAAAATATGTTCAGAATCAGGATCTGCATATCGCTGATTATCCTGTTGATAGGCTGTAGTGTCCGGCCGATTCCCCAATTGTCTGGGGTATCCAGCCAGGAGCTCGTCGGTAATACAGTACAAGCTCCAACGGTGCAAGTGGATAATCCCCCATCACCAGAACAGTATACGCCTCCCAAAGCGGATCCATCTTTCGATACTACGACTGCACAGGATAGTAAGCGCGATTTATTAAACGCGCAACAACCTCCTCCTACAACAGAGGAACCGTCACAAGAAAAAATCACTGCTGAACAGCAAAAAAGTGAATTGTCAAAGGTAGAACTGCATATTTCTTCTGTAAGTGAGCCTTCTCTGAAAAAGACACCAGCACCACCGATAAAAAGCGAGTTGTCCAAGACTTATCCGAAAGTGAGACAGTCAAAGCCACAAATTCATGAAGGCCGTAAGGAGTATCTGGATGAAGCGGAAAGGGATATCATGGAAGAAGCACTGGTGCTTTTGAACGAATCTCATAATTATTGGGTGCATGGCGACCTCGAAGACGCCCTGGAGATGCTTGATCAAGCTTATGCCCTCCTGATCGATACAAACGGCAATCCGGATATGGCAAGGCAGAAGGATGATCTTCGGCTCATGATATCAAAGAGGATCCTCAGCATATACAATTCGCTCCAAGCGGTTGCGAATGGGAAGCGCAGTGAGATTCCACTCATCACCAATGCCGATGTCGAGAAAGAGATCCGTCAGTTTCAGACCGTGGAGCGCGAATTCTTCATTTCCTCCTATCAGCGGTCGGCAATGTATCGTCCGATCATTTTACAGGAGCTTAAGAAGGCTGGCTTGCCGGAAGAATTGGCATGGCTCCCGCTGGTGGAGAGCGGTTTTAAAATCAGTGCATTATCGAGCGCACGGGCTCTGGGGCTCTGGCAATTCATCCCCTCAACCGGTTACAAATATGGCCTGAATCGGGATGATTGGGTGGATGAACGAATGGATATCGAAAAATCCACTCGGGCGGCAATCGACTATCTCAAAGAATTGCACAATATGTTCGGAGACTGGCTGACGGTTCTCGCGGCGTACAACTGCGGAGAGGGCAGGGTGATCAGAACGATTGCATCGCAGCATATAAACTATCTCGATAGGTTCTGGGACCTCTATCAGAAGCTTCCCTATGAAACGGCGCGCTACGTCCCGCGTTTTATTGCTACAGTGTTAGTTATCAGGGATCCTCAAAAATATGGTATTGACCTTGGAACGCCGAAATCAGCCGCATTGTCCTATGAAATCGTTGAAATAAATAAATCTGTGCGTCTGCAGCATATAGCCCAGAAACTTGAGGTATCGGAAGAGACAATAAATATCCTCAATGCTGAACTCAGACATAGGATTACGCCCAACAAACCATATGTTCTGAAAGTTCCAACTGAGATGGGCGAACGGCTTCTCAGAGTGATTGATGAAGTTCCGGAGGCAGAGATTCCTCGTACATATCTTATGGCTAGGAGGGCGGTCATAAGACACAAGGTACGGGGAGGAGAAACGCTTGCATCAATTGCGAGTAAATACAAGACCTCGGTTTCGCTAATCATTGACTATAATCATCTCTCCAAAAAGCACCGTTTGTCTGCAGGACAGAGGCTGAATATACCGATCAAAACCGCAAGTACGGCTGGCACTCCCGGAAAATCTAAGACGAAAAAAACGGATAATGTGCTGCGAATAAAGGTCCAAAAGGGCGATACTCTTGCATCTCTTGCAAGGAAGTATGATACGTCTATCACTGATCTGAGAAAGTCAAATTCCCTGGAGAACGATTATCTGAAAATAGGGCAGATGCTTCAAATCGATGGGATAACTGAAGAAGGAAATAAGCGACAGAAAAAAACCGGCAGCGAGAAGAGCGCGGGAAACGAAAAAGCAAGGATGGCATCTACATCAGGAGAGCATAAAGAAGTAAGTAAAGTTAAAAAATACACCGTTAAAAAAGGTGATACTCTCAACAAAATCGCCCGAGAAAACAACATATCACTCGACAAACTTCTCGAACAAAACAGCCTTGCACGAAAGGATAACATACAACCCGGCCAGGTAATCCAGATTCAATAAGACGGTTCTCTTTCTCAGTCAAGATGATAGTGCCTCAGGAGGAAAAAGAGCTCCCGCTCACGAGCATTCATCTCCCTTGATTTTTCGGCACTGGTGTTTTCGTGATTATATCCAAGTAAATGGAGAAGGCCGTGAATGAGGAGAAAGTCCAATTCATCCATAAGATCGATTTGGCCAGTTGAGGCATCACGGGATGCCGTTTCAACAGAAATGACGATATCCCCGAGGATCTTCGGATTAATATTTCCAAACTCACCCTCCGTCATAGCAAATGAAATTACATTGGTCGGGGTAGTTCCGATTGAGATAATCGTTGTTGAGCTTCCGAATCTGATTGTCATCGACAAGCAGGAGACCGATCTCCCCGTCGCCGCAATGCAGCTCCTTCAGAAGAGTTTTCAGGCTTCTCCTGACGCTGTTCAAATCAATATTGAAAAGCTTCTGTCGATTTTCTATTGAAACAGGCATATCGGGAAAGCTGTCGTCTTAAGTAAGAGCTGTTCAGGTTCCCCTGGATCACTCTTTCACCGTTATTTGACAGCCCCTCGCTCTCCTTTTCTGCTGTTTACGATTGTTGTAAGCTCGTATAACATCCTGAACAAGGGGATGTCTTACTACGTCAAGTTCCGAGAAGTGGATAAAACGAATACCTTTCGTTTTACAGAGGAGCTCTTCTGCTTCGACGAGACCGGATATCCTGTCCGTAGGTAGATCTATCTGGGTTACGTCTCCGGTGATCACAGCTTTGGATCCATATCCGAGCCTCGTCAGGAACATTTTCATCTGCTCAGATGTAGTGTTCTGAGCTTCATCGAGTATAACGAAGGAATCATTGAGCGTACGGCCTCTCATGAAAGCCAGCGGGGCGACCTCAATCACCCCCTTGCTAATCAGGGCTGAAGCGCGGTCAAAATCAATCATGTCAAAGAGAGCATCGTAGAGAGGACGTAGATAGGGATTGACTTTTTCTGAAAGATCGCCGGGCAGGAAACCAAGTTTTTCGCCTGCTTCGACGGCGGGTCTCGCTAAAGATATGCGATTGACTTTTTTCCCCAGGAGTGCGGAAATGGCCATTGCCATGGCCAGATAGGTCTTTCCTGTTCCTGCTGGGCCGATACCAAAGACCATATCCGAGTTCCTGATCGCATCAATATAGAGTTTCTGGGCGATACTTTTTGGGGTGATGATCCGCCTTTTCGAGGAGATAAAAACGGTGTCCAGAAAGATACGCTCCAGATCAGCAGTACAATCTTCAGAAAGGATGCGGTGAGCATATTCAATGTCGGCAGGGAAAATGGGATATCCTTTTCTGGTGATTTGATACAACTGTGCAAGAAGGTTTCGGATAAGATTTACAGATAGCTGGCTGCCGGTTATTGAGACTATATTCCCCCGCATAATGAGCTTTACAGCTTCGAGCTGCTCGATAAGCTTGAGATTCCTATCATGCTCACCGAAGAGACTGACGAGAATATCGTTATCAGCAAAAATGACCTTTTCCAAAATTTCGTATTCAATCTTTTTCTTCAATAACAGTCGCACCTTTGATGAAAGACTTGCAAACTAAATGTTCTTAAAAGAGTATAGATGCATTTTTATAATATAATTTTAAATTATCCTCAAGATTATATTCAATCTCAGCTCTCTGATCAAGCTGCGGAAAATCTTCGATCATTAATGAATACACCATTCGATATTCGCTCGCTTATCCGGCGATAAAGCTGGAGTTGCCCCTATTTGACCAGACACGGTTCTAACTTAACTTGGTTTCTTCTATACTCCCTGGGCGACTTCATTTTCAACCCCTTGTGGGGATGATATTCATTATAATCCTGGAACCATCCGGGGATCTTCTCTAAAACTGTTCTGGCATCGTGCAAAGGGTTCATATGGACATAGTCCCGTTTGAAGGTCTTGACGAACGACTCTGCCATCCCGTTGGACTCAGGGCTGTAATAAGGGGTCGTGCAGACCTCAAAACCCATCATCCGCGCAAAATTCTGTGTCTCATGAGCAACGTAAGCCGGACCGTTGTCGCTGAGCCATTGGATCTTCTTCGGAACCCGATCCACAAGACCGAAACGGGCCTCGATTGCCTCTGCCATGAGATCCCGAACCATGTCCCCGGAGATGCCTCCCGTTGTGGCCACATAGCTCATGATTTCCCGGTCGCAACAGTCCATGCTGAAGGCTATCCGTATCCGCTCCCCGTTCCAGCAGGCGATCTCAAAGCCATCCGAACACCAGCGGAGATTGCTCCGGAACATCTGGACTCTCCCATCATGAATCCGCACCGGCCTTCCCGTATGCCGCTGCAGAAGGAGACCGTTCTTTTTCATGATCCGATAAACCCGCTTGTGGTTCACGGACTCTTTTCCCAGTTGGCGAGTGAGAAGCGCCGTCACTCTTCTATACCCATAAGTAGCACGGTCATCCACAATCTTACGAATGAGAGGAAGATATTCATCATCCTGAGCCTTGTGGCAAAAGCGCTTGCCGCCTTGTCGGTTATTCATGCGCTTCTCATACTGATGCGTTCGAGAAACCCCCATTGTCTCAGCAATCGCCTTCATCGGATATCGTCCTTCTCCAACAAGGGAACCCGCGAGATCAGTTTTTTTTCGCGGGCAATCCGGATTGCATCCTTCAGGATCTCCACTTCCATCGTCTTGCGGCCCAACAGTCTCTCTAACTCACGAATCCTCGACCGCAGATCCCTTGCCTCAGAAACGGGGACCACCGCTTCACCGGCACCAACGGCAGAGAGCGCTCCTTCGTGCATCAACCTGCGCCACTTGAACAGCTGGTTCGGATGCAACCCGTACTTGCGGGCCACTGCCGATATGCTCATCCCTGGCTGCTCAGTCTCCTCAACGATAGCCTTCTTCTCGCCAGGTGACCATCGCCGTCGGCGCTGCACCGATGTAATGATTTCAACAGGTCCCATTGACACCTTCTTTCTGGTTGTAGTGATATCACTATATCTATTCCTACAACTTATTTCCAGATTCTAGGTGTCCGGTCAAAAGGGGGGCTACTCCAAAAGCGTGGGCATGAGTTCGCTGCTGGATTCAATCATAATGAACCCTCTATCTTTCTTACCGTTTCAAAACCGGAAATCTCTCGATATATTGCATCATTTCCGATTATCAGAATAATTGCTCTTTTCGGATCAAGATAACGGGCAGCCTTCAGGATGTCGTTTACGGTCATCTTCTCTATGTTGTCACGGTAAGCAATAAGATAATCTTCAGGTAGATCCTCATATTCTGTCATCATCTGTTGAAAGGCTATCTTGTCTGCTGAGCTAAAAGAAAAAATAAACCTATTGATTATCGCACTTTTTGTTTTTTTCAATTCATCAAGCAGGACAGGTTTTTTATTGATGTCCTGAATAATCCCACGTATCAATGAAATAACTTCGATAGTCGATTCGGATTTTGTGAGTGCATAGGCGCCGAAGAAACCGTATTCGCTTTTTGCAGTGTAAAAACTGCCTGCGCTGTATGCCAGTCCACGATCGGTTCTGATTTTTTGAAACATCTTCGATCTAAAGCCTCCGCTCCCGGTGATAAAATCGATGATTTCAAACGGGGGGAATTGGGGATCATTTTTTGACGGGGCAGTCCAGCCGAAAATTATGACGGACTGAGGAGTATCTTTTGGGAGGAATAAAATCCCCTCTTCCTGCGGATGAGGAAGAGGAGGGACTTCCACCCTCGTTTCTGAGGACTTCCATCTCCCGAAATATCGGTTTATGATGGATTCCGATTCATTTCGGTCGATATCACCACTTATTGATATCATTACCCTTTCCGGGTGATAGAACAGATCATGATTACGGAATAGATCCTCTCTTTGAATGCGTTTGACGGAGTTCTGTGTGACGAGTCGCCCCCGGGGAGAGCCTTCATGCATGAGCCGCCCGAATTCACGAAAAGCAAGTTTCTGCATGCTGCCGGTCCGTATCAGAGCAGTGATTTTTATCAGGGGAAGTTCATGGTCCTCAAGGATATAGAGGACGAGGCCGTTTTTGAGAATAACACGGTTCGCCGTTGGAGGTACGAAAGTAAAAGGTTTGTATTGAATCCGTTCTGGATCGGGTAATGACGGCAATGTCGCCGCCGAAGAAATTGTAGGGATTAAAACAATGAGAAGTATCGAGACGAGGACTATACCCGCTGATAGAGATTTTATATGTGCGATGTGTTTACGTATCATATCTAAGGTTCCCTTATGAGTTCAGCCGCCGTTTTGTTTTCACGCGTCAGGTACGTTTGCGCTGCTTGTAGAATATCGTATGGAGTGATCTTGTCGATGATGTCGGCATAAGTCGTAAGGTAACTGTAATCCCCTAGAAGCGCTTCATAGTATGAAAGCATTCCAGCAATGCCGGCATTGGAATCGAGTCCTCTTATGAAGTCAGCCCGTATTTGATTCTTTACTTTTACAAGTTCAACGCTGGTAACCGGTTCGCTTTTTAGCCTTTCCAATTCTCCATCGATCGCCAGTTCCAGGTCCCCGCAGGTGTGAGGAGGGCGTGGTGTTGCAAAGATGAGGAACTGATTCCGATATCGAGCGCCTGGCAGGCCGTTGACAGCCTGAATGCTTTCAGCAAGCTGCCTTTCTTCCACAAGTGATTTGAAAAGCCTTGCTGTTCTTCCATGGGTGAGTATTGATTCGATGACGTCAAATACATGATCAACATGGTCAGGAGGCGACGGTTTATGGTAACCGGTGATTATCTTTGGCTCGGCAGCGAAGAGGACTTCAACCCTTCTCTCTCCTGATTGAACCGCTTCTTCCGTGATCGGGAATGATGAAAGTTTTTTTGAAGGGATGTGGCTAAAATATTTTTCAACGATCTTGAGTACATCAACAGATTTGACATCTCCGACAACAGCGATGACCGTATTGCTCGGTGCATGCGTTCTTCGAAAAAAATTCCTCATGTATGCAAGATCGAGGAAGCGCATGTCGGACGGCCACCCCAGAATCGGTCGTCGATAAGGATGTGTGATAAAAGCGGCAGAGAGGTAGCTTTCAAGAAGTTTACCATCGGGATCGGATTCGGAACGCTGTCTTCTTTCCTCCATCACCACGCTACGCTCGGTATAAAACTCACGAAATACGGGATGCATCATCCGATCAGATTCGATTCTGGCCCAGAGTTCGATCCGGTTTGCAGGAATACTAACTTGATAGGTGGTAAGATCCTGACCAGTTGAGGCATTGAGGCCAACGGCACCGTTTTCTCCATACAGCCTGTCTACTTCATTGGAGAGAATCTGGCCCTGGTGTGTCTTCTGGAGAGTGGTCAAATGCCGGGTAAGACGATCGAGGATCGCCTGATCGGCAGCTTTACCCCGCATTGCTTCTCGATCGATGGCGACTCCAACCTTCTCGATCTGACGAATGATTTTCACTTCTCGACGATAATTCCGAGTTCCGATAGTTTTTGTGCCTTTGAACATCATGTGTTCGAGAAGGTGCGCCGTTCCGGTCTTACCGTCGGCTTCATCCACGGCCCCGGCTCGATAGCGTATATAAATCGAAACGGTAGGGCTCAGATGGCGTTCCAAAATCAAAAGCCGAAGACCATTTTTTAAGGTAAATGACTGAACTCGTTTCGCCAGTTCATACGAGGAAGCATGGGGGCAAGGGAAAATAAATAATGCCAATGATGTTAAAGTGATAAAAAATAATTTCTTATTCAGGATCATGATCGAGCTTCCGATGTCTGAAGAAGGCATGGACCTGAAAAGTGGGATAAATTAAACCGACAAGGCTAACCAAAACCATAAGGGAGGAGGAGAAGAAATACATGATAAATTCATGTGGGTTATTAAGATAAAAAACGCCAACGAGTGTCTCAATGCCGAATGCAAGAAAAAAAAGCGAGAATATGGCAATTAAAATATTTTTCCCCCACCAGAGACATGAGCCCATTGAATTTATCTCCTATATCCGTGAAAATAGTACATCATATCAGGATCTTTTGTCAAGCATCTTAAAAAGTGGGATCATCTTTTCGCGTCATAAGTTTTAATCCCTGATACATTTCCCAGGTGAGTGAGTCATTTCGGCAGGGAAGGAGAGAGTTGTTTTGAAACAGGGGTTCATCGGCAATGGGATAAGGTGATGAAGCTATAGCCTCATTCCACAACCCTGTTCCCGGTATAGGAGAATATTCGGCGATAATCGGATGCGCATCAGCGGATTGAACGAAACGGATACTATCCATAACCTCTTCTGCAGATTGTCCGGGAAGTCCACAGAGAAGATACACACCAATATCCTCATTCCTATAACCGGCGCGTTGTAGGTGTGCGACAGCCTCCTTAAATTCTTTGTTATCGACTTTACCGCCGGTCACGGTTTGTCGGAGGACATTTGATGTTTCGAGCCCGAAACGGAGTGTCTTGAAACCCGCTTTAAACATGAGTGATCCCAACTCTGACGTGATTTCACGGAGATGAAGTCCGTTTGGGCAGTGGAATGAAATTGGCAAGTCCCTACGGATGATCTCCTGCAAGAGGGGAATCACCATTTCATTAGGGTCAACCAGAAGGGCATCATCATAAAATGAAAAGTGCTTGATTCTTAAATGAGTATGCCAGTATTCAATCTCATCAGCGACACGGATTGGATCACGCCTCTGAAATCGGTCGTTGAGAAGGTGTGAGGCACAGTAGCTGCAGCGGTAAGGACACCCCCTTGAGGTCATGATCGGAACATGATCAGGATGATGAATGAGATCGAAAGCAGGGTAGGGGTATGAATCGAGATTGTCATCCGGAATGAAAATCATATCCTGATTATACATATCCTTCAGAAGTGGAGGGATCGATAGTTCTCCAGGTCCGGATAAGGCAAAATCGGCCCCGGACCTCGATGCGTGCTCCGGGAGGAGGGTCACATAATTTCCGCCAAGAATGACTGGCACCCCGGGAAACGTCTGATTCATGAGATTGATTGTGTCGAAAACAGCCGGATACCAGTATGTCATCATCGATGTGATCATGATGAAATCCGGCTTGGGTATTGATTTAGAGTATTCAGCAAAGATTTCTAGTTTGATACCATATCGGCTGTAATTGCGAGGAACATGCTTTAGAGCGGTAGGCTTGGAAATTTCTTCTTTCGCATATGTTCCTTCACCAGATAATTTTCTTTTCGGCAACAGGCACTTTTTTGAAAAAATCATATCTGGATGATAGGGATCGAGGCAATCCAGAAAAAAGACATTTACCCTGTTTATCCTTAGAAGTGAAGCCAAAGAGAGCAGACCTATCGGCTTGTTCCAGAAGTCATAGGCGGCAAAGTCATATATCCATGGATTTATCAGTAGAACGTTACGAATCATAAAGAACAGATAGCATATATTTTTGTCACTGGCGATCGGTGTTTTTAAAGCTCCTGGAAATCAGATTAATAATACTGAAAGCAATTTATTTATGGAGCGTAGCTGCTCATTTGGTGCTGAGAAAGTGCTTGAAGCAAATAGCGATTGTTGCTACTATGCTTTATTCAAAAGGGCGTTACATGAGATCTGTTGTGCAGAGGGTTGATAGGGCTGATGTTCGGGTCGGAGACAGATGCATCTCCGGTATAGAAAAGGGAGTTCTCGTATTCCTCGGGATAGAACAGGGAGATCAAGAAAGCGACGCAGATTACCTTACAGAAAAGATAATAAACTTAAGGATCTTTGAAGATGACCAAGGAAAGATGAATCTTTCACTTCTCGACATGCAGGGAGAAATGCTTATCATATCTCAATTCACCCTTTTAGGTGACTGCCGGAAGGGAAGAAGGCCTTCGTTCACTGGAGCTGAAGAACCAAATCTTGCAGAAAAGATTTATGATTACTTCATATTCAAGGCGAAGCAAAAAGTTAAACGCGTTTCCCAAGGAAAGTTCCAGACCACGATGTTGATCGAACTTGTAAACAACGGGCCTGTTACGGTTCTTTTGGATAGCAGAAAACGCTTTTAAAGACCATGATACAATTTAATAATAACGCTGAGATACGGATAGATGCGGAAGGGATATGGTATTTTCATGGGGAAGAGATGAAACGGCAAGATATTGTACAGCACTTTTATCATCACCTCAAAAAGGATGGCAATGGTAATTATCTGATTGAGATTGAAAATGACCGTTGTCTCGTGAGTGTAGAAGATGCGCCATATGTCATCAGGAGCGTTTCTGTGAGCTGTTCTAAATATGATAGGAAACTGTGCATTGAAATTACTATTTCTGATGGAAGCAGTGAAGAATTGAATCATGATACACCCCTCTGGATAGGGGACGATAATATTATGTACTGCAGGGTGAAACGTGGAGAATTCACAGCGCGTTTTTCTCGTTCTGCCTATTATCAGCTTTGTGAAAATGCTGAATATGACCCAGCGAGAGAACAGTATTTCATCAACTTAATTGATCGTTCATACCCTATAGAATCCATTAAACAACCATAAATGGAGGTTCCAATGTTAGATGATCATGTTCCAGAATCGCTGACTTTTGACGACTTACTTTTGGTTCCCGGTGAATCAAGCATACTCCCGAGGGATGTAGATACAACTACATTACTGACCAGCAATATCAGCCTTAATATACCTATCATCAGTGCAGCCATGGATACTGTGACGGAGTCCCGGACAGCTATTTGCCTTGCTCAGGAAGGTGGAATCGGGATCATCCACCGGAATATGAGCATCGAAAGGCAGGCCATTGAAGTAGATAAAGTCAAGAAATCGGAAAGTGGCATGATCGTCGATCCCATCACTATAGAACCGGAGCAAAAGGTTCATGAAGCACTTGATCTGATGAACCGTTATCGGATATCGGGCGTTCCGGTAGTGAAGAAAAAAAAGCTTGTCGGTATCCTGACTAACCGCGATCTTCGTTTTGAAACCGACCTTGAACAGCCGGTAGCCAATGTCATGACCCATGAAAACCTTATAACGGTTTCTTCCACACATATTTCTCTTGAGGACTCTAAAAAGCTGCTCCATAAACACCGGATCGAAAAGCTTCTCGTTGTTGACGAAGACTATAATCTTACCGGATTGATAACGATCAAAGACATTGAGAAAATTAAAAAATATCCTCTTGCCTGTAAAGATGCGTTGGGGAGGCTGAGGGTAGGGGCCGCTGTGGGAATTGTTGACCGGGAAGCCAGAGTTGATGCATTGCTTACGGCTGGCGCTGATGTGATTGTTATCGATACATCTCATGGACATTCTTCCGGGGTATTAGATGCCGTTCGCAGCACAAAGGCTAATTTTCCAAAATGCGAATTAATCGCTGGAAATGTGGCGACATCGGAAGGAGCAAAGGCCCTAGTAGAGGCAGGCGTTGATGCCGTGAAAGTGGGTGTCGGTCCAGGATCCATCTGTACGACAAGAATCATTGCCGGGGTGGGCGTACCGCAGATGAGCGCAATTCGCGATGCATATAAAATCGGCGAAAAATATCACATCCCAATCATAGCAGATGGCGGAATTAAATATTCTGGGGATATTGTCAAGGCAATGGCTGCTGGTGCTCATACGGTCATGATCGGCGGTCTTTTTGCGGGAACGGAGGAAAGTCCGGGGGAAACGATCCTCTTTCAGGGAAGAACGTACAAAGTCTATCGCGGGATGGGATCCTTGGAGGCAATGAAGTTGGGCAGCAAAGATCGTTATTATCAGGACGAGATGGAGAGCAACCTCAAATTGGTTCCCGAAGGGATCGAGGGAAGGGTACCCTACCGGGGATCTCTGTCGGCAAGCATTCATCAGTTGCTGGGCGGCCTTAAGGCAGGTATGGGTTACGTGGGATGCATGACAACAGAAGAATTGAGAGAAAATGCGCGATTCGTAAGGATTACCTCTGCGGGACTCAGAGAAAGTCATGTACATGACGTGATCATTACAAAAGAAGCACCGAACTATTGGCTGGATTGAATTATGATACACGCTGATTTCGTTCATCTTCACGTTCACACTCAGTATAGCCTCCTCGACGGTACCATTCGTCTCAATGATCTGTTACAAAAAGCAAAAGAATATCATATGCCGGCCGTTGCTATGACCGATCATGGAAATCTTTATGGAACGATAGATTTTTATAAGCATGCTTATAAATACGGTATCAAACCGATTATCGGTTGTGAACTATATGTCGCACCAAAAAGCCGTTTTGATAAAACGGGCTATGGAATTGGTGAAACAGCGAATCATCTGATAGTGCTTGCGAAAAACATGCAGGGATATAAAAACCTCATGAAGTTATCAACAACCGCTTATTTGGAAGGCTTTTATTACCGCCCTCGAATCGACAAGGAAATCCTTACCCAATACCATGACGGGCTCATCGGTATGAGTGCCTGTCTCCATGGTGAGATCTCAGCACATCTCCTCCGCGGTAATTCTGTAGACGCCCTTAGGTCAGCCGAGCAGTACAGGGATATTTTTGGCGAAGATAATTTCTTTATCGAAATCATGGAAAATGGTCTTCCGGACCAGAAAAGAGCCAATGAGGGCTTAATTGAACTTAGCAAAAAACATGGATTTCCCCTTGTAGCGACTAACGACTGTCATTATTTGAATCAAGGTGACGCGGAAGCCCATGAGGTTCTTCTTTGTATCCAGACGGGAAAAACGATGGAAGATTCAGACCGGATGAAATTTGCAACGGACCAGTTTTATTTCCGGTCGCCTGAAGAGATGAAACGCCTGTTTTCCTATTGTCCAGATGCTATTGATAATACGGTCAATATTGCGGAAAAATGTAATCTGACTTTCTCAACCGGCAGTTTCTTTCTTCCCCATTTTGAAATCAATCCCGATGAAACTCTGGATGACCGTCTGAAGCGGGAAGCGAAAGAAGGACTTGCGATGCTTCTCAGGAGCATCATGAAAGAAGTCGATGCGAATGTGCGAGAACAATACGAAAAGAGACTCCAACACGAACTGGAAATCATCCGCTCCATGGGGTTCGCAGGATATTTTCTCATCGTCTCGGACTTTATCAATTATGCCCGGAAAAAGAACATCCCGGTCGGGCCGGGACGGGGATCTGCCGCCGGCAGCCTTGTTGCTTATGCTATTGGAATAACCAGTATTGATCCAATCCGTTATAATCTTTTTTTTGAGAGGTTTCTTAATCCTGATCGTATCAGCATGCCTGACATAGATACAGACTTTTGTCCGGAGGGAAGGGATGAGGTCATTCGCTATGTGACGGAAAAATACGGGAGCGATAAGGTATCGCAGATCATTACCTTCGGGAAGATGCAGGCACGAGCAGTCATCCGTGATGTCGGAAGGGCGATGAATATCTCGTATGGTGAGGTAGACCGCATCGCCAAGATGATTCCCAATGTGCTAAATATCAAACTGGAAGAGGCCATCAAAAGGGAACCAAAACTTCGGGAGGAGGAGAAGAAAAATCCCCGTATTAAAAAACTTCTTGATCTGTCTCGTGCCCTTGAAGGTCTGAACCGTCATTCGTCGACCCATGCCGCGGGCGTCGTTATCTCGGATCTACCGTTAGTGGAGAGAATTCCCTTGTGCAAAAGCCCCAAGGATGACATCGTCACGCAATTCTCGATGAATGATATCGCAGAAGTAGGATTGACAAAATTCGATTTTCTCGGCCTGAAAACCCTGACCGTTATCAAGAATGCACTCAAATTTATCCACGAGGGTCGTGGAATTGCCGTAGATATCGATAACCTTCCTCTTGATGATAGGAAGACATACGAATTGCTCATGCGCGGCGATACGGATGGGATCTTCCAATTGGAAAGTTCCGGTATGAAGGATATCCTCGCGAGAATGAAACCGGATTGCATTGAGGATGTCATTGCACTGATAGCCCTTTACCGTCCAGGTCCTATGGATAACGTCCCCGAATTCATCGCGAGAAAACAGAGAAAAACAAAAATAGTTTTTGAAGTTCCCGAATTGGAAGTGATTCTAAAAGAGACCTATGGGGTCATCGTCTACCAGGAACAGGTTATGCAGATCGCAGTAGCCATCGGCAATTATTCGATGTCGGAAGCCGATACGCTCCGTAAGGTCATGAGCAAAAAGAAGTCCGAGGAGATGGAGAGCAAAGAGAAGCCTAAGTTTCTGGAAGGAGCGCACAAAAAAAAGATTCCCGAAGCAAAAGCTGCAAAAATATGGGAACAAATGGAAACATTTGGTAAATACGGATTCAACAAATCTCATAGCACTGCTTACGCAATTATTTCTTACCAGACGGCCTATCTTAAGGCCCATTATCCGGCTGAATTCATGGCGGCATTGTTGACCAGCGAGAAGGATAATCGGGATAAAATTATTAGCCACATCAGCAGTTGCAAGGACATGGGGCTCAATGTCCTCCCTCCGGATATCAATGAGTCTATTAGCGATTTTAGCGTAGCAGGAGAGCATATCCGATTTGGGCTTGCAGCGGTGAAGAATGTCGGTGTCGGTGCTATAGAATCTATCATATCTGTACGGCAGAACGATGGACCCTTCTCTTCCATTATTGATTTCTGTGATCGTATCGATCCGAGAAAGGTCAATAAAAGGGTCATTGAGAGCCTCATCAAGTGCGGGGCGTTTGATTCCACGGGTCATAGAAGGCGGCAGTTGATGACCTGTTACGAAGAGATCATGGACAAGTCCCAGAGGCGTCAAAGAGAAAGATCGAGCGGTCAGGTCAATTTTCTCGAACAGATCGATAATCATTATGATGCATCTTTATCAGGATCCATTAATTATCCGCTTCCCGATCTTCCCGAGTGGGATCACAAAGAGCTGTTGCTGAATGAAAAGGAAACAATCGGCTTTTATATTACCGGCCATCCTCTTTCGCGCTTTTCCGATCTTATGGGTGTGATTGTCAATGCTGATTCCTCTAACCTATCGAAAAAAACCGATCGCGAAGCGGTGATCTTGGCGGGTATCGTCAGCAACATCCGCGATGTGATGACTAAGCGTAAAGATACCATGGCATACATCACCCTAGAAGATTTGAAGGGTTCGATCAGCGTTATCTTTTTCCCCGATGTCTACAGGGATACGTATGATTTGCTGCATGGAGACGAACCCCTAATGATCAAGGGGACCCTTGATGTTGCGGAAGACAGCGTTAAGGTTATCGCCTCAGAAGTAAAGCTCCTGGCATCTGCGGCCGAAAAACCGTATAACGCTGTCTATTTTACCGTTGATGTAAAAAAATCATCCGCCGAGGATATCGAAAAACTAGGACAACGTTTAAAACAATTTCCAGGAAGGTATGACGTTTTCATAAGACTCATTGAGGATCGGTGCGAAACGGTTGTCTACCTTGGTGAGGATATGAAAGTCGATTTCTCACTAACTTTGAGGAATGAAGCCGACAGCATACTGGGAATAGGGACATCTCAGTTCGTGTAATCAGTTGAGAATATTTTATGAAGCAAGTTCGGAATATCGCGGGATGCGCTCTCCGTCAGCTTCTTCCGAAATAGACCAAGGTAAGACCTGCGATAACGGCCAGGGAGCCCATGATTCGAAGCGTCGTGTCCGGGATGGAGGTCAGTTTGCGCAGGTACGTCTTGAGCTTATCCGGGAATGTGAGATAGGGGAGGCCTTCGACGACGAGGACCATGCCCATGACGCAGAGAAAATTATCCATGATAATTCAGGTTATCCCTTCAGTCGGTTTCTGTTTTGCTTCTTTCCAGAGCCGATCCATTTCGGCGAGGGATGAGTCCGCCGGTGTCTTTCCCCTCTCGGCAAGCGCCCGTTCGATATGGGCGAACCGTCGGGTGAATTTCCCGAGAGAGGTCCGGAGGGCCGATTCCGCATCCACGCGGACAAACCGGCAGAGGTTGACCAACGTGAAGAGAAGGTCGCCGGCTTCATCGTGCATCGCCTCCTGATCGCCTTTTTCCAGGGCGGTCCTGAACTCGCCGAGTTCTTCGTCCACTTTTTTCAGTACCTCGGCGGCATTGTTCCAGTCGAATCCGACCGCCGAAGCCCGGCGGTGATCCGCTGGGCCTTTGCCAGCGTAGGAATGGAGCGGGGGACGCCGTCGAACAGACGGGCATCATCGATTCCCTTGTGCTCCACCTCCTTCTTGATTCGCTCCCAGTTATCGCGGACCTCTTCATCACTCTCCGCCGTGATGTCGCCAAAGACATGCGGATGGCGGCGGATCATCTTCTCGGTGATCGCATTCAGAACGCCGGCAATGTCGAATTCTTCAGCTTCCTCTGCCATCCGGGCGAGGAAAAGAATCTGAAAAAGAAGGTCACCGAGCTCCTCCATGAGTGCCGGCGGCGAGCCCCCGTCCAGGGCCTCGATGACCTCATAGGCCTCCTCGATGAGGTAGTGGGCGATATCTTCCTTCTTTTGGGATCGGTCCCAGGGGCAGCCGTCGGGCGATCTCAACCTGGCAACCAGATCGAGCAGTTCCCGGAATTTCTCTTCGGCCTGGAGGGTGGACGGTTTCACCGGGTCGCTCCTTTTTCGATGCAAATCGTTCATCGGGAAGTGCCCGTCCGAGGAGCTCCACGATGTGCAGGACGGGCTGCTTCAACCCCATCTCCCGGACACCCCAGGCGAGCTGGAGATGGCAGCCGGGGTTGGCCGTGACGAGGGCGTCGGCCCCGGTGGCCCGGACATGGGCGAGCTTCCGTTCGAGGAGTCTGCGGCTCGCATCGAGCTCCTTGAGGGCGAATGAACCCGCCATCCCGCAGCACCAGTTCGATTCCTTCATCTCCCGGAGCTCGACCCCGGGGATCTGCCGGATCACCTGGCGGGGGGGACCGGAAAGGCCCTGGCCGTGAACGAGGTGACAGGGTTCATGATACGTGACGCTGAGCGGCACTTCCCGGAGCTCCTCGGTCCGGATTCCCACCTCCGCGAGGAATTCGGAGATGTCGCGGATCTTCGCCCGAAACGACGGAGCCGCTCGTGATCGGCATGTCCTTCGAGGATCTCCTCGTACTCCTTGAGGGCGCAGCCGCAGCCGGCGCAGTCCGTCACGATGTATTCGCAGTCGAGGCCGAGAAAGAGATCGAGGTTGATCAGGGCAAGACGCCGGGCGGTTTCGCGATCACCCTCGGCGAGGTGCGGGGCGCCGCAGCATTTTACCTCTTTCGGGGTGACGACCTCGAACCCCTGCTGGGAGAGGATGCGGGCGGTCTGACGGGAGACCTCGGGGAAGACCAGGCTCATGGCGCAGCCGAGGAAAAAGGCGACGCGGCCCCGTTTCTTCCCCTGCGGCCGGGATGACCGCGGGGATATCGAGGCGGAGCGGCCGGCCGAGGGTGGGGAGGATCCCCTCCATCTTGGCCAGGACGCCGGGGAGAAACCGGTTGATCCCGAGACGGCGAACGGCCCATTGCATACCGAGGCGCTGGTAGAGCCGGGCGGGCAGGAGGGAGGTCTCCATCAGGGCCGGCGAGGGGAGCATCCGCTTGAGGATGAAGTCGCGGAGGAATCCGGCGGGCAGGGAAGGGGGGTGGAAGCTCTGTTCCTGGCTCCGGCAGAATTCCATGATCGTCCCGACGCGGACCCCCGCGGGGCACGCCGTCGTGCAGGCCTTGCAGTCCAGGCAGAAGAACGCCTCCTCCCCGACGGCCGGGGTGAATTCCAGCCGTCCTTCCGCCACGGCGCGGGCCAGGGCCGCGCGGCCCCGGGGGCTGGACCGCTCCCGGTTGGTCAGGGCGTAGGTGGGACAGACCGCCAGACAGAAGCCGCAGCGCATGCACTGCAGGATCGATTCATAACTCGGGGCGTCGGCCGGATGGAAATTGCCCGCGGGGGACGACTCAGGCATGGCGCCCTCCCGGAATCCGGACGGCCGAAGGAGATGCACCATCGCTGAAGATCTTTCCCGGATTGAGCCGGCCTCCCGGATCGAAGGAGTCCTTGATCCGGCGCATGACGCCCATGCCGCCCTCGCCGAACTGGCGGAGCAGATAGCCCTTCTTGGCGCTCCCGATCCCGTGTTCGCCGGAGACCGTTCCGCCCATCGCCAGGACCTTTTCATACAGTTCGGCAAAAAAGGCGTGGACATGTTCGATCTCCGTGCGGTTGCGTTCATCCGTGAGGGCCGTGGGGTGCAGGTTGCCGTCCCCCGCGTGGCCGAAGGTGGCTACCCGGACCTGGTATTTCTCCTTGAGCCGTTCGATCTCCGCGAAGGTTTCGGCCAGACGGCTCCGGGGGACGGTGGCGTCTTCCAGGATCGTGGTGGGCGAGACGCGGGCCACCGCCGTCAGGGCGGTCCTCCGGGCGGCGGCGAGGCGGGCCGCCTCGGCGGCGTTGTCCGCCTGATGGATCTCATCCGCCCGGACCTCCTCCAGGATCTTCCGTACCCCCGCCGCCTCCTCGGCGACCACCGCGGGATGGCCGTCGACTTCGATCAGGAGGAGCGCCTCCATCTGGCGGGGAAGGCCGATTGCGGCATAGTCCTCGACGCAGTTGATCGTCATTTTGTCCATGATCTCGAGGGTCGCGGGGATGATCCGGGCGGCGATGATCCTGGATACCGCCTCGCCGGCGGTGCGGATGTCCCGGAAATAGGCGAGGAGGGTACGCTTATCCTGGGGCGGGCTGATCAGGCGGACCGTGACCTCGGTGATGATCCCGAGGGTCCCTTCGCTGCCGACGAGGAGGTCGCGCAGCGAATAGCCGGCCACATCCTTGACGCATTTTCCCCCGGTGAAGAACTCCGTGCCGTCGGAGAGGAGGCCGTTCAGGGCCATCACGTAGTTCCGGGTGACGCCGTATTTGAGACCGCGGAGCCCTCCCGCGTTTTCCGCGACGTTGCCGCCGAGCGTGGAGACGCTCTGCGAACCGGGATCGGGCGGGTAGAAGAGCCCCCGCGCGGCCGCGGCGTTGAACAGATCGACCGTGATGACGCCCGCTTGGGCGGTGGCGGTCAGATTCTCCTCGTCGATCTCGATGATCCGGTTCATCCGGGTGAGCCCGAGAACCATGCCGCCTTCGATCGGGGTGCTCCCGCCGGAGAGTCCCGTCGCCGCGCCGCGGGGGGTGACGGAGAGGCCTTCCTCGCGGCTGACGGCAAGCGCCGCCTTCAGCCCCTCGATATTCTCCGGAAAGACCGCCACGTCGGGAAGGGCGCTGATCTCCGGGGTGGCGTCATACCCGTAGACGAGGAGGTCTTCTTTTTCATGGTAAACGTTTCCGGCCCCGACCTGCAGCCGGAGATGATCGATAACCGCCTTTGTCAGCATGGGACACCTCAAGGGTTATACGCTGGTCGTGCAGCGTTGTTGAATGGTGCATTCGATGGTGAGCGGGTCGATGCATGCGTGGAAGAAGGGGCGCTCCCGGATGGACATCTGTAAGGAACAATAATATCGAAAGAACGCGCATTTGTCGACCTATATATGGGCAGTCGCATCCGTGTCAAGGTGAAAAATCCGGCGGGAAATAGTTATTGACAGCTCCGGGAAAGCTTGTTAGAAATCAGCGTATTATCGGGGGAGTTGACCAGCGGCGCGCCTTTCCATCCATCCCAACGGGTTCTCTCGGCCGTCGCAGTCAGATCGTACCCGACCAGCCAGAGATCATATACAAGTACAGGAATATAGTTCGCATTACTGGTATTTTCATCTGTTCTCAGGATGTCCGATAGACGGATAACCCGACTGCTCCTGTTGAGGTGACGTTATGGATATGAAGCGCGATTACTACGAGGACATCAAGCTTTTCGAAAGCGGGGTCGTTCTTTTCTGGTCGGCGGCGTTCCTGCTTTTCCTCTTTACCCTCCCCCTGTATGCTCCGAACTATTACATCTATCTCCTGAACATTATCATGGTCCATGTCATATTGGCGGTTGGGTTAAACATCCTCGTGGGATCCACCGGCCAAATATCCCTGGGCCATGCCGGTTTTTTTGCCATCGGCGCTTATGGAACGGCCCTCCTGATGACCAAGCTCCAGATCCCGTTCGTCTTGGCCATCGTCATCGCCGCGTTTATCGCGGCTTTTTTTGGATTTATCCTCGGCCTTCCCGCGTTGCGTCTGGAAGGCCCCTACCTGGCGATCGTCTCCCTGGGTTTTGGGTTGACCATCATGCATGTCATCGGCGGCATGGATCTCTTCGGCGGCCGAATGGGCATCAAGGTGCCGCCGCTCGATCTGGGGATCAAGCAATTGGATATCAGTTGGGTTCTAAAAACGGACCTTCAGAAGTACTATCTCATATTAATCATCACGATACTCCTGGTCGTAGCCGCGAGAAACATTCTTAAAACCCGGGTCGGCAGGTCCTTTGTGGCCATCCGGGACAGCGATATCGCCGCGGAGGTGATCGGCGTGAATTTGACCATTTACAAGACCCTGGCCTTTGCCGTAAGCGCTTTTTATGCCGGTATCTCCGGCGGATTGTTCGGCTTCGTCCTGGGGTTCTTCGATCCCTTTACCTTCAATATGATCCTCTCCATCATGTTTCTGGTGATGGTGGTGGTGGGTGGGTTGGGCACCATCCTGGGGGGTATTATGGGCGCCACCCTGATCACGTATCTCCAATACGACCTCTTGAAAAATATTGCCGAAGTCCCCTATTTCGGCGCTCTTATGGTGGCCATTTCAAAACAGTGGTTTACCCTGGTGGGTCTGGAGAATTTCAGCAGTATGGCGATCGGGCTCATTATGATCGGTATCATCATCTTTGAGCCGCTCGGGATGTTCGGCGTGTGGATACGCATGAAGAAGTACTGGATGACGTGGCCTTTCTGAGGGAACCCGCCGCAGTGGCAACGGTATTGTTGGGAAAGCAAAGGTTTTATCAACAGCGTATGAAGAAAGGTGATTGACGATGCCGGTAGGACAGCTTTTAGTTGAAGGACTGGCGATTGGCGCCTGTTACGGTCTCTTCGCTACGGCGGTGGTGATCATCTATAAGACCTCCGAAGTGGTCAATTTCGCCCAGGGCGAGATGGCCATGTTTTCTTCATTCGTCGCTTTTCAAATTTTGTCCGTTTATGAATTGCCCTTCTGGCTGGCATTTATCATCACCATGATCTTTTCCGTCCTGATGGGAGATCTGATAGAATATTGTTTTTTGCGTCCTGCCAAGCATCCCAGCATCCTGGGGATGATTGTGATCACCCTGGGGGCGGAGATGTTTCTGATGGGTCTGGCCGGCTGGAAGTGGGGGGCGGAGCAGAAATTTTTTTCGTTGCCTTTGAATCCCTCCGTCACCTATGAGCCTATAAAGGGGATGATCATCAACAACTGGGCCATAGCCGTATTTACGGTGGCCACCTCGATCATGCTCATCCTCTATCTTTTTTTCAAGTATACCAAATTGGGGGTGGCCATGCGGGCAACCCAGCAGAACAAACATGCCGCCAAGATCATGGGCATCCGGACCGAGCGGGTGTTTTCCTTTGCCTGGGGATTCAGCTCCCTGATCGGCGCCGTCGCGGGGATGTTTTTTGCATCCCGCGCCACCCTGGACCCGGCTTTCATGATGGAACCCTTCCTGCGTGCCTTTGCCGCTGCCGTTCTGGGCGGGCTCATGAGCATACCGGGGGTCATTATCGGCGGCGGCCTCATGGGATTGATCGAGAATTTCTTCGGTTACTACTGGCCCCATTGGAAGCCGATTATCGCTTTTCTGGTGATCATTCTTGTCCTCTGCCTTCGACCGAGCGGACTTTTTGCCAAACATTACGTGAAAAAGGTTTAAGAGAGTCGGGAAGGATAGGACCAGAGACGCGTTCATATTCATCAAGGGAAAGAAAAACAGTGAAACGAGATCATGATAACAAAGGAGGAGGCTATGAAGTTGAGAAAAGAAGTGCTCTTGGCATGTATCGCGGTACTGGCGGTCTTTTCACTTGTCGATGGAACCCAGGCTGCCCCGCCGGCGGGTTTTGATGATAACGAAATCCGCATCGGTCAGTGGGGGCCCCAGACCGGTCCCGCGGCGCCCTGGGGATCGGTGGCCCGAGGCAGCAAGCTCTTGTTTGATGTCGTAAATGAAGAGGGGGGCATCAACGGACGGAAGATCAAATATTTCATCAGGGACGACATGTACAACCCGGCCCAGACCGTCGCCGTGGTGAAGGAGCTGGTGGAGCGTCAGGGAATCTTCGCCTTTGTCGGCGGCGTCGGTGCCGCCTGCGGCATGGCGGTGAAGGACTATCTGGTGGCCAACAAAATCCCCTGGGTTGGTCCTTCCGCCGCCGACCAGGATTTTGTTCAACCGATCGATCCCTATCTTTTTGCAGTCTATCCGCTCTACAGGGATGAGGCGAATATTCTGGCAAAATACATCGTGGAGAAGCTCAACATGAAAAAGATCGGGATTCTCTACCAGAATGACGCCTACGGCAAGGACGGTCTGGAGGGGGCAAAGGAACGGCTGGCCACGTACAAAATGAGCCTGGTGGCCGAAATACCGGTGGAACCCACGGAGAAGGACCTCGCGTCGCAGATCCTCCGGCTCAAGAACTCGGGGGCGGAGGCGGTTCTTTTGTATGTCAACCCGACCGCGGCGGTGATCACATTGAAGACCGCTGCCAACGTCGGCTTCAAGCCCCAGTGGGTCTCCGCCAACACCCTTTCCGATTATCCTCTGATGTTCAAGATCACCGGTGGGCTCTTTGAAGGGGTTATCACCGGCGCCTTCGGAGAGGTCCCGGATTCAACGCATCCGCTGATGGTCAAATATCGCGACGCGGCCAAGAGGCTGACGCCGCAGGAACGCTGGGGAACTTTCTATTATGCCGGCATTCTCTTTGCCGATCCGATCGTGGAGGCATTGAAGAAAGCAGGGCGCAACCTCAGCACCGAGGCAGTGATGAAAGCGCTGAACTCCATCAAGGATTACCAGACCATCGGTCCCAAGATCACCTGGACGGAAAAGCAGCACCAGGGGACCGATTCGGTCATGATCCAGAAGTGCGGTCCCAATGCAAGCTACATCCAGCTTCAGGGTTGGACGGCGAACGATCTGGCCACCTGGAAAAAATAATACGATTAGCCCTCGGGTCGGCCTTCAGGTCCGATAAAGACCTGATGGCTTACCCGTGCGGGCGGCGTCGCACCGTATCTGCCAGCCCCGCGATCTGCAAGAGGGCATTGTGTTCGTGGTCCTGGTCGGTTCCGAGGAAACATGCGTGCCGCTTCTCCGGGTGCTGCAGTTAAGGATGACCTCCGGGCACCGTGAGGGGCCGCTCTCAGTCGTCAACGGTATTCGTATATATGATCGGGCTCACTATCATTAGGAATGGAATATCCGACAATGGATCATTTTACGGTTGAAGATCTCAGTATCAGTTTCGGCGGATTGAAGGCGGTAAAAAACGTCAGTTTCAGCGTGGAGAAGAATTCGATCTTTTCCATCATTGGACCCAACGGTTCCGGCAAGACCACGATCTTCAACATGATAAGCGGCATCTATAAGCCGGACTGCGGCCGGATCATCTGTGACGGAGAAAACTTGGTGGGCTGCACCCCCGACCGCATCGCCCGTAAAGGGGTGGCCCGCACCTTTCAGAACATCGAGCTCTTCTCCAACGCCACGGTTATGGACAACCTTCTTCTGGGCAGACATATCCACATGAAGACAGGGGTATTCACCGGCGCGTGCCTGTGGGGAAGACGGTCAGCGGCCGCGAAGGAAGAGATACTGAACCGGGAGATCGTCGAGAAAATTATTGATTTTCTCGATCTCCAATCGGTGCGGAATCACTACGTGGCAAGCCTCCCCTACGGCAAGCGAAAGCTGGTGGAACTGGGTCGCGCCCTGGCCCTGGAGCCCAAGATACTCCTCCTCGATGAACCTTCCGCGGGGATGAATACCGAGGAAAAGCAGGACCTGAATATCTGGATCAAGGATATCCAGATTGACTATAACGTGACGATTCTTTTGATCGAGCACGATATGAACATGATCATGGGCATTTCCGATCGCATATTCGCCATGAGCCAGGGTGAGAAGATCGTCGAGGGTCCGCCGCAGGAGGTCCAGTGCCATCCGGAGGTGATCAGGGCATATCTGGGGGAGGAGCACCCATGCTGAAGGTGAACAACATCGAAACGTGGTACGATCTGATCCGCGCCCTGCACGGCATCTCCTTCGAGGTCAAGGAGGGAGATATTGTGGCCCTTCTGGGCTCCAACGGGGCGGGGAAATCGACGACCCTCAAGACCATCATGCGCCTCCTGTATGACCTCAAGGAGGAGCAGCCCGAAAAAGGCACCATCGAGTTCATGGGTGAACGCATCGACCGGATGAATACGGACGAGATTGTGCGGATGGGGATCAGCTACGTTCCGGAGGGCCGGGAGGTGTTCCCGGAGCTATCCGTTCTGGAAAATATCATGATGGGCGCATATACCCGGAAGGACCGCCGAGCGATTAAAGATGACATGGAGAATGTCTTTACTCATTTCCCCATCCTCAAGGACAGGACGCATCAAGAGGCGGGCCATCTCAGCGGCGGCGAACAGCAGATGCTCGCCATCGGCCGAGCGTTGATGAGCCGTCCGAAGCTTCTCATGCTTGATGAACCGTCGCTCGGCCTCTCGCCGCTTTTGACCCAGGATATTTTCACGATCATCCGGGAGATCAATCAGAAGGACGGCGTGACGATTCTCCTGGTCGAGCAGAACGTGAACATGGCCCTGAAATATGCGAATTTCGCATTTCTCATGGAGAACGGCCGGATCGTCCGAGCGGAGAAGCCCGAGGTCCTTCGTGAGGACGAGGATGTCAAGGAGTTCTATCTGGGCATCGCGAAAGAGACCTCGATCAAAGGCTACAAGCGGTACCGGCGCAAAGTACGGTTTCGCTGAGCCTTGCGCGGCTCTGCGTACTGAAGGGACCCATCACATGGCATGACGCCAGTCGGGAGAGAAAAAATGGTCGTTGATACATTGCCGAAAGCCCTGGTCCAGATGGTCGGCGCCGACCCCGAACGGGTGGCGATGCGGAGGAAGGAGCTCGGCATCTGGCATGACATCCGCTGGTCGGAATACCTGGAAAAGGTGCGGCAGGTGGCCCTCGGTCTGCACGCCCTTGGCGTCCGCAAGGGGGATCACGTGGCCATCATCGGCGAGAATCAACCCGAATGGCTATATTCGGCCTTGGGTGCGATGTCCACCGGGGCGTCGTTTGTCGGGATCTACACGACAAATCCGGTGAAGGAGTGCGAATATGTCGTCGGCCATTCGGGGGCGGTGGTCTATATCTGCGAAGATGAGGAGCAACTGGACAAGGCGCTCGCATTTCGGGAGTGCACGCCGGCTCTCCGAAAGATGATCGTCTGGGACATGGAGGGGCTCAGGCATTTCCAGGACCCCATGGTGATGAGCTTCGACGACCTGCTTGCCATGGGCCGAAAGAGCGCCGAAAGGGATCCGCTCCTCTTCGAGAGTCTCGTGGCCCAGGGGCACGGCGAGGATATCGCAGGGATCATCTACACCTCCGGAACCACGGGACCTCCCAAGGGGGCAATGCTCGCCCACGAGGGATATCTCTGGGTCGGAAAACAGGCGACCGCCGTGAGCCGGGGGACCCGGGACGACGAGACTATCTCCTTCCTTCCCTTGAACCACGTCTATGAGCAAATCTACGACCTGATGGTCCATCTGACGATCGGTCACATCGTCAATTTCACCGAGAATACCGATACCGTGATGATGGATATGCGAGACGTCTCACCCACCCTGTTCCATGCCGTCCCGCGAATCTGGGAGAAATATTATTCCAGCATCGTCCTGAAGATGGAAGATGCAACAAGCTTAAAGAGGAGCGTCTACCGGACGGCGCTCGGGATCGGCAGTCGTTACAACGATGCGAAGCTCGCCGGAAGATCCCCTTCGCTTCTTCTGAACATCGCCTATCACCTTGCCTACTTTGCCGTCTTTCGGAAGCTCAAGGAACGTCTTGGCTTCGATCGAGTCAAGCTCGGATTTTCCGGTGCCGCCCCGATCTCCCATAATATCCTGAAATACTTCCAGAGCATCGGAATTCCCATCCGCGAGGGATACGGGATGACGGAGACGACAGGAATCACCCACATGTCCGAAGAGCACCGCTTCAAACTGGGAACCGTGGGAAGGCCCCTTCCCGAGACCGAGGTGCGGATCGCCGAGGACGGCGAGATCCTCGTCCGCCACAAGGGGATCTTCAAGGGGTACTACAAGGATGAAGAGACCACCCGGGAGGCGCTCCATGACGGCTGGATGCATACCGGGGATGTCGGGGAGGTTGATGCTGAGGGGTTCCTCAAGATCACCGACCGGAAGAAAGACCTGATCATCACGGCCGGCGGAAAGAACATCGCCCCGCAGTATATCGAGAACCTCTTGAAATTTGCCCCCTACATCAACGACGCGGTTATCATTGGCGACAACCGGAAATTCATCAGCGCCATCATCGTCATCGACGAGGAGAATGTCGTAAAGTACGCTCAGGATAGGAAGGTCCAGTTCACGACCTTTGCCAGCTTGACCCGCTCGGAAGAAGTGGTCGCGCTGATTCAGGAGGAGATCAACAAGGTGAACGCCCAACTCGCACGAGTGGAAAATATACGGAAGTTCCGGATCCTCGACAAGAAACTCTATACCGAAGACGGCGAAGTGACCCCGACGATGAAAGTAAAGCGGAAGTTTATCAACACCCACTATTGTGACCTGATAGAATCGATGTACCGGGAGTAGTCAAACAGTACATCCTCTCCATCGGTGGGGTTAGTTATTTTGCCTCTCATCTTTGGAAAGTTTGGAGATTCAGATACAGATCCTTTCCCTGGCTGCCCGCACCCTCCTGAATCTTATCCGCTCCTGGTCGCGGCTGTCGGCTGCCGATGCCCGGGAGGCGTAAGGGGTCTTGCGAACTTGGGAGGAGTCTTCCCTGTGCAGGGAAAGAATCGTCACCCGATTTACGCGGACGTGGGCAATGATGTCGGTGATGGTTGGTCCGTTTAGATGCGACGCGTTTTCAGAAGTGCTATAAAAGCATGAAATTTTCTCTCCTTACCGTGTCGCCGGCCACATATTCCTCTTTTTTGTTTTTTTACTAGGACGAAAAAAAACTCATGTTCTACAGCCAAGGGCAGCACATATTGCTCACCTATCTCGCTGCCGGGGTGATCGCATTGTCCGTTGACTTGAAAGTAGAATTATGAGAAAAATTTCAAATTAGTGACGTGTCACTCTGACAGGATGGCCGATTTCATCGGAAACGGAACATTCGTACCTCTTAACATGTTTTTCGCGGTTCGCCAAAATGCAAATATTTAGTACACTATCGTTAAGTATTTCGGTTTTCATGATTATCCTGGCTATGTGTGTTGGGACGACTGTGTTTGCGACCAATAGAGAAGGTAAGACCCCAGTGTCGAAAACTGAAGGGCTGCCCCTGCCATCCGCCGTGGGAGGCGGTATTTCTATGCGAGTCTTGTGGACGGTTTCCGAATATAGGGTGGGCAGAAGTGCCGTCTGGGGGGAAGAGGAAGCGCGCACGCTCCTTTTCAAGCCGCTTGACGTAGATGCGACGACGATCACCTTCGATGGTAAGACGTGCCGTGATGTTAGTTTTAAAAAAGAGATGGTAACAGCGAAAGAACATTTAGACCATGTCTTTCACACCACACCACAAGCGCTTGGCATTAAGGAGGAGGTAGTGGAGCTGGTAAAGACCAATTGCGACCTACCGGGGTTTTCAGAATACATGCGTTTGAAAGATAGGAGAATAATCATTTATATCAATGGAGTTTTCTTTTACTTTGAGCCTGTTGTGAATTACTGAAGTGAGGGGTTTTCAGGAACCAATATGATCAACAAATTGCCTAGATTTTTTTGTGTAATAGTGGCGTTCGGTTTGTTGTTCGCTCCCAATGCCCGCACGGCGCCTGCTGTCGAATATCATATTCCGCCCCCCCTTACCCAGCAGCTTTCCCGTGATGGGAATTCGTTATACTATGCCGCTCCTCCGGTGGTCTATGTGGCTGATACCAACCCCTCTGCCAAACGGGTGCTCATCCCGGTGCGCCTTGATCTGTTAAGCTTACCTGAATTTGCCACAGCAACATTTTCCATTACGTATGTGTCAAGTGGAGGCACAGATCTTTGGGGTGAAAGTTGCGCCGCCTTTCCGGAGCAGGCAAAAAACGCTTTTAATGCCGCCGCTGCCATTTGGGGCAACATTCTTCAGTCGTCTGTGCCGATAACGATTAGTGCCTGTTGGGCGAATTTAGGTTCAGACACCACATTGGGATATTCCGGCGGGGGTCCCTTACGAAAAGATTTCGCCGGTGCCCCGAGGGCGAATACCTGGTACGGGGGATCATTGGCAAATGCTTTGGCGGGTTCCGATCTAAATCCCACTCAATTTGACATGCACATTACCTACAACAGCAACTTTTCATGGTATTTCGGAACAGATGGCAATCCACCGTCAACTCAGTATGACTTAATGTCGGTTGTGTTGCATGAAATAGCGCACGGACTTAACGTTAGCGGTTCTATGGCATATTCCGGAGGAATGGGCAGATGGGGTTATGGTTCTTCTCCAGCTTACCCCAACATTTACGACACTTTCATGAGAGATGGTTCGGGCAATCAACTCATCGATACTGGTATCTACGGCAATCCCTCTACAACCCTTGGCAGCGCCCTGACGTCCGACAATATCTGGTTCCATGGCAGCAATGCAATGGCTGCGAATGGTGGCCAGAGAGTCAAAATGTACGCTCCCTCGACATGGTCGGGTGGATCCAGTTACGCACACATGGATTACTATACTTTTCACGGTACGGCAAACCAGCTGATGGTGTATGCTATTTCGCAAGGTAATGTTATCCACGATCCAGGCCCTATTGTAAAGGGTATCCTCAAAGATGTTGGATGGCCCGCCGGCGCGACTTCCTGTACCTACGCCATCTTTCCGACAAGTGATGGATTCGACTCTTTAGGCAATACGGGCATGGTAACAATCACAACCTCACCAGGCAGCTGTTCCTGGAGTGCCGCGAGCAATGCTTCATGGATAACGATTACTGCGGGCAGTGCGGGTACCGGGAATGGAACGATATCCTACTCCGTATCCGCCAATACAACAGGGAGTAACAGGACAGGAGCCATGACCATCGGAGGACAGACTTTCACCGTTACACAAAATGGTGACGCCGGACCTCCAAGTGTACGATTCATTTCGCCGAATGGGGGTGAGACGTGGAAAACGGGAAGTACACACGCGATTACCTGGACCTCTTCTAACCTGAATCCAGCCAGTGCGATTTATATATATTATTGGTATAATAACGCATGGCAGCCGATAGCAGGCCCCCTTTTGTCCTCCGAAACTTCTTATTCATGGAGGGTTCCGAACACACCTACGACATCATCATCGATATTTATTGGAATCTGGGTTAATAATGCATGGGTGCTTACGGATCAAAGTGATCAACCATTTACCATCACCCAGACTGGCTCTATTACGGCTCTCTACTTTCCCTACGTAGACACAAACATTCCCTGGCAAACGGAGATAGCCATCATAAATACGAGCCCCAATCAAAGCGTCACCGGCACCCTGAAGGCTTTAAGCAATGAAGGTCAGCTCATAGAGACCAAGGTGGTCTTGCTTTCGGCCCGCGGCCGGCGACAGATCACCATTTCAGATGAGTTTACCAACCACATAACCATAGGCTATATCATCTACGAAGCAGACTCCGATGCAATTCAGGGTTACACGAAGTTTTATCAAGAAGGGGTCTATAGAGCGGCAATTCCTGCGGTAAAAGAGGTAATCACCTCCGATCTCTATATCCCCCACATAGCCTCAAACAATCAATGGTGGACCGAGGTAAGCTTGGTGAACACCACCTCGGCTCCGAAACAACTGACCATTATATTTAACAATAGCCAGAGCGTGCCCTATACGCTCAATGCCAAACAGCGCAAGACCTTCACGATCGGTAGTCTCTTAAATCAATTCCCACAGCAAGACATTGAATCGGCGGTGATCACCAATGCAAGCGGCATCATTGGACTGGAGCTCTTTGGCAGTACCCTTGGCGGCAACCAGATGGACGGAATCCTCCTTACCGGCAACACCGCCTCGACCATATACTACCCCCACGTAGCCGGTGATGGCTGGTGGACCGGCATTGTGGCCTATAACCCATGGGAATGGGCATGTACGATAACCGTGACACCCTACACTGCTCAAGGAACCCCGCTTTCCCCCAAGACTCTTTCTCTATCGGGGAAGGGAAAATATATCGGCACGGTTGCGGGACTCGGCTTCCCCGCTCAGACGGCGTGGTTCAAGATAGACTCCACGCGGTCCCTCACGGGCTTTGAGCTTTTTGGCACTGTCGACGGCAGCCAGCTTGCGGCCTATTCAGGAGGAGGTGGGACAGGTGCAAAGACGGGCGTCTTTGCCAAGATCGAGAACATCGGCTGGACCGGCATTGCCTTTGTTAACACGGAAGACAGCGCGGCGTACGTTACCCTGACCGCCTATAACGACAATGGAACTGCCGTGGCCACTCAGGTGCTCCCTGTCAGTGGCCGTGCCAAGGTGGTCAATCTCGCGGAGGCGATCTTTTCGCAGGATATCAGCAGCGCCACGTATATTGCCTACTCATCGGACAGAAATATTGTGGGTTTTCAGCTCAACGGTACTTCAGACGGTATGATGCTCGACGGGCTGTCTGCGCTTGCCGGAATCAATTGAGGGGTGGCAGCCGGCAGAACATCTGTTCCCCCGGTATTGTTTGGGAATATGGCCTCCAGCTTTTTAGTTCAGAGGAGGGGCAACCCGGCCCTTTGCCTAAAGCAACCATCTGTGATCAGGATGTGACAGTGAGGGTTGAAGCCGAGAAAGCAGCCGAAGTCCGAATGGCGATGACGGAAATTATTTGACAGAGGTATTTGCCTCTCATATTATTGATCGAAGGATTGTTGGATGAAGATGATGTTCGCAACGTTCTGTCGAGAAAGGAACTATCCAGATCAACACCCAGTGTCGAGAATTAATCGAATCGATGCGCCGTGAATAGGGACGACCCCGTTTCGCCGTAACGCGCATCGGGTGAAAGTATCGGCGACGCCTTTTTCGATTCAGTATGCGGAATTGGAGTTAGCCGGACCGAAGGGGAGGTTAGATGCCTGAAGAGTCGAAATCACGGTTGACGCGGGCCGAGAGGCAGGAGCAAGAGCGGGTGGCCAATCTGAAATACTGGGAGGAGCAGGATACGCTCCTGCTCAAGCACCGTCAGGATGCTTATAATATCGGCGGAGCATCCCAGATGGATCGCCTCGTCAAGCAAGGGAAAAAGTCGATGCGCGAACTCATCGGATTGCTGATCGATCCGGGGAGTGAATTTTTCGAACTGGGCCTCGACGCCGGGTACGAGATCGGGAAGAAAAAGCTCTACGGCGGGCCTGCCTATGAAGAGGAGAAGCGGGGGCACATCCCCGGTGGCGGCGTGATCACGGGGGTCGGTGTCGTTCACGGCAAGGACTGTATGATCTTCGCTAACGAAAATCGCTATGCGGCCGGTACTTATTTTCCCATAACCCTCAAGAAACACATGAGAGCCCAGGCGATCGCCGAGCAGTGCGGGATTCCCTGCATCTATATCGCCGACTCCGGGGGGGTCAACCTACCGCTCCAGGTGGCCTGCTTCGCCGACGACGGCCATTTCGGGACGATGTTCTACAACATGTGCCGGATGTCCGCCAGGGGAATCAAACAATACACCCTCTCCACCGGCGGGAACACCGCCGGCGGCGCCTACATCGTCTACCTGGCATCGGAATCGATCATGATCGAAAAGCTCGCCTACGCCTTCCTGGCCGGGCCGCCGATGGTGAAATCGGCGATTGGCGAGACCGTCTCCATGGAGGACCTGGGCGGCGCCTACGTCCATACCCAGCATTCGGGGGGGTGCGACCACCTGGTCCATACCCAGGAGGAGGGGATCGCGAAACTTCGGGCGATGATGGAGTTCGAGCCGGCGCAGAAGCTCTTCATCGAGCGGCGGGAGAGCCGTGAACCCCGCTCCGACAGCCGGGAGATGATGAGCTCGACCCCGATCAACACCTACCAGCACATCAACATTCGCGATACGATCAAGTGTCTTGCCGATGACAGCTATTTCCATGAATACAAGGCGAAATACGGCCTGGCGCGCGGTGAATCCATCGTCTGCGGGAAGATGTGGCTCAAGGGTATCCCCGTGGGAGTGATCGCGTCGAACGCGAGCGGTGTGATCTATATCGAGGCGGCCCGGAAGGCGACCGAATGGATGATCCGCTGCGGAAACTCCCGGATCCCCGTGCTCTTCCTGCAGGGGTCGCCCGGGTATATGGTGGGGAAGGCCGAGGAATGGGGCGGGATCGGCAAGTACGGCTCCGACATGGTCCGCGTCTGCACCTGTCTGGAGGTTCCCAAGGTGACTTATGTGATCGGCCCCGACCATGGGGCGGCCAACTACGGAATGTGCGGCCGCGCCTTCAAACCCCGTTTCGCATTTACCAATATGCGCGGCCGGACGACGGTCATGTCCGGTGAAACGGCCGGCTTTATCCTCGAGACGGTGCGGCGGAAGAACATCACGGACAAGGGAGGGGGTGTGGACGAGGAGGAGATGGCGCGCTTCCGCCAGGAGATGCGGGACCGGTATGACGAAGAGGGCCATCCCTTCTACACCGGATCATTGTTATTCCACGACGGTGTCATTGCCTTCTCCGAGGCACGCGACAGAATCGCCCGCGCATTCGAGATCTCCCTCCATGTGCCCATCCGGGAGTCGGTCTGGGGGGACATGAAGGTCTGAGCGATGTTGTTGCATAAAAAGGAGGGTTGTATGACCGCGATTCTTATTCAGGAAAGGATGGAAGAGGGGATCCTGATCCTGACCCTGAACCGCCCCGAGGCGATGAACTGCTTCAACGTAGACCTCCTGGCAGCCCTTGCCGACGCGATCCGTGAAGCCAATTTCGATCAGGAACTCCGTTGCATCGTCATCACCGGAGCTCCCGGGGAGGACCCGAAGAAGGCCGCATTTTCCTCCGGGGCCGATCTGAAGGAGCGCCGGACCATGACGCCTGATCAGGTGCGCCGGTATATATTCACGATCCGGAACACCTTCACAGCCGTGGAGCAGGTGCGTGTTCCGGTGATCGCCGCGATTAACGGCTTCGCCTTCGGCGGCGGTATCGAGTTGGCCCTCGCCTGTGATCTCCGGATCGCCGCTGCAAACGCGGTCATGGGGCTCACCGAGACAAGCCTCGCGATCATCCCGGGGGCCGGCGGGACGCAGCGGCTACCGCGGATCATCGGCATCGCCAAGGCGAAGGAACTGATCTTTACCGCACGGCGTATCGACGCCGGGACGGCGCTCGCTATCGGGCTGGTCAACCGGGTTGTCGAGGCCGGGGAGTTGATGCCGGCCGCGCTGGATATGGCCCGGGAGATCGCCAAGAACGGCCCCATCGGTGTCGCTCAGGCGAAGTTCGCTATCAACTGCGGGATGGAAGCCTCGCTCGGTGTGGCCCTTCCACTGGAGTCGAAGGCCTACGAGGTGACGATCCCGACGAAAGACCGACTGGAGGCGCTTGCTGCCTTTGGGGAAAAGCGCAAGCCTGTCTTCAAGGGGGAATGAAGACCTTTCCACACTAATTACCGTGTGAAGTCTTTGCAACCCAAACCGCGAACGATTCCATGAATCTTCTGAGAAACTCCCGCGTTGTCTCATTCATAATATTACCGTTGTCGTCGAACAGTTGCGCAGCACCTCCGATGTATGCCTCAGGCTGTTGCATTGCGGGAACATCTAAGAAAACGAAAGATTGCCTAAGGTGATGATTTGCGCCGAAGCCGCCTATTGCGCCAGGTGAAACGGTTATCACCGCACCGGGCTTTCCTCCCCAGACGCTCTGGCCGTATGGTCGCGATCCCACGTCGAGAGCGTTCTTCAGCACGCCGGGAACCGAGCGGTTGTATTCAGGCGTAACGAACAGGAGACCGTCAAACGATTTCACCCGCTCCCTGAACGCCGTCCACGTTGAAGGCGGGTTTCCCCCATCATCATGGTCTTGGTCGTAGAGGGGAAGCCCGCCGATCTCGATGATCTCAAGCACCAGTGACTCAGGTGCAAGTGTTGCGAGCGCCTTTGCCATCTTCCGATTGAAGGATTCTTTACGAAGGCTTCCTACAAAAACAGCAATCTTTTTCGTCATCTCCCTATCCTCCCTGTTTCGTTCTGAATGAAGAAAATATGCACATGATAGAACGCTACAAGTGTAATGCCAACCTATCAAGGTTTCGGCGTCGATGTCGCAAGCGATCGCTCCAGGCAGGAGCCCCGGCCACAGGCGCCTAAACCGACGCCGGGTAGCGTACTCAGTCGCGCTTGCACGCGACGTGATTGCTGACCGCCTCGAGCACTCGTTCGCCGACGGCGGTTTTAATTTCGGTGCGCACCACAGTGATGGTGCGGCCGGCGTGCAAGACGTGCGATCTGACCTTGAGTGCGGTGCCGCGACCGGGGCTGATGTACCATGCGGACACATTCGACAACATCATTGCTGCGGGCGCAGCCACGCATGCATTGGCCGCTGCGAGACCGATAAGGATTCCGCCCTGCACATGGCCGACGCGGTTGGCGATGTGCGGTCCGATCGTCACGCGATTGTTGGCGCCTCGCGCGCTGCAGCGAGGCATGCCACCCCAGAAGCGCTGGATAAACGAGGCATGCGATGACGCCTTCGCAAGCGCGGCGTCACATGCCCTGAGGATCGCACGCTCGTGCGGGTCGAGCTTGTCGACATCGACCGATAAGATCGGTGCGGGCTCTGTACGCTCCCATGGCAATGGAGCGAGAGTGACGCCCGGGGGTGCATCGAGGAGCGCGTGTGCACCGCTCGCATGACAGATCGGTTTACCGTTTGCGTGGATTATCGATGACGACAGCGACTGTTGCAGCGTTGCGCCCTCCGTGCGGCCGAGCAGATACGATGTGGCGTTGATATCCCCGGCGGCCGTCGCCCCGGTGAATTGTAGCTGGAGATGGATGGTCCCCAACCGTGCTCCCGGCGCGGCCCCGGTCCGCGCAACGGCGGCGAGCATGTTGTCGGCAAGGATCCCCAGCGCCACAATGTTCAGAGTCCCATTCGCATCGGTGCAGTGCGGCCCGATCTCCAGCGCCGCTCGCGCGGTGCCGCGGGCGACTTTCTGCCACTTGATTTCGAGAAAATGACCGGGAAAATGCAGACCTGCAATGCGATTGCAGAAGATCGCACGGAGCACGCGTTCACGGATGGTCTGGTCGTTGGAATGCATTGCGGCCGAATAATATCCGGGGATCATATAATTGCAGAAATCGTTTCACGCGGCGTGACGATACCGAACACAGACCGGCATGTCAAGAGGATTTATAAATCATCTTAGGGAGCCAGGGAGGCCTCCCGCCATTTGCGCACGGAATTGATCAGGAAGATCTTTTCCGCCCGTCTTAGCGACGAAAGGCTCACCGTTTCTTCCGAGATCTCACCGCGTTCCAGCAACTCCGCACGGTACGTGCCACTGAGCAGACCGCAGCCCACTGGTGGCGTTACCAGCCGGCCGTTGCGGAGGATCACCAGATTGGCGATGCACGATTCCGTCATCTCTCCCGCCTCATTATACAAGAGGACATCATCAGCATCCGGAAAAGACGCCCGGGCTATTTCGTAGATCTCCCGGCGGGTCGTCTTGTGAAAAAGAAAGCGATCCCGTGAATGGACAGGGTCTTTCGCGATACATACCCTGAGGAGGCGGCCGTCCGGAGGCTCAAGAGGCGTGGAGGAGCATTCCACTGTTCCATCATGCGACAGCAGCAGGCGCATTCGGTACGCTCCCCGGGAGACCTGCGTTGCAGCGGTAAGCAAGACCTGACTGATACGCTGTGCATCATACGGGTAATCGAAATACTGAGCCGATTCGTGCAGGCGGTCAAGGTGGCGCGACTCGAGGAAGTATCCCTCATCGGGTGTCCAGAGCAGTGTTTCCAGCAACCGGAAGGGATGGGGGAAAACGGGGTCCAGAATGATCTTCGCCTTGTTCAGACACTCCTCGTACTCCTCCCCGGCAGAGGAATCCCAGACGATGCCACCTCCGACACCGTATTCGGCCCGGTGGACGAGTTTATCGATCAGGATCGTGCGAATGGCCACGCTGAATCGGGAGCGACGGCCGGGACCGACAAAGCCAATCGCTCCGGTATAAATATTGCGCGGCGATGTCTCGAGTGAGGCGATGAGTTCCATGGTCTTGACCTTCGGGGCGCCGGTGATGGAGGCGCAGGGGAAAAGCGCCCGCAGAATATCGGGAAATGATGCCGCGGTTCTGGCTTTAACCGTAGAGGTCATCTGCCAGACCGTCGCATATTTTTCAATCTCATAGAGTCGGGGAACCCGGACGCTGCCTGTGCGAGCGATTCGACCGAGGTCATTGCGGACCATGTCGACGATCATAACGTTTTCCGCTCGGTTCTTTTCGGACATGTGCAGCCACCGGGCGTTTGCGCGGTCCTCGGCAAGGGTTCTTCCCCGGGGAGCAGTGCCTTTCATCGGTCTTGAGAAGATCTCCTGATTGTGCAGACAAAAGAAGAGCTCGGGCGAAGCGGAACAGAGGGAAAATGCTCTGGTGTCCACGAAGGCCGCATAGGGGGCGTCCACACAAGTCTTGAGAAAGAACCCCCAGGGGTCTTCCCGAAAGACGCTCCGCTGGCGGAGCGTGTAGTTGACCTGGTAGGTATCGCCGGCGGCGATGTGCTCTCGGATGCGGTCGATGGCGGCATCATACTCGTTCCGGGTGACTGACGGCTGCCAGGCGGCAGCGCCTGAGGATTGAGCCTCAGCGGCAGGAAGCGCCGCCAGGATGGTCGGGGAGCTGAAGAGGCCGAGACAGACGAGGGGGAAAGCCGTTGCGGGATGGGTGTGGAAGACCGGATCAAAGGCGGGTGCCGTTTCGTACGAGATCCAGCCGGCGGCATAGAGTCCGTCGCGTTCGACACGCGTCTCCACTTCCGCAAGAAGCGGGATGACGTCCGGCAGATTCGCGGTCTGCAGGATGGCATGGGGGCAGGCGAATTGCAGCCAATGACCTTTTTCTGGGTCGTGAATAACCAGATTCATTTGCCCTACCAGTCGGGGCAATTCTTCCGATACACCTCGGAACGGCGCCAGTCCCGCAGGGTGCCGGGTTTCGTATTCCAGGGCATGGGCGGTCCGTAGAGATCCTTCTCCTGTCGGAGCCACCGAATGCGGTCGATGTCGCACTCGGCGATAAAGATTCCGAGTTTCGTCGATTCGACAACAATCTCCTCGGGGCTGCAGATCATGGCAAGCCCCTGTTCGGCGCCGAAGATGTTCTGGCACGTAACCGTATAGGCGAGGTTCTCAATCGCCCGGGACCAGATGAGGTTCCGCCAAGTGGCCTGAAGTTCGTATTTACAGATGCCGGCGGGCAGAAAGATGATCTCCGCCCCCTTCAAAGCGAGGAGGCGGGACAGCTCCGGGACATAGACCTCGCTGCAGATGAGGATTCCCACCGTGCCGAAGGGGGTTTCGAACACCGGTAGGTCGTCGGCCTCCTGGTAATCATAGTCCCAAAAACGGCCCCCTTTATAGATCCAGGGGCCCTTGGGAATTGTTCGATTGTACCTTCCTACCGAACCGTCCGGCCCCACAAGGATCTGTGACGTATACCCTCTCCCGGGGTTTCCGGGAACGGGACAGTTGGCTCCGGCAACGACATAGACGTCATGCTTCTTCGCCATCTCCTGAAGCGGCTCAACGGGGGAATAACTCAGGGGCGCCTTCCAGGGCCCCGGATAGGTCTCGGGAAAGCAGATGAACTTTGCGCCCAGATCGGCCGCCTCCGCTACGTATTCACGAGCCTTCTCGATATTCCTCGTCTGCTCATCGGCCTCCAGAAACGTCTTCGTTTGAATTGCCGCTACGCTGAACTTCATTGATATCGTCTCCGCGTACCCTTGTCCGCACCCGATTCATGCCGCTGATTCTTTAGCATCCATCGTCGGGGGAAGTATATGGACAGGGGGTATGTGTGTCAAGGGAATTGAGCCGCTAAAAGAAAAAATATCCCTTGACACACCACCCACCCCTTCTTATAGTCGACTGATATCAGCGGAGTTTCTTGTTGAAAAAGATAACAGACAGGGAGGAAAGGAACGATGAAGAAAAAATGGTTGACAGCTGTTTTGGCTGCGGTGGTGTGTCTCTTCGTTTTCAACCCCTTACCCGTGTGGTCAGCAGAGAAAGGCCCCATCAAGATCGGCTTGCTTGCCCCCCTTTCGGGTGGATTTGCCGCCCAGGGCAAGGATATGCTGGCGGCTTTTCAACAGTACCTCGAAGAGATCAATTATCAGGCGGCCGGTCGAAAGATCGAACTCCTTGTAGAGGACGACGAGGCAAATCCGGCAACAGGGCTCACGAAGTCAAGAAAGTTGGTGGAGAAGGATGGGGTCCATATCATGACCGGCGGCATGATGGCCTCCACCGCCTATGCACTCGCACCCTACATCGACTCCAAAGAGATCCCCATGACCTACCCCATTATGTCCGCGGATGACATCACGCAGAGAAAAATACCCAAATGGATTGTCCGTACGGGGTGGTCGAGCAGTCAACCGCATCAGCCCTTCGGAGAGTATGCATACAATACGCTCAAATACCGGAAGGTCTCGATTGTTGCGTATGACTTTGCATTCGGATGGGAGTGCGTAGGGGGGTTCCATAAGACCTTTGAAGATGCCGGCGGAAAGATCCTGCAAAAGATATGGGTCCCGCTGACTGCCCAGGACATGAGCCCCTATCTCTCACAGATTTCGAAGGATGCCGACGCGGTCTTCGCCGTGTTCTCCGGCCGCTTGACGCTGCAGTTTGTCAAACAGTACAAGGAATTCGGACTCAAGGACAAGATCCCGTTGATCGGCGGCGGAACGCTGACCGATGAGCACGCCCTCCCCTCCATGGGCGATGAGGCAATCGGAATCATCACTCCTCTCATCTACAGCGAGGTCCTCGACAACGCGGCCAACAAAAAATTTGTCAAGGGATTCCGCGCGAAGGCCAAAAAGGCAGCTTCCTACTACTCCGAGGGAACTTACACCGGGGCACGGTGGATTGTGGAAGCCATCAAAGCCGTCAAGGGCGATGTGGAAGACAGGCCGAAGCTCCTGGCAGCCCTCAAGCAGGTCGAGCTGAAAGACGTCCCCCGGGGACCGATGAAACTTGACTTCTATGGGAATCCGATTCAGAATATCTATGTCCGCAAAGTTGAAAGAGTGGGCGGGGAGCTGCGGAACACAGTGATTCATACCTATCCGAATGTCTCCCAGTTCTGGACGTACAAACCCGAAGAGTTCCTGAAGCAGCCGGTATATTCGCGCGAATATCCCCCCGTGAAACCCTGACCGGCTGATGAACCCATCATGGCGCCGCCCCGTACGATAAGGAGATTATTCTGTAAATTTACCGCAGGGGCGGAACACTGAAGCGCTTTCTGGGTACGACCTGAAAATGCCGTGATTTCACTCGTGCGGGGGAAGCACTTTTTCGCGCACCCCTGCAAGGGGTGAAATTTGCGGGGCGTGTTGAGGTGAGTGCCGTCATCACGGAAACGGCCAATGCCAGGAGGAATCATTTTGGGCGATTTTTTATTGGTCCAGACGCTCAACGGGCTTTCTTTCGCGGCCCTTCTTTTTTTGCTTTCCAGCGGACTCTCTCTGATCTACGGGGTGATGAAGATCGTCAACATCGCCCATGGATCATTTTTCATGGTGGGGGCATATGTCGGGCTGTCGGTAATTTTAAAGACGAATAACTTCTTTCTGGGCGCCGTGGCGGGAGGACTGGCCGTGGGGGTGCTCGGTTTCATCATGGAGCGCGGTTTCCTGAGGAGATTTCCTCTCCAGGCCCTTCCGCAAATGATGATCACCCTGGGGTTTGCCCTGCTTTTCCGCGATCTCTCCCTCCTGATCTGGGGAGGGGATCCCTACATCCTCCCTTGTCCTGAATACCTGAAGGGGTCCGTAAAGATAGTTCACGTCGTTTTTCCCGTTTACCGTATTTTCATTTTTTGCGTGGCGACGGTGGTTGCCACCGCCTTGTGGCTCTTCAATGAGAAAACCCTGGTCGGGGCGAAACTTCGGGCGGCGGTGGATGATCATGAGATGGCAGGGGGCGTGGGTCTGAACGTTCCGATGATTTCGGGGTGCATGTTTGGGCTGGGCGCCTTCCTAGCCGGCTTCGGAGGGGTCATGGGAGGTCCCATCTTCGGGGTTTATCCGGGACTCGATTTCGAACTTCTCTCGCTAGGTTTTGTGGTGGTTATCGTCGGGGGAAGGGGAAGTCTCCTCGGTTCTGCCGTGGGAAGCGTCCTGGTGGGGCTCGTGGACAACTTCGGCAAGGCCCTGATTCCGGAACTCTCCTATTTCACGTTGTTCGCCCCCATGGCGCTGGTGGTTGCGCTCAAACCTACCGGACTCTTCGGAAAAGAGTGAAGACATGAAAGATCTCTTCCGTTCTAAAACGAACATCATCGGCTTGACTCTGGCAGTCCTGGTCCTGCTGGTCATGCCGCCTTTTTATGCCTCCTACTGGGTCACGCTCCTGACGCAGATGCTGATCTTCGCCATCCTGGCCATGAGTCTGGATATCCTCCTGGGTTACACGGGGTTGTCATCTTTCGGGCATGCGGGTTTTTTCGGAGTGGCCGGCTATGCGGTGGCAATCCTCTCCACCCGATACAAGATGGGATTCCTCTTCTGTTTCATCAGCGGCATCTCCCTGTCCGTTTTGATCAGCATGATTTTCGGCTTCCTGGTCGCCCACGCTGACCGGGGTCTATTTCCTGATCATCACCCTGGCCCTGGGGATGGTCCTCTGGGGGCTTGCCTTCCGCTGGGTCACGATGACCGGCGGCGACAACGGGATTTCGGGAATCGTCAGGCCGGATATCGGCCTTCCGATCGCCTTGAAAGACCCGCTTACCTTCTATTATTGCATTTTTGCTTTCTTTCTCATCGCTCTGGTCATGATGGCCATCCTCGTCCGGTCCCCGTTCGGTCACAGCCTCAAGGGTGTCCGGGAGAGCGAATCCCGGATGCGGGTCCTGGGGTATCATTCCTGGCTTCATAAGTACCTGTCATATGTCGTATCGGCTGCATTCGCCGGCTTTGCGGGCGTATTCTGGGCCTATTTCAACGGCTTCATCAGCCCCTTTGACATGGACCTGAACGCATCGATCGAAATCGTGCTGATGGTCATCCTTGGCGGACCGGGGACCCTGATCGGCCCCGCCCTGGGGGCCGGGATCATCGTATTTCTCAAGAATTTCATCAGCGCCTATACCCAGCGCTGGCTGCTCATCCTGGGCACCATTTATATTCTCACGATCCTCTACGCCCCGCAGGGCCTCATCAATCTTCTCAGGGATTGGCTCAAGGGGCGACAGAATAAAGCATGCGTAAAGAAGGTGTCAGACGAGCAGACAGAGCCATAACCACAGTTTTCGTTTCTCCGGTTCCCCGCCGGGGTTGGCAGGGGAGGGATAGCAACTGGGGGCGATGCAAGGACGGTTGGGAAAGATATTTGGGGAAAAGCGGCGTCTGAACGGCAGCCGAGGAAAGGATCGAAGGAAGTATATGGGGTCAACGGAAAGAGGGGAGAAGAAGGGATCTGATCCGTGCCTGGTCCTCAAAGACCTCTCCATCGATTTTGGGGGGTTGCGGGCCGTCGATGGAGTCAATTTGACCATCGAGCAGGGGGAGAGACGCGTCCTGATGGGGCCCAACGGCGCCGGGAAAACGACGCTCTTCAATCTCATCAGTGGTATCTATCCGCCGAGCAGGGGGCGGATCTTCTATTTCGGAAAGGAGATCAGCAGATACCCCATCTACCGCCGGGCCGCCCTGGGAATAGCCAGGACGTATCAGGTCACCAATCTGTTCCGCTGCCTGACCGTGACGGAAAACATCCTGATGGCGTGCCAGGCCCTGGACCGGAGGAAGTTCGTCATGTTCCGTACGCTCTCCTCCTACCAGTGCCATATGGATCACTGCGACGATGTCTTGCACGAATTCGATCTATGGGAGAAGCGCAATGAACTGGTGAAGAATCTCTCCCATGGAGATCAGCGGCGGATCGAGGTGGCCATGGCCCTCGCCGAAAAACCCCGCCTTCTGCTTCTCGACGAACCGGCGGCGGGGCTCTCTTCCGCGGAAACTCAGGACCTGACCATGTTACTCAAGAAGCTCGATCCTTCGATCACGATCGTCCTGATAGAACACGATCTCGATGTCGCCTTCGAATTTGCCGAGCGGATCACCGTTTTATACCAGGGGCAATTTCTGACCGAGGGCACAAAGGAGGAGATCAGAAATAACGCAACCGTGCATGAGATCTATTTGGGTGCGGAGTGATAGCATGCTCAAGATAGTCGACATTCATACCTATTACGGCGACAGCTATGTGATCCAGGGGGTGAGCCTGGAGGTGGCGAAAGGCACGGTTGTAGCCCTCTTGGGGCGCAATGGAGTGGGGAAAACCACGCTTATTCGATCCATTGTCGGTTTTACCCCGGCGAGGAGGGGTGCGATTCTCTTCAACGGCCAGGACATCACCCGCATGGATTCGTATAAAATCATCAAACTGGGGATGGGCCTCGTGCCTCAGGGCAGGCGCATCTTTCCCTCCCTGACGGTGAAGGAAAACCTTGCCATCGCCGAGCGTTGCTCCGGTGTACAGCGCTGGGATTTTGCGAATATCTATTCCCTTTTCCCCCGTCTCGAGGAACGCTGCGATCAGAGGGCCAATACCCTCAGCGGAGGAGAGCAGCAGATGCTGGCGATTGCACGAGCCCTGATCTCAAACCCTCTTTTTCTCCTCATGGACGAGCCCACGGAGGGGTTGGCGCCCGTTCTGGTACGCGAAGTGGGCGATGCCATACTGCGGCTGAAAGAAGAGGGGTTGTCAATTTTCCTGGTTGAACAAAACCTTTCTTTTGCCAGGAAGTTTGCAGACTGCCTCCATCTCATGAGCAAGGGGGTGATCGTGTATTCATCGACGCCGGAGCAGCTTTGGGAGGACCAGGAAGCAAAGCATCGTTATTTGGGGGTGTGACGGTTTCGGAATAACACCTTTTTCCGGAGAAGGGATCAAAGGAGGATACTTATGCTGGATTTGTTTTCTTTACAGGGGAAAGTTGCCCTCGTCACGGGCGCCGCGCAGGGGATCGGCAGGGAAATAGCCCTTGGTTTTGCCCAATATGGCGCGGATGTCGTGGCGATCGATCTCACGGATGAGAAATTGCTGACGCTCAAAGACGAAATTGAGGCCCACAAGCGGCGCTGCCTGGTTCTTACCATCGACTTGGTCCATGGCGACCAGATAGACTCTATGGTCGAAACAACGGTTAACGAGATGGGCAGGATCGATATCCTGGCCAACATTGCCGGGGTGAACGTGCACAAAGCCGCTGAAGAGATGACCGAGAAGGACTGGGATTTTGTCCTGGATATCAACCTGAAGGCGCTGTTTTTCTGTTGCCAGGCGGTGGGCAAGGTTATGCTGCGGCAGGGCGGCGGTCGAATCATCAACATGAGTTCCTCCTTTGGAGTCGTCGGATTCGGCGGAAGAACTGCGTACGCCGCGAGCAAGGCCGCCGTTTCAAATCTGACCAAGACACTGGCTCTTGAATGGTCCGCCAAAGGGATCAATGTCAATGCTATTGCGCCCGGTCCCGTCTGGACGGAGGCCCGTCATCAATTATTCTCCAATCCCGAGTTTTACACCAATCTCTTGAAAAAAGTGCCGATCAACAGGACGGCCAAGCCCGTCGAGATTGTCGGACCGGCGATTTTTTTGGCCAGCGAAGCCTCCAGTTTCGTAACGGGTGAGACCATCCTGGTTGACGGCGGATTCTGCGCACAGTAATATATAAACGACGCACTTCTTTCCCGAAACACCGCGTTAAAGGCATAACTAGCAGATACCGTTCAGTGGCAGCCATAAACGTTTGATGGTGTGGTAAAGGTGGTTATGAAAGGGATATGCGGAAAACTGCTGGATGTCGATCTGACTTCCGGAAAGACCCGGGAGATCGGCATTTCCGCCGCAGTGGCTAAGAGATACCTGGGAGGAAGAGGTCTGGGGGCAAGACTCCTGTTTGATTTGCTGCCGCCGAACACGGACCCGCTTTCTCCGGAAAATATCCTCATCTTTCTGACGGGTCCCCTTACGGGGTCGATGGTCCCCGGCTCGTCCAAGTTTGTCGTGGTGACCAAGTCACCGCTTACCCACGGATGGTGTGACAGCTATTCCAGCGGGAGGATATCCATCGAGCTGAAAAAGGCAGGCTATGACGGCATCGTGATCCGGGGAAAATCGAATTCCCCCTGCTATCTGAAGATCGATGACAGGGGTGCTGAGATCCGTGAGGCCGGTTCGATCTGGGGAAAGGATAGTTTCGCAGCGGAAAAAACACTCAAGGAACTTGAGGGAAATGCGTCCGCAGGGGTTTCGTCCATCGGGCCGGCGGGAGAAAACCTTTGCAGTTATGCCTGCATCAACAGTGATTACTATCGGCAGGCAGCCAGGGGTGGGGTCGGGGCCGTCATGGGTTCGAAACGGCTCAAGGCAATCGTCGTCAGAGGGGCCGCAAACGTGCAGTTTCACGATCATCAAAGGATCATTGAGCTGAATCGGGAAAACTACCAGCGTGCCAAGATGAGCCAGGTCTTTCAGGCCAGGTCGAAATACGGGACGCCTCTGACCTTGAATTTCACCCATACGGGCGGAATCCTTCCCACGAAAAATTTCCAATATGGGACCTGGGAAAAGGCCTTGGGGAAGATCGATTCGGTGGGCGTCTATAAGAGCGTAAAATCCCATAAATCCTGTCAGTCCTGTTTTGTCCATTGCAGTCTGATCACCGAGGCCGCTGAAGGTAAATATAAGGGAACCACCGTGGAAGGTCCTGAGTATGAGACCATCGGGATGTTCGGGTCCAATCTCCTCATCGATTCACTCCCCACCATCATCCAGGCAAACGTCCTGTGCGACAAATTGGGGTTGGACACCATATCCACGGGGAACGTCATTGGCTTTGTCATGGAATGTTTCGAAAAAGGGCTCCTCACCGGCAAGCAAGCGGAGGGCCTGGAACTGAATTTCGGGGATGACGAAGCCTGTCTGGCCGCCATCGAACTGATCGCCCATCGGAGAGGATTCGGGGAAATCATGTCCCAGGGGGTCCGGGCGACGGCCCATCAGATCGGAGAGGGCGCCGATCGATTTGCCATGCAGGTCAAGGGATTGGAATTCCCCGCCTACGATCCGCGGGGCGCCTTCGGTTCAGGCCTTTCCTATGCCGTCTCTCCGCGGGGGGCCTGTCACCGCAGGGCCTGGCCGCCGGCCAAGGAGATCCTCGGGGGCTATCCTCCCTATACCGCAGAGGGGAAGGGGGCGATGATCAAGGACCTTTATGCCGAAAACTGTATTTTTCATTCCCTGCTGGTCTGTGATATGCCGGCCAAGTTCATCCCCTTGACCCTCGATGATTATGCAAACTATTTTCGGGCGGCAACCGGCGAGGCGATTTCGCAGGATGAGTTTCTGGCCATGGCCGGAAGGACGGAGACCCTGATCAGGATGTTCAACAACCGGGAGGGATTTACCCGGGCGGATGATACCCTTCCCGAGAGAACGCTCCGGGAGCCGTTACCCGATGGACCGGGCAAGGGACAGTGCGTCGGAGAGGAAAATCTCGACCGGATGATCGATGATTTTTACTCTTGCCAGGGCTGGGATGCAGCGGGTGTCCCCACGGAAGCCACGCTGCAAAAGTATGAGCTCGTAAATGAAAAGTTTCATGGTTGAGCAGCGGACCTCATGAAGGTCATTATCAACATAATCGGGGTAGAGATCAAACTCAAGCAGCAGATCTCTCTGGAACCAGCCTCCAGGGCGTTGAAAGACGTTTTGCGGGACCTCAAGGATCGGGACAAGGGGGAGTTGGGGCGGTTTGTCGGCGATGACCTTGCACCGGTGAATGGTGCCGTTCTCCTGTTGAACGGGAGAAACATTCTGTCGCTCGGACAGTGGGAAACACAAATCCGTGATGGGGATGAGATCACGTTTATGGTCCCCGTCGCGGGTGGGTAACCGTTCGGGGTAATTTCTATCTCTTCCGCCGTCTATCAACGGCACAATATCAAATCCCTTTTTTCACAACAGACATTGACAAGGAGAATTCATGAAACACATTGCCATCGACGTTCACACACATGTGGAGTTTCCCGATACCCTTTCGATTGTGAAAAAGCAATATTCCGACGAGGAGATCTTCTTCCGATTTATCGTTTCGACGATGGGACCCCGGTCTGCCGAGATCAACAAAGGGCTCATGCCCGCTCTTCGCGAACCCCTTCGAGACATTCAAAAGAAGATTCGCGATATGGAGGAGAGAAAGCTCGCCTTCTCTATTCTCTCCTCCACCCCCTTTGCTTTTTTTTACGAGATCGAAGCGGGGCTGGCCGTCGCATTGGCCCGGTATCAAAACAATCAGCTCGCCGAGATGGTCAAGAGTTACCCGGCCTCCTTTGCCGCCATGGCGACCCTTCCCCTTCAGGTGCCCGATGCCGCCCTCAACGAGTTGGATCGGGCGATCAACAAGCTGGGCCTCAGGGGAATAGAGATCGGTTCTCATGTTGGCGGCAGAGAATTAGGGGATAAGGCCTTCTGGCCGATCTATGAGCTCCTGGAAAAGAACGGGCTCCCGCTGTTCATCCATCCCCATCACGTTGCGGGAATGGACCGCCTCCAGGAATTCTATCTGAGCAATCTCATCGGCAATCCGCTCGACACCACCATCGCCTCCGCCAATCTGATTTTCAGCGGCGTCCTGGAGAAGTACCCGAACCTCAAGGTGATCCTGGCCCACGGGGGAGGCCAGCTTCCGTACATCTTCGGAAGACTGGAGCATGGCTATCAGGTCCGGCCTGAATGCAGAGACTTTATCAGGAAATCGCCCCGTCAATTCCTGGGGAATTTCTATTTCGATATTCTTACCCACAGCGACGAAGCGCTCCACTATTTGGTTTCCCTCGTCGGAAGCGATCATGTCCTTCTCGGAACCGATTATCCCTACGACATGGGAGATAATGAGCCCGTGGAAACAGTTCTGCGTCTGACCCAAATAGCCGAATTCGATCGCCGAAGGATTCTCCGGGACAATGCAGTAGGCCTGTTCAAATTAAACGGGTAAGGGTTTCGCCTTGTTAGCGAAAGCAGGCAATCAGCAGAGAGGAGTAGATATGAGCCAGAAGAGCGAACTGAGGGATGGGATGAGGATCGATTGGGATGTGCCGATCGCCATGGAAGACGGCATCATCCTCCGCGCCGATGTTTATCGGCCCGTCGCAGAGGGTCGATACCCGGTCATCATCTCGTACGGTCCGTACGGCAAGTGGCTTACGTTTCAGGACGGCTATCCCGACCAGTGGCGGATCATGGCCGATGAGCACCCCGATGTGACGGCGGGCTCCACCAACAAGTACCAGTGCTGGGAAGTCGTCGATCCGGAGAAATGGGTGCCGGACGGGTATGTGTGCGTGCGGGTGGACTCCCGTGGATGCGGCCGGTCCGAAGGGTATCTCGACATATGGTCCGCCCGGGAGGCAAAGGATTTTTACCACTGTATTGAATGGGCCGCTCTCCAGCCGTGGAGCACCGGCAGGATCGGTCTCAACGGCATCTCCTATTACGCCATGAACCAGTGGCAGGTGGCTGCCCTGCAGCCTCCGCATCTGGCAGCTATGTGCGCCTGGGAGGGGGCCGCCGACTTCTATCGCGATCTGGCGTGGCACGGAGGCATCCTGTGCACGTTTGCGGCGAATTGGTATGACATGCAGGTCAGGACGGTCCAGCACGGGGTGGGCAAACGGGGGCACCGCAGCCGCATGGTGGCGGATTGGGTTGCGGGGCCGGAGACGCTGACCCAGGAAGAACTCGGGGCGAACAGGTGTGACTTCGGGGAGGAGATTTTCGCCCATCCTTTCGACAATGTGGATTACTGGCAGTCGCGAATGCCGGACTGGTCGAAGGTGACCGTGCCGTTTCTCTCCGCTGCCAACTGGGGCGGCCAGGGGCTTCACCCGCGGGGGAATTTTGAGGGATTCGTGCGCGCGGCATCCAAGGATAAGTGGCTGGAGGTCCATGGCATCGAGCACTGGACGGAGTTCTATACCGATTACGGCGTCAATCTGCAGAAGCGCTTCTTCGGCCATTTTCTCAAGGGAGAAGATACGGGTTGGCATGAGCAGCCGCGTGTGCAGTTGCAGGTGCGCCACATCGACCGGTTTGTCCAGCGTCGTGAGAACGAATGGCCGGTTGCCCGCACCGAGTGGACCAGATTTTACCTCAACCCCATAGACCACAGCCTCAGCCTGAAGCCGGTTGTCCAGGTGGGATCGGTCACCTATGACGGTCTCGGCGACGGGACGACCTTCCTGACGCCCCCCCTCGAAAAGGATACCGAGATTACCGGCCCCACGGCGGCGAAGTTGTTCGTGTCGTCGGAGACACAAGACGCGGATCTGTTCCTCGTTCTGCGCGTTTTCGCCCCGGATCTGAAGGAGATCGTCTTTCCCGGGGCGCTCGACCCCCATACCCCGATCGGTCAGGGCTGGCTCAGGGCATCGCATCGCAAACTCGATCCGGGACTCACCAAGGAATACCGTCCCTATCATACCCATGACGAAAAGCAGCTCTTGACGCCCGGTGAGGTGTATGAGCTTGATGTGGAGATCTGGCCGACCTGTGTCGTTGTTCCCGCAGGTTGTCGGATTGCCCTTACCGTACGGGGGAGGGACTATGTTTACCCCGGCGGCGGCGCGAGACTTGCGAGTATGAAAAATGAATTCACGGGGGTGGGGCCGTTTCTCCATGACGATCCACGAGACCGGCCTCCGAAGATCTTTGGGGGGAATGTAACCCTCCATGCCGGCGGTGGCAAGGACGCATACATCCTGCTGCCCTTCATGCCGCAGGGATAAGCAAAAGCCGGCATTCCCTACGTTTGAAGCGGCCACTCTCCCCGTGCGATGAGGACGTCCCGATAAACATCCAGCGCCTCATTTACCGCCGGCATCCCGGCGTAGGTGCCGATCTGGAAGAAGAGCTCAGCGAGCTTTTTCGGATCGCAGCCCACATTGAGGGCGGCATTGACGTGAAGCTTCAGCTCGTCATGGGCGCGGATCGCCGCAAGCGCGGCGCAAGCAACCATCTGCCGTTCCGGGAGCGACAGGACGCTGCGCGAATAGAGATTCCCCGTGATGAAACGAGAAAAATCGTTGGCCAACTCCCGGTCGAAAGCCTTCCATAAAAGGTAAGGAGGGTCCATCTTGATCCCTCCGGCAAATAACTTATTTGCCGTTTCCTTGGTCTTTTGGGTGATCTCATCTGCCATCGATTTCTCCTCTCATTTGACCAGAAAGACGCTTCGCTCCCGGTCCTGAAAATAGATATGGTTGTGTTTCCCGCGGTTGGTCCGTTCGAAGAACATCTCGCCGTTTTCCCGGCATTCCGGACAGCATCTCCCCGGGAGGATGACGGCAAAGATCCGGTTTCCCGTGTCAGCAGCGGACTCGATCATCACGAGGCCGCCGCAGTCGCTGCAGATGCGGACCGTTTCCTCCTGCTGTTCGCTGATACCGTCCGTATCGTAATGGATGAATTTCTTCCGCTTGACATAACGGGCGCTGCCAAAGAGCTTTTCCTTCATGGCGTCGCGGCCCTTCCAGAGTTTCAGCACGTGGTCGACCTCTTCTTCGATGGCTCGGGTGATCGAAGCGGACTGCCGGAGGGCTGCCGGATCATAATCCGGTTCCCGGACGTGGCTGTAATCCAGACCGGCCATCGCCAGGATGATCCCGACGTTCACGTAGGGAAGGGCCTTTTCGATGGAGTAGCCTCCCTCGAGTACGGCAATATCGGGGGCGAGCCGTTCATTGAGGAGGGCATAGCCTTGTGCGGAGAAACGCATGTTCGTGATCGGATCGCTGTAATGGTTGTCCTGGCCGGCGGAGTTGATGATGAGATCGGGCTTGAATTCATCCAGAATGGGGAGGATGACCCTCTCGAGGGCCATCAGAAATCCCTCATCAGAGGTTCGGGGAGGGAGCGGGATGTTGACGGTCGCCCCGAGGGCGTTGGGACCGCCGAATTCGTCGTGGAAACCGGTTCCGGGATAGAGGGTCCGGCCGTCCTGGTGGAGGGAGATACACAGGGTGTCCGGATCATTCCAGTAGATGTCCTGCGTCCCGTCGCCGTGGTGACAGTCTGTGTCTACCACGGCGATCCGCTTCGGGCCGTAGAATTTTCGAATATATTCGATCATGATCGCTTCAATGTTGACGTTGCAGAAACCGCGGGCGCCGTGGACCACGAGCATCGCATGGTGGCCCGGCGGACGGACAAGGGCGAACGCATTATCCACCGCCCCGGAGAGGACCTTATCGGCGGCGGTGATTGCACCGCCCGCCGAGATGAGATGCGATTCGGTAACGACGCTGAGCGGATCAGGGACGCAGATGTGGACGCGGTTGATGTCTTCGGCGGTCGCTAACCCCGGTTTGTATTCGATGATGCCTTCAATATCGAGGAGGCCTTCCTCAAAAACTTGATCCTGTGTATAGAGGAGCCGTTCTTCGCGTTCCGGGTGGCTTGGAGAGATAGCCCAGTCGAAGGCGGGGAAGAAGATCAGCCCCGTCCGTTTCTTCGGTTTCAGCATATGGCATTTCCCCGCTTGAAGCCAACGATGGCGCCAGGTTTGATCTGGACCTTGACGCGGATATTCTTTCCGGTCATAGAGTATTCCCGCACCATGTTGAATTCCTGAACTTCCACGACCTCAATCTCCATATCCTCTTCACGGGCGCCCATTTTCCGGGCCTTTTCCCGGAGCTTTTCCTTGCCGATGCGGATGGCATCCTCGCTCGTAAAACGGGGCGGTATGGCGGTCTGAACTCCCTCTTCCGCGATGGTCATGATCTTCCGCTCGGTATCGGCGAGGATGGTCATCTCCGCCGTCGTGCGGGCCAGAGCAGCCCCGATGGCGTTGGCCACCTCCGAATGCGCGGGGATGCGGGGTTCGCAGGAGAGAAGCCGGCCAAGTTCCCCTGCCATGGGTACTGCCGGGCCGCCCACAACGTAGAGGAAGCGGGGGCAGAGGTGCTTACCCTCCAGCAGTTCATGGATCGTATAGACCGGTTGGTTGTTGATCTCCTCGACGATACTCCGGACATGGGAGGCGATCTTGCCGCAGGTCTCACGGAAGATTACCCCGGCCGTTTCACCGACCGGTAGTTGCATGGCCTCGGCAATGGGGAGTAGGGAAGCCGCCGCCCGGTCGCGATTGCCGATCGCGGTCTAACCCGAGGACGATCATGGCATCCGTCGGTGTCGGGAATGGTCCTCCGAAAGCGGCGGCAGGACCTTCCCGTTCGGGTCCGATGGTCAATTTTCCTTCCTGAAACCGCACCGTACTGTCGCCCCCGACGCCGATGGATTTGGTCCGCAGTCCCCGGATCAGTGTTTTGCGGCCTTCAATCGTGACCCCGAAAGCCTCGAGCAGCGGTACGCCGTCTGCGAAGACGGCGATATCCGTTGTTGTGCCTCCGATGTCGAGGGCGATCGCGTCTTCTCTGCAATCGGTCATGGTCAGAATTCCCATGACACTTGCCGCCGGACCGGAGAGGATCGTCTGGACGGGAAATTCGACCGACTGCTCAATGTCGAAGGTGCCGCCGTCTGCCTTCAGGATGTAGATGGGGACGTCGATCCTCCGTTCACGGACAAAACGGAGTACCTCAGCCACGAAATGATGGTAGCGCTCCCATACGGCTTCATTGAGATACGTTGTCGCGATGCGGCGGGGAAAGTTGAGATGTCCTGACATGCGATGGCCGAGGGAAATATGGCGGAATTGATCCGCGACGACTTCCTTAAGGGTCATTTCGGGTTGCGGATTCCGCGTCGAGAATTTTCCGATGATGCCGACATGCTCTATCCCTGCGGTTCGGAAATGAGCGCCGAGGCGGGTTGCTTCCTCAGTGTCCACACCGGTAACCTGAATCCCCCGGTGGTTCACATAACCGGAAAGAAAATGGGTATTTTCGGGGACGCCAAGAAGAGAGGGGTGAAGTCCGGGACCGCTGACGATCATGAGCCCCACCCGGTCTACTTTATTCTGGACGATTGCGTTGGTAGAGATAGTCGTACTGAGGACAACTCGTTCAAGCTGGGCGACTGTTTCCTCGTCGACGATCTCGTTTGTAACATTGAGGAGGGACGCCAGGAGGTTCTGTTCGTTGGTGCGGACCTTGGCCTTTTTCTTGATGGTGAAGTGGTCTATGAGAACAGCATCCGTGTGAGTTCCCCCCACATCAATACCCAGGATCATGATCCCACCTCATCGGTTCAACGTAAGTTTTATATATTGAGAAAATTGTCTTGACAAGGTAAAAAAAGGGCGTATGGTTCACTGCGGCGTCGGTCGCAGGGTTGTGGCTTGGCGTACAGTTAAAAAAATATTTGAAAGGAGGACATATTCATGAAGAAGGTATTTGCAATCATTCTTTCGCTGCTTTTCTTTGTTACATTATCATTTGCAGTTGTCGGCTGCAAGAAGGCAGAAGAGCAAAAGCCGGCTGAGACGGCAGCCCCGGCTCCGGCCCCGGCTCCCGCACCCGCACCTGAGGCTGCGCCCGCTCCGGCGCCCGCGCCTGCGGCACCGGCTGCACCGGCAGCTCCTGCGACAAAGTAACTAGCAAAAGCGTGAAGAAGCAAATAAAAACGGTCGGGCAGATGCCCGGCCGTTTTTTTATCTCAAAAAGTCAGCCGTATCGAGGTGAAATTCCTTTTGACGCCGATGGGCGGTCTGATGTATCATTAAAATAAACTATTTCGCCTTCGCGAGCTTAGGCCGCGGCAAGCCGCAGGGAATGCGTGCTGGCGGGTTCAATATTACGTTTACGTTTATTATCTCAGACAATGCAAGCGAGGAAAGGAGGACTATACGATGAATAAAAATGGGGATTTTATTGCCGGACTGGTAGTCGGCGGTTTGATCGGCGCAGTGATTGGCATCCTCTATGCGCCAAAAAGCGGCAAGGAAACAAGGGAGGAGATCGGGAGAAAGGCCGATGAACTTCTGACCAAGGCAAGGGAGGAATACGAGGCTGCTGTAGAAAAGAGCCGGAAAGCCTATGAGGCGACCGTGCAGCGGCTGAAGACGCTTGAGGAGACGGCGTTGGAGAAGGCGGAAGAAGTGGAAGAAAAGGTCGAAAAGCTGACCGGACGGGGAAAGGAAACGCTGCAAGAGGGCAAGAATCGCCTGAAAAAGGCGATCGATGCGGGTGTCGAGGCGTTCAAAGAGGAGCAAGGGAAGGCTGTCTGAGCGCCATCGGCACGGACGGAGGGGAGTTATGGAGAAGCTGGACATCATTCTGATCATTTTGGGCGTCGCTTTTTTGCTGTTTGCTAGTCTTTCCATCCCCTTCTTCCTGCAGCTCTGGCGAACGGCAAAGAACATGGCCACGACTCTCCAGGTGCTCAATCAAAACCTGCCTGCAATCATGAAAAACCTGGAAGAGATCACGACCAATATCAACCGGACAACCACCACGGTTCATCGGCAGGTAGAGGATCTCTCGCTGATGGTAAGCAGGATTCAGGGGATGCTCGGTCTTGTCGCCGGTGTGGAAGAGATCCTCCGAAGAAATGTCCGTTCGACCTTTCGTCCAGAAGATGCGGACCTCTGCTGGCAGTGGTGAAGGGCATCCGTGTCTTTCTTGACCACCTTTTGAGTAAGCGTCCGGTGAAAAAGGACTGCAACTGACAATAATCCGCATTGATTAATGATGATTTTTTCACGGGTACGGCAAAGAAGGCTGAGGTAAGGCGAGATGTCCGGTGTGACCTATGGAAACCGAGGAGGGCGGATTCGTGTCAACGCGGTACGGAGTAAGACGGCACCGACGAGACCGGTCGAGGAAATTGTCCGAGAGCTCAAAACGACGCAACTCGCCGGAGAAGGCGATTACCGGGACCGGTCTCTTGTCCTGCACGGCTTGATCTGTGGCCGCTGCGGCCGGGAATTCGATGCAGCTCATCGACACCTCCTGACAGTGCACCACAAGGACGGCAATCACCAAAACAACCCTCCCGATGGGAGCAATTGGGAAAACCTCTGCGTATACTGTCATGAAGATGTTCACAGCCGGGGGCTGCTGGGGGATTACTTGGAGGGGACAACTGCGCCCCGGGAGGAGGCAGTTGTCTATCGGGATGAGACGGCAGATGGGCCAAAGGGGTTGGGGACTCTCGCCGATCGGCTGCAAAAAGCCCTGGAAAAGAAGAAACACCGGCAGTGACTCAGGAATGAGTTTACTCATCAACATGGAGGGATCACGATGGGAAAGCTGTTGTGGAAGCCTTCGGAGGAGCGCATCAGGAACAGCAACATGTTCCGTTTCATGACGTTCGTTAACGGAAGACACCAGCTGAATTTTACCGATTATGATGGTCTCTATGCGTGGTCGGTGAGTAATCTCACCGAATTCTGGGCTGACGTTTGGGACTTCGTCGGGATTAAGGCCTCGCGAAGATATGACGAAGTGATCGATGACGAACGGAAAATGCCCGGGGCAAAGTGGTTTTCCGGCGCCAGGCTCAATTTTGCGGAAAATCTGCTCCGGTTTCGTGACGACTCCGTGGCGCTCATCTTCAAGGGCGAAGATCACCCGACGGCGAACGATGACCTATGCCGAACTCTATGATGAAGTGGCGAGGATCGCCCAAGGCCTGAAGGATTGCGGGGTCGGCGTGGGCGACCGCGTCGCCGGCTTCATGCCGAACATGCCCGAAACTGTAGTCGCCATGCTTGCCGCTGCCAGTCTTGGTGCAGTGTGGTCCTCATGTTCCCCCGATTTCGGGATCAAGGGAGTACTGGACCGTTTCGGGCAGATCAAGCCGAAGGTCATTTTTGTTGCCGATGGGTATTTCTTCAAGGGAAAGAGACTCGACTCCGTCTCCCGTGTGGCGGAAATCATCAAGGATCTCCCTTCCATTGAGAAAGTCGTCGTCGTTGCCTACACCGAACGGGAGCCGGATATCGGCTCTCTTCGTGACGCCATACATTACCAAACCTTCGCTTCCAAGGCCAAGGGACGCGCACCGAAGATAGACTTCGAGCAACTCCCTTTCGAGCATCCGCTGTATATTATGTTTACTTCGGGGACGACCGGTCTTCCCAAGTGCATGGTTCAGAGCGCCGGCGGGATTCTGATACACCACCTGAAGGAACTCATCCTCCATACGAACCTTACGCGGGAGGACACCATTTTTTATTTTACCACCTGCGGATGGATGATGTGGAATTGGCTCGTCAGCTCGCTTGCCGTGGGGGCGAGGCTCCTCCTTTACGACGGGAATCCATTTTATCCCGATGCGGGTGTGTTGTGGCGGACGGCCCAGGACGAGAAGATCACGGTCTTCGGGACCAGCGCCGGTTACATTGCCGCGCTGATGAACGAGGGGGTCCGGCCGAGCAAGGAATATGACCTTTCCGCTCTTAAAACCATCCTTTCGACCGGTTCGCCCCTCTCCGAAGAGGGCTTTGAGTTCATCTACCGGGAGGTAAAAACGGATCTCCAACTCTCTTCCATCTCGGGCGGTTCCGACATCAACGGCTGCTTTGCCCTGGGCAATCCCCTGGGGCCGGTCTATTCCGGAGAACTCCAGTGCCGGGGCCTTGCGATGAAGGTCGAAGCCTTCGATGAAAACGGCAAGCCGGTGATCAACCAACAAGGCGAGCTCGTCTGCACGGCGCCGTCCCCTTCGATGCCCATCTACTTCTGGGACGATCCGGGAAACAAGAAATACAAGGCCGCCTATTTCGATGTCTATCCGAATGTGTGGCGTCATGGTGATTACATCCTCATCAACGAGCGGGGCGGCGTCGTGATCTATGGCCGCTCCGACGCGACACTCAACCCCGGCGGCGTCCGGATCGGAACGGCGGAGATTTACCGCCAGGTCGAGAACATCGAAGGGATTGCCGACAGCATCGTCGTCGGGCAAAACTGGAAGAACGACGTCCGTATCATTCTCTTCGTCAAGATGGCGCCGGGGAAGGAACTCACCGACGAGCTCCGGGACCGGATCCGAAAGTTGATCCGCGTGAACGCATCGCCACGCCACGTTCCAGCCAAGATCATCGCCGTGCCTGACATTCCGTACACGCTGAACATGAAGAAGGTCGAGCTTTCGGTAAAAAAGGTGATCGAGAGGCAGACTGTACAGAACAGAGATGCGTTGAAGAATCCGGAAGCTCTCGATTACTACACGGAGATCAGGGAACTCCAGGAGGATTGACGATTCCGGGCATTGATAGGTCGGACGGGTCGTTTACGAGGGCGGCAGTATTGATGCTCCCGAACAAACTCGATCGTCGTTTGTGGTTCCTTATTTTACAAACAGATCAGTAGTGAGAAAATGGTGGTCGGCCGGGGGGCGGCCCCTGTTCATTTGACGATGATCTGGAGGTTATCCCGCTCGGTGACCATCTTGTCGCCCACTGATGTTCCGCAGTACGTGCACGTGTAGTCATACTTGTCGCCGTTGGCGAGGACAAGCAGAAGCCTTTTTCTCACCGGAACGGCTCGCCGGCATGTGGGGCAGAAGAGCTCCGTGGCATCAAAATCGCGATATTGTTCCTTTCTCATCCATCATCCCTTTCCGGAATTCGTTTCGCATCCTCCAGCCATACCGCGGCCTCGCTGTCGCTCGGCGCCCGGTAATCACCGCGTGGTGAGAGGGAGCCTCCCGAACCTACTTTGGGGCCATTCGGGGCGCAGGAGCGCTTGAACTGGCTGATCTGAAAAAAGCGGTAGAGATATATTTCAAGCCAGTGGCGGATCTCTCCGATTGTGTAGGCGTGACGCTTCGCTTCGGGGAGATCCGGCCAGTTGCCCTGCGTCGCGTCACGCCAGGCGCAATAGGCCATGAAGGCAATCTTGGTCGGGAGATAGCCGAATCGGGTTGTGTAGAAAATGTTGAAATCCTGCAGCTCGTATGGTCCGACCGTGGATTCCGTCAACTGGCAGGGCTGGGCATCGATCTGCCCCGGGATCAGCTCGGGACTGATCTCGGTATCGAGGATATCAAAGAGGATCATGGATGCTTCGGAGGACATCTGCTCCGATCTCGCAACCCAGCGGATCAGATGCTGGATCAGAGTTTTGGGAACGCTGGCGTTGACATTGTAGTGAGACATGTGGTCTCCGACGCCGTAGGTGCACCAGCCGAGAGCGAGTTCGCTCAAGTCCCCCGTGCCGATGACAAGAGCCTTTCTGAGATTCGCGATGCGAAAGAGGTGCGAGGTTCTCTCTCCGGCCTGGATGTTTTCAAAGGCGATGTCATAAACCTCCTGTCCTTCCGCATAGGGGTGGCCGATATCCTTGAGCATCTGCATGCAGCTTGGTCGGATGTCGATCTCGTTTGCCTCCACGCCCAGCGCTTTCATCAGGCGGAGGGCATTCAGGCGGGTCTTTTCGCACGTCGCGAAGCCGGGCATGGTGTAGGCCAGGACATGGGAGCGGGGGTGGGAGAGAAGATCCATCGTTCGGGCGGCGACGATCAAGGCGTGCGTGGAGTCGAGACCGCCGGATACGCCGATCACCACCGTGTCGATCCCAGAAGATTTCAGGCGTTGAGAGAGACCTTGGACCTGGATGTTGTACGCTTCATAGCAGCGTTGCTCTCGCGTGGCCGGGTCTGCAGGGATGTAAGGGAAGCGTGGATATTCTCGTTCGAGGAGGAGGCGACCTCCGATCGGTTCAATCGTCGAGGATGATCCGCCGAAATTTCAGGAGGGATTCCCGGTGGGTCCGGGCATTCCCGCCGAAGCTGGTCTGACGCATCCGATCCTGGGCAAGACGGTCGAGGTCGAGATCGGCCTGAATGATCTGAGGTCCGCCAGCAAATCTCTCCGATTCTGCGAGGAGGTTTCCGTTTTCGTAGATCATCGCGTGACCGTCCCAGGCCAGGTCAGTCGTTGATTCCCCGGGGCCCGCTGCTGCGTAGAGGTAGGCGGAGATGCAGCGCGCAGACTGATTTGCTGCCAGGCTCTGCCGGTATTTTGCTTTGCCGATGGTCACGTTGGAAGCGGAGAGGTTCCCGATGACGGTTGCCCCCGCCAGGGAGGCATAGCAGGAGGGAGGGATGGGGACCCACACGTCTTCGCACATCTCCAGAAAAAAGCGAAAATGGCGGATGTTCGCTACATCGAAGATGAGATCGGCGCCAAAGGGGATCTCGTTCTGACCGCAGAGGCGGATGGTTTTCGCAAGGGCCTCTTCGGCAGGGCTGAACTGGCGTGCTTCGTAGAACTCCCGGTAGTTTGGCAGATAGGACTTGACAGCCACCCCGAGGATCCGCCCCCGATAGAGAACGATTCCGCAATTGAACAGGCGCGAGTCGACCTGCAGTGGGGCGCCGACGATGAGAATGAGATTGAGTGCGGCCGTTTCGCGGCAGATCCGGTCGATGGCTTCGAGGACCCCGCTCAGCAGTGCGTCCTGGTGAAAGAGGTCTTCGTTTGAATAGGCCGAGAGGCCCAATTCAGGGAAAGATGGCAAGAAGAGCATGACCCGCCGCGGCCTCCCGGGCAAGACGGATGGTTTGATCGGCATTGAACCGGACATCGGCAATCTTCACCGTGGGTATGCAGACCGCGGCCCGTATGAAGCCATGGCGGTAGAGGTTGAAAAATTCGTTTTTATCCTTGCATTCCATGGTTATTCCTTCTCAATATAGGCATAAGCGCTGTGGTTGTGGATGCTCTCAAAATTTTCCGCCTCGACGCTGTACCAGATGAAATTCGTATCTTGGCTCAGGCGCTCCGCAATGTTTCTGACGACATCTTCGACAAACATGGGGTTCTCGTAACCCCTTTCCGTAACGAATTTTTCATCAACACGTTTCAGGAGGGAATATACCTCGCCGCTGGAGGAATCCTCGATCAGCCTGATGACATCCTCGATCCAGAAGAATTTATGGAACCTGACTCGAACGGTGACGATGCTCCGCTGGTTATGGGCGCCCGCTTGGCTGATCTCTTTGGAGCAGGGGCAGACGGTTGTTACCGGAACCACCATGCCCACAACAAAGTCCATCCCCGTACCGTTACTCGCGCCTAGAGAACTGACAGCGGTATTCCATCAGACTTTTTGCACCGGACCGGGGGGCCGTTTTTTCGATAAAATAGGGAAAATCTATTTCGATATGCGCCGATTCGGCATGCAATTTGGCCCTGATTTTCTCCAGGATGCTCTGAAAGGTGCGGATGTTGACCTGCTCGCGGATTTCGTTGAGAACCTCCACGAACCGGCTCATGTGCGTCCCCTTGAAGTGATGGCGAAGGTTCACATACATGTTGATCGTGGCATTGACCGGCTGAGTTCCGTGGGTGCGGTCCAGCACGACAATAGGGTATTTGAGCCCCTTTACGCCGACTTTCTTGATGTCGATGTTTCGTTCGTCCCGCTGATTCTGGATATCGATCATAAGCTGTAGGTGGCGCATGAGTTTTCGGACTCCCATACGGTAACCCGTGACAGACGTGTCTTTGCCTGACGCGCCTTTTCGTCGATCCTGTCGTAGAGAAATCGGGCGATCTGTTCGGACGAAGGATTCATGTTTTTAAAATATTCCAGTTCGTTAAGATATTTATGATCGAGTTGATCGAGGATTTCCTCGGTCCACCGCTTTACAACACGGAAGTCGATCAGCAGGCCCTCCTCGTTGAGCGATTCGGCCGCGACCGAGACCTCTACGAGGAAATTATGGCCGTGAAGCGATTCGCACTTGCCGCCGATCTCCCTGATGAGATGGGCGGCGGAAAAGGATTTTTTGATGGTCACTTCGTACATGAGACCTCCCTCCGTTATTTTGGTTGAACTATATCACAAAACAACCCAGATGCCTAAGCAGGAAAATGAATACTGCCAAATGTATAAAGATAGCGGTGATAGCTTCTTGGCGGATATGGAATAATTCCAAAATACCTGTGAAAATGACGGAAAAAATGAAAGGCTGCAAAGAGGCAATAGTTTGCTCCGCTGGGCGCATTTTTATAAATATATGAAATAATGCTGATATAATCTAAGCATGAAACAAAAATCAGAAGCGGAGATGGTGGCATGCTCCTTGCTTTTAACAGTCCGCAAAGGAGTCGGCAAGCACAAGGAATCTGTTTGAACAGGAGGTGGTTTTGGGACGCGATACGGTGTATTTATCCGATCAGGCAATCATCCGAGACTAACAATTTTAACACTAGAGACTAAGGAGGCTAAAAATGATTAGTACATTCCGCAAAAGAAACACAAAGGGCTTTACGTTGATCGAGCTCATGATCGTCATCGCGATCATCGGCATCCTGGCGGCCATCGCCATCCCGCAGTTCGCGGCGTACAGGTCGAGAGGGTTCATGGCAAGCGTCAAGACGGATACAAAAAATGTGTACACGGGTATCGTGGCGTATCAAGGTGATTTCCCAGGCGTAACTTACCCTGCTGACGTCTTGCCTGACACTGGCCTTCCGGGAGCTGTCTATACCAAAATGAGTGCGACGAAAGGGAATACGGTCACGATCGCAGCCGGTGGAGATATAACGGGAGCTCATACCAATGCCGCCGAACTGACTGGAACCTATGTCATCGGCACCAACGGTGTTGCAGCCGATACTCTGGCAATACCGTAAGCAGAGTTGCTGTTGCGGGGACAATATCCCGATACTGTTGACAGCCGCATCACAAAGATTACAGAAAAAAGGGAGGGATGCGAATCCCCTCCTTTTTTTTATCGAGTCGTTCAGACCATAAGTCTTTAGCCTGCCAATGTTTGACCCGATGTTACCGGCTTAAATTTCTTTCAGGAGAAACATCCATGATTCGTCAGTGGATCCGTTCTCATCCCGTTCATATCTTCATTTGCCTTGGACTGACGCTGATCGTCATCGTGCCTTTCTATCAGACGAGTCAATTCAAATTTGTCCTTTACGACGATAATATGTACATTGTGAACAATAAGAATATCCAAACCGGGTTTGACCGAGACAGTGTTTCCTGGGCGTTTACGACATTGTTTGCCTGTAACTGGCAGCCGCTGACGTGGCTTTCGCTGATGCTGGATTACAAAATGTACGGCACGAGCGCCGGAGGCTATCATGTGACGAATGTGATGATTCATCTGGCCAATACGCTGCTGTTGTTTTTCGTATTCGGCAGGATGACCGGAGGATTGTGGAAGAGCGGCTTTGTGGCCGCGTTATTTGCCGTACATCCCCTCCACGTAGAGTCCGTGGCGTGGGTAATGGCGCGCAAGGATGTCCTGAGCGCGATGTTCTGGCTGCTGACGATGGGCGCGTATGCGTATTATGCCGACAATCCGTCCCTGAGACGTTATGCGGGGGTTTTTGTCATGTTTGTTCTGGGGTTGATGTCGAAGCCGATGATTGTGACACTTCCAATTGTTTTACTTCTTTTGGATTATTGGCCGTTGCGACGTTTCCGGGGTGATGAATTTATCGCCGGCCGGCGTCTTATTCTGGAAAAGGTTCCGCTCATCGCTCTCAGCGCTGTTATCAGCGTCATTACGATTCATGCCCAGGAACTTTCGGGGGCACTGACATCGCTTGGGAATATTGGCTTATCGGACAGGATGGCCAATGCCGTTGTTTCCTATGGGGGATACGTGGCCAAGATGTTGTCACCGCTGAATCTTGCCTGTTTCTATCCCTATCCGACCTCTTTCCCCATATCAGTCGTTCTGCTATCCGGGACATTCCTGGGTGCGGCCTGTTTCTTTTCCTACAAATACATCCATACGGCGCCCTATCTGGCAATGGGCTGGCTGTTGGTATCTGGTTACGCTGCTGCCGGTCAGCGGCATCATCCAGGTAGGCGAACAGGCTATGGCCGACCGATACACCTATATTCCCTTGATCGGCCTCTTTATCGTTATCGCCTGGGGGATCCCCGACCTTCTGAAAGGAAGGTTTTTTTACAGGTACTTCATTCCGGTAGCGGCGGGGACGACCATCCTGCTCCTTGTGATTCTAACATTTAAACAGGCAGGTGTCTGGAAAAACAGCATTGTCCTGTTTGAACATGCAATTGCCGTAACAGAGGGAAACTATGTGGCCCATAACAACCTGGGCAGTTATCTCATGAGCCGGAAACGTTACGGTGAAGCGGCAATTCAATTCGAGAAGGCAGTTCAAATCAAGCCCAATCGAGAAAGGTACCTGATGAATCTTGGGAATGCTCTCTTCTGGCTGAAGAGATATGATGAGGCAAGGACATATCATTTGCGGGCGATCGCCATTAATCCCCGCTTTGTCGAGTCTTATTATAGTGTCGCGGATGTTTGTTTATCCAGCGGCAGGGAAAATGAAGCCCTGGAATACTACAGAAAGGCCCTTCATCTTCGTCCGGGGAATGCTCTCGCCGAGAATAATGTAGCCGACATCCTCATACGTCAGGAGAATCTTGATGAAGCTATTATTTTTTTGAGGGCGGCGATCAGACATAAACCGGATTACGCAAAGGCTCGCAATACTCTGGCTGTTGTCCTGACTCGGAAGAATCAAATAAGCGAGGCCATCGATGAGTTGAATGAGGCATTGTCGGATCAATCCAGCTATATACTGAAGCAATAAATAACCTTTCAAAATTAAAAGGAACAGCTCAGCCTAAGTAAGACCATTGATTTGATACCAAGAATGCCAGGTATAAGCATTCGGGCATGACAGGAAAAGTAAAGATCCTTCTTTGCCGGCATAAATTCCTTTCAGGAGAAACACCCATGATTCGTCAGTGGATCCGTTCTCATCCCGTTCATATCTTCATTTGCCTTGGACTGGCGCTGATCGTCATCGTGCCTTTCTATCAGACGAGTCAATTCAAATTCGTCCATTACGACGATGATCTTTACATCCTGGGCAATAAGAATATCCAAACCGGGTTTGACCGGAGCAGTGTTTCCTGGGCGTTTACGACATTGTTTGCCTGTAACTGGCAGCCGCTGACGTGGCTTTCGCTGATGCTGGATTACAAAATGTACGGCACGAGCGCCGGAGGCTATCATGTGACGAATGTGCTGATTCATCTGATCAATACGCTGCTGTTGTTTTTGATATTCGGCAGGATGACCGGAGGATTGTGGAAGAGCGGCTTTGTGGCCGCGTTATTTGCCGTACATCCCCTCCACGTGGAGTCCGTGGCGTGGGTAATGGCGCGCAAGGATGTCCTGAGCGCGATGTTCTGGCTGCTGACGATGGGCGCGTATGCGTATTATGCCGACAATCCGTCCCTGAGACGTTATGCGTGGGTTTTTGTCATGTTTGTCCTGGGGTTGATGTCGAAGCCGATGATTGTGACACTTCCGGTTGTTTTACTTCTTTTGGATTATTGGCCATTGCGACGTTTCCGGGGTGATGCGTTTATCACCGGCCGGCGTCTTATTCTGGAAAAGATTCCGCTCATCGCCCTCAGCGCCATTATCAGCGCTATTACGATTCATGCCCAGGAACTTTCGGGGGCAATGACATCGCTTGGGAATATTGGCTTATCGGACAGGATGGTTAATGCGGTTGTTTCCTATGGGGGATATGTGGCCAAGATGTTGTCGCCGATGAATCTTGCCTGTTTCTATCCCTATCCGACCTCTTTCCCCATATCTATCGTTCTGCTATCCGGGGCATTTCTGGGTACGGTATGTTTCTTCTCTTTCAGGTACATCCGTACGGCGCCCTATCTGGCAATGGGCTGGCTTTGGTATCTGATTACACTCCTGCCTGTCAGCGGCATCATCCAGGTCGGTGGTCAGGCCATGGCCGACCGGTACACCTATATCCCCCTGATCGGCCTTTTCATCGTTATTGCCTGGGGGATCCCTGATCTTCTGAAAGGAAAACTTTTTTTCAGGTACTTCATTCCGATAGCGGCGGGGACGACCATCCTGCTCCTTGTAATTCTGACATTTAAACAGACAGGTGTCTGGAAAGACAGCCGTGTCCTGTTTGAACATGCGATTGCCGTGACGGAGGGAAACCATGTGGCTCATAACAACCTCGGTATTCATCTCTTGGGGCACAAACGTTTCGTTGAAGCGGAACGTCACTTCGAACAGGTGGTTCAACTCAAGCCTGGTAATGAAAAGTACCTGACTAATCTGGGGATTGCACTCTCTCGGCAGAAGAGATATGAGGAGGCAATGACATATTATTTGAGGGCCATAGCCATTAATCCCCTCTTTGCCGGTTCGTATTATAACGCCGCGGATGCTTGTTTATCCAGCGGCAGGGAAAATGAAGCCCTGGAATACTACAGAAAGGCTCTTCATCTTAGTCCGGGGAATGCCGGTGCAGAAAATAATGTGGCCGCAATCCTCATACGTCAGGAGAAGCTTGATGAAGCCATCATTTATTTGAGGGCTGCGATCAAACATCATCCGGACTATGCGGTGGCCCGAAATACTCTGGCCGTTGTCCTGACCCGGAAGAATCAAATAAGCGAGGCCATCGATGAGTTGAATGAGGCGTTGCGGATCAATCCGCAATATACTGAAGCAATAAATAACCTTTCAAAATTAAGAGGATCAGCTCAGACTAATAAAATCATTGATTTGAATACCAGGTAACTTTCATTCAAGAGATCCTATGATAAAACAAAAACCTCCGGGATCTGCAACGCCGAGTTGTGTCTACACTATTTCCGTTGTATACGGCGGACGCAAGCGGCAATATTACTCCATAATTGGAATCAGGCGGACTTCAAGATTACAATAGAGGGATCAGCCGATAAACCGCATACCCGTTTGCATGATAGATCATTTCCGTTTCCCTACCCAAAAGCCGCAATAATCGATCGATCGTTTCCGGGGGATAATTATCCCGCAGAAACTGATTGGATAAATCCATGCGCATCAGCAGATGGGTGCAGCCAAGAGAGTCAAGGTATTTTCGAAAAGATCTGTCTTCGCCGGCATTTGCCGCGAGCCCACGCATAACATCCATCCCATAAGTTGCATCGTCTTCATAGATCCGATCCAGATAATAACCGCGTCTCGCCAGAAACAGCAGCCTGATTCTGGCATTGGGGGGAGTGTGGCTGTTGATGTAACCGATGGCTGCATAACTTCTGATGTGTCGTTTCAGATAGGCATCTCTCGTCTCCAGGTTGAGAACGTAATTCGTCGGCTGAAGACTCTGAAAATATTTATTCAGATAAATAACATTCCCGGCCCCGAGTATAAGCAGGAACAACAGGATGATACACGCATAAACAGACCTGAATGGCCCTGTCTTTTCCGACGTCCAGGCAAAGATATTCAGGATGCCCATGACGGTCAGAATGGAGAGAAAGGGGATCGCCGGCAGGATATAGCGTATGTGGAGTTGATCGAGAAAAAAGGCCGCAAGAATAAAAAAAACGGAAAAGAGTACAAAAAAAAGCTTGTCGCCATGGAGAGATCTTTTCATGAATGCGAAGGGAACCAGGAGAATCAGCATCGGATTCAGGACGCCATCGAAGTAGCGGCCTGAATAATCCTGTCCCTGGAAAAAAAATCGGAGTGGGATCAGTAGCGTCTCCCAGAAGCTTTCACCGTAGAGCATTTTCCTGAGCCTGAACATCCCCATGTAAACCTCTCCGGAAACCATGGAACGTGCGCTTCCGTCAGGGGCAACGTTGTTTATTCCGGCGTTGAATAATCCCTTAAAGAGTGGATACAGAGGATTGCCGGTCAGGATCAGGTTTTTTATGAGCCAGGGAGAAAATACGCAGAGAGAAATGAGAAAAAAGATGATCCCGTACCGGATCGCCCGCCACTGTTCCCCCGTGTCCCGGGAATATAAGAAAACGACGGAGAACGACAGAAAAACCCAGGCAATCAGGGCATTGTACTTGGTTCCCAAAGCCAGCCCCATGGCGATGGAAGAGATCAAAAGCCATTTGAATTCTTCATACGACCCCGTGCGCCAGTGAATAAAAGCGAGGACGCTAACCGTCGTAAAGAAGGCCAGGCCGAGATCGACGTAGGCCACGGTCGACATCCGCAAGACGATCGGCGTGCTAACAAAGACAAGAACTCCCAGCAGCCCCGCAACTCGATTGAAGTGACGGTTGAGATAGCGGTAAATAATCCATGCAGTTCCGATCCCGAATCCCATATGGATAAAATTGGGAAGGATGTCGTTGTTGAAATACAGGGAGATGAGGTAGAGCAGGTCGATATTCATGGGATAGTAGGAGAAATCCGCCCATTTTATTTCATAGAATCCGCCATTAACCAGCCAGAGCTTGGGAATGGCCAGATGATGAATCAGGGCATCGCCGGCGATGGGGGGTGTCAGTGCGATGACGATTACGATGAAGTACAATAGGAGAATCGCGACGGTAAGAAGCGTTTGAATGAAAAAGTTGATTCTGTTGGACTGAAGGATTTCCATAAATATTAGTCGGTTGAGCCCGTATTTGTATATATTCTAACTCTATAATTTCTTCTGCCAAGCAGTTCTCTCTCTTCTATTGATGAACCTTCGAACTGGTATGCTATAAATGATTGCCAGTGTTCCGCGTCATATAGTAACTTTTGAGACATGGATGGTTGATAAGCAGTATATTCATTTGAAATAGGATAATAAAAACAGAAATTTATCAAAACAAAATCATTTTCAGTATAAATAGTCGGATATGAAAGATTACTTTTTTTATAAATATGCCCCGGTTTTGAAATCTTAAATAGAGGTGGTGATTCGTTTATCAAATTTGAGGATTCAGTATTATTAATCTTAATTTTTTGCTTATATAAAACATCACCTGGATAAGCCAATGATAAATATTCGGATGAAAAATTGATAAAAGAAATAAAAGAGACGAGAATTAATACAATAAAAAACACTTTTTGATGTTTTATATTAATGATTTCAACAATAAATGCAATTGTTGCCCATACGAAAAAAGGATAAAACAGATGCAGAAAGCGGCCATAAAACATCAATTTATGAAATATAACGGTCATTAAGCCATGAAATAATATTTCGATGAAAACAATTAAAATTAAAATCTTAATAGGATTATCCGTTAAAGTGACGGTTTTATTTTTAATACCATCGTAAATAACTTTTATCAAATATGAAACAGTAAAAATCAGTATTACGTAACCTATTAACCCTTCGACTTGTATTAAATATTTTGGTAAAAATGTAAACCCTTCTTCAAACGAACCTTGATTTTGGGAAATTGATTGAATAAAAAGTAATTTTAAAAAAGAAAGTCCACCGATGCGGGCAATAATCTCGTAAATAAATAAAACACTTACAGTTGATAATATCAAAACGAGAAGTTGCGTAATATTTTTGTTTCTGTGAAAATTATTTTGATTTGCAAATAAAAGCATTAAGAATATGAACGGGGGGACAACATAACTGCCGTCCCATGTGACAAAACTGAATCCTGCCAGTAATCCGACAATGATGATATTATTTACTGATAAGTGTGATTTCTTCTTAATGTTCTTTAAAAGATAATAAATAATTATCATAAAAAACAATAGGGAATCATTGTAGGGCAGAATATGACGAATATACATATTGGTGTTTACCAAAAGTGAGTAAACAACAGTGCTTAAAATTGCTTGCAAAAATTTCTGATTAAATAAAATGAGTGAAATATTATAGAAAATAATAAGTATTACTATCGAAATAATAACATTGAAAATTGTTTCAATTAAAAGTGATCGCGGATCATCATATTCAATTGCAAAATATTTCTGCAATATTCTTTGTCCTAATGCCGGCATAAATCGAATAGTAGCTTCACCGGGCCGACCAAAAGTGGCTGAAATGGAATTACAAAAATCTTTTACATCACCATTAAATAAATAACTTAATGCTGATACAGAATTGTAATGTATTTCTTCATCGGGAAATGAAACAGCTCCTCTGTCAATCAATACAAGACGATATATTCCAATAAAGGCAACAAATATTAAAAAAATATATGTTTTATAATTTATGGCTTTCATGGTTGCTTATTTTTGAGCCACCTGTTTGAGAAGCGTTAGTATTTGTTTCAAGGTGACGCCACTCCTGCCAATTGAGTCCAGCGGAGCACACTCTGCCACCAGTTCTCGCGTGCATCGCTCCCGGCTATGTGTGCGGCCAGTCGCATACCCATTTCTACATTTTCGTCCATACTGTTGTTCAAAAAAAGACCATGGCGTCCGATAGTATAAAAGTTCGGCACCTGATGCAGTTCGCTCAACAGGGCACACAATACCCGTTCAAACCCCAACCGGTAGATTGGGTAAGCGTATCGGATGCGCGTAACGAATTGTTCTTCCACGTTTTCCGGTTGCAAAATACCCATCTGCACCAGGTCTTTGACTGCCATCATGCCCAGATCCGCATCGGTCGCTCGCCAGAGATTGTCTTCGTAGCGGCAACTGGCCTCGACGCACAACACTGTCTTGTCTTCGGGTAGCAGGTCCGGGCTGACGTTCTTCTGCTCAGAAAAACGATTACACTTGAACTTGGGCTCGATCAGGTAACACCAGTGATAATCGGTTACGCGGGGACAGTTGATCACCAGGTAGACCAATATCAAGCTGCAATAATCCAGTTTTTCTGCCATCTCCAGAGTCGTCGGCGAGAGCACCGGAGCAAGCATCGGCGTGACAACCGACAGAGGCAACGTGGAGACGAGTCCCTGGCAGAAGATGACGCGTTCCTTGCCAGCGTGCTCGTAGGCCACAGAACGCACCTTTTGCCCATCGGTCTCGATGCGCGTGGCTGTGGCGTTGACGTGAACCTTTCCGCCGGATGCCAGTACCTCCTCGGCCATGCGTTGGTATAGATTACCTATCCCGTCGTGGGGATAGAAATATTGGATGAAGTACGTCTCCGGGTCGGCCGTGAACTTGAGCATACGGAGAATGATGTTCTTCAGATTCAACTTAGCCACGCGGTGCGCCTGGCGCGAAGAAACTTGCGACATAGAAATACCCCAAACCTTTTCGGAATAGAGTCCGAAAAAGGTATTATAAAGCGTGCGCCCCAGGTTGCGCACCCCCCAATCTTCGAACGAGTCCTCCTGTTTTGCCGGGTTAAGGGCGTAGCGCAGTGCGGCATAAATGTAATCCCATCCAATCCGCAGCCCTAACCCTATGCTGACCTTGCGCACTGTCTCGGATATCTCAGGCGGGTAGACGAAGTACTTACCCTTCAGGAACAGGCGTGTGCCCCGGTCGAGCAGACGGTATTGACCATTGAGCAAGGACTGCACCTCGGACACGACCCGGCGGCTGGACTCCGTCTCGCGGATGTGGAACGTGTGCGGGCCGTAGTCGTAGCGCAGACCAGCGCGATGAGAAATTGTCTTCGCCAGGCCACCGACCACTCTGTCCTGTTCAATAACCTCGACCGGGATGCCGCGTTTAGCCAGTTGCCAGGCCGCCGATATGCCGGCAGGGCCTGCTCCAATCACGACTACGGGTTCAACCATGGGGGGCTTCCTCTCTGCGTCTTAAAAATTCGGCGAACCGGTGAAGCCCTTCCTCCAGAGGTATTTGGGGCCGGAAACGGAAACCATTGTGCCATCGCCTCCTTCGAAGCAGAGAAGTTGATGTATTCTGGCACTTGCCCGGTGTGGTCGATTTCGAGCTCCGCCAGGCCGAAGGTACGGGCGGCAATCTCCACCAGCTCGTTAATCGTTAGTGGCGATCCGCTGCAAAAGTCTACTGTGAGGTTCCATTGGTCACTTTCCAGAACGGTCAGGACACCACGGATCGCATCCTCCACGTACATTGCGTCAATGTAGTTGCGTCCGTCACCCCGGACGGTGAACTGTGGTACGCGCTCAAAAGCAAAGCGACGCACCAGCCGGGTATAGAGCTTGCGCGGGGGTTCATAAGGACCGTAAGCGCCGAAGAAACGCAGATTGACGTACTGCCCAACCCGTCCCCGGTGCGTAAACGCCTGCGCATAATGCTCGCAGGCCAAGTTGGAAATTGCATAGGGCAGTCGGGGAGAAACAGTTACAACCGGAGAAACGGGGCCTGACAGTCCATCGTAAACCGCCCCCGAGGAAAAATAAATCAACCTGTCGATCTCAAAGTGGCTCAGGAAATGCAGAAACGTGACCACGGTGGCTTGCAAGTCAAGGAAGGGGTGCTCGACGGAGTATGCCGGGTCTCCATTGGCGGCCAGGAAGACGCAGGCATCGAACCGCGTCCCCACCCGGCGAGCCAACTCACGCACCGCCTCCTCATTGGTCAAGTCACAGCCGACGGCGGTGACTTGCGGCAGGTTTTTCTGTTTGACCCATGTTGGAAAATCACGGCTGTTGTGGTACACAGCGACCACTTCCCAATCGATCGGGGTAGCCAGGATCAGATTGCGTCCTATGAAGCCAGAGGCGCCGGGAACAATCAGGCGTAGCGTCATTCTTGATGTTCCCCGTACCAGGCGATTGTCCGTGATAGCCCTTCTTCCAGGCCGACAATCGGTTCGTACCCCAGACGTTGCCTCGCTTTTTGGATCGAGGGTACGCGTACCTGCACGTCGGGCATGGTCGCCTCGGCGAACTGTATGTGCGTATGATTGCCTGTCAACCTGACGATGTGCTCCGCCAGCCCCAGGATCGAGGTCGTCTGCTTGGGATCGCCGATGTTGAATACCTGACCGACCGCTTCCTCTTTTTCCAAAGCCAGTAGAACGCCATCGATAAAGTCGTCGATGTAACACCAGGCGCGGATCTGATTGCCATCGCCGTAGACGGTCAGGGGGATTCTCTGCATGGCCGCCACGATGAAGCGGTGGATTGCTCCTTCACCCACCTGCCGAGGGCCATAGATGTTGAATGGCCTGATCGTAACCACAGGCAGGCCATATTCTTCGTAATAGCAGTGCGTCAGGTGCTCGGCAGCCAACTTGCTGACCGCGTAAGCCCAGCGCATCTCGCCGACTGGTCCCTGGGTGGTCAGGCCATTCTCGTCGGCGCGGTAGACGTAAGGACCGTACACCTCGCTGGTTGAAAAATCTATGAAGCGCGTCACTCCACCAATCGCGATTGCTGTATCCAGGACATTCTTGGTACCCATCAAGTTGACGTTCATCGTGACGATAGGCCTTTTGATGACGGTATCAATGCCGGCAATGGCTGCCAAGTGTACGACGATCTGACAGCCAGCTGTAGCCCGCTGCAACTCAGCCACGTCCAGAACATCCCCTTTGAGAAAAGTGACGTTAGGCATATCCAATAACTGGGTGAAGCGGATGGCATTGCGATGCCCATTGTCGTAGAGCACGATCCGGTTATGCGGCGCCAATCGCTCGCACAGGTGCGATCCGATAAACCCGCCTCCCCCTGTGATCAAGATCTGTTTACCTTGAATCAAATCGAACCTCCGCCTTCAATCTTCAATATTTCTTGATTGAGCATAGAATGATTAAAGGTGTTTCCACAAATAATCGTGCAGTTCGCACCCAACGTTGCACCCTTCTTAACGAGAGTCGCCCTGGTCTCGGACACGCGCCGGATGTGGGCGCGGGGGTTAAAGACGTTCGTAAAAAACTATGCTCGGTCCGCAGAAGACGTTGTCTTCCAGAGTGACGCCTTTATAGATGGAAACATTATTTAGAATCTTGCATCCCTTTCCGATGGTGACGCCCGGTCCGATGACCACATTTTGGTCGATGTTGCAGTATTCTCCAATTGCGCAGCCCCTGAGTATGTGAGAGAAATGCCAGATCCGGGAGCCGTTTCCAATCGTAACGTCGTCATCAATCCTTGACGTTTCATGGACAAAGTATGGCGACTGATCTGCGGATTCCGGTAATCCGGCTGCTAGTCTTTTCAGGTAGACAGCCTTGCTGCTATTTTCAAGTGACTGCTGCGCTGCATGAAGGACCTGCTGGACCCGCAGACCTTCCTGTCCGTCCGTTACCGGGTTTTGTCCCGTCTGGATACAATGCAGGAACTGTCTGCATTCGGCATTCAACGGTTCTTCCTGCGCCAATGACGGCTATATTGGGAGTTATCAGTTGAGGAATCACTGTCATGTATTATAAAAGCACGCAATAAAAATGCGCAGACTTCAAAGTCCGTCGCGTCGGTTGAATTTTTTCCAATAGCCAACCGAATATCCGGGTGCTTACCTAGGAAACACGTTATGTTGCTTTCCTGATTATGTCAATAGCAATGTAAGCATAGCAATGTAAGCATCCGTAAGCGTCAGGAGGTATGTCTGCGCCGGGGTTGCTTTCAGCGTCGTTTACTTTTTACAGATGATTTTGCCTTTGCGCAGATAAAAGGTTGCCGGTCGGGCAATATTTTGCTACACGTCATCACGGCAGATGATATGCAGGAATGCTACCAGCGCCTTTCCCGTAAACACGGTGTCGGGGAAACCAGAAATTTAGGGAAGGAATGAGAAACCGAGCAGATCGAGTTGATCATTCCAAAATAACCTTTTCCGGTTTCCCAAAGTAAGGGAAAACCGAGGGAATCGATGAATGAAATGAGATAGTCCCAGTCAGCACGCTCGAGAAGAGCTGCTGGTTTCTCTTGTACTGTGCGTTCTCGTATTGGCCTGCTACTGACCGGTCCACGACTTTGGATTCGTCGACTACGACGACCAGCTCTACGTCACGGAGAATCCCCGGGTCAAGATGGGGCTCACGATGGAGGGGCTTTCGTTGGCGTCCTCCAGGGAAGATCATCGAAAAAAAGGGCTTGATCGCGGAAAGCATTGGAGGAGATCAGAAGATTCATGTACAGGGACCATAAAATCATTGTCGTCATGCCGGCCTACAATGCGGCAAAGACCCTCCGGAAGACCTACGACGAGGTCATGGAACAAGGCATCGTGGATCTGGTGATACTCGTGGATGACGCGAGCCGGGATGAAACCTCGGCCATCGCGTCCGGCCTGCCCCATACGAGGATGTTTGTCCATGAACGGAACAAAGGTTACGGCGGCAATCAGAAGACCTGCTACCGCATGGCCCTGAAGGCGGGGGCGGATATCATCATCATGGTCCATCCCGACTATCAGTACACGCCCAAGCTGATTCCGGCGATGGCCGCTATGATCGGAAACGACCTATACCCCTGCGTCCTCGGATCGCGGATCCTGGGAGGATACGCTTTGAAGGGGGGCATGCCGGTCTGGAAGTACATCGCCAATCGGTTTCTTACGCTAGCCGAAAACATACTGCTGGGTGCGAAGCTCTCCGAGTATCACACCGGATACCGCGCCTTCTCCCGGGAGCTGCTGGAACGCCTTGCCCTCGACGGTAATTCGGACGATTACCTCTTCGACAACCAAATGCTCGCGCAAATTATCTGGCAGGGTTACACGATCGCCGAGGTGAGTTGCCCGACAAAATATTTTATGGAGGCCTCCTCGATCAGCCTCCGGCGCAGCATCCGCTATGGACTGGGCTGTCTCTGGACAGCGCTGACCTTTCGTCTGGCCAGAATTGGGATAATCCGTTCCAGGCTATTTCCGGTGACCGAATGACCCCTTCCTGCGGCAACCGTTTTGAGGATTTCTTTGCGGACAACGCCTATGTTTCATTGAAGAATCTTCTCTATAACTATCTCTTGCGGAAACGGGCGGTCTTAAATTGTATGCAGGGAAGGGAGGGGGGGCTTATCTTGGAGGTTGGAAGTGGTCTGTCGCCAATGGCGACAAACACAGATGACGTTGTTTTTTCCGAGCTCTCCTTTCCGGCACTCCGGACTCTTATAAAATGCCGAAGAAAGGGTTGCTTTGTAACTGCAGATGCCATGCACTTGCCCTTCAAATCAGAATCCTTTTCTTGGGTCATATGCTCGGAAGTCCTGGAACATCTTCAAGACGATCGGTCTGCCCTCATGGAGATAGCTGCGGTTATGAAACAAGGAGGGAGCCTGATTCTGACATTTCCCCACCGGCGCTGCTATTTTGCTTGTGATGACCGCTATGTGAACCATTTGCGTCGATTTGAGCTAAGTGAGATGGAAGATCGACTGAGGGAAGCTGGATTGAATCCTGTGGCAGTACAAAAAGTTCTCGGACCTCTGGAAAAAATTACGATGTTCCTTGTTATCTCAGCGATAACCCTTATGCAACGGTTTAGACACGTGCAAAGTGATGCAGCAATCCCACCCTGGATGTGGAAGATCATTATACCGCTTTTTAAGTGGACCAATTATCTCTTCTCCCTGCCGATCTGGCTTGACGCACAGATCGCGCCACGTTTTCTCTCATCGGTTCTTCTCATTAGATCGGTTAAATTGTAACAACTGAAAGGAATTATCAGCCCGGGCATGATGGAGATAAGTCCGCCTCTTTATTATTTCCCGGAGGTTACATGACGCAGGAGTGGGATAAAACCGACGAGAAATATCTCTTGACAGTCGATAAATAATAAGATAGCAATCTAATCATGACCATCAGTCATATATTGACCGTTGTTCAGAGTCTGTTTGCCGATCATACATCTTGCAATTACAAACCGCAGTGGACAGGCCCTGCGTAACTGGAACCGAGCTCATCTCATTTCTATGATCCCTGCGGATATGCTACAGCAGGTTGAGGTCGTTGTGGCAGTCATTGGAGGACCGGTTATACGGGTACGTGAAATAAGACGATTCATTTGCACAGAAGGACTTAAATTGTGGGATTGAAAGAAAGAAGGAAAAGGGAAAAGGATAACAGGAGAAATGCCATCCTGAAGGCAGCTCGACGCCTTTTTTTTGAGAAAGGCTTCAAGTCGGTTACCGTCGAGAGCATAGCCAGAAAAGCTGAGCTGAGCAAAGGTTCGATTTACCTTTATTTCAACAGCAAGGAGGAAATTTATACCCAAATACTACTCACCGATATCGAAAGATTCCACGAACATTTTACCGATCTGCTCAAGGACTCTGCTAGCGCGTCCGATGCCCTCATCCGATTTGCCAGAATCTATGTTGATTTATTTCTGAACGATCGAGAACTGTTCAGGATATTGATGACCTTCATGCTTCATACCAACGATATGAACCTACCGGAAGAGTTGAACAATCATATCATCAAGAGTACCAACAGAAACATCAGCATCATCGAAGAGGTATTCATGTTCGGCATTCGACAGGGTGAATTCCCCCCGACGATCAATGTCCGCCTGAATCGGAATGCCATCTGGGGGTTGCTCAACGGTATCATTTCCCTTCATCTCTTTACGGGCATCGAATCCAAGCGGGTTGAGGCAATTCAAAACACCTTAAAGGTGGGACTTGATATCTACATCCGGGGTCTTAAAATTTCCGATCAACCGTGATGATATCCCGGGATGGATTAAACAGGGAAGATTCCGGTTCATTGTGTGGTACATAAATTCATATTCAGCATCGAGTCTCCACAGGAATCATTTCAACCTCCGACATGAATGACACCCATCATCGTGCCACGGGAAGAATGTAGGTTTCTTGAACATGTATCTTCGACAAAAAAAGAAAGGGGGGTTACGCTATGAGCAACTTGTTGGTGAACGAAAGAGACCAGGAGTTCCTTCTTTTTGAGCAACTTGGGATCGAGAAGTTGTTTCAGATGGAGCCGTTCAAGGATTTTTCCAAAGATGATGCCTTGATGATGATGAATGAGGCAAAGAAGATGGCGGTCAATGTTATCCTCCCCACCTATGCTGCCGGCGACAAGGAAGGATGCACGTTGAAGGATGGAAAAGTCACCGTACCGAAATGCTATCACAATGCTTATAAGAAATATGTTGAGGCCGGTTGGCTCTGTCCCACGGCGTCGCCTGAAGTCGGCGGTCAGGGGATACCGGTCGTTATGGCAACGGCGAACCTGGAACAGTGTCACGCAGCCAATTTCGCCTTACTGATGTATCCCGGGCTCACCCACGGGGCAGCAACCTTGATCGAGCATTTCGGGACAGAGGAACTGAAGAATAAATACATGTACAAGATGTTTGCCGGTCAGTGGACGGGGACGATGTGCCTGACCGAACCCGGTGCAGGGAGCGATGTCGGGGCGTTGAAGACATCGGCCAAAAGACTACCCGACGGAAACTTCAGCATCACCGGATCAAAATGCTTCATATCCTGTGGGGACCATGATCTTGCCGAAAACATCATCCATCCTGTCTTGGCCAGGATCGAGGGAGATCCTCCGGGGACCGGGGGGATCTCAATTTTCATCGTGCCTAAGTATCGAGTTAAAACTGACGGCAGTATCGGGGACGCGAATGACGTTCATACCGGCAATATCGAACACAAGATGGGAATCAAGGGATCGGCTACCTGCACGCTCAATTTCGGTGACGAGGGGAAATGCATCGGCGAACTCCTCGGCAAAGAGCGGGAGGGTATGAGGATCATGTTCCTCATGATGAACGGTGCCCGTCTCGATGTTGGCATGCAGGGCCTTGGTCATGCATCGGCCGCGCTGGAGCATGCCATTGCCTACGCGAAGGAGAGGATTCAGAGCGTGCCGGTCTGGGAGATGAAGAACCCCGACGCCAAGGCCGTCCCCATCATCCAGCATCCGGATGTCCGTAGGGATCTCCTCTGGATGAAGGCGCATGTCGAAGGGATCAGGGCGATGAACTACTTTGCGGCCTACTGCATGGACATGGCAAAAGCATTCCCGGCTGAATGCGAGAAATGGCAGGGACTTTTGGATCTCCTCACCCCGGTTTGCAAGGCCTATTCCTCCGACAAGGCGATGGAGATCTGTTCCAAGGCGATCGATGTCTATGGCGGTTATGGGTACTGTCAAGAATACCCAGTGGAACAATACATGCGGGATTGCAAGATTGCCTCCCTCTATGAGGGAACAAACGGCATTCAAGCCCTCGATCTGGTCGGCCGGAAGCTCGCACAGAAAAAGGGTATGAACGTTATGAACCTCTTTAGCGAGATCGGAGCGACTATTGCCAAAGCGAAGGGAATTGATGAACTTAAGCCTTACGCATCCCGCCTCGAGGAAGCCTACAATGCCCTGGTCGATATGACCATGACACTGGCACAGCTTGGCAAGAGCTCCAGTTTCCTCATCCCGATTCTGAATGCTTCGCCTTACCTCGATATCTTCGGGGATGTCATCGTCGGTCATTTCTTGCTCCAGTCGGCCACTCTTGCCGAGGAAAAACTCAAGGCGATCTATACTGAGAAGGGGGCTGATGACTCAAAGGGGAAGCAGCGGGCATTGATTCACGAGAACGGCGATGTCGCCTTCTATACCGGCAAGATTGCTGCGGCGAAGTTTTTTGCCGTCGAGGTGCTCTGTACGGTGAAAGCGCGATGTGAGGCGATAAAATCCGAGGAGAAGATTCCTATTGAAATGGCTGACGAATCCTTCACCTGCTGAACCGGAAGGGGCAAAAACCCTAACATATGGTGCGTCGATGAGTGCGTGGCGGGCGCCAATTGGATCTGCGGACATAAATCGGCAGCCCGTACGCAGAGCGAACAAGGAGGAAGATTATGGCGTACGAAATCAAGAAAGCGGCCGTCTTGGGTGCGGGAGTTATGGGCGCCACAATTGCCGCCCATCTGACAAATGCAGGGATCGAATGCGATTTGCTGGATATCATTCCTTTTGAACTGACCGATGCCGATAAGGCGCAAGGATTAACGGAAAAGAGTCCCGCATGGCGGAACCGCTTCGCGGCAAACGGCCTGGCCGGTGTTTTGAAATCGAAACCCGCCGGCCTCTTCACCAAAAAGAATGCCTCGATGATCCGCGTGGGGAATTTTGAAGACAACCTCGTCTGGCTCGCCGATGTCGATTGGATCATCGAAGTCGTCATCGAGAACCTGAAGATCAAACAGGAACTCTTTGCCAAAGTTGAGAAGATAGTGAAATCCGATTGTATCGTAACGACAAATACTTCCGGAATACCCATCAAGGATATCACGGCCAATTTCGGGTCGAAACTGAAGGAACGTTTTCTCGGGACCCACTTCTTCAATCCGCCCCGCTATATGAAGCTGTTGGAAATCATACCGGGTACAGAGACAAGACCCGAGGTTGTGGCGTACATGACGCGGTTCTGCGAGCAGGTCCTGGGAAAAGGCGTTGTGATCTGCAAAGACGTCCCCAATTTCATCGGTAACCGAATCGGCTCGTTTGACATCTCCAACGCCATCCGCATCATGGTGGAAAAGAACCTGAAAATCGACGAGTTGGATGCAATTATCGGCAAGGCCCTGGGAAGGCCCGGGTCAGCCATCTTCGGGACGCTAGATCTGGTTGGCCTCGATACTGCACATCACGTCTCGACGAATCTGTATGCGGCGGTGCCGGATGATGAGATGCGGGAGATATTTGCCCCCAGCGAGTTGATGAAAAAGATGATGGAACTCAAGTGGCTCGGTAACAAGACAAAGCAGGGCTTTTATAAGCGGACGAAAGGTTCCGATGGCAAGAAGGGAAAGCTCGTCCTCGACTACCATACGATGGAATACGTGCCGTCCGGAAAGCCACGGTTTACCTCCGTTGCGGATGCAAAGAAAAAAGCGGATGAAGGCGTCTCCGCTACGGTGAAGGTGATGTTCAACGGGAGCGATATAGCAGCCGAAGTGACACGTGAGTACCTCTGCAACAATTTTATTTACGCCGCCAACCGGATCCCGGAGATCAGCGAGACCATAGTTGGCATCGACAACGCTATGAAGTGGGGCTACAACCACCAACTGGGTCCCTTCGAGACTTGGGATGCCGTCGGCGTGCGTGACGCTGTCGAGATCATGAGAAAGCTCAAGAAAAAGATCCCCAAGAAGATCGAGGAGATGCTCAAGAAAGGCTTTGAATCCTTCTATACGAAAAGAGAGGATGGCCTCTATTTTTATGATATCGAGAAGAAGGATTATGTAAAACTAGAAGCTAACCCCCGGATCATCCTCCTTCCCGATCTAAAGGAACAAAACAAGGTGGTCAGGAAGAACGCGAGCGCGACGCTTGTCGATATCGGCGACGGTGTTGCGTGCCTGGAATTCCACTCCAAGATGAACGCCGTCGACCCCGGGATGATCGAGATGATCCACGAGAGCTGCTCTATCGTGGAGAAGGATTTCGTCGGGATGGTTGTCGGAAACCATGGGACGAATTTCTCCGTAGGGGCGAACATTTTTCAGGTGCTCATCGGCATCCAGCGGGGGGATTGGGACATCATCGAGAAGGGGATCGTGGCCTTACAGTCGGCCAACATGCGGATGAAGTACCTCTCTAAACCCGTGGTCAGCGCCCCGGCGGGCATGGCGCTCGGCGGCGGCTGCGAGATGGCGATGCACGCGGCAAAGTGCCAGCCCTGCGGCGAGACCTACATCGGCCTCGTCGAGGTCGGGGTGGGCGTTATCCCTGCCGGAGGCGGCTGCAAGGAGTTGATGGTGCGCATGACGGAAGGCCTGCCCGACGGAGTCATCGATGCCGGCATGAACCTTCAGCAGCTTTATGCCAAGGCCTTCGAGAACATCGCCATGGCCAAAGTGGCGACGAGTGCCGTCGAGGGGATGGAACTCGGTTACATCCGTAAGACGGAAAACATCAGCCTTGGCAGGGATCAGCAGCTCTGGGATGCCAAGCAAGTGGTCTTGGGACTTGATAAATTCTACAGGAAACCGAAACCGGTACTCATCCCGGTCATGGGCGAGAATTTCCGCGGGATGGCCGAGGCGGTCCTCTACAACATGCGGCACGGCAACTTTGCGACGGATTACGATCTCCATGTCGCCCGAAAAGTCGCCCATATCCTCTCCGGCGGCGACTGCGCCGAAGGGACGCTGGTGACCGAAGAGGAAATCCTCGCGCTCGAACGGGAAGCCTTCCTGAGCCTCTGCGGAGAGAAGAGAACACAGGACCGGATCATGTATATGCTCAATACCGGTAAGCCGTTGCGTAATTAACCGGGACGGAGGGCGGCGGCCTGGAGCGAGGAATGTGAACGCCGCCTATCCGGGCCTTTGTAAAGGAGGAATACCATGAGTGATGCTGTGATTGTCAAAGCGGTCAGAAGTCCCGGCGGGCGGTATAAAAGGGGCGGACTTGCAGCCACGAGGGGGGATGAGATCGGGATCCAGGTCATGAAGGGCCTTCTGGCCCGCGTTCCCGAACTCAAACCGGAGGATGTGGATGATGTGATCGTCGGATGTTCCTTTCCCGAGGCTGAGCAGGGGGTGAATCTCGGCCGGATTATCGCCATGGGTGCCGGCCTGCCGATCACGACCTCCGGGATGACGATCAACCGGTTCTGCTCTTCCGGCCTCCAGTCGATCGCCGATGCTACCGCCAAGATCCGTGCGGGATGGTCCGAGGTGATGATCGCCGGTGGGTGCGAAACCATGTCCCACATCCCGATGGGAGGGAACACCGCCCGCCCCAACCCTGACTGGGCCTTCGACGGGTCTATGCCCATGGTATACATTTCCATGGGTGTGACAGCCGAGAATGTGGCCGCCACCTACAATGTTTCTCGCGAAGACATGGACAAGTTCGGCATGGAGAGCAACCGCAGGGCATACGAGGCGATCAAGGCGGGAAAGTTCAAAGAAGAGATCGTTCCGATTTCGGCCTACCGGTACAAGGTCCTCAAGAACGGCAAGCGCGTGCGGGATAAGGTGGTCTTCGATACGGATGACGGTGTGAGATGGCCGACCAAGCTGGAAGAGATGGCAAAATTGAAATCCCCATTCAAGCAAGGGGGGAACGTCACCGCGGCAAACTCCTCGCAGATGACGGACGGGGCAGCCTTCTGCCTGCTGATGACTGCGGAAAAGGCGAAGGCCATCGGTGTCCGGCCGATTGCCAGACTTGCCTACTTCGCCGTTGCGGGTTGCAAGGCGGAGGAGATGGGCGTCGGACCGGCATATGCGATTCCCAAGGTCCTGAAGATGGCGGGGCTCACAACGAAGGATATCGATGTGTTCGAGATCAACGAGGCCTTTGCCTCGCAGGCCCTCTATTCGATTCGGGCGATCAGGATCGAGGATCGGCTTATGGCTGGGGATATCAATCCCAATGGCGGCGCCATTGCCCTCGGACATCCCCTAGGGTGCACAGGCGCAAAACTGACTGCCCAGCTCCTCCATGAGCTAAAGCGGCGGAAGGTGAAAAGAGGAGTTGTCTCCATGTGTATCGGTGGCGGAATGGGTGCTGCGGGAATCTATGAAATGCTGTAGGAAAATGCGCAACCTGCTCTCCTGATGAAGATGAAGCGGAATCTATCATGTTCACGTTCAAGCTGAGTCAGCGCTCCCATGTACGCCGTAAACCGAACCGAAAAAGCCATGGTCGAAAGATCATGGCTTTTTCTCTTTAGATGATGTAGCCGGGTTGATCGAAAAAAGAAAGAAAGATGCGTGCTTTTTAATGCCTTTCGTTCTTGTCGAACCTTACGTATATATTGCAACTAACCGAAGATACATATCTTTTTTGAAGAGACGCTTTTTTTGATCTGGGGGATCGGGAGTTTACCACCACAACATAAGAATGTATCGGGTTTAGCAGATGATTTGTTTAGACCGGATCATCTCGGAAACGGCACGAGCCCTCTCGCTCAAGGGGACGGGTCTGCTCTGCCATTTACCCAACCTTCTCCTTCCTCTCTGTTGGGAAGCAATGGTCACCCGTTGTTTGGAAAACCAATTCTACTCAATTACAGTCAACCGGATAGGGACGGAAATCCGGGGCAATAAATTTCTTTATTTCACCGGAAAAAGCCAAATCACGGGACCGGATGGTTCGACCCTCAATCGAGCAGATGAGACCTCGGAAAAGTCGGTGTGGCCGATATGGATAGAGAGCGGGTACGTGAAAAGGCAATCAAACCTTTCAACGTTCTATCCTGCAGCAGAAGGACCGAATATTATGCTGAATTGATGAAACCAACACATCCATGATTTTTCTCTTGAAAAGGAGAGTACGTTAGGATATAGGTTACGCCACTTGTGGGCGGTTAACTCAGCGGGAGAGTGCTACCTTCACACGGTAGAAGTCACTGGTTCAATCCCAGTACCGCCTACCATGAAAATCAAGGGGGAGATACGGTAGGTATCGTATCCCTATTTTTATAGTACCATTCTATTTCTGACACGTAACGGCGAAACAAAAACTCCTTGACATGCACGACCGCTTTTCCTATCCTCGAATCATCGATACACAACTTATTGTCAGATCAGTTACACAATGTATGACATGAAGAATTGAGCACGATTGCAATAGCTCCCTTTGAATCGCTTCGGGTTGTATCCCCCGCAGCTTGCTGCGAGTCGCATCACGGAACTCAGATTAATGCCCGCTCTTTGCGGCGGGGGCGGGCGTTTTATTAAAACGATTGGTAAATCTGCCTGATTTAGCGAACAGATATCGAAAAGGTCAGGTCGACGGTAGGGGAGGCTTTAATATGGATATAAACTGTTTCACCAAGAAACTTGCTCACATTATTGCTAAGGATACTCCACTAAACAATATTCCTCTTGAAGATCTCCTTGCTGCAATTCCTCGCATTGATCAGCTAACAGATGTTCCTGAAGGCCACGTTGTTTTGATCCGGTCTGATCTCGATACCCCCATTAAGAATAATGAAGTAGAAGACATAGCTCGCTTGGAATCAATCACAAAGACCGTCGAATATTCTTTATCAAGAAACTGGACAATCATTTTGTTTGGTCATATAGGACGAGATAAAAAAAATACACTGAAGCCCGTATGCAGTGCATTGGGTACTCTTCTGAAAAAAGACATTAAATTTATAGCTGATTGGATAGATGAACAATCGTATTGTTTAAAGCAGGAAGCGATAGATCGCATTCGATCTGCCAAGCCAGGCAGCATTTTTATGTTGGAGAATGCGAGAAAATATCAAATTGAATGTGCACTTTGGAAGGCAGATAACGGCACATTCCGTGACATGAGTAAAAAGATGTATAGACTGAGCGAAGATGTAGTTACAAGACTTTCTGATGTCGAAGTTAACGAATCAATTGCCGCTTCAAACCTGGACTATTCCTCCTGTGTGCTCCCCCTGTTTATGAAAAAGACTGGACTGGGATTTTTTATTGATAGTGAAATGAAGACGCATATTAAAAAAGTGCGAGAAGCCGACTTTGTTGTCTTCAGCGGACTTAAAATTGACAAATTGGATGATTTGCAAGGGATAATAGAACGTGACCATTTGAGAAAAATAATATCTGCAGGATCTTTGGCGATGGCGTTAAAAAAGGCTGCTGCACAATTGGCGGGAAAAGACTTTTGTATAGGCTTGGCTGAAAACGATAAAACCCAAAAATATTTTATTGACAACAAACGCATAGAACAAGCGAAGCATATTATTCAAAAATGTCGCGAGAAATCCATCGAATTGATTTTACCAGTCGATTTTATACTTGATAATGGTTTAGTATCAAAGGAAATACCATCGGATAGAGCTCAAATGGATATAGGACCGGAAACGGTACAAATATTTAAAATGGTTCTTTACAATTATATCAAAGAGCGTGGATCATCTTCACAACGATATGTGTTTTTTTACAACGGGGTATTTGGGAAATTTGAAGACCCTCGTTATGAAAATGGAACAAGGGAGTTTATAAGCGTATTGAAGGATCTTACTCATTCTGGTATAGACACTTATGTAGGTGGAGGTGAGGGAAGATTAGCCCTGTTGAAATATGGTACTTTAGATGACGTTACTCATTCGTTTACCAGTGGAGGAACAGTATTAAAATCACTTACGAATAATCACATCGGTTATTTAAAATCATTATATTTGCAAAACTATGCGGACCCTAACATACTTGGAAAATGAATGAGTGAGTGAATGAAACTCCTCTCGTTTAACCGATAACGCCTTCCGTAAGTCATCCACGGGTAGATCTCATCTACAGAAAAGCAGGTTATGTAGCAATGGGTTCGACCTCATCGACAAACAGAGAGATCAGTTGTAGGATCACCCGTACTTTGATTATGTATGTCCGGGAGATGAACGGGTCGCTTGGGAACCTATTGACCGGTCTGGAACTGGACGAAGAATACCTTACTGATACGAACAATTGGATCTCACATGAATTTTTGCATATCCTGTATGCACGAATGATCGACATTCTCGGCGATAAAAATGCCGTGTACAAGATGACGCTGGCGTCAAAACGATTTCAATCCCTGGGCCTTCTGGACTGGATTGCCCGATTACTGGGACATCCGAAGTTAATCTATATGCAAGCCCCCAAGTACAATAAGCTGCTCAAGACGAACGGAGATGTCTTTATCCATGATTCGGGAGAGTCTTGGATGGTTCTAGAAGATCGGTATCATAACAGCTTCCAGAAAACCCGCCACGATTGCGACTACACCCGGGGAGTTCTCGCCGGTATTCCAACAATATTCGATATGCCCCTCGCACGCGTCGTGGAGATCGAATGCCAAGTTGCACCCCAAGTTTACGGAGAGAGGATCTGGCCGGATAAGCCCTCATACGGTAGCAGGGGGTGTCTTTACCGGATCGAATGGGAATCTAAAAAACGACCTCATATCTGGAAACGCATATTTCAACGGTACAGTGTCTATCGAAAGGCCATTAATGATCTACAAGAAGCTAATCAAATGATCCAGGAAAAATATGATGAAGTAAAAAAAATGGCAATCGCACTGGAAACCACCAACCAAGAGCTCACCGAGTCAAAGCATCAGTTGGAAAACTACATGGCTCAGTTGAAGGCCTCAGAGCTTAGATACCGGCTTCTGGCAGAAAATGTGACCGATACGATCTGGACAATGAGCTTGGACCCTCTCCGTTTTACTTATGTCAGTCCTTCGGTAGAGCGAATGCGTGGCTATTCGGTGGAAGAGGCTATGGCAATGCCTCTGGAAAAGACCTTGACACAGGTATCGTTGGAAAGAGTTTCAAAAGCGCTCGAAGAAGAACTTGCCAGAGAGACCGCTGGAAACTTTGACCCGAACAGATCAAAGACCTTTGAAGTCGAGCAATACTGTAAGGGAGGATCAAGCAGTTGGGCTGAGGTTACAACATCATTTTTACGCGATGAAGAAGGTAAGGCCGTGGGCCTGTTGGGAGTCACTCGTGATATCTCAGAGCGGAAACGCGCCGATCAGCTTTATCAAGCCAAAGTAGCAGCGGATGCTTCAAACACCGCAAAGAGCGAATTTCTTTCTCACATGAGCCATGAACTGAGAACGCCATTGAACCATATCATGGGTTTTACTGAGTTGATTTTAGGAAGAAATTTCGGAGATTTGAATGAAACGCAGGAAGAGTATCTCAAAGACGTTTATCAAAGCAGTCAGCACTTACTCTCTTTGGTCAATGAGATCCTCGATGTATCAAAAATTGAGGCAGGCAAGCTCGAGCTAAAAAAATCTAAAATAAACTTAAAACAACTACTGGAACAGAGCCTCTCGGTCATAGATAAAGCCGTACATCGAAAGATCCATCTGAAGACAAGCATCAATCAAATTCCGGATACAATAATAGCCGACGAACTCCGATTAAAACAGATCATTTACAACCTGTTGTCAAATGCCGTGAAGTTTACCGAAGATGACGGGGAAATTTGCCTGATTGCCCGAAATACGACGGAGACCGAAGCAGGCGTTCCATCGGATTCTGTAGCCATCCGAAAAGAGGTGGTGATAAGCGTCGTTGATACCGGTATCGGCATTCGAAAAGAGGACATTGAAAAAATATTCGAACCCTTTTCCCAGTTGGAAAGTTCATTAAGTCGAAGATATCACGGTACCGGGTTAGGCCTAGGCCTAACCCGGAGCCTCGTTGAAATGCATGGTGGCAGGATATGGGCAGAAAGTGACGGCCCCGGGAAGGGATCAGCATTTCGATTCACATTGCCGATTTAGCGATAAGCTCGAAATTACCGAAGGGAGAAGTGTTCCGTATAATCTTGTTATTTCCCTAGTATTTTAGTATTGATCGCTACTGAAGGTACAACTGAAACATAAGGGTTGGCCATGGAAGAAAAAACTATTCTGGTAATCGAAGACAACGAAATGAACATGAAACTCATGAGGGCTGTTCTCCGGGCGGGCAAGTATCGGATGCTGGAAGCTCCTGACGCAGAAACCGGACTTTGCTTAGTGCGAGAGCACCATCCAGATCTTATTCTTATGGATATACAGCTTCCCTCTATGGATGGTTTGTGTGCAACCAAAATCATTAAAGCAGATCCCAACTTAAAGGATATTCCCATATTTGCCCTAACCGGGTTTGCGATGGAAAGCGATAAAGAGAAGGCCATGGATATCGGGCTTGCGGGTTATATTGTTAAGCCCTTTTCTGTTAAAATGCTACTCGAGACTCTTGGAAATCATTTCAACTACCATACGATGGAGAAAAGACACGTCGATCATAAAACTTAAACAATCAAAGGGGTTGCATAATCAATCATTTCATATATCGGTCTTAAATTTAAGCACTGATGTTCCGCCAGCGTTCGGATGCGATATCCGCAACACAATCGGTGGGGGCTCTCTGCAGGATACCCATTGTCCGGACCATCGGAAGTTCCCGGAATAGACCGGAAGCAAGGGCCAACTGGTAGATGCAGCGGGGAGCCTGACCTCCCAATGCAGGATTTAAAAAAACATCGTGGACGATAAGATAACCGCCCGAGAGGAGATATGATATCCAACAGTTGTAATCGGTATATACCGTCTCAAAGGAGTGGCCACCGTCGATAAAGATCAGACTGAGCGGGGTTCTCCAGAAACGTGCAGCGACATCGGACCGCGAGACGATAGGAACGACAGTATCGTCAAGGGACAGCTCTTGGAGGGTCTTTCGGAAAAAGGGGAATGTGTCTATCCGGCCCGTTGCCGGATCCAAGAGTTCAGGGTCATAATATTCTCCACCAGGCTGCTGCTCTTCAGATCCCTGGTGATGATCGATGGAAAAGAGGATTCCTCCTGCTTCCTGGCACCCTAGCCCCAAATAGGCCGAAGAACGGCCACAGTAACTGCCTATTTCCAGACAAGGACCTTGGCGGGCAGCTTCTCGCGCCAGTTCATACAGTCGGGCTGCCTCATCGTCAGCCATGAATCCTTTAAACGTCCTTTCCTTCAATTTATTGACATCCATTATCCAGTACCCCTCGGTATTCCAGCGGGACGACTGCATTTATGTACATATATATATACAATCCCCCCCTGCAAAAGGCAAGGATGATGATCTGATGAGTGTAGAACAGCCAGATCCGTCACCCTGATGCTTGGCATTCGGAAGAACGAACCGGCTAGATACAACTCTTGTCAATGGAACCATAGAACCACGAATGGAGGCAAAGCACAGGCGGTCGGACAATGCGAGATGGACTGCGTACAGAAGGTGCTGGTGGATATACCCACCAGCTTGGAAGCACCTACCATAATTCTTCCCGCGATGCGTGAATGAAGAGTCCCTTGCTTACCTAGCCTCAGCGGCTCTTGCAAACAACCGCCTCATACACGAACTCGGTAGTCTGAGGAATCAATTTTCTCGGATGATGAAATGAAAGAACTACACATTGCCATCTGGTTTCATGAAGCAGGAAGACGGGAGAGTTGTCGCAGTGGACGTGAAAACGGGTCGGAAGCAGCATTGATGTGTTGATAATGAATAGAATCGGATATATAATGATTCAACGCTTCAGCGATTCAATCTCCTTGATGATTTCTCGCGACCGGATTATCTCCGGTGGAAAATACTTTAATGCGGTCTTAAAATGAAAAAGGGCACTGTCCGGTTTCCCCTTTTTCTTAAAGTAAAGGCCGAAATAGTAATGCGAATCCCCCATCTGCTTTGCTTTGCCGTACGCCATGGCTAGATTGTAGAAGACCTCCTGGTCGTCCAGATGTTTTTCCTCGAGCTTCTTGTAAAGTCTGAGCGCATTTGGCAGATCGTCTCGGGATTCGAATGTCCTTCCCAGGTAGAGGATAGTATCGGGGTCGTTTTCATTAAGTCGGAGTGCACTGTCCAGATAGAGAGAGGCGTTAGTCATTTGTCCAAGTTTGAAGAAGGTGATCCCCAGATCCCGGAGGATGTCTGCATCATCCGGGGCAAGATTCAGAGCCTTGCGGAAAGTATCGAGAGACTCCTGCACCATCCCCAGTTTCTCTTGTGTGACTGCCAGACCGTAGAGGGCATCAACATCCCTGGGATTATCATCGAGGATCTTTTGGAAATGCTGGAGATTGGACGTTTCGGGACTCTTGCTATCAAGTAGAAGTATCGTCTGAATCCGCTTTAGATGTCCAATGATACTGTACACACCTTTTCGGGTGTAGGTGGTCTGAATCAAAGCGTCAATATACCTGGTTCTTTCATCAGTACCGGGGTGGGTAAGAAAATATGAGGGTATGGCGTTAGAGTAGTATTCATATCGTCTCATGATCTTCAGAAAATCGAGCATAGCACTACCGCTATATCCAGCTTTAACAAGGTATGAGATGCCCATTCTATCTGCGGCCTCCTCCTGTTCTCGGCTATATTTCAGAGAAAGAGTCGTGGCCGTGGCCATCGTGAAGCTAGTTACTGCCGCGGTGACATCACCGCTACCTCCAAGAAAAGCACCTGCCAGAATGGCTGCAAGCGCAGAGATGCCAATTTTCTGGGATCTGTCGACAATCTCGGCGATGTGCCTGGCGTTGACATGGGCGATTTCATGGGCAAGAACACCCGCCAGTTCGCCTTCATCCTCAACAAGGGTAAGCAACCCCTGATTGACATAGACATAACCTCCAGGGGTAGCAAAGGCGTTGATCGCCGAGCTACGGATGATAGAAAATTTAAAATCAAAAGGCGCCTTGTCGCTGTGAGCAAGGATACGTTCGCCTACCAGACTGAGGAAGGTATTAGCCCGTTCATTCTGCGAGAGAGTGTTTGCCTTTTCGAGTTTTTCATAAAATTCCCTGCCCAGCTTTTTTTCATCGTCGAGTGAAAAAGATGCTCTGGCCGTTCCCGCAAGCAACTCCGCCAGTGAGAAAAGGAAAATAAATATAAACAGAAGTGAAATTGCTAATTTTCTCTTTTGATTAATCGAAATCACATTTATACTCATATCGTAAGGGAATACTCTGTAAAAGGCTTCTCTGCCTAATTTCCATGCTAAACATCATATCTTTTTTTCGGTATGCAATCAAGATAACATTCAGACCCGAAACTGCGTAAAGAGCGGTTATGTTACATCAAGAGAATGATTAGGCAATCCCCATATTGTGTGGTATAGGACCGAGAAGAAAATGAGGGCAAAAAACATTGAAGCGAGCGTTGATTCACACAAGAAAGATCATGGTGAACTATTACGAAACCGATAAAGAGCGACTGATCATTATACGTACGTGGCGCGAAGATGGCCCTTTTGTAGATACAGCACCGAAGTGCCGCGGAACACGAAAGGAGACGTAGAGGAACGAGGGAGGATCCGCTATAACGAAAATCTCCTTCCTGAAAAAATTGATGAAACCCTTGAAAGGAAATTCGTTCATGAACAATAAGCCAGTCATAACCATAGACGGTCCAGCGGGAGCAGGTAAAAGCACGATAAGTCGACAGCTTGCGGAACGTCTTTGCTTTATCTATCTGGACACTGGCGCTCTTTATCGGGCAGTGGCATTCAAGCTCATCCGCCGGGGTTTTTCGGGAAATGAAATGCAAATCAATAGTCTTTACCAGGATATGAAGGTAACTTTTAAAAAAAGGGAAGACCAACTCCATGTATTCGTAGACGACGAGGATGTAACCGGAAAACTCCGGACAGAGGAGATCGGCCTTCTGGCGTCGAGGGTTTCTGCCATGCCGGTGGTTCGCGAAGCGCTTTTGTCAGTGCAACGCGATATAGCCAAAGACGGAGGGGTAGTGGCTGAAGGCCGGGATATGGGAACAATCGTCTTTCCGGATGCGGAGATCAAATTTTTTCTCGATGCATCCGTTAAAGAAAGGGCTGGAAGGCGACATCGTGAATTGCTCGGACGGGGCGAGTTAACCTGCCTTCGGAATGTAGAAAACGACATACTCCTCCGGGATCGTCAGGACCGGGAGCGCTCCATTGCCCCACTCCGTCCATCTCATGATGCGGTAGTAATCGATTCCACGGATAAAACAATTTCACAAGTAATCGATATCATGATGGGTATCATAGATAATATCTGGCATGATCATTAATGGCAAAAATGGCAAAGAAAAGACTATAAATACTGCGCATTTTTACCTGAATTTGCTTGATATTTTAAAATCAGTGTGTTAGATGCATCTTCTATTTAGTAAAACATAAAAATTACAGGGGGTATTGGTTTAATGGTTAACGATGACAACTTAATCTCAGATCAAAATGCAAGTAAGACAACCAATGTTGAACAGACGGAGAACCCTTCCCATGATTCGTCACAGGGGAAGGATGAAAATGTAGAATTCAAGGAGCTTTACGAACAGAGCCTACAGTCCGTTCAAATGGGCGGTGTTTTAACCGGTAGGGTTGTACAGATAAATGCTGACTCCGTTATGGTCGATGTCGGCTGGAAAACGGAAGGATATATTCCGGCAAGAGAATTAAGGGATGAGCAGGGAAATATCACTGTCAATGTCGGCGATGAGATCGAGATTCTCGTTGATCGCAGAGATCAGGATGGGAACCTCATTTTGTCAAGAGACAAAGCTGCCAAAATCAAGATTTGGGATGATGTGAAATCGGCCTGTGAGCAGAATACCCCCGTTAACGGAATCGTGATCGAAAGGGTGAAGGGAGGGCTGTCTGTTGATATCGGTATCCCCGCTTTTCTCCCCGGCTCTCAGGTGGATATCCGTCCGGTGCGAGATCTGGACCGGTATGTAGGACAGTCGTTTCTGTTCAATGTCCTCAAGTACGACCGGAAGAGAAATAATGTCGTACTGTCGAGGCGGACCATTCTGGAAAAGGAACGTGAAGCCGAAAAACACGATACACTTAAGAATATAGAAGAGGGGAAAATCGTTGAAGGTGTGATCAAGAACATTACCGACTATGGTCTGTTCATTGATCTGGGCGGAATCGACGGACTGCTTCATGTGACTGACATCTCTTGGGGGAGGATTACGCGTCCTTCCGATCATTTTTCCAAGGGAGAAAAGATCAGGGTCAAAGTGCTGTCGTTCGACCGTGAAAAGGAGCGGGTCGCCCTTGGCCTCAAACAATTGTCGTCAAACCCATGGGAGACGATCAAGGAAAAATACCCCATTAATTCAGTCGTTGAGGGGAAAGTCGTCAATCTAACTGACTACGGTGTTTTTGTGGAAATTGAGCCGGGGGTGGAAGGTCTGATCCATGTCTCCGAGATGTTCTGGACAAGAGAAATCCGACACCCCTCCAAAGTGTTGTCAGTTGACCAGAAGATCAACGTCATGATCCTCGATATCAATATCGATACGAAACGCATTTCCCTTGGTCTGAAACAGACCACGGCGAATCCATGGGAAACCCTGAAGCAGAAGTATCCGGAAGGGAGTGTTATCAAGGGAATCATAAGAAATATCACTAATTTCGGTATATTCGTGGGTGTGGAAGAAGGAATAGACGGCCTCATTCATATGTCCGACATTTCTTGGAAACAGCGAGTTAAGCACCCTTCCGAGATGTTTAAGAAAGGTCAGGAAATCGAGGTGATGGTACTCAACATCGATGTTGAGCATGAAAAGTTTTCTCTCGGTCTCAAGCAAATCGAAAAAAATCCATGGGAGGAGCTGAGTGTCAAATATCCATCCGGATCGATTGTAACGGGCAAGGTAACGAACATTACGGACTTCGGGATCTTCGTTGAAATTGAAGAGGGCATCGAAGGCCTCGTCCATATATCCGAATTAAGTTCGAGACGGGTAAAATCGTCAGCAGAATTGTTCTCCGTAGGAGATAGCGTGTCTGCCATCGTGAAAAACGTCGATCCAAAGAGCCGAAAAATTCGTCTGAGCATCAAGGATTACGAAGCAGGTTCGGAAGGAACCTCTGTCCATCAGTACCTCAACAACAAGGAAAATATCGGGTCCAATCTAAGCAAGGCGCTGGCCGATGTCAAGATCATGGATACGGATGAATAGATAGTCTGAGATCAGGCCATGCGAAGACACCCCGTCATTTTAGGGATCTGTATATTGCTCTTTATCGGGATCGTCTTTTTTATTCTGCTATATGTACTGGATTTATTCAAAGGAACGGGAAGCTCCTTACGCCTTCGCGAAAAAATCGGTGTGGTCCAGATAGAAGGAATCATCGCAGATACCCGAGAAATTATTGATCAGCTTGACGAGTTTTCCAATGATGACGCTATACGGGCAGTTGTCTTGAGGATTGATTCGCCGGGCGGTGGTGTTGCACCCTCACAGGAAATCTACCAAGCTGTGCATGAGCTGAGGAAAAAGAAGAGGGTGGTGGCATCTATGGGATCCGTAGCGGCTTCGGGTGGATACCTGATTGCCACTGCCACAGAAAAGATTATTGCAAACCCCGGGACCATCACTGGTAGCATCTCAGCAGTTATGCATTTTGCAGATATCCAGGAACTTATGAAGAAGGTCGGTGTCCGATCATCTGTCGTCAAAAGCGGAAAATTCAAAGATATCGGTTCCCCTGCCCGGGAAATGACGACCGAGGAGCGGCAACTGATTCAAGGAATTGTAAATGACATCTACGATCAGTTTGTTCAGACGATCGCTGAAAACCGAAAAATTCCTCTCGAAAAAATCCACGAGATAGCCGATGGAAGAATCTTTTCCGGACGGCAGGCCCTAAATCTGAAACTTGTAGATGAACTGGGAGGGCTTCAGGATTCCATTCTTCTAGCAGGCAGATTATCGGGGATTAAGGGGAAACCTGACGTTATTTATGCTACGAAGAAAAAAACAAGCCTTTTAAAATTTATCATGGAAAACCTAGCATCCGTCGTATCGGGAGAAATACGAAGCAGTTCATCAGAGTCACAGGGCGCATTGTTTCTTTTACAATAGTAGCAGATCATGACCAATAGCGAATGCATCAGTAATACGAAGGAACTTTTTCGGATTATCCCGGTATGATGTTAAGCTTACCGCAAATACCTTTTTTCTGCATTCGCGTATAATATCATGAACGGCAAGGCAAAGAAAAAGACATGGGTCGATTTTAGAATCTTGACACTTCAGATGAAGGCGTCGTAAAGCGTCCAGGAATCCCAAAGCCGGTCGACAGGTCGATCACATACCAAAGCGGTCAGATTCGTTGCAGTTCAGTTTTAATGGGAGGTTGAACATTCCATCATGGCATACCGAACGATTCTGGTAGAAAAGTGTGATGGATATTCAATAGTCACGATGCATCGTCCCCGTGAAATGAATGCTCTGTCTTTCGAGATGCGCACTGAGCTGGAGGATTGTTTCGCCAGCCTGGAAGATAACAAGGACGTTCGCGTTATCATTTTGACCGGAGGGGATTATGTATTCTCCGCAGGAATGGACCTCAAAGAGATGTCAACACTCCCCGATGCGGACATCAACGATTTTTTCCGTTCGGTTACCAAGTATATGAAAAGGATCTATAACTGCAAAAAGCCCGTCATTGCCGCTGTAGGTGGTATTGCACTCGGCGGAGGGTTTAATCTTGTAACCTTCTGCGATCTGATCGTCGCATCGGAAAGCGCCATATTTGGTCATCCCGAGTTGATTTTCGGCCTTAATCCTCTGTTCAATCCTCTTCGGCAGATAGTGGGAGTTGCTAAGGCAAAAGAGATTACAATGTTAGGTCAACCAATCGGCGCCAAGGAGGCGCTCCGTATCGGTCTCGTCAACAAGGTTGCCACGCCCGAGAATTTGATGGTTGAGGCTAAGTCTATCGCCCAGGAGCTTGCAAAAAGGTCACCAAAAGCCATAGAGGCCATCAAAAGGATTTCCGATATAGCTCCTCGCCTTGATAAGGGTTCTGCGCTTGATCTTGAGCAGGACGTGGAGGCGCTCCTTTTTTCCAGTGAAGATAGAAAGGAGCATATGAATGACTTTATGAAAGCGCTGAAAAACAGAAAAAGCAAATAGAAACCACGATCGCCCTGTAGCAATCTTCATATCTATACGGGGAAAGGCAAGTCAAATCATATCCCACTCATTGTCGGGTGATGCAAAATCACGCAACTGATCTCTTCTCTTTTTGTGCTGCAACTTTTTGAGCGCCTTTGCCTCGATCTGTCTTATTCTTTCTCGGGTTACCCCCATCATTTCACCAACTTCTTCAAGGGTAAAGGGGCCAAAATTACAGGCAACCCATGTGCAATTGAAAAAAGATTCGTTCTTCAGGCGCCACTCACAGGTCGTATCCTGACAGATTTCGGTTATAAAATAGCCCCTTTTCTTGCATTTATAAAGAGTATTCAAAGATCCGTCTCCTTTATTATTTCAAGTATTGTAAAGTATGAATCGTTCCTTTGTTTGTCAATGATAAAAAAAACCGGAAGAAAACCCATTTGAAACCGCCCCATCCGGACCAGGAGAGCTCCCGGGCAATCGGATTGCTCGAAACGGCGGCAAAAAGGTTCGTCTGGCGGTTCAGTTTTCGGTGCATTTGAGGTCCCTGATTTGCTGTGTGCTCAATGATAGCAAACTCTTGTGAAAGGACCCTAGCTGATTGCACCGAATATTCCAACCCCCAAATCGCTCTTTTGTGATATTTCTTAAACAGTTACAGTTTCCGGATGGAACTGATTATCAATCAATTTGTCTTATAATGAGGACTTGCGTACAAGACAGAAACCGAAGACATATTTTGGGTTTCTCTCGTTTATGCTCATTGTTTTTTCGGTGACGGCGTTCTTCATCACAGCATCCTCTCGATTTCACCCATCCGGGCATCGATTCGCTTGCGCGAAACGGGGATGGCGGTCTTGAGCTCCTGGGCGAAGAGCGAGACCTTGTACTCCTCGATCATCCAGGCGAATTCTTCCAGTGCCTGGCGCTTCTCCCCGGAGGCGTAAGGAGGGAGACTCCGGAACATCTCGTCGCGCCACTCGGCAAGCTTATGGATTTCCTTCCCCCGTTCGATGGCCTTCTCCAGGTGAACGGCGCCCCGCTCCGCGCGGATGGTGAGGGCGCGCAGATACCGGACGATGTGGTTCAGGCGTTCCTCGTCATGGCGGATGAGAAAATCGGTGGGGAGAAGCCGGGAGAGTTCAGCCCGAAGTTCCGCCAGGAAGGAGAGAACCGGCCGGTTCCCGCTGTTGGCGCTCTCCAGGATGCGAAGCTGCTCCGTCGCCTCGTAAAGAGCCTTCAGCGGCGGTCCGGCCAGACCGGACGACCGCCTGCCCCCGGGGAAGGATCTGCGGGCGGACCTTGTCGGCGTGGGCCTCGAAAGCCGCCCGGGTACGGATGTCCGCGGCGAAGAGATCGTGCATTACCTTTTCCAGAAAGGCGATCTCCAGTGGCTTCACACCCCCGAAGGCCGCCGCCCAGAGCTTGAGCTCGCCCGCAGGGGCGATCCCCTTGCGCAGGTGCTTCATCTCATCACGGAAGCGAATCGCCAGGAGCGCCTTCACCCCCTGGCGATGGGCGCATCGGGCCTCGGGTTCGGACTGGAAAAGCCGGATGCCGATCCCTGTCTCCGAGACGGCCAGGGCGGGAAAGGCGAGGGGGGCATGGTGGCCGCCCACGTTCAGGGTGACCCGCTCCGGCAGGTCCCCGAAGTCCCATTCAGTCAGGCCCGATTTCTCCCAGGTCAGCCGGGCCTTCGCAAAGGCCTGCGATTCCTGCTCCCCGACGAACTCCTGTCTGAGGACGCCGATGTCGCGCCCCGCGGCCAGTTCCCGACCCCTTGCCGTCCACAACGGCATAGCGCAGCTTCAGATGCTCTTCCAGCTCCTCCACGGGCCAGAGGTTCGCCGGGATATCGACCCCGTATGTCTTGAAGATAAAGCGGCCGAGGGCGGTGGGAAGAGGCCCCTCCTGCGTCATCTCCCGCAGGATGACATCGCAGGTCTGGTTGAGCGGCTGGAGCCTCTTGCGGTACTCCTTGGGGAGACCCCGCAGGAGAGCCATGACCTTCTCCCGGAGGAGCCCGGGAACCGCCCAATCCAGTGTATCGGCCGGGAGGGAGGGGATCGCCTGAACGGGGATCTTCAGGGTGATGCCGTCCAGGGGTTTCCCGGGTTCGAAGCGATAGACGAAAGGAAGACGCCAGCCTCCTGTGGAAACGGCTTCGGGATACAGGGCGATCTCTTCCGGATCGGGCTTCTTGACCAGCAGATCCTCTTCGCTCATCCGCAGAAAGGCGTCATCTCCCTTATCGCGGATCAGGCGTTGCAGCGTCCGGATATCGAAGATCCCGGGGAGCCGCTTTTCGTAGAACTGCGCCATCTCCTCCTCGCCGATGAGGAGGTCGTGGCGGCGGACCTTCTCCTCCATACCGGTGATCTTTTCGATCAGCGCCTGGTTGTGGATAAGGAAGGGGAGGGGACGCTTGATCTCTCCCTCGACGAGGGCGCTGCGGACGAAGATCCGGGAGGCCTCTTCAGGATCGATCCGGCCGAAGGAGACGGACCGGCCGGGGACGATGACGAGGCCGAAGAGGGTGACCTGTTCGGAGGCAACGACTTCGCCGCGGTCCTTCTCCCAGTGCGGAGCGGAGTAGGTCCGGCGGCAGAGGTGGCCGCCGAGTTCCTCCAGCCAGCCGCTCTCGATGTTCGCCACGCTCCGGGCGAAGAGGCGGGAGGTCTCGACCATCTCCGCCGCGACGATCCAGTTGCCGCCCCGGTTGAAGAGGCCGGAGCCGGGAAAGATCATCGCCTGCCGTCCCTGAGTGGCCGTGTAGAGGTTCTTCTCCTTCTTCACGGCGATGTGGCCGAGAAAGCCGCTCAGGATGGAACGGTGCATGGCCGCATAGAGATCGGCTCCCTCCTTTTTTGGCACCTGCTTTTGCTACCGCGGCGCTCTTGTGCGGGAGGAACTTCTGTTCGGCGAGGATCGTGAGGATCTGGTCATGGATGTCCCGCCATTCCCGCACCCGCCGGTAAGAGAGAAAATGGTCCCGGCAGAACTTGCGGAGCGCGGTTTCCGTTTTCGGGGATGCGCCGCGGCTGTGGCAGCGTCGCCAGATATTGAGGAGGGCCGAGAAGTCGGAAGCGGGGTCCTTGAACCGGGCGTGCGCCTGATCGGCCTGCGCCTCCTTGTCCGCCGGTCTCTCCCGCGGATCCTGGATGGCGAGGGCCGCGGCGATGATCGTCACCTCCGGGAGGCACTCCTCCTTTCGGGCTTCGATGATCATCCGCGCTATCCGCGGATCGAGGGGGAGCCTCGCCATGATCCTCCCCCGCTCCGTCAGCCGCCAGGGATGGGTAGGACCGCGCTCATCCTTGTCTTCCGGTTCTATGGCGCCGAGCTCCAGGAGGATCTCGATCCCGTCCCGGATGCTCTTCTGCGAGGGACGGTCGATGAAGGGAAAGGCGTCGATGTCGCCGAGGTTGAGGGCGAGCATCCGGAGGATCACGCCCGCCAGGTTGGAGCGGAGGATCTCCGGCGGCGTGTAGAGGGGGCGGCCGAGGTACTCTTCCTCCCCGTAGAGGCGTATGCAGATCCCGTTCTGGACGCGGCCGCAGCGGCCTTTGCGCTGATCGGCGCTGCTTCGGGAGATCGTCCGGACGGGAAGGCCCGCCGTCCGGGAGCGGGGATTGTACTGGGCGATCCGGGCCAGTCCCGTATCGATCACGTATCTGATCCCGGGGATCGTGATCGACGTCTCCGCCACGTTGGTCGCGACGACGATCTTCCGAGCCGTGAGCGGCCGGAAGACCCGCTGCTGCTCTGCTGCGGTGAGACGCGAGAAGAGGGGGAGAATCGCCGCCTCTTCCCGGAGGCGCCCGTTAAGGAGACGCGCAGGTCTCGCGGATGTCCTGTTCCGTCGGCATGAAGATCAGGATGTCCCCCTGCTCGCGTCTGGCAATCAACTCGTCGACCGCGCGGACGGCCGCCTCGACGGGGGTGATCTCGCCCTTCTCTTCAAGTTTGGGGTCGAGGGGCTGATAGCGGACCTCGACGGGGTAGAGCCGTCCCGAGACTTCGATGATCGGGGCGTCGCCGAAGGCCTTCGAGAATTTCTCCGTATCGATGGTCGCCGAGGTGATGACGACGTGGAGATCGCGCCGCCGGACGAGGAGGCCCTTCAGGATGCCCAGGATGAAGTCGATGTTGAGGCTCCGCTCATGGGCCTCGTCCACGATGATCGTGTCGTAGGCGCGAAGCAGGGGATCGTGATGGGTCTCCATGAGGAGGATCCCGTCGGTCATGATCTTGAAGAAGGCGTCGCGCGGGGTCTTGTCGTCGAAGCGGATCTTGTAGCCGACCGAACGGCCGATCTCTTCGCCCAGCTCTTCGGCGATCCTCCGGGCGACGGTGGTCGCCGCGATCCTCCGGGGCTGCGTGCAGCCGATGAGTCCGGTAAGCCCCCGGCCGGCCTCCAGGCACATCTTCGGGATCTGGGTGGTCTTCCCGGAGCCCGTCTCCCCGGTGATAACGACGACGGGGTGTTTCCGGATTGCCGCCACGATCTCATCCTTCCGCGCCATGATCGGCAGGGCAGTGGGATAGGCAAGGCGGGGCAGACGCGCGCGTCGTTCCGCGATCTTTTTCTTCTGCGCATCGGATCCGGACAAATTGCGGCCTCTCTGTTTATAGTGATCACAACTGGCAGGATATTACTCATCATGAGTGTGGATGTCAAAGGTTCTCCGATTGCTTTCTCCGGCATGTTCCGTTATATTTGAACCAGAGATTATCTTTCTTACGGTGAGGTGCGTATGCCGCTCGTCACGTTTTACTTTCAGCTCCACCAGCCTTTCCGTCTCCATCCCGACCGGGACAAGTTCCTCTGGGAGGATAAGAACCGGGAGATATTCGGCAAGGTCTCCGAGAAATGCTATCTGCCGGCGACGAGGATGTTTACGGAGTTGATCTCAGCCTGGCCGGGATTCAAGATTACCTTCGGGATGTCCGGTACATTTCTGGAGCAGGCCGAACTCTACCAGCCGGAGGTGATCGCCGCACTCCAGGAACTCCACGCTGCATCGAAGGCAAACGGGCAGGTCGAGTTTCTTGACGAAACATACTACCACTCCCTGACCAGCCTCTTTGAAGACCCGCATCGGATGGAGTTCCGGGAGCAATCCTCTCTTCACCGGGAGAAGATGCGGCAGCTCTTCGGGATCTTTCCGACCTCTTACCGGAACACGGAGTTGATGTACAACAACCATATCGCCGAAGCCGTCGACGACATGGGCTACCAGTCCATCCTCTGCGAAAAGCGGGACGACATGTTCACCGGCGAGGGGGGAGCTATCTCCCCCAATGCCGTATTCAAGGCGCGCGACACGAACCTGATCGTCATCCCGCGGAACCGGGAATTGAGCGACGATGTCGCCTACCGCTTCCCCCACACCCCCGTCACGCCGGAGCAGTACGCCGGATATCTCGCTCTGATCGACGGCGAAGTTGTCCTCTTGGGGTATGATTACGAGCATATCGGGGAGCACATCTGGAGCGATCGGGGAATTTTCGATTTCTGGCGGGGACTCCCGGAGGCGCTCGCAGAGCATCCCAATGTGGTCCCCGCGACGCCGACAGAAATCGCCCAGAGTTTCCGGGAGACTCGCTGCCCGGAGGTGAGCATCCACGGTCTGGCCACCTCCTCTTGGGCGGATGCCGGCCGGAACACCTTCGGTTGGCTGGGAAACCCCACCCAGTATGAACTGTTCAGGGACGTCGAGCGAATGGAAAAGGGTGCCAAGCGTGCGGGAGGGGAACTCCTTACCAAATGGCGTCACCTGACCACCTCGGACCATGTCTATTTCCTCCACGAACGGATCGGCGAAGACCACGCGGTACACTCCTATTTCAACCCCTACGATAACTCCATCGCTCGGCCGACGCACGTCCTAACGCGAAAGATCGACGATCTGGATGTAGTTATCCGCCGTTTCGAGGTCCTCAAGAAGAAGGAGACCACTGCTATTCTGATCATCTCCCCGGAGACGGGACGCCTTCCCGAGGATATGGGAGGACTCGCCCGGTTCATCTCCGGGAAGAGCGGCGGGCAGGGGGAGGTCGTTTCCGCACTTTGTGAGGGCCTCACCGAGCGGGGTATTGATGTTCATCTGGCGATCCTCAATCTCAAGAAACGCTTTCAGCGGGAATCCCAAATGAACGAACTTCAGTGGCGAGAGGTCCGTTACCGGATCGATTCGGAGAAGATCCACCTGGTCAGCTCCTCCATCTTTGCCGACAACCTGAGCGCCTATGCCGGCGATCCGATCATGACGGCCGTCGAATTCCAGCGGGATATCGTCAATAACGTCATCAAGACCGTCCGGGCGCGCAGCGAAGGGAAGCTGATCATCCACAGTCATGACTGGATGGCCGGTGGTGCGATCACCGCCTACGCGAGCGCCACGGGCCTCCCCGTACTCCACACCGTTCACAACGTTTTTACCGCCTGCCTCCCGCTGGATCACATGGGCGGCATCGGACTCAAAACCATCTCCGACCGTCTCTATTTCACCGAGATGAACGGCCAGGTGTGCATCGATTGCCAGGCGACGGCCATCAAGAATGCCACCATGATCAATTTCGTCGGGGAGCGATTTCTCCACGAGGTCGTCGAGGATTATTTCCTCGACCGGAATCTGGTACCGGCGGGCGTTCGCCAGGAGGTGAAGGAAAAGTACCGCCACGACGCCGCACGGGCCATCACCAACGCCCCCTCCTCGATGATGTACCCGGAGCGATGCGAGGCGCTCGTCCGGAAGTACAGCCCGGAGGACGACATCCTGGATGCAAAGCGGGAAAACCTCGTCGCCTTCCAGGCCAGGACGGGACTGACCGTCAAGCCGGACGCCCTCCTCTATTTCTGGCCATCACGTCTGGATAGCCTGCAGAAGGGGGTCGAACTCCTGGAACAGGTCATCCGCCCCTTTGTCGATACCTATCCCGGTGTCCAGGTAGCGATCGTGGCGGACGGGATCGGTAACGACCGGAGCCATGTTGAGCGCCTGGGTGGCATCGCCTGGAGATCAGGCGGTCGGATTGCCTACCACCCATTCAACGAGGAGCTCTCGCTCTTGGGGTATGCCGCGGCCTGCGACGTGTTCGGGGCGTCCCTCTACGAACCCTGCGGACAGATCGACCAGGTCGGTAACATCTTCGGGGCGACGGCGACGAATCGCGATACGGGGGGGTATCACGACAAGATACGGGAATTGCGTTTGAAGGCCGATGGCGCCCCGCAGGATGTGGGAAACGGTTTCCTCTTCAGGGATTACGATGTCAGGGGATTCTGGTATGCCCTCGAAAAGAGCGTCACCTTCCACCGTCTGCCCGCCGCGGTCCGGGAAAAGCAACTGCGGCGGATCATGCGGGAGGCGCGGGAGCGCTACAGCCTCGGCAACATGATCGCCGAATATATCCGAATCTACGAGAAGCTCAACGGGGGAAGGCCGCTGGTTTGATCCACCGGCCGGATCAGCCCCCGAGGCTTTTCGACACGCGGAGGGCAATCCCTCTGACGCGCCGCATCACCTCGACCTCATCGATTGTAAGGAGCCGCCGGTCCTTCATGACCACCCTCCCATTGATCAGGACAGTATCGACGTCCGTTCCGCCGACGGTGTAAACCAGGTGGGAATATTCGTCGTACAGGGGGGTCAGGTGTGGCTTGTTCATATCGATGATGCAAAGATCCGCCTTTTTCCCCGCTTCCAGGGTCCCGACGAGCCGCTCCATCCCCAGAACCCTGGCTCCATCGCAGGTGGCCATCCTGAGCACGCTCTTCGCCGGCATGACTGTCGGATCAAGGAGAGCCACTTTTCCCAGTTTCGCCGCCGTATCCATCTCCTGGAACATGTCGAGGTTGTTGTTGCTGGCGCATCCGTCCGTCCCCAGTCCGACGACGATTCCGTGCCGCAGCATAGCGGGGATCGGCGCAACACCGGAGGCCAGTTTCATGTTGCTCTCCGGGTTATGGACCACCTTGCAGCCGTGATCGGCGAAGAGACGCATGTCCTCCTCGGTCATCATGACGCAGTGAAACGCGATGAACCGCTCGTCGAGTAACCCGATCTCCTCCAGGAAACGGGTTGCCCGTTTGCGGCACTTCTCCTCCAGTTGCTTCACCTCTGCCTTGTTTTCCAGGAGATGCATGGCGAGCGGAACCAGGTGGCGGTCTGCAAGTTCCTTGGCCGTTTTGAGAAGTTCCGGCGAACAGGTGTAGAGGGCATGGGGTTCCACCATGATGTTGATGAGGGGATCGTCTGCCCATTTCAGGATGAGATTTTCCGTATAGGCCAAACCCTCCGCAGGTGTCTTTCCGTTGGGTGAGGGGAAATCGAAGAGGACCTCGCCCAGGAGACAGCGCATCCCGGCCTGTTTGGCCGCCTGGGCCGTCTCCTCCTCGAAGATGTACATGTCGGAAAAGGTTGTCGTTCCCGATTTGATCATCTCCGCGCAGGCCAGCATACTTCCCCAATAGGCGAGCTCCGGATCGACATTCCGGGCTTCGGCGGGGAAGATGTAGTTGTTGAGCCAGTCCATCAGCTCCATGTCGTCGGCGATCCCGCGGAAACAGGTCATTGCTGCATGGGTGTGGCCGTTGATGAGTCCCGGCATGATGATGGAATGGGGGGCGTCGAGCGTTTCGCGCCCCTGGCAGACAGCCAGGATCTCCGCCCTGCCTCCCAGAGCGACAATCGTGTCGCCGTCGATGGCCAGAGCCCCGTCATTGATGATGGTGTCGCGCTCATCCATCGTCAGAATCGTTCCGCCGGTAATCAAGATGTCTACCGTTTTCAAAAGCATATCTCCTTATGCACTTCTATAAACATCTCGCGGGGCAGGGTTGTCAGGAAATTCCGGCGGGGGGAGACGGGGCACCCCCTCGCCGGTGGTATTCCCAGGCTATGTCGATCGATGCGGCGATTTTCCGCACCTCTGCCATGACCGAGGAAATATCGATCGTGAGAAACTTGCGGTCCCTCATGACCACCCTGCCGCCGATGATAACCGTGGCAACATCGGCGCCGGAGGCGGCGTAGACGAGCTGGGAGAATGGACGGTAGAGGGGTGTCAAGTGCGGTTTTTTTAAGTCCACCAGAATGATATCCGCATATTTTCCGGGAGTGATGGAGCCGATCCGATCCGCCATGCCAAGGACGCGCGCCCCGCCGAGCGTGGCCATCTCCACGACCTTCTCCGCCGGAAGAACGGTAGGATCCTCCGAGAACACCTTGTGGAGCTTCGCACACATCCCCATCTCGCCGAAGAGATCGAGGTTATTATTGCTTGCGGCCCCGTCGGTTCCCAACCCGACGTCGATTCCGCGGCGGAGCATTGCTGGAACGGGGGCGACGCCGGCGCCAAGCTTCATGTTGCTTTCCGGATCGTGGGCCACCTTCACGCCGGATGCCGCGAGGACATCGAGTTCATCCTCGGTCACCCATATGCAATGGGCGGCAATCGTCTTTTCGTCGAGCAGATCCAGGTCTCGCAGGTGATGAACCGGTTTTTTCCCGTATCGTTCCCGGATCAGGGAGACTTCATCGCTGGTTTCGGACAGGTGGATCTGGAAGGTTACTCCGGCGTCCCCGGCGATAGTCTTGATCGTCCGGAGGGTATCGGGGGAGCAGGTGTAGGGTGAATGACAGACCAGTGACGGAGTTATGAGCGGCGAGCGGTTCTGCCACTTCCCGATGAAATGCTCGGCATGCTCTCGCTGCCGGGAAGTATCGGATTGCTCGGGCGTCGGAAAATCGATGAACCCTTGGGCAGCAACGCCCCGCATCCCGCATGCGATCGCCGCCCTTGCCACGGCCCCTTCGTAGAAGTATCCGTCGCAGAAAGTGGTCGTCCCGGAGAGGATCATCTCGGCAATCGCCAGCATTGAACCGGCATAGACGGTATCGCGGTTGATGAATCGTCCTTCGGCGGGGAAGATGTAGTCGTTGAGCCATCTCATCAGAGGAAGATCGTCGGCGAGTCCTCGGAAGAGTACCATCGGAAGATGTGTGTGGGTATTCACCAGGCCCGGCATGATGAGACAGCCCGAGGCATCGATTCTCTCGTCGGCATCCGGACAAGGTCCCGTTGCATAGGGACCTTTTTGAACGAAGACGATCTTTCCGTCGCGGATGCCGATCATCGGCTCCTCGACGATATCTGCCGGCTCCTCCATGGTGAGCAGGGTTCCACCGGTGATAAGGATATCGAGTTTATTATCCATGCCGTCCATAGAAAATGATGCCTGTTATGATGGCATACATTGGCACAGAATGCCGTAAATTTCCATCAGAAGAACGAACCTCCACAGCGAAGCAGGAAGAATAATCGATTCTTAAGACGAATTCGAGATTTCTTTTATGCGCGCGCTGGCGGATGGATAAGGCTTATGACGACAATAGAACGTTGACAACTATCAAATAATCGTTTACGGTTCCTCTCCATGAGCGGTATAAAATAACAAAGAATACGTTATGGGAACTGTATTGGGGAAATCGTACTGTTTGGTATTATTGAGGGTTAGTGATCAGGTTAACGATTGAGAAATACTGAACGCATATTGAAATGCTTAATATATCATAACATGCCTGGGTGGCGGAATTGGTAGACGCAAGGGACTTAAAATCCCTCGGTCCTTGAGGCTGTGCGGGTTCGATTCCCGCCCCAGGCACCAGAACAATATAAAGAGCTTAGCCAAACACGGCAAGCCCTTTTTTATTTTACTCTGCTACGGAATGGCTACGATTTATGTTTTAATGCTGTCATTAAGACATTAAAGTTATCCACATTTCTTCCCAATTTCCGCCATCGTTTCCGCAGACATCCATGCTGCGAAGGGGATATTTGGTAACATATAGATATCGTTGAGATGCTGAATGAATGCTTGAAGGGGTCTGCGGAAAGAAAACTTATGACGGGATTTCAATGGCTTGGTGTGATAATAATGCAGATAAAAGGAGGTCATGTGACATGAAAAGCGTTTCCGGTGACAGATCTGCGGAAAGGATGTTCCAGGCAGTTGAAAATTATGGACATTGGGGAACCGTTGACCGAACCGACCTGATTTAAGAAGCACCGTTTGCACCAAGGAGGAGAGAACCCTCATGAGCCTGACGAAAATTGACATCATCGAATCCGCTTACGAGCAACTCGACATCCCCAAGAAAGACTGCACCAGTATTGTTGAGAGCCTCTTTGATCTCATCAAGGAGGATCTCGGCAAGGGTCATGACGTTATGATCTCCGGATTTGGCAAATGGACGGTCAAGGCAAAAAAGAAGCGAAGGGGCAGGAATCCACAGACTGGAGAAGTACTGACCATTGATGCGCGAAGGGTTGTAACCTTCAAGCCGTCTACAGTGCTCAAGGATGCAATAAATTGGAGAGACCGAGGGTTCGCCGTGGCTGAGAAACTCGATTCCAACCAAGTAGTCGATCTCCAGGAGCTGCTCATGTCAGGAATTATTCAATCGGAAGCCCTGATCAATCTGCTCGCCGTAAAGGGATCATCACCAAGGAGGAACTCCTGGAAGAGATGAAACGGATACAGGCAACGATAATAAAAGCGGAGCATTAAATAACTAATCTACACTGCTGCAATAATTGGAATTCAGATATGCCAAATCCCATGCGTCAGAAGGCTATTGAAGGTCTTAAAGCAGGTGACTCATTTACCTACTCACGTACCTTCAAAAAAGAGGAAACAGAACAATTTGGCGATATGACGCGAGACTATAATCCGGTACATTATGACCACAGATGGGCCAAATCGAAAGGGTTTGATCGTTTGATTTGTCATGGGCTATTGGTTGGTTCCATGGTATGCGAATTTGGTGGACAAGTGGGTTGGTTGGCTACCGGCTTGAATTTCAAGTTCATGAAGCCTGTCTATTTTGATGAAACGATCACTTGCACGATAACGATAACAAAGATTGAAAAATCCGGAAAAGCTGATGCGGAGGCGTTTTTTTTCAATGCTTCCGGAGAAAAGGTTTGCTGCTGTCTTATGACCGGCAGATTGCCATACTCGCGTGAACAAAATATTTTAGCGCAGATGATTGAGGAGGGAGATCCGACCAACAAACTGTCGTGATACGCCAGTGCCCCAGTGGGGACGTTGGGAGAAGATCTGACCATTGATGCGAAAAGGGCTGCTACCTTCAAGCCGTCCACTGTGTTGCGGGATGCGGTAAATTCGAGAGACTGAATGCCCGTGCACAAAAATTCTCAATAAAGGATAAGCCATGAAGGTTTTCTTCCACGAAAGATTCCACGAGGTATACACATCTGATCCGGCGGCGGCGCCAGGTCGAATTGCGACCGTCGTTACGGCACTCCAGGGCCGGGTAGACTTCGTGGCGGCGGAGCCTGTGGAGGCCGGAGACATCCTTGCCGTCCATGAACCTGCCCATGTGGAGGACGTGAAGCGCAAGGGACTGTATGAAATCGCCGCCCTTGCCGCTGGCGGCGCTGCTCAGGCAGCGGAACTGGGCCTTGTCGAGCCGTGTTTCGCTCTCATCCGACCGCCCGGACATCACGCCTCGGCTGGGAGCGCTTGGGGATTCTGCTACTTCAATAACATGGCCGTCGCTCTGGAGAGACTGCACCGGAAAGGGGCCATCGCCAACGCCTTCGTCCTTGATTTCGATCTGCACTTCGGCGACGGCACGGTCAATATCCTCGGCGAAAAAGGCTATGCGACCATCTTTAATCCCTCGTCCACGGATCCGCGCGAATACGTGGTGTCAGTCGAGGAACGCCTCGCCTCGCAGGCTTGGGATATCATCGGCGTGTCAGCAGGCTTCGACAATCATGTGGCCGATTGGGGCGGGCTCCTCTCCACAGACGACTACCGCACTATGGGACGCATCGTGCGCCGGGCGGCTCTCCAGAGCAAGGGTGGTTGCTTTGGCATCCTCGAAGGGGGCTACAACCACCAAGTCCTCTGTGGGAACGTCCTCGCCTTCATCGAGGGGATGGAGGAGGGATAGGAAGGCGGAAAGGATGGTGTGCGGCAAATGGCGTTTCGGGGAGAACAACCCGCTCGCTGGGATCTTACAACATAGCTTTCCTGGGTTGTCAATGGCCTTCGTGAAACCCAGGTGATGATCGAGTATGCTACATTCCATAATTGAAGGTGCGGTGAGGGTATGGCCAGTCAACTCAATCCCAAAGAAATTGTCGATCTCCGGGAACTGCTTATGTCCGGGATTATTCAATCGGAAGCTTTGATCAACCTACTCGATCGTAAGGGCATCATCACCAAGGAGGAGCTGCCCGGAGGAGATGAAACGAGTACAGGTGACCTTGCTGTGGTAGAAGGAGAATACAATGGAAGTCAAAACGGAAGGGAAGAGCGTCAAAGAGAGTAGCGTCGTAATGTCACAGCTCATGAGCATCCAGGACACCAATATCGCGGGTAACGTCCATGGCGGGGTGATCATGAAGCTCATCGATACCGCGGCAGGTGTAGCGGCGGTCCGGCACGCAAGAGCCACTGTGGTCACTGCCTCCATCGACCGGCTGGATTTTCACCATCCTGTTTTTGTCGGCGACTTGCTGACCCTACGGGCGAGTCTCAACCACGTCGGGCGGACCTCCATGGAGGTGGGGGTCCGGGTAGAGACCGAGAACCCCTTGACGGGTAAAAGACAACATACGGCCTCTGCCTACCTCACCTTCGTAGCCCTCGACCGAAACCGCCGGCCAATGCCTCTTCCTCTCTTGAACATTGCAACCGATGAAGAGATCCGTCGGAACAGGGAAGCCAGGGCCAGGCGGGAAATGAGGCTTGTCGAAAAGAAGAAGGAGAAGGCATGTCAGCTCAAGGCCGAAAACTGCTAACACGACCACCTGATATGGTATGTGGAGATAAACGATGATCCAGATAATCGTCTCTGGTGGCCAGACAGGCGGGCGAATCGTGGGCGATACGGCAGTGCTCGTCGGGGAGCTTCTGGAACGTGTTATGGAGCCTGAAGCCGGTTAGTACGGGCTACAGTAGGTTATGTTGTCGATGGCGGAGTAGATGCCTATCAGGAATTTCTGGATGGGTTTTACGAAGAGTATAAGGGAATGATGGCTCCTACCCAGTATGAGGCTGCAAAGGAGGATTTTGAGTACTTCATGAGGCTGGTGGATCTGGCGATTCAGTATTCGGTGACTGCCTCTCCGTCATCTATGTAACAGTGCTGTGTCCGGTGAAATAGGGGGTAACTCTACCAGTATGCGCCATCATTATTTACCCAAATTTTATCTCGAAGGATTTTGCAAGGGGGATAAATTGTGGGTTTTTGATAGAGCAATAAAGGAATTTCGGCAACAAACCTCTGTCAATACCGCAGTTAAAACAAATTATTACTCGATTAAAGAAAAGGATGGGGAGAAGAGACAAGAGATAGAAGTTATGTTATCCAAGATTGAAAGCCCAGCCAAACAAGTAATCGATAAGCTACTTGCACGAGAAGTTTTAACAGCAGATGATAAGCAAATCCTCTCTATATTTATGGCATTTATGATGAATCGCGTTCCTGATTTTGAAAAATCAGTTAACTTTGTAGAAAAACACATTATACAGCTTATGGCTGATATGATGTTCTCTGACGAAAAGCAAGTTCAATCAATAATGGAGGAGTTTGAGAGGACGACGGGAGAGAAGTTGGATACATCAGCTAAAAAGTTAGTTGATTTCCACAAAAGAAAGCAATATGAGATTATTATTAACAGAAATCTGAGTTGCGCTTAATGATCGACATTAGTATGGAATTATCTAAGTATTTCGGACTAATGGATTGGTGTGTCTTCCATGCTCCACAAAAAAATCTTTCATTACTACTGACAATCCCATAATTCTCGCCCCACCAAAAAGCCACAAACCTGGATTTGATGGTGTAGGTATAATCACTAAAGGAGCGCGAAAGATTTTCCCCTTGTCACAGGAAGCCAGCCTGGTCTGGTAATGTTTGATAGCGGACACCGTCTTGTTCATAAGGATGCCGATATTCAGTTGGTCCGTGAAATAAACTTAAATATAGCAAATAATGCTGATAGGCTCGTAATTGGTCGTGACGAAATACTTTTTAAGAAATATAGTTCGATCCACAAAATTGGCTGAGCGGGAGCGCAAAGGGCGCATTCATATAGGTTAAGAGCATCTTGAAATCAGATACCAGGAATTCCGAAAAACAGGATAGAACTGGTCACTGTCAGCTATCGGCCCGATAGCCCTTCCCCGGGCTTTCGGATATCAGGTGTCCTATCACAGCGATCATATACCCATGGGGCACATGAGATTGATCCAGGCGCTACGATCTACTTCGTACCTTTCTTCCACATCCCGTAATGCACAGAAGTGGCACGAGAAAAAGACGGAATATACTGGCTATTGTCTCCACCTACTACTTCTTAGTCCAAGGGGCTCCGCAAGATGAAGATTATCGATTCAAATGTACAATAAAAGGCAGAGTCTGACCCTGCCATTTCCTCTGACTCCCGCCAGTTCAACCAGGCCAAGGCAAAGAAGGAGCATGGTGGTCGGTTCGGGGCCGGAATTATCGTGCTGATGGTCAGCAGAAGGGATGCCATCAACTTTTTTCTTTTCGTTGTCATATCATCGTCACCATAAGGTGAATAAAACTCCGGTTCATGCCGCGGCACAATATCATCACGTCAGAAGTTTTGCGATTGGGAAGAGCCATCCGAGGTTCGAAATTCCATAGATTGATGGAATGGTCCATGATAAACTATCCTATCAGGAGAGGATAGCGAGATACTCCGAGGTGTTGTGATATTTTGAGAAAAAGGAGAGAAACATGGACGTGGTTTTCATCGGCGCGTTGTTCCTGGCGACGTCCCGGTTGAGGGGCAAAAAGATAGGAGAAAAGTTATGATTACAGTCCGCTTTTTACGTCAATTCGTGCTGGTATATATTCTTGTTGTCATGACCGTTTGCGGCTTTGCACAAACACTGCCGGAGAACGAAGAGTATCAGCCAAAAGAAGGCCAAGTCGGCAAGGACGTGATTTGGCTGCCGACGGCGCAGGCGCTTGCTGAAAAAATGTTGAGCTTGGCGCAAGTTACGTCGGAGGATTACGTGATCGATCTCGGCTCCGGCGACGGGCGCATCGTCATCTCTGCTGCGAAGCGCGGCGCCCGTGCGCTCGGCATCGAGTATAACCCCGATCTGGTGGCGTTGTCGAAGCGCAACGCCGTCCGGGAGGGTGTCGCAGACAAAGCCCGTTTCATCGAGGCAGACATCTTCAAGAGTGATTTTACCCAGGCGACGGTTATCACCATGTTTCTCATGCCCGAGCTCAATCTTCAGCTTCGCCCGGCGATTCTCGATCTCAAGCCCGGCACGCGCATCGTTTCTAACTCCTTCGATATGGGAGAGTGGGCAGCCGACCAGTTCGTTGAGGTTGGCCGGGAAGAGGGCTGCGACACCCATTATTGCCAAGCCTATCTCTGGACCGTGCCGGCCAAGGTCGAAGGCACGTGGAAGCTTTCCCAAGGCGAGCTCGAACTCAGGCAGAGCTTCCAGATGTTCACAGGTGATTTGCGTGTTGGTGCGGACCGTTTGCCCGTTACTGATGGTCGCCTCTCCGGCAATCGGATCAGCTTCAGGATTGGCGATCTCCACTGTACCGGGCGCGTCATAGGCAACACGATGGAGGGGACATCCACATCAGGCAGCGGCCTCACAAAATGGAATGCAACCCGGGTAGCGCATTAGTGGGGCATGCGACGCCGAAAGAGATAAGCGCTGTCGGAGACGATCAGGGTAAACCCTGGTGGGTGGCGAAGGATATTGCTGACATTTTGGGGTATGCGTGGAATGGAGAAAGGACAGTTTCCCATGTCCCGCCTTAGTGGCGAGGGGTGGATTCCGTTTCCACCCCTCAAGGAGTACAGGAAATGATTGTACTTCCGAGCCGGGAGTCTGGTTCTTCCTGGGGAGGAGTGACAAAGAGGCCGCGCTTCCCTTTCAGAAGTAGATTGCCAGAGAGATCTTGCCTTCCATCCGTAAGAGGGGGTGGCCATTCCTTGGGCTATGATAAACTATTTTTTGATTTTTTCTTCAGTAAGCGACAGAATTGTTGATGCAGAAAGATTAAATGCCTTTGCGATTTGAAAAATCGTGACCAGAGAAGGTTGCTTATGGCCACATTCAAGGAGTGAAATGAAACTTCGATCGAGATTACTTACCTCCGCGAGTTTCTCTTGAGAAATTCCCTGCGCCTTCCTTAGCTCTCTTATGACCTCTCCGAACGCCTCTTCGATCGTCAGGTTTCCTTTCTGTCGGGTAAACCTAAAACTCTCCCGCAGAACACCGGAGCGCACGCTGTTTGCGAAGCGCTGACGCGCTCTCTATATTCTGAATTCTATCAGGAACGGCCCGCGGCGGCCGCAGGCCGATGTGAACACGTCGGCGAAACTCTCTAGTGTTTCCACGCGCGTTGCTTCCACGCCCATGCCTGCGGCGAGTTTCACCCAGTCGAGCTCGGGGCGCGCAAGATCGAAAAGTTCGTTCGAGACACGGCCGGGCGTTGCGCCCACCGAGACTAACTCGCCATAGAGTATTTTGTAGATGCGGTTGGCGAACACCACGTTTACCACATCGAGCTTCTCGCGCGCCTGGGTCCACAGCGATTGCAGCGAGTACATGCCCGCGCCGTCGGCCTGCAGGCACACCACCTTGCGTCCGGGGCAGGCAAGTGCCGCGCCCGTGGCACACGGAAACGCGTGGCCGATTGAGCCGCCGGTATTCTGCAGCCAGTCCATCGGCGCGGCGTTGAAAGTCGGCGCGAACAGGGCGCGGCCGGAGGTGACGCCGTCCTCGGCGACGATGCAGTTCTCAGGCAGGAGCGCCGCGAGCGTGTTGGCGAAAGCTTCGGGTTCGAACTTGCCGTGCGCGAGCTGCGGCTTGATCGCGCCCTCCGGAATCGGCACGTGTTTGGGTGCGCCGAGCTCGTCAGCCAGAAATTCCAGGGCGGCAATCGCGTCCTGCTCCGGGCGCGCGAGGACGTGGATGACCGCGTCCGGAGGAGACGTCAGACTGGGCTTGTCCGGATAAGCGAAGAACGCGGTGGGCGGCTTCGCGCCGACGAGAATCACGTGTTTCGTGCCTGCCAGCTCCTTGAGTGCGCTATCGACCAAGTAAGGAATGCGGTCCACCGGTACGCGACCGCGGCCGCGCGCCATGCGCGATACCTGGGAGGGCGTGCGCAGCTTCGCGCCGGTGAAATACGCGATGCGGTTGGCCGCGGTGAGGCCGGCCTCCGACAAAGCCTGCCCATACAGAATCAGCATTGCCGGCTCCTTGCGCCACAGTACCTGCGCGATCGTTCGCAGATTATCAGGCGTCACGGCCGATCGTGTGGGAACCGGCAGTGGTGCGGCGACCGTGCCGCCCTCGCTCCAGGCGGTGTCCGCTGGTAGGATCAGCGTGGCAATCTGCCCGGGCGGGGTGTTCGCAGCCTGCACTGCGGCTGCGCTGTCTACGCCTACACTCGCGGGGGAGGAGCTGGTTCGTACCCAGTGCGACACCGCGCGTGCAAGGCCCTCGGTGTCGGCGGTGAGCGGCGCATCGAACGGCCGGTGGTAGCTCGCCTGGTCACCGACGATATTGACCATCGGCGAATACGCCCGGCGCGCGTTGTGCACGTTGGCGATGCCATTGGCGAAGCCCGGTCCGCAATGGAGCAGCGTTGCGGCGGGCTTGCCAGCCATGCGAGCGTATCCGTCGGCGCAGCCGGTCACCACGGTTTCGGCCATGCCAAGGATGCAGCGCATGCCCTCGACCTTGTCAAGGGCGGCGACGAAATGCATTTCCGATGTGCCGGGGTTGGCGAAGCAGGTATCGACGCCGCTGGCGAGCAGAGTGCGCACAAGGCTTTCAGCGCCATTCATAGGTAGTATCCGTTCGAGTGTGAAAAGGCCGTCTTCAGTTCGCAGCAGCGGGTAAGGACTGGCATAAACATTTACGAAGGTTACGCATCCGGGTAACTACTCAGGTAGCCCCACCATGGAGCCATAACTGCTGCCGAGTACTATATCCACCCCCCTCATGAATGCAAGCACAAAAATACAATTATTTCCTGCTGGACTCGGGCGGCGGAATGCGGTATTCCTAATCGCATCGCCAGCCCCTGCTTTTCGATGCAAATATCCGATGCGAAATATCCCTTGACAAGCAATAACAGCCCCCCTATAAAAGCCTTCCTAAACTGTTGCGGGATTAATCTTGCTCTCGATCGCCTAGCCACGTTGAGATAGTGTCTCACACCGGTATCGAGTGCTACGGACCTGTCCTGAGTACTTGGACCCAATTTAAGATTGAGTTCTTCAATATTCTCATGTTAATGGAGCACTGCCTCCAGTGCCGGAGAAGGAAGGTTTGTTCCTCTCACCTCCAAAGTTTATGGCCTTTGGGCCGAAGGAGAGTTCAATGAATCCAGAAAGTCCTTTTTTTACTATCGAGGGATTGCCCTCGGATTTCCTGCGCCCGGGAACGGAACGGCGGTCGATCCGGTTGGGGGAGGTGCAATTTATGTTCATCTCTTTTGACCGTCCGACGGTTTCTCCCTTGCACGATCACCCCTGGGACAGCATCATTTACGTTGACCGGGGGGAGTTCGAGATGACGGTCGGCGATCAGCAGCGAAAGGTAGTCCCCGGAGAGGGTACGGTTGTCCCTGCAGGGGTAAAGCACACGCTGACGACGGGTCCGGGTTCCCGGCTCATCGAGGTCTGGTATCCGATGAAGCAGGCGTGATAACGCGGTATTTTTAACTGAAGGAGTTCTTCATGACAACGAAAAAGGTACAGAGTAATGTGACGGAGGTGCTTGCCCGGTTTGCGGCCACGGTAACATACGATGAAATCCCGGCGCAGACGTGCAAGAATCTGCTGCTGGACGCCTTGGCGTGCGCCCTGGCAGGGCACCAGGGGGAGGAGACCCACCAGATTGCAGCGCTGGCGTCGGGACTGGCGCAATCCAAAGAGAGCAGCATCATCGGCGGGGATCATCTCTCGCTGGCGGGAGCAACCCTGCTCAACGGATATCTGATTACTGCCGTCACCATGTGCGACATCCACCGTCCCACCCTCACGCACATCACCCCGGAAGTGGTCCCGTCCGCACTGGCCATTGCGGAGCGGGATTCGCTGTCGGGACGTGACCTGTTGGTCGCCCTCGCTGTCGGATGCGAGATGACGACACGAATCGGGATCGGTATCGATTACCCGGCGTTTCGCGACCGGGGTTTCCATGGTCCGGGAGTCTTCGGTCCGTTCGGCTCCGCTGCGGCCGTAGGCCGTCTGCTCGGCTTCGACCCTGAGACCATGGCCGTAGCCTTTGGCCTGGCGGGCAGCCAGGCTGCGGGCACCTTTGCCGCGTGGAAAACCCCGACGGTCAAGTTTCACCAGTGTCGAGGCGCCCTCTCCGGACTCATGGCCGCGCTGTTGGCTCAACAGCGATTTGTGGCTACCCACCAGTTTCTGACCGCTCCCGACGGCGGTCTGTATAACAGCTACTCAAACGGAGGTCATCCGGATGCGGCTATTGAGGGCCTGGGGAACCGCTGGGAACTGGAACAGATCGGCCTGCGACTATGGCCTTCCGCGTCTACCATCCAGGGGATGATCACGGCAATGTTCAACCTGGTGGAAAAGCACAGCTTGAGTCCCCGATCGGACCAAAAAGCTGCGCATTTCCCTGGGCAAGACGGCTTTCGACATGCATGGCGGTTTCTCCAACTACAAGGGGAAGTTCGAGGCGCTCCTCTCCGCCCATTACGCCGCCGCGGTGATCCTCCATGATCGGGAATTGACGCTGGCCCAATTCGAGCCGGCGCGTTACAATGACCCGAAATTGGTGCGGTTTGCTGCCGATCAGGTGGAAGTAAGGCCCGATCCCACCTTGGTCGGCGTTCAGGCGTTGGCGGAAGCGGAAACCATTGACGGTTCGACCGTTGTCGTCCGGTGCAACGACCCCAAGGGCTCGCCCGAAGATCCGCTCTCACGGGCCGATGTAGAGAGAAAATTCCGAACCTACGCCAAGGAACGGCTTTCGGATTCCCGTATCGAAGAGGTTATCGGCATTGTCTCCCGGTTGGAGGAGCTTGGATCGGTGCGAAAATTGATGGAGATTCTGAGGAACCCCAGTTAAGAAACGCGGCCTTTACCGGATGCCCACGAAGGCGACCTGACCCCCAAAGGTGATCCAGGCAGAGAGTTACTTTGAACTACCCCGCATCTTGCTGCGGGGTAGTTCATCGGTGAATTAAGTCTATTCAAAAATCTCGCTATTGTAGAATTCGCCGAACAATTCCTCTTCCGGCGGCCTGTCCTCCGGGATCGGGCGACTCACCCACGTAACATTCATATAATGTTTCAGGTGGATGTTCTCGTTGGTGATATTGCCTCCCCAGTAACCGCAGCCCAGGCTCGCGGTCATCGGCATGCCGTTCGTGAAAGATCCCGCATTGGCTTTCGATTGGGCCTGGCGGACCATCATACGGCTGACGGGAGCCACAAGCGCCAGGCGATGGATGTGGTCGTCGTTGAACGAGTAAATGCCGCAGGAGTGCCCCTTGCCGCCCACTTCGTAGATTCTTCGCACCATATCGAGGGCCACTTCAAACTCACCGCTGTACTTGAAAATCGCCAGCATGGTGCCGAGTTTTTCGCTGGAGAACAGATGCTCCTTGCCGATCTTGTCCTCCTTGACGATGAGGAACGTCTTATCCGGAGGGAGCTTGAAACCGGCCAGTTCCGCGATCTTCGCTGCCGGCCGGGCGACCGTCTTGGGAATCCGGTGCCCTTCTTCATCCCACCACACTTTCCGAACTAGTTCCATTTCTCCTCCTCCGAGCACAGATAACCGCCCTCTTTTTGGAGCTGTTCCAGGAATTTGTCATATATGGACTCGTGCACGATGAGGTTTCCGTCCGACGAACAGCCGGCGCCGTTGTCGTTGGTCTTGCTGAGGCGGGTATTCAGGGCCGCCTCCTCGATATTCGCGGTTTCATCGATGACCATGGTCGAATTCCCCGGTCCCACGCCGTAGGCCGGCTTGCCCGAACTATACGCGGACTTCACCATCGGCCCGCCGCCGGTGGCGACCGTCAGATCGCAGATGGACATCAATTCCTGCGCCAGCGGAATGCTCGGGTTTTCGACGGACTGCAGCAGGTCCTCGGGCGCACCCGCCTTTTTGAGCGCCATCCGCATCAGATGGACGACATAGTTTGAGGTTTTCTTGCTGGCGGGATGCGGGCCAAAGATGACGGCATCCTTGCATTTGACGGCGTAAATACCTACAGACATGGGTGTAACAAGGGGATTGGTCGTGGGGCTGAGTGAGCAGACAACCCCGGCGGGCTTGGCGTACTTGGTGATCCCCTTTTCGGGAACTTCTTCGATGATCCCCATGCTCTTCTGTCTCAGCGCGTCCCTGAGTACCCCCAACACCTTAAAACGTTTCGCCGGTGTAGGATCACCCAGACCGCTCTCATCGACCGCCATGTTCACCAACCGGACCGCGTTCTTCTCGTTGTAAAGCTGCCAGCCCATCGCCTGGCAGAGCCGGTCCACCTGTGCCTGATCGTAGTTCTCGATCGCCTTCATCGCTGCCCTGGCCCTTCCCAGCAACTCCTGGGCAAGCTTTTTCTCCTCCTTGGTAATTTCCCTAGCCATCATATCCTCCTGATGATTTAAATGGGGGACAAACTGTTTTTCGGCCCCTTCTCGTCGTAGGGTCAACGGATTTGTCATCCTGCTTGACCGTTCTTAGATGAATTCACCCCTCTCAAAGGCGACGCCCATGATACGATTCGAGAGTGTCATTCCTATACGTAGATTGCCAACGGGTGTGTGATAATACTACAATGCAGGGCAATAATACTGTTCGCTCTCCTGACTGTCCGGTGCATACCCGACTGCTCCAGGCACTACCCAACGGCAGTTCGGCACCCTGTTTCCAAGCCGCCAGAACCTACACAAAACGACCTGCTATTGTCAAGGTTTATGTGGGAAATATTTACAGGCAAATTCTTTGAAGAAAGGCAGGTTTTTGCGACCCGGCTCCCCAGTTTGCCACCACTGGCCATGGAGGCCTTCACGTCAAACAGCGTGCCGGAAAATCTACCCCGTGCGAACGGGCCATGGCGGGTACGACTCCTCCAGCGAGACGAGACCTGGAGAGGTTGTTGCCTCAAGGCTTTCGAAAATTCTTGCCGGCATATGTGCACTTGCTTCCAAGTTCTTCTTCAATCCTCACGAGCTGGTTGTACTTGGCAAGCCTCTCAGACCTGCATGGTGCGCCTGTCTTTATCTGGCCGGTCTTAAGCCCGACGACAAGGTCGGCTATGAAGCAGTCTTCCGTCTCTCCGCTCCTATGGCTGACCATTACTCCCCAGCCTGCATTTTGCGAATCCTTACATGCCTGTATTGATTCGGTGACTGATCCAATCTGATTCACCTTGAGGAGCAATGAATTACATGCTTTTTTCTCAATAGCTATCTTGATTCTCTTAGGATTTGTCACCAGAAGATCGTCTCCGACTATTTGAGTAGTCTTTCCTACTGCTGATGTAAGCTTAGGGTATGTTGTCCAGTCATCCTGATCGAATGGGTCTTCTATGGACACAAGGCCATATTCTTTCACAAAGCTCTCATACAGCTTGATCATCTCGTCACCCGTCTTGACCTGTGAGCCATCGTTCTTTGGATTCTTGAAATCCAGGTCGTATTTTCCATCCTTGAAGAATTCTGAAGCAGCCACATCCATTCCTATGAATACTTTGCCTGTATATCCTGCATTTGCTATTGCCTTCTTCAATAGCTCCAGTCCTTCCTTGTTGTCCTGTATGTTAGGCGCAAATCCACCTTCATCACCCACATTCACTGCGTCCTGGCCGTACTTTTCCTTGATGACGTTCCTCAATGAATGGTATGTCTCAGATCCCATCCTCAATGCCTCCCGAAAGTTTGGGGCTTCTAACGGCAATATCATGAACTCCTGCATGGCGAGTTTATTTCCCGCATGCGCCCCGCCATTGATAACATTGAAGCTCGGCACCGGCAACACAAACTCCTTGACTCCGGCAAGGTCAGCTATATGCTTGTATAGAGGGACTTTCTTTGCAGCAGCTCCCCCCTTGCAGGCAGCCATGGAGACGGCAAGTATCGCATTGGCGCCGAACTTGCTCTTATGCTCCGTTCCGTCTGCGTTGATCATGGCATTGTCTATATCTGACTGCCTCGTCGGATCCATGCCAATCACTATCTTTGAGATCTCCTTATTCACATTATCGACTGCCTTGAGAACTCCTTTACCCAGGTATCTTGATTTGTCTCCATCCCGCAGCTCTAATGCCTCATACACTCCCGTAGATGCTCCTGAAGGCACCATTGCGCGAAAAAGTCCGTCCTCCGTTGTCAGATCCGCTTCAACAGTCGGGTTGCCCCTCGAATCAAGTACCTCTCTTGCATGCACTGATTTTATCTTTGCCATTGTCTATTCACCCTTTGTTTTTTTCATGGAAGTTTCTTCTCCCCCCAGCCATGTTCTCTGCCAGACCATGACCTGACCTTATTACTTGTACCACATGTTAAGTTAGAGTTCTACCATTATGTAGGGTCGCCTCTGGTGCTGGAGAACGGCAAGCAACCTGAATTGCGCGATTGGGGGGCAAGGCCTTCACTTACTTGACTGGTTTGATCAAGAGGTAGTATAGATAACGGATTAGAGGAGGACGACGTGAGAAATGAGCATAAAGGTAAATATCCTTCCCTATCTTCAGTATCTTACGGGCGGCAAGGCCGTGGTTGAGGTCGAAGGCAGCACCGTTGCCAAGTGCCTCGATGATCTGACCAGGCAGTTTCCCGGGGTCAGGACTGTTCTGTTTGACGATAACGGAGCACTACTGGACTACGTGGATATCACGGTGAATGGTGAAAGCAGTTACCATGAGGGCCTGACCAAACCGGTTCGGGAGGGAGATGAACTGCTTATCATCCTACTGATTGCGGGAGGATAATCGATATGAGGGCGCCGGCGTGACGACATTCGCTTTACCCTATAGTAGCCGCCGGAGCATCCGCTGTTTCCGGCGCCTTGCGCAGTTATTTGCACTGAGTAAGGCGAAGAATCAAGATTAGTGAAGGAGGTATTTATATGGGTGATCAATTCCCCGGCGGTTACAACGGAAAGATCCTACGCGTGAATCTATCAACCGGAGGCATATCGGCCGAGACGATTGAGGAGAAATTCTGCCGGGAATATCTTGGCGGTGCCGGATTCGTCACGTACTTCCTCTGGAAGGAACTGACCCCTCATCTAGACCCGTTGGGACCGCAAAACAAACTGATCTTTGCCCTGGGCCCGCTGACCGGCGTCCAGATATCAGGGAGCGGCCGTAACTGCGTCGGTGCGAAGTCTCCCCTGACCGGTGGCCTCGCAAAATCCGAGATGGGGGGATTCTGGGGCGCCGAGCTGAAACGGGCAGGGTATGATGCGATCATTATCGAAGGGAAGGCTGAACATCCCTGCTATCTTTCAGTGAATGACGGCCAGGCCCGCCTGCAGGATGCGCGTCACCTCTGGGGCTTGAAAACAAAAGAAGCGCAGCAGAAGATCCAGGAGGAACTATCGGACCAACGAGTGCGTGTAGCCTCGATCGGTCCGGCGGGAGAGAACCTGGTCCTGTATGCCTGCATCATGAGCGGGCTGCACTCTGCAGCGGGAAGGGGAGGTCTGGGGGCAGTCATGGGATCCAAGAATCTCAAGGCAGTGGCGGTCCGGGGTAGCCATTGGCCCCGGATAGCGAGACCGGAGGGTGTTAAGGCGCTCAGGCAGTGGTTCCTGGAGAGCATGCCCAACTCCAAACGTGTCTCCGGTTTTCGCGAGTATGGGACCGGCAACACCATGCGTGCGTTTGAGGCTGCGGGTAATCTGCCGGTCAGGAACTTCCGGGAGGGGCTGTTCCCGGCGGTAACCAAAATAGACGCCCAGGCGATAAAGAGCACCATCAGAATAGGGATGGAATCATGCTACGGCTGTGCCGTCCGGTGCAAGAAGATCGTACAGACCCAAGAGCCCTATCATGTGGATCCCGCGTATGGCGGACCGGAGTACGAAACCCTGGCGGCGTTTGGCTCTAACTGCGGAGTGGATAACCTTGAGGCGATCTCCAAGGCCAATGAAATCTGCGGCGCAAATTCACTGGACACCATCTCGACCGGCAATGTCATCGGTTTTGCCATGGAGTGCTTTGAGAACGGCCTGCTCAGCGCTAGGGATACCGGGGGCATCGAGCTTCGATTTGCCAACCATGAAGCCATGCTGAAGGTCATTGAGCTTATCGCCCGGCGCGAAGGGATCGGCAGCCTGTTGGCGGAGGGCGTCTCCCGCATGGCAAAAAAACTGGGCGGCCGGGCGGAAGCTATTGCGCTCCACGTCAAAGGACTCGAGCCCGGACTGCACGACCCCCGCTCAAAGCCCGGCTTGGGGATCGGTTATATGGTTAATCCCCATGGTGCCGATCACTGCTGCAATCTGCAAGACTCCGCCTACGTGACCGCCGAGCAGATAGACGAGGTGAGACCAATGGGGATCCTTGATCCGCCGGGGCTCTACGATATCAGCGCCCACAAGGTGGCACTCTTCAAATTGCTTCAATGGAAGCGCCTCTGGTACGATGCACTGGTTCTCTGCATGTTCCTGCCGTATGACTTCCAGCAGACCACTGACCTGGTGGCAGCGGTTACCGGGTGGGACACGGGAGTAACGGAGCAGATGAAAGTTGCGGAGCGGATCTTGACCCTCGCCCGGATGTTTAATGTCCGTGAAGGCTTTACCGTAGCGGATGACACCTTGCCGCTCCGTTTTTATCAGCCAAAGACCAATGGAATCCTTGCGGACAAACCGCTCGATCCGGAAAAGATGGAGCGGGCCAAGAGGTACTATTATGCCCTGATGGGTTGGGACGTGAAAACCGGAGTCCCTTTACCCGAGAAACTCGAGGAACTGAATATCAGCTCCTCCGTCTGACGCTTTGGCGGTTTTACAAATGACCATGATTTCCAGCTCGCCATGACGATATCATCATCATCTTCGTCGGGCGAATACCATTGACACGCCCTGTAGCGTGTGGTAGGGAACCCACTCATTTTTTACGGAGCGACCGGCAGAAACCCGTTCTGGGTGAAGCCGGTCAATCATACCTAACCTATAAGAGGAGGTACAGTCTATGACGCGAATGAACGGCGGCCAGATCATCGTTGACTATCTGATTCAGGAGAAGGTTCCTTATCTGTTCGGCCTGTGCGGCCACGGGAACATAAGCCTCATCGACGCATTTTACGAGCGTGCCGATGAGATCAAAGCGCTGTCGGTCCATCACGAGTCGGTTTCCGGCTTCATGGCGGACGTCTACTACCGGGTATCGGGTCGGCCGGTGGCCACGTTCACCTCCTGCGGGCCTGGCTCAGCGAACATGCCCATCTGCCTGGCGAACGCCTTTTTAGACTCGGTGCCCTTTCTGGCGGTGACGGGAAACATCCCGACGAGCCAGTTCAACCGGGGAGCCTTCCAGGAGGCCTACCGGTTTAATCAGGCGGATTATCCGTCCACGGTGCGGGCCTACTGCAAGCGGGTATTCCAGCCCACCCGGGCGGACATGGTCCCCTTGGCGGTCAGGCAGGCGTGGAAGACCATGGTGACGGGCCGGCCTGGTCCGGTGGTGCTCGATGTTCCCTTCGATATCTTCAAGGAGGAGACGGAACTGGAGATGCCCCAGGCCGCCGAGTGGAACGCGAACATCACGTGCCGCTGCGGGGCCGATCCCGAGGGGCTCAGCCGGGCGCTGGACATGCTGCTCACGGCTGAGCGGCCGGTGATCCTGGTCGGCCAAGGGGTAAAGTACGGGAAAGCAACCCAGGCGCTGCTCGCCCTCGCCGAGCGGCTCAAGATCCCTGTCGCCTGCTCCTCAAGCGGGCAGGGGGCCATTAACACAAGGCATCCCCTCGCGCTCGGTCTTGTCGCACGCAACGGCGCCTACCAGGCCAACCATGCCACCCGGCAGGCGGACGTGCTTCTGGCTTTGGGGGTGCGCTTCGACGACCGGACGTCAAGCAGCTGGATCCCGGGCTACTCGTTCACCATCCCGCCCACGAAGCTCATCCATGTGGACATCGACCCGGACGAGATCGCCCGGAACTACCCCGTGGCCCTGGGCCTGATGGCGGATGTGAATACCTTCCTCAACCAGGTCCTGGCCGAGCTCGACCGGCGGAAGCTCTCGAACGAGGTTCCTCCGAGCCGCGCGGGCTGGCTGCAGGCGATCGACGGCTACCGTAAGCAGTGGGAGGAGTTCATCCTCCCCGGATTCAAAGCCGATACGACGCCCATCCATCCTCAGCGGGCGGCGCACGAGATCGACAAGGTGCTCCCCGATGACGCGATCCTGGTAAGCGACATCGGCATCCACCACAATTGGCTGATCCAATTCTGCCATCCTAAACGGCCCGACTCTCTCATCGGCTCGATGGGATTCGGTCCCATGGGGTTCGGGGTTGCCGGAGTGCTGGGGGCAAAGCTCGCCGCGCCACAGCGGCCCTGCATCTCGGTATGCGGCGATGGGGCGTTCTTCATGCATGCCAGCGTCCTGGGCACTGCCGCCGAGTACAACATCCCCGTCGTCTGGGTGGTGTGGAACAACTACGCATACGCCTCTATCAGGGGTCTGCAACGGGGCTACCTCGGAGGACGGGAGCTGGTCACCGATTTCCGCCATCCCGAAACCGGCGCGCCCTACAATCCTGATTTTGCGGCCATGGCCCGTTCGGCGGGCATCGAGGGGGTGCGCGTGGAGAAGGCAACCGAATTGGGCGAGGCGATCGAACAGGGAATTAAACTGAACAAGCCCTACCTCATCGACGCAAACATCGGGGCCGATATGAACCCCGGGGGTGCGGGAGTATGGGAGCTTCCCGGCCTCGGCCACAAGCAGCCTGCGATCGGCGGCCGGTGTGAGCTGTATTGAGTAATGTCTGAAAGAGTGGCCCCTTGCCCGGCGTACGCCGGATATTTCCGCGCCGCGGCCAGGCTCCCGGGCATCCTTGGCCGGGCACAACGTAGGACGGCATGCTTGACATTACGGACGATTTGTTGATATGAGCTAGTGAAAATGGTTGCATGAGCGTAATCGTGATAAGAAAAAGTCATCCGGGTATCCGGTGGTTTGGGAGAGGGAAGAACTTGAAACCTTCCCCTCATTAATTCACTGACAGGAGGAGTTCTCATGAAAGCAGAAAAGTGCAAGAAGCGTTTCGGTGTCCTTTTTGCGACGGCGGTATGCGTCGCGGTGCTGCTGATGGCAGGAACGGTTTCAGCGGCGGCTTGGCCGGAAAAGGGCAAGGTTCTGACGATTTTAGCCGCTTCCGGCGCCGGTGGTGGAACCGACATGGCAGCCCGGGCGATTGCCCAGATTTTGGAAAAGGAACTGGGCATAAAGGTGGTCGTCATCAACAAGGGGGGTGGTGGCTCACAGATCGGCGTTACCGAGTATCTGTCGAAGGCCGGGACGGACGGTTACATGCTTTTGGCCGCAAACACGCCCGTCACCATTTCTCCATACATGGATCCAGATCGCAAGGCTACGTATCACCTTGGGAAAGACATACAACTGGCCGGGGCCTACGGCTTCTCGCCCTGTGCGGTTGCCGTGAAGAAGGGCGGCAAATACAAGAGCCTCAAGGATCTGGTGGCGGCCGCAAAGGCCAACCCCGGCAAGATCAAGGGGACTGCATCCGGCCCCCTGGTCCAGAATGACCTGGCGATGGTTTTACTGAATAAAGTGGCCGGTGTCGATATAGCGCGGATGTACTTCGACGAGCAGGGTCAACAGCGCGCTGCGCTTCTTGGCGACCATGTAGATGCCGAGTTCAACAACGACTTTGAACTCATCGCCGGCCAGAAGAGCGGAGAGATTGAGACCCTGGCTATCTGGGACAAAGAACCGGCCAAGTCGCTGCCCGGCGTACCGACAGGGGAATCGCTGGGATTCCCGGTTTATATGGCAGCCGCTTATGGTTTGGGGTACAAGACAGGCACCCCCCAGGCGATCGTTGATACAGTGGAAGCCGCAATGCTACGGGGCTTGAAGAAACCGGAGGCGGCGGCGGTGTTCGCGAAGATCGGCCTGAACGTTAAAGCAATGACCGGGAAGGAGTATCGCGTCTACTGGAAAGGGATTGAGGACGTTGTGGGGGAAGTTATCAAAGATATGAAGGCGAAAAAGAAGTAAGCCCCTTTCTGGAATAAAGAGAAACGAGATCAACGATAACGGGCCTCTCTCGATAGGGAGGCCCGTTTCGCCGAAATAGTGCCGGTACATGGTCACACGACAATAGAGATGATGAAAAGCCATTTGCGTACATGGGTTGGGTGGCATGCCTTATATGATAAATAAGCGAACGGGAAGAAGAGTGACATGACCACCTCAAAAGAGTTGGGCAGAAAGGCAGCGGATCTTCGGGCGGTGATCGACCAGTATCTGCCTCCGCCGAGCGCCCGAGTGCCCATAGCCGGTCTTTACCCCGATGCGGACCATATTGCCACCGAGCTGATGTGGGGGGGGATCTGGAACGAGCCGGATCTGGACCACCGGCTCCGCAGCATCGCCACCATCACCGCCCAGGCGGTAAACGGCTTTGACTTCGGGCTTCACCACCAGTGCCGGGTGGGGCTGACCCTGGGGATTCCACCCCAGACGATCAAGGCAATGCTTCTTGAACTTCGGTTCTGGATTGGTCTTCCGAATACGGTATTTGCATTTCTCAAACTCCAGGAAGTGATCAACGAGCGGAAGGAGTGGCGGGAGATGGACGTGCCGGTGGATGTGCCGTGGCTTCCGACGGTGGAGGAGAAGGTGAAGCGGGGCCGCGAATTGATCCGCAAGGAGTGGGGGAAGAAGGCGGACGAGGAGTTGGCCGCCACGGTCACGCATGAGTTTGTTCCCGGCACGGCGGCCATGGTGGATGGATATCACTACGGAGAGGTCTGGTCGCGCTCGCCCCTGACCGCCAAGGAGCGGATGGTGAGCATCCTGGCGGCACTCATGTGCCGCGGCCATATGAAGCAGCTCCGGCGTCAGATCGGCTACGCGCTGGATGCCGGGTTGACCAGGCGGGAGATCTGCGAGACATTCGCGCAGTCTGGCTGGTACCGGGGTTGGCCGTATGTGGAAGATGCGCTGGAGGAGGCCAAGGAGGTCTTTACCCTGCGAGGTATTTAACCAAAACATCAACTGCCAGCCGGTTACGTTCGCCGTTTACGGCGATCGACCGATGGTGATGATATATCGGTTTTGAGCAATATTAAAAGGCCAGGAGGTTATCTCAATGTCGATGAAACGAATTAGCCTGCTTTTCGGCTGTGTCCTGCTGACGTTTTTCGCGTTCATGGCATATACTGCGTACACTACCCTCACATACTGGGCGGTAGGGTCGTTCACGGGTCCGGGTGCGGGCTTTTTCCCCTTCTGGATCAACCTGATTCTTGTGGGGTTGACTCTCTATTGGCTGATCCAGGTTGCAATCAGGCCGGGGGAGAAGATGCCCAAAGACTTAATCCCCACCCGCCAGATGGGAATTCTGGTCCTGATGGTCTTTTTGGACATGGTGCTGTTCGCAGCGATCCTGGATTACACCGGATTCCCCATTGCGATGTTCTTATTTTTGCTGATTATGGTGGCTATCCTGGGAGAGCGCTCCCTGCGCAGTATGATTTACTATGTCATATATTCAGTAGCGGTTACCGCGTTTTTTGTCTTTGTGTTCGGCCGGTGGCTGGAGGTCGCTTTTCCACAAACGCAGATCGGGATTCTCAAGGCCCTGGGGCTTTAGGAGCGGAGGTAGAAGATGCAAGAAATCTTGAATGGTTTTTCCGTCGCATTGAGCTTGAACAACCTGACCTACTGTTTCCTCGGAAGCCTCTGGGGAACCATGGTGGGGATACTGCCCGGAATCGGCCCTCTGGCGGGCACCGCGATTTTAATCCCGCTGACCTTCAAGCTGGATCCCACCGGCGCCATCATCATGCTGGCGGCCATCTACTACGGCTCCCAGTACGGCGGCACGATCACGACCATCCTGATGGGTGTTCCGGGCGAAGCCTCTTCGGCCATCACGATGATCGACGGGTATCAGATGGCGAAGATGGGGCGCGGCGGCGTGGCGTTGACCGGGGCCGCCATCGGTTCCTTCATCGGCGGGACTTTTGCCACGATCTGCCTGATGCTCTTCGCCAAACCGGCGGTCAGTCTGGCGCTGAAGCTGGGTCCGCCGGAGTACTTCGCCCTGATGATCGTCGGGCTGTCCATGGCGACCGGGCTCGCGGGTAAATCGATGATCAAGGCCCTCATCATGACCGTCTTCGGCGCGTCTCTCGCGCTCATCGGGCTGGATCCGGTGGTCGGGACGCCGCGTCTGACGTTCGACAGCGTGTATATGTTGGAAGGAATAGACCTTTTGCCGCTCGTCATGGGCCTCTTCGGCATGTCCGAGGTTCTCTTGTCTCTGGAGGAGAAGGCCAGGCCGATGATCAAGACCAAAATGCGGGACCTCATCCCCACACGTCAGGACATCAGGGATTCCGTCAAACCGGTTATACGCGGCACGCTGATCGGCACGGCCCTGGGGATCATCCCGGGCCTGATTCCACCCGTCTCGTCGTTTCTCTCCTATACTGTAGAAAGAAGGGGTTCCAAGAACCCCGAGAAGTTCGGTCATGGCGCGCTCGAAGGGGTTGTGGGTCCCGAGACCGCCAACAACGCCCACGCCAGTGCGGCGATGATACCGCTGTTGACGCTGGGCCTTCCGACCAATCCGGTCATGGCCGTCATCCTGGCCGCCTTCGTCATCAACGGGCTTGCCCCAGGGCCGCTTCTCTTCCAGCAAAACCCCGACATGGTCTGGGGGATCATCGCCAGCTGCTACATCGGAAACTTCATGCTCGTGATCCTGAACCTTCCCCTGATCCCGATCTGGGTTCAGCTGCTCAGAATCCCTTACGCCTACCTGATGACGGCAATCCTGGCCTTCATGATGGTGGGCTCTTATAGCGACAATAACAGCATCTTCCTCATCTGGCAGACGATCTTCTTCGGAGCGCTGGGATACATCTTCAAAAAGATGGACTTCCCGCTTGCGCCGGTGGCGCTTTCCTTCATCCTGGCGCCAATGATTGAAAAATCGCTGTACCGGTCGCTGGTGATGTCTCAGGGTGACTTTAGTATCCTCTATACCCGCCCGATCTCGGGATCCTTCCTGGCGCTTGCAGTGATCACCCTGATCTATTTCTCGACGCAGAAGAAGGTTCAGGTGGTCAGGTCGACGGGGGTCGATGCGTAGTACGGTTAGTGAGAAGTGAATATTCTCTGCCATATTCAAGAAGGAAGATAGGGAAAATGGCAAAACCAACAGGGCAATACCAGGTTGAAGTGACATGGCTGTGGCGTGCGGCGTTCAGACTGACAACGCCGGAGGGCAAGATCGTATTCAGCGATCCCTGGCTGAAGGAAGCGGGATCGAAGTTCTCGTCATGAAACCCGGAGAGACAATTCTGCTCTGGACATACTATTCTGAATGGAGAACAGCGGATGAAACAAACAGAAGAACGGAGAACAGCGGAACTCATCCATAAGATTCCCGGGATCAGATTGAACGCAATAGAGAGAGAAGGGCTTCAGGCTGCGGTGAAGGTTTTGAACGAACAAAATGAACAGCTCGGTCTTCTTGACCCTCTGGACGCTGAGCCGGCAACCCTCTTCTTTGCCGAGGAGGGGAAACGATGATTCCGTTTGAACCTACCCGCTGGACGATCTCAACCGTGGCAAAGGCCATCGCGAACAAAGAGCTATCTCCGGTGGAGGTTGTCCGGGCCTGCCTGGAGCGGATAGAAGCTTACGATAAACGGATCAACGCCTTCATCACCGTTTTGCCCGAGCAGGCATTGAAAAGCGCGCGCCGGGCGGAGAAAGAGATCCTTCGCGGACGCTATATCGGCCCTCTGCATGGAATCCCCTTTGCTGCCAAAGATCTCTTTTTCGTGAAGGGCATTCGCAATACCTGCGGCTCCAAGATCCTCACTGATTTTGTCCCGAAATATGACGCCGCCGTCATCGAGAGGCTTTCCGCTGCAGGAGCCATCCTCCTGGGCAAGCTGAACATGCACGAATTCGCAAATGGGCCGACTTCCGTCAACCCCCACTACGGCCCGGTTCATAACCCCTGGGATCCCCGGAGAATCAGCGGCGGGTCCAGCGGTGGTTCGGCCGCCGCTTTGGCCGCCTCTTTTGCGCTGCTTACGGTCGGTTCAGATACCGGGGGGTCCATTCGAATACCTTCCGCTCTGTGCGGCTGTACCGGCCTCAAGCCGACCTATGGACGTATCAGCCGGTACGGGGCATATCCCCTCGCCTGGTCTCTGGATCATCCCGGACCGATGGCTAAAACCGCTGCGGACCTCGCCCTGACCATGAATGTCTTGGCTGGTCATGATCATCGAGATCCCGTAACGTCACTGGCGCCCGTTCCCGATTACGTTCGTGCCCTCAGGGGCGGCCTTGGCCGAATCCGCGTGGGCGTGCCCATGGGTTTTTACTTCGACCATTTAGCCCCGGAGGTCCGGGCAAACGTCAAGAGGGCCATCGATGATCTTGAACAACTGGGGGCGAACGTGCAGAGCATTTTCATCCCCCGCCTGAAGGAAGCCGCCATAGCGACTTCGGTCATCATTTTTGCCGAGATGACGGCCGCTTTGGAGAAGTGGCACATTACCCGCTCCGCTGACCTGGGAGACGATGTCCGCGCCCGGTTGAATCAGGGAGCGGCGATCCCGGCCGCCCTGTATCTCAAGGCACAACGATTCCGGAGAATGATTCAGGAGGATTTTGCGGCTGCTTTCCGGAAGGTCGATGTCATAGTAACTCCCCAGCTTCCCGTCACCGCCCCCCTCATCGGTGAGAGAACCGTATCCTTCGGAAAAATGACGGAGCCGGTCCCCTCGGCGTTAACGCGTCTCACTCGAATCTATAACCTGATCGGCATCCCCTGCCTCTCTGTTTGCTGCGGCTTCTCATCTTCGGGAATGCCGATTGGGCTGCAGATTGCGTCAAAACCTTTTTCCGAGGATATGGTCCTGAAGGTGGCCCATGTGTATGAAGTCCATACACCCTGGAAAAATAGACGTCCTTCTCTCGAATAGAAAGAAAGGCAGTAATGAATGATAGGCGGGGCCAAACCTCGCCCACGGCATCTTAGCGCATAATCTTCTTCAGGAAGTGCTTGCGATTGCGCGTGTACGGCCGCACCTCGGCCGTCCATCGTCCCTGATCGACCGCCTTGGCCCACGCCTCGCTCACCAGAACATCGGCGTTTTCCATCTCGAAAATCGCGGTGTACTTGGGTTCGCCTTCGGCAACGATAACATTCCGTTTGCCACCGATAACCACGGCCAAAGGTTCAGTTGTGGTGCGTGTCGCCGATAGCACGCCCGGCACTTGCAGGAGCAGGGGGACGTGCTCGACATCATAGACTTCGTTGAATATCGCTTCCTTGTCGGGGTCGACGTCCATACTGGCTATGAACAGGTACTTGGCTTTTGGATGCATCAATTCTCACTCCTTGTGTTTTTTTAATGAGTCAGCCTAAGGGTTCCAGAACTACCTGCACCGAGGCCACATGCTTTGAAGCCTTCAGCGCCCAGACGATTGCCGAGGCCACATCAACCGGCCGCAGCATCAAGGCAGGATCGGTCAAACTGGAGTCCAGCGGACGGCCTGCGTGTTGGTCGCGGAACCCGGTATCGGCAGTCCCGGGCGAGATAACGGTTACCTGGATGCCGTACTCCTTTACCTCTTTGGAGAGAGACTCTGAGAAGGCCATCACCGCGGCTTTGGAAGCGCAGTAACCGGAGAAATTGGGGACACCCCGCCTCCCGAGAACGGAGGCGATGTTCACGATGTGCCCTGTCCCGGCATCCCTCATGGGTCCTATGGCCGCCCGACTCAGATAAAAGGTGCCGTTCACATTCACCTCCATCATCTGCTGCCACTGAGCATCGGTGGTGTTTTCCACAGAAGCCCAGTGTCCCAGACCCGCGCAGTTCACGAGAATCTGGAGGCCGCCCATCTCCTTCACCGCCCACTGGACGAGGACGGAACACTGCCCCGGATTGCGCACGTCCAGAGTCCGCCATACAGCTGTACCGCCCGTTCCGCAAATCTCTTTCACCAGCGATGCCAACGCATCCGATTCTTGCGGCAGAGCCGCCGCGACCACCCGGACGCCATCGGCCGCGAGTTGCCGGGACAACTGCCTGCCAAAGCCTCCGCTGGCCCCTGTAACGATAGCTACCAAACCTGTCAAGGAATCCACGCTGTTCCTCCCTTTCCAAACGAATTACCTTGATTGATAAGAATGATCTTTTGGCGGCGCGAGTATAGGAAACCGGTACCTTTATGTCAAGATAATAACCGAGATGGGTATGCAGATCCTTCACGGTGGTTCATGCGGCTTTGTATTATGCCTGAGCACGATCAATGAGTTTCAGCGGCCCCTATCCGGCAAAGCATCGAATCGAACGGGACCATTACAGAAAGACAGTCGTCAACATTCAGCAATAGAGGCCATTGCACAGGGAAAGAAAAAAGTACGACTAGTTGATCATTCAGATTTTCCCACGTTCCTGTGCGATGCGGATGTAAGTCTCCTTGCCGGTTTCCGGCGGGAGGTATTGTTGATCTTCGGATTTCTTCATCAGGCGGACTGCATCCGTGGGGCAGGTGGAGACACACAGGCCGCAGCCGATGCATCGTTTGAGGTTGATTATCGCCTTCTCTTCCACGATATCGATAGCGTCCATCTGGCAGCGACCCAGACAGGTCTCGCATCCCGAACAGGCTTCTTCATCCACGTGAGCATAATAGTTACTCTTAACCGCAGCCGCAGGATTTGACTGCTTTTTGAGGGATCGGAGCATCCCACAACAATCTCCGCAGCAACTGCACATTCCGCCGATATACTGAGAATTAAACGGTTGCATCACAAGACCGGCCGCTTCATTTTTCCGGGCAATATCTTTTGCCTCTTCCTTGGTGATGTATCGTCCCATGCCGTTATCGACATAAAAGCTCGCATGCGATCCGAAAAGGAAACAGGCCTCCATCGGCTTGTCGCAGCCCCGAGCGTCTTTTTTTGCTATTGTTCTGCAGATACAGGGTGCAACGGCGATTATTTTCTGATCGTCAAAAATCTTCATCACGTCCTCATATGGTGCGATTGGCCACTCCGTCACAAGCTCCCGGTTGATTGGGATGGTTCTCATGACAGGGGTATTCCAAGCCTGAAAGGTCTTTCCGAGGGCTTCATGGTAGTACGTTTCCATATCTTTGGCGAGTGTCTCATCAACGGAATTAAGCTGGAACTCAAAAATTCCTACCACGAAAGGAATGGCTGCGTAGCGAACGACATCGTTTTTCTTCTGACGAAACAAAAGGCCTCGCCTTGCCATATCTTCGATGTGCTTTGCCGTATCTTCTTCGGGAAGATTCAGACGCCCTGCTACACTTTCCGATGTTTCAAGCATCGGGGTCAACATCATAAACATCTCCGCATCGGCTTCAGTAAAGATCTGCTTGAGTATTTTGATTTCGATCCCGTTTCGGGTGGCGGGAAAACCGGTTCCCATATCGTCGAGTCTTTGCCTGAGTTTTTCATATACATCGTTCATCTCAAACTCCTTAACTGTTATGGAAATGACGTCTTCAATAATGGTTCTCTATAACCGAATATTCCATTTTCTATCAAGGTAATGATAGCAAACGTATTGGGGTAGGGGCTTTATCCCGCTCCTCCATGACAGGATTCCGAAAAAGAAGGGGCGCTTCTTGTTTCGATCTGTTTAATCAAATTATTGAATAGCAATCGGTGAAACGGTAAAAAGATATACCAGTATAGTTCCCCAAAATAACCTTCCGGGTGATAATTCGCTGTTATCAGGAGTATTCTTTGGAATCCTTCATCACGAATTTTAAATTCAAGCCATGCTTTCCCCGGCAATTTCATCTCAGCGCGGAGTAACAATCGTACATTTTTTTGAAGATCCTCAACCCTCCAAAAATCGATGACATCATTAATTTTTAGAGTAGTTTGGCTTTTTCTTCCTCTGGATGTCCCCACGCCTAAAAAAATCTTATCGATTCCCCCCCGCACACGCCACAGCAAATTGTTGGAAAACCAGCCCTCTTTGCCACCAACTTTGCATATTGATTTAAAAAGTGAAGCTGCATCATTGTGGGTAATGAGTGAATATGTACTGGTATATTTGGGACCTTCTTTGAGTTCGTGAAATTTGAGCGCCAGTTCATGGGCGGGCGGATAGGCGTCCGACCAGCGGGTATAAATTTTATCCTGTTCTTCCCTGTTCATCGCCCGGATAATGGCCTCCTTATAGGTCAGTGGTTTGAAGGGCAAGTATTCCTGAATGGAGTTGTTTTGACAGATCACTTCATTTTTCAATCCTTCCATTAAAGAACGGGTTATTGGGGCGGGAACCGGGGTAATGAAAGCTCCGATGTACGTATAGAGGGGAAGATACGAGAAAAAGGGAAGAAATAGTCTCTTCTTGCGAAGCAATTCGGCTCTGATTTTCAGCATTTCATAATAGCTTAAAATGTCATTGCCCCCTATGTCAAAAGATCCTCCGGAGGTTTCAGGAATTTCGAGAACCCCCACGAGATACTTGATTACGTCGCGGATAGCAATGGGTTGACATTTCGTCATTGCCCAGCGGGGGATGAGCATTATCGGGATTTTATTAACCAAATGTTGAATAATTTCATAGGAGGCGCTTCCCGAGCCGATTATGATAGCGGCTCGTAAAACGGTGACAGACACTTTCCCTTTTTTGAGCTCTTCAGCGACATGGATCCGGCTCTGCAGATGCAGCGATAGTTTCGATTGGGTATCCCCAAGTCCCCCGAGGTAGATTATCCGTTTGACCTGATTCGCTTCGGCGGCTATTCTGAAGTTAACAGCCGCCTGGATGTCTGCTTTGGCGAATTCTTTATGTCCTAACAGCAAAGAATGAATGAGATAATATGCGGTGTCAATGCCTTTGAGCGCTGTTTTCAGCTGTTCCAACTCGAGTGCGTCCGCTGCGATAATCTCTACATTCGGCCATTGCTCCTGATAGATCGGAGAGGGAGCTCTGACCATGATTCTAATCTTGTATCCCCTTGCCAACAATTCGGGAACCAATCTCCCCCCGATGTAGCCTGAGGCGCCGGTTACCAAAACTGTCCCCATTCCTGCCAATGGTTTGGATGGTAAATCATGGCAGAAAAGGTCATGATCTTCTCCCGGCTGAAAAGAAACGTTGTCTCCAGATAAATTCGTGGTCATTTACATCCTGCCTTTTCCCGGTCATCATCACGTCCGGTTCTGGCGGTGCATGATGACGTTTTCGAGAGAGCGGGTATTTCAGAAGGGAATACATACCGTACAGCGCGTTCGTAGAGGAGATAATCCCATGCCCAGTTGATGAGCACCATCACGCGGTTGCGGAAGCCGATTAAATTGAAAAGATGGATTACGAGCCAAAGTATCCACGCGAAGAAACCTGAGTAGGTCCTCGATCCGATGGCGACACCGGCAGCATTACGGCCGATCGTAATCATCGATCCTCGATCACGGTATCTAAACGGCAGGGGGTCAAGCCCTGCTATTTGCCTTGAGATATTATGCGCGGCGGCAACAGCCGATTGTATCGCCACTTGGGCGACCATAGGCAACGAGCTCCCGTTCATACCGATCTGAGCCAGATCCCCAACCACATATATATGGGGGTGGTCCGGTATTTGGAGCGTCGGTAAGACGGAGACCCGATCGTCCCTTGTTGTGGGTATTCCTGAAAGGGAAGCAAGAGGTTCCCCTCGAACACCTGCAGTCCATACGACAGTTTCGGTAGGAATCGTATCCTGACCGTCCAAGAGCACGGATTCAGGGGTGACCGCAACGACTTTTGTTTGCAGCAATACATCTATCCCCATCTTCCGGAGCCGCCGCAACGTGTAGGACCGTATGGACTCAGGCATGTTGCCGACCAGTCCTTCTGCGGCTTCCAGAAGGATGATACGCACCGAGTTGAAATCGATGTTCCGGTATTCTTTGACGATTGGCCCATGAATGAGTTCGCTCAAGGCGCCGGCATATTCGATACCCGTCGCGCCCCCGCCCACGATGACGAAAGTCAGAATGCTGGTAGGCCTTGCTTCATCGGCCTGCCTGGCAGCCCTCTCGAAACAGCAGATGATATGGTTCTTCAGGGCAACACCCTCTTCAAGCGTCTTGAGGAAAAAGGCATGATTCAAAACCCCCTGGATGCCGAACGAATGGGGGACGCTCCCCGTGGCTAGAATCAGGTAATCATATGAAAAATATTCATTGTCGGTTTCGACTATCCGTTTCTCGATATCGATACGCCGGGTGTGGGCCAAGGCGAAATCGATGTTCGGAAGATTGCTGAAGATGCTGCGAACCGGGTAGGCGATATCTTCCGCCTCCAACTCGGCGGCCGCCACCTGGTACAGGAGAGGAAGGAAGGTGTGATAGTTGTTCCTATCGATGACCAGGATATCGACCGGTTCACGCGCAAGGGTTCGGACGGCCCAGATGCCGCCAAATCCGGCGCCGATCACAACCACGCGCGGTTTCTTGCTCTTGCCCATGCAATCTCCCGAATGCTTGAAAAAATGTCTGTATGGCCTTACCGTTCCTGAGGCTCAGTCTTGCTTACCCATGCCAAGAGATCAATTTTATCAGTAAACTTAACAGATGCTTGTTGTGGATGTCAACATGACGATAGTGCGCTGTCAGTAGCACACGATATGTCCGGTTTTGTAGCACATCATCTGTCCGGTTTAAGATGGCCGAGGTTGGAGGTGGCCGATGGGACGGACAGAGTTGCTACAGGAGATCAGGAAGATGCGATTTGCCGAGGTGTATTTGGGATGGAGAGAGTCACGATTGACGCAAGAACAGGCGGCCATGGTGTTGGGAGTCAGTGATCGGACGTTTCGTCGGTATATCCATCGCTATGAAGAGGACGGCATCGAGGGATTGAGTGACGGGCGATTCGGGAGGGTTTCATTTCGTCGAGCGCCGGTGGATGAGGTTATGGCTGTGTTGGACCGGTATCGAAGCCTCTACGCGGGATGGACGGTAAAGCATTACTACCGTTGGTATCAAAAAGAAGAGGGCAAGCGCAGTTATACCTGGGTGAAGAAGACGCTTCAATCAGCGGGGTTGGTTTCCAAGGCGCCGAAGCGAGGTGTCCATCGCAAGCGACGGGACCGATCTCCTCTGCCGGGGATGCTGCTGCATCAGGATGGCAGCCGGCATGAATGGGTTCCCGGCAAAAAGTGGGATTTGATCGTCACGATGGACGATGCGACCAACGAGCACTACTCGATATTTTTTGTTGCTGAGGAAGGAACGGCTAGCAGTTTCCAGGGGGTAAGGGATGTGATCCTTCAGCATGGGCGGTTCAGTTCTCTCTACACAGATCGGGGAAGCCACTACTGGTTCACCCCGAAGGAGGGCGGAAAGGTGAGTAAAACCCAGCTCACCCAGTTTGGCCGGGCGATGAATCAGTTGGGCATCCAGATGATCGCGGCCTACTCTCCCGAGGCTCGGGGCAGAAGCGAGCGTGCGTTCCAAACCCATCAGGATCGACTGGTAAAAGAGCTGGCTCTCCATGGGATCACCGACATGGATGCCGCCAACCAGTATTTGGCCCGGGTGTATCTTCCCGCCTACAACGCCGAGTTCACGTACCCGGCACGGGAAGAAGGATCCGTCTTCATCCCCTGGACGAACGGCAACCTCGATGACGTCCTCTGTGAGCAGCACGAACGTACCGTCAGTGCTGACAACTGCGTGACCTTTGAGGGGATGACTCTCCAGATCCCCGCTAATCGCTATCGCTGCCACTACGTCCGTGTCAGGGTCCGAATCCACAGATACATCGATGGAACTCTGGCCATCTTCCACGGACCACGAAAACTGGCCGATTATGACCAGCGGGGGAAGATCAGGGAGCTTAAAAAGGCCGCCTGACGAAGTTACCCATAGAACGAGGATGCGTCAGTCCGCCGCTCACCTCGCTGTTCTCAAAAGATGACCTCTTCGATGAACAGGAAAAGCGGACAATTCATGTGCTATAAAAACCGGACAATTCTATTTGCTCTTGACACATGACGATAGTGCGCCTGACGATATTGATGAATGATTTCGATTCCACAATCATGAGATGCACCCGGACATCGCGTCATACCATGGAGACCCTCGCCGTGGGAATCCTGTACGCCTTATTGACAAATCGGGCCTCATCCGGTATGAACGCACTCACATTTGAGCTGAACGTTGTTCGGAGGGGAACGTGATTCTTGATTTCCAGGGGAAACATCCCCGGATCGATCCAACGGTATTTGTTGCTCCAAACTCCCTGAGCGGTGATTAAAATATTTTCATTTTGGCGTGCCCGGGGTGCTGAAGATTCACCGGGACAGAATTTTAGACACTATTGAGTTTACCCATGTCCGATATCCTCCAAGCCAGCGGCTGCTCGACCGATACACTTCGCCATCTCCTCAATGGCATGACGAAACCATTCACCTCCGGAGACACGGTGGGGATAAAGATCCACTGGGGGGAGAAGGGGAATCACAGCTTTCTGCATCCCCGTTATACCCGGACGATCGTCCGGTGGCTTCAGGAATCGGGGATCAACCCCTTTGTGTTCGATACGACCGTCCTCTACTCGGGAGGTCGTCGCACGGCTGCGGATAGCTTGAAAACGGCTGCTGAACATGGCTTCACCGAGGCCGATCTCGGGTGTCCCATCCTGATCGGCGACGGACTTGATGCCCGCGATGTCATTGATATCCCATCCGGCTATCGACACTTTCCAACGGTCCAGGTCGCCTCGATCATCCGGAAGGCGGATGGGTTCGTAATCTTTTCCCATTTCAAGGCGCATATGGAATCCGCGTTCGGCGGTGCAATCAAGAACATCTCCATGGGATTCGCCTCTCGCGCTCAGAAGCAGCGGATGCACTCCGATGCCCACCCCGTCCTTAAGCCGGGGAAGTGCACCAGGTGCGGTCTTTGTGCGGAGATCTGCCCGACCGGCGCCGCCATCCTCCCTTCTGAGGCAGATCCCGTCTATGATCTCTCAAACTGCGTAGGCTGCTCTCAGTGCATCGCCCTCTGTCCGCAGACTGCCTTGAGAATCTTCTGGGATACGGATTTGAATGTTTTTCAGGAGAAACTGGTGGAAACTGCGGCAGCTCTCTGGCGTGAGATCGGAAAGAAATCTCTTGTCATCAACGGCCTGATCGGAATCGTTTCCGAATGCGACTGCCTGCCGGGGAGGCATCCCGCCATCGCTGAGGATTACGGCTTTATCGGCGGAAACCACCCTCTGCCTGTCGACGAGGCGTCCATCCGTCAAACCGGTGCGGCGCCTTTCGATCGTGCCCACCCTGGACTGCCGTGGCTGAGACAGTTTTCCTATGCCCGGGAGATCGGTTTTCATCCGTAGATAAAACAATCTACCCTATCAGGCGGTAACACCCGTTTACCTTGTAGACGATTCCGCGTCTCTGAAGGTGTTCCAGGTGCTTTTTCATATGAACACGTTCCCCGAAGGCAAAAAACTCCTTCGGCTCCCGCGGCTTCCCATAAATGATCCATGAATCGACGATCTCCTCCAGAGTTCTGGGTTTCTCAAGCAGCAAGATGAGCTTAGCCTCCCTTTCCGCAATGACCGCGACGTACCGCTGCCAGAGCTCCTGGGGAGGATGCACGAAGACACCGGTTTCATGGCCGGTCAGAACGATTCCGGCCGAAAATCCCCGGAGGAGCTCAATGGATGCCCTCGTCTGGTCGATGCCGGAATAGAGATCCCCATACCAGGGTCCAAAACGGGTGAGGTCGTAATCACCGGCAAAAAGGACGGAGAACTCATGGAAAAAGAAGGCCAGGTGGCCGGGGGTGTGTCCGGGAGTTGCGATGACGTCCACGGAAATGTTACCGAGATTGATCGTTTCGCCGCCGATGAGGGAACGGGCGGGGCGCCGCGGCCGAAAATGGAACTGATCGCGAAGCAGTGGTTCCCAGAAGCGCCGTTCCTCTTCAGAAAAACCATACCAGTCGAGGAAGATAGCGATATCGGCAAGTGGCGGCGTGTCCCTGGCAGAGACCCAGAGGGGGATGTCGTCAAAGAGGTCCAGATGCATGAAGTGATCCTCGTGCCAGTGGCTGAGCCAGACCATCTTCACCCCCTGCTCGGCGCGCAGACGGATCAGTCTTTCCCTATTCGAGGCCGGATCGATGAGAACGCCCGCCCCTTCGATATATATGGAGTTGCAGAAGGGGTAGCGTCCCCGATTGTCTCCGGGAATAAGGCGGATCGGCCCGAATAGTTGCTCTTCCATGGTGGTTTCCATAATATCACTCAAGGGAATGATCGAAATATTATCGTACTATAGAAACGTGAAGCTTCAGATGTCAAGAAAAACAGGCAGCCTATTTCCTTGACCGGACCGGATTTTTCCCCTATAGTCCGCCCCAATTTCAATACAGTTTCATAATCAGTCCGCAGGCGAATCGACGGCGCGCAATGACGCTGCCATTCCATCTGCGGACGATATCCCGCTTCACGGTTAGGGTTAACGGTCGATGATAGACTACGAAAAAGAACTCAATCCCGAGCAACATCAGGTGGTCATGGAAGAAGGAGGGCCCCTCCTCATCATCGCCGGGGCTGGGAGTGGAAAGACGCGGACACTGACCTACCGTGTCGCCCGTTTGGTGGAAAGAGGTGTCCCGCCGGAACGAATACTCCTCGCCACGTTTACGAATAAGGCCGCCCGGTCGATGCTCACGCGTGTGGAGTCCCTCATCGGCAGGGAGATCGGCAGTCTCTGGGGCGGCACGTTCCACCACTGCGCCCACCTTACCCTCCGGGCAAATGCGCCCCTTCTCGGTTTTGAACGAAACTTTTCCATCCTGGACAGCGAGGATGCACGCCAGCTTATCAACACCTGCATCGCTGAGGTTGGGGTAGATGCCAAGACCGATAAATTCCCCCGTGCAGATGTGGTTGGGGAGATGATCAGTCTTGCTATCAATACGGAAACTCCCTTGCCGGATGTGATTTTCGGCCGATACCCATTCTTCGCGCACCGCGGTGAGGAGATCGCTGAAATAGCCGCACGCTACCGGAAGCGGAAACAGTCGCTCAACGTAATGGATTTTGACGATCTTCTTTTCAACTGGCGGGAGCTTCTCCTCCATTTCCCTGACGTCCGGGAGGTCTATGCCGGACGCTTCCTCCAGATTCTCGTCGACGAGTACCAGGATACCAACAAGATCCAGGCGGAGATCATGGATCTGCTGGCATCGCTGCATCGGAACCTGATGGTGGTAGGCGACGATTCGCAGAGTATCTACTCCTTCCGGGGGGCGAATTATGAGAACATCATGCGCTTCCCCGAACGTTATCCGGACTGCCGGATCTTCAAGCTGGAGACGAACTATCGAAGTACTCCGGAAATCCTCCACCTGGCCAACCTGAGCATCACGAACAACGAGAATCAGTTCCAAAAGACCCTGCGGGCCGTCCGGGAACAGGGAATACGTCCCGTACTCGTTCCGGCCAGAAATGTCCTGCAGCAGGCCGATTTCATCGCCCAACGAATCCTCGAACTCCACCGCAGCGGCATACCGCTCGGCGACATGGCGGTCCTCTATCGTGCTCACTTCCATTCAATGGAGGTCCAGATGGAACTGACTCGCCGGGGGATCCCCTTTGAGATCCGATCCGGTATCCGTTTCTTTGAACAGGCGCATATCAAAGATGTAACGGCTTATCTGCGGATCATCGTCAATCCCCGCGATGAGATTGCCTGGAAACGGGTACTGGGGCTCTATCCGAAGATAGGCAAAGCAACCGTAGAGAAAATATGGCATTATCTCTGCAGTCTCTCCGACCTCCATGCATCCGTTCATGAAGCGGATTTCTGCGGATGCGCGGTAAAAACGGCGATACCTGGGCTCAAACGGTTTCAGGAAACCTTCTGCGCACTCCATAGCACAGCAAGCACCAACCCGCAGGAACTCATCGACGTCATCCTGAGAAACGGGTATCGCGATCTCCTCCGGGAGAGGTATACCGATGCTGCCTCCCGTGAGGAAGACCTGCTGCAACTGGCGAACTTTTCCGCCCGATTTTCCTCGATCGAGGGGTTCTTGAGTGAACTGGCGCTCCTGACCGGAATGTCAGAAAACCAAACGGAAGAGGTCACCGAGGACCGTGTCGTCCTCACCTCGATTCACCAGGCAAAAGGTCTGGAGTGGACGGCAGTTTTCATGGTTTGGTGCAGTGAAGGGATGATGCCGCTCGCCCGTGCGCTGAAAGAGCCGGGCGGAGAAGAAGAAGAGCGTCGTCTTTTTTATGTAGCCGCCACCCGTGCGAAAGACCATCTCTACTTCTGTTATCCGCTGACCGACTATGCGCGGGGCATGGGCAATCTGCCGGTCAGCCCTTCCCGGTTCATCATGGAGCTTGCGCCTTATACCGCCCGGGGCAAGGACCGTCCTTATGATCAATGGATGATTGACGGAGAATAAAAAAGAGGGTTACGTCCACCACCTCCTTACGAAACAGTTCATCCCGCTATAGCCAACGATCCGACTTTGATTTCGCTTCGTATTCCCCCCGGAGGGCTATCTGTGTCGCTTCGGCTATATCCTCCGCCCGCTTGACCCAGTCTTCGAATTTGATGTCTACGCCAAAGATGCCGACCATCTCATCCCGCTCATCCACGATTGGAGCGGAAACGGTGATGCAAAGCGCGCCAGTCATTTTGGATATATAGAATTCAGTCACATGGATCTTCCCGGATTGGAGGGGTTTGATAAACCACTCGCGGTCCGACTGGTCGGTTCCGATGCCGTAGTTCTCATACTTCGCCCGGTCGGCAATATTGGTGATGTTCCGGGTCGTTTTCCGACCATTCATGTCCACGACATAGGCGAACTGTATGGAGGGGTTTTCCTCGATGAACTGCTGCATCACTGGTTCCTGAAGCTCCGGTTTCATCGTTTTCATATTCGCGTGTTCGATAACCTTTTTCACGACGGAGACCGCCGCCTGCGCGGCCATGAACTTGATCTTCTCCAGATCGGACATGAATAGTTCCGGGAGATACTTTCTCACTCTCTTTTCCAACTCCTCATTCGAAATGCCCGTCATCCGGCCTCCTTCATACTGCTCGGTGACCCACTTATGAATCTTGGAGACGCCGGGATGCCGCTTGTCGACCGCATTTTCCCCCGAGAGGCCGAGATGGGCATTGATCCAGAAAGCGATCCCCGATTTGCCCGATTTGTCGGTGATCATCGGGATGATCGGTCTTTTCAGAATTTTTGTCGTGTTGAAGATATTGTAGATCTCCTCACACTTGATCAGGCCATCTACATGGACACCGGCTCTGGTTATGTTGAAATCTGCTCCCACAAATGGAAAGTTCGGAGGAATCCGGATACCGATCTCCTTCTCAAAATAATGGGCGATATCGGTAATCACGGTTGTATCGATCCCGTTCGTATTGCCCCGAAGGCTGATATACTCGATAATCAGCGCCTCCAGTGGAGGATTGCCGGTCCGCTCACCCAGGCCGAGGAGTGTCGTATTGGCGGCGCTGCAGCCATAGAGCCAGGCGGTGGTGGCGTTGATCATGGCCTTGTGAAAATCGTTATGGCCATGCCATTCCAATAGATGACCAGGGACCTCCGCATCTTCGATGAAGGCCCGGACGAGCTTGTCTACGCTCCTGGGGAGGGCTGCTCCGGGGTATGTCACCCCGTATCCCATGGTGTCACAGAGCCGTATCTTGATGTCGATCCCGCTTTCCGCCCTGAGCTTCATCAGCTCGATCGCAAAGGGAATGCAGAAACCGTATACATCGGCCCGGGTGACATCCTCGAAATGACAGCGGGGAATGATCCCCGCATCAAGGATTGAACGGACGATGTTAAGGTAATCATCCATTGCTTGTCGCCGGCTCTTGTTCAGCTTGAGAAAGATGTGATAGTCGGAGACTGAAGTGAGGATTCCGGTTTCTTTGATACCCGACTGTTTAACCAGAGGGACATCTTCCGCGCTGGCCCTGATCCAGCCGGATATTTCCGGATATCGCAATCCGAGGCTCTGACACTGCTCCACGGCCTCCCGATCCTTTGGACTGTAGAGAAAAAATTCCGATTGGCGGATCACCCCGTTCGGTCCGCCCAGATGACTCATCATGGTATAGAGATCCACTATCTGTTGAACGGTATAAGGGGGGCGAGCCTGCTGTCCATCCCGAAATGTCGTATCGGTAATAAAAATGTCTTCCGCGGGATTGATCGACATGACCTTGTGGTCGAAGTCGATTTTGCAGACCTCATCATAGGGAAAGATATCCTTCTGAAGATTCGGATCGTGAACATCTTTGAGATCAAACTTCCAGAATTGTGTATGCTCGTGATCCAGCACTTTCTTGTCCTTGTTCCATCGTGCCATATTTTTTAACCCCCTCGCTATGGAATAAAAACCTACACCTTCGGAAATAAAAAAGGGGCACCTGGAATAGCCGTGCCCCCGCTGCCCGTGACACCGGATGGTCTCACCCGGATGTCAAAACGCTGCGCGACGGCGGCGTGCCGCGCGCAGCGGCACATCCAGGCTGCCTGTTCTGGCGGGCTTCTACAGCAAATTGAAATGATTTGAAGCAGCGGTTTATTCGCATTAACATTCTCATACCAAATCCGTGATTTCCACGATAACGAACGCTACCTTATTAAGAAGAATAGGCAGATCAATGGACTTTGTCAATAAAAAATTAGGTTACGATCTTCAGGGAAAGTTCCATAAGCTGCTCCAGACTGACATGCGACGGGGCGTCCGTGAGCATGCAGGTGGCCTTCTGTGTCTTAGGAAAAGCGATCACATCCCGGATCGACTCTGCCCCCGTCATCAGCATGATCAGACGGTCAAGACCAAAGGCGATCCCCCCATGGGGCGGGGTCCCGTATTCCAGGGCATCGAGGAGAAAGCCGAATTTGCCCCGCGCCTCTTCATCGCTGAGACCAAGGGCCTTGAAGATCATGGCCTGAACCTCCTGCCGGTGGATCCGTATGCTGCCGCCTCCGATCTCTGAACCGTTCAGGACGAGGTCATAGGCGCGCGCATGGACCTTTCCGGGATCTGTTTCAATAAGAGGAATATCCTCAAGGCGAGGCGATGTGAAGGGGTGATGAGTGGAAACAAACCGCTTCTCCGTTTCGCTGTAGTCGAAAAGGGGAAATTCGGTCACCCAGGTAAAGGCCATCACCCGGGGATCGATGAGGTTGAGTTTTTTTGCCAGGTGGATCCGAAGGTTGCCTAATGAATCGCGGGCCACCGTCGGCGAATCGGCCACAAAAAGGATGACGTCGCCCTCACGGGTCGCCATGGTTCTATTGATGCCGCCGACCTCTTCCGGCGAGAGAAACTTGAAAATCGGAGATGTCCAGCCATCCTCATTGACCCGTGCCCAGGCCAGCCCCTTCGCCCCGTACTGGGCAACGAAATCCTTGAGCTCATCCAGATCTTTCCGGGAAAGACTGCTCCCGTTTTCGACCCGGATAGCTTTGATAACCCCCCCGCCGGCGGCAATGTCCGCGAAGAGCTTGAATCCCGAGCTTCTCAGGATATCTGTCAGATCGCGAATTTCCAGACCGAAACGCATGTCGGGATTGTCCTTTCCGAAACGGTTTATCGCGTCCTGATAGGAAATCCTGGGGAAGGGAAGGGTCAATTCACGATTGAGACAGGTCAGGAAGAGGTGAGCCATCATCCTCTCCATGATCAGGATGATGTCCTCTTCGGTAATGAAAGACATCTCAATGTCTATCTGCGTGAATTCCGGCTGGCGGTCGGCACGGAGATCCTCATCACGGAAGCACTTGACGATCTGAAAGTAACGGTCAAAACCGGAAACCATCAGGAGCTGTTTGAAGATCTGTGGAGATTGGGGCAGGGCATAGAACATCCCTTGGTTGACCCGGCTGGGAACCAGATAATCCCGGGCGCCCTCCGGCGTGCTTTTCGTGAGAAAAGGGGTCTCGATCTCGACAAAGCCTTCCCGGTGAAGGTATTCGCGAGTCGCCGCAGCGACCCTGCTTCTCAAGATGAGATTTTTCTGAATCTCGGGGCGTCGGAGATCAATGTAGCGGTATTTGAGACGGACGTTTTCGGAAATCTCCGCAGTTCCATCAAGGACAAAGGGAGGCGTCTTCGCCTCATTGAGAATCTCAAGATCATTCGCCATCACTTCGATCTCGCCGGTCCGCAAATCGGGATTCTCCATGCCCTCCGGTCGCCGACGCACAATGCCTTTTACGGCCAGGACATATTCGGCCCGGATCTTTCCCGCCTCATTATGGCAACTCGCGCAGATTTCCGGATTAAAGACGACTTGTACGAGACCTTCCCGGTCCCTGAGGTCGATAAAAATCACCCCGCCGTGATCCCGTCGCCGATGGGACCAGCCCATCAGGATTACTTCCTCACCGGCATGGGTCGCATTCAGGTCACCGCAGTAATGGGTTCTTTTTCGGATCGTCAAAAAGTCAGACAAAATTTCTTACCTCGCTCTGTTCATGATGGTTTTTCCAGTTTGTCCAGGGCAACATCTTCCTGCGTGCTGGCCCTCATGTCCCTGAGAAGAGCCCGGTTCTCATCGATCTCCCGATCTCCAAGAATCAGGGTAAAGGCGCTGTTAAGCTTATTCGCCCTCTTCATCTGACTCTTAAGACTCCTGCCGCCATAGTCCATCTCCACTCGAATTCCCTTCATCCGCAGGCGGTTGCAGAGGGAAAATGCCTTTTCTAAAGCCCGTTCGCCAAGGGGAGCGATGAAGAGGAGCGGGCTGGACGGAGTGCCTGTCTCCCCTTCCGGAATAAGGGATGCCAGGCGTTCAAAGCCGATGGCAAAGCCGATCCCGGAAATATCCGGTCCGCCGAGCTCCTGAACGAGATGATCGTACCGGCCGCCGCCAAGGATGGCGTTTTGCGCACCGAGAAATTCCGTCGTGACTTCAAACGTCGTCCTTGTATAATAATCGAGGCCCCGGACCATTTTCGCGTTGACTTTGCAAGGAATCTGAAAGAGGCCGAGGATTGACTGGACTTTTTCAAAATGCTCCCTGCAGGCAAGGCAGAGGAAGTCTGCCATGTTCGGTGCCAGGGATACGAGCTCGCCGCATTGTTCCACCTTGCAGTCAAAGACCCGAAGCGGGTTGGTTCCGATCCGCCGTCGGCAGTCCGCGCAGAGTCTTTCCTCACTCCCGCGGAGAAAGGCAACGATGGCATCCCGGAAAGCAGGACGGCACTGGGGGCAGCCAAGCGAGTTGATCTCGATATTCAGGTTCTTGAGTCCGAGGCGGCGGAGAAAATAGGTCAGCATCAGGATGAGTTCGGCATCGGTGTGCGGATCATCCGGTCCGAGGACCTCGACGTCGATCTGATTGAATTGCCGATAGCGCCCTTTTTGGGGCCTCTCCCTCCGGAACATTGGACCGATGGTGAAGAGCTTGGTCACTGGTTCGGCGGCATGAAGAGAGTGCTCGAGATATGCCCGGATAACGGATGCGGTTGCCTCCGGCCGAAGCGTTAGGGATTCCTCACCCCGATCGAGGAAGGTATACATCTCCTTCTCAACGATATCGGTGGATTCACCTATCCCGCGACGGAAGAGCTCAGTCTTTTCCAAAAGGGGGAGGCGGATTTCATTGAACCCGAAGGTACGAAACACTTCATGGGCCGTATCTTCGATATGCCGCCATTTATCTGTTTCCGGAGGGAGGATATCCTTGAACCCCCTGACGGCAGTAATGATTTCCATCGATCAGAACCTCTCTATACCTTTTCAATTAAGGGGTGATTCGATAGCATATTGAGTAGATAAACGCAATAGAAATGATAGGCAGTGCCATATCGTGGTCAGGGGATACCGGATCGAAAAACGGTGGTCTTGAGGTCGTTTCCATCCGTCATGACGGTTACGGCTCCATCCCGATCTGTACGACAGACACGGGATTGCATCAGTTCAAACCTCCTGATGACGTCTGGATGGGGAACACGAAAGACGTTTTTCAAACCGCAACTGATAACGGCCACTTGAGGTTTGACCCTTTCGATAAAGGGCATCGTGCTGGAACGGACGCTGCCGTGGTGGGGTACAAAGAGTACATCACTTTGCAGATCGGTCTCGGACTGGGAAAGCCGCCATTCCGAGGCTTCTGAAATATCGCTTGGAAGGAGAAAACTCCTCCTGCCAAAGGAGAGTTTTATGACGAGAGAACGGTTGTTGATTTCATCCAAATCGGGTGACATCTTTCTGATCGTATTTGGCCGTGGGGAATACTCCTGACTCTCCGTTGCTTCGTAATCTGCCTGGATCGGAGAAAGTGCTGCCGCATACGGGGGGATAACGGAATTCGACGGAGGATTCAGGATGCGAATGGTAACTCCGGATGTTTCGATATGAGGAGTCATATCCGAAAGGTTCTTCAGGGTAATCCCCCGGTTCCGGATGATACGACGGAACGATAGATAGAGTGGCGAATCAATCACCTGGCCATTAGTCCATACCTCGTGTACGTGAAAATTTTCCAAGATGAACAGCAGACCCTGGAGATGATCCGGGTGAGGATGCGTCAGGGCGACAGTATCTATCCGGTCGATCCTTTCATGCCAGAGGAAGGGGGCCATGACAAGTTTTCCGACATCAAAGGTTTCGTCAAAAAAGCCGCCACCGTCTACGAGCATTCTCTTTCCTCCAGGGAAACGTATCAGGATAGCGCTTCCCTGGCCCACATCAACCGCCGTCAAGGAAAGTATTCCGTGCTGAAGGCCTCGGAAATGGAGCTGGATACCGTTGAGAATAAAAAAAAGGATCAGGAAAATTGGGGTGATTTTCCAGCATAGTAACTTTTTTTGTGGCGGTACATCTCCCCGACCGATCCATTGATCCAGCCAGTAACCCGCTGAGCCGAGAAGAAGATAGAAGGCCCCGATTTCAAGAAGCGTGGGGGTCGTGACGTAGACAGATGACCAAGGTAGTGCCGCGAACCAATCGACAAGTGAAAGGGATATTCGGACGAATTGTGCCGAGATCCGGATGATGATATCGGCCAATAACGCGGAGATAGGTACAGCAAGGACGATGAACAAGCAAAACGGAATGGCAATGATGCCAAGAATGGGCACTATGATGAAGTTTGCGGCGAGGGTGACAAGTGAGAATAGGTTGAAATAGAGGAGTATCAGAGGCAGAGTACCGAGTGTGGCGCTGAGGGAAGCAAAGAAAAAGATTATGACGGCACGCAGAGCCCATTTAAAATGCCGCACAAGCCCTTTCCTCTCTGTCAGGGTGGGAGTGCCTGACGACGGAGGAGGAGGTAAAAGGGCTGTCAATTTTGGTGTTAGAAAGAGGAGTGACACAACCGCCATAAAGGAAAGTTGAAAGGAGACATCGAAAAGAGAATAGGGTGTGATGATTAGGATGCAAAAAGCCGCCAAGGCAAGCGTGTTGTACAGATCCCGCTCCCTATTGATAAGGATGGCGAGCATAAAAAGCACGACCATGATGGATGCCCTGATGACGGATATGCCCAATCCGGCGATGAACGTGTAGAGGGTGATGATGAGAATCGCGAATAGTGTGGAAATCCCGGTTATGTTCCACTTTAGCAGGAGATATTCAGAGTATTTCAGGAACAGGCGAATCACAAACAGCGAAAAGAACGCCACGATACCGATATTGAACCCGGAAATGGCAATGATATGGGTAGTACCCGTCCGGTTGAATTTCTCCATGACCTCCTTCGGAATCTCCTTTTGATCACCGAGAATCATCGCCTGGATGATGGCGCCTTCTATCCCGGATGCCGAATTCAGGATGGTTTTCCGGATGAGATCACGGAACCGCTCAAGACGGCTCCGAAGAGGATTGCCCATGTCTCTGCGCAGGATAACAATTCCTCTGCTGTCATTGATGAACCCCCGCACCATTATGCCACGGAAACGAAGATACCGCTCATAATCAAAACCTCCGGGATTATGGAAATTATGAGGAAGCCTGAGCTTGGACTGGAAACGGATGACATCACCGTATCGAAAAGGATAGGGTTCACGGATGGTGAGGAGGAGACGCCCCGAGATCGATAGGTACTGACCGTTGGCAAGAATCCGGGAGGCAGAGACAATCAGTTCAGTTTTTTCCGGCGATACTTGCGGGCTATCGCAGACAACACCTTCCACCGTGATCTTTTCATCACCGGGAACGTTGGTGATATGCTCGTTTCCAATATGAGGATAGAGGGATAGGTTCATCTCCAGGATGCCCAGGGCAAAGAGTGAAAAAAGGAGGGCGAAACGGTGAAGGCGCTCCCATTTTTTGAACAAACCCAGAAGGACAAGGAGCAATGCAGCGATCAGGCATACCTGAACAGGAAAATCGGGGATCGGGAAGAGGCTGCTGCAGGAGATCCCCAATACGAGCGCTGTCAGAAGAGGGATGATCGGCCTTGTCATTGTAGAACCGCCGTTCTCAATATCAGTCAGTTATAACAATATGACTTTTTAGCCCGCATGACAATTTTATAGAAAGAAACAGCATGCATGTCAATATAAACTCAATTTTGGTTAGATCTAGTGTAGTAAATGATTTCGAAAACTCATGATCCATCATTGGGAACATCAATGGTGTTGACTTTTTTGAGGGGTGAAAGTAACTTGCAAGTTAGATACGGCAGGAATAACTCCCGAAGCCGGACCAATATAAGTCAGGGTGAAAATGATCGAGAATGTAAAGCTTCCCGAATACATGACATCACGGATCCGCTGGCTGATGCTCGCGCGAGTGATCATCGTAACCTTTCTTCTGGTACTAGCCATCTTTATCAAAGTGACGGAGATGGAATCACTTTCGGCGGTATCGGCATCCACACTTTTCAAAACGATCCTTGTGACATACATTCTTTCGATTCTTTTTCTTTTTCTCTTGAAATATATCAGGAACATTTCTCTGAATATTTACATTCAGAGTATCTGCGATGTGGCTTTGATCACCGGAATGGTTTATGCGACTGGTGGCATCCGCAGTATCTATTCCGTCTTTTATCCACTCGTCATCATTTATTCGGTCCTCTTCCTGGGACGAAATGGCGGCCTCATCGTGGCCTCCGCAGCGGGCATCTTTTACGGGCTCTTTGCCGACCTGGAATTTTATGGCGTGATTTATCCAATCTTCTCAATCCCCACGTCGGATTACCCGATGAATGCCGGAGATGTCTTAACCCGTATTATCACTCATATCCTCTCTTTTTATCTTTTTGCCTTTTTGGCGAGTTTTTTCGTAGAACAAGAGAAGAAGGCAAGGGCCCTACTCGCCGAGAAGCAGAGCTCCTTTGAGCAGTTAGACATTCTCCATCGAAGCATCATCGAATCAGTTGACACGGGTATTCTGACAGTCAATCTGAATGGGGAGATCAAATCCTTCAACCGGGCAGCCGCCGAGATCACCGGATTCTCCTTTAGAGATGTTGAGAATCGCGTCATCGACGATGTCTTTCCCGACTGCCCGTCTCTTAAGGCAGAATTCAATGACGATGGATACCGATCTGTGGCGAAGACGCGATTCGAAATGGCGTTTCAAACAGGAGATGGGAAGAATCTGATGCTTGGCGGATCAGTTTCGCCGTTGAGGGATCCTCGGGGTGTAACAATTGGCAATATCATCGTTTTCCAGGATCTGACAGGCATCAATGAGATGAAGGAATCATTGGAGAGGAGCCGGCGCCTCGCATTAATTGGCGAAATGGCTGCGGGACTTGCGCATGAGATACGAAATCCCCTGGCATCCATAAGTGGCTCCATACAGATGCTCAAAGGAGATCTTTCACAGAATGAGACTAATGCGAGATTGATGCAGATCATCCTCCGCGGAAAGGATCAATTGGAAAGTTTTCTGAAGGATTTTCTTTTAATGGCAAGGCCGGCGCCTGGCGTTAGAGAACAACTCGACATCAGAGAAACGATCCGGGATGTTATGGAATCTCTTCGTTGCGTAGCCGACTGGCATGAACCTCTGAATGTCTTCATGCTTTTGGGTGATGAGCCCCTTTATATTGAAACAAATAGAACCGAAATCCGACAGGTGATCTGGAATGTGATCCTCAATGCCGTTCAGGCTATGCCGGAGGGGGGAGAGCTGAAGATTGAAGCGCATCATTCCCAGATCAAGGAGAGAGATGGTGTGGAAATTCGGATCGAAGACACAGGATGCGGCATCTGGGAACAGAGTCTGAAAAAGATCTTCGAACCCTTTTATACCACCCGCGATAAGGGTACAGGACTTGGGTTGGCGGTTGTCAGTAGGATCATGGATGTATACGGAGGCAGTATCCATATGCAAAGTCAACCTGATAAAGGGACAATCTGTACGATATGGTTTCCCGGTGAGATTAGCCATATAATTGAGAAACAGGCCATTTGTTAGAGTGGAGGAAGAAATATGGCGAGGATCCTTGTGGTAGACGACGACCAGGGGATGAGAGAATTTCTAGAGATCATGCTGACGCAGGAGGGATATCGGGTCAGTACTGCCAGTGATGCCGGGAAAGCCCTCAGTCACTGCCGAAAGGAAAATTTTGATCTGGTCATCACTGACCTCAAGATGCCTAAAATGGATGGGATCGGATTCCTTCGCGCGGTCAAGGACCTTTCTCCCGAAACGCAGGTCATTCTGATAACTGCATATGCATCCGGAGAAACGGCAGTAACTGCCATGAATGAAGGTGCCTACGATTATATCGAAAAGGATTTCGCTATCGACGATCTAAAGAAAATTGTTCAGAATGCCCTGAGTAAGAAAGGAGCTTCACACGATGATACACCAATTCACCAAGAAGTAGGTGATTCTGTCAACTTTGGGAACATGATCGGCAATAGTCGGGAGATGCTTAGGTTATATGGGACGATAAAAAAAGTGGCGGATACCACTGCTAATGTGCTCATACTCGGAGAGAGTGGTACAGGCAAGGAGCTTGTCGCCAGGGCGATTCATGAAAATAGCTCTCGGAAACAGATGCCTTTCACGATTATAAACTGTGGCGGCATTCCGGAAAATCTCTTGGAGAGCGAGCTTTTTGGTTACATCAAGGGGGCGTTTACCGGCGCCTATACTGATAAGGCCGGACTATTCGAGATTGCACGGGGAGGGACCGTATTTCTTGATGAGATTGGAGAACTCCCGCCTCTTCTCCAGGTCAAGCTCCTAAGGGTAGTCCAGGAAAAGACCTTCCGCCGGATTGGTGGCACCGATGACATTCATGTCGATGTCCGCATCATATCCGCAACAAATCAGAATCTGGCAGATAATGTGAAATCAGGATTGTTTCGGGAAGACCTCTATTACCGTCTCAACGTTATCCCGCTCCATCTTCCGCCCCTCCGGGAACGGAAAGAAGATATTCCGGTTCTGACGGAGCACTTTATTGAGAAATATTCTCGAGAATTCGGGAAGGCGATCAAGACGATATCCGCCTATGCTCTGGAATTGCTGATGCAATACCCTTTCCCGGGGAATATCCGTGAGTTGGAGAACATCATCGAGCGTAGCGTTGCTCTGGAGACATCGAACATCATCCTCCCGGAAAATCTTGTCCTCGATATCGCTGACATCCCTGATGCCGGCCTCAATCTTAACGACGAGATCGGTAAATTCGAAAAAGCGCTGATTGAAAAAGCGCTTCGTAAGGCAAAGGGTTCCAAAACAAAGGCTGCTGAACTGCTCATGATAAGCTATGATTCGCTGTATTACCGGAGTGAGAAATTGGGCATCAACTCCTGATAAAAAACTTTTTCCTTGACATTTGAATGTCGCCTGTTTTATACGCGCATGTCAAGGAGAGATAGATATGTTTTCAGACGGGCAAGAAATGAGATATATTCGGCGGGGATTTTTTGCCAGTTTTTTTAACTCCTTTATCAGGGTCTGCCCGCTGCTTCTGTAACCCCTTTCAGGGAAACCAGCCGTGGGCAGACCGACTTGCCGCCCACGGTTTTTCAGTTGTGGAAGCCGTGGATTAATTCACGGCTTTTTTTTTAAACAGGAGGGAAGACATGCGAAACGTAAGAAACATCTTTATGTCCTTATTGGCTCTCGTTCTGATCTGTCCGAATACGGGAATGGCCGAGACGATCAAGGTTGGAGCCGCCATAAACATGACCGGCCCTGCCTCCACATGGGGTCAATTCCACGCGAAGGGCCAGCAAGACTATTTCCGTTATGTCAACGACACCAAAGGCGGCGTGGCCGGTCGCAAGATCGAGATGATCCTGGTGGATACCGCCTACAAGGTCCCTGAAGCTGTGGCAGCCGTTCGGAAATTCGCTGTCCAGGACAAAGTGGACATGATTGCCACATGGGGGGCTGGTGAAGGGCTTGCAGCAAAACCGATCATCCAGAATTATAAAATCCCAACAATTAACTATTCCACCAGCTGGGAGATTCTCGAACCGCCGATTGAATACATGTATCTTCCCTTCGGGAGTTACCGCATGGACTGCGAAGCCGTGATGGATTATATTCATGCTATACACAAGGGCAAAGAAGCACCGAAAGTGGGACTCCTGACATACAATAATGCCTATGGCCTCTCCATCCATAAACCAAGCCGAGAGTATGCAGTAAAACAGAACATAAATCTTGTCGCCATCGAAGAGTTTCCACCCAAGACGGTTGATCTGACGACTGAACTTCTTCGTCTTCAGAAAAGCGGTGCGGAGTACATCTTCATGCAGATGCTTCCGGCCTCTATCATTACGGCCTTTCGGAGTGCGGATCGGATCGGTTATGATCCGCCGTTTTTTGGTACCTGGACATCAACCGATCCTGATTTCATCAAGATGGGGCAAGGATTAATTCGCAATCGTCTCCGCATTCAGTTTCCCGGCGGCCTCCCCTCGGACAATACGGCTGGCATAAAAATATTGCAAGAGCTTTGGAAACGCTACAAAACCGTAGATAAGTTCGACGCCTCTTACTGGGAGGGCGTTGCCGTGGCTATGATCATGGAACGCGCCATGATCAGGGCCGGCGAGAAATCCAAGGAGATCAATCGCGAAACGCTCAACCGGGCAATGGAATCCTTTCAGAAGGAGGATTTCGGCGGCCTTATCCCCAATGTAACATATACCCCGACGGATCACGGAGCCTCTTTCCAGGCTCGGATAGTGCAGGTAAAGGAAGATGGCTCATACACACCGTTGACCAATTTTTACGTCCCCGGAAAAGAGAGAATTCAACTTCAAAAATAGCAGAAACCTATTGCCCTCGGGCCCCGCCCAGCAGGCGGGGCTTCGCATGGGGCGGGCAATGATCTAGGGCAGGAAATGAAAGCATTCCGAGGGAAACCGTCCATATACGAGGAAACCCATTCTGGCGCAAAGAAGGCTGAACTTGAAGTTAAAGGACTGTCTCTCCGTTTCGGCGGGGTCATAGCTCTGGGGAACATAGATCTTTCACTCCGGACCGGCGAACTGCTTGCGGTCATTGGTCCCAACGGGGCTGGAAAAACCAGCTTACTTAACTGCATCACCGGGTTCTACCGTCCGCAGGATGGGAATATCTTTTTCAACGGGACCGACATCACTCATCGCCCCGCTCATGAGCTTGTACGGATCGGAATCGGGCGGACATTTCAGAACATTGAGCTTTTCCCTGGCATGACCGTTCTGTCTAACCTTTTTCTGGCCCGTCACACTCACTGCAATTACGGGTTTAGTTCAGCATGCCTCTTTTTGCATTCAGTCCGTAAGGAAGAGGTTCGTCATCGGCGGATCCTGGAAGAGATTATAGATTTTCTGGAGATACAATCCCTCCGTAATAAATCTGTTGGTTCTCTGCCATACGGGATGATGAAACGTGTAGAACTGGGAAGAGCCCTAGCACTTGAACCTGCTCTGCTTGTCTTGGATGAGCCCTTCGCCGGTATGAACCTCGAGGAAAAGGAAGACATGGTCCGTTTTCTTCTCGAACTAAACCGGTCATGGGGGCAAACGATGATCCTTGTGGAACACGACATGTCCATTGTGATGAGCATCGCCAGACGGGTTGCGGTGCTCAATTTCGGTGAAAAACTTACGGAAGGGACTCCGGAGGAGATCGTCCGTCATCCGGACGTGATCAAAGCTTATCTCGGTGATGCAGACACCATCTGAGAAAGAAAACGGGGGTTTTTTGGACACGGAGCAGCAAAAACAGAATCCATTCTTTAGCGGAACACTGCCCCAGTTGCTTGAAGCGCAGGCAATCCGTTTCGGTCAGGTCGGTGCAGCTATCAGAGAAAAGGCCTATGGGATTTGGCAAACGTATCACTGGGAGGACTATTTTCGGTATGTGAAACATACCGGTCTCGGACTGCTTGCCCTTGGATACCGGAGAGGAGAATCGGTCGGGCTGATCACTGACAACCATCCCGAATGGCTTTTTTCTGAACTTGGCGCACAGGCGATGGGGGGGATCACTCTGAACCTCTTCACATCGGCTGTCGCAGATGAGCTATCCACATCATTGCACCGCGTCCAGGCGGCCTATGTCTTTGTCCAAGACCAGGAACAGGTCGACAAGATGAGAGCCGTCCGCAAAAAACTCAGCCATTTACGTCGTGTCATCTATATTGATCCGACCGGTATGGGATCATACAGAGATGACCCCTGGCTGCTTTCTTTCCGCGATCTGCTGGTGATGGGGGAAGGATTGGATCATGACCGCCCCAATTTATTTGACGGAGAGATGCGACAAGGAAAACCCGATGATACCGCTCTGATGATCCAGACTTCCGGCACTACGGGCCTCCCGAAGCTCGCCATGCTGTCACACAGAAATCTGACGGCTATGGGAGAAAGTTGGATCAGGGCGGTTTCCATCAAACCCGGAGAGAACTGGATCTCCATGTCACCGCCCGCATGGATCGTGGATCAGATGTGGGGTTTGGGTGTTGCGCTTCTCGGCGGTATGACGATGAATTTTCCGGAAACGCCGGAAACGGTGACGGAAGATTTCCGTGAAATCGGTCCCTCACGGATCATCACCGCCTCGCGTTTCTGGGAAGAGCTTGCTTCCCGCATTCGTGTCCGGATGTCGGATGCGGGATGGCTCAAACGCCGTCTATTCGCCGGGGGCGAATTGATAGGCCGAGTTGTGCTGTCCCGTCAGATCCGGAAGAAACCGATTCCTGTCTGGCTCCGAGGCATCCATCGCCTCGCCTCGTATATTGTCTATCGTCCGCTCCTTGATCGTATCGGTTGTGCAAATTTCCTCAGTGCCTACACGGGAGGCCATCCCATCAGCCCCGACGTGATCAGCTTCTTTCGGGCGATCGGTCTGAATTTGAAACAGTGTTACGGACTGACGGAAGCCGGGGGAATCTTCCAGATCCAGCCGGACGACGAGGTGAAACCGGAGACGGTTGGCAGAACCCTTCCGGGTGTTGCAATTGAGATCGCTGAAGATCAGGAAGTGCTGGTCTCCAGCAATACTGTCTTTCTGGGGTATTATCAGGATTATCAGGCAACCGAAGCTGCCTTCACGAATGGTTGGCTCCGGACCGGAGATGCCGGGTACCTTGACCACGACGGCCATCTGCTCATCATAGGCCGCAAGGAGGAGATCATTCGTAACAAGAGCGGGGAGGCTTTTTCTCCGGATTTCATTGAGACACGGCTTAAATTCAGTCCCTTTATCAAGGAGGCCGTGATCTTTGGAGAGGGACGCCCCTATCTGACGGCCATGATTAACATCGATTTCGGAAATACCGGGAGCTGGGCTGAGAAGAAGATGATCCCGTATACGACATACATGGATCTTTCCCAGCAATCGGCTGTCGAGGAACTGCTCCTGAGGGAAGTAAAGAAAGTCAATGAACAACTGCCGGAAGTTATGAAGATTCGTAAATTTATCCTCCTCTATAAACTTCTAGACGCAGATGATGACGAACTTACGCGAACGGGCAAGGTGCGCCGACGCTTTGTTTACGGTCTCTACCTCAAACTTATCGAAGCGATGTACACCGCGGTGAAAGAGGTCCGAGTGAAAGGGAAGATTCGCTATCGCGATGGACAGATAGGGGAGATTGATACCCTTGTTCGTGTCCATCATGCTTTTTGAGGGGAGGGGAGTCATGGATTTTTTCATCCAGCTTTTGGTCGGCGGAATTTCGATCGGTTTCCTTTACGGACTCTCGGCAATGGGATTCGTCATGATTTTCAAATCATCGAGTGTACTCAATTTCGCTCATGGCGAGCTTCTTGCGATTGGAGCTTATTTTTTTCTCGCCTTCATCACTTGGTTGAAGCTCCCTATTATGATCGCGTTTCTTTTCGCTCTCGTCTGCTGTTTCTTCCTCGGCATTTTGATAGAAAGGATTTTTTTACGGCCTTTGATTGGTGAGCCGCTGATATTTGTTATCATGCTGACTGTTGGCCTTGCCGCGATGTTCAAGGGAATGATCCTCCTGATCTGGGGGGGAAATCTCTATACCTATCCCGAGTTTCTTCCGATGGCGATGGAGATGCACTGGGGGGTGGTTCGGGTCCCGCCCGTCTACGCAGCAACGTTGATGATCGGGACACTTTTTCTCATCATGTTTGGTTTGTTCTTTAAATTCTCCTCGCAGGGCATCTATATGCGCTCCGTTGCAGATAACCAAAGGGCAGCACTTTCCCTCGGGGTTCATGTCAAACGGGTCTTTGCCCTTTCCTGGGCTATTGCAGCCCTAGTGGCCGGGATGAGTGGCATGGTGTTGGGAATCATCAATGGGGTCAATGTTCACGATCTTTCCGCAATCGGCATGAAGGTCTTTCCTGTCGTAATCCTTGGCGGTCTGGATAGCATCGGCGGTGCCATTATTGGCGGAATCATCATTGGCCTTTTAGAGACATTTACCGGCGGGTATCTTTCGCCTTCGCTTCGCGATGTCGTTCCTTACATAATCCTAGTATTGATTCTACTTTTAAAACCTTATGGTTTATTTGGATTGAAAGAGATTGAACGGGTCTGACATATGAGAAAACTTCATCTTCACCCCTGCGGGAATTTTCGTGAACGATATGAACAGGAATTGATGGTCTTCACGACCGATTTTGGCCGTCTCTGGGCCGGGATCGGTTTTGCGCTCCTGATGTCGGCCGTTCCGTTCATGGTAAGCCCTTACATGCTTTATGTTTTTAATATGATTGGGATAGCCGCCATAGCCGCGATCGGCCTGAACATACTGATCGGCTTCACCGGGCAGATATCACTCGGTCACGGTGCTTTCTTCGGCGTCGGCGCCTATACCGCAGCCATCCTTGCCGCCAGATTGCATCTCCCCCTCGTCCTCGCTCTTCCGGCGGCAGGCCTGATGACTGCCGTGATCGGCATGGTTTTCGGAATCCCCTCAGGCCGCCTGAAGGGCCTCTATCTGACAATCGCCACCCTTGCCGGTCAGTTCATTATCGAGTATCTCCTGATTCATTGGGAGTCCCTCACAAAAGGGACGATGGGTATAACACTTCCGCCGGCTCAACTGATGACCTTTTCCGTCAATGGCGATCTCGGATTTTACTACCTCATCTTCATCGTTCTTGCGGGCATGACATGGTTTGCGATAAATCTGATGCGCACCCGTTTCGGGCGGGCCTTCATCGCCATACGAGACAATGATCGTGCCGCGGAGGGGATGGGAATACCGATCTTCCGTTATAAGCTCCTCTCCTTCGGTATCAGTTCTTTCTACGCTGGTTTCGCCGGTGCCTTGTGGGCCTTCTATATGGGCAGCATCACAGCGGAACCTTTCAATCTTGGGTTGTCAGTTGAATACATCGCCATGGTCATTATCGGCGGGCTAGGGAGTATTTCAGGGTCTATTTACGGGGCTCTCTTCATCACCCTGCTCAATGAAGCGCTACGCTTCATGACTGACATCCTCATGAACACAGGTATCGTCACCTCTTCCGGTCTGAACATGGCCCCCCTGCGGGAATTCGCCTTTGGATTTGCTATTGTTCTCTTTATCCTCTTGGAACCTCGAGGCTTGGCAGAGCTATGGCGTATTACCCGCTCCAGTTTCCGCCTCTGGCCGTTTTCTTATTAAGGGTCATCATATGGAAAACCTGCTCTTACAGTTGAACAATATTTCCGTCGTTTATTCAGACGTGATCCAGGTCCTCAAGGGCGTGTCCCTCTCCGTGCAACGGAATAAAATTGTCTCGCTCCTCGGAAGCAACGGAGCGGGAAAGACCACAACTCTCAAAGCGATTTCCGGACTTCTGAAACCGGAAAATGGCAAAGTCACAGATGGTTCCATAATCTATCAGGGAAAGGAACTCCAGAACGAGGCGCCCGAAACCATTACACGATATGGAATCATTCAGGTCCTGGAAGGAAGGCAACCATTTAAATACTTGACTATTGAGGAAAATCTTCGGGTAGGTACGGCTACGAGATGGGGGAAGCCCTATCGGCAGGATCTGGAGAGGGTTTACCATTATTTTCCTGCCCTCTGGACACGTCGTCGGGGGCTGGCAGGTTACTGTAGCGGTGGTGAGCTCCAGATGCTGGTCATGGGTCGCGCCCTTATGGCTCATCCTGATCTGCTGCTTCTCGACGAACCTTCACTGGGGCTTGCCCCTCTCGTTGTGCTCGAGATCTTCCGAATCATACGCCGGATCAACGAAGAAGAGGGAACTACCATCGTACTTGTTGAACAGAATGCCCGGATGGCACTCCAGATTGCCCATCATGGTTATGTCATGGAAAATGGAAAGATCGTCATGGAAGGGTCAGCAGCTGACCTTCGAGATAATCCGGATGTCCGCGAATTTTATCTCGGCATGTCCGTTGCGGGGAATATAAAATCGTACATGGAAGTCAAATCGTATCGCCGCCGGAAGCGATGGCTTTGAATTCATTCCGATCTGCAATTACTCCAACAATATCATCATCTTCATCTAATATACCCAAGGACCAACTTGACACCGGATTGTCCCATATAGTAATAATAAAATGTAGGATTAAAACAGATAAAATTGGGCGATGTCACAGATATATGCAAATGAAATCCGCTAGTGAAAACTCTATAAGATGCATCGTTATTCGGGAACCGACCGAGGAACAGGCCCTCCAGATTGCCGAAATGTATCGGATACAGGGATGGTGGCAGCCGCATGATGACGACAGGGAGTGCCTCATTCCACGGATGATTAGAGGTAGTCATTGCTTTGTGATTGCCGCGGATGGGGATACAATTGTAGGGATGGGAAGGGCTCTCAGTGACGGTATCAGTGATGCCTATATACAGGACCTGACGGTCAAAAAAGACCGAAGGAACCAGGGAGTAGGAAGAAAAATTCTTCTCACGCTTCTTGAATGTCTTCGTGCCGACGGTATATCCTGGATCGGACTGATCGCCGAGCCCGGTTCCTGCGATCTTTATAGCCATGCCGGTTTCCGGAAGATGAAGGAGTCGGTTCCTATGTTGATGACCGAGGAGCCATGAATTTAAAACCGGTTACCGTGTCCGATTACGATACTATTAAAGCGTTCTTCGAGGATCAACCGTATAATCTCAGTATTTATTCTCCTGCTTCTCTCATCGCTTGGAGTAACCAGATCTTTCGGGCCTATTATACAGTAGTTGACGGGGTTCTCTTTATTGCCTGCGAAGCAGAGAAAAATCCGCGGGACAGTCATCTCATACTGCCGGTGTCTCAAAAAGGCTTTTGTTCGCCGTCCAATCTGCACCGTTACGCGCGACAATTCGGATTCGACCAGTACTGGTATGCACCTGGAGATTATCTTGGAACCCTCGACCCTTCAGAACTCGAAGCCTTTTTTATCTGTGAAGAGCAGAAGGAATTTGATGATTATGTCTATCTTACTGAAGATCTGATCCGGCTCAAAGGAAACAAATTTTCCAAAAAGAGAAATCTCATCAATCAGTTTACCCGAGAATACCTGAGAAACGGCCGTATCGAGGTGGAGCATATACGTCTGGAGCATGTTGAAGAATGCTCGCAATTTCTCGAAATCTGGTGTGAGAAACATGCTTGTGATACCGCACAGGAAAGCAACATCGCTTGTGAAAAGAGCGCCTTAATTACTACGCTCAATAACTTGAATCGTCTAGAATCAACGGGAATTCTGATCCGTGTCGATGGCACGGTCTCGGCATTCGGGATCGGCTCTCGTCTGAACCGATCAACTGGAACGCTCAATTTTGAAAAAGCCTTCTCAGAGATCAAGGGTCTCTACCAGTTCCTCGACAATGAGTGTGCGAAAAGACTTTTTAGCGAATTTAAGTATATAAATAAAGAAAGTGACATGAACCTCCCCAACCTTGCGGAATCAAAGCAGTCTTATAATCCCGTGATGCGCATCAAATCATTCTCCCTGACTCTCCGTTGATCAATTCAAAGCACTTCACTATACATTATGAATGATGCGACGATAGGTGTAGATGTCGATTCAAGCAATAGAAGAAAAGTTCACGACGCGGCGAGTTAAAGCACAGCAAGATGACCGTGATGGCGTCTGATTGTAGCATCGGATGTCAATTCCGCGGATCGGACAGAAAAGTTCACAGACAATAAGGATTTCTTCGGTGGCAGCCCACTTTGGTAGGGTAATCATTCCGCAGGCATTTACCGCTATAGGATCAGAGCTTCTTAGGAATGTGCAAGAACCGCCACATCCTTCATCTTCAACTGGATATCCGATGAACCATTCCAGATATTTATCTGCGGTGTGAAAACGATATCCAGGATCGCCGTGGAGAGTTCGTTAAGAAATTGTCCATTGCTGAACCAAATGGAATTCCGGGATACTCCGTCTGAGCTGACACGCATCTTAAGATGATTATTCCCGACAATGGAAGGGGATGCGACAATGACATTTCTAACACATAAAACCGGTTCTGGATTCCTGCTGCCGAAAGGCGACAATTGATCGAACTGCGAGAGGAGTTCTTGGTTGATGTCTGTTAGGTTGCATTGTGCATCGATCGTCGTGCATGCCGTGAAATCTGCTTCCGGGCTGTTTTCATAAACGACTTCTTTTAGCAGAGATGAAAATTTTTCAATATCTTCCTCGCGTATAGAAATACCCGCTGCATAGCGATGACCACCGTAGGAAAGTAGAACGGATTCACAGCGCTTAAGCCCTTGATATATGTTGAAATCGGCAACACTGCGCCCTGACCCCTTTCCGATGCCATCCTTGAGACTGATCAATATCGCCGGTCGTCCGAAGCGGTCGACCATTCTTGAAGCAACTATTCCAATGACTCCGGGGTGCCAATCAGGGGAAGCAAAAACCAACGGCCCGATCTTACCTGATTCGAACTGATCCCCTACTTTCTCAAGAAGATCATTGAATATTGTCTTTTCCATGGTCTGTCGTTTGCGATTGAATCCATCGAGTTTCCTCGCTAGATCATCTGCTTGTCCCTGATTTTCCGCCAGGAGGAGTTCTACGGCCACTTGGGATGAGGCAATACGTCCGGCTGCGTTAATTCTCGGTATTAGGCAGTAAGATGCCTTGCCGGAATCGATCACCTGGTGCTCCAGCCCAGACACCGCCTTGAGGGCGCTGATGCCGATCCGACTGCCTTCCGTCATGAGTTCTAAGCCGATTTTCGCAAATATACGGTTTTCATCGACAAGCGGCGCGATGTCGCCAATTGTACCAAGAGCTACCAGATCGAGGTATTCCTTTAAATTCGGATAGCGGTCATTCTTCCAAAAACCTTCACGCCTCAAGGTACTGCGAAGGGCAATCAAAAAGTTAAAAACAATGCCGACAGCGGCAAGATTCTTGAACGGAAAGTGACAATCTGTTCGATTCGGATTAACGACCGCCACCGCCTCGGGTAGAGTGTCGGAGAGTTCATGATGGTCCAGAATGATCGTGTCGATCCCGAACTTGCCTGCATGGGCAATCGATTCATGATCGGATATTCCGCAATCGACAGTGACGATAAGCCCTATTCCTTCCGACTGCATATGTTCCACCGCGTCCCTGTGGAGACCATACCCCTCAGCAATGCGATCGGGAATATAATGGGCAACGTTTTTATAGATCTGACGGATAAAATGGAGGAGTACGACAACGGAAGTGATGCCGTCAGCATCATAATCGCCATAGATCACGATCTTTTCCCGTTGGTAGATGGCACGGATGAGGCGGTCGACCGCCTTTTTCATATCCTGCATCAAAAAGGGGTTGTGGAGATCGCGGAGGGAGGGGGAAAGGAACCGTCGGGCAGCGTCAATGTTTGCTATTTCCCGGCTCATGAGGATACGCGATACGATCGGACTGAGTCCGAGTTCATTGATTAAGAGATTCTGTGTATGTTTATCGCCCTCCCGCAAATGCCAGCGAGTTGTGGGCAGTCTACCCGCCAACATCGTTTCTTGCAGTTTACCTCCCATCCCTGCCGGGCAGCTTCATTCATATCGCTGATTGTGATCATATCAATGTGCACCCCGATGTCAAGGAGAGATTTCCTTTCACTCTTGCATCTCTGATGTTTTTGTACTGAAGTGGTGGAGAGTGTTTAGCCGGTGTTTTTATGATGAAATAAATAGAAACGTTCGAGCTGATTCAAAATAAAAAACAAGAAAACCTACCGCATGACAAATTATTGCAAATTCCAGATCAGATGCTTGGATCTCCAAAAAATTGCCATCAATGGGTCTCCCCAAGATGTGATGTAAAATCAAACAGGCAGAAACAGCTCCATTCGATCGCGCCCGCCCGTAATGGCATTGTGGGAGTCTTTACTCAAACGGCCTTCTTGAGAAAGCCTGAGCGTATACACCGGGTACACGCCTTGATGCGCTTCACCGCTCCTGTCTTGCCATCTATACACCGAATCTTCTGAAGATTGGGGTACCATATCTTAGTGCTCTTATTGTTCGCATGGCTGACTTTATGACCAACCATTGGTTTTTTACCGCAAATATCACAGATTCTCGACATACACAAGCTCCTCTCTGAAACGCTGCCGGTTACTAAACCAAATCGGCCCATAATGCAAGCGTTTTTTAACGGCTTCCATAAAACAGCCCATATCCAATCCCCGAGCAACATCTCCTTTGATTGTGATCTACGAAAATAGAGACCGCATTCGTCAGGAATTGCATATTGGACCTAAGAAAATATTTAAGTCAAGGCAACTGATTTCAGGCGCTTTATCCGTTTTTCATCAATGGGGGCTGGCCGGTAGCTTCAAGCACCCTCATCCACACATTGCCACCCGGTTCCACTTTTGTTCCGGAAGATACCATGTTCAAGGGGAGATGCACATATTCGTCTTTCATCAAACCGACGAGCATGCCTGTCTTTCCGGCCATGCCAGCATGAACCGCATACTGACCCAATGCCCCGCAATACATGCTGTCACTGGCATTAGCCGGGACGCTACGAATCGTATAGCTCGGGTCTATGTACTTGAGATTGACCTCCATTCCAGTTCGTCTGAAATACTCCTCCGTGGCGGTTTTGAGGAAGAGACCAATGTCGAGCAGATGTGGGTTGCCAGAGGCATCCGTCTCCATAGGTTGACCCTCCTTTCGAAGGTGTTCCTGCCCCGCACCCTCAGCCACAAGGATGACACAATGGGCACGTTCCCGCAGACGCTTCTCGACGGCCCTCAGAAGACCTTTCTCTCCTTCCATGTCAAAGGGGACTTCGGGAATCAAAACAAAGTTGACATCAGTCTGTGCCAGGGCGGCACCTGCAGCAATATGACCGGACTGTCGGCCCATGATCTTGACTAAGCCGATGCCGTTCGGGGCACCCTTAGCTTCAACATGTGCGCACTGGATCGCTTTGACCGACTCGGATATGGCCGTGTCAAACCCGAAGGTTTTTTGTATCAGATTCAGGTCGTTATCGATGGTCTTCGGAATACCGATGACCCCGATATTCTGGCCTCGACGCGTGATTTCTTCGGTGAGCCTTTCCGTTGCTCTCATCGTCCCGTCCCCACCAATACAAAACAGAAGGTCTATATTCATACGTTTGAGGGCGTTAACCATCTCACCGACATCCTGCCGTCCGCGTGAAGAGGAAAGGATGCTCCCACCCAATGTATTGATATCCATTACGATTCCCGGCATTAATTCCACTACGGGGTGACTGTATTTTGGAATAAGCCCCTGAAACCCGTACTTTAGTCCGACGATATTGCGAACTCCATACCGATGATATAGCTCCATGACTATCGTCCGGATCACATCGTTGATACCAGGGCAGAGTCCCCCGCAGGTTACGATGGCAGCCTTGGTCTTTGAGGGATCGAAGAATATCATCTCACGCGGCCCTGCAACTTCGACAGAAAGAGGACTCCCGTCCGGCGCCTTGAAACGGTCGTACTGATTGAGGTAGATATTAAAGAGTATCCTTTTAGCATCCGAGGTGAAATAACTGACTGTTACGGGGGAGGGGATGGTGCACCCACCAAGATTCTGAATGGTGAAATTATACAGGATATTACTTTCCATGGCTTTGAACCTCCTTTTCTACCAAAGACGCAGCATCCATTCCTGAGAGAATCTCTCCCTCGAAACCGAGACCTGCCCGTAATATTCCTCCGGTCAAGAGGACATTGGAAAGGGGAGTCTTTGGCGAGAGGATTTTCATTGCAATGATCGACCTCTTTCGTACATGGTATTTTTTATTGATGATCTCCTGAGATTGTCTCGCAAGGGCAATCGATTTTTCAATATTGATATAATCGATACTCTCTCGTAAAAAAGGGAGGAACCAGTCAAGTGAATTAATGATAGTATTAGCGATTACCTTCAACTCCAAATCATCAAGGACCAGTGGAGAATCTTTCAGATACACAGTGACACTGACCGCTCGTCTTCCTTCCGGTGCCCTATAGGTATCACCCGGCAGGCTCATCTCGAGAAACAAGAGATTTTGATCCTGTGCCGGTTTATTTTCATCCGGTACCACAACTGAATAAGGGGTAATTTTCTCCGGAATCCCTTCTTCATGAATTCCCATATGCAGGCAAAAAGGATGCGCATATGGCCGGTAGAAGTCTAAGCGATTAACCAAGCGTCGGAAGATCTTCTGCTGAAACAGCAAGAGATTTAATTTTTCCCATTGTGCGCTGACAATAAGCTTCTTGCCGCGGATAGTTGTTGATACTCCCGAGCTTTCCAGATCGATATTAATATCTGGTCTCGTGTCGATGCGCATGATTGAACACCCGTCTATCAGTTCCCCGCCGGCATCCGTGAATCCCTTACGCAGCCAGTTTAACCAGGTATTTCGACCGCCGACTGGATAGAAAACACCCCTTGTCGGCAGGGTGAGAAGGTACGCGGCTGAGATGGGAAAAGGAATGCAATTTATGTCCAAATAGGAAAGCATGGTAATCTGTGCCTTAATTACGCTTCTAAGTGCACATAAATCGCCATTTCCGCGAATAATCAGGGAAGTGCGACCTGCAAGAGCGGTAGTAATTCGAAGCATCCCGCGGATTAGTCTCCTGAATGCATTAAGTTTTTCAGCACCATCTTCGCTTATCCAGCGTTCGATGAGAGTCGCATTTTTTGATACGGCAGAATAGAAACGCCGAATCTCCTTCTCATGTTGCGGAAATTCGCGAATGATATCTGAGATTAACTGATCACGGTCATGAAAAAGATCGACCCGATGACCGGGAAGTATCACCTGGAAGGCGGGATCCATAAGAAGTAACTGGGGGGCTTCATCAGGCGAAAGATGAAGCTGCCTGAGGAGGCGAAGGATTATCTGTTCCTGTCCAAAACCCGAAAGGGGCGTCGGATCGATCGGAAAGATGTATCCCGATTCTCGATACTCTGCTTCCTGATTTCCCTCATTAACCAAGACCGTTTTCAGTCCACGACGAGATGCAGTCAATGCTGCAACTAACGAACTTAAATCCTGGCCAACGATAATAGCATCATACATTTGACTTACGCCCAATTGGATGTGCGACGAAAGAAACTTTTTTTCCGCTGTACATGTGAAGAAAAGGTTAAAACATGGTCAGAGGAGGATTGTGGAGTGCATTTCCCGCTAACCTTTGTCCATTCCGAATATAGACTCTACGGCCATTAACCTCAATTTTTCGCTCCGCATAATATTGAATAGCCTGCGGATAAATCTTGTGTTCTTCTTTCAATATCCGTGCTGAGAGAGTATTGGCGTCATCGTCATCGTAAACCGGGACAACTGACTGAATGATGATTGGCCCCGAATCAACGCCTTCATCCGCAAAATGAACAGTGCATCCGGAAAACTTGACTCCATATTCGACAGCTTTCTGCTGTACGTTGGTACCGGGAAATGCGGGTAGAAGTGCGGGATGGATATTCATAATCCGTAGGGGAAAAGCCCGAAAGAATTCGTGAGAAAGAATTCGCATGAAACCGGCCATTATCACAAGTTCGACACCCGATGATTGAAGAATTGTAATTATCCTACGATCAAATCCCTCACGGGTACCGAATTCGTGATGGTTTACAACAGCGGTTGGGATGCCGTGTTTAATGCACCGTTCGAGAGCGTAGGCGCCAGGGTTATTGCTAATGACCATCCTGATTTCCACATCCAATGTTCCACTTTCAATATGATCGATAATGGACTGCAGATTTGAACCGTTTCCTGAAACAAGGACCCCGATACCGACTTTATTATGCATTGCATGAATCCCTGCGAAAAATTAGTACTGATACGTCATCATGGGTGATAAATCGTTACACACAAGCTACGGTCGGCTGATCATTTTCCTTCTTTTCAATTATTCCAATCGAATAGGCTCTCTCACCAAGCTTATCAAACCTCTCCATGATTTCCGGGTGATCTTTTTCGGCTACGATGAGGATCATCCCGATGCCCATATTGAAGACCCGTAGCATTTCATTATCATCGATATTACCGATGTTCTGAATTAATTCAAAAATTGCCGGTATCTGCCAGCTTCCTTTTGTTATAACTGCCCTACAGGGACCCGGAAGTATCCGGGGAATATTATCAATGAAACCACCACCGGTGATATGGACTATTCCGCGAATGTGGAAATTCTTGATGATATTGAGAATCGACTTTACATAAATTCTTGTAGGCGTGAGAAGTTCCATCCCGATTGTCTGTGTTAACCCTTCGATCCGATCATCTGGGTTGAGCTTTCCCTCTTCGAAAAGCACTCGCCTCGCCAATGAAAATCCGTTGCTGTGAAGACCCGATGAGGCAATACCGACAATTCGGTCACCGACACGAATTTCGGAACCATCGATCAGTTTATCAGCCTCTACTACCCCCACGCAAAAACCGGCCAGATCATACTCCCCGTCTGGATAAAAACCCGGCATCTCGGCAGTTTCTCCGCCGATAAGAGCGCAACCGGCCTCATGACATCCTTTTACGATCCCTTCTACGATCTGCACACTCGTATCAATGTGCAATTTCCCCGTGGCAATGTAATCCAGAAAGAAAAGCGGTTCCGCCCCTTGTACAACGACATCATTTACCGACATAGCCACGAGGTCAATCCCTACCGTATCATGCTTGCCCATGAGCTGTGCGATCTTCAGCTTTGTACCCACGCCATCAGTTGAAGAGACTAGGATGGGATCCCGATTTTTACTAATATCCAGATGAAAAAGACCACCGAACCCACCGATCCCGCTCATCACTTCCCGCCGGGACGCAATCTTTATCAGAGGCTTGATCCTTTCAACGAAAGAATTTGCCCGGTCGATATCGACTCCTGAATCTTTGTAGGTTATTTTTCTTTTCATAAGGAACTCCATTATTTGGTACGCCTGTGATAAAACAGACGGGAAAAGATATTGCATGACGATGATGTATTAAATACAGCTAAACCATGGGTAAAGCATGTCTGCACTATTTTAATCTCAGCCCATCCCTAACGTGGTCAGGGATGGGGTGGGGGTGAGAAGGCCCCACACCTTCAGTGAATCAACGTTGTTGGTGAGTAATATTTACTCAAAGCTTTTTTAGCGTAACTCAGCCTCAAAGTCAATTCTTTCCTTGCAGTCGGAAGGAACGTCTGATAAAGAAATAAAGGCTTTCTACACGATATTATTGTGATTAATTTTCGCATATTGTTATAATGAGAAATGGAATTGATGGAAAAATTACTAAAAAAAATGGAGGCACCTCTCTTGTTTGTAACGGACAATGATTACGACCGATTACCTCTGGTAAAGAATTTGGAGGGTGTCATGACCGGACTCTCACAACAGATCCGCGATGAAATCAATCGTGACATCCCTGAACCACAGAAGGATGAAATAGAGAGGCTTTCCGTAACATTAGCGAAACTATTCAAAGGCTATGACAGTCTGTCGCGGGAAAAGAAAAAGGATCATATTGCCGAGGCTATCCAGCATGTTTCCAAACTTAAAGCAATCTTGAAGATTTCCTCAAAGATACCGAATGATGAGGAACAGTCCCCAAAACCGGAAGATAAGGAGCAGACCATTAAACTGCTATCGCTTCCTGTGCGTTCCATCCGCGGTATTGGTCCTCAGATTGCCGCACTTCTGGGGAAAAAGAATCTTTTTACCGTCGAAGATATGCTTTACTTTTTGCCCAAGCGATACGAGGACCGCCGTACGATTTGTCGCATCTCGGAAACAGTTCCGGGAGCCAGACAGACCATTATCGGGAAGATCATTCGTTCGGATATTCACTTCTACGGTAGAAAGAGGATCTTCGCGGTCACCATTGACGACGGCTACGGGATTCTCAAAGTCAAATGGTTCAAGGGGCGAGAGACTTTCTTGAGGGGAACTTTCAAGACCGGAAAGCGTGTCATCCTGACCGGAGAGGTCAGGGGATTGCCCTTTGAGACGAATATGATCCATCCCGATTTTGAAGTACTCGATGAAAATGAAGATACCCTGCTCCATTTCAAAAGGATTGTTCCAATTTATTCAGAAACGGAAGGAATTCACCAGAAAACGTTACGACGGATCATGTGGCGGGTGGTACGGGATTATGCACACCTTCTTCGGAGTCCCATCCCGTTAGAGCTCTTCAGGAAACATCGACTGATGGAGATTGGTAAAGCGGTCTGTCAGGTCCATTTTCCCGATCTCGATCAGGTGATGGATGAATATCAGGAGATGCGCTCAGATGCGCACAGAAGTCTCATCTATGATGAATTCTTTTTTTTCCAGCTTGGCATGGCCTTGAGAAAAAAAGGGGGGAGCATCACACGGAGAATATCTTTCAGACCAGGGGGTGTGATGCTGAGGCGATTTTATAAGTCGCTTCCATTTACTCTAACCGCCGCCCAGCAAAGAGTCATAGCGGACATAGAACGAGACATGACATCTTTCACGAGCATGAATCGCCTGCTCCAGGGAGATGTCGGTTCAGGAAAGACAGTCGTTTCCATGGCAGCGATGATCATCGCCTGTGAGAATGGTTTTCAATCCGCTCTGATGGCGCCCACGGAAATCCTAGCGGAGCAGCATTATCGGAATCTGAAGGGTTGGTCGGAAACAATTGGTCTAAAAATCGAATTTCTGACGGGAAGTATGAATATTGTCAAAAAAAAGGAACTCCAGGCGCGCATTATGAGTGGCGAGATCGACATAATAATAGGTACCCATGCATTGATCCAGGAGGGAATCACTTTCAGAAATCTGGGGCTGGTGGTGATTGATGAACAGCATCGTTTTGGAGTAATCCAGAGAGCCGCGCTGCGAAATAAAGGTACGGTGCCGGATGTCCTCGTCATGACGGCGACCCCGATTCCAAGAACATTGGCAATGACGGTATATGGGGATCTTGATGTTTCAGTCATTGATGAGATGCCTCCCGGAAAGAAAACGATTCGGACGAAGGTGTTTTCCGAAGCCCAGAGGAACCACGTCTATGAAATCATGCGCCGTGAAGTCCAGAAAGACAATCAGGTCATTATCGTCTATCCGCTCATCGAAGAGTCGGAAAACCTTGCCCTTAAGGATGCCACCCGCATGGCTGAGCATTTGCAGCGGGTGATCTTTCCAGACGCCCATATCGGTCTTATACACGGACGGATGAAGGGAACAGAGAAGAACCGGATCATGTCAGATTTCATAGGGAAAAAGATACAGATCCTTGTATCAACGACGATTATCGAAGTCGGCATTGATATTCCTACAGCGTCGATGATGGTCATCGAGCATGCGGAACGATTCGGCCTTTCGCAGCTTCATCAGTTGCGAGGCAGAGTCGGGCGTAGCGATATCCCTTCCTACTGCATTCTTTTAGCACAGCGCAGCGGGACTGACAATGCGCGGAAACGACTGCGAATCATGGAAGAGACAAACGATGGCTTCCACATTGCCGAGGAGGATCTGGCCATCCGAGGTCCCGGTGAATTTATGGGAACAAAACAATCCGGACTGCCCGATTTCCGGGTAGCCAACATCATCCGTGATTGTCGTATTTTGAGCGATGCCAAGACGGACGCGTTTGCACTTGTGGATAAGGATCCGTGTCTGGAAAGACCTGATCATATCCCGATCAGAGAGGTTCTGGACCGACGATGGGGAGGCAGGCCGGATCTGGTAAAAACAGGATGACAGATGAATTCTTTTGACAAATTGTCACCACTTGATATAGAAACGGTCATCATTTTCGGTAATCAGAGCAGATGCACACATATTCACTAGCGAGTACAAGACCATGAAAAAGATATCCGTTGGGCTCATCGGTTTCGGAACTATCGGCACGGGAGTTGTCAAACTCCTTCAGCAAAATGGAGACCTCCTCTCCGAACGTGTCGGAGCTGAGATCTATCTGAAAAGGATTGCTGATATCGATATCTGCAAATCCAGAGGAGTTGCGGTTGATAACGCTTTACTCACAACTGATGCCGCCGATATTCTCCATGATCCGGAGATCAGTATTGTCGTTGAACTCATGGGTGGTTATGAACCGGCGCGAACGTTTATTCTTGATGCCATGCGCTGGAAAAAACACGTAGTAACGGCCAACAAGGCCCTGCTTGCAACCCACGGAGACGAGATCTTTCAAAATTCCCTTCGAGAGGGAGTCAACATCGGATTTGAAGCCAGCGTTGGCGGAACCATACCCATCATCAAGACAATAAAAGAAAGCCTGATTGCGAATAGGATTCAATCCATTTTCGCCATCATGAACGGAACGTCCAATTTCATTCTCAGTAAGATGACCGATGAGGGAAAGTCGTTCGCAGTGGTTCTCAAGGAGGCTCAAGCGTTGGGTTTTGCCGAGGCCAATCCAGTTTACGATATAGAGGGGATCGACGCTGCGCATAAGTTAGCTATACTTCTCTCCCTCTCCTATGGGAAGAAGGTGCGTCTGGATGATATTTATCGTGAGGGAATCGCGGAGATCAGCGAGCAGGATATCGAATTCGCACGGGAGCTCGGTTATCGTATCAAGCTCCTCGCCATTGCAATCAGCAGAGGCCGAGAGATCGAGGCGCGGCTTCACCCGACGATGATCCCCTTTGATCACCTCCTCGCCAATGTCAACGGAAACTTTAATGCCTTCCACATTATCGGCGATGCCGCCGATTCAGTATTCCTCTATGGCCAGGGAGCGGGGATGATGCCGACGGCCAGCGCCGTGATTAGCGATATCGTCGATATATCCAGAGACATTCTGAAGGGAATAACCGGGCGTATTCCTCCACGGGTGCGCAATGAAGAGAGCATCGAATCGATCCGGTTACTGCCTTTCGATGAGATCAAGACAAATTATTATTTCCGGTTTTCCGCTGTCGATCGCCCTGGCGTTCTATCACGGATCTCCGGAATACTGGGTGCAAACAATATCAGTATCGCCACAGTCATCCAGAAGGGAAGGAAGCAAAGTGGGGCCGTGCCCGTTGTCATGACCACCTATAAGGCACGGGAACACGATGTCCGCAAGGCAATAGAGGATATCGATCAGCTCGATATCGTGATGGGTAAAACCATGCTGATCAGAATCGAGGACGACAAACTCTAATGAAATACCTAATCCTGCTCGCAGACGGGATGGCCGATTACGGTATCGATGCTCTTGGAGGTAAAACTCCTCTTGAATATGCCCACACCCCCCATATGGACAGGATGGCCGCAGAGGGAACCCTTGGGCTGATAGACACGATTCCTCAAGGACTTCCAGCCGGAAGCGATGTGGCTAATCTAGCGGTCCTTGGTTATAACCCACGCGAATGTTACACGGGCCGGGGTCCACTTGAAGCCGCAAGTATGGGGATTATCCTTTCTCCGGAAGATGTCGCCTTTCGGTGCAATCTCGTCACTCTTAGAGATTGCGCAGATCCGATTATGGAGGATTTCACTGCCGGCCACATCTCCACAGCAGAGGCAAAACGGATAATTGACGATATGGAGATAGTTTTTGGATCAGAAGTATTCCGCTTTTATCCGGGAGTAGGATACCGCCATCTGTTGGTCTGGAAAGGGGGCGAATCGGAATTAACAGTGACGCCACCTCATGATATCACCGGCAAGACCATCAGCCCATATCTTCCACAGGGATCGGGGGCCGAACAGATCAGACTCCTCATGCGCCTCTCACAGAAATTTCTTGCCGACCATCCCGTTAATCAAGAGAGAAGGGAACAAGGACTAAAACCGGCAACCTCCATTTGGCTATGGGGACAAGGTAAGGCACCGCGGATGCAGAAAATCGCGGATCGGTTTCAGATCCGTGGCGGCATGATCTCCGCAGTTGATCTCTTAAACGGCATAGGCCTCAATGCCGGCCTGGAGGTCCTATCAGTCGCAGGGGCAACGGGATACACAGACACGAACTACCGGGGCAAAGCAAAAAAGGCACTCTCATCCCTGAAAGAACTCGATCTTGTTTTTGTCCATGTCGAGGCCCCTGATGAAATGGGTCACGAAGGGAATGTGGAAGGAAAAATTAAGGCTATTGAAGATTTCGATGAGAAAGTCATCGGAACTGTTCTTCAGGGGATGGGAAGCAGAGAACCCTTCCGGATAGCCGTTTTGAGTGATCACCCCACTCCGCTCAGCCTGAAAACACACGTCGGCGATCCCAGTCCATTTGCCGTTCTCTCCTCGTTGAAAACGGAAAATCAAGGCAGGGGGATTTCTTTCGGAGAAAGAGAAGCCGTTAGGACGGGGAATATCATTTCGCCGGGTCACCGTTTTATGGAAATTTTTATTGGCGATTGGAGAAGTTTTATTGCAAAAAACTCTTGATAAAATCAGAGTTATCTATGCTGATACCGAGATGTGCGTATCCTAATGTACTGAAATTGAGGCGGAAGGGTTCAAGTAGGAGCGGAAAGATCATTCGCATCCCGCAGATGACCGTGGGAATAATTCGTCAATTCTTTCCTAACATTTGAGGAGCAAAGAAAAACAAATGGCAACGACAAAAATTGATAAAAAAGCGCTTGAGGAGCCCGATAAGCTTCAACTATTTTTTCTCAAGATCCGGGAATTTGCGGAAAGACACAGGATCCGGATATACGCGGGAACAGGGGTTTTCATCTTGATTGTTCTCCTCACCGGTGGATGGCACCTCTACCAACTAAACTACGAAACAAACGCCGCGAAGGTATATGCACGGATCCTTGAAACCGCAATGAAGAGTGCATCCCCCGCCGGAGATCCAGCAGCCATCAAAGGGTATAAGGATCTCATCGCCCGGTATCCACGGAGTCGGGTGGCAATTACGGCATATTACCGGCTTGGAAATCTTTATTTCGATCGGCATGAACTCGATTCCGCAATACTCGCTTATCGAGATTTCTTATTGAAGGCACCCGCAGACAGTGATCTCGTTACATTGGCCTATAACACTTTGGGATCCTGTTACGAGATAAAGAAAGACTTTAATAAAGCTATTGAATCATATGATATAGCACTTAAATCAAAGACTGCATCATCATATGAAGCCCTCAATTATGGCGGTATCGCCAGGGTCTATGAGAAGATGAACAATCCTGCAAAGGCTAGAGAGTTCTACCAGAAAGCTCTGGGAAAAACGAAGGATCCGTTGATGACGCTATATCTCAAGAGAAAGATTTCTCTTTTAGGGTAGTTTCTTATATATCTTGATGACAAGATTGATTGAGGTGATAAGAGGTATTTTGTGAAAGAATTGATGTCCGGAAATGAGGCGATTGCCAGGGGAGCTTATGAATGTGGGGCCCGATTCGCCGCGGGTTACCCGGGAACACCCAGCACGGAAATCATGGAGACCTTTGCAACCTATCCGGGTGTTTATGCGGAATGGTCACCGAACGAAAAGGTGGCCATGGAAGTCGGAATTGGTGCCGCCCTCGCTGGAGCACGTGCAATGGTGGTCATGAAGCATGTCGGTGTTAATGTTGCAGCCGATCCGCTCTTTACGGTTAGTTATACAGGGACAAACGGCGCATTGGTTATCATAACCGCCGATGACCCCTCTCTCCACAGCTCTCAAAATGAACAGGATAATCGACATTACGCAAGATTCGCAAAAATACCCATGCTTGAGCCCTCCGATAGCCAAGAAGCCAAAGAGTATATCAAACTGGCTTTCCAGATAAGCGAGCAATTCGATACCCCTGTCTTTCTCCGTTCAACTACCCGAGTTTCTCATTCCAAGTCGGTCGTCATTTTAGAGGAACCGCTAAACAATGAAGACCATACCGCCATCCAGTTCAACGCGGACAAATTCGTCATGGTTCCAATGAATGCGCGTAAACGACGATTGGTCATCGAACGGCGTATGGAGAATCTCAAATCGTTCGCAGAAACTTTTCCCGAAAACCGCATGGAGCTAAACGACCGCGACATTGGAGTTATTACTGCTGGGATGCCCTATAATTATATCAAGGATGTTTTCCCCGACTATTCCTATCTAAAATTAGGGATGGTCTATCCCCTCCCATTTGAGCTAATCAAGCAATTTGCTTCTCATGTAAAGAAGCTCTATGTGCTCGAGGAGCTGGATCCTTTTATCGAAGAGCAAATACGATCCATTGGAATCGCGGTGACAGGAAAGGAGATATTCCCGTATACTAATGAATTTGATCCGGGGATTATCGAACAGGCCATTACCGGACGTAGAGAGATTTCACCGAATTTTCCGCCTGTGGAGATTCCCCCCCGGCCGCCTAATCTGTGTCCCGGATGTCCCCACCGCGGCCTCTTTTATGTACTCGGCCAATTGAAGATCTTCGTAACTGGGGATATCGGCTGTTATACCCTCTCTTTTATGAAGCCTCTCGAAGGACTTCACTCATGCATCTGCATGGGCGCCAGTATCGGAATGGCTCACGGAATGAGTAAGGCCCTCGGAGAAAAGGGGAGGGGAAAGGTGGTCGGTGTAATCGGAGACTCCACATTTATCCATTCGGGGATTACTCCACTTCTTGATATGGCCTATAACCGGAGCAACGCCGTGATCGTCATCTGCGACAATAGAACGACTGCGATGACCGGACTGCAGGAACATCCCGCTACTGGCTTCACTCTTCAAGGAGAAAAGACTATCGGTGTCGATCTGGCCGCCCTAGCCAGTACACTGGGCATCGAAAGCGTACGGATTGTCGACCCCCATGATCTGAAGGCGGTTAGAGGCGTGCTAAAAGAGGAACTTGCTAAGGAAGGCCCATCTGTCGTGATCACGAGGCGTTCGTGCGTCCTCTTCAAAAGAGCACTGGAGATGCCAAAAAAACCGTTGCGTATCGACGCGGAAAAGTGCACCGGGTGTCGTCTCTGCCTCGGCCTTGGCTGTCCGCCAATCACTTGGAAAAGCAGGCAATATACCCTCTCAAATGAAGAAAAGAAGAAAAAAAAGAGGGATGGTATTGCGGTCATCGATCGAAATCTATGCGCAGGTTGCGGTTTATGCCAGCAGATCTGCCGTTCTGGTGCCATCATTGAGGAGATGTAACGAAATGGGTACGAAAGGCATATTGATAGCCGGTGTCGGCGGCCAGGGAATACTCCGTGCCAGTGATATCGTCTCCCGCGTTGCCATGGCTGCTGGTCTTGACGTTAAGAAGAGCGAAGTTCACGGCATGGCCCAGCGAGGTGGCTGCGTGACAAGCCATGTGCGTTACGGGGAGAATGTCCATTCTCCGCTTGCAAAAAAACATGATGTTGATATCCTCATTTCTTTTGAGAAAATTGAAACACTACGTTATCTGGATTACCTTCGGGATAATGGGAGCATCATCATCAATACCGAAGAAATCTACCCGCCAGCAGTAAATCTGGGGGACGCAATATATCCGACGGATATAATAGAGAGAGTGAAACGGTTATTTGAGAAGGTCAAGGTGGTCGATGCCGCTACTCTGGCCCTCCAGGCTGGCAATATCCGCACCGTCAATGCTGTACTATTAGGAACACTTTCCACCTGCCTGGCATTTTCAAACAAAACATGGGAAAAAGTGTTTAAGGAGTCATTCCCTCCAAAGCTTGTCGATGTTAACATGGAAGCATTCCGTTTGGGAAGGAACTTATGAAGATCTGGCCATCATAGGTCATCATCTTGACAAATCCCGATCGATAGATAATATATTTTTAAAAAAACAGTGGCAGATGTCCTTATGGCAGATGATTATTATAAAATATTGGGTGTTGAAAAGAATGCTGATCAGGAGGATATCAAGAAGGCCTACCGTAAACTCGCCCTGAAGTTCCATCCCGACCGGAATCCAAACAATCGCGAGGCAGAGGAAAAATTCAAAAAGATCAGTGAGGCCTATGCTGTTCTTAGTGATCAGGAAAAACGAAAACAATATGACAGTTTCGGCTCCGACCAATTCAGCCAACGGTATAGTCATGATGATATTTTTCGTGATTTCGACATCAATCAAATCCTCCGAGATATGGGATTCGGAGGCGTCAGTGGCACGAATAGATCTTATCGGGGTACCGGTGGTAAGCGTGGGAGCTATACATTCCGCGGAGGTGATTCTTTCGGAGATCTCTTCGGCCAGGGGGGTCAGAAATATTACCAGGCACCACAGAGGGGTGAAGACCTGCAATACAATCTCAACATTACCTTAGAGGAGTCTGTTTTCGGTGCGGATAAGAAACTATCTCTCAAGAGGGATGGGCATGTAGATGAAATTAATGTAAAAATCCCCGCCGGTATCAGCACGGGGAAGAAGCTGAGGCTTGCAGGGAAGGGGAATGCCGGGCCGGAGGGAGGGCCCACCGGCGATCTCTATCTTAACATTAATGTCGCGTCCCATCCGATCTTTGCTAGGGACGGAAACGATATCTATATAGATAAAGCGATCACGTTCACACAGGCGGTCCTGGGAACAAGCATCGATGTCCCGACAATCGATGGTACGATTAAAAGAATCAAGATTCCTGTGGGAACACAAAATGGTACGAAGATACGCATGAAGGGGTACGGTGCTCCGGCTCTAAAAGGTACCGGATCGACGAAAGGTGACCAATATGTCAAGGTCACTATCGAGGTGCCACGTAAAATAAATGAAAATCAGCTCAAACTCATTAAAAAGTTATCGGATGAGGGGCTATAAAGTTCTGAATCTTGATAATGTCACATAAGATATATTATGTAAACTATCTGATGACCGCCACATCTTTCTCGTGGAAGGAGTAAAGCCGTTTCTCCGGGCGACGTCCGGACCGGCTGCCTGTTTGTCCACCCGTTCGGTTATCTTTTTGGGCGCCCCGATGGCTTCCTTCCTCGCTTCCTGATTCTTCCGGTGGAACTTATTGATCCCGCACATGATTCTCCTTCCGGCAGATCCGTCTTCAACGATCCGATCAGCTCCGTGATTTTTCTGATCTCGTGGCGGTTCAGGTAATCGCTGATACCTTCGAGGATCTCGATCGTCGCCGAGGGTCGGATGAAATTGGCGGTGCCGATTTCGACGGCCCTCGCTCCGGTGATGAGAAATTCAAGGGCGTCGGCAGCGGTCATGATGCCGCCGATGCCGATGACGGGGATCTTCACCGCCCGGACGACCTGCCAGACCATCCGGAGGGCAACGGGCCGGATAGCGGGCCCCGAGAGGCCGCCGGTGATGTTTGCCAGATGGGGCCGCCGCTGTTCGATGTCCACCGACATCCCCGTGAGCGTATTGATCAGGGATACGGCGTCGGCCCCGGCCGCCTCTACCGCCAGGGCGATCTCGACGATGTCCGCCACGTTCGGTGTCAGCTTGACGATGAGGGGAAGATCGGTTTCGCTCCGGACCTGCCGGGTCACCTCCGCGGCCGCCTCGGGACTAGCGCCGAAGGCGATCCCCCCTTTTTTTACGTTCGGGCAGGAGATGTTGACCTCGATGGCGTGGATGCCGTCGACACCGCTCAAAATCTTCGCCACGCGCCGGTATTCGTCGATGGTCTCCCCGAAGATGTTGACGATCACTGCGGCTTTATACTGTCTCAGAAAGGGAAGTTTTCTCTCGACAAAAGCACGGACGCCGATGTTTTGGAGCCCCACGGCATTGAGCACCCCGGAGGGGGTCTCCATGATCCGCGGGGGTGGGTTACCGTCCCGCGGCTCCAGCGAAAGGCCTTTAACGACTACGGCGCCCAGACGGTTCAGATCGACGAAGGGGGCATACTCTTCTCCGTAACCGAACGTCCCCGAGGCCGTCATGACGGGGTTCTTGAGTGTCAGGTCGCCGATGGCAACCGAGAGATCCGGTACACGAGGTCTGTTTGGTGATGGTGCATCCATGATTCGTTTTCCTTATATGCCGCGGGGAGAGGGCAAAAGGACCTCCCGGAGATCGAAAACCGGACCGTCCTGGCAGACCCGCCGGTATTCCCTTTTCCCTTCCGGGCCGCGGATCGCCACCGCGCACCCGAGACAGGCCCCTAGGCCGCAGGCCATCCGCTCTTCGAGAGAGACCTGACAGGGGATGGGGTGCTCCCTGAGCAGGGGTCCCAGCGCCCGGATCATCGACGTCGGCCCGCAGGCATAGATGACGGTATCCTTGGGATTATAGCGATCGAGATCGCCGGCGTTGATGACTGCGACATTCGGATCGGTGCAATTGAGTTCATCTTTGAGCAACGCGGTCACGGGACCGTGATACCCCTGACTCCCGTCGTCGGTGCAGATTTCCAGTTCGCAAAAATCCCCGAACTGATCCAGACAGAGCAGGAGTTCCGCGCTCCGGGCGCCGAGATAGAAATTCTTTTGGATTTCGTGCCCCGCTTTGGATGCCAGGAGCCCACTGTGGAGGAGGTAAACCAGGGGGGCTACACCGACTCCTCCCGCGACGAAGAGGACCCGTCTGATCCCGGAAGGAAGGGTAAAGCCCCTGCCGAGGGGGCCGAGAACGGCCAGTTCGTCACCGGGTTTCATCCGGGCGAGGAGCGTGGTACCCCTGCCTGCCACGCGGAAGAGGAGCTCCAGAACGGCATGGTCCTCATGCCTCTGAAAACCGAAGACGCTGAGCGGTCGGGCGAGGAGCGGCTCTCTCCTTCCTGATTCGCGGATCATGACGAACTGTCCCGGTAACGGGGTTGCAAACGCCGGGGGCAGCCGGACGGAAAGGAGGAAGTGATCTGGAGCCGCACAGCGGTTTCCCAAAATCACGCCGCTCATCATGGCTCCTTTTTCATACATTGCTTCCCTCCCCCGCCGCTACGGCCGTTGCGCTCTCTCCATAAAGTATCAGGTGCAGATCCGCCCACATGATCAGCGCGTCCTCCCGCGTGTCCGTGTAATATCCGGAGCGGACACCCCTGACGGAAAAGCCGAATTTCTCATAGAATTTTTGGGCCGGCAGATTGGATCGACGCACCTCGAGAGTAATCCACCGCGCCCCCTCCAGTCGTGCACACCGTATCGCCTCATTGAGCATCCGGGAGGCGATACGCCTTCTCCGCATATCACGTCGGACCGCGATGTTGTGGACGTGTATCTCGTCCGCCACCCGCCAGTAGACCGCGTAACCCGCCACACACCGCCCCTGCTCATGGGCGGTCCTGCCCACGAGCATCCGGGAAATAGGGGAGGTAATTTCGTTTCTAAACATGTTCTCAGACCAGGGAGTGGAGTAGGAGTCCCTTTCTATTGCGATGATCTCGCCGATATTCCCCTCTTCATATTCTCCGATTTCGAGATCGCCGTTTTCCATCGTTCAGTTGCTCCGGATAAGGCCGAGAACGACCGTTGCTGCCAGAAAGACAGCGCAGAAGATCGGCACTATCCCGCGAATATTGATGGTGTTAAGCGCCACTGCCGCCCCCAACAGGGGAAGGAGGCTGTAGAGGAGCGTGAGACCCCTGATGACAAAGGGGGCAAGGCGCGGGTAGAGCCAAGTCATTGCGGCAATTCCGATCGGAAGGGCGATCAGGATAAAGGCAGCTGACAGAAGATAGGTCTTCAGAATAGCGGAGAGATGCTTGCGGGCGATCGACCGGATGTCACCCCTGGCTGCATCGTTCAGAGCATCTCTGGTCAGTTTCTCGTTTCCTTGGATGATCCAAAGCTCCATCCGCTGCCCGAGAACCCCGAATGGAATGAAGATGAGGACGGACAGGGCAATCAGCCCTTGTGAGATATTGCCGAGGAGCCGGGCGCTCTCAATGGAGGAAGCGGTTATCAGGATGGCCGCCATGGTATCGTTGGGGGGGATATAGGCGCCGATTGGTAGTCGATCGATCCAGAACAGTTCAATGAAAGCGCCGGCAATGAGGCCGGTGTAGGGATCTCCCAGGATCAGACCGATTATCGGTGCTGCCACTATCGGCCGGGAGATCATGACCTGTAAAACAACCCGGTCCAGGCAGAGGAAGGCGCCTGCAAAAGATACGACCATCACCTTCAGTATCATAGCGTTCGCCTTAACACGCAATTATCAGTTAAGACTATGTGACCTGGACGACGTCGAAATAATCTACCGGTTTTTCCCGGGGAACAGGCTGCAGGTCTATCTGGACCCCCTCTGCGCGAAGCGAGGAGAGGTCACGGATGTCGCCTTCGCTCAAAAGGACGGAGGCGGTACAACGACGTTTACAATCTTCATTGTAGACGTTGCCGATATTGAGTCTGTCGAACCGGAATCCGAGATGATAGGCCATGAGCGCATCGGATATCTTACTGAAAAGCACAATCGTTTTCTGACCGCTCCCCTGACGGAAGGAATAAGTTTCGGCAAATTCTTTCACGCCGCAGATAATGACCTCGACTTCCCGGGGAACCGCCATGCGGATTACCGACTCGCAAAAGTAATCGGCGGCTACATGGTCGTCGACAACGATGATGCAGGATACCCGCAAATAGGGAATCCACGCCTCCAAGATCTGGCCATGGACCAGCCTATTGTCCACCCGTACGTGGGCTATATCCATTGAAGCCAGCAATGGGCTATCCAACGGCTTTCTTGCTGAGGATTTCACTGGCAAGAGAGATGTTCTTGATGCCATATTCCTTGACGACCTGGGCGAATTCCTTCAACACCATGCCTTCCCGGATATCGGGTAGTTTCAGAAGCATCGGCAGGTTGACGCCGGTGATCACCTCCACTTTCCCCTCCTTCAGAAAAGAGAGGGAAATGTTGGAAGGCGTCCCGCCGAAGAGATCGGTCAGAATCAAAACCCCACGCCCCTGGTCGAGTTTCTTGATCGCCGTGCTGATTTCCTTTTTCAGGTCCTCGACGCCCTTGGTTTGGTCGATAGAGACATGGATGATTCCTTTGAGGCTACCCCGGATCAACTCCGCAGCCTTGATCAACTCGTTCCCCAAGTTGCCGTGGGTGGTGATCAATACGCCTATCATTATTTTTTCTCCTCCAGGTCTCGATATGTTCGAGGTAAGCTAATTGATTCAATATCAATTGTCAAGGTGAATCAAAGCCCCAAAGCCCCTCTCGCAAACCGGATGATCGGTGAATATGACGGGAAACGGCCCGGATGAAGATTTCATCACCTGACGCCCCGGGATACCAGGGAGTACTCCCGCGGATGAAGCCAATCTCGCGGAGGATCCGCCCGAATAGGCGGTCAATCTCTTCTGTGCCATACGGCCCCTGCCGAAGGGCGCAGAGTATCCGGAAGCGGTTTGAACAGATCGAATGATTTTGAATATTCTCATTCATTATCGATATGATATAGATAGTTCTTAAAGCAGTTTATGATTGTTTTATTGAGATGATAAGGAAGAGATCGAGGGAGGGGGAGAGAGTTCCAACAGACATCACTGCTGCCGTCATCAATAAGAATGGCCTGGGCAGCCGGAGCGTTGCCCCGGTTCACGGCCAAGCTGAGCCTGTGGATGCCGCTTAAGAATGAACCAATGCTGTCTTTCCGGCGATCAGGACCGATCCTTGATGAGCATAGTCGACGGGTCGAGAAGCAAGGCAGCCGCGGGAGCTGCGGATACAGCGCCCTTGAGCGGCTTGATGTTAATATCCGCATGATCGGTTTGCAGCTCCAGAACCAGATCAAAGAGATCGGCAACCGGCGCAAAAGAAGCCGGAAGTCCATCTGGTCCCTGTTTTTCGTGCCGGTGTGTATGGACGGTGAACCAGATATGCATTCCGTGCTTCCCGGTCAGTGCCTTCAAGGCCATGAGGGAAGGCCGCTGTGAGGCATCGCAATGGAGGCCGTCGATGATCATCATCTCCGGTCTGAATATCCCCTGTTCGGTGAGGTCGTTCAGACGCTCCTCAAGCTTTGGAACACTGAAACTCTCCACGCGGAAGGTCATGATGAACCGGTAGGGCAGAATGGAATCCCACAGATGTTTGATCTGGGCCCCTTCATACTGACTGGCAAGATGATTGAAGAGTTCTCCATACCAGAGGGTCACTTTGTTGACCGGGTCGTTCAGACAGATATGGAGGACATGCCTGTTCCTGAGCATGCCGTTCAAGGCCATCTGGACCAGGAGGGCGGTCTTCCCCACGCCGGCATAGGCGAGAACGGCGCCGAATCCTCCGGCGGGGAGGATGTCTTCCGTTTCAAAACCCAGATGCCTGAGCGGATTACGGAGGATAAGCTCTTTTTTTAACATAGTGATATTCCAATCTTGTAGTTTAATGATCCGTTCGGAAGGCCCGGGGAGAGGGAAAACACACGCCCCGGATCTCATGCTGCGCTCTTTTTCCTCAACGCCACCTCTTCCGCAATCTGCTCTGCAATCGATTGCGGTACCTGCCGGTAAAGGGCAAATTCCATCGTGAACTGAGCCTTCCCCTGGGTGGCTGACCTCAAAACCGTCGAAAAACCGAACATCTCAGCCAGGGGAACCTGTGCTTCGACTACGGTCATGACCTCCTCATCCTGCGCCCCGACAATCATCCCTCTTCTCTGATTGAGGAGCCCCATCACCGCCCCTTGAAACTCGGTCGGCGACTCCACAACCACCTTCATGATCGGTTCATGGACCACCGGTTTGGCCTTGGCGTAACCTTCGCGGAAAGCCCCGCGGGCTGCTGCCTGGAAAGCCATATCGGAGGAATCCACCGCATGGGAGGCGCCGTCGTTGATTACGACGCGCACCCCCGTTACCGGAAATTCCATCTTCGGTCCTTTGACAATGGACTGGCGGAAGCCTTTTTCACAGGCGGCGATGAACTGGGTGGGAATGGAGCCTCCCCTCACCTCGTTATCAAAGATGAAATCCTCCGAACCTTCCGTGATCGGTTCCAGGTATCCGGCCACGCGACCGTACTGCCCGGAACCGCCCGTCTGCTTCTTATGGGTATAGTTGAATTCAGCGCGCTGAGTGATCGTTTCGCGGTAGGCCACCCGCGGCTTTCCCGTCTCCACTTCGGCACTGTATTCCCGCTTCATCCGCTCAACATAGATCTCCAGATGCAGTTCCCCCATCCCCTCGATAATCGTTTCGCTGGTCTCCTCATCAACATGGGTACGGAAGGTGGGATCCTCCTTCGTGAAACGGTTCAGCGCCTTGGACATGTTGATCTGCGACTTGTTGTCTTTGGGAAAGATGGCCAGCGATATAACGGGTTCCGGAACGAACATCGATGTCATGGTCAGATTATGGCCCGGGGAAACAAAGGTATCTCCGGAGGCGCATTCGATTCCGAACAGGGCTCCGATATAACCAGCCGAGATCGCTTCGATATCCTCCATCTGCTCGGCATGCATGCGGACCACGCGCCCCACCTTTGTCTTTTTACCGGTCCGAGAGTTGACGATCACCGATCCCTTGGCCAGCGTCCCTTGGTAAACCCGTACGTACGTCAGCTGACCGTAATGTCCGTCTTCAAGTTTGAAGGCCAAAGCCACAATCGATTTTGAAGGATCAGTGGAAAGCACCACGGTTGCCTCGTTCTGGTCTAGGTCGAGGGCGGTGTTTTCGATATCGGCAGGACACGGGAGATACCTGGTCACCGCATCCAGAAGCGGCTGTACCCCTTTATTCTTATAAGCCGATCCGATGAGCACGGGGGTGATCTTCCGTGCCAGCGTTCCCCGGCGAATGGCCTCGATAATCAGGGAATCGGCGATCGGCTTTTCCTCCAGAACTGCCTCCATGAGTTCATCAGAAAACATGGTTGCGGCTTCGACCATTTCCTCCCGTTTCCTGCGGGCCTCGGCCATCAGTTCCGTTGGGATATCCTCAAATCTGAGATGCTCGCCGTTGTCTCCTTCGAAGTAAATTGCTTTCATTTCCAAAAGATCAATCACCCCTTGAAAATCCGCCTCCAGGCCAATCGGCATCTGCAGGGCGACGGCATTGTGACCCAGTTTGGAACGAAGCTGACCGATCACCCGGGAGGGATCCGCTCCACTGCGATCGCACTTGTTAATAAAGGCGAGACAGGGGACTTGGTAGCGCTTCATTTGCAGATCTACGGTTATCGATTGCGATTGAACGCCGCCAACAGAGCAGAGGACGAGAACGGCGCCATCGAGCACCCTAAGCGAGCGCTCGACTTCAATCGTAAAATCTACGTGACCGGGGGTATCGATAATATTGATTTGATGGTCAAGCCATTGGCAGAACGTGGCTGCGGACGCTATGGTAATTCCGCGCTCCTTTTCCAGTTCCATGGAGTCCATGGTGGCGCCGACACCGTCTTTGCCCTTGACGTCGTGAATGGCGTGTATGCGCTTCGTATAGAAGAGTATTCTCTCGGTGAGCGTAGTCTTTCCCGAATCAATATGGGCGCTGATTCCGATATTCCTGACATTTTCTACTGTGGTATTCATACTTCTTCCTTCTGCAGTGAACGCCTCAACGTTCATGTATTTTAAAAATAAAAAAATCCCTCATTTGGAGAAGTCATACCAGATGGGGGATCCACTGTTGATGACAAAAGTAATAATTGATGTCGTAGATATATGCGATTATGCGTTGATTGTCAAGATATTTCTGCTATTCGGCGCGGTACTCGCACGGTGGGTGAGAAAGCCGCCACGTTGTCTTACCGCAACTGGGGCGGCTCAGTTCCTTCCGTGCAGGATCTCTCTTAGGGCCTCGGAAAGCAGGGTTACATTTTCCCTCCGGCTGGAGAAACCCATCAGCCCCACCCGCCAGATCTTACCCTTCAGGGGTCCGAATCCGCCAGCTATGTCGATGTTATAGGCATCGCGCAGGCGCGTTCTGACGGCAACGTCATCAACCCCGTCGGGAACACAGACAGTGGTGAGAGCGGGCAGACGATGACCCTGGGGGACAAAGAGACTCAAGCCGAGGTTCTCCATTTTTTCCCACAGATACTCAGCGATTGCCTGATGGCGGAACCAGCGGTCTTCCAGCCCCTCTTCAAGGACGAGTCTGAGCCCTTCCCGGAATCCATAATGGAGGGTCGTGGAAGGGGTATGATGGTACACCCGTTCCTTGTTCCAGTATTTCTCGATCATCGTCAGGTCGAGATACCAGTTGGGAACGCGATTTTTCCGGCAGCGAAGGATATCTCCTGCCCGATCGCTTACCGTTAGGGGGGAGAGACCGGGAGGGCAGCCGAGACACTTCTGCGATGCACTGTACGCTACATCGATGCCCCACCGGTCGATATTCACGGGCACACCGCCGAGCGAAGTGACACAGTCGATCACGAACAGGGCACCGTGCCGGTGAACAAGATCACCGATTCCATCGAGGGGCTGGAGGGCGCCCGTCGACGTTTCCGCGTGGATCAGGGCCAAGAGCTTGACCGGCCTGTTCTCGACAAGCGCGGCTTCGATCTCCTCACGGGTAAACACGTCCCCCCAGTCCTTTTCTATTCTTTTCACGTTGGCGCCGTAGAGTCGCGCCATCTCGCACATCCGTTCACTGAAATAAGCCGTTGCAGCCGATGACGACCGTATCTCCGGGTTCCACAAAATTGCAGAAGGAGGTTTCCATACCCGCGCTGCCCGTCCCCGACATGGGGAACGTCAGGGTGTTCTTGGTCTGAAAAACAGCCCGCAACAAGACCTGTTCTTCGTCCATGAGGGAGAGCCATTCCGGATCGAGATATCCAACCAGTGCCGTACTCATCGTACGGAGTACGCGGGGATGTACGGCGCTGGGCCCCGGACCGAGAAGAAGGCGGTGCGGTACATTCAGATCATTGATAGCGAGTGCCATAAAATTACCTTAAATTTTACCGGAAATGAGAAAAATGTTTTACAAGCCGGGAATGCTGAACAACCGGGCTGTTCCGGCTCTTACATAAAAGCGGGTTTCGCATACAATGGGTGAAAAGAAAATGTCAAGCGGAAATTGCAGAAATTGACCTCTTCGGCAGCACCCCGCGGAAAACTCTTCGCTCTTAAGGAACAGACCACGATGTTTTCGCTTGGTGCCGGATTCAGGAAAGATGGAGGACGTTGAGCTCCTTCATGATCTCCTGCGCCCGACCGGCACTTCCCAGAACGTTACGGTTTTTCCCCCGATACAAGTCCAAGAGGGCTTCCCTCGCCGGCCCCAGGTATTTTCGGGGATCGAACTCCTCCGGCTGCAGCGCAAAAATCTCGCGGATCTTCGCAGTCATCACAAGCCTTCCGTCTGAGTCGATATTAACCTTGCAGACGGCCGATCGGGCCGCTTCCCTGAGCTGCTCTTCAGGGATACCGATGGAGTCTTTCATACGACCCCCGTATCGGTTTATCGTGGCCACGGCGTCCTGTGGGATTGAAGATGAACCATGCAGGACGATGGGGAAACCGGGAATACGCCTTTCAATGTCACGGAGGATATCAAGACGAATCTCCGGTTTTTGTCCCGCCTTGAACTTATAGGCCCCATGCGAGGTCCCGATCGAAATGGCGAGGGAATCCACCCCGGTCCTTTTGACAAAATCCTCCACGTCATCGGGGCGAGTGTAGGTGTGACGGGCGGCCGTAACCTCGTCCTCCACGCCAGCGAGAATGCCCAACTCCCCCTCCACGGTCACATTATGGTGATGCGAATATTCAACCACCTGCCTCGTAAGAGCCGCATTCTCCTCGTAAGAGAGATGTGAACCGTCAATCATCACTGAGGAAAAACCGGTTTCGATGCAAGAGACGCAGAGATCGACGGAATCTCCATGATCGAGGTGTAAGGCAATCGGAATCACCCCGATACCGTTTCGTTCGGCTTCCCTCTTCATCATTTCCACTGCCCCTCGACCCATATGGCTAAGCAGGGTTCTATCCGCATATTCCCGCGCCCCCTTTGACACCTGGAGGATGACAGGCGACTGCGTCTCCAGGCAGGCCATGACAATCGCCTGGAGTTGTTCCATATTGTTGAAGTTGTAGGCAGGAATGGCGAAGCCATCTCTTATCGCAGCGGCGAACATCGCCTTCGTATTGACAAATCCCAGTGACGAATAGAGGATCTGCATGGCCTTGCTCCTTTCTCGAATTCACTTTTTTGATGGAGGATCGTGCCGGAATACCCGATGATGCCGTCGACCTCAGGATCAGGTCCCCTAGCAATTTCTTACCACAAGGGCGGTATCGTGACAAGGTATTTCAGTTATAGGATGACGGCTCAGATATCCTCTCTTGACAAAAAGCAGATTTCACTTTAGTGATCAGATGTGAAGTCCGGCGAAAAGCGGGTGAAAAACATATCCTGGTGATGTATTTCATCGTGACATCGTTGCCCGCAGCAACTGTTATCTTTAATTTGTCAAGATTCTGGTAAGACAGGAGGCGTGAAATGAGCGAAACGGTCAGGATGTATGCGTTGAGCACGTGCAGCCACTGCAAGGCTGCAAAAAAGTTCTTGAAAGATCATGGCGTGGCCAATCTCTGCACCGAAGTAGACCTTCTTACCGGTGACGAGCGAAAAGCGATCATTGAAGAGGTAAAAAAGTACAATCCGGCCTGCAGCTTCCCCACCATCATCATCGGAGAGAAGGTCATTGTCGGCTTCAACGAACAGGCCATCCGGGAGGCGCTGGGTATATGACCGCGGTCGAACAGCTATACGAAATGCTCAAACGGACCCAGGAACCAAAGGGTTACTATTTCAACCGGGACCAGGCGCGGGTAAACGACCTCCTCGCCGCTCTTCTCATAAACCGCGACCGGTACGGGTACATGTGCTGTCCCTGCCGGCTGGCGTCCGACGACCGCGACAAAGATCGGGATATCATCTGCCCGTGTATCTACCGGGAGGCGGATGTGCGTGAGTACGGCAGTTGTTACTGTAATCTTTATGTAACCCCTGACTGGAATGCGGGGAAAATACCCCCCATCTATGTACCGGAGCGGAGACCGCTGGATAAACTCCCTTATTGACCCGACTTGTTGCATGAGGATTTCCGAATGAATCTTAGTTGGACGTTTCCCTATCCGTCACAGAGAATGCCGGTTTTTGCCCGCAATGTCGTAGCCACCTCTCAGCCGCTGGCTGCACAGGCAGGTTTGCAGATGCTTGCACGCGGCGGCAATGCGGTTGATGCTGCCCTTGCCGCAGCCATTACCCTTACCGTCGTCGAACCGACCAGTAACGGTATCGGCAGCGACGCCTTCGCCCTGATCTGGGACGGGCAGGAGCTTCATGGTTTGAATGGATCCGGACGCTCGCCGCGCGCCTGGACCCCCGGCCGCTTTGCCGGTAGGAGTAAGATGCCCCAGCTCGGCTGGGACGCAGTGACCGTTCCCGGCGCCGTTGACGCCTGGATATCCCTATCGCGTAAATTCGGGAAGCTCCCCTTTTCAGACCTTTTCGAATTTGCCATCCGTTATGCGGCCGACGGATTTACCGTTTCCCCGATAACGGCCGAGCGGTGGTCGATTGCACCGGCCCGATTCCGTGAATTTCCCGACCTTGCCGACGCCTTTCTCATGTACGGCCGTGCTCCCCAACCGGGAGAATTCTTCCAGCCCCGGGGAATGGCGCGCACGTTGCGGATCATCGCCGAGACCGGCGGTGAATCTTTCTACCGGGGAGAACTCGCGGCGAGAATAGTCTCCCATGCAGAGAAAACGGGCGGGTCGATGACAGCCGCGGATCTGGCGGAGCATCATTCGGAATGGGTTAAACCTCTTTCCCAGAACTGGCTGGGGACTACGCTGTATGAACTTCCACCGAATGGTCAGGGGCTTACCGTTCTGATAGCCCTAGGCATCTTGAACCATCTTTCCATTGAGAACTATCCCGTCGATTCCGTGGAGAGCCTTCACCTCCAGATGGAAGCGATGAAGGTCTCCTTCGCTTTAGCAAAGCAGCATATCGCCGACCGGGCTTGGATGACCATCGAACCTGCTTCGCTTCTGGAAGACTCCTTTCTGGAAGGCCATTCCCGTACTATCCGGATGGACCGTGCCGCCTTCCCGGCATCTTCCATACCCCCGGATGGAGGAACCGTCTATCTGACAACCGCCGATAAAAACGGAATGATGGTGTCCTATATCCAGTCCAATTACCGTGGTTTCGGATCAGGGATTGTCATTCCCGGCACTGGGATCAGCCTTCAGAACCGCGGTGCGGGGTTCACCCTTGAGGAAGGTCATCCCAACTGTGTCGACGGCGGGAAACGCCCCTATCACACTATTATTCCGGCATTTCTGTTGCGGGACGGAGCCCCTTTGATGAGTTTCGGCGTCATGGGCGCCCATATGCAGGCACAGGGACACCTGCAGATGATGCTCCGCATCATCGCTTACGGGCAAAACCCGCAGGCCGCAGCCGATGCCCCCCGCTGGTACCTCGATGAGGAATCGCGCTTGTCTCTCGAGCCGGGTTTTGGTCCTTCCATTCGCGAAGAGCTTCGGGACCGGGGCCATCGGTTGACCCCCGATATTCCGACCTCCGTCTTCGGCGGGGCACAGCTCATCTATCGTTTGCCACACGGCTACTGTGCTGCCTCAGATCCAAGAAAAGACGGCCAGGCCGTCGGTTTCTAAGAGGGTATATTGGGCAAATGAAGTGTAACCAAGCCGATGCTCCGAATCGCCGGTACACCTGACATTTCCCACACCGGGAAAACCGATAAAACACCAAATCTCATTGACTTTCTCTTCTGTTTCTGTTTATGTGCCGCAGTTTTCGTCGTAGCGGCTAAGTATTTTCACCGTTAACCGCCGACAGGATCGGTGTTGGTTTGTTGATATGAAACTTGAAGAATTCGACTACGCCCTTCCGGAAGAACTGATCGCCCAGGAACCCGCCGCGGTCAGGGACCTCTCCCGGATGATGGTCGTGCACCGGCTGACGGGGCGCATCGATATCCGTTCGTTCCGCGATCTTCCGGAATACATCGGCCCGGGCGACGTGATCGTCGTCAACGACTCCCGCGTCTTTCCGGCGCGTCTCATCGGCCGGAAGGGGACCGGCGGACTGATCGAGATCCTCCTGCTCACCCGCAGTCAGGACGTGCTGCCGGGCGAGCACTGGGAGGTCCTCCTGCGGCCCGCCAAACGGGTCGCCATCGGGATGACCATCTCTTTTGCCGACGCGTGCCAGGCGACGGTCGTCAGCCGCCTGTCAGAAAAACAGTGGCTCCTGGAATTCACCACCTCGATGCCGTTCGAGGAGTTTCTCGCCCGGCAGGGAAGAGCCCCGCTGCCGCCCTACATAAAACGCAAACGGGATCGGTCGCGTTCGGAACGTGATCTGGAGAGATACCAGACGGTCTATGCCCGCGTGAAAGGTTCGGTCGCGGCGCCGACGGCGGGCCTCCACTTCACGCCGGGGGGCCTGGATCGGCTGCAAAGCCTCGGCGTAACCATTGCCCCCGTCACACTCCACATCGGCTACGGGACATTCCTGCCCATCGAAACAAAGCGCGTGGAGGATCATGTCATGGAGGAGGAGCATTTCGCCCTCGGCGAGGAAACCGCCCGAAAGGTCAACGAAGCAACGCGGGTCATCGCCGTCGGGACGACCGCGACCCGCGTCCTGGAGTCTGTCGCCGGCGAAGAGGGTCGGATCGGGCCTGCTGCCCGCTCGACCAGGCTCTATATCTATCCCGGGTATCGGTTCCGGCGCGTCGATGCGCTTCTCACCAATTTTCACCTCCCGAAATCGTCCCTCTTTCTCCTGGTGTCCGCCTTCGCGGGCCGGGAACTGATAAAGAAGGCCTACCGCCTCGCCATCGAGAACCGGCTCCGTTTTTACAGTTATGGGGACTGCATGCTGATCCTGTAGGGTGAATGATGAATTTCAGACAGATCGCAACAGACCCCGCCTGCAGGGCCAGGCTGGGGGAGATCGTGACGTCGCACGGCGAGGTGTCGACGCCGGTCTTCATGCCGGTGGGAACCCAGGGCACCGTCAAGACTCTTACCCCGGAGCAGGTCCGCGGTTTGGGTGCGGAGATCATCCTCGGCAACACCTATCACCTCTATTTGCGGCCTGGGCATCGTCTGATCGCCGAGTTGGGAGGGCTGCACCGGTTCATGAACTGGCAGGCCCCAATCCTGACCGACAGCGGCGGCTTCCAGATCTACAGCCTGGGCGCCCTGCGGACGATGGCAGAGGAGGGGGCGACCTTTCAATCGCATATCGACGGCTCCCGGCACTTTCTCAGTCCCGAATCCGCCGTCGAGATCCAGGAGGCCCTCGGCAGCGACATCATGATGTGCCTCGATGAGTGCATCTCCTATCCCGCGGACCGGGACGAGGTAGAACGGGCGCTCGGGAGGACCGCCCGCTGGGCCGCCCGTTGCAAAAAAAGCCGGCGGCGCCCCGAACTGGCCCTCTTCGGTATCATTCAGGGCGGGGTCTATCCTGACCTCAGAAAGCGGGGAGTTGAGCAGATCGCGGGGATCGGTTTCGACGGATATGCCCTTGGGGGCTTAAGTGTCGGCGAGCCCAAGGAACTCATGCTGGAGAACCTGGCACAGACGACACCGCTCCTTCCCGAAGACAGGCCGCGCTACCTGATGGGAGTGGGGACGCCCGAGGATCTCGTCGAAGGGGTCTTCCACGGGATCGACATGTTCGACTGCGTGATGCCGACCAGATCAGCCCGGAACGGATTGTTGTTTACAAACGGAGAAAAGGTTGTTATAAAAAACGCCCGTTACCGGGAGGACGGTGCGCCGGTCGACAGCCAATGTGATTGTTATACCTGTCAAAACTACTCGCGCGCCTATCTGCGGCACCTGTATGTAGCCGGGGAGATCCTGGCGATGGTGCTCAACACGATCCACAACCTCCGGTATTACCTGCGTCTCATGGAGCGGATCAGGGGCGCCATCCGGGAGGGGCGATATCCGGACTTCCGGTCCCGTTTTCTCCGGGAGCGGGCGGCACAAACGCCGGAGCGGTAATGGGTGCGACTCCGGCGAAAAATTAAAATGCAATGATTATTTCTGATAAGGGAGGGCTTTACTGTGACGAATCTGGCTTATGCGATGGGCTCACTACCGGGCGGAGGGGGTGGTGGAGGCGCCGCCGGCGGCGATTTCAGTTTTATCATTATGATGGGCATTCTTTTTGCCATCTTTTACTTTCTTCTGATCCGGCCCCAGCAGAAAAAACAGAAGGAGGTCAAGAATATGATCGCAAATCTCGCCCACGGAGACCTGGTGATGACCTCCGGCGGGATTCAGGGGAAGGTCACGGCGCTGACCGACACGGTCGTGACGATCGAGATCGCTGACAAGGTCAAGATAAAGGTCGCCAGGAACTTTATCGGCGCCGTCCTGCAAAAGGCGCCAAAGGAATAAGGCTGAAAGGGGTAAACCATGTTTAAAAGTATCCGAATCAGGGCCGCCCTCACGATCGTCATCTGTCTGGCCGCGCTCGTCTATCTGGCGCCCACGCTGACGTCAGATCTTCCCGAGATCTGGAAGAATTACCTCCCGACGGATAGGATCCATCTCGGACTCGACCTGCAGGGGGGGATGCATCTTGTCCTGGAGGTGGAGACCGCCAAGGCGGTGGAGAGCACCCTGGAGAGAACCGTAAACGATCTTAAGGAAAACCTCATGGATAAACGGATTCGCTTCAAGCTCCGCGATCGAACCAAGGAGAAAAACGTCTCGTTCGATTTTCCGGACGCCGCGTCGCGCGATGCCTTCGACAAGATCCTCAAGGACGAGTACCCGGACCTTGAAACTGCAACCTCCGAGATGGTGGAAGGCAGGGGCGTGGTATCCCTGAAGATCAAGGATAAACGCGCCGTTGAGATAAAGAAGATGGCCGTCGAACAGAGCCTGGAGACGATCCGGAACCGCGTCGATCAATTCGGCATCTCCGAACCGGAGATCATCCCGCAGGGGGCGGATCGGATCATCGTTCAGCTCCCCGGGGTTAAGGATCCGGCCCGGGCCAAAAACCTGATCGGCCGGACGGCCCTTCTGGAATTCAAGCTCGTCGACGAGGAGCACAGCCTTGATGACGCCCTCAAGGGAAACGTCCCCGAGGGGGACATTGTCGCCTATGAATCCCGACTGGACCGGACCTCGGGACGCAGGTCCCAGAACCCGATCCTTCTCAAAAACAAGTCCCTCCTGACGGGCGACGCCCTGGAGAACGCCAAGGTCCAGATCGGCGACCGCTTCGGGGAACCGCACGTATCCATCAAGTTCAACGCCCAGGGGGCAAAGGACTTCGACCGGATCACCGGAGAAAACGTCAAAAAACGTCTGGCCATCGTCCTGGACGGCACGGTCCACTCCGCCCCGGTGATCCAGGAGCAGATCTCCGGGGGGCAGGCCCAGATCACCGGCTCGTTTACGATGGAAGAGGCAACCGATTTGGCGATCGTCCTGCGCGCGGGCGCGCTTCCCGCGCCGGTGAACATCCTCGAGGAGCGGACGGTCGGTCCCTCCCTCGGCCAGGATTCGATTGACAAGGGTACCTGGGCAAGCATCATCGCCGGCATTCTGATTTTCATCTTCATGGTCTTTTACTACCGGATGACCGGACTTATCGCCGACGTCGCCCTGGCCATGAACATGCTGCTCCTGCTCGGCGTCATGGTTGCCTTCAAGGCGACGCTGACCCTCCCCGGCATCGCCGGCATCGTGCTCACCATCGGCATGGCCGTGGACGCAAACGTCCTGATCAACGAACGGATCAGGGAGGAGCTCCGGCTGGGGAAGACGCCGCGGGCGGCCATCGAGGCCGGCTATACGAAGGCCTTTTTGACGATCTTCGACTCCAATGTGACGACCCTCGTGGCGGCGCTCTTCCTCTTCGGCTTCGGCACCGGTCCGGTTAAGGGATTCGCCGTTACGCTGACCATCGGCATCGTCGTCAGCATGTTTACCGCCGTTTTCGTCACGCGGATCATCTTCGACTACTTCGTCTGGAATCGAAAGATCCAGGCGATCAGCATTTAGCGGGGCCCGGGAGGGCCGTTACACCGGTCCGGGACGAAGACGTCCGGCGCCTGTATGTTTTTGAGGAGAATGGTATGGAAATCATAAAAACGGAAACCCATTTCGATTTTGTCAGGCTGATGAAACCCGCGGTCATCCTGTCGGTCGCCGTGATCGTCATCGGCATCGCCTCCCTGATCTGGCACGGGGGGCCCAATTACGGCATCGACTTCGCGGGCGGCTCGCTGATCCAGATAAAGTTCCAGGAGGACCCCAACGCCGACAAGATCAGAAGCGCGCTCAAACCGATGGGCTTCGAGGGAAGCATCATCCAGAAGTTCGGACCGAAGGAAGTCATCGTCCGGACGGCCGAGTCCGGTGCGGACCCCAAGGGGCTTACCTCCCGCGTCGACGAGGCGCTCACCGCCGCCTTCGGCAAGGGCGCCTACGAGGTCCGGCGGATCGAGGTGGTCGGCCCCAAGGTCGGAAAGGACCTGACGCGGAAGGCCATCCTGGCCATCATCTTTTCCTGGATCGGCATCCTGATCTACGTGGGGGTGCGCTTCGAATTCCGCTACGCCCTGGGCGGGATCATCGCGCTCGTCCACGACGTCTTAATCACGATCACTTTCCTCTCGGTTTTTGGCAAGGAGTTCGATCTCAACATCGTGGCGGCACTCCTGACCATCATCGGTTATTCGATCAACGATACCATCGTGATCTTCGACCGGATCCGGGAGAATACGCGGAAGAACATCAAGATGTCCCTGTTCGACATCATTAATGTAAGCGTGAATCAGACGCTCAGCCGGACGATCCTGACATCACTGACCGTTTTTATGGTCCTGCTTATCCTGTTTGTTTTCGGAGGGGCGGTCATCCACGATTTCACCTTCGCGCTCCTGGTGGGTACGGTTGCCGGCGTCTATTCGACCGTCTTCATTGCGAGCCCGATCGTGCTTCTTTTCGAGAAGATCAAACCATCGAGCATGAAGAGGAAGTAATAATTTGTCACCCCTAGAGATTGGAGGACTGACCCTGTTCATCCTGGTGCTCCTGTTCGGCACCTTCTCCGTCCTCTTCGGTTTTCCGGGGACCGCCATCATCTTCCTTGATGCGGCCCTCTATGGCGTCTTCACCGGGTTCGAGAAGATCGGTCTCAAGATCCTCGTAACCCTGCTTATCCTTTCGGCGCTCGCGGAAATCGCGGATTTTGCCGTAGGCATGGCGGGCGCCGTGAAATTTGGCGCTTCCCGGAAGGGATTCTGGGCCTTTTTGATCGGGGGGATTGTCGGGGCACTCTGCCTGTCCCCCTTTTTCTTGGGTCTTGGCCTCATCGTCGGGACCTTCCTCGGGGGCTTCGCCGCCATGGTGACGGTGGAACTGCTCGCCAGAAACCGACTCAAACCGACGCTCCGGGCAGCGTACGGGGCCATCCTGGGACGTGCGGCGGGAATCTGCGTGAAGGGGTTTTTTGCCCTGATCATGCTCATTATCACCTTAACCAGTATCTATTCGTAAGGACGAACCGATGAGTAAAACGAAATCCAAGCTGCGGGAATATATCGAAGCAATCCTCCTGGCCATTCTGATCGCCTTCTTCATCCGCACCTTCGTCATCCAGGCGTATAAAATTCCCTCCGGCTCCATGAAACCGACCCTCTTGATCGGCGACCATATCCTCGTGAGCAAATCCATTTATGGGATCAAGCTGCCCTTCATCCGTTCCACCGTCATCCCCATCGGAGAGCCCAAACGAGGGGACATCGTGGTCTTTATCTATCCTGAAGACCGCTCGAAGGATTTCATCAAGCGGCTCATCGGCGTTCCCGGCGATACCATTGAGGTCCGTAACAAGAAGATCCTCCTCAACGGGCTTCCCTTCGATGACGTTCACGGGGTCCATTCGGACAGCATCATCATTCCCGGATCGGTCCAACCCCGCGACAATTTCGGACCGGTCAGAGTGCCGGAAGGCTCCATCTTCGTCATGGGGGACAACCGGGATGAGAGTTACGACAGCCGTTTCTGGGGGTTCGTCAACATGAAGGACGTCCTGGGAAAGGCCCTGATTATCTACTGGTCATGGAACCAGGAGGAGTACGGCGTTCGCTGGAGTCGGATCGGCACCGTTCTTCGCTAAAAAACGAAGGATTCGGATTCCCCAACCTGTAAACGAGCGCCGGCCCTCTTGGTGCTCGTTTACCCATTTTCAACGGCCATCTTTTGGCTTGACACAATCCGGTCATTCAGTATAAAGACTACGCCATCAGCGGTTGGTACAGACCCTTTTAATTGAATCCCGAGAGGTTGAAAAGGGGCGTCACGTGCAAAAAGCATATCTCTTCAGCGTCCGATGGGCATGCCTTCTCCTGCCAGGGGAAGGCTTTTTTTTTGAATCACAACATGAGGAAAGCCATGGAGCAGAAAAGGGTCGTCATGGATGCGGAGGGAATAGACCGCTCCCTGACCCGGATCGCCTATGAGATCCTGGAAAAGAACAAGGGGATGGAGGAGCTGGTCCTCGTCGGAATCCGCACCGGCGGAGTTTTTCTCGCGGAGCGTCTGCAGAAGAAGATCTCCGGCACGGAAGGGAAGCTGCTTCCGGTCGGGGTCCTCGACGTCACCCTCTACCGGGACGATCTTTCGACCTCCCACCCGAAACCGAGATTGGGGAAAACCGACATCCCGTTCTCGCTGGACGGAAGAAAGGTTGTCCTGGTGGATGACGTCCTCTTCACCGGCCGAACGATCCGGGCGGCCATGGATGCCCTCATCGACTTCGGCAGGCCGAAACTGATCCAGCTTGCGGTCCTCATCGATCGGGGCCATCGGGAACTGCCCATCCGGGCCGATTTTGTCGGGAAGAACCTCCCCTCATCGTTATGGGAAGCGGTCAGCGTCGACCTGACGGAGAAGAGCGGCAAGGACGAGGTGGTAGTCGAGGAACATCGGTAATCCATGAATCTTCGCCCCGCAGGGGAGACCTCCCTGCCGGTGCGATCGCCTACATTTGAGGTTGAATCATGAAACTCAGCAGAAAAGACATCCTCGGTATTCAGGATTTCTCCGTTGAGGAGATCAATCTTGTTCTCGATACGGCGGAGTCCTTCATCGAGGTCTCCACCCGGGAGATCAAAAAAGTCCCCACGCTGCGCGGTAAGACCGTGATCAATCTCTTCTACGAGGCGAGCACCCGGACGAGGACCTCCTTTGAGATCGCCGGCAAACGGCTGAGCGCGGATACGATCAACATCTCCGCTTCGACCAGCAGCATGGTCAAGGGAGAAACCCTGATCGACACCGCGAAGAATCTGGAAGCGATGAATCCGGATATCATCGTAATCCGCCACAGCGCCGCCGGGGCGCCCCACATGCTGGCGAGACTCCTCAGGCAGTCGATCATCAATGCCGGCGACGGGGCCCATGAACACCCCACGCAGGCGCTTCTGGATCTGATGACGATCCGTTCCAAAAAGGGGCGGATCGCCGGACTTCAGGTAGCCATCGTCGGCGATATCGCCCACAGTCGCGTTGCCCGTTCGAACATCCACGGCCTGATCAAGATGGGGGCGCAGGTCCGCGTAGCGGGTCCGGCCACCATGCTCCCCCGCGACATCGAAAAGATGGGGGTCCGCGCCTATACCAAGATCGATGAGGCCATTCGTGAAGCCGATATCATCATGATGCTCCGTATCCAGACCGAACGGGAGAAGCACAACATCTTCCCTTCCCTGCGTGAGTATGCCCAACACTTTTCCCTCAACTCCCGGAACATCAACCTGGCCCGGGAGGATGTCCTGATCATGCATCCGGGACCCGTGAACCGCGGGGTGGAGATCTCTCCGGATATCGCGGACGGGCCCCGTTCGATCATCCTCGATCAGGTCACCAACGGCGTAGCGGTCAGGATGGCGCTTCTCTATCTGTTATCAGGAGGCAGCGATTCATGACGGCTTCGGAAAAAGTCCATATGCGGCGTTGCGCTTCCCCCTTCGTCACTGCGGCGTACGGAACAGTACGCCTCATTCCTCAGGAGTCGCGCGCCTTGCCTCTGGCTCTTTTTCCGAAGCCGTCCAACAATTTACCCAGTCGAGGATATCATTCATGACTCTCTTACTGAAAGGCGGCCGGTTGGTCGACCCTTCCCGGAAAACGGACGGCAAGATGGACCTGCTTATCGAAGACGGAAAAATCGTCCGAACCGGGAAGAACCTCCTGAAGGAGGGAACCCCTTCCGATGCGGAGGTCATTGACCTCCACGGCAAGCTGGTCGTCCCCGGCCTGATCGATATGCATACCCACTTGCGGGAGCCGGGATTCGAATACAAGGAGACGATCGCCTCCGGAAGCGAGGCCGCCGTCGCGGGCGGCTTCACCTCCATCGCCTGCATGCCCAATACCGACCCCATCAACGACAGTCGGTCCGTAACCGAATTCATCCGCAGAAAGGCGTTGGAGTGCGGCGTTGCGAACGTCTATCCTATCGCGGCAATCAGCATGAAGTCGGAGGGAACGACCCTTACCGAATTCTGGGACCTCAAGGAGGCCGGCGCAGTCGGTTTCTCGGATGATGGGAAACCCGTCATGAATGCCGCTCTGATGCGCCGGACGCTCGAATACGCCTCTTCGCTGGATATGCCGGTCATCGTCCACTGCGAGGATAAAAACCTCTCCTCCGGAGGGGTGATGCACGAGGGCGCCGTGGCCACCGAACTCGGCCTGGCCGGCATCCCTGCGGCAGCGGAAGACGTCATGGTAGCTCGGGATCTCCTCCTGGCAGAATTTACCGGGGCACCCGTGCACATCGCCCATGTGAGCACCGCCGGGGCGGTCCGCCTTATCCGGGAAGCCAAGGCCAGAGGTGTTTGCGTGACCGCGGAAACCGCCCCCCACTATTTTTCCCTGACCGATGAGGCCGTCCGGGGGTTTGACACCAACGCCAAGGTTTACCCGCCCCTGCGCGGCGCGGACGATGTCACCGCCGTCCGCGAGGGGCTTCGAGACGGGACCCTCGATGTGATCGCCAGCGATCATGCGCCCCACGCCAGGACTGATAAGGAGGTAGAATTTGACTATGCCGCGAGCGGCTTGACGGGTCTCGAAACCTCACTCGCCCTCTCCCTTCGGCTCGTTGCGGACGGCGTCCTGTCGCTTTCCGGTCTGCTCGAAAAGCTGTCCCTCCGTCCGGCCGAGATCCTTCGCATCCCCAAAGGCACCCTCGCCGCCGGCGCCGACGCCGATGTCACCGTCATCGATCCGGAACGGGAATGGACCGTCGACCGCCGACTCCTCCGCTCCCGCGGCAAAAACTCCCCCTTTCACGGCTGGGTCCTGAAGGGGAAGACGGTCCTGACGATCGTCGGCGGCGTCGTTCGCTACCGCGACCGGTAAGAAAAGTAAATGAACGCCAGGACGCAACATCGGACGGAGGCGATCGTCCTTCGCCTCCTCGATTACGGAGAATCGGACCGGATCGTAACATTCTTCACTGCCGGGTACGGAAAGATCAGGGGGATCGCCAAGGGTGCGAGACGCAGCCGCAAGCGGTTCGCCAACGTCCTCGAACCCTTCTGCTGTTCGCATCTCCTCTTTTCCCGCCGGGGGCCGGACAGCCTGGCTCTGATCGACTCTTCCGAGGTGATCTCTCATTTTCCCCTCATCCGCGCGGATCTGGAAAAGACGCTAAGCGCCTCCTATCTGATCGACCTGACTGATCAGTTCACCCCGGACGATAAAAAAAACGAGGCGCTATTCAAGCTCCTGCACGATTTTCTTTTCTTGATCGAAGAACGCCCCGCCGCTGAGTCGATCCTCCGCTTCTTCGAAATACGCCTCCTGAAGCTCTCCGGATACGACCCGGTGCTGGATCATTGCCTGGTGTGCAAAAAACCGGTCGAACAAGAGACCCTCTATCGGTTCATCGCCGCCGACGGCGGCTTGACGTGCGCCGGATGCCGGCCCGCGGGCGCAGGCGGCATCCCCGTCTCCTTGGGAACGATCCGGACGCTCGTGTTGGGACGGGAGGCGCAAATCGACCGGCTGGGCCGCATCCTTCTTTCGGGGCAGTCCGCCGACGAAAGCCGGCAGCTCCTGGCCCATTTCATCCGACACATCCTCGGACGTGAATTGAAATCGCTTCACGTGCTAAATGAAATCCGGCGGCTGTATATCTCGCGCGCCCCAAATGGCTATTGACACCCGCGGGCTACCGTGTTAAGAACCCGACCGGAAAATTTGTCGTAAAATCAAGAAATAACGTGATCCCGATTAACAGGAGGAGTTGTGACCTTTCAGGAATTGATCTTCGCCCTCGAGCGCTACTGGGCCTCTCAGGGATGCGTGATCCAGCAGCCGTATGACATCGAGGTGGGCGCCGGCACCTTCAACCCGGCCACCTTTCTCCGGGCTCTGGGACCGGAACCGTGGCGGGTGGCCTATGTGGAACCATCCCGGAGACCCACGGACGGCCGCTACGGAGAAAACCCGAACCGTCTCCAGCACTACTACCAGTACCAGGTCGTCATGAAGCCCTCGCCGCCCAACATCCAGGAGCTCTACCTCGACTCCCTCAAGAGCTTCGGAATCGATCCGTTGGAGCACGATATCCGTTTCGTGGAAGACGACTGGGAATCGCCGACGGTCGGCGCCTGGGGACTCGGTTGGGAGGTGTGGCTCGATGGAATGGAGATCTCCCAGTTCACCTACTTCCAGCAGGTCGGCGGATTCGATTGCCGGCCCGTCAGCGCGGAGCTGACCTACGGTACCGAGCGGATCGCGATGTACATCCAGGGGATCGACAACGTCTACGACCTCGAATGGACAAAGGGGATCAAGTACGGGGATGTCCACCACCAGAGCGAGGTGGAGTGGTCGGTTTACAATTTCGAGACCGCCGACATCGGGGAGCTTCGCAAGCGCTTCGACATGTACGAGGCCGAGGGGACCCGGGCGGCGGAAAAAGGGCTGGTGCTGCCAACCTACGACCACTGCCTGAAGTGTTCCCACACCTTTAACCTGCTCAATGCGCGCGGGGCGATCAGCGTGGCCGAGCGGACGAGCTACATCGGCCGTGTCCGGAACCTCGCCCGGCTCAGCGCGGAGGGCTATCTCCGCCAACGGGAAGCAATGGGCTACCCCCTTCTCAACAGGGCATGACCGGGAAACGGAAGGGATACTTACCGCATAAAGACAGCATAGCGATTGGAGAACATTGATGGGCACGGAACTGCTGCTCGAAATCGGAACCGAGGAGATCCCGGCCGCCTTTCTGCCGAAGGCGCTCACGGATATGGACGAGATCATCCGCAAGGAGCTCGGCGCAAACCGCATCCGCCATGAAGAGATCCGGACATTGGGAACGCCCCGCCGCCTCTTCCTGGCCGTTGCCGGCGTCGCCGAACGTCAGGACGACCAGGTGATCGAAAAACTGGGCCCTGCGAAAAGGGTTGCCTTCGACGCGGCGGGAAATCCTTCCAAGGCGGCTCTCGGCTTCTGCCGGGGGCAGGGGCTCGACGTGTCGCAACTGGAGACGGCTCTCACGGATAAGGGAGAGTATCTCTGCGCCAGAAAGAAGATCGCCGGCGAGGCGACGGAAGGGCTCCTCCCCGCGATCCTGACGAAGCTCATCACCGACATCCCCTTCCGCAAATCGATGCGCTGGTCCGATCTGGAGGTCCGGTTTGCCCGGCCGATCCACTGGATCCTGGCCCTCTTCGACGGCCGGGTCGTCCCCGTCCGGATCGGAAACATTGAAAGCGGCGCCACCAGCCGCGGTCACCGCTTCATGAGCCCCGCCTCATTTACCGTCGCCAACCGGGAGGAGTACCTGACGAAAACCCGAGAGCATTTCGTCATCGTCGATCCCGCGGAGAGGAAGAAGATCATCCTCGAGGAGACCGACAAGGCGGCGGCGGCCGTCGGGGGCACGGTGCTCCGCCATGAGGCGCTTCTCGAGACCGTCACGTTTCTCACCGAATATCCGACCGTCGTCTGCGGGAGCTTCGATCGGGAATACCTGCAACTCCCCCGGGAGGTCCTCATCACCACGATGATCTCCCACCAGAAATATTTCCCGGTGTTGGACGCAACGAGCGGCAATCTCCTGCCCCATTTTCTCACGATCAACAACACCCTCGCCCGCGACCCGGCGGTCGTCAGACGCGGCAATGAGAAGGTGATCCGCGCCCGTCTGGCCGATGCGCGTTTTTTCTTCGAAGAGGACCGGAAGATACCTCTCGAGAACCGTGTCGAGGGTCTCAAAAAGGTCACCTTCCACACCCTCCTCGGCAGCTCCTACGAAAAGGTCATGCGTTTTCGGAAGCTCGCCGCCTGGATCGCCGGCCGCATTGAACCGTCTCATAGCCCACGGACCACCTTGGCAGCACACGTCGACGAGGCGGCACTGCTCGCCAAGGCCGATCTGGATACCCAGATGGTCGGCGAGTTTGCGGAACTGCAGGGGATCATGGGGCGCGAATACGCGCTTCTCGAAGGCAGAGACCCGATCGTGGCAAAGGCCATCTACGAACATTACCTTCCCACCGGTGCGGGCGGTGAACTTCCCGAATCCGACGAGGGGGCGATCGTCAGCATCGCCGACAAGATGGATACGATCTGCGGATTCTTCGGCGTCGGCCTGATCCCGACGGGAACAGCCGACCCCTATGCCCTGCGCCGCCAGGCCCTCGGCATCATCAACATCATCCTGAAGAAACGCTACCCGCTTCCGCTCGACGCCCTGATCGACGAGAGCCTCGCCGTCCTCGGCGGGCTTCTGAATCGCCCCGCCGATGAGACGAAAGCCGATATCCTGGAGTTCTTCCGGGGCCGGTTTGAAAATCAGCTCCTCTCCCAGGGCCACCCCTACGACGTCGTGGACGCTGTGCTCGCTACGGGAATCAATGATCTCGTGAAGGCGGAGGCGAAGATCCGGGCGATGGAGGAGTTCAAATCGGATCCCGACTTTGCACCGCTCGCCGTCGCCTTCAAACGGGTTGTCAACATCATCCGGAACGCGGAAAAAGGTGAGCTCGCCCGCGAGCACTCACTGCACCGAAGAGCAGGAGCTCCACGAGGCCTTCCTGACAATCCGCCAGATCGTCATGAATCGCTCGGCCGAGGGGGACTATCGGGCCGCACTCATCGCGCTGGCCAAGCTTCGCAAACCCGTAGACGCCTTTTTCGAGCAGGTCCTGGTCATGGCGGAAGACAGGAAACTCCGCTGCCACCGTCTCGCGCTGCTCGAAGAGATCTCGTCTCTCTTCCACGATTTGGCCGACTTCTCCAAGATCGTGACCGAATCATAAGACATCCGTGACGCAGCCCCGTTTCTCTCCTTCTCGGAGTCGTGCCATCGCCCCGGAAGGTCTGCCCTATCCTAACGGCCAAAGTTCTTATTGAATTTATTTTAAATCTGTTTTAGCCTCTGCCGCTGATGATGCTCATCAATTTCATTGTCGTCTTGCATAATACTCGGCGTCATTCACATAACGGAGAACGGAATGATTGATATGATCAAGGACAAAGAGGTCTCGGAACTCGAAGAAAAGCTCCAGTTGCGCAAGGCCCTGGTTGACATCACCAACAGGATCCACGCCGCCCAGAATATCAAACAGATTCTCGTCGATCTGAAGGACGGAATACTGAACCTCTTCAGCGCCCACTCCATTACCATCTATGTGGTCGACCAGCCGCGAAAAGAGATCTATTCCATGTTCCTCAGCGGCACCCAGGTGAAAGAAATCCGGGTGCCGATCAACAACAGGAGTATCGCCGGGTATGTGGCTAATACCGGCAAAACGGTCACCATCGGCGACGCCTACGATGTCGCCGAACTGAAGTTGATCGACAAGGATTTGGCATTTGATATGAGCTGGGACAAGAAGTCCGGATTCCGGACCAAACAGGTCCTGGCCGTACCGATCATCCATAACAACACCCTCATGGGTGTCCTCCAGATCCTCAACAAGAAGAGAGGCAAAGGCAATTTTTCCAATGATGACCGAGGATTTCTCCAAGAGATCTCGGACGTCCTCAGCGTCGCCTTCTTCAACCAGGAGCGGTACGCACGGCGGCGCAAGACACGCTTCGATTACCTGATCAGCCACGACCTCATCAAGGAGGAGGAGCTGGACAATGCGTGGGAGGAATCAAGGGAAGCAAAGGAACCCATTGAAGATTACCTGATGAAACAGCATGCTATCTCGCGAGAGAACCTTGGCCGCTCCTTCGAGGAGTTCTTCCGCTGCAAATTCATCCCCTTCTCTGATAAAACGCCCATCCCGAGCGACCTGCTCATCAATCTCAAGAAAGAGTACCTCCGCCGGGAACTCTGGGTTCCGCTGGGAAAGAAGGACGGCATCATCCATGTCATCGTAGATGATCCGAAAAACATCCTGAAACGCGACATGATCGAAAACCTCCTGAAAACTAAATCCGTCCGCTATGATGTTTCCCTTCCCGCTGATATCATAAAATATATCAACCATTTCTATCATTCTTCCGAGGATGACGCTTCCATCACCGAAATCCTCGGCAAACTCGACGCCGATGATGAGCCGACGGATGAAGACGAAGAGATAGTCAATGAATCGGACAGTGTGATCATGCAACTCGTCAACAAAATCATCCTTGACGCCCAGACCAAACGCGCCTCCGATATTCACATCGAACCGAACATCGCAAAAAAGAACGTCGAGGTCCGCTACCGTGTCGACGGCGACTGCGCCATCTATCAGACCCTCCCCTACAGCTACCGTGCGGCGGTCGTCTCCCGCATCAAGATCATGTCGAACCTCGATATCACCGTCCGGCGTCTTCCGCAGGACGGCAAGATCAAGTTCAAGAAACCGGGCGGCGAGGAGATCGAGCTGCGCGTGGCCACCATCCCCACCCAGGGAGGCGTGGAGGATGTCGTGTTGCGGATCCTGGCCAGGAGCGGGAGCACCTTGCCCCTCACCGCCATGGGGATGTCGGTGCGCAACTTCCGGGAACTCAAGGTCATCCTGGATAAACCCTACGGGATGATCCTCGTCGTCGGACCCACCGGTTCCGGCAAGACGACCACTCTGCACGCCGCCCTTCACGAGATCAACAGACCCGATCGAAAGATCTGGACTGCCGAGGACCCCGTGGAAATTACCCAGTACGGACTCCGTCAGGTCCAGGTTCATTCGAAGATCGGATTCGACTTCGCCGCCGCCATGCGCGCTTTTCTCCGGGCCGACCCGGATATAATCATGGTGGGGGAGATGCGTGACTTTGAAACGGCCAAGATCGGTGTCGAGGCGTCGCTGACGGGCCATCTCGTCTTGAGCACCCTCCACACCAACAGCGCTCCGGAGACGATCGTCCGCCTCCTCGACATGGGAATCGACCCGCTCAATTTTGCCGACGCGCTCCTCGGCATCCTCGCCCAACGTCTCGTCCGGACCCTCTGCAAAAAGTGCAAGGAGGCTTACCATCCGAAACGCAGTGAATACGACGAGATCATGGAGAGTTATGGAGAGGAGCAATTTCTGAAGCTGGATATCCCCTATGACGACAAGTTCATGCTCTACCGTCCGAAGGGGTGTGAGGCATGCGAAAAGTCGGGTTACAGAGGCCGGATGGGTATCCACGAGTTCATCGTCGCCACGGATGGGATCAAGCGATTGATCCAGAAGCACGCGTCCGTAGAGGCGATGCGGGATTTAGCAATAGAAGAAGGAATGACGACCCTCCTGCAGGACGGCATCAGCAAATCGATCCAAGGGGTCACCGACTTCAAGCAGGTGAGACGGGTCTGCATCAAATAGCGACTACGGCTTCGGAAAACGTCCGGATGCTGCGTTGCGCTTCCTCCCTCGTCATTGCTGCGTACGCTGGGGTACGCCTCATTCCTCGTGACTCGCGCGCCTTGCCTGCAAACGTTTTGCGAAGCCGTCTACGATTCACGCCGCATAAAAGTGCGAGGAATGAGATGACTAATACGATAATGGTGGGTGTAAAGATTCTTTCACATAAAGAGAAATATTGTAATCATTGCTCTCGGAGAGAAGAGGGATGTGACTTCAAACTTGCTACCGAGGCTGACAAATATTGTAAATCAAAATCAGAAGACAAAGAAATTGAAGCTGATTTTATATGGTGCTATAAGCCCATCGAGTAGAGCAACTCTCCCAATCCTTCTTTGCTAGAGCTGCAACAATCACATCGACCGATCAGTTAACCGGTCTCTTCAGGGCCGACGCGATGTCGGCGATGACCTGCGTCGAGAGCTGCGTCATCGCCCGGCTCATGGCTTCCGCAAAACCGGAAGCTCCCTCCGTTTTAAAAAGCGCCTCGCTCCGGTATGTCTTCTGAAAGACAACGCGCTCAGGCAGTTCCCGCCGCGAGAGGTCGAGGAGGGTGAGCGTCGCGACCAAAAGGGCTTTCCTGCCCCCTCCTTCCTCTACCTCGAAAAAATCCTCCACCCCCCCTTCCATGATGAAACGGGGCTCCTCGGCATTGCGAGGGGAAAGCACCGCCCGGAAGATGCCGGCATGACGCAGATCGCGCCGCAGAAGGTCCGCCACCATCTCCGCAGGCGCGACCCTCCAGCGGTGCTCATGATAGGCATCCAGGCGGAAGGGTCCCTGACGGTAGAGCATGGCCGGACCGGCCAAGAGTCGGTCCGCGGTAAAATGCTCCACCTTGAGCATCTCTGGGACTCCGACCCCTCCCGCAGCGTTGGGGGAGGGATATTCGAGAACGTATTGTCGAACCAGCGGGGCCGACCCCGTCGGGCCGAGGCAACCGGTCAGTCCGATCATAACCAGGATGATCCCGAAGCGTTTCATCATCACCTCACCTCTCCCCCGCTCTCCCGATCGTCGCGAACAGGCCGGCTGAAGAGCAGATCCGAGGGATTTTCACGGAGCCGCTCGATCAGCTTCCGGAGACTCTCCACCGCCTGGCGGAATTCATCGATCGTTGTATCGAGATCGGCGGCCATCGTTCTCGTCCGGCGGTCAAGCCCTTCGATAAGGTTCCTCGCCCTCCCGGCGGTTTCGGCGGCCTGGATCTTTTCCATTTCCGTCGTAACAGCGGCGACGAGTTGCCTGGTCTCGGCAATCCCCTGCCGGCTCTCCCCGACCCCCTGCCTGGCCTCGCCGATCCCCCGTTCCACCCCCTCGATAATTCCCTCCACCTTCCCCGCGGCCAGTATGCTCTCGACCCTTTGGAGGCTGCGATCCAGACCGACCGTCGACGAATCGAGGTTTTTCATGATCCGCTTCATCTCCCCACCGGTGAGATAGGTCTCCACCGCCCGTGACGTCTGCTTGAGCTGGTCGACGACCCCCTTGAGATCCACCTCGGCGATCTGCTCCATTATCCGATCTACGCTGGAGAACACCTGCTTCGACTGGGAAGGCTGCGAAGGGATGACCGGGTAGAGGGTCTTCATCTCTTTCGGAGGGAGAAAGAGATGAACGCGCTCGGGTCTCCGGTCGAGTTCGATAAAGACGATCCCCGTGATACCCGCAGCTTTGAGCTGACTCACCGCGCTGCGTTCGATGTCGGCTTCAAGGTTGATCTTGATCACCACTTCCACCAGCTTCTGATCGGGGGCGACGCCGATTCGCTGCACGCTCCCGACATCCACCCCGCGGTATTTGACCCGCGAGTCGACCTGCAACCCCTGCACGGATTCGTCAAAATAGGTCACGTACCGCGTCCCCTTCTCGAAATACTGCGATGCCCCCAGCCAGATGACAGCAGCGACGCCGATCATGACCCCCCCGATGACAAAAAGACCGGTCATGAATCTCGCCTGTCGATTCGCCATTTACCCCCCCTTTCCCCCTTCTTCCCGAAAGAGAAATCGCCGGATCCGCGGGTCTTTCGCCGAGAGGCGGAGTTCCTCCGGGGCGCCCGCCGCGATGATCCCCTTTTCCTCCCGATCGAGCATGATGACCCGATCGGCGACACGCAGCACCAGCTCAACCTGGTGGCTCACGATGACCATCGTCGTGCCGAGACCCGCGTTGATCCCCTTGATCAGCGTCTCCAACTCCGCCGCGTTGATCGGATCGAGACCCGCCGAAGGCTCGTCAAAAAAGAGGACCCCCGGGTCAAGCGCCATCGCCCTGGCTAGTCCGCCCCGCTTCCGCATCCCCCCCGACAGCTCTGTCGGGTAGTGGTTCTCATACCCCGCGAGGTTGACCATCGCGAGTTTCATCCGTATGATGAATTTCCTCGTCTCGGGGGAGATCCCGTTTACGGAACCGAGCGGTAAGGCAACATTCTCCCCAAGGGTCATGGATCCGAGGAGGGCGTCTGACTGGAAGAGGACGCCGATCTCTTTCCTGATCCGATTGAGCTCCTCGTCGTCGGCGGCGGCGATATCGGTTTTGCCGATAATCACCCGGCCGGCGGCCGGCCGGATGAGGCCGATCATGTGCTTGAGAAGCGTGGATTTGCCGCAACCGCTCCCCCCGATGATGCAGAGGATCTCCCCGCCAAACACCTCCAGACTGACGTTTTCCAGAACGGTCGTTTCTCCGAAGTTTGCCGTCAGCCCTTCCACGGTGATGACCGGTTCACCCGCTTTGCTCACTGGTATTCTCCCTCTCCCGTTTCATCCCTTCCTCAACCCACGTAATGCAGGACGACCGCGAACGCCGAGTCCACGATCACGATCAGTAGAATGGAGGTGACAACCGCCGAGGTGGTCGCCGCGCCCACCTCCTCGACGTCTCCCCGTACCTGAAACCCGCGCTGGCAGCCTATCCACGCGATGACAAAGGCAAAGACCGCCGCTTTGACAAGGCCGGAAACCAGGTCGGATGCGGAGATGGCCCGTTGACTCTCCAGGAGATACGTATAGGGGGTCAGATCGAGCCCCGTTACCCCGACGATCATCCCGCCCGCAATCCCGAAGAGATCGGCATACAGGGTGAGCAGGGGCAGGACCAGCACCGTGGCGATAAGCTTGGGAACGGCGAGAAAACGGATCGGGTCGAACCCCATGGTCGCGAGGGCATCCACTTCGTCATGGACCACCATGCTCCCGATCTCCGCGGCGTAGGCCGATGCGGAACGGCCGGCCACCAGGATGGCGGTCATGATTGGCCCCAGTTCGCGAACAATGGCCACCGCCACGAGCGATGCGACGTAGATATTTGCCCCGAACTGCTTGAGCTGGAGGGAGGACATGAACGCAATGATCAACCCGATGAGGAGGCTTATCAGTCCGACGATGGGCAGCCCTTCCGCCCCCGCCCGCCGCATGGAGAAGAGGACATCGCCCCAGCGGACGTCACGGGGATGGCCGATAAGATGGGCCAAAGCCGCTACGAGATCTCCCAGAAACGTCATCATTGCCGAGAAATCCCCGGCAATCCGGAAGCCGGCGTCTCCCATCGCCTCGATAACGCCCCCGGACGCCCCTTCCGTGCGGAGCGGCGGCCGGGCCAGCCCTTCGCGGTCGATCAGACCCATGAGCCGATGGATCTCGGGAGAAACATGGAGGTACGAGTGGGTGCGGCCCATCCGGAGGACCTTCTCTTCCAGCCGGAAAAGGGTGAGGAGACCCGCACTGTCCATATAGGAAAGCCCGGCCAGGTCGACCGTGACGGCCGCGGTCCTCCGGTCATCCAAGAAGGCTTCCATTTCGGCGAGCAGCCGATCCGCATCGGCCAGGGATACCCGCCCGGAGAGGGAAATAACCATCTCTGCTTCGTTTTCCGATTGCACCTGGAGGGTGTAACGGCTCTGTGATGCTGTCATTTGCATGGAGATATCGATCCCCCGGTAAAGAAATTGCTCCCCTTCCCCAACGGACGTTCGCGCCGACGCCTCCGAGGGGATTCGGCAGGCTTTTCAGGAGCGCTCCAGCCGCTCCTTCCAGTCAGCCAGTCGCTGCATCGCTTCAAGGGGCGTCAGATTCATCAGATCGAGCTTACGGATCTCATCCGCGATTCCGTCCTTCTGGTCCGCAAAGAGGTTGAGCTGGTTTGTGCTCTTTTGGCTCGTCTTCCGGCCGCGGGCGATCTTCGGCATCCCGACCTCGTCGAGTTCCCCCTGCTCCATGTTCCGGAGGATCTCCCTCGCCCGCGAAAGCACCTCGGCGGGCACCCCGGCGATCCGCGCCACCTGGATGCCGTAGCTCCGGTTTGTCCCCCCTTCCATGATCTTCCTCAGGAAGATGATCTTCTCCCCCCATTCCCGGACGGCGATGTTGAAATTCCGGACCCCGTCCTTCGTGACGGCGAGTTCCGTGAGCTCGTGATAATGGGTGGCAAAGAGGGTCCTGCGCCCCGAGGGGGGCTGCGTCGTGGATATATTCCGCTACCGCCCAGGCGATGCTGAGGCCGTCGAAGGTGCTCGTCCCCCGGCCGACTTCGTCCAGGATGATGAGGCTCCGCTTGGTGGCGTGACGGAGGATGTTCGCCACCTCGGTCATCTCGACCATAAACGTGCTCTGTCCCCGGGCAAGGCTGTCGGCTGCGCCGATACGGGTGAAAATCCTATCGACGATCCCGATCCGGGCCCGGGCGGCGGGAACGAAGCTCCCCATCTGGGCCATGAGCACAATCAGGGCGACCTGCCGGATATAGGTCGATTTTCCCGCCATGTTGGGACCGGTGATGATGAGAAACCGGTTCTTCTCCAGATCGAGGCAGAGATCGTTCGGAACGAACCCCGTGGCTGCGGGTATCCGCTCCACGACCGGATGTCTGCCGTCGGTGATCTCGATTGTCTCTTCCGCGTCGACCACGGGGCAGCAGTAATTGTTTCGCTCGGCAACCTCGGCAAGCGATGCAATCGCGTCAAGATCGGCGATCTTAGACGCCGTTTCCTGTATCCTCCGGATTGCCCCGGCGATCCTCGTGCGGATCTCGACGAAGAGATCGTATTCCCGGGCCTGCCGCCGCTCTTCCGCATGGAGGACCGTCTCCTCGTACCCTTTGAGCTCCTCATTGATGTACCGCTCCGCATTGACCAGGGTTTGCTTGCGGATATAGTCAGGCGGAACCAGAGAGGCGTTCGCCTTCGTCACCTCGAGGTAATACCCGAAGACGCTGTTGAATCCCACCTTCAGGGAAGCGATCCCCGTCCGTCGCCGCTCTTTCTCCTCGAGGGCTGCGATCCACTGACGTCCGTCCCGCATAATCGCGATGAGTCCGTCAAGCTCCGCATCGTACCCTTCCCGGATGATCCCCCCTTCGCGTATCGTAAGCGGTGGGTCCTCGACGATCGCACGCTCGATCAGTTCCCGAATGTCGGGCATCTCATCGATCCCGATATGGATCGCCCTCAAGAGCGGCGCTTCGCCCTCACGGATAAGAGCACGGATTGCCGGCAGTGCGGCAAGAGACGTTCGGAGAGCCGCGAGATCCCGTCCGTTGGCGATTCCCACGGCGATCCGGCTTCCGAGGCGTTCCAGGTCGTAGACGGATTGGAGAGAGCTGCGCAGGTTCTCCCGGAGCAGATGGTTGTTGCGAAGCTCGGAGACGGCGGCCAGCCTTTCCCTGATCCGTACAGGATCGCGGAGGGGATAGTTGAGCCACCATCGGAGCCGTCTTGCCCCCAGAGAAGTGACCGTCTGGTCGAGGACATGGAAGAGCGACCCGGCCTTCTTCCCCTCGACGATCGTGGCGAAGAGTTCGAGATTGCGCTTGGCGACATCGTCCAGGATCAGATGGGCGCCGCTTTCGTACCAGACAAGATCGTTGATATGGCCGAGTTGGTCCTTCTGCGTCTCGGCCATGTAGGCAAGGACGGCGCCGGCGGCGGCGGCCGTCGCCGGATGGCTCTCCAATGCCAGTTGCGCAAGTTTTTCCGCGGGGAAGTGGCTGCCCAGACGGAGCATGGCCGCTTCCGGATCGAATCGCTCCGGCGGGAAGCGGTTGATCAGGCAGCGCTCCTCATCGCCGGCAATGGCCCTCAGCAGATCGTCATCCCGGAGATCCTCCGCGACGATCAGCTCGCGGATCTCGATCCCGGCCGTCTCGGCGCGAAAAAAGTCGCGGTCCGCCGCTTCGGTCACCCGGAATTCCCCCGTCGAGATATCGACGAAGGCAAGGCCGAAGCGGCCTTCCCGGACGACCAGCGCCGCGAGAAAGTTGTTCTCCTTGGAGCGGAGGTTTTCCGTATCGAGAACAAGGCCGGGGGTCACGATGCGCACGACCTCGCGCCTGACGACCCCTTTGGCCTGCTTCGGATCCTCCATCTGCTCGCAGACGGCTACCTTGAACCCCTTGGCAATGAGCTTTGCAATGTAGGAGGAGCCGGCATGGTAAGGAACCCCGCAAAGGGGTATGGCGTCCTTGCTGTTCTTGTTGCGGGAGGTAAGCGTGATCTCGAGTATGCGGGAGGCGGTCACGGCATCCTCGAAAAACATCTCGTAAAAGTCGCCCATCCGGAAAAAGAGAATGCAGTCGGGATAGCGCTCTTTCATCTCCGCATACTGACGCATGGCCGGGGTCAGGTCGCTCACTCCCATCGGCCTCCCCTCTTTTGCAGATCGATATACGACGAGCGCTCCACCTTCCCCCGTCCGCCGATAAAGGCGTTCAGGAGCCAACTCACAAGACCGATGATCAGGGCGCCGATCACGGCGGTCCAGAAACCGTGGACCGTGAAACCGGGTATCAGCTCGGAGACGATCTTCAGCATCAGGGCGTTGATCACGAAAGGTGAAGAGTCCGAGCGTCACGATATTGAGGGGGAGCGTCAGGAGGATGAGGAGGGGGCGGAGAAAGGCATTGAGGAGTCCCAGCGTCGCCGCCGCCAGTATCGCGGAAACCATGCCGTCCACACGGATGCCGTCAAGGAGCCTGGATGCCGCCAGAACAGCCGCCGTCAATACCACCCAACGTAGCAGTACCCCTCTCATTCCGATCCCCCCTGCCCCTTAGCAGGGTGGCGAAAACACCCTGCCGAAACCAGCCGCCGCGGAGTGATTTCCCGCCCTCTCACCCATTTACAGACCCCGACAGGGGACGGTTGCCCAAACGGCGGCCGGGTCTGGACCGACTCCATTCACTATGTGAACCGCCTGAATTGATCCTCTTTGGCGCCGCAGACCGGACAGATCTCCGGCCGGACGCCGTCCGCGACATAACCGCAGACCAGGCAGACAAAGTATTCCGTCTCCCGTTCGGCCATCAGGTGGTTCATCGCCTCCTTGTAGAGTTTCGCATGCGTCTCCTCCACATCCTTACTCTGGCGGAAAAGGAGGACCGCAGCCCGGTTTCCCTCCGCTTCAGCCCGTCTGACGAAGTCGGCATAGGCGACCTCTGCCACCCCCCGCTCCGACTGGAAACTCTCCGCCAAATTCTCCTCGGTCGTCTTGAGCTCATGGAGCGCCTTGAGCGCCCTCGACCCGTGGATCTCTTCCGAGCGGGCGATCACCCGGAAGAGCTTGGCGATCTGCGGATACCCATCCTCCTCGGCCTTTTCCGCATACACCTTCAGACGCAGAGAGGCCTTGGCCTCACCGGTATAAGCCTGCTGCAACGCATCGTGCGTGCCATCCATGCCGTTTCCCTCAGCTCTCCGTAGTGAATCTTCTTCTCCGCACTCCCTCTCATTTCCTCCGTAAGGTGAGGAGAGAGTGAACGTTTTACCCAGTCATCAACGATAGACGTCGGCGGAAAGATGTCCGAACGCCGCTGCTATTCCGGCGCAAATTGATCTTTCGCTGCGCCGCAGACCGGGCAGACCCACTCATCGGGCAGGTCTGCAAAAGCGACCCCTTTTTTGACACCCGCATCCGGATCACCCTCGGCAGGGTCATAGACATACCCGCAGACACTGCATACATATCGTTTCATCTTTTTTCCTCCTTCTCCGGTATGGTGAACCGTTTATGTCCGCCCGGTTACAGGCGGATCCGGACTTTCTGCGCCATTGCCTTTCCCAGTTCATAGCATCGGGCCAGAACCTCTTCATCGGGAACATTCTTCACGCGGATCCCCTCTCCGGCGATCTCCACCTTCATCTCGGTGAGGATCTCCTCGATCTGGCGCACCGCCTCGCCGCTCCAGCCGTAGGAGCCGAAGGCGGCGCCGACGAGGTTTCGCGGTTTGAGCCCCCGCAGGTAGGTCATGATGTCCGCCATCTTGGGAAGCATATTGTTGTTGAGCGTCGGAGAACCGACGGCGAGCGCCCCGGCGCCGAGCAGTTCGTAGACCACGTCGCTCCGATGCACCTCGTCCATCGACATGAGCTTGACTGAGAGGCCTCCCGCGGCAAGTCCTTCGCTGATCGCCCGGGCCATCTTTTCCGTGCTCTCCCACATCGTCGCGTAGACGACCACCGCCTTTGCCGTCGGCTTCTGCGCGGCCCATCTCCCGTACCGCTCGATGATCCCGCCGATATCCCTGCGCCAGATCGGCCCATGGTCCGGGGCGATCATCTGAAACGAGAGCCCGGCGGCGGTGACCTTCTCCAGGAGTTTCGAGACCAGCGGCGAGTAGGGGAGGATGATGTTTGCGTAATAGGTCGCCGCCTCGTAGGCAAGGATCGCCGGATCGATCTGGTCGTCGAACCGCTCCAGGGACGCATAGTGCATCCCGAAGGCGTCCTGGGAAAAGAGGAGCTTTTCTTCGTTCAGATAGGAGAACATGCTGTCGGGCCAGTGGAGCATCCTGGTCTCCATGAAGGTGAGCGACCGGTTGCCGAGACTGAGCGTCTCTCCGTCCTTGACGGCGGTAATTTCCGCCGGGAAGGAAAAGTGCTCCTCGAGGGTCTTCGCCCCGACGGCGGAGGCGAACACCTTTTCGGGCCTCACGGCCTCGATCACCTCCGGCAGAGCATCCCGAGTGGTCCATCTCCGCGTGGTTGGAGATGATATAGTCGATCCGCGCCGGCTCGATCACATCGGCGATCCGGGCCATCATCTCCTCCCGGAAGGGGGCCTTTACCGTATCGACAAGGGTGATTTTGTCGGCCATGATCAGGTAGGCGTTGTAGGTGCTCCCCCGCAGCGTCTGATAACCATGGAAATCCCGGATATTCCAGTCGATGGCGCCGACCCACCAGACATCGTCCGTCACCTTGACCGCCTTATAGGGACTCTTCATTTTGCCACCTCTCCCTTTGAAAAACCGATATCGAAGGCGCGGAGGTTGGCCTCGACACGGGAGGCCGGCATCCCCTCCCGGATCACGGCCTCAAAGACCTCCCGGTCGACGGGCAGCACCCCCAGGCCTGCGACGGCGCCGATCATGACGATGTTCCCGAGGATGGGATTCCCCAGGGCGACCGCCTCATCCGTCGCATCGAGGAAGCGGGCCGTATCCGAGAGCGCCGCCACGGCTTCCCGGATCTTCTCCGGCCCCGGATAATCGGCCTCTCCGGTGATCACCCCCACGGGGTAGATCGGCCGCATGTTCACCAGGACCTTCACGGCGGGGTTGCCGTAGTCGGCCAGCACCCGGATCGCCTCGATCGGCTCGATGGCGACGATCAGATGCGCCCTCCCCTTCGGGATCTGCGGGCTCCAGACCGCCGTCGACGAAACCCGGATGTGGCTCATGACCGAGCCGCCCCGCTGGGACATCCCGAACGTCTCGCCGATCGTCACCCTGAACCCCTTGCGGACCAGCATGTTCGACAGGACCCGCGAGGCCATGACGTTTCCCTGGCCGCCCACCCCGGTTATGATGATATTGTAGGGATCTTTCATCACGGTCCGCTTCTTCATGCGCTCGCCGCCTCCTCGCTCCGGATCGCCTCGGCCGGACAGATCCCCGCGCAGACGCCGCAGCCGGCACAGATCACCTCATCGATCCGCGCCTTCCCCTTTTCCCGGTCCCACAGGAGTCCCGGACAGCGGAAGATCCGCGTGCAGAGGCGGTTGCAGCCGCAGGCATCACCCCGGCAGAGGAGTTCATCCACGCGCATCTGGTAGCGCTTCCGTCCTTTTTTTTCGGGTGACAGGGCGCAGGACTGCTTCAGGATCAGGACCTTCACGCCTCCTCCCCCCTCCATGAGATCGTTGAGCGTCTCCCGCGTCTCCTTAAGGGCGAACGGATCGCCGATGACGACCTTCGCCCCTATGGAGGCGCAGAGGGCCGCGATATCGACCTTGGGGGAGGCATCCCCCATGGCGTTGACATCGATGCCGGGATGGGACTGGAATCCCGTCATCGCCGTGCCGCTGTTGTCCAGGGCGATGAAGATGATATTCGCATCCTGATGGACGGCGTTGATGAGCGCAGGAATCGCCGCATGGTAGAAGGTCGAATCCCCACAGACGGCAATGATCGGCTGGTCCATCCCGAACGCCCCCAGCTTGCCGAATCCGGAGGCCACGCCCGTCCCCGACCCCATTGCATGAAGGGTCTTGGCGGTATGAAACCCGGCGGCAGGAAAGAGGCATGCCATCGCATAGCAGCCGATGTCCCCGCAGACGAACCCGCCGCGGCCGTCGCGCTGCAGCGCCTCGCGGATGCTCCAGTAGGAGGCGCGGTGGGGACAGCCGGGGCAGAAGGTCTGCTCGCGCCGGGGCGCCAGAGCGGCCAATGCCCGGAGCTTCTCTCCGTAGGCCGCCGGAAGCGACTTTGGTTCCATCCCCAGAATCAGGCCGACGGCCCGAGCAACCAGGTCGGGATTCAGCTCGCCCGCCATCGGCAGGGTCCCGTCGTTCTTCCCGTAAAAGGTCTTGCTGCCGATCGCCCGCACCTGCTCGGCGGCCAGAATCTTGACCTGCTCCTCGAGAAACGGGAGCACCTCCTCGACGATCAGGATCTTCTCCGCCGCCGCCAGATATCGCTTCAGAAGCTTGGGCGGTATGGGCCAGGTCGTGCCGAGCTTGAGAATGCCCACCCGGTCTTCGGCTTCGATTAGTGACAGGGCCTCGCGGCTGTAGAGCATGCAGGCGCTGCTTGTGATGATCAGGAGCTCCGGCCGCTCAGGACCCGAATAGGAGTTAAAGGGGCTCTCTTCGAAGATCTCCGCCGCTTTCCTGATCTTCTCCTGCTGGAGTCGGTGTTTCTCGACGACCGGGAAGCTGATCATCGGCCCCCGCTCGGGATCGGAAACCGCGGCCGTCGCAGCAAAATTCCGCCTTTCCCACTATGGAGGGAAGTTCACCGAGGACGACGTTTCCGCTTGCATGCGACATGCGGGTCACGCTCCGGAGCATGACGATCGTCCTAAGCTCCTCCGAGAGGGTGAAGGCCCAGCGGGTCATCTCCTTCGCCTCCTGGAAATCCGCGGGCTCGAGGAGCGGAATCTCCATGAGCCGCGCGAAATGACGGGACTCCCCTTCGTTGACGCTCGAGAGCGCTCCGGGATCGTCGCAGGTGACGAGGACCATCCCGCCCCGCGTTCCCGACCCGACCAGGTGGAGGAGAAAATCGGAGGCGACATTGACGCCGTTTTGCTTCATGACGCAGAGCGACCGAAGGCCGGCAAACGATGCCGCCGCCGCCACTTCCATGGCCACCTTTTCGTTGGTGGACCACTCCACATAGAGCTTTCCCGCCTCCGCGAACCGGGAAAGGGTTTCGATGATCTCCGAAGAAGGGGTGCCGGGATAGCCGGCGGCGACCCGGACCCCGGCCTCCAGGGCGCCGCGGGCGATGGCCTCGTTTCCCATGAGCAGGAGCTCGTCCCCCGCTTTCTGTTTCCTATCAATTGACATCCGCGCCTCCGCACCAGACTTGATCCCTGCACATCATCCCACCTGCCCCATCGGATCGGTTGAACCCGCCCGCACAGCGGAAGAGCTTGCCGCCGCCCGCTTCTTGTTGAGCGAGGCCGCCTTGAGTTTCTCCCAATTACCCGCCGGAATATCCCGAAACTCGAGAACTCCGCGGCGTCGGGCCAACTCCAGGATCTCACTGCCGCGCCTGGTCCTGACGATCACCTGGTTCCACCCGCGGGCCGTCTCCCATCCCTCCGGAAGGCGCGCTGATCCGACTGAGAGATCGCTGAATTCGGCCGTCATGTCGTCGCAGGAAAGGCAGGATTCCCGGACGCAGGGGTTAACCTCGTCGAGGGAAACCCGGACGGTCCCGTCCTTCGTGGACACTTCCAGGGTATGGTATCGGCTGGGGGGGATATCCATCCCGGTCACCCGGGCAAGATCGGTTTTTTGTTCCACGAGTGTGACAAGGTCCCGCCAGGAAAGGGCCCAGCCGCAGAAGAGCCCCACAACCAGTTGGAGTTTTTCAATGCCGCTCGCGGGCGCCGTGACAGGCTGGGTGCGCATCTTGGCGAGGGCCAATGCCTGACAGGGGGTGGCGACGACGCCGATTCTCCGGTAATCGGAACGAACCGCCCGGTTGAATTCAGCAACGGTAGGAGAGACGACGAATCTGCTTTTCCCCGTCTTGCCTGCCGCTTCGGGGTCGCTGACCGTGATCGCCCGGGGGAGAAGCCCCTCTCCTTCCGCGGCAAGAACGGCTGCATCGATCAATCCCTCCCGAAGGGCCAGGGCAATCAGGGCGGTGACTGTTCCGCCGTGCTGGGCCTGACGTCGGATCCCCTCATCCGTCGCCCGGGTGATAAAAAATCCTTCCACCGCCCCCAGTTCCGGCGTCCAATTCGCACCGGCATGGAGTTTCCGGTGCAGGGCTTCCCGGTCCACGGGCGTCCGCGGGCAGCAGGCATAACAGCGCCCCCGCGCAAGATCACAAAGATGGAGGGTGACTGTTCGGTCACGGTAGGAGGCCTGATAGGGGCAGAGGTTGACGCAGGCTCCGCAACCGGTGCAAAGACCGGCCCTGATGATCGACTCCTCCAGTTCCTTCTGCCCCCCCTGTCCGACTCCCGTATCCGCTGTATCCGTATCCCGCTCGTTCAACCGCATGACGCCGCTCCACCTCCAAATCGCGAATCCCCGGGAATGGCAGGTCCTTCCCCTGTTTTCCGCAGCATTCTAACACACGCATCCGTTTCCCTGTCAACCCATAAATGCCGACGGAAAAGGAAAACATTTTTCACGAAGGGAAAAGACTGTTGTTGACAACGACCCGCTCTTATACTATGAAGGCCCTTCGAAACCGATATTCCCCAGTAGCTCAGTCGGTAGAGCAGATGGCTGTTAACCATCGGGTCCGTGGTTCGAGTCCGCGCTGGGGAGCCAGTAATAACAGGGGTTAGCCAATCTATGGGTAGCCCCTTTTTCTTTCGTTTATTGTTTTCTAGAATGTTTATTCCAGATCGAGGACCCGAAAAGCACCACAGGGTACAAAGATTCAATCCACGGGAAATTTCAAAAAAGATTTTGAAAATATGCCGCTTCATTCTGTGACGGAACGGATAATCATTGACAAATCGGGAGAACGGGCACTATAATAACTAACATTACAGATAATCGCGGCTCCATCAAAATTCTTATAGGAGGGTACAACCATGGCAGTGAAGAAGGCAGTAAAAAAAACCGCGGCCAAAGCCAAGGGCAAAAAGGGCGAAGCATACACCTGCGGAGTCTGCGGTCTATCGGTGACGGTGGTTGAGGCCTGTGGATGCGCGGAAGCCCACCCCATCATCTGCTGCATGAAACCCATGAAGAAGAAACGCGGCAAGTAATCGATCAATCTTCCACTCTTCGGCAAAGGGAGTGTCGTCTCCCCCGGGGAGTGGAGCTATCTCTCGAATTCTATCTTCATCTTGGGGCTTTCCTGAGGGCTCCGTTGTTTTTATCACGCCATTCCTATTTTGGCCATGCGCTTGTGTATCGTCTGCGCCTGCCCGATCATCTCTGCGACGATATCCCGGACCGGCATGATTTTTTTGGGGATGCCTATCCCCTGTGAAATGGAAATGGTTCCCGCGTTCAAATCGCCGGTCTGGTACATCTTCCTCGCCGCTTCGCCGGAAACATACGGGAGTATCTCCTCCAGCGAACCTCCCCTTTTTTCAATTTCAAGGGTCTTCCTGGCCGGCTCATTCATCCATACGCGATGCGTGAAACCGACCGAGAACATGATCAGGTCGGTGCTGAGCTCGTTGGCTTCGCAAAGCGCTTGCTTCAGATGCGGATGCACAGGGCATTCGTCGGAAAGGACGAAGCGCGAACCGACAATAGCTGCTTCCGCCCCGAGCGAGAGGACGGCGTAGAGTCCTCGCCCGTCGGCAACGCCGCCGCCGCCGATGACCGGAATCCGAACCGCGTCGACCGCCGACGGCACCAGCACCAACGTGGTGATGTTCAATATCCCCGTCGCCCCGCCATTTTCATATCCCACAACCGTTACGGCGTCTGCGCCAAGCGAGGCCACTTTCCTGGCGTAACGCACCCCGACGCATTTGTGAATCCAGGTCATGCCGTATTCCTTGAAGAGCGCCACAAGATCTACCGGCGCCTGATGGCCGGATGTCTCGACTATTCTTACTCCCTCGGCGGAGAGTACATCGAGAAACACCCGATTATCGGGCGGCATCAGTTGGGGAAAGAGATTAATATTTACGGCGAATGGTTTATCGGTCAATTCCCTCGTTTTTCTAATTTCCAGACGAAGTTTCTCCGGGTCCTTGAAGATTGCCGAGGCGATAATGCCGAGCGCGCCGGCATTGGAAATTGCGGCCACGAAGGGGGCCAGCGTAATGTCCATCATGGTCCCGCCGATAATCGGATATTGAATCCCCAGCAACTCGGTTATCCTGGTCTTGAACATGGCCTCTCCTATCAATCAAGGTTCTGATCTTCCTTATATACAACCACCGTCGAGATGCTTTTTGAAGCACCGTCGATGAAGGTATATCCTGAGATCTCGTGAATAATGGAATTCTTTAACAACAATATGCTTTTAAGCGACGTGAGTATAGGGAGATGCATTTTGTGTGTCAAGATAATAAAACCACCGGCGCCGTTTCGACGAGCCTGAGTACGCAAATCATTACCTCTGACGAAAATGCTTGATTTCATGCCGTTATCAGTAATAATGTTATCGTTAAGATAATTATGATTCGGCCGCATCAAAATGAAAACAGGAGGAAAACCCACGATGAACTTCAAGTATACCCGTATTTACGCCGGACCGGACGGGAATACCCACTTCCAGGATGTCGAGGTACCGATGACTTCCGAGCAGGGCGACCAGTTTAAGTCAATCCTCATGAAAGCGACCGGCATCATTTTCCGAATTACCGGGCCGGGGTATGATCTTGACTGGCATCCGGTCAGACGGAAGCAGTTCGTGATTACCCTCGAAGGGGAGGGTGACGTTGTTGCCAGCGACGGCACGAGGCGCCGTTTCGGGCCGGGCGATATTATGCTGGCGGATGACATGAACAGCAAGGGACATCTCAGCAAGGCGGTCGGCGGCAAACCAAGAAAGTCTATCTTCGTAACGGTAGACTAAACCATTCAGACCTTTGTAGACGGGAACGAAACGACCGTCGTTGCAGAAACATCGCCACCTATTCAGGAGGAACCCCTATGACAGAGGTAGTAATCGTATCAGCCTGCCGGACCGCGATCGGCGCCTTCGGCGGATCGCTTCGCGACGTGAACTGCGCCCAGCTCGGCAGTGTCGTGATGAAGGAGGCCGTCAGAAGGGCCGGGATTGACGCCGCCCTTATCGATGACGTCCGTTTCGGCTGCTGCATGGAGCCGGCGGACGCCCTCAACGTCACCCGCATCGCCGCCCTCATGGCGGGTATCCCGGATACCGTCACGGCAGTAACCGTAAATCGGGTCTGCATCTCCGGAATGGAGGCCGTCGTCTCCGGCATGGCAATGATCCAGGCCGGCATGGCGGAGATCATCCTCGCCGGCGGCATGGAGCACATGTCGGGGGTTGCCTATTCGGTTCCCGCCGCCCGCTGGGGCTGCCGCTTCCAGGACCAGATCTTCGTTGATGACATCATCCACGGCCTCCATGCGGGCTCGCACCTTCTGCCCGGTCTGGAGAAGGGACCGGTCAAGGAGGGGGGCGTCGTTGAGCTCTTCCGGGGAAAACCGTATATCATGGGGGTCACTGCCGAGTTGATCGCCCAGATGTACGACCTCTCGCGGGAGGAGATCGACGCGGTTGCGCTCCGCAGCCACAATAACGCCGAGCGGGCCACCCGCGAAGGCGACTTCAAGGATGAGATCGTCCCTGTGGAGATCCCCCAGAAAAAAGGGAAACCGCCCGTCATCTTCGACAAAGACGAACACTTCCGGCCGGGGATCACGATGGCCGATCTCGCCTCGCTGCCGGCCGCCTTCATCCCGAAGACCGGCAAGGTCACGGCCGGGAACTCCTCCGGCGTCAACGACGGGGCGAGCGCCATGGTCATCATGTCGGCAGCAATGGCGAAGGAATTGGGGATTATTCCCCTCGCCCGGATCAAAGCGGTGGGCCGCGGCGGCTGTCACCCCTCCGTCATGGGGCTGAGCCCCGTCCCCGCCGTCCGGAATCTCCTGGCCAGGACGGGTCTCACCCTCTCCGATTTCGAACTGATCGAGGTCAACGAGGCGTTTGCCGCACAGTACCTGGGCTGCGAGCGTGAACTCGGACTGAACCGGGAGCTTGTCAACGTCAACGGTTCCGGCGTGGGTCTCGGCCACCCGGTAGGCTCCACCGGATGCCGGATCATGGTCACTCTCCTCCATGCCATGAGGAAGCGGGGCAAAACCCTCGGGATGGCCACGCTCTGCGGCGGCGGCGGTGTTTCTCTCGCCACCGTCCTGGAGGCGTCGGCATAAACCGCCCATCCATGCCCATCTTCCCGTCCCGGATCGAGGTTACATTTTCTTCTTGACATCCTCCTACTCTTTCGCTACGGTCGGCTATCCAGTCTTACCGGTCTGACCAATTTTGAGGGAACGGATGACTTTTGAAAAGCTGACCCAAACCAAGTTCAAGAAGAAAAGTTCCTTTATCGCCGACCAAATCCTGCGGATGATCGACTCCGGGCGCTACAAGGCAGGAAGCAAACTCCCCTCTGAGCGCACCATCACCGAACAGATGGGGGTGAGCCGCCCTTCCCTGCGGGAGGCGATCAGCGCCCTGCAGATCGTCGGCATCCTGGAAAGCCGCCCCGGCGACGGCACCTACGTCTCCAACCCCGCAGCCACCGAAGAGCTCATGCGGCGGGCTGTCGCCGTCCTCGAGGAATGCGACAGCCCCTTTGAAAATATGCAAGCCCGCAAGGCGTTGGAAATAGGCGCGGTCAGACTCGCCATCGCGGTCGCGACCGATGCCGACCTCAATGCCCTCAAGGCGGTGTCGGACGAAAAATGCCAGCGGGGACGCCGGGGGGATCTGGAGGAGTATCTCCGCTACGGGAAGGAATTCCACCTCGTCATCGCCCGCGCCACAAAAAACCGGACCATCGAGGCGATCATGGAGAAGCTCCTCGATATGACCATCCAGCCCCTCTGGATCAACATGCGCCGGGACTATTTCCTCAAGGATCCTTCCCGGATCGAACTGATGATCGATATCCATGATCGGATCATGCGGGCGATCGTCGACCGCGATATGGACCGGGCAACCCGCGAATTGGAGATCCACTACGACATGCAGATCGAGCAGATCTACGGTCAGAGTGATGAAAATAATCACGAGCAGCCTACCGGCATGCAGAAATAGAATGCCGGACAAACCGTAAAGGGGGTGATGACGGCGATATTCGGTGGAAGAAGGAAGGGGTAGATTTCCCGAGGGTTCTTTTAACTGTCGGGTCGCCGTCGGGCATTTCCAATCGGCGAACCAGCCATGTCATGGAGGGTAAAAATGAAGAATATTTATAAGTTGTCAGTTTTACTGTTGGTCGTCTTATTCATTGCTGTCGGGGCGGGAAGCGCTCTGGGCGCCGGTAAATACCCGGAAAAACCCATCACCCTGATCGTCCATGCCTCCGCCGGCGGGGGAAGCGACATCTTTGCCCGCACCCTGTCCGCAGCGGTCGAAAAGGATAAACTCCTTCCCCAGCCGATCGTCGTCGAGAACAAGCCGGGCGGAAGCGGCGGCATCGCCTTCGCCTATGTGGCCGGCAAGAAGAAGGACCCCTATTTCCTCCTCACCGCGGTGACGAGCTTCATGACCACGCCGCTGATGGGGATCACCCCGGTCGGCCTCAAGGACTTCACCCCGATCGCCAATTTCGCCTTCGACGAATATATGCTGATGGTCAACCCCAAATCGAAGTACAAATCGGTGAAGGAGATCATCGCCGACGCCAAGGCCAATCCGAAGAAAATCACCGTCGGCGGAACGCAGCTCGGCTCGTCCGACTCCATTTGCGCCTATCTGGTTGAAAAGGCGGCCGGCGTCCAGTTCAATTACGTCGTCTTCAACGGCGGCGGCGAGGTCAACGCGGCCCTCCTCGGCGGCCATATCGACATCGCGGTCAGCAACCCCGGAGAGGCGCTGGAACTCTCCAAGGCGGGCAAAGTCAAACTCCTGGGCGTCTATTCCGACAAACGGCTGCCCGGCGCCCCCGATGTCCCGACGATGAAGGAGCAGGGGGTCGACGTCACCTACGTCCAGAACCGCGGTCTCGTCGCCCCGGCCGACATCCCGGCGGACGCACGGAAGGTCCTGGAAGAGGCCTTCGCCAAATACATGAAGACGGACGTCTTCAAGAAATATCTCGCGGACAACATGCTCTCCGCGGCATGGATGGACGGCGATACCTTCGGCGAAATGGCTCGAGAAAGAAAACGAAAGGTATGCCGTGATCATCAAAGACATGGGTTTGATCAAAAAGAAGAAGTAATACCTTAATTATCGATACAGGCAACGGGCGGGGGCGCAGCTTCTGCGCCCCCGCTTTTATCAGGCGGAATGAAGAGGCGAGGCGGCTGATGAAAAAAGCGGATTTGATTACGGGTGTTGTTCTTTTGGTGCTCTCCGGCTATGTGATCCGGGAGGCCTGGCAGATGCCCCCATCGGCGACGTTCGGTCCGGGTTCGGGGTTTCTCCCCTTCTGGCTCGGGGTGATCCTGGCGGTTCTGGCGGTGATCCTGCTGGCAACCACCTGGCGCCGCCGGGCGACTGAGAAGGACGGCATCTCCCCGTTCCCGGGCAAGAAGGCGCTCATCGCGATCGGTTCGGTTCTGGGTGGGCTTGCGGCCTACATCATCCTGATCGAGGTGCTGGGATTTCTCCTGGACACGTTCCTGTACGTGGCGTTTCTGCTGGGGGTGGTGGAGCGGGAACGTTGGCTCATGACGCTCCTGGTTGCGGTGTCGACGACGGCGGGGCTTTATCTCATCTTTCAGGTTCTCCTGGGGATTACATTGCCCTCGAACATGTTCGGATTCTAGTCTGAGGCGGAGGTAGTATCGTGGATATATTTAATAATCTTATTCTGGGATTTCAGGTCGCTTCCTCCTGGGAGAATCTCCTCTTCTGCTTTATCGGGACGCTCATCGGGACGCTCATCGGGGTTCTGCCGGGGATCGGCCCGACGACGGGGGTGGCGATTCTGATCCCGATCACGTTCGGGATGAATGCGACGACGGCGATCATCACGATGTGCGGGGTCTATTACGGGGCGATGTACGGGGGATCGACGACGTCGATCCTCCTGAACGTGCCGGGGGAGTCCTCCTCGGTGATGACGACGCTGGACGGCTACCAGATGGCCAAGAACGGCCGGCCGGGTCCGGCCCTGGGGATGGCGGCCCTCGCGTCGTTCATCGCGGGGACCTTTGCGGTCCTGATGCTGACCTTCATCGCGCCCATGCTGGCCAATTATGCGGTTTCATTCGGGCCGCCGGAGTATTTCACCCTGACCTTCATGGGCCTCACGATGGTGACCTCACTGGGGGGCGACTCGCCGCTCAAGGGGATCATCAGCGGGGTTTTGGGGTTGATCGTCGCCTGCGTCGGGATCGACGCGATCAGCGGCGTCGCCCGGTTCACCTTCGACAGCATGTACCTCCTCGACGGCGTCGGGTTCATCGGGATGGCGGTGGGGCTCTTTGCCGCCTCGGAGGTCCTGGTGAACATCGAGGCGCCGATGCAGCAGATCTTCACGGAGGCGAAGCTGAACTTCCTGAGCCTCTTTCCGAACCTCCAGGACTGGAAGGATTCATTCGGGGCGATCTGGCGAGGATCGATCATCGGCTTTTTCGTGGGGGTCCTCCCCGGGGCGGGGGCAACGATCGCCTCGTTCATGGCCTACGCGGTCGAAAAGAGGATGAGCAAGCACCCGGAGAAGTTCGGGACTGGGGTCATCGAGGGGGTGGCGGCGCCGGAGGGGGCGAACAACTCGGCGGCGGGCGGCGCGATGGTGCCGCTCCTGACACTGGGGATCCCCGGATCGGGGACGACGGCGGTCATGCTGGGGGCGCTGATGATTCACGGGCTCAGACCCGGGCCGCTCCTCTTTTCGACGCATCCCGACTTCGTCTGGGGGCTGATCGCCAGCATGTACATCGGCAACGTCATGCTTATCATCCAGAACATGCCGATGATCGGCCTGTGGGTGCGGCTGCTGAAGGTCCCCTACTCGGTCCTGATGCCGCTGATCATCACGATCTCGGCGGTCGGCGTCTTCGCGACGGACAACAACGTCTTCGACATGTGGGTGATGTTTGTCTTCGGCGTAATCGGCTATGTGATGCGGAAGCTCGATTATCCGCCGGCGCCGATGGTCCTGGCCTTGGTCCTGGGGCCGATGGTGGAGATGTCGCTGCGCCAGTCGCTCACCATCTCGCACGGGAGCATGGCGATCTTCTTCACCCGCCCCATCTCGGGTACGCTGGCGATCTTCGCTCTCCTCTCCCTCTTCGCCCCCCTCTTCCGGATCCTCTGGATCAGGTACAAGGCGGGAAGGGCGGCGGCGTAGACAACAAGCCGGATGGCGAGAGCGTTTTTTAGATTATGCCCCATAAATGATCGATGAGGAGTTGTTGATGAAAGTAATCGGAGTTCATATGGAGCGCTGCACGGGTTGCAAGACCTGTGAGCTGTACTGCGGAGCGGAGCGGGGGAGCGAGGGAAAGACGCTGCTTGCGGCGGTCCGGGAGACCCCGGCGCCCCAGCCGCGGGTGCGGGTCGAGGGGGGGCGGGACGCCTGTTTTCCCCTGCAGTGCCGCCACTGCCTGCAGGCGCCGTGCCTCGACGCCTGCCTCACCGGGGCGCTGATCCGTGATCCCGCAAGCGGGATGGTGATCATCCGGGAGGATCTCTGTATCGGGTGCTGGACCTGTACGGCCTTCTGCCCCTACGGGGTGATCAGCCCCTCCCCGGAGCGGAAGATCGCGATCAAGTGCGACCGGTGCCTGTACATGGAGAAGCCGGTCTGCGTCGACGTCTGTCCGACGAAGGCGCTGGAGGTGGTCGAGATCGAGGCTCTCGAAGAGCTGCTCCGGGAGAAGCGGCGCAAAACCGCGCACGGGATGGCGGCGGCCGGGGGCGTTGGGTTGAGCCTTCTGGACCTGGGAAGATAAACGAGCATACATAAAATCGAATAGTCGGGGAGTTAAAGAAGCTTATGGAAACAATTCATTTCAAGACGGTGGACCCGGTGAGCCAGGATCTGCTCCGCGGGGCGTCTCAGAAGGGGCTTTCTCTCAACTGGGAGAGGTATGAAAAACAGCAGCCGCAGGACGGTTTTCTGCGCCTGGGGCTCTCGTGCCCGTACGGGTGCATGCAGGGACCCTGCCGGATCGATCCGTACGGACGGGGAGCGGACCGGGGGATCTGCGGGCTGGACCGGGACGCGATGGCCGCGGCGTTCCTGCTTCGCCTGACCCTCCAGGGGGTGCTGGAGACGATGCACGCCTATCCGGCGGGTGACGCGGGGAGATCGCCTGGCCGGCGCCGCTCGACAAACCGGCTGCGGCGGCCCTGGCGGCAGCCGGCGGGGGGCCTCGTCTCCACCGGGGAGATAGCGGCGAGCGCGGTCATGCTGGCGCGACCTTCGGCGACCCCGGAGGAGCTGGTCCGTCAGGCCGTCCGGCTGGGTCTTCTCGGGATCGGCATCGCGGAAGCGGGCAGGAAATCGGGACAATCCTCCGGGTCCCGGGGATGCCGGGTCGGTTACGGCCTCCTCGCCGGAGAGGCGATCACGATCGGCCTGGCCGGGCGGGTTCCGGCGGCGCAGGTTGAGGCGCTCCTGAAGGCCGGCGGGAAGAAGCCGGACGTGCGGCTGGTATCGCTCGGGGAGTGGCTCCCCGCCGGGGAGGGGTTTCTTCCCATCGTCTGCACGTCGGGCGAGGCGGAGACCGTCCTGAGCTCGGGGAAGATTAACCTCCTTCTGGTGGGTCCCCAGTGCGATCCGGGCATCCCGGCCCTCTGCGCACGGATGAAGGTGCCGGTTCTCATGAGCTCCGACAACCCCGCTGCGGCGGCGGTTCTCAAGCAGGCCCGGGCGGCGTTCGAAGGCCGGGGTCCCTCCTCCTTCTCCCCCGATGCAGCCCTGATCGGGGAAGGACGCGTGAGCATCGGCGAGCGCGAGATCCAGGCGGCCCTGAAGGACGGCCCTTCGGCGAAGATCGCCCTGATCGGCGGCGCGGACACCCTCCTGCAGTCTCTCGGCCACCTTCCCGTGGAGCTGGCCAAGGCGCTCCGCGGCGAGGCGCTTGCGGTCGCCTCCTGGGGCGATGCCGCCCTCTGGATGCTCAAAGCAGGAGCTTCCCGTCGGGATCCTGGAGGCGGAGGAAGGGCCGATGACCGCGGTCAGGACACTGGCGAAGGCCGGAAAGCTTTCGGCAATCAAGGGGATCTGCTTCACGGGTCTCAGGGACTGCCGGGAGTTCACGCGGGCCCTGGGGCTCGCCGCACTCGGGCTGAAGGTTTCTCTCGCCGTGCCCGTTCCCCTCTGGGGGAGCGAGAAGGTCCGCACGGCGCTTCGGGAGAGCCTGGCGGCCGCGGGCGGGATCCTGGCCCATTTTGACCACCCGGCCCAGGGGGAAGAGCTCCTGGAGTGGTTCCTCCGGGCGTGATGGAAAGGATGAGGAGCATCTCCATGCAATGTATCATCGTTGGCGGCGGCGTCGCCGGTTTTCAGGCCGCCGCGACCTGCCGGGCGATATGGCCCGAGCGGGCCGTGACCCTGATCGACGCCGAGAGTGAATGCGGATATTACCGGACGCTCCTGCCCCAGTTCATGGTGGGGGCGCTCCCGGAAGAGAAGCTCTTCTTCCGGCGGGAGGGGAATGACCCGCTCCTGAAAGTACGAACCGGCGTCCGGGTGAAGAAGCTGGATCGCAGCGGCTCCCGGCTCATTTTGGCCGATGGGGAGGAGATCCCCTACGACCGCCTGATCCTCGCCCACGGCGGGGATCCGTACCTGCCCGGCATCCTCGCCGGTCCGCCCGCGAAGGGGATCTTTCCCGTCCGCGACCTGACGACGGCGCGGGCGGCGAAGGCGTGGCTTGCCGATCACCGGCAGGTGATCGTCTTCGGCGGCTCGCTCGTCGGGGTAAAGACGGCGGTTCATCTGCGGCAGGCGGGGTTCGACGTCTCGCTTATCGTCAGGCGGGGCCATATTCTCCTGCGCGCCCTCTCTCCGGAAGCGGCTCAGGTCGTCGAGGCGCATCTCGAAGGATTTGGGGGTTCGCCTGGTTGTCGATGCGCCCCTGGAGGATATCCGCATCGAGCAGGGGGCGATCGCGGCCCTCAAGGCGGGGGGTCAGTGGATCGCCTGCGACACCCTGCTCGTGGCGGCCGGAACCGCGCCCGACACGGCGTTTCTGGAGGGGACGGGCCTTCTGACGGAGGGTGAGCTCGTCGTCTCCCCGGCGCTGCAGACGGCCGATCCGCGGATCTTCGCCGCGGGCGATGTGGCCGTGATAGCCGGCGCGGCCGGGGAGAAGATCAGCCCGAACACCTGGCCGCAGGCCGTCTCGCAGGGGAGGACGGCGGCGGAGAATCTCTACCGGAAGACGCCCCTGCCCCATCGCGACCGGACACGGATCAATGCGATGGAGCTCCATGGTCTGGCCATGGTCATCCTCGGCCCCCCGGTTGACGGGGCGGAGGTGATCTCGTATGCGAGACCCGAGGAGCGTGTCCGGCGCGAGCTCTTCCTCAGGGGAGGAAAGCCGGTGGGAGGCGCGCTGATCGGCGACATCTCGGCCGCCGGAACGCTCCGCGCCCTGATCAATGCCGGGCGGGAGATCACCCCCGGGGACGCCGCGCTCCTCAAGCCCCTGACGAGGAGCGTCATCCGTTTTCCCGAACACGCGGGCCGCAGGCAGGCCCTGATTCTTTCCTAACATGAGGTTACGTCTATGATGATTCTTGAAGAGAAATGTGTGGGCTGCGGCCGTTGCCAGCCCTACTGTCCCACCGCCGCGATCAGATATGACGGGCTGAAAAGCGCAATCGACCAGGATGTCTGCTATGAATGCAGCACCTGCCTGCGCGCCGCGCACTGCCCGGTCGACGCCATCGCGGAATCGCCCAATGTGTACGACTACCCCCGGGCGCTGCGCCGCTATTTCAGCGATCCCAGTGCGACGCACGCGGCCACCGGCATCCAGGGCCGCGGAACCGAGGAGTCCAAGACGAACGATGTCACCCTCCGCGTCGGTCCCGGCGAGGTCGGCGTCGCCATCGAGATCGGCCGGCCCACACTCGGGATGTCGATTCTGGACATCCAGAAGATCTCCCGGGCGATCGCCCGCGCCGGCGTCCACAAGATCGAGGCGCACAACCCGATCCACTCCATGATCGCCGACGAGGCGACGGGGGATCTCAAGCCGGAGATGCTCGGGGAACGGGTGCTCTCGGCGATCATCGAGATCAAGGTGAAGCGGGATCAGCTCCGCGGCATCCTCCGGACACTCAAGGAGGTCGCCAAGGAGGTGGACAGCGTCTTCTGCATCGACGCCTGCACCATCGTCGAGCCGGGGCTCACGATCCCGGAGGAGGTCCTGGAGAGCATCCGGGCGGAGGGGTTAACCTGGCGGCCGAACGCCAAGATCAACATGGGCCTCGGACGGGCCTGGGAATAAGGATACAATCATGACTCACAGTTTGCACAGGGAAGGCAGCCGGGAATCGCTGGAGAAGGACTATGTCCTGTTCATCTACCCGGCGAGGGGATTCAACTACAAGGGGAGCGCCCCGAAGGTTCGTCATATGGTCGAGCTGCTCTATCAGGCCGGTCCGGTCAACATGATCCCGACGTCACTTGCGCCGCAACATGTACAGCGGGGTGACGAACGAGGAGATCCTCGACAGCATTACCGTCGAGGGGACGCGCGTCTACTCCGTCTTCAACGACCGGGAGAAGCTCAAGAAGGCGGTGATCTTGCTCAAGGAGGCGAACGAGGGGATCTCCGTCATGGTCAGCGGGCTCACCGACCGCGTCCGGGAGCTCGCCGCGGAGTGCGGCATCACCCCCCACATGATCAACCTGTCGCTCGGCATCCACGGGCGGACGGACCGCCTGCCGCCGGCGGACATCCGGGAGTTCACGACGATGTGCGGCCACGGCGTCGTCTCGCCCTACCTGGTCAAGGATATGATCCGCCGGGTCAAGACGGGCAAGGTCAGCGAATGGGACGGAAGCGTGCTCCTCGCGGAGCCCTGCACGTGCGGCATCTACAACCCGTGCCGTTCGGCGGAACTGCTCCGGGAAAAATCGCCTCTCTACACGATCGACCGCTTGTAGCGGCGGGAGGATCCGGATGAAGCTGGGATTTATCGGTTTCGGGGGCGCGGGCTACGGCCTGGCCAAAGGGCTCAAACAGGCGGGGCTCGAAGAGCTCCATTTCCACGACCGCATGCAGGAGACGCCGCCCTACGCGGAGGTGATCGAACGGCACGCCGCCGAGACGGGCGCAGTCCGGGCGTCTAACCGTCCGTGAGCTTCTCGACCGCGTGGAGGTCGTGATCTCCTGCGTCACGGGTGCGATGGCGATCGAAGTGGCGCGTGAGGCGGCGCCCTTCCTCAGGGCCGGCCACCTCTACGCGGATGTCAATACCGCATCGCCGCACGTCAAGGAGACCGTTGCCGGGATCGTCGAGACGGCAGGGGGGCTCTTTGCCGACGCGGCGATGATGGGGGCGATTCCGGCCTTCCTCCACCGGGTGCCGATCCTCGCCTCGGGATCCGGAGCCGCGCGCTTCCTGGAATTGATGCAGCCGTACGGGATGAACATCCGGGTGATCGGCGAGAAGCCAGGCCAGGCCTCCGCCATCAAGATGTTCCGCAGCATCTTCATGAAGGGTCTCCTCTCACTTTTTCTCGAGATGCTGACCGCGACACACCGCTACGGCGTCGATGAGATGGTCCTTGCGTCCATCGCCGAGTCGCTGGACGGGACGCCCTTCCGGGAGACCGCGCGGCGTGCAGATGACCAAGGGGACCGTCAACGCAGAGCGGATGGCCCACGAGATGGAGGAGGTGATCGCCACACTGGAGGAACTCGGCGTCCCTGCGGAGATGTCCCGGGCTTCCCGGGAAAAGCTCCTTTGGTGCGCTGGCTTCGGTCTGCGCGAGCGCTTCGGCGGCGAGCTGCCGTCCACCCTCGCGGAGGTCCTCGGGGAGCTCGAACGAACACCGGCTAACAAATAAGGTCCGCATGAGACAGGCCATGCCAGCCCGGCCTTTTTCCAAAATCATTGGTGAGTTAACAGGAGTCTTGCAAAACACCCTGTTTGCAGGCTGTTCAAACATGGTTCAGATGCAAGGCGCGCAAAAACCGAAGAGTGAGGTGTATATATGCAGGTTGATGCGCTCACGATCATGGTTCTCGCCATCCTTTTCGTCTCGACGCTGGTCCGCGCCGTCTTCGGTTTCGGAAACGCCCTGATTGCTATGCCGCTCCTGGCCATGACCTCGATCGGCATGAAAACGGCATCGCCGCTTGTCGCCCTGATCGCAACTCTCCTGTCGCTCATGATTCTCTGGAAGGACTGGCGGATTATCGATTTCAAGTGCACCTGGAGGCTTCTGGCCGCCACCCTGCCGGGGACCCCCCTCGGACTCCTCCTCCTCAAGGGTCCTTATGAAAACACGGGCAAGATCATCCTCGCCCTCATCATCATCGGGTTTTCCCTTTACAGCCTATTCAGACCGCGGCTCATTGCGCTCACGCGCGAATGGACCGCATATCCCTTCGGCTTTCTCGCCGGCATCCTGGGCGGCGCCTACAACTCCAACGGCCCTCCCATCGTGATCTACGGAACCATCCGCAGATGGCCGCCGGACTGCTTCCGGGCGAACCTCCAGGGCTACTTTTTCCCGGCAAATCTCATCATCATCACGGGGCATGGTCTGGGCGGTCTCTGGACACCAGCGGTCGGATGGTATTTTCTCCTCGCACTGCCGGCGATCCTGCTTGTCCATGTGGGTCGGAAACCGCCTCAACCGCATAATCCCCCCGGGACATTTCGAGCGATATATCCACATCCTCCTGATCCTGATCGGCGCTTTGCTCCTCATCCAGACAATTACGGCCTGAAGCCCTCGGCGACCTACCTCCCTTCTCTCCCGCCCGGAGCGTCTCCCGGCATGAGAGTCGTCACGGATGCGGCCGCCTCGCCATTTTCCGCCGCACGGGGGTTCACGGCGCCCTCCCCGGGCGGCGGCTCTCCCCCTGCTCCTCCCTGATCCGTGCCGGCAGAGGCGGGTTCGTTCATCATCTCCTCAAAATCGGGGATGACGATCCCGCGCCGGACCATGATGCGGTAGATCGCTTCCGCCCTCTTCTCCACATAACTGCCTCCGCCGACGGGACGGTACCTAAGCGGGCTGGGCAGGACTACGGCCAGGAGTGCCGCCTCTCGTGCCGTCAGGTCGGCGGCGCTTTTCCCGAAGTAGTGTCGTGCGGCGGCTGCGATCCCGAAGATGCCGTCCCCCCACTCGGCAACGTTCAGGTAGATCTCGATGATCCGCCTCTTGGAAAGATTCCTCTCCAGACGCCATGTCAGAATCGCCTCCTTGAGCTTCCGAACCGGACTCCTCGAAGGAGTCAAATAGAGGTTCTTCACAAGCTGCTGGCTGATCGTGCTTCCCCCTGCCTGGAATTTTCGCTTCTTGAGGTCCTTCTCGAGGGCCTTCTGGATCGCTTCGAAATCGAACCCTTCATGGACCCAAAACTTGTCATCCTCGGCGATGATGACCGCTTTGAGAACATAGGGGGAAATTCTCGCAAGCGGCACCCACTCCTGGAGGATCCTCTTGCGAATCCCTTCCCGCTGCCACTGCCGTTCCCGGTACTCCATGAAGGCGGTTTTTGTCGGTCGCTCCTGCTTGAGCCGGGAGACGTTCGGATGGACGAGATAAACGACGATCGGCGATATAAAAACGACCGAGATCAGGATGACGATAAAAGCTGCCCATCTCTTTCCCATATTTTCAAACCCCTGCGCTGATATCCGACCGGACCGGACATCACGGAACCATACCCTATTTTTTATCCGTTGGAAAGGAGAGGTGGAAATCACCCTTGAGCATACGCTTCAGGATGAAGACGATCTTCTCGCTGCAGCAAATTAATGATACTTCTCCGAGGATCGCTGTCGGTGAGCCGATTATGGTGGAAAATACTGATCATTTCCAGTATGAACATGCCAAGCGGGCAGTGAGCGGTCACGAGGATATCGGACCTCAAAATCGACGGTCCCCGATGCCACTTTTCCTTTTTCGTCAGGTTACCGCTGGTGATCCGCCGGATCTATCGGTCGTTTTGCCTTATTGATCTGTTTAAGAACCTCGTCCAAATCAAACCGCCAGGACCTTCCGATCTTGAAACCCGGCAATTTCCCCTCTGCGGCAAGCTTGCATACCGTCTCTTGCGTGATGCGAAGAAACTCCGCTAATTCTTTTGGCTTCACGATTTTCGTCATCAATGTGCCTCCGTTATTCACTGTTCCCCTGCTTTACCGATTGCTCTCCGCAATGCGATCAAGGTCCCTCTGCTCCGCCATGCACAGCATGAAAACCGGCGTCTGCGAAAAATCCTGAATCCATCCACTTCGAGGGGGTCACCCGAATGGGGGAAACACTTCCCTCGGACCGTTATTCAGTTTATGCCGGATATCGTTTCCGTCTCGGCTCCGCCCATCACCCGGTCGATGTCGAGGAGGATCTTGACTCCCTGCCCCAATTTTGCCATGCCGAGGATATACTCCGTGTCGAGTTTCGACCCGAAATCTGGCGTGGCCTCGACGTCCGCGGCGTGTATATTCAGCACTTCCGAAACGGAATCGACGACGATACCCATGAACACCTTTCCGGCGCCAAGTGCGATTTCAACAACAATAATGCACGTCCTTTCGGTGTAGGCCATCGTTTCAATTCCAAACTTGAGCCGAAGGTCGACGACAGGGATCACCTTGCCGCGCAGGTTGATGACCCCTTTGATCTGTCCCGGCGCCCTCGGCACCGCCGTGATCGGCATCATCCCGATGATCTCCTTCACCTTAAGGATCCCGATGCCGTACTCCTCTCCCGCCAGAGAGAAGGTCAGATATTTCCCTTCGTGATGCGCTCCGGTCTTGGCGGCCTGCTCTGTGATATCCATCGTATCTGCTCCCATTTACCTCAATCTCCCGTTTGATAATCCCGGCTTCTCTCCCCTGAACAATGCCGGTCGGCGCGGAAAGAACGGAGGGGGTGTAACCCTCCCCACACGGACCGCGTCGATGTTAAAAGTCCTTGAAATCGCGCGTCTCCAGAGGGATGACCAGATACAACTTCGTTGACACCTCCATGGTTTACTTTTTTTCAATTATTAGGTCTTCGAACTCTTTCGCTGATTCGAAGATATTTCCTGCCATGCAGTGCAGATTGAGCAAGAGGGATGCCAATTCGATCTAGTTCTCCGGGCAGATCATCCTTTCGGGTTATAATCAGCAAAATTTCGTCAGGAATATATTGTTTACGAGTGGTTGGACGCCTTATCTTGTTTTCACGTGAAGTACATCAACCTGTCTATCGATTCCGGGAACTATGAATGGAATGGTGGCTTGTCCGGGAGTAACGGATTTTGTCCGGTGAAGGCGGATTCTGTCCGGTTATCCCGGACAAGCGCCATATTGGAGCAGTATTTCGATGTCTTCACTGGTATACAGGTGTCATGATCCGCCGGTAAACCGCCGGGTCAAGACGCGTCGAAGGGTTCATGTTCCTGAGAATTGTTTGAGAAATGCGCCATTGTGAAAATTAGGTTTGACTTTCCCGCCCATTTCTCCTATATAGGCCGTCGGTTTCCGTGTGCAGCTTGTCGTCCACTGGCAAAATCTGTGCACCGTTGCAGGAGTGGGGGGGCCCCCGAATAACCAAGAGGAGGTACTTCATGATGAGACGGCGGATTTTCCTCTGGATGGGACTCGGCGTCCTGTTCGCATGGCTCGGGTTGTGCGCGGAAGGTCTTGCCCGGGAGACCTATCAGGTCCGAAGCGGCGACACCCTCTCCGGCATTTCCGAAAAGAGCGGCGTTTCCATCGACGCCCTGAAGGCCGCCAACAACCTGAAGGGCTGCAAACTAAAACCCCGTCAAATCCTCGTTATTCCCGCCTTGCCTGCCGATACATCCTCGAAATCCCGACAGCCTCCGTCCACCAGGACCGAAGTCTATCGGGTCATCAAGGGAGATACCTTTGCCCGCATCGCCAAGAAAACCGGGATCTCCGTCGCCGAACTCCGCGAACTCAACCGCCTGCAGGGAAACGCCCTGAAGATCGGGCAGAGGCTTGCCCTTGCCAAGAAACAGGATCGGGACGCGGATCCGGCGCCGATGGAATATAGGAAGAATCTGGTCATATCGGATGCGGAGGAGGAAGAGGATGATGGCGGGATCGCCACCGAAGAAGCCTTGGCCGAGATCGAGAGGCGCAAGCAGGAGAGTGCGGCGCTCCTCGGGAATTGGACCAACCCCGACGAACCGAAACTGCTCGTCAAGGTTGCGATGGGCTTTCTCGGCGCTCCCTACCGCCTGGGCGGCTACTCGGTAACAGGACTCGACTGTTCGGGATTCGCGAAGAAGATCTATCAGATTTTCAATATCGATCTTCCCCGGACGGCCTTCGAACAGTCCCGTGTCGGCTTGCGCGTTTCGCGCAACGAGCTTATCGAAGGGGATCTTCTCTTCTTTAATACGAGAAGAAAGCTCGGACATGTCGGAATCTACATCGGCAACAACCAATTCGTTCACGCCTCTTCGCGGAAACGGGGAGTCCGCATCGACAATCTCAGCATGCCGTATTTCGATAAGCGATTCGTCCGGGCGGTCCGTCTCAAGGGAAGCGATGAGGGCCTGTAGGGAACCGGTGGAATCCGGCCGTTTAGCGAATGACGGGACAATCCCCGTATTGATCCTGATTCTTGCGCTTGTTCTCCTGTTTCTGACTGCGGCAACCGATCTTTCCGCAGCTCCCCGAATCTCCAACTATCATGCAGTTTTCATTCCTTTTTATAGCGAGACAGGGTCGCTTATGGCCGCCGTCCGCCGGTACAATCAGGACGCCGACGACTTTTTTCTCGTCCTTGATCCGTACCGTTTCGAGCTTAGCGGGATGAGTGGTGCGAAGGTCGTCTCGGCCCGTCTTTCCGGGGCCGATGCCTGGCGGGAAACCCCCTTTTCCCGTGCTCTCGCCCGGCATACCTCTCCTCCCTATCCTATCCAGAACGACGGCCTGCGCGAGGCCGACCATCCCGTAGCGGGTTTTTTCCTGACGGCCGACCTCTGTCCCGCGAAAAAGTCCCTGGATCGCCGTTTCATCGAAGCGACGACCGCGCTCCCGCTGAAGCCGCCGGTGCCGGTCGCCCTGATGGTAAGCGGCCTCTGGATTCAGCGGCATACCGACGATCTGGCCTGGCTAAAGTATCAGGCAGCTGCGGGAAGGATCTCGATCACCTGGGTCAACCACTCCTTCACCCATCCTTACGATCCTTCCGCCCCCCTGGAGAAGAATTTCCTCCTGAGCCCGAAGACGGATCTTCTCAACGAGGTACTCTCCCTGGAGCGCCTCCTTCTCGAACAGGGGCTGACGCCCTCCCCTTTCTTCCGTTTTCCGGGTCTCGTCTCGAACCGGCACCTGATCGAACAGCTCCGCGACCTCTCCCTCATCCCGGTCGGCAGCAACGCCTGGCTTGCCAAGGGGGAATCGCCGCACCCGGGGAGCATCATCCTGGTTCACGCCAACGGCAACGAACCGGAGGGGATAAACCTCCTCCTCTCTTTCTTCAGCGAGCATCGCGAGGCCTTCCGCCGGGGCGATGCCACCCTCCTTCCTCTCCGGGAGGCTTTCTCGCCCCGCTGATCTTTGTTTTCCCATGCCCTCCGGCAGTTTTGCGTTGATTTCTTCCCGGATTCCCTCTATATTTCCTCCAAGTGAATCGGGGTTGTACGACCGAGCGGAATGGGCTGTCCGCATGATCTTCATTGTCGCCACGCGCCGCCCCCTGCCCGGATGGCCGTCCGATACCCGGAAGGCGGCTCAGCTTCACCGGGAGAACAAAAAGAAAGAGGAACCCATGTTAAAGAGCTCCCTTGTGTTTGTCGCCATCGGAATCGCCGCCATGCTATGCGGCGGTTGTGTAGCCAAGAGCGATTATCTCCAGAAACAGGCTGAAGCCGATGGCCTGAACCGGAATCTGGCGGTCCTGACCGCTGAAAACACCGGCCTCAAGGAGCAGATCGACCGCTTGCATGCCAACCGGGACAGACTGATTGTCGAGCGGGATACGCTGGTGGCCGAACGGGATAAACTGGCTGCCGAGCGGGATGACCTCAGCACCCGCCTCGTTGCAAAAACGGGGGAGACGATCCGTGCGATCGATAAGTTACAGGAACGGAATGCCGAATTGGAAGGCGACAAGCAGATGCTCCAGGAGAGCATTACCCTGCTCAAGAAGACCCGGGAGGAGGCGGTCCGGACCGTCAGCAAGACCTACGAAAATCTCCTCGCCGAGATGAAGGGCGAGATCGAACAGGGGCAGATTGCCATCACCGAGCTCAAGGGGAAGCTGACCGTGGATGTCGTTGACAAGATCCTCTTCGACTCCGGCCGGGCGGAGGTCAAGCCGGAAGGACTGGAAGTGCTCAAACGGGTCGTCGCGATCTTGATGGAGGTTACGGACAAGACGATCCGCGTCGAAGGCCACACGGACAATGTGCCTATCTCGGGGGCCCTCGTGAAAAGATATCCGACGAACTGGGAGCTCTCCGCCGCCCGGTCGATCACGGTCACCCGGTATCTGGAGAAGGAAGGGCTTGATCCCGCACTCCTGTCGGCGGCCGCCTTCGGGGAGTACCAGCCGGTGGCCGACAACGATACCCCCGAGGGACGGGCCAAGAACCGGCGGATCGCCATCATCCTGCTGCCAAAGGAGGAGAAGTGACCGGTTCCGCCGCGCATCCCACGTCCGCAGCCAAGTCCGCGCCGCCGGCGATAAAAACCATGGCGGCAAGACCCAACATCCGGGACCTTTCGCTCCCGGAGATCGAAGCCTTCATCACGAACATGGGCAAGGAGAAGTACCGCGCCCGGCAGATCATGAAGTGGCTCTACCAGGCGGGGGCGACCTCCTTCGCTCAGATGACCACCCTGGCCCGGGAGTTCCGCGCCCGGATGGAGGAACTCTTTCTCATCGCGGAGCCCTCGATCGATCTCGTCCAGCAATCGGCGGACTCCACGAAGAAGATCCTCTTTCGGCTCGCCGACGGCCTCGCCGTCGAGAGCGTCCTCATCCCGGGGAAGAACCACTGGACCGCCTGCATCTCCACCCAGGCGGGCTGCGCGATGGGTTGCAGCTTCTGCCTAACCGGCCGCCAGGGTCTCAAGCGGAACCTCCTCCCCTCCGAGATCACAGGCCAGATGACGATGCTCCGCCGCCACACCGCCGAGGGTCCGAACATCCTGAACATCGTCCTGATGGGGATGGGGGAGCCGCTGGCGAACTACGAAAACACCGTCAAGGCGATCCGGATACTCACCTCCGACTACGGTCTGGGCTTCTCCAACCGGAAGATCACCGTCTCGACCTGCGGCCTCGCCCCCCAGATCGTCCAGTTGGGGAAGGATATCTGCGTCAACCTCGCCATCTCGCTCAACGCCCCCGACGACCGGAGACGGAACGAACTGATGCCGGTCAACCGGAAGTATCCCCTGGCTACGCTGCTGGCGGCCTGCCGTGATTACCCGATGCCGGGACGACGGATGCTCACCTTCGAATATATCCTCATGGCAGGGATCAACGACGCCCCGGCGGATGCGGAGAAGCTGGCCCGCCTGCTCAAGGGGCTCCGGTGCAAGCTGAACCTCATTGCCTTCAACGAATTCCCCGGTTCGCCGTTCAAGACGCCCTCACCCGAAGCGGTCAGCACCTTTCAACAGGTTCTTCTCGACCGCCACTACACGGCGATCCTCCGGGCGAGCCGCGGCCGGGACATTCTCGCCGCCTGCGGGCAGCTGAGCGGCCAGGACTCCCGGAAAACGGGGCCCGCCCCGGACAGCGGCAACCGCCGGCCGTGATCACCCCGGCCACATCTGCATAGTTGACCGTTCAGCTTTGAAGCTGGATGCGCATCGGTAAAATAAAAGCTGTTCGGCGTGATTCACGCCCGTTCGGTAACAAGGCGGGACCGATGGGGTACCGGATTTTTTCTAACGGGTTGGTGCAACCGATGGTGAAGAAGGCAAAATGGGCGACGGCCAGGATTGTGTTCATCCTCGCAACATTGGCCAGTGTAGCTTCGGGCAATGTTCTGGGCTACCTCCTGGGACCCCTCTATTCCTGGTATTTTTTCAATGATCTTAAATTTTTCAAATACCGTCGGTATTTTTTCTCCATGCCCGTCTGCGCCTGGAGACTTCTCACCGAATGGATCCGGAACCCGGCTTACCGCAGCATGTTTGCCATTCCCCTCGCGTCGCCGCCCGTGACAGGCCCGGATCGATCCGTCGTCCGCGTCCGCACAGCCTGGCCTGAAAATGACGGCTCCTGCAACGGCTGCATACAATGCTGCACCAGGAGATCCTGTCCGCTGCTGGACACCGACCAGAATCGGTGCAGAAGCTACGGATCGTTCTTCTGGCGCTATTTCAACTGCGGACGATACCCCGAAAACGCCGACCAGATCCGATACTATGAATGCCCGAAATGGGAAATGTCCAATGAGCAGCGGAGTCTTAGGGGAGTAAATGGGGATAGATTTTAGGTTGGGTTCATATGGCTTATGAAGCGATCCAGGTTGAGTGCTACAGCGGTTATCGGGTCAATGAACGCCCTGCCGCTTTCACGTTCAGGGAACGTCGCCGGGATGTATTGGAAATCGTCGATCGCTGGTATGAAGGTGGCATTGATGCTTCCCGACCGGAAATAAGAGAATACTTTCCCCCTTGACTTCATTACAATGAAAAAATACAGCACGCATATCTGGGGGAGTGACGTATTGGTGATCAAAAAACAAATGCCGGGTTGAGCGCAAAACACACTCACCCCGGCACTTACATTCAGTCCATGATCAGGGGGTTATTTCATACTTTCTTTAAGATCTATCTGTTTCTTGAGTACCCGTTTATTGGTGCTTGGTGTTCCAGCATCTGCCCCACCACTCGCAGGGCACTCCACATCCACCATACGCCCTTTAATTCCCCTGCATGAACAAGATACTGATCCACCTTGAGGGGGTGTCTGCATGGATATTCCGCGTTCTCCTTCAGCACATGCTTCAGAAGCTTTCGGAAGAGCCAGAGCCGGAGCAGACACAAAAAGTGTCCCTGTTATAAGGGATACTGCGGCAACCAAAAGAATGGCTTTCGACGTGGTGTTGCATTTCATTTGAGTGATGCGCATCGTTATTCCTCCTTTTCATGCTTGATTGAATTGATAAGAACTTACTTTTGCATGGATTGAGGATAGGGGAAAAAATCTTGTGTGTCAAGGGGAATTATTACAACCGGTTGTGTCGAGAAAGTTGTATTCACAGGCGATTCTCTTGACAGTATAACCACATTGTGGTAGATAATTATTCAGTTGCCAGGGATCTTTTTCGCCACCTTCTAACTTTTTCGGTCCGAGTTTTGAGCAACCCGATGGCGATGGTCGCGAGATGGTCTGAGGTTTATGACGGGCGGCGGTTCAGTCGTTGTTTTTCAAGAAAATATAGAGGGGTGAAGAATAAGGACCGGTGATGAACTCGACGGTGAAGATGAAGGGCCGCCGTATCGGGGACTGCAATTAGAGCATTTCTGAAAGATTTGATGTCTTTGCTGGCGGAGTGGGAATACAAATGGATAAAGATGAGTTTTCAAGGATTCGTCGCCATTTGGGGAAAACTCAAAGCCAATTAGCACGGTTGTTAGGTACGTCTTCAAAAGCCATCCAGAGCTTCGAGCAGGGCTGGAGAAACGTTCCCGTACACACGGAACGCCAGTTGCTTCTACTTCTGGTCCTGAAGAGTTCTCTTGGCAAAAAGACCAAACCCTGTTGGGTGATACGTAAGTGCCCTCCCAAGAGAATGCAGGCCTGTCCTGCGAGGGAATTTAGAGCAGGACATATTTGCTGGTTTATCAACGGAACATTCTGCCATGGAGAGGTGCAGGAAAGCTGGCCCAAGAAAATGAAAATATGCCGCCGGTGCGAAGTATTCCGGTCCATGCTGCCTGACTTCTAAAAAAGCTTTCTGAGGATCCACACCCAAAACTCTCCTGAATGATTCGAGCAATAGAGGCATAGGAACTTAAGTACGGATCAGGAACAGAAAAGAAAAGGAGACCCGCTATGTTTATGTTTACCGCAGGCAATCGCCTTTCACTCCGTCGAGTGCTCGTTTTGACCATTTTCGCCCTTACTCCGGCGGCTCCGCCACCTGAGGCATACGCCTTTACCTTATTGGCGCCAAAGGGCCAGAAGGCCTCCCTGGAATACACCATCGATATCAAGGGCAATGCGAGCGGCACGAATAACAATTACCAATCCCAGCAATGGTCGACGAGTCGCTCGCTCGTCGTCAGGGCCACGCTGATAGCGCAGCAGCCAAGCATCCAGGATCCGGGTGATCTTGGTGGACCCCATAGAGCCGCGAGCCCCCCGAAGAACGAGGCGTTCAAGCCCTCGCCCGAGATGGCGGCACTCGTGGCTAAATTGGAGAAGTGCGGCGATGATATGTCCTGTCGGATGCGGGTGACGCAGGAGATGAGGCAGGATCCAAAGGTCAAAGACGATATACAGACGTTAACGAAAGCGGGCGAGTCGTTGCGCAAGGGTTCGCCGCGCTATCAGATCTGGTTTGCCGACCGGAAGACCCCGGCCACTGGAAAGATCAAGATGGAGGTACAGAGAGATCAGCTCTTCAAGACCGCGGTAGATGAACGAGAGACCTGTCGCGAAACCGCGGAGTTGAAGTTCGAAGATCTGATGCGTGGTGAGTGGCCCGCAACGATCAAGATCGACGCGCAGGCGGGGACCTACGCCGCGAACATCGGCCGCCTGGACAACACTTTCACGGCTAAGATTGATTGCGTTCGCCTCGACGGCAGGAAACGAAGCGAGCAGCACTCGACAAGCGGCAGAAAATTCCTCCCCGAGAAATATCAAAAAGGCACACCCGACGAGATCCAAGTTCTTCGGGGCCGTCCGGAAGCCGCCCCGGACGGGGGGTGGCTTGCGCAGGACAAGAAGGTGCTCATCGGCCTCTATGGTACACTGGTTGGCGACGTGCCCATGACCGCCGAAGTGAAGGTGCGCTGGTCGTTGATGCTGAAGAACTAAGTCGGCTCTTCTGGAGTGCACCCTTTTAAATGGTATTCATTATCCGTTATCGACTGAACTTAGTAATCGCAGAAGTTAGGGAAAGTTGCCGCTTTCAGATGGCAATGATCACTCCTACGGCATCCCCGACATATCTCTTCCGCAATCTTCGGCAAAACACCCACATTTTTTGTCCTTTTCGTTGACACACAAGACCTTCTTGTTCTATGTCTCTTCACGAAAAAGAAATATCTTAACAGAATCAGATTGATTATTTTGGACGCGGGAACACCCCTGAGCCTGCCGGTACTGACGGAAAGGTATCCCCGATAAGCTATGGATCTCACACAACTGATCATCATCTTCGGCGCCAGTTTGATCTGTAGCACCTTTGGAACACTGGTTGGCGGAAGTAGCCTGATCACAATCCCGCTTCTGATTCTGATGGGCCTTCCACCCCATACAGCCATCGGCACGGACAGATTGGGAACCACCGGGATCGGGCTGGCAGGCCTTTATTCTTTTCATCGCAAGGGGATGATGCGCTACCGTCTGGCCTTTATCGTCGGCATTCCTTGTCTTCTCGGAGGCTTCATCGGGGCTAACCTCGCACTTCAGATCAGCCCCGAACTCCTAAAGAAGTTCATCGTGGCACTGACGGTTGTCCTGCTGATTGTTGTGGTGGCCAATCCGAGGTTGGGGGTTGTGGCGGTGGCAACGAAGCGTCCCCTAACCACCGGAAGATACATTTTAGGTGCCTTTTTGAGCCTCCTCGCGGGCATCTATGGCGGCTTTTACGGGGCCGGAATGGGGACGTTCATGTCCTACATCATGATCCTCGTTTTTTGTCAGACCTTTCTGGAAAGCGCCGCCAATACGAAGGTTGCCGGGATCATGATGAGCGTTACTTCGGCGGCTACCTACGCCTATCACGGCGCCATCCATCTTCCTCTGGCCTTGGTCATGTTTGCCGGTTCCTGCATCGGCTCGTACATGAGCGCCCAATATTCCGACCGGATCGGAAACGTCTGGATCAAGCGAATCTTCATCGTGGTAGTCTTGATCATGGCGGTGAAGCTGCTGATGGATGCCTAGGACTGCCCATATACCTCTCCGCAAAACTGGATAGGGCGATGAGGTGCATTTTACTCTGTACCGAATTTGCATCAGATTCAGAAGATCGATGTCGCATCTGCTTCCGGGAGATTTTCTCCCTTCATTCCACGAATGCGATATGATACTTTAACGGCTGTCTCAGCAGGCATTTAAGTCATTGTTGTCCCAGCGGGGGATCCATGACGTATCGTCTCTTGGCGGATCTGGTGGTCATAATCCATGGCGGATTCGTCCTCTTCGCGGTCTTGGGCGGATTTCTCGTCCTCAGGCGGCGGTCGCTTGGCGTGGCTTCACGTCCCGGCCTTCTTGTGGGCGGGATTCATCGAGTTCACTGGCGGCATCTGCCCGCTAACGCCGCTGGAGAACATCCTCCGCGCCCTGGGAGGGGAAGAAGCTTACCGGGGCACATTCACCGACCGCTATCTGATGCCCCTCCTCTACCCGGACGAGCTCACCCAGGGGTACCAGATCCTCCTCGGAAGCCTTGTCCTGTTCCTCAATGCCGCGATCTATGCCGCCCTCTGGCAGCGGAGTCGAACAAAAACCGGGTAGAGCTCTTGCAGAGCAGACCCCTGCCGGCGCATTTGACATTTTCGGCCCGCTCGGCTATGGTGTCCGCACATTTAAAGCTCTCCGCAGCAAGCTGCGGAAAATCTACGATCATTAAATGAACAATCTATCCGCTTTTTGTTCGCTTACCCCGCGGCTTGCCGCGGGGACTACGCTCACGGGCGGATTCATGTAAGAGGCAGCCATGACGCACCCCGAGCTTTTTGCCGCGATGAGCCGTCCGGAATTCTATCCCCACCGCCCGGAAGCGATCACGGTCGTTCAGACACACATATCCTTTATCTTCATCGCCGGAGAAGAAGTTTACAAGGTCAAGAAGGCCGTCGATTTCGGCTTTCTCGATTTCACGACCCTCGAAAAGCGGAAATTCTACTGCGATGAGGAGCTCCGGCTGAACCGGAGACTGGCCCCGGAGGCCTATCTCGGCGTCGTCCCGATCGTCGAGGACACCGCCGGCCGGCTCGCGCTCGGCGGGAACGGTCGGATCGTCGAGTACGCCGTCCGAATGAAGAAGCTCCCCCAGGAGCGGATGCTCGGGCGACTCCTGGCCGAGGGAAAGGTCGAGCCCGCCGTCATGGATGCGATCGCCGGCAAACTCGCCGATTTCCACCGCCGGGCTGAAACGGGGGGGCGGATCGACGAGATCGGCGGCCTGGAGACGATCCGCCGGAACCACGAGGAGAATTTCGCCCAGACGGCGGACTACGTCGGCGTCACGATCCCAACGGGCCGTTACGCCTTCATCCGCGCCTATGTCAGGGATTTTCTGAACCGGCAGGAGTCCCTGTTCCACCGGCGCGTCGCCGAGCACCGGATCCGGGACTGTCACGGCGATCTCCATCTCGAGCACATCTGCGTCGACAACGGGATCACGATCTTCGACTGCATCGAATTCAACGAGCGGTTCCGCTTCGGGGACGTCGCCGCCGAGGTCGCCTTCCTCGCGATGGACCTTGACTACAACGGCTACGGCGCCTGGGGGGAGTCCTTCGCCGAGGCATACATCCGTCATGCAGAAGATCCGGATATCCGGCGGCTCCTCAATTTCTACCGCTGCTACTACGCCTATGTCCGGGGGAAGGTCGTGGGTTTCCGGATCAAGGATCCGGCTATCGGGGAGAAGGAACGGGGAGAAGCGCGGGAAACGGCCGCCCGCTATTTTGATCTGGCCTACACCTACGCCGCCCGGCTGGAGCGTCCCGCCCTGATCCTGACGGCGGGCCTCATGGGGACGGGGAAGAGCGTCCTTGCCCGGGGCCTCGCGCCCTTGCTCGGCGCGGATGTGATCCGCACCGATCTGGTCAGGAAGGAACTCCTCGCCATCCGCCCTGCGGAGCGCCGCCCCGATCCCTTCGGCCAGGGGATCTATTCCGACGAGATCTCCCGGCTGACCTATGACCGGGCGCTGGAGATCGCCGGCGCAGAACTCCAAAAGGGGCGATCGGTGATCATCGACGCCTCATACAAGAGGCGGGCGGAGCGTATCCGGGCTGCGGAGGCGGCAAAAAAATGGAATGCCGATTTTTTTCTCATCGAATGCGTCTGCCCGGAAGGGATCATCAAGGAGCGCCTCGATGCCCGGCAGGCGGACGGCACCGACCCCTCCGACGGCCGGTGGGAGATCTTTCTCGCCCAGAAGGCCGATTTCGACCCCATAACGGAGTTTCCGGCGGAAACGCACCTGGTCGTCGATACGGCACGGGATCCCGAGGAGTGCCTGGACGAGGCGCTTGGGAAGATCAGGGGGTTCGTCGCACCGGAGGCTTGTTAGAGATCTCAGGAGGCTGGACGGGGAAATCACTCTTCACTTCAGTCTTCTTTCCCGCCTCCGCCTCGGCGAGACGCCTTTTCGTTTCGATGAGGTAATAGCTTACCTTGTAATCGAGGCCTACGTTCGCATATTCCCGCGCAACCTTCTCGAACCTCCGGAGCGCCGCCCGGTACTGCTTGATTTTGAAGTAAAATTCCCCCACGTAGAACTCCTGCTCGCCCAGGGTCTTTTTGCACTCCCGGATCATCTTCTCGGCCAGGAAGGCAAATTTGCTGCCGGGAAAGCGAGCCGTCAGCCGCTCGAACTCGCTGAGGGACTTAAACGCCTCGGACTGGTCGCGGTCGATCGTTGATATCTCGTTGAAGTGGCAAAGCCCGATCTGATACATCACATAGGGGAGGTTCTCGTTCGTCGGGTGGAGATTGAGAAATTCTCTGTAGGCGAGCTCGGCTTCGAGATAGTCCTTGGCGCTGAACGAGGAGTCGGCGATCCCCAGTTCCGCCATAATGGCGAACTTACTCAGGGGATACTCCTCCTTGAGTCGCTGGAAAACCTCCAGGGACTTTTTATAGCTTCCGTCCTGATAGTATGCCACCCCCTGCTGGTAGAGCCCATCCGGTGTGGCACGGGTCAAATCGATTTTCTTCGTCCACGGCCACGTGAAGGTGCAGCCGGAGAGCATCAGAACCAGGACCATAAGCATCAATGGGATTCGTTTGCTGCGCACAGTTTTCACCTTTCGGGCGCCCGGAAAACTAGAGGGCCTTCTTGATGAACGCCTCCAGGCGTTCCATCGGCACCAGGCCGACGAGGGTATCGAAAACCTTCCCCTCCTTAAAGAGGAGCAGGGTCGGGATGCTCCTCACGCCATAAGACGCCGCCGTCTTGGGATTGTCGTCGATGTTGACCTTCGCCACCTTGAGCTTATCGTGGTACTGACCTGCAAGCGTCTCCACCAGAGGACCGATGGCTTTGCAGGGTCCGCACCAGGGCGCCCAGAAATCGACCAGGGCAGGCTTGTCCGCCTTGAGAATCTCCTCCGCAAAGCTCCCATCGCCGACGTGCGCTAAAAATTCTTCCGCCATATACCTGTCTCCTTTCAATCTTTGTAAGGCACTATCGCATATCTCGGTAAATGATGTCAAGGCTGCCATTTTGACAGCCGCCGGCAATTCTGTTATACGCTGAAAGGCAACCACCGCGCAAATACCGCTGCGTTGCGACGCGTTTTTAAGGAGAGCCGATGAAACCTCTGGGCATAATCTCGGGAACCGTCTTTCTGCAGGGACAGGGGATCTTCGCAGACCTGCGGGAGGAGATGCGGGAAACGCCATTCGGCCGGGCGCTGGTCTTGCGCTCCGCCGAGGTTGTCTTCATCCCCCGTCACGGGAAGGATCCGCACCACCACATCCTGCCACACCTCATCAACCACCAGGCCAATCTGCAGGCCCTGAAAGACCTGGGCGTGGTAGCAGGTCCTCGGCGTCAATTCGACCGGTTCCCTGAAGCGGCGGATTAAACCGGGGATGATCGTCATTCCCGACGACTACCTCATGCTTGCTGCCGGCCCCACGGTCGTCCGGGAGAAGCCCGTTCATATCACCCCGGCATTGAATGCGGAGGTGCGGCGGAAATTGCTGGAGGCGGCACGGGATTGCGCCATCGAGGTGATCGATGGAGGAACCTACTGGCAGACCGCCGGCCCGCGTTTCGAAACACGGGCGGAGATTGCGATGATGTCGCTCATTCGCCGACCTCGTGGGGATGACGATGGCCAGCGAAGCGATTGTCTCCCAGGAGCTCGATCTGCCCTACGCCTCGCTCTGTTCGGTGGACAATTACGCCCATGGCCTTGAAGACAAGGAACTGACCATGGAAAAGATCCTCTGGCACGCGCGGCAAAACGCCGAGACAATTCTCCGGATCCTGACCCGTTATCTAAACGCTCTGTCCTGACGTGCGGAGCATCTGATTCAGAAGGCGCCGAGCTGGCAGGGTTTAATCTTGATTTTCAGCGTCTCGCAGGCGGAAGAAATCTTCATCCGCGGGATCTTCATCTCCGCGGCGATCTCCCAGGCGGCTGCGCAGGGGAGCCTGCCGCCGGCAAGACGGCTGCGAATGGCCCTTTCGATCTCCGGAGTCACCTGCGCTGCCGGCCGGACGCTCTTCCCTTCGGTCGTCATAACCGAAAAGACCGAGCTGGCAGCGGCTGATCCGGACCTCCAGCAGATCGAGCGTCCGTCCCACCTCCGCCAAGGCTGCGCCGAGTCTGGCTCCAATCCGCTCCGCGTCGGCGCAGGCGAGTTTCCCGTTGGCAACCTTCTCACGCACCGCGGCGGCTATTTTCTCATCCGGCTTCCCGCCCGGCGCATGCTTGGCCGAATAGCGTCCTTTATCAGCGTGTGTCATAGTCTCATCCTCACGTTTTCTTGCTCCCCTTGTAATAAATCGGGCAATTACGGAAATCCATCACTATTTCTTATAGTGAAACGGCTCGACGGCGGACAGCGCCTCGGCATCCAGCGTCTGAAAGCCATTTTTTTCCAGGAGCTTTTCGGCCGTCTCGATCCGATCGACGCTGACCACGAAGACCGCCTTCCGGCTCCCCTCCAGGACGAAGCCGTAGGCGTTATTGATGTTGATCCCTTCCGCAAAGAGGAGCTGCGTCAGTTTGTCGAGGCCGCCCGGCTGATCGGGGATGACGACGGCCAGGACACGGCTCAGGGTGACCGTCATACCGGCCTTCGTGAGCGCCGCCTCGGCCCGGGGGGGATCGTCGACGATCAGGTTGATAACACCGAAGGTATCGGACGTGGCGATCGTCGTCGCCCGGATGTTGATCTTCTCCTTCGCCAGGAGCCTGTGTCACCGCCGCCAGCCTCCCCGGCTTGTTTTCCGCGAATATCGAAAGCTGATAGGTAATCATCTCCTCCCCCCTCTAATCCTTCCGGTTGTCGATCACCCGCACCGCCTTGCCCTCGCTCTTCGGGAGACTGTCCGGCTCCACCAGATCCACCTTCGGGGTGATCAGGATGTCGCTCCTGAGCTCCTCCACAATCCGCTGCCGCAGGGCTTCAAGCTGCTGCAAGTTCCCGCCGAAGAACTCCCGCTGGATCTCCACCTTGACGGTCATCTGATCGTTGTAGCCCTCCCGGTCGAGGACGATCAGGAAGTTTGTCCCCACGCCGGGGATCTCCATGAGCCTCTTTTCGATCTGGATCGGGAAGATGTTCACCCCCTTCAGGATCATCATGTCGTCGGTCCGCCCCTTGATCCGCTCGATCCGCCGGTGGGTCCGGCCGCAGGGGCAGGGGCCGGGGATGATCCGGGTCAGATCCTTCGTCCGGTAGCGGAGGATCGGCATCCCCTCCCTCAGGAGGGTCGTCATCACCAGTTCCCCCTCCTCCCCCTCGGGAAGCGGTTTGAGCGTCACGGGATCGATGATCTCGGCGATGTAGTTGTCCTCCCAGAGGTGCATCCCGTGCTGTTCCGGACACTCGAAGGCCACGCCGGGGCCGTTCATCTCGGAGAGGCCATAGGAGTTGAATCCCCTGAATCCGTAGAACTCCTCGATTATCTGGCGCATCTTCTCCGAATGCGGTTCGGCGCCGAGGAAGGCGATCTTCAGCTTTGTATCCCGGCGGGGATCGACGCCGGCTTCCGTAAAGACGGTCGAGAGGTGGAGGGCATAACTGGGAATGATATGGATGACGGTCGTCTCGAAATCCCGCATCAGTTGGATCTGACGCTTGCTGTTCCCCGCCCCGGCGGGGATCACCAGCGCCCCGATCTTCTCCGCGCCGTAGTGGAATCCGAGGCCCCCCGTGAAGAGGCCGTAGGTCATCATGTTCTGGAACACATCTGAGCGTCTCATCCCGGTCATGTACATGGAGCGGGCGAGGAGATTCGTCCAGGCCGCGATGTCGTTTGCCGTGTGAAAGATCACCGTGGCCCTGCCCGTCGTCCCGGAAGAGGAGTGCATCCGGATGATCTCATCGCGGGAGCAGGTAAGAAACCCATAGGGCCATTGCTCGCGGAGGTCCTCTTTCGTGGTGAGCGGAAGGATCTCGAGATCCGCGACCGTCCGGATGCGGCCCGTATCCAGCCCCCTCTCGGCAAAAAGCTTCCCATAATAGATGGATTTTTTCGCCCGCTCCAGTGTTTCGCCGAGTCGGGCAGCCTGCAGCTTCTCAAGGCAGCCCCGGTCCATCGTTTCGATCTCTTTTTCCCAGTACATGCCGCGCCTCCGCCTGTTATTGGATAGGCGATTTTCTACAACCGATCTGCGATAGTATCAAGTTAAACATCATTTTACGACAAAAGGATTGAAATTTGTTTCGTAATCATAGAAATCTTCGCGTTCGGCCTTTTTCAGGTAATTGACGGCCAGGTAGGTAAGAGGCGTCAATGCCGCTTCATAGAGGGACTTGATGAGCCACTGAGTCACAGCCATCTGTGCTAAAACCGTTACCGGAATGATCCCATAAAAAGCTATGGTGATAAAGATTGACGAATCGGCCATCTGCCCCAGCAGGGTCGACGAAATGGTGCGGACCCAAAGATGACGTCCCCGCATGGCAATCTTGATTTTCGCCAGCACAAAAGCATTCAGAAACTCTCCCGTCAGATAGGCGATGAAGGACGCGATCAGCAGTCGAGGGGTGAACCCGAAAATCGCCGCATAGGCCTCCTGGGACCGTTCGGGCGACGGGAAATTGGCAATCTGCCAGAAAGGGGCGGGAGGCAGCATCATGCTCAGGTAAATGGCCGCCACCGCCAGGGCGTTGCAGGCAAAACCAATCCAGATAACCTGCCGCGCCCGCCGGTATCCGTAGACCTCGGTGAGAATATCTCCCAAAATATAGGACACCGGGAATATGATGATTGCAGCGGGAAGAAAGAACGGACCAAGGGCCACAGGCTTGATCGCAATGATATTCGATACGACAAGGCAGGTCACAAAGACACCCGTCAGGGCGGGGAATAGCCGGTAATGCATGGGAAGGATCCTTTTCTCGATTGTCCCTATCGTGTATATTCCGCATCCACGGAAATGCCAATGCCGCCCCTGACGGCAAAATCAGCCGTAATCTTGCACCAGCGCGGAGCAAGCGCGCCGACGACGTCGTCTAAAATGACATTGATGACATGCTCGTGGAATGTTCCTTCATTGCGGAACGAGTGGAGATAGAGTTTGAGGGATTTCGATTCCAGGATAAGCATGTCGGGAACATACTGGATTTTCAGTTTTGCAAAGTCCGGCTGCCCCGTCAGCGGACAGACACAGGTGAATTCCTCGGTAAACAGGGTAATCGTATAATCCCGCTCGGGATGATGATTGGGAAATGCCTCCAATGTTCGACCCGGGTTGATCTTGTCTTTTCCAAGGACCGTCAGGTTCTTAAGGTCCGATTTTGCCGTCAATCGTTTTCTCATACGCAATTATCCTTTGCTGACGTTGCTCATCAGGAAAACTCTGTCTCCGAACAGTGCGATGCGTTAGCCCTATCATATATGAGAGCATCGTTCAAATTATTTCGCGGAGGAATAACGATCAAGCTGCGAGCGACCCGGATGGTTGCAATATGCCGGTTTGCTGAACTGCCTGAGCAGGTATCCTCGATCTGGGCCTCCGCGCGGCGATATCTTCTTTCAGCTTGACGGAAAACTCCGGGAGGCCACGCCCAACCTTTCAGATCAGACGGGAGTATTCGCAAAAAATGTTGCCAAATTGCCATCGGCACGTTAATAATCACTCCCGTATTGCGCAAGTGGAAATCGCACCGGTGAATACTCTTTTACCGAAGCGGACGGCATGTGGGGAGGCATCTCATGACCGGCATAATCCTTTCCGGCGGCAGGAACAGGAGAATGGGAGAAAACAAGGCGTTTCTCCGGGTTGGCGGTGAGCGCCTGATCGACCGGACTGTCCGGCTCTTCCGGGAGCTCTTTCGGGAGGTCATCATCGTCACGACAAGTCCTCTCGACTATATCGACCAGGAAGCCGCCATCGTCACCGATATCCTCCCGGAGAGGGGCGCCCTCGGCGGTCTCTATACGGGTCTTTTCTATGCCCGGGAGGAGCACGCCTTTGCGGCAGCCTGCGACATACCCTTCCTGAACCGTTCGTTTATCGAATACATGGCATCCCTGGCAACCGGCTATGACATCGTCGTCCCGGCGCCGCCCGACGGTCTCCAGCCTCTCCACGCCGTCTATGCCCGCCGCTGCCTCCCCGCCATCCGAAACCTCCTCGATCGGGATCGCCTGCAGATCAAGGAACTCTACCCGGGACAAAAGATCCTCAAGATATCCCCCGAGATCCTCCACTGCTTCGATCCGGAAGGCCGGATGTTCCTGAATGTCAATACCCCGGAAGACTTTCGGAAGCTGCCGACTGCATGAAAAAGCGGCCTCGCGAGGAAGAGACAGACAGCGGCAACATGCATGAACGGGGTAAAACGCCATTAGACATTCCTGCGGCAATGGTGTATGGCTCTGTGGGAGGAAAGGGGAGCGGTCAATGAAGAGGCATCAGGTCATTTTTCAGCCCTCCGGCAGGCGTGGCGAGATTCCGGAAGGAACAACCATCCTTGAGGCTGCACAGTCACTGGGTGTCGGTATCGAATCGCTCTGCGGGGGAAACGGAAGCTGCGGAAAGTGCCGTATCAGGATCGAGTCGGGAACCTTCGAGCGGTACGGTATTACCTCGCTTTCCGACCATCTCTCGCCGTTCACCGAAGAGGAGGGTGCCTTCATCAGCGACAAAGAACGGGCGGAAGGTTTCCGTCTGGCCTGCAACGCCATGATCCGGGGGGATCTCCTCATCGTCGTACCCGAAGAGAGTCGCACCGGCAGGCAGGTGGTGAGAAAAGAGGCCACAAAACGAGCCATCTCCCTGAATCCGGCGATTCGGCTCTTCCCCGTGAAGCTCGATCCCCCCAGTCTGAGCCGGCCGCTGGGCGACTACGACCGTCTGGTTGCCGCGCTCGGGGAGCGCTTCGGCATCCCCCGTCCTGCGATCGACTATCCCGCCCTGCGTGCAGCTCCCCGGCGTCCTCAGGCAGGGGAACTGGCACGTTACCGCGGCCCTCTGGATGGAGCGGGAAATCCTCGCCGTTTTTCCGGGAGAGGTGACGGAGGCGTACGGCCTCGCCGTCGACGTAGGCACGACCACCGTGGTCGGTTATCTGTGCAGCCTCAGGACCGGTGATGTCATCGCCACCGAATCGCTCATGAATCCCCAAGTCGCCTACGGCGAGGATGTCATTGCCCGGATCACCTATGCGACTGGACCACCCTTCCGTCGGTCTGGAGAAGCTCAAGGGGGTGATCATCGACTGCTCTGAACCGACTCATCCGGGGCGTGACGGCCCAAGCGGGCCTCTCCCCCGCCGATATCCTCGAAGTGACGATGGTCGGAAACACCGTCATGCACCACCTCCTCCTCGGAATCGATCCCCGCTACCTGGGGGTCTCACCCTTCACACCGGCCCTCCACCGTTCACTCGACATCAAGGCGCGCGACCTCGGTCTTACGACCCATCCCGCCGCCAACGTCCACCTGCTTCCCGATCGAGGCGGGCTTCGTCGGGGCCGACAACGTGGGGGTTCTGATCGCGGAGGAGCCCTACCGCCGCGAGGAGATGGTCCTCATCATCGACGTGGGCACGAACGGCGAGATGATCATGGGAAACCGTGCAAGGCTCCTCTCGGCTTCCTGCGCCACCGGCCCGGCCCTGGAGGGGGCGCATATCCGTTTCGGGATGAGGGCCGCCCCCGGGGCGATCGAGCGGATCCGGATCGATCCCGCGACGCGGGAGGTCGCCTTCAAGATCATCGGCGAGGAGCGCTGGCGGCCGGAGAGCCCGATCACCGGCGCCCGGGGGATCTGCGGCTCCGGGATCATCGACGGGGTGGCCGAACTCTACCGGGCGGGGATCATCGAAAAAAGCGGCCGCTTCCGGACGGATCTCGCCACGCCGCGTCTTCGGATGAACGACGGCAAGCCGGAGTTCGTCATCGCCTGGCGGGAAGAGACCTCCCTGAACGAGGAGATCACGATCGGCCAGCAGGATGTCCGGAGCGTGCAGCTTGCCAAAGGCGCCCTCTACACGGGCGCCAAACTGATGATGAAACGCCTGGGGATCGCGAAGCTGGACCGGGTGATCCTCGCCGGCGCATTCGGGAGCTATATCGACAAGACGGCGGCGATGCGTCTCGGCATGTTTCCCGACTGCAACCTCGAAGGGGTCTCATCGGTCGGCAACGCGGCGGGCGACGGGGCACGGATCGCTCTCCTCGATCGAGAGAAGCGGGGAGAGGCCGAGACGATCGCCCGGCGGGTGGAATATCTCGAGTTGACCACCGAGAAGGATTTCCAGCAGGAGTTCCTGGCGTCCCTGGCTATCCCCCACGAGAGGGACGCCTTCCCCCATCTTCCGCCTTCCGAATGATTATTCTACAGATCGTTCCCTGAATAGGAAAGGTTGAAGCTTTTATTGATGAGGGGAAAATCGGGAACGACGTTTCCGACGGCCGCATAACCCAGGGCGGTCCAGTTCAGGAAGGAAGGATCGCGAACGGAAACGCGGCTGACATCTCCGTGAGCATCGGTCGCAATCAGGTATACGACGTCTCCGCGCCAGCCTTCCACGATACCGACGGCGTAGGCATTCTTTCTGAATTCATGGACGCACGGCACGTTGACGTCACCCCGTGGCGGCAGATTCCTGAGCGCCCTCCGAATCAGCCCGATCGAAGAATGGACCTCTTTGACGCGCACGGTGAACCGTGCGTAGACATCGCCGCCATGCTCCGTGGCAACGTCAAGGGGCAGCTTATCATACGCGGCGTAGGGGTAATCAACCCGCGCGTCGGCGGAAAAACCGACCGCTTTTCCGGCAACGCCGATGACCCCGTGATCACGGGCGGTGCGTGCCTCCAGAATTCCCGTATTTTTCAGGCGGTTCAGCAGGGAATTGCTATCCAGCGCTACTTCCATGACCTCGGAAAAATCCTTGCGCAATCCTTCCAGTTCCGCATCCAGGCGTGCGGCAATTTCCGGCGTGATTTCTTCGGATCTCACGCCGCCGATTGTGTTGACTCCCCGCAGAAAACGACTCCCGGTCAGGCGATCGTTCATCTGCATGACGATCTCCCGCAAGCGCGCACCGTGAGCTCCGCCGAAGTTGAATCCCGTATCGGTCATGATGGCGCCGATATCCCCCAGGTGGTTGGCAAGTCTCTCAAGTTCGCAGAAAATGACCCTGAGCCAGCCTGCTTTCTCTCCCGCAGGCGTGTCGGATAATGACTCCAGCGCCAGACAGAAGGCCAGGGAGTGGCTGTACGAGCTGTCACCGGAAACCCGCTCCGCCAGTTTGATCTTTTCCTGAAGCGGCAGGATTTCGAACAGTTTCTCGATGCCCTTATGGGAATACCCGAGCCTCGGCTCAAGAAAGAGGATCTCCTCTCCGGCAACGCTGAACCGGAAATGGCCGGGTTCGATAATACCCGCGTGCACCGGCCCGACCGGTATTTCGTATATCCCCTCACCGTCCATCTTCCGGAACGGAAATATGCCTGAAGCGAGGGGAGGCCTCGAATTCCAGGCAAAATCTTTCCGCAGGGGAAAGCTATTCTCCGGCCAGTTTTCATGGAGAATAATGGGTCTCGGATCCGGATGGCCCTGCGGAGTCAACCCGAAAAAGGACTTTATCTTCCTCTCATAGGTTGAGGCCTCATGGATCGAAGGGGTGAGCGACGGGAAATCCTCTTGTATCCGGATGAAGGGGGCCAGGAATATATTCTCTTTGGGGATGCCGAAGAGATACATGATCCGGAATGAACCGGTCGCTTCCCGTTCATCGAATGCGGTTATCGTCTTCAGAGGCAGACGATGGCGGCGATACAGCAGCTCACACGCCTGCACGATACCACCCGGCGGCAGCTCGTAGGCAAATAAATTGCCGTACTGCCGAACTGCCGTTTGCGGCGGGAGGTATTCTTCAATGCGGGTATTTCCAGTCATAGGGTTCATCAATGAATGAGCGCCACCGCCGCATTGATCCATGTTTTCAGCGGCTCCGGCAGGAAAATACTGAACGTTATCAAAAGCGCCAGCAGGACAACCGGCGGAACGATCGTCAGGGCGTTCGCCTCTCCCCGCTCCACGGGATCCGGGGGTTTGCCAAACACCATCGCCGCAATAAACCGCAAAAATCCCACAAAGATCAGCGCCAGCAGGAGAAGCGCGATGATGACGACCAGGGGATGCGAGGCGATGCCGGCGGTCAGGATATAGACCTCGGTCAGGAAAAGACCGAAAGGAGGCACGCCGGTGATCGCCAAAAAGGTCGAAAACAATACCGTTCCGGTTACCGGGAGCGCCGTCAGGACGCCTCTGACATTCGCGATCTTGGTAGAGCCGTATTTCAATAGGACATTACCCGCCGAAAAGAACAGGATGGATTTGGCCAGGGAATGGTAGATCATGTGCAAAAGCGCGGCGAATGAGCCCATGCCGCCGAAGCCGAAACCGAGTGTGATAATGCCCATATGTTCGATGCTCGAATAGGCAAAGAGCCGCTTGTAATTTTTCTGGACGATGATGATGAACGCGGGAATCGTGATGGAGATGATCCCGAAGAAGATGAGCAGATTCTGCGGAAAAGCGGTACCCAGCGCGACATCGGTGATCATTTTGAATTTCAGTATGGCCAAGAGCGCACAATTCAGCAGCGCCCCCGACAAGAGCGCGCTGATCGGTGAAGGGGCCTTGCTGTGCGCGTCCGGCAGCCAGGTGTGCATCGGCGCCAAACCCGCTTTCGTGCCGTAGCCGATAAGGACGAATATGAATGCTATCTTCACCAGGAGTGGATTCATACCGGCGGCATTGGCCTGCAACATCTCCCAGGTGACAAATGCGTCAGCGGCCGTATTCGAGACAGGCACGAAGAACAGCAGGGTGCCGAAGAATCCGAGCAACAAGCCGATGGAATTGATGATCAGATATTTCCAGGCCGCCTCCATCGCCGTCGGCTTGTTGTAAAAACTGATGAGGAAAGCGGTCGACAGGGTGGTGGCTTCGATGGCGATCCACATCAGGATCGGATTGACGGTGATGATCGCGTAAAACATGGCCATCAGAAACAGATGAAAAAGGACAAAATATTGTTTCACCCGCCGGAAACCGATGATCTCTTTTGCCACCTCCCGTCTGAGATAACCGATGGAATAGAAGGACGACGCAAATCCGACCAGGGCTACCGTTGAAAGAACAACGATGCCAAGTGCATCTACGGACAGATACGAACCGTATTGATAGCGGCCGTCATAAAAGACGGAGATCGCCGCGATGACCACGGCAACAAATTCCCCAGGCGCCGCCAGGGCCGTGATCAGCTCCAGCGGCCGGACCACTCTCCTCACCGCCAAACAGGCGAGTGCGGCGACAAGCGGAGTCAGGATCAATACGAGGAGGGCCATGGGTCTATTCCGTAAGCTTCTTCATCGTGGTGACATCAAGCGAGCCGAATTGCCGGTAGATCATGGAGATAAAAACGGTGGCAATGATGATCCAGATGAGGATGTTGAACGTGATACCCAGTTGCAGTCCCGGATTCTGCTCCAGCCCCGCAAAAACGCCAAAGGAGACGATGCCGTTTTCCAGGGAGAGGATGCCGAGCATCTGGGAGAGGGCGCCCTTCCGGTTGACGATCAAAAAGAGCGATATCATGATCGTCGCCACGGAAAGCAGCACCAGATGGTTGCCGTCGGCTGCAAGGTGCGCCAGCGGCCGGAAAACCTCCGTCCGGGTAAGGGCTACGAGCGCCGCGATTATCAGCAAGGTTATCGGCGTGTTCAGGTAGGTGCTCACCGAAAATTTCAGCCCGTGCTTTCGGATCAGGCCGAAAAAGAAATAGGGGGCGATGAATATTTTGACCGCTATCGTCGAGACGATGGCAACTGCCAGGAGCCGTGAAGATTCTTCAAAGGCAGGAAGCAGGAGCAGCAGCGAGATCGCCGATGACTGCGCTATGTAGAGGCGCACGGCGGAAGAGTTCTTCTTCGTCAGGTGCAGGAAAACCGCCGCGGCAAAAATCACGGCTTGCATAACCAATTGTATTTGCGGCGCGATGGAAATCATATTCTACACGATCAATCCTATGGCGATAATGCTGATGATAAAGGAGGTGAACAGTAAATCCGGCAACCGGAAAATTCTGAATTTCGCGATGGTCGATTCGATGAGCGCAATGGCCGCACAGAAGAGCAGACACTTCCCGATAAAGAGCGCCAGCGATCCGATCATCGCCGCAGCGGCCGGGGTATCGGCAATACCCCAGGGGAAAAACAGATTCGCCCCGAGGGCGATGAAGATCAGGTATTTATTCGCGGCCGCCCATTCGATGATGGCCAGTCTCTTCCCCGAATATTCCAGGATCATCGCTTCGTGTATCATGGTCAGTTCGAGGTGGGTGGCAGGATTGTCGAACGGATACCGGCCCGTTTCGGCCAGGAGGGCGATGAAAAACCCGACAAATGCAAGAAGAACGGGCGGCAGATCGTAAAATGAAAGAGATGCGACCGCTCGGGAAATGGCAAACAGGTTGGTCGTATGGCTTATCAGCGCCAGGGTCAGCAATGACAAGATTAATCCGCCCTCGGTCAGAGCGGCAACCATCATTTCGCGGCTCGAACCGAATCCGCCGAATGCCCCTCCGGTATCCATGCCGGCAAGGGCGAGAAAGAAGGTGCCTAACGCAAGCAGATAAATCACCACGAGGAAATCCCCGGCAGAGGTATTCATGATCGTCATCGAAATCAGAGGGATGCACCCCCCGACCAGAACGGTCAGGGAAAACACCAGGTAGGGTGTAAAGCGGAAGACCCAGGAAGCATCACGACTCATAACCTCGTCTTTCCGAAAAAGCTTCCTCATGTCCCGATACGGCTGAAAGGGAGAAGCGCCCTGACGGTTCTGCAACTCGGCCTTCATCTTCCTCGTAACGCCGATAAAAAAGGGCGACAGGGCGGGTATCAGCACTAATTGAATGACCCAGGGCAATAGGGAAGTCGATGTCATCGTCATAGTACCAGCATCAGCAATAAGCCGGTCAAGGTTAAGAGAATATACAGTATGTAGACATTGATGTTGCCGATCTGGATCTTCTTGATCTGCTCGGCAACCCCCAGTGTAATTTTCTGCAGCGGTTGATAAAAATAGAACGCATAGACATCCTGAAATGCCATCGTGACGATGCCTGTTTTAGGGAAATATCTCAGCTTGGCGTCATGATATTCTATTTCCGTTTGTCCCGTCGGTTTTAACACGCCCCGAAAAACGGTGATGATCGACCGGGAAAAACCCGTTGCGGTGATCTCCATCCGCGAGGTGAGGTCAGCGCCGCAATCCCAGGTGTCTCCGATTCTTATCACCCGCTTCCGCGTGAGAATCACGAAAGCGGCGGCGATTGCGGCGGTCATAACCACGATACCCGTGAAAAGGACCGGCAGGGAAATCGAGGCGAACCCCGTCCGAACACTCATCAAATCGAATGACACGACGGACAGGTTCTCCATCTGCCGAAAAGCGGATAACGATGCCGCAAGATCGGCAAAGCCATTCGCAACCCAGCCGGAAACAAATCCGAGAATCAGGGTAAGCAGGGCCAGCGCCGCCATGCCGATCCTCAGCGGCAGTGCGGGCTCCTTTGCCTGCGCTCCCCCCTCGCTGCGCGGCCTGGCCAGAAAGGTTGCGCCGAATGCCTTTACGAAACACGCCGCCGCCAAACCGCCGGTGAAAGCAAGGGCGCCGATTGCTGCGACGAACAGCATTTTCGTCGCCAGGTCAAATGTATTCACCCCCTGGAACAGGGCCTGGAAGGTCATCCATTCGCTGAAAAACCCGTTGAACGGCGGCAGGGCGGAAATTGCCAGGGAACCGATGAGGAAGAAAAAGGCGGTCTGCGGCATAACCCTGATCAGCCCGCCGTATTCTTCGATGTTGCGGGTATGGGTTCCGGCAATAACCGCACCGGCGCCGAGGAATAACAGAGCCTTGAACGTTGCGTGATTCATGGTGTGGTAAAGAGCAGCGATGAGGCCGAGCACCGCGAACGTCTTCATGCCGGCGGAAAGGAAGACGAGCGAGCTGCCCAGGCCCAGTAGGATAATGCCGATATTTTCAATGCTGTGATAGGCGAGCAGTTTCTTCAGGTCATGCTCGGAGAGGGCATACAGAACCCCGAGCAGCGAAGAGATCGAGCCGATGATCATAATCAGAAGCCCCCACCAGAGCGGCGGTTCGCCGGGCAACATATCCCAGCATATCCTGGCCAGCATATAGATGCCCGTTTTGATCATAACGCCCGACATCAGCGCCGAGACGTGCGAGGGCGCGGCCGGATGCGCGGCGGGAAGCCAGATATGGAACGGAATGATGCCGGCCTTCGCCCCAAAGCCGACAAGCGCAAAGACGAATATGGCATTTCGGATGGCGAGAGGCGCGGAGGCGATGCCCTCTCTGATGGCTGCGAAATCAAACGAGCCGCTCGCCTGATAGAGAAGCAGGAATGCCAACAGGATAAAAGCGGTCCCGACGTGCGTCATGATGAAATAAAGGGTGCCGGCCTTGATGTTTTTTTCTTCATGGCGCTCATAAATTACCAGAAAATACGAGGTCAAGGACATGATTTCCCAGACGATGAGAAAATACAGGGCGTTGTGCGCGGTTACCACCAGGATCATGCTGGCAATGAAGGTATTGTAAAAGAAACCGAGGGCGCCGAGAGGGTATTTTTGAAAAAAATGGTTTGCGTAGCCCAAGGCATAGATTGAACAGAAAAAGGCGATGAGTGAGATAAGCAACATGAAAAAAGCCGCCATCATGTCAACACGGACAGACAGGGAGAGAAACGGAAATGAAGTCGGAACGGCAAAGGCCGGAACGATCCCCGTGATCAACACCGTGCCGGAAAAAACAAGACCCAGAAGCGATCCGAGAATAGCGCAACCATTGCCCCACAGATTTGCACGGCGGTCGTTTGTGCCCGTGAGAACGGCGCCGATGGCGCCCGCGGCGAATGTCAAAATAACCAGGGAAAACCCGGCTGGTGATGGAATGAATGCAAGCATGATGTTAAGGCCGGTTCCCATCCAGGTCATTGAGTATCTCTAACAGCGAACAGAGGATTGTATACGGCGATGGCGGATCGCCCGGAATCTGATAATGAACCGGCACAACCGTATGCGCGCCATCCAGGGTCGCGTAAGAACCCTTGAAGATCCCGCCGTCACTGGCATCATCGCCGACGGCTACGACGATTTTCGGCGTCGGGACCGCATCGTACGTTCTCAGGAGGGCTTCACGCATATTGCGACTGACCGGGCCGGTAATCAGAAGCATATCGGCATGCCGGGGCGAAGCGACAAAATGGATGCCGAACCGCTCCACATCGTAAAACGGATTGCCTAGCGCCACCAACTCCTGTTCGCAGGCGTTGGTCGAACCGGCGGTAACCACCCTGATCGCGAGTGAGCCGTGAAACAGCTTTTTCACCTGCGCTTGTATGGCAAGGCCGGTGGCCAGCGCCGCGGCCCCGCCCACTGACGGACGCGGTTCGATCAAACGTTTTTTCGTAAAAAATATTTTATCATACATGGCAAGGGGCGTCTTTCTACACCGAATCATGTCAATAATCAATTCTTTTTATTCACGCAAGCACCCCTGAGAACAATCATGCAAACAATACGTCAAACAATTTGCGCAAAGGTAACTATTCTAAGCAAATTTTCATGGATTGCCGATAAGAATTTTAAGCGTATTTAGGCGGTCGAAAGGCGCTGAGGGAGTTTCTTCAGGCGTGGCCACACAACGCCACAAGACAAAACACACAAAAAACGTCTCCAACTCTCGAGAAGAAGTGTTTCCGCCGGACAGGCGGGGAATGATGGTCCTGCCATGCCTCGGCGGGTCCGCAGATGATCTCTTTGTTTGACATACGGAATCGTTTTCCCTATAATCGGGCAACCGGGGATTTCATGTTATTCTGATTATATTACCATAAGGGCGCTGAATGGCAAAAATCCTGATCATCGATGACGATGTCGTGATGACGGAACTGCTCTCCCATGGAGTTAGGGAACGAGGGCATGATATTTTTTGCGCCCACACCATGCAAGCGGGGCTCAGTGCCGCACAGTCGGGAGATTTTTCCGTCGTCTTTCTCGACGTCCGCCTGCCGGATGGAAACGGCCTGGACGCCCTCCCCGAGATCCGGAAAGTCCGCTCCTCTCCCGAGGTGATCATCATGACCGGGGCCGGCGACCCCGACGGGGCAGAGCTCGCCATTAAGAGCGGGGCGTGGGATTATCTCGAAAAACCTTCTTCCATCACCATGATGATCCTGCCTCTCGTGCGAGCCCTCCAGTACCGTGATATCCGGTTGGCACAAAAACCACTGATTGCGCTGAAACGGCAGGGTATCGTGGGAAGCAGTCCACTTATCACGGCTTGCCTCGACAAGGTCGCCCATGCGGCCGGGTATGACGCCAGCGTGCTTATCACCGGAGAGACGGGGACGGGCAAGGAGCTATTCGCCTGGGCGATCCACGAAAACAGCGCGCGGGCCGACAAGAATTTTGTCGTGGTCGACTGCGCAACCTTGTCGGACACCTTGGTGGAAAGCGTTCTCTTCGGTTACCGGAAGGGCGCCTTCACCGGGGCCGACCGCTCCCGGGATGGGCTGATCAAGCAAGCAGACGGGGGCACCCTCTTCCTCGATGAGATCGGGGAACTCCCCCTTGCCGTGCAGAAGGCATTTCTCCGTGTCCTGCAGGAACGGCGCTTCCGCCCCCTGGGAGGCAAGGAAGAGCTGAGCAGCGATTTTAGGCTCGTGGCCGCGACAAACCGTGATCTCGACAAGATGGTCCGGGAAGGTCAATTCCGGAGCGATCTGCTCTACCGCATCCGCTCGTTTACGATCGAGCTGCCTCCGCTCAGGGAATACCCGGAAGACATCCCGGCACTCGTGACCTACCACGTCGGCCGCCTGGCGGAACGTCATGGCGAGAACATACGAGGGTTGTCACCTGACTTTCTGGAAGCGCTGAAGGCATACGACTGGCCCGGCAACGTCCGTGAACTGGTCAATGCGCTGGAGCGGGTCCTGGCCGCAGCGGGCAATGGCGCTACCCTCTTTCCCAAGGACCTCCCCTCCCATATCCGGGTGAAGATGGCCCGCTCCGCCATCGTCAACAAATCAACCGCGGAAAAGGGAGACCCGTCGCCGGCGGGCATCAAGGAGCTCCCGAGACTGCAGGATCTGCGGGACGACGCGATCGCCCAGGTGGAACAGCAATACCTCCGGGATCTGATGGCCATTTCCGGGGATAATATGAAAAAGGCCTGCACCATCTCCGGTCTTTCCCGGTCACGCCTCTACGAACTGATGAAAAAGTACCAAGACCCCTCTTTGCAAGAGCGCCACTTCAATCCGGAATAAGTGGAAGAGATAGACGTTCAGACGGGTGTTTTTTATTCATTCTCCGGTCTGGGCAACAGGCCGGCCGCTTTGACGATTTCCGCAACCTTTGACTCCCATTCTATCGCCATGATATGGATGCCCCGCACACCGGGAATCTCCCTGAGTTGCTGAATTTGCTCCACACAGATCTTTATCCCCTCCTCCGCCTGCTTCTCCTTCGGTACCCCCTTCATCCGCTCGATCATATCATCGGGGACGTCCATCCCCGGGACATTCTTCTTCATGTAATTGGCCATGCCCGCGGTCTTGAAGGGAGTCACTCCCGCCAGAACGGCGCATTTTTCATGAAGCCCCCGGTCACACACCATCGCCATCCAACGTCTGAACCGCTCCATGTTGTAGATGCACTGCGTCTGGATAAACTCGCATCCGGCCTTTACCTTTTTCCCCAGCCTCGCCGCCCGGATCTCAAACGGATCGGCAAAGGGATTTTCCGCCGCCCCCACAAACAGCATCGGCTTCCCCTTTACCTCCTCGCCTCCCAGGAATTTCCCTTCGTCGCGCAGACGGCAGACTGTCCCGATCAACTGGATCGAATCGATGTCATATACGTTCTTCGCCTGCGCATGATCGCCGAACTTCTGATGATCGCCGGACAAACAGAGGACATTGTTTATCCCTAACGCCGCCGCCCCCAAGAGATCGCTTTGGAGCGCGATCCGGTTCCTGTCCCGGCAGACCATCTGGAGGACGGGCTCCAGTCCCATGCCCTTCAATATCACACTGGCGGACACCGAGGACATCCTCACCACCGCGGTCTGATTGTCCGTTACGTTCACCCCGTCGACAACACCCTTGAGCAACTCCCCTTTCTTACGGACAGCCTCGGGATCGGACCCGCGCGGAGGACCGCACTCCGAGGTAACGACAAATCCCCCGTTCGCCAATATCTTCTCGATCTTCGAATTTGTCTTCACAGTTTCAAGTCCTCCCTTATCCTTTTGCGCGGCCCGCCGTCACGACCGGTTCGCCAATCCCGTATCGGCAATATCTCATCGTATTGGTCCATCTGACCTGATTCCTTGAGCCGATCGACGATCAATTGCCAGGCGCAATCCGTTTCCTTATCGATCTCGCACTTGCCTTCCGACGAACCGCCGCACGGACCGTTGAGCAGGCTCTTTGCGCAGCGGGCAATCGGGCAGACCCCGGCCGTCATGTCCAGGATGCAGGTGCCGCAACCCTGACATCGCTCGCTCCATACTCCCTGTTCGAGCGTCACCCCCAGAAAGGTCGTGTTGACGGCAGGAATGACCCGTTTTGTCTTATACGCTTCGGCCACATACTGAACGCCCGCACCGCAGGCCATCGATAAGATCACGTCGTAATTATCGGCAAAACTCCGTATCTGATCTATATATTCAAAGTCGCACTGGCGCTCCAAGGTGTGCTCCTTGATGTCGAAGGTCTCCCCTTCCTTTTGCCAGTAAAGACGGAGCTCCGAGGCCAGAACGCCCACTTCGCGCTCACCCCCGACGCCGCACACGGTCACGCACTCGTTACACCCTACGATCAAGACCCGCCGACGGGCGCCCAGCTTCGCCACGATCTCCTGAAAGTCCTTGCGATTGCCGACTATCATGACTAAACCCCCACGAATGCAGCCACGGGTGACTGCCCTTTATTATTTTTTTCTGGCGGGCGACGGTCCGAGGGAACGGATCCGTTCGGTCATCTCCCGTGCACATTCCGCAAATCGCTGGCCTTGAGAGGCGCTCATGTTGAACATCTCCAGCCTCGCCCCACCGATACCCACCTCGTCCAAGAGACCCTTCACATATTCAACCCGTCGCCGCGCCCGGAGATTGCCGCGGAGGAAATGGCACTCGCCCTCCAGACATCCGGCCAGATACACTCCATCAACCCCGCTCTCAAAGGCCTTCAGTACCAGGAGGATATCCACGCGGCCGGTGCAGGGCATCTTCACTACCTTCACACTGCTGGGATAGCTCAATCTCATCGAACCTGCCAGGTCCGCAGCGCTGTAAGCTCAATGCTCACAGCAGAATGCGATAATCTCCGGCTCAAAACCGTTGTCCGTTTTCTCTGACATCGCCTTGTTCTCTCCCCGCTTGTCCTAACTCAGTACGAACTTCCGCACCGCTCGGCGGGCGCAGCAACCAGCCGCGCCTCGTCTCTCTTACGTGTGGGCTCTAACTTCCCGGCATTTTAGCATCGGGTATCATTCAACCAACGCCGCAATTTTCGCCTCAAGCTGACTGCCGCGGTAATGCATCAGATCGATAGCCCGGGCGGGACACTCCGCCGCACAGGTGCCGCATCCCTTGCACTTGATGATGTCTATCTCCGCTTCACCCCGCACATTAACCACCGGTACGTCATAAGGGCAGACGCGAACACAGGTAAGGCAGGCGGCACAGTGTTCTCCGTCCACAACGGCGACGACGCCTCCTACCAGAAGATTTTCTTTGGAGAGGATGGTGCAGGCCCTCGCCACGACTGCATGCGCCTGAGAGATGCTTTCACTGATCAATTTCGGCGCATGGCCGGATCCCGTCACATAGATGCCTTCAGACGCGAAATCCACCGGACGCAGTTTCATGTGCGCCTCGAGGTAAAATCCTTCAGCGGTGCGCGGCACCTTCATGAGCGTGGCCAGCTCCTTGTTGTCCCGTGGAATGGTTGCCGATGCAAGAACGATCAGGTCGGGGTGTACCGTCATTTTTTCCTTGACGAGCTTGTCCTCGAAGGAAATCACGAGTCGCTCTCCCTCTTTTTTCACCTCAGGACTCTCTTCGGGCTCGTACCGGACAAACAGAATCCCCTCCTTGCGGGCCTGGGCATAGTAGGTCTCGAGAAACCCGTACGTGCGGATGTCCCGATAGAGGATGCGGATCGTTATCGCGGGATTGATTTTTTTCAGCTTCAGGGCGGTCTTTATCGCCGTGGCGCAGCAGGTTCGGCTGCACGAGGGGCGCTTCTCATTCCTCGATCCCACACACTGGATCATCACCACCTCGCGCAGTCCGGCCAACTCTTCCCTGCGGTGGGCAAGACGGTCTTCCAGCTCCAGTTGCGTGACAACACGCGCATCGTCGCCGTAGAGATACCCCTCCGGCTTCTCCTCCTGTGCGCCGGTGGCCAGAATGGTTATCCCGTGTTGAATCTTCTGATAATCCATCGCCGGCGCCGTCCTGACGCCGGTGGTGAAGTTGCCCCGTACCCCGCTGAAATCGACGACCGTACTGTCGAGCAAACAATGGATCGCCGGATGTCCGGATACCTTGTCGATCAGGTCGCGAAGAAAGGCTTGGACATCCCCTCCCTCAATGGTGGTATGGATATTCAGCAGGTTTCCGCCCAGCCTGTTCTCCTTTTCTACAAGGTAAACCTCAAATCCTTGTTCGGCAAGACGCAGCGCCGCCGTCATGCCGGCAACTCCGCCGCCGATGACGAGACCGCGCTGGACGACAGGCACCTCCGTTTCCCCAAGCGCACGGTTCAACCGGACATTGGCCACGGCCATGCGCACGAGTATTTTTGCCTTTGCCGTTGCGTCCGCCTTCCGGCGCATATGCACCCAGGAACATTGGTCGCGGATATTTGCCATCTCGAAGAGAAACTTGTTCAAACCCGCTTCCCTGATCGTGTCGCGGAACATCGGCTCATGCGTACGGGGAGAGCAGGAGGCCACGATTACGCGGTTTAACCTGTGCTCCTTGACGGCATTTTTGATTTTTTCCTGCGTATCCTGGGAGCAGGTGTAGAGATTTTCATCCGCATGGACGACATTGGGCAAGGTGCTTGCGTACGCCTTGACGGCGGGAACGTTCACCACGCCGCCTATGTTGATGCCGCAGTGGCAGATGAAAACGCCGATCCTGGCTTCCGCTTCCGGTTTTACCTCCTCTTCCGGCGGATACTCCTTTTTCGTGGTCAGCGTTCCTCTCGCGGAGGCGATCATTCCCGTTGCGGCCGCCGCAGCGCCGCTCGCCTGGGCAACGGTCTCCGGGATATCCTTCGGCGACTGAAAGGCCCCGCAGACATAAACCCCCTCCCTCGATGTGGCAAGGGGGGTAAAGGTTCCCGTCTCGCAGAATCCGAACCTGTTCAGATCGACCCCCAGCCTCGCCGCCATATTCCGGACAACCGGCGACGTTGACATGCCCAGGGAAAGGACGACAAGATCGAACTCCTCCTCGCATGACGTCCTTTCTTCGTTCATGTATGTAACGAGCAGGTTGCCGCTGCCCGGTTTTTCTCTCACCTTGGAAACCATGCTCTTGACGAGCCGGACGCCATAATCTGCCTTCGCCCGCTCATAATAGGCATCGAACCCCTTCCCATACGCCCTGACATCCATGGCGAAAATCGTCGGTTTGACAAACTGGACATGCTCCTTGGCGATGACCGCTTCCTTCAGGGCGTACATGCAGCAGACGGACGAGCAGTAGTCGTTGCCGCATTTCACGTCACGGGATCCGACGCATTGGATAAAGGCGATTCGTTCGGGAATGGCGCCGTCGGAGGGGCGCAGCAGATGGCTCCGATGGGGGCCGGTCGCGCTGAGAATGCGCTCAAATTCGATGCTGGTCACCACATTGGGAAAAACGCCGTAGCCGAATTCGGGCCGGCGCTGGGCGTCAAAGACCTCGAAGCCGGGGGCAAGGATGACGGAACCGACGGATAGTTTCTCCTCGGTTTCCTTGTCCCCATAATCAACGGCGCCGGCGAGACACACCCGCTCGCAAAGGCCGCATCCGATACATTCTTCCCGGTCGATAAGGAACACTTTGGGGATGGCCTGCGGGTATCTGAGGAATATCGCCGCCCGTTTGCTCATCCCTTCATTGTAGCTGTCGATGGCGGTGACGGGGCAATGTTTGGCGCACTCTCCGCAACCGGTACACTTGTCGGCACGGATGTACCGCGGCCTCCGTATGATCGTCGCCTCGAAAGAGCCGGGAGGGCCGGTGATTTCCCTGACTTCGGCGTTCGAAATGATCCTGATGTTCCGGTGTCGTCCGGAGTCCACCAGTTTCGGCGACATGATGCACATCGCACAGTCGTTCGTCGGAAAGGTTTTATCAAGCTGGGACATAGTCCCGCCGATGGTGGGCGAATGTTCGACGAGATAGACATAAAATCCTGCTTCGGCCAGATCAAGCGAGGCCTGCATCCCGCCGATCCCGCCGCCCACAACCATCACCGCACCGACCGGTTTTATCCCATTACCATTCGTCATGCCGCCTGATGACCCCATGATGAGATTTCGTCCTTTATGTCAATTCCGGTCATTACAAGAGACCAAAATTCAAAGAAAATGAGCTCGATACGGCGGCATGCTCAGACGCTTCTTACATACCGCGGATAACGCCCCTCTTCCGACGGATCGAATCCGATCCTTCCCTCCCCTACCAGAGACACCAAATTCGAGAGCGTTTCCTTCAGAGAGGCCTTGAGCTTCCTGCTGATCTCCTCCGCCGTCATTGGTCCTGCTTCAAGAAAAATGAGGATCCGGTTTTTACGCAGTTCCTCCCGCACAGTCGATTCCAGCACTGCCCTGACCTTTTCCGGATCCGTTCGCTCACCGTAGACATTTTCTTTTTCCAGAAGTTCGGGGGCCTTGCCCGCCATCCAGCGTATCTTCTCGCTTTCGAGGGATGTCTGAATGGCCCGCAGCTTTTCTTCCGTCTCCGGGGTTACGGGAAACGGTCCCAGAGCGGCAATCCGCTCGGTGAAACTGCTGACGAGCTGGGCGAAACGCTGTCCTTCGCCCGCGGAAACCCAGTCCAGCATGAGCCGTTCTTCTCCAATCCCCTCGTCGGACAGGAGTTTGCGCAGAAGGGTGATCTTCCGTTCCGCCTGGATATTGCCGCTGAGGTAATGGCAATCGCCGGGATGACATCCGAGGATCATCACCCCGTCGAAACCGGCGAGAAATGCCCGGGGGATAAACGCCGGATCTATCCTGCCGGAGCACATCACGCGGATCACCCGTGTGTTGGGCGGATACTGAAACCGTGAAATACCGGCCAAATCGGCGCCTGCATATGCGCACCAGTTGCACAGGAAGGAGAGAATCTTTGGTTCAAAGCTCATGGGCACACTCGATTCACAATTCATCGGTCCATCGTCGCTACAGCGTGCTCCTCTTTCAACGCCTCGATCTGCGCGAACAATTCCTCATCGGTAAAATGGCGAATGGTGACCGCCTGCTGCGGACAACTGGCGCTGCAGATGCCGCATCCCTTGCACGACGCGGCGATCGTTTCGGACTTTTTCCCCTGCGGGGTCTCACCCACGCGGATGGCGTTGAACGGACAGAGGGATTCGCAGAGGCCGCACCCGACACACCGGCTCTGCATCGACACAGGAAATGGTGGGCAGGATACTGACTGACCCCTTCGCCATGACCGCCGTGGCGCGCGCCACGGCGGCGCCGGCCTGGGCGATCGTTTCGCTGATGGTCTTGGGAAAATGGGCCATGCCGGCAAGAAAGATACCGTCCGTGGCAAAATCCACCGGGCGCAATTTCATATGGGCTTCAAGGAAAAATTTGTCCGCCGTCAGCGGAACCTTGAGCATCTTCGCCAGTTGAGAGTTGTCATAGGGAATCACGGCAGTGGAAAGGACGACGAGATCGGGGGCAATGACCGCCTCCTCTCCGATCATGAGATCCTTCACCTTGAGCTCGAGTATGCCGTTATGGACGGAAAGTTCCGGCTTCGCCGCTAAGTCGTACGGGATGAACCGGACCCCCTTTTCCCGCGCCAGTGTATAGTAGTGTTCCATTAACCCGTAGGTGCGGATATCGCGGTAGAGGACGCTGACACTCGTGAGGGGGGAAAGCTCCTTGAGCTTCAATGCATTTTTTACGGCAACCGAACAACAGATCCGGCTGCAGTTGGGATGATCGGGCGTGCGTGAACCTACGCACTGGATCATGACGACGTTCCGATAGTTTTTGATTTCTTCAGGATGAAGGGCGAGACGTTCCTCAAACTCGCTCTGCGTAACGACCCGCATGTCCCGGCCGAGGAGATACTCGGACGGCCGGCTTTCCCCGGCGCCCACCGCCACGATGACAACACCGTGGGTATATTCTTCATCCTTGCCGGCTATCGAGATAACGCTGCGGAAATTCCCCAAGTAGCCGTCGATTTTTGTTATCTCCGCGCCCGTAAAAACGGTGATCTCCGGCGTGGACATAACTTCCCGGACGGTGTCGTGCAGCAACGCCTGAACGTCCTTGCCTTCGAGGGTGTAATGGATATGACAGGAGATTCCCCCCAAGCTCCTGTTCCTTTTCGACGAGCGCACTGGCGAATCCCTGGCGCGCCAAGGCCAAGGCAGCGCTCATCCCCGCAAGACCGCCGCCGATGATGAGGGCCTTTTTGCTCACCTCCATCGTCGGTTCCTCAAGGGGGCCGATGAGGCGCGCCTTGGCCACCGTCATGCGGAGCATGTCTTTCGCCTTTGCCGTGGCCTCCAGGGGAAGCTGCATATGCACCCAGGAGCATTGATCACGGATATTGGCCATCTCGAAGAGATATTTGTTGAGGCCCACCTCCCGGATCGTTTCCTGAAAGAGCGGTTCGTGGGTGCGCGGCGAGCAGGAGGCGACCACCACCCGGTTCAGACGATGCTCATCGATTGCCCTCTTGATCTTCTCCTGCGTATCCTGCGAACAGGTGTAGAGATTTTCATCCACATATTCCACGTTCGGCAGCGTGCGGGCATATTCCTTTACCTCAGGGACGTTGACGATCCCGCCGATGTTGATTCCGCAGTGACACACAAAGACGCCGATCCGGGGCGCCTGCCCTGCCACGTCGCGTTCCGGCGGGTACTCTTTCGTCCGGGTGAGCGTCCCGCGCACCTCCGCAGAGGAGAGCGGATGCCGCTTGCGCCGCCGCACCGGCCTGGACGACCGTTTCCGGAATGTCCTTGGGGCCTTGAAAGACGCCGCAGGCGTACACGCCGTCCCGGGAGGTGCTCAATGGAGAAAATCCGTCGGTCCGGCAGAACCCATGCTCATCAAGAGCAATGCCGAGCCGTTCGGCGAGCTCCAGGGCCTCCGGCGCCGGTATCATGGCCACGGAAAGGACCACCAGATCAAACTCCTCTTCCTGCGGTCTCCCTTCGCCGTTTATGTAACCGATCACGAGGTTCTTGTTCTTCGGGCGCTCTGCAATACGGGAGATCTGGGAATGGATAAACCGGACACCGTAATCCTTCTTCGCCCTCTCGTAATAGAGATCGAAATCCTTGCCCTGGGCGCGGATATCCATGTAAAAAATGGTGGACTCGGCGGCAGGGAGATGTTCCTTGGTAATGACCGCCTCTTTTATGGCATACATGCAGCACACGGAGCTGCAGGTGTCGTTGTCCTTGCTGCGGGACCCTACACACTGCAGAAAGGCGATCTTCTTGGGCTCGGCATGATCGGAGGGACGGGTCACATGGCCGCCGAACGGACCGGAGGCGCTCAACATCCGTTCAAACTCCATGCTCGTCACCACATTGGGATAACGGCCATACCCCAGCTCCGGCGCGACCGCGGGTGCATATAATGAATACCCCGGCGCCAGGATCACCGAACCGACGAGGATCTCCTCCTCACCGCCCGTCTCCTGATGATCGATGGCGCCCGCCTTGCAGACCCGCACACACAAATGACACTCCGAACAGATACCGCAGGCCAGGCATCGTGACGCCTCCCGCTTGGCCTCCTCCTCCGTCAGCGAAAGCTCCACCTCGCGAAAATCACGCACCCGTTCGGAAACCGGAACCATGGGCATCGCCGCCCGCGGCGACCTATCCACCCCGCCCGCCGCGACTATCCGATCAATCTCCTCATCCTGCAGATGAACCACCGGCAGCGGGACCTGTTCGCGCGCCGTCAGCAGATCGACGCCCCGCAGATATCTATCGATGGAAAGCGCCCCGCGTCTGCCATCCGCTATCGCCCATATCAATATCCCCGGACCTCGCTGGGCATCCCCTCCGGCAAATACTCCCGGCCGCTTCGTCGCCAATGTCTTCTCATCAACAACAAAGGTCCCCTCGATCGCTCACCTCCAATCCATGCGCCTTATCCAGGAAGGAGATCTCCGGCGCCTGCGCCACCGCCGCGATCATCGTATCGGCCTCGATCACAAACTCCGAGCCGGGAATCGGAACGGGACGCCGCCTTCCGCTCTCGTCAGGATCGCCCAACTCCATGCGCTGACATCTGATGCCCGCCACCCTGCCGTCTTTCACCACCACCGCGACCGGGGCGGTCAGCAGCTCCAGCGCGACACCCTCGCGCTCGGCCTCCTCTATCTCCCAACTGCTGGCCGGCATCTCCTCACGGGAACGACGATAGACCATCGCCACCGAACCGGCGCCCAATCTCAGCGCCGTTCGCGCCGAATCCACCGCGGTGTTGCCGCCCCCGATCACCACGACGCGCTTGCCGACGGTCGGCAGGTCCCCCGCTCCTGTTGCAAGACTCACGGCCTGTAAAAAAGGAACCCCGTGATACACGCCCCGGGCATCCTCGCCCTCAATACCCAACCGCTGCGGCTCATGTGCCCCAATCGCCAGAAATACCGCCGCATACCCCTCGGCAAACAGCGTGTTTACGTCCTGGACAGGGGTGTTCAGCCGTATCTCCACCCCTTCGGCAACGATGGCGTCTATCTCCCGCTGCAGTACCTCACGGGGCAGGCGGTACGCGGGAATCCCCACCCGCATCATCCCTCCCGCCGCCGGCAGGGACTCGAATACCGTGACCCCATATCCCATCCTCACCAGATGATGGGCGCAACTCAATCCCGCAGGACCCGATCCCACCACGGCAACCCTGGCCGCAGGACGATCCGTGATCCCGTCACCCGCACCCACCGCCTTTTCCGATGAACCGCCATGCTCGTACACCCAATCCGCCGCAAATCGCTTCAAGGCGCATATCGCCACCGGCGCATCCAGCTTTCCGCGACTGCATTCGGCCTCGCAGGGATGGGTGCATACCCTCCCGACCGAGGCGGGGAAAGGATTGTACTCCCGCACCACCTCCAGGGCCTCCTCATAGCGGCCTTCCTGAATCAGGGCCACGTACCCCTGGGCGCTCGTCTCCGCGGGGCAGGTCGCCTTGCAGGGACTCGTCCCCCGTTTCGTTACCAGAAAAGAATTGGGAACGGCCTGCGGATAGGGACGGTAGATTGCCTTTCGCTCATCCAATCCCTCGTTAAACTCGTTTGCCAATCCGATCGGGCATACCTCCACACAATCGTTACAGCCGGTGCATTTTATCGTGTCCACATAACGGGGATAACGGCGTATGCGAGCGGTAAAGCGACCGGGGTTACCGGATAAGGAAAGCAGTTCCGAATTGGTGAGAATCTCGATGTTCAGATGACGACCCGTCTCCACAAGTTTCGGCGATATAATGCACATGGCGCAATCGTTCGTCGGAAACGTCTTGTCCAACTGAGCCATGCGACCGCCGATGGCGGCTGACTTCTCCAGCAGATAAACCTTTATGCCTGAATTGGCAAGATCAAGCGAGGCCTGGATTCCCGCAATTCCTCCCCCGATTACCAGTGCCGCGCCTACTTTAGATTCCATGTCTTTCCCTTCGTCACTAGTGACGAATTTCATATCAATCCCTTTGTTGACAGCAGTTTGATTGGATCGGTTATGTGGCGGCGGAGCCACGTTTTCCCCTCCTTATGACCCATGGCCAGGCCCATCAGTTCCGTGAAATAAAAGACGGGGATCCCGGCCGCCCCGTCACCGGCGGGAAGGCCCGACTGCCGCGTATCCAGATTCGCATGACACATGGTACAGCCCGTGACAATACAGTCGGCGCCCGCTTCCCGCGCCATGGAGAGGATGCGCTGACTCAACTGCACAACGATGTCGGTCCGCGTCATGACGAGACTGGCCCCGCAGCAGTCCGTTTTGTACGACCAGGGAACCGCCTCCGCACCCAGGATCTCCATCAGGCGATCCATGTGCTGCGGGTTCTCGTAGTTCGCTACCCCGGTCAACTGCGGCGGACGAACGGCAAGGCAGCCGTAGTAACACGCCACCTTAAGACCGCTCAAGGGTCTCACCACCCGCGCCTTCAACCCCTCGATCATTGCGGGATCGCAAAAAAAATCGAGGGCGTACCGGACAGAGACCCGTCCTTCATACGGAGACGGAAGATACTCCGGATGCTCTTTCGCCCCCGCCTCCGCCGCCTTGAAACGGCTGTAACACGCCACGCAGGGCACAACCATCTCCCGATCGTGCTTCTCCGCTATGCGCAAATTCCGCACCGGCAGGGCAACCGCCAACGCCTCGTCCGAACAATGGGCCGAGGTGGAGCCGCAACAGGTCCAGTCCTCCAGCTCATGGAGACCGACATCCAGCAGCTTCGACACCCCCCTGAATGATTCGTCATATTCGCGGGCCGTCCCGTGGAGGGAACACCCGGGATAGTAGGTTATCTCTTTCACCGTGGAGCCCCTTTCTCGTATGCGCTAAACATCTCCTTCACCTCTTTGCCCCCCCGAAAACTCTGCGGCAGGAGCTTGATCTTCCCCCGACGAAACATCTGCCACCCCAAGGCCGCATCCTTCAGAAAATCCCTCGTCTTTACCTTGAAACGCAGAATCAGAGAAAGCTCGTGAATGCGGCCCGCGCTCTTGATGCTGTCGAGAAAAGCCTGATGGAAAACCGGAATCTCCTGCTCGCCGGCACTGACCCCCGAACGCAGCGCAATGTGCCGCAAACTGTCCATGACATGGGCAAAATCGATGTCATTGGGACACCGGACGCTGCAGGTATGGCAGGATGCGCATATCCAGATGCTCCTGCAGCCCAGCACCTTCTCACGCTTCCCGTACTGGATCTGACGGATAACCTGATTGGGGAAAATATCCATCGCCGAAACGACGGGACATCCCGCCGAACACTTCTGGCACTGGTAACAGGCCCGGATGTCCACACCGCCCTCACGGATGACTTCCTCAAGAAACGAATTCTCAAAATACTCCGCCGCTCCGTTCATGTCCATCTGCTGCCTCACTTGATTGTCTGGATTGCGTTTTATATGGCGACTCTCCCCGATGCGAACGGAGAAACCGTTCCGGTTAACATGCTTCCCATAGGCAGAAGTGCCCACTTCATAGCATATTGCCGGGACTCCGTACAATAAAGATTATGTGCTTGTCAAGGCAAAACTGGAGCGGTTTAAATACGGTTAAATTAGCGGTTAAATTATCTTGACACACAAGCACCGTTTTCATATAGTCACGCAGTCAAAAATCAGGTTTTTTTCACACCAACAGACGAATGTCTTTTACTTTGATTCCTGGCTGTAAGGGTAATACCGCATCCCTTCTGTTGTTGGAGGGCGAGGGAGATAACGTCTAATGACTGATAACCATAATCATCCGGTACTCATTATCGGCGGTGGTATCTCCGGTATCGTATGCGCACTGGAGCTGAATCGTTGCGGCGTACCGGTAGTGATTGTAGAAAAAGAGACGTCTTTAGGAGGCCTTGCCGCGCACTTCTGCTGCAAGGCCACCGAGGCATGCAATAAGTGCTTTGCCTGTGTCGTAGACAAGAAACTCAAGGAAATCGGCAATCACGCTAACATTCCCCAGTTGACTGGTACCGAGGTTACAAACGTGGCGGGGTCTCCCGGAGTGTATACGGTTTCGGTCACGAAAGCCGGGACCGTCTCCGAGCTTAACGCGGCAGCCATTGTCGTAGCCGCGGGTATTGACCCTTACGAGGCTTCCGGAAAAGGCGAATACGGGTACGGCGTCATCAAGAACGTCATTACTGCCAGGGAGCTCGAAGAAATGCTCCGTACCGAGGGGAAGATTACCCGGCCGTCCGACGGGAGACCGCCCCGTACTATCGCGTTTTTCCAATGTGTGGGGAGCCGTGACGAGACCGTGGGAAATCTCTATTGCTCGCAGGTCTGCTGTGCCTATGCCCTCCGCCTCATCCGGGCTCTCCGACATGCCGATCCCGAGTTGACGGTCACCTTCCTGTATATGGACATCCAGCCGGCCGGCGCATCCTTTCACGATTTTCTGAGCGCCTGCCGGACGGATACCGGTATTCGGTTTATCCGGACCCTTCCCTCCAAGGTCTATCATGCTCCCGCTACCGACAATTGCCTAGTCCGCATGGCGGACACCCAGCGGGGGGAAATCGTAGAAGAACCGTTTGATATGGTGGTTCTTTCCGTCGGGATGGTCCTCAAAAAAGAAGCGAAGGCCCTCGCAAGTCTCCTCGGGCTCGGCTTAAACGAGGAGGGATTTCTCTCTGTCCCACCAACCGACCGAGGGTTATTTGTCACCGGCGCCTGCGCCGGCCCGAAGGACATCGACCGGTCAATCACCCAGGCCAAAGCGACAGCCGTATCCGTATACCATTATTTACAAGGCAGGTAATGCATGTATCAGACCGTTTATCAAAGCAAATCGACTGCTTGGAACCCCGTTTTGCTCAAGCCTGCAGCACTCATCATCGGAGGAGGATTAGTGGGCATGACCATAGCCCGTCAATTGGCCCAGGACGGGACGCAGGTGGTGATTGCAGAAAAAGGGGAAACCCTGGGCGGCGGCGCTGGGAATCTGCACTTTTTTTACGATCGGCAATCGGATGTACAGAAATGGCTGCACGAGATGATCGCCGCTGTGGAAAGCACGGAAAGGATCACCGTGCATACCGGCGCGCACCTGAAGCGCTTTGACGGCTATCTCGGCCGTTTTCAGGCCTCAATCGGCACCAAGAACGGCGGGGAGACGAGCGTTACCCCATCGGTTGTGGTATTGGCAACGGGCTGCATAACCCGGCCACCCGATGCCACCGAGAGCAAGGAGCGGTTGATCGGCTTTTCCGAGATGGAAACCCTCCTTGCCGGAAGCCCTGACAGACCGGTTACCTGGAAGGGTCGACCGGTGAAGACAGTCATCTATCTGCTTGACAGGACAAATGACGATATCAAAATCCATACGGTAAACGCCATCAAACAGTCCATCATCCTGCGGGAAAAAGGATGCCGGGTTGCCGTTTGCGCGAAGGATCTGAAAGTATCCGTCGCCGGCATGGAGCGTCTCTATCGCCAGGCACGGGAAAAAGGAGTGCTCTTTTTTAAGTATGACGAGCCTCCCGTCTTTTCCGGAGCGGATGAGCAGATCAGAATCGAAATCCAGGATCTGACCGTCCTGAAGAAAGACGACCGAACCGCCGTTCAGATTCCTTTCGATCTGGGAGTGGTCAGTGAAACGTTTGCCGCCGATCCGGAGACGGAGGAATTATGCCGTTTGCTCAGGATCCGTCCCGGTGCGAACGGCATGCTTGTGGATGATAACCCCCAGCTCCAGCGGGTGCTGTCCAACAGGCGCGGCATATTCGTGGCGGGTGCATGCCGCTTCCCCCAGATCATTACCGAATCTCTGAGTGAAGCACATGCCGTGGTCCAGGAGGTGAAGGCCCTTCTCCACGGAGGAGCATATACCCCGGCAAATCCCATCGCCGAAGTCGATCCTCGGAAATGCGCCGTTTGTTATAGCTGTGTGAGGCTTTGTCCCCACGCCGCCATCGGTATTGAGCGGTACGGGGAAAGAAATGTCTATGCCGCACCTCTTAGCGAAGCGGATAACACCCTGTGGGGCGCAGCCAGGGTCGATCCCGGCGCATGTTTCGGATGCGGCATCTGCGTGGCCGAGTGTCCGGCCAAGGCAATAACCTTGTACCAGTGAGGCCTTGTTTCCCGTTGTTGAGGGAAATAGTTTTCATAAACCGGGGAGTGTAAGGGAACAATCATGTCAACTTTCATACCGAGAATTGTCGCTTTCTGCTGCGAGCAATCGGGGATTCAAGCAGCGGAAATGGCCAAGACGCTGAATTTGAAAATGCCCGAAAAACTGGAAGTCGTTCCCGTCCCCTGTTCCGGCCGCATCGAGACCCTTTCTCTGCTCAAAGCCCTGGAAAGCGGTGCGGACGGCGTTGTTATTTTTGCCTGTTATGAAGAAAACTGCCAGTACCTGCAGGGCAATGTCCGGCTCAAAGGCCGGGTCGACTACGCGAAGCAAATCATGACAAAAATCGGTCTTGAACAAGAGCGTCTGGAAATTGTCCACGTGGCGACAAATAGCGGAGTAAAATTCACGGAGACTCTCCTGCGTAAAGAAGAACAATTGCGTCAGCTGGGACCGAACCCGGCAGCATAGCGGGATACTGCCTTCCTTTTTTCCACTTGAGGAGTGATGACGAAATGATTAAAGCCGAACAAAAACCGATCGAGGAAATCCTGGAATACCTGGCACCGTATGGCAAGATCCTGCTTTCCGGGTGCGGCGCCTGCGTTACCGTATGCCACGCAGGAGGTGAAAAGGACGGCGCCTTGCTGGCATCCGCCATTAGAATGGCGCGACAGAAAATGGGGAAGCCCATAGAAATTCTCGAAGCCACCCCTGCCCGCCAGTGCGAACCGGAATTTGCCCAGGAGCTTGCCGCGACCATCGATACGGTTGAGGCGGTGCTGTCGGTTTCCTGCGGCGTCGGCGTACAGACCCTTGCCCGCTCTTTCCCTGCGAAACAGATTTTCCCGGGTGTCAATACCACGTTCATGGGGGAAACCGTCGCCCACGGAGTCTGGGAAGAACGCTGCCAGGCCTGCGGCAACTGCATCCTGGAAAAAACGGCGGGCATTTGCCCGATCGCCCGCTGCGCCAAACAATTGCTCAACGGTCCGTGCGGCGGTTCATCGAACGGTAAATGCGAAATCAAACGCGAGACCGATTGCGCCTGGCAACTGATCTACGACCGCTCCAAGGCCCTGGGGCAGCTTCGCAGACTGTCGGACTTCATTCCCGCCAAACAATGGGGAACAGAGTCGAGAGATAGCGGACCACGAAGGATTGTAAGGGAGGACCTCAAGGTATGAAATCGGGTGGCAATTTAGAAAGGGTATTTGAGCAGGGGCATTTTGCCGTCACGGCCGAATTGGGACCTCCGAAGGGCAACGATGTGAGCGTCATCCAGCGCAAGGTTGACCTGTTACGCGGGTATGTCGATGCAGTCAACGTAACGGACAACCAAACAGCCATCGTCCGCATGTCCAGTATCGCTACCAGCACCTTTGTCATGCAGATGGGAATGGAGCCGGTCATGCAGATGGTTACCCGCGACCGGAACCGTATCGCCATGCAGAGCGACCTGTTCGGCGCGACCGCGCTCGGTATCAGGAATATCGTCTGCCTCACCGGCGACCATCATACCTTCGGGAATCAGGTAAACGCGAAGAACGTCCACGATCTCGATTCCGTCCAGCTCATAAACATGGTCCGGATGATGCGCGATCAGGGCACCCTCCTGGGCGGCGAGGATAAGATCGAAGGGCAGATCAAACTTTTCATCGGCGGCGCCGCCAATCCCTTCGCTGATCCCTTCGAATTCAGGGCGCTGCGCACGGCGAAAAAAGCTGCGGCGGGCGTTGATTTCATCCAGACCCAGTGCATATACGATATGGAACGCTTCAAGGAGTGGATGAAGATGATCCGTGACCTGGGTGTCCATGAAAAAGTCCATATCATGGCAGGCATCACCCCCCTAAAATCAGCGGGTATGGCGCGGTACATGGCCAAGAATGTAGCGGGGATCACCATCCCGGACGCTCTTATCGACCGGATGGCAAAAGCCGCCAAGGGTTCGGAAGAAGGCATCAAGATATGCGTGGAACAGATTCAGGAAGTCAGAGAAATCGAGGGTGTTCACGGCGTTCACATCATGGCCATCGAATGGGAACAGATGATAAGCAAGATCACTGAAATGGCCGGCCTGCTGCCGCGTCCCAAACCCGAATAACGGGATATGATTTTTCACCCTCACGGGTAGATTGAAGATGCTGCAGTCCATTATTGAATTGGCAAATGATGGGATACTGGTCTTCAATGATCGACTGGGGGTAGAATATGCGAACCGCGCCATCTCGCAGATAACCGGCTATCCGCATGCCAGGATATTGGAGATGAGCATATCCGAACTCTTGGGCGACGAGAGCCGCGCCCTCCTGGAGGATCTCTTCTCGCGTCCGGAAATATTCGGTGAAAAAACCTGTCAGGCAGTCCAGATCATTACGTCATCAGGCGATGTCAGAAATGTGGAAATCTGCATCGCCCTTGCAACCCCTCCCGACGGCCCCGACAGGGCCTACGCATATGTCCGTGATATTCACGATGAGACACGAATAGGCAATGAGCTCCGGGAGGCCAATGAATTTTTCAAGAACCTGATCTCCAGCTCGGTGGACGGGATCATCGCCGCCGACATGAAAGGGAATATTTTCATATTCAATCAGGGCGCGGAGAACCTCACCGGTTACACGGCGGAAGAGGTTATCGGAAAAGTTCACATAACCAAGATCTATCCTGAAGGCGTTGCCAAAGAGATCATGCAGAAACTCCGGAGCCCGGAGTACGGAGGGATAGGAAAACTGAACCCGTCACAACTCAATTTGGTCGGCAAAAACGGTGAAGAGATTCCCTTCCAGCTCTCCGCGTCGCTTATTTATGACAGCACAGGGAAAGAGATTTCGAGCGTAGGAATTTTTACCGATTTACGGCAGCGTCTGGCCATGGAGCGCAAGATTCAGGAAACGCATTTGCAACTGATCAGCTCGGAAAAACTTGCCTCTCTGGGAAAGCTTGCCGCGGGGATTGCCCATGAAATCAATAATCCGCTGGGGGGGATCCTTATCTATTCCAGCCTGCTTCTTGAGGATCTTGCCGATGACGATCCGAAGGGGCAGGACCTTGCCCGCATCGTGCAGGAGGCGGGGCGCTGCAAGGAAATCGTGATGAGCCTCCTCGAATTCGCCCGCCAGAGCGAACCGAAGATGGAGCCGGTCGATATCAACCGTGCAATCACCGATGGGCTGTTTTTCCTGGAAAATCAGGCTCTTTTTCACAATATCCAGATCATCAAGAACCTTGACCCTTCCCTCCCCTTTGCGCGCGGCAACGCCGGTCAGCTCAAGCAGGTTTTTATGAATATTATCGTCAATGCGGCAGAGGCCATGCACGGCAGCGGAACACTGACCATCGCGACGTTTTTAGATCACGAGCAAAAAAACATAACAATCGAATTTACGGACACCGGAGAAGGGATTCCCGAAGAAAACCTTACCCGGATTTTTGACCCTTTTTTCACCACAAAGGAGATCGGCAGGGGGACAGGGCTGGGGCTCAGCACCTCCTACGGAATCATCGAAGGCCATGGGAGCAAGATAGAGGTGAAAAGCAAGGTGGGTGTCGGCACAACCTTTAGCATCTTACTGGCCGCCTACCCTGAAACTCAACCGATCATTGAATAATAGAGAAGAAGTGTGCAAGAATAGGCGCGAGTCCGGTCAGCCACCCCGGAGGGCTGAATGATCCGGACATGCAAGAAACCCGTGAGGCAGCAGATGGACGTGAACGGAGCGGCGGAGTATTTTGAGAATTCGTTTCTTGAGGAAGTCATCCGTGAGGGCGGTGTGGACATCCGGGCCTGTTACCAGTGCCAGAAGTGTTCGGCGGGATGTCCCGTCGTTTCGGCGATGGATATTTCCCCCAATCAGGTTATCCGTCAGATCCAGTACGGGAAGCGTGAGAAGGTGCTGGGCTGCAGGAGCATCTGGATATGCGCATCCTGCCATACCTGCAGCGTCCGGTGTCCCAATGACATCGATTTTGCCCATGTCATGGACAGTTTGCGGCACATTGCGCTGCGTTCGGGGGTCAGTGCCGGCGAGCAGGAGATTCCGGTTTTCCATCAGGCTTTTCTCGACAGCATCAAGAGCGCGGGCCGCATCCACGAGCTTTCTCTGATTCTGCGCTTCAAGGTAAAGACGAGGGATTTTCTGAAGGATGCGGTCCTTGGGGTGGCAGATGTTTCGTCGGGGGAAGATCAAGCTCCTGCCGCAGAGTTTTCGGGGGGGCAAAGAGGTGAAGGAGATGTTTAGCGCATACGAGAAAGGGGCTCCACGGTGAAAGAGATAACCTATTATCCCGGGTGTTCCCTCCACGGGACGGCCCGCGAATATGACGAATCATTCAGGGGGGTGTCGAAGCTGCTGGATGTCGGTCTCCACGAGCTGGAGGACTGGACCTGTTGCGGCTCCACCTCGGCCCATTGTTCGGACGAGGCGTTGGCGGTTGCCCTGCCGGTGCGGAATTTACGCATAGCGGAGAAGCACGATCGGGAGATGGTTGTGCCCTGCGTGGCGTGTTACAGCCGTTTCAAGGCGGCGGAGGCGGGGGCGAAAGCGCATCCGGAGTATCTTCCGTCTCCGTATGAAGGACGGGTCTCTGTCCGGTACGCCCTCGATTTTTTTTGCGATCCCGCAATGATCGAGGGGTTGAAGGCGCGGGTGGTGAGACCCTTGAGCGGTCTTAAGGTGGCGTGTTACTACGGCTGCCTTGCCGTTCGTCCGCCGCAGTTGACCGGGGTAGCGAACTACGAGAACCCGCAGCACATGGATCGCCTGATGGAGATCCTGGGTGCGGAGGCGGTTCCCTGGTCGTACAAAACGGACTGCTGCGGGGCCAGTCTCGTCATGACGCGGACCGACATCGTTGTGCAGTTGAGTCACCGCATCCTCTCCATGGCGCGGGAAGCGGGCGCCGACTGTATTGTCACGGGCTGTACCATGTGTCATGCGAATCTGGATACGCGGCAGTCGGGCCTTCCCGCCGGTGACGGGGCGGCCGGGATCCCCGTCTTTTATTTCACGGAACTGATGGGCCTGGCCATGGGTCATACGGAGGGGAAAACGTGGCTCCGCCGCCACATAACCGATCCAATCAAACTGCTGTCAACAAAGGGATTGATATAGTATCATCACGAGGGAGGATAATCATGGCAAAGAAAATTTTGGTAGTTGACGACGATCCGGATCTGGTCGAGACGACGTCGATGATTTTAAAGTCCAAGCAGTACGACGTCGTTGCCGCCTATGGCGGGGTCGAAGGATTCGAGAAAGCAAAAACGGAAAAACCTGACCTTATCGTTCTGGATGTCATGATGCCCGACAAAGACGGATATACGCTCTGTAAAGAGCTTAAAGCCGATCCTGCCCTGAAGGCAATCCCCGTCTTGCTCCTGACCGCCGTGGTATCCCATATCTCCACCAGCCGATTCAGCCACCAGATGGGAATGGAGACGGAGGCCGATGACTACATGGATAAACCCGTTGATCCAAATGAGCTGGTAAAAAGGATCGAGCTTCTTCTCTCCCGGCAGTAAGCATGCGGAAGGGACAGGGGCTCGGCGCACCGAACCTTCACTCCTATAAGGAGGATCGATGACGAACAGCGCGAAGATCATGGTTATCGATGACGAAGAGATCATGCGGGACGGCTGCACCCGTATCCTTTCAAAACAGGGTTGGTCCGTCGTCGCTGCGGAAAACGGGGAGGCAGGTTTTGCCGAACTGCAAAAATCACCAAAAGATATTGACATTATTCTGCTGGACCTGATGATGCCCGGGATGAGCGGCATGGAGGTTCTGGAAAAAATACAGGTATTGGACGATATTCCTCTCGTTATCGTGGTTACCGGGTATGCGACGGTGGCGACGGCCGTGGAGGCTATGAAAATGGGGGCCTACGATTTCATCGCCAAACCCTTCACGCCCGATCAGCTGCGCATTGTCGTCAAAAGAGCCCATGAGCGAAGGACGCTGCAGAAGGAAGCCGAATTCTTGCGCAGTGAGCGTGAACGATCCCTGCGGGACGTGGCAACGGAAAAGTCCCGGGTGAAAACCATTATTAATTGCATGGGTGACGGTATCCTGGTGTGTGACCGGGACAACTGCATCGTCTTGACGAACCCTGCCGCCAGCCGGATGCTCAAGATCCCCGAATCGCATCTCCTGGGGAATTACGCATCGCGCGGCAACCTTCCCGCAGAACTGTCAAAAACCATAGAAGAAAGCCTCAAATCGGAAGGCAGCGCCTATACCTCCATATCGCAGGAACTGAGCATCGGTGAGACGCAGGAGCTCTTTCTCCGCGCACATACGGCTCCCGTCCGCAATGACCTAAACGAGATCATGGGGTCCGTAACCGTCTTGCAGGATATCAGTTATTTGAAAGAACTCGACAAGATGAAATCCGAATTCATCGCCATGGTAGCCCACGAGTTGCGCGCGCCGATCGCAACGGTGGAACAGCAGTTGACGGTCATTCTCAGCAGCATGGCGGGGGATCTGAATGAAAAACAGCAGCAGCTTATCACTCGCGCCAAGGAGCGGACGCGGGGCGTTCTTACGCTGATCAAGGACCTGCTCGATCTTTCTACCATCGAAGCGGGGAAAATGGTCCAGTACAAGGAGCCCTTAAGCCTCGCTGAAATAATCCCCCGCGTCGTCGATATGATGAATGCGGACGCCCAGCAGAAAAATATCCGCATCGAATTTTCCCCCGGGGTAGATGTGCCCACGATTCAGGGCGACCGGAACAGCATGGTAGGCATCTTCACCAATCTTATTTCCAATGCCATTAAATATACCCACGACGGGGGGAAAATAATGATCAGTCTCGACGACCACGACGGGTTTGTGAAGGTTTCCGTCGCCGACACGGGAATGGGCATTAAAAGCGAGGACCTACCGCGGATTTTTGATAAATTCTATCGGGTAAAATCGGCGGAAACCCGCCAGATCGTGGGGACCGGTCTGGGGCTCTCCATTGTGAAAAGCATCGTCGACGCACACATGGGAACCATTTCCGTCGAAAGTACGGACGGCAAGGGGACGACCTTCTGCCTGCTGTTGCCGAAAGCAGTGACGATGACAGCGTGCGGGAACCCTCCGTAGCGTTGCTGTTCTTCCTTCCTCCCCGCGCCATCGCCTCGACTACGCAGGTAGTCTGCACATCCCCTGATACAGGCCATGGTTGTCATTCCCGTTTTCACGGGAATGACAACCATAAAAAATTCGTTCTTGTCTATTAGGTTCCTGCCGCGAGTTTGGCCGCCTTTACGGTGTTCAACATCAGCATCGTGATCGTCATCGGTCCCACGCCGCCGGGCACCGGCGTAATCATGGAGGCCTTCTCCTTCACCGCCTCGAAATCGACGTCGCCGCAGAGCCGGGCCTTGCCTTCCGGCGTCATCCCGATCCGGTTGACCCCCACATCGATCACCACCGCCCCCTCCTTGACCATGTCCGCCGTGATGGCATTGGGCTTCCCGGCGGCCACAATGAGGATGTCGGCCCGGCGGGTATGAAACGCGATGTCCTTCGTCCCCGTGTGGCAGATCGTCACCGTTGCATTCGCCCCCTTTTGTTTCTGAAGCAAAATGTTCGTGATCGGCTTCCCGACGATGTTCGACCTGCCGACGACGACGACCTCCGCCCCGTCGGTCTTTACCCCGGAACGGATCAGGAGCTGCTGGATCCCCGCCGGCGTGCAGGGGAGGTAATCCGCCTCGCCGATCATCATCTTCCCCACATTCACCGGATGGAAGCCGTCGACATCCTTCTTCGGATCGATGGCGTACAGGACTTTTGTCTCGTTGATATGCTTGGGGAGGGGAAGCTGGACGAGAATCCCGTGGATTTTGGGGTCCCGGTTGTACTTGTCGATCAAGGCCAGAAGATCGGCCTCCGTGATTGTCTCCGACTGGTTCTCCTGGACGGAATAGAATCCGAGCTCCTTGGAGGCCTTCTGCTTGGCGGTCACATAACTCATCGACGCCGGATTCTGCCCGACCAGGATGGTCACCAGTCCGGGGGCCACATTGCATTTCTCCTTCAGCCGGGCCGTTTCCGCCTTCAACTCCTCCCGGATCTGCCGGGCAATCTCGCTACCGCTGATCAATTTTGCCGTCATAATTTCCCTCCTCGTTAAAATAGTCCCTTCACCTTGCCGGTTTTCACATCGACATCGACCCTCCGGTAGGCAGGGTCGGAGCCTGTCCCCGGCATCAGGCTAATGGCTCCCGTCACCGGGCAGAGGAATTTCGCACCGGCAAAGACCAAGACATCGCGAACCGGCAGGATCCAACCTTTGGGGACCCCCTTACGAGTTGGATCAGCCGTCAGGCTGAGGTGGGTCTTTACCATCATCGTATTGAAATCCTTCATTGCAGGATCAGCCTCAAACCGTTTGGCTTTGGCTTCGGCCTCAGGGGTCCAGGAGACGCCGTCGGCTCCGTACACCTCTTTTGCGACGAGCTCAACCCTTTGTCTGAGCGGCAACTCCAGCGGGTAGAGGAATTTGAGTTTGACTTTTTCTTTGCAGGCGTCCATGACGACATCGGCAAGCTCAAGGGCGCCATCCCCGCCTTTGAGCCAGTGCTCGGAAAGAGCAACACGGGCACCCGCCTGCTCAGCATACTTTCGGACCATGGCGATCTCTTTCTTCGTGTCGGTGTGGAACGCATTAATACAGACCACCGGGTTGATTCCGGATTTCCTGATCACCCCGATGAGGTGGGTCATGTTGCAGAGCCCTTTCTCAAGAAGAGCCAGGTTTTCCTTTGTGTATTCTTCAGGCAACGGCCGTCCGGGAACCACCTTCGGTCCCCCTCCGTGCATCTTCGATGCCCTGATCGTTGTCGTCAGAATGGAGACATTGGGAGTAAGACCGCTCAACCGACTTTTTACGTTCCAGAACTTCTCAAAGCCAATGTCCGCGGCAAAGCCGCTCTCGGTGACATGGTAATCGAACATCTTCAATCCGACCCGATCGCCGATAATGGATGACTGTCCCACGGCGATGTTGGCAAAAGGACCGGCATGGACCAAACAGGGCTGATATTCGGTGGAGGACATCAGTGTGGGGTTGATGGTATTTCTCATCCATGCACACATGGCGCCTGCCACTTCGAGGTCAGAAGTCGTGACCGGCTTACCGTTCTTATCATAGGCGACGACAATGTTGCCCAGCCTTTCCCGAAGGTCTTTGAGGTCCCGGACAATGGAAAGAATGGCCATGAGTTCGGAGCTTACCGCAATGCCGAATTTGGATTGCATCGTAAAGCCATCCATCTTGCCCCCAAGGCCGATAACAATGTTTCGTAGAGACTGGGCACAAAAATCCATAATCCAGCCCATTTCAACATTCGTTGGATCAATGTCGAGCCGTTTGAGATTCCGTTTAGCCAGCTCCGCATCGTCATAGTTCCGTTCGTGCTGCATCCGGGACGTTAACGCGACCATGGCCAGGTTATGGGCATTGACAATGTCGTTAATATCCCCGGTGAGACCAAGAGAGAATTCAGTCATGGGTATGAGAAGGGATTTGCCTCCTCCGGCAGCCGTTCCTTTCACATTCATGGTGGGACCGCCCGAAGGCTGACGGAGACAACCACCGACATTTTTCCCTCTTTTGCCGAGCCCCTCAATCAAACCCATACTCGTCGTCGACTTTCCTTCTCCGAGGGGGGTTGGGGTGATCGCCGTAACCTCAATATACTTCCCGTCCGGCCTATTCTTCAGACGCTCCATAATCTTGATGAAATCGAGTTTGCATAATTTCCCCATAGGGATAATTTCATCCGGTTTAAGGCCGAGCTTATCCCGCCACTGGTCGACGGTGGGCATATTCTCTTCCGCTATATCCGCAATCTGCCAATCTGCTAGTTTTCTTGGATCCGCCTTAATATACTTCTTCGAGATACTGAAACTCATGTGTATTACCCCCCTTTCAGTTCAAAATTGTTTAGAAAACTTTTCCTCAACACATAACGGCGTTGACTATCACTGCTGTCGGTTTTCTGTCAAGAAATAACGAAAGCCATTCCGGCGGGGATCGCCGTCATATCATACGGCCCGTCATTGTGAACCGTCCAACGCCTTTTGCAGGAGCTGGACCGGATGCAGCACCGCGATCGCGGGATCGAGGTGGTTGGAAATCGTCAGGTTGCATCCCGGACAGCAGGTCGCAAGAACCTGCGCCCCGGTCTCCCGGATATTGTCCACTTTGCGTTTCGTAATTTTTCGTGACGTCTCGGCATGCTCCACCTGGAAGGACCCGCCTCCGCCGCAGCAATCATTGGCGCCCGGGAGTTCCACATATTCGACGCCCGGGATGGATTTCAGGACATTCCGGGGCTGGGAGCTGATCTTCTGTCCCTTTACCAGATGGCAAGGGTCGTGATAGGTGACGCGGAGCTTCCGGCCGTCGGTCTTCATCTTCGGCAGCCAGTCCTTATGTTCGTCGATAAAGACGGTAACATCCTTGAGCTTACCGGCCAGCAGTTCAGCCGCCCGGATCTCCTCATCCTTCACCTCCTCCCCGAGCTGGCGCAGATCGCGGAGCAGATGGGCGTATTCGTTCTTGAGCGCCGCGCCGCAGGTGGCGCAGTCGACGACGACCGCCTCTACGTCCTCGCGGGCAAAGATCTTCAGGGTGTCCCGGATGCACCGGATCGAGGTTTCCCGGTCTCCCGACATGAAAATGGGAAGACCGCAGCAGCTCTGGTCCTTGGGGATGATCACCTCCACGCCCATCTTCACGAGGACATCCACAACGGCCCGGCCGATTGCGCCGTACAGGTAGTTCGTAGCGCAACCGTGAAAATAGAGGACCTTCGCTTTCGCCTTTCCCACGGGTTTGACGACATCGGGAACCGTTGCCGAAAAGGGCTGGTCGTTCATGGGCGGAATCCGCTCCACGTCAAGCGCGCCGGCGTTGAGTTTCGATTCGATCCAAGGTCCGCCGAACATCTTGCGGGCCCATTTGCCGAACCAGGCCGACGTCGACATCTTCCATTTACTGGCCAGGAGCTGGAACATCATCTTCTTCTTCCAGTCGATGCCGTAGCGCTGCAACAGCCCGCCAGCGCACACCGGAGAAGAGATGATCGCCATGGACACCGCTGGGACAATTGGCTACGCAGGATCCGCAGAGGAGACAGGTAGAGAAGAAAGCCTCCTTCACCTCCTCGGACAGCTCCAGACTTGCCTTCGGAAAGGTAGCGGGAGAGCTGTACCTTGCCCCGCGGCGTCGCTTCTTCCAAGAGCACTTCCTTATAGACCGGGCAATGGGCGATGCACAAACCGCATTTGATGCAGTGATAGATATTCTCTCGCGTATCTTCCCCGAACAATTCTTTCTTTTCCATAATTCATTGACCTCTTCAAAAGCCTCATCAGGCCCTTTCCATCGGGTCCTCCAGCGGCAGCAAGATCAGATACCCCCGACAAATCGCCCCGGATTCAGAACCCCGACCGGGTCCATCTCTTCCTTCAGGCGCCGCATCACCCCGTAATCGCTCCGCGGCTTCCCCCAGACGCTGACCTTTTCCTTCAGGTCGCGCGGAGCAGGCCTCCACGATGAGATTGCCGCCGTGTGTCTCCGCTTCGGCGGTGAATTTGCCGATCAGATCGACGACCGAATTCCGCTTCTCAACACCGCTCTCCTGGATATAGCAGGTGAGGATCCCGTTTCCGGCATGGCCGATAAAGGCGCACCCGACCCCCGCCGCCCGCGCCCACTGTTCATAATTCCCCAGGATCTCCGCCTGCTTTGAGATGACGAAGTTGGACCGGAGAATCACCGAAGCCCCCGAGGTGAGGGCCATATCCCGAACCCGGCGCCAGAAGGCGCCATCATCCGCCCCTTTGAGGACCGTTTCCACTCCGGCCCCTTCCCGCTTCGCCATCTCCCCGATTTCCGCAACCTGCCTCTCCACGGCCTCCGCGACCCCCTCCAGGCTGAAGGCAACCAGATATCTCGCCTTTTGGCCGAGCTTGCCCGCGGCGTTTGCATCCATCATCTCCATGGCCGAGGGAAGGAGGACCGAATGGAGAACCTTCTTCGTCAGTGATCCGGCCTTCGCCAGGTCGTCGAACGAGACCAGGAGCGTTGCCGAGGCCTCCGGCAACGGGAGGAGTTTCGTGGTGATTTCGGTAATAACCCCCAGGGCACCCCAGGATCCGATCATGAGCTTCGTCATGTCGTACCCGGAGACGTTCTTTACGGTCTTCCCGCCGAAGGCGACAACGTCGCCGTTGGGCATAACCGCTTTAAGGCCCAGAAGCAGATCCCGGGCGGAGTTGTAGAGATACCTTCGGGGCCCGTTGCCGTTCGTGGCGATGATGCCGCCGATGGTGGCTTTATCCACATACGGCGGATCGAGGGGGAGGAATGATCCCTTGCCCGTACCGGCCAGTTTTTGCTGCACCGCCTCCAGGGTAATCCCCGCTTCCACGGAAAGGCTCAGGTTGGGAATGTCGTGCTCGGTAATCCGGTTGATCCTCAACATCGACAGCACGAGATCGAGCTTTCGCGGTATCCCTCCCGTCGACATCTTGGTGCCGTTCCCGCGCGGCACGACTGCCAGTTTTTCCGCGCTGGCGTAGGCCAACAACTTCGAGACTTCTTCCACACTTCCGGGGCTCACGACCGCTCGGGGCGTCAAACCGTCCACGGCATCGGCGCCGAGCTGATCCGGATCCTGTATGACATTGGCATCCCCGACTATCTGTTTCAGGACGGAAGCCAATTCGTTTGTATTGGACATGCTCGGTCTCCTTTCCTCGTGTTAAGCGGCTTTGTTCCTTTGCCGGCAGCAACTTGCCCGGATTGAACAGGTTCATCGGATCGAAGGCCGCTTTTACCTTCCTCATGGCGTCGATGTCCCTGGGGCTGAAAATGAAGGACATCCCGTGCAGCTTTTCCAGGCCGATGCCGTGCTCGCCGCTGATCGTCCCCCCCATATCCGCGCATACCTTCATGATCTCCGTCGCCGCGGCATGGACCCTCTCCAACTCGTCTTTATCCCGTTCATCAAAAAGAATCAGCGGATGCAGATTGCCGTCTCCGGCGTGAAATACGTTGGCGATGGGGAGGTTATATTTCTTGCCGATTTCCACCACTTTGGCGAGCGTCTCCGGCAGACGGGTGCGAGGTACGGTGCCATCGTTGACGAGATAGTTGGGACGCAGGCGGCCCACGGCGCCGAAGGCGCCCTTCCTGCCGGCCCAGATGTTGTCGCGTTCCGCCTGGTCCTTGGCAACCCGGATTTCCCGCACATTGTTCTGCCTGCAGATAGCGAGGATGCGTTCCGTGAGCCGCTCCATACCGTCTTTCAGGCCGTCGAGCTCGATGATCAGGATCGCCGCCGCATCGGTGGGAAAGCCCACGTGATAGGCCTCTTCGACTGCCTTAATCGTCAGGTTGTCCATCATCTCGAGGGTAGCGGGAATGATCCCTTCCCCGATGATGGCGGTCACTGTATTGCCTCCCTCTTCAATGGAGTTGTAGATGCAGAGCATCGTCTTGACCGCCTCCGCCTTCGGCATAATCCGGAGGACCGCCTGGGTGACGATGCCCAGCGTTCCCTCGGAAGCCCCCAGGACCCCCAGGAGGTCGAAACCGGGATTGTCCAGGGCCTTCCCGCCCATCGGACGACCTGACCGTCGGAGAGGACGACCTCCGCCCCCAGGACATGGTTGCTGGTCACCCCGTATTTCAGGCAGTGGGGTCCCCCGGCATTCTCGCCGAAATTCCCCCCGATCGTCGTCACCTTTTCGCTCGCCGGATCGGGCTGGTAGAGATACCCGTGTTTGGCCAATACATTCTTCAAATCCAGCGTTATGACGCCCGGCTGGACCGCGACACGGAGGTTCTCGAAATCCATGTCGAGGATCTGATTCATCTTCGTCAGGACGACGGCGATGCCGCCCTGAACGGTCACACTCCCCCCGCTCAGGTTCGTACCCGACCCCCGGGCGATGACGGGAATCTTGTTTTCATGGGTGAATTTGACCACCTTCGATACCTGCTCAGTGGAAGTGGGAAGAACGATACAGTCAGGCTTCGAACGGATGAGAGACGCATCGTATTCGTAGAGTTTGAAGTGCATTGCGGAACTCAGAACATTCTCCCTGCCGACCAACCGGACCAGCTCTCCGATCATGGTATCCTTATCCATTATGCACTCCTTCACCGACTCCTGCCGTTCGGTATCCGACACGAACCGTCCGGCGCTGAAAAAAAAAGCGAAGCACCACCGAAAAACGGTGATTGCTTCGCTCGTAGTTATCTCATTCGTTTTTTATCCGTCTCATGAGCCTACTTTGCAAGCGGCAACTACTTCTTCCGCATGGCTTCCATGTCGCTGATTTCCTTCATCGTCGCCAGGATCTGCCGCGCATTTTCATAGACCGGCGTATCGACCATCTTCCCCTTGAAGGAAACGGCGGCGGCGCCCTTGGCGATCCCCTCTTCCTCGAAGATCTTCACGACGCCGGTCGCCCACTCGATATCATCGGCGGACGGCATGTAGAGCCGGTGGGAAGGCTCGATCTGGCTCGGATGGATCAGCATCCTGCCCTCATACCCCATCTGCCTGCCCTGCAGAACGCTCGCCTCGAAGGCCTCGACATTCTTAAAGTCGACGAACGGGCAGTCGATGGCGACGCAACCGGCGGCGCGGGCGGCGACGGCGGTATAATAGCGGCCGTAGAGCTGCTCGCTGCCTTCGGAGGTCAGCTTCACCCGCATATCCTTCGTATAGTCGACGGCGCCGAAGATCAGGGAGTTGACGCGCTTGCTGGCCGTTGCGGCGGGATAGGCGTTGATCATCCCCTTGGCGGTCTCGATGAGAAGCTGGATGGCGATGCTGCCCACCTTGAGGCCCCTCCTGCGTTCCAGCTCTTCGAGTTTCCAGTCGAGCCGCTTCACGTTGTCCGCCTCGCCGGTCTTGGCCAGGCAGACGCCGGAGAGACCTTCATGGACGATCGCCTCGAGGTCGTCGTTGGTCATCAGGGTTTCCCAGTTGTTGATCCGGGAATAGACCTTCGATCCGCCGCTGCCGGCGTGTTTCAGGTTTTCCCGGACGCACTCGCGGGCCTTCACTTTTTCCGCGGGAGGAACGGAGTCCTCCAAATCCAGGGTGATGATGTCCGCGGGAAATTCCGGCGCCTTCGCGACCATCTTCTCGTTGTTGCCGGGAACATAAAATACCGATCTCATGACTGCCATACTCGTTTCTCCTTTCTTGATGTCGAGGGTTATTTTACCCTTAGTTTCCCCTGCTGTTTGAGCTCCTTCAGCCTTCCCGGGATCTCGTTGGGGTTATCCACCACGATGATGCCCGCTTCCCGGAGCCGGGTGATCTTGTCCTGGGTGGAGCCGCTGCCGCGTTCGACGATCGCACTGGCATGGGAGAACTTCATCCCCGCGGGCGCCCAGGCGCCGGACACGTAGATGATGATCGGCTTGGTGAACTTTCCGGACTTCACCAGCTGCGCCGCCTCTTCCTCGTGGGAACCGCCCATCTCGCCGAAGATCGCCATGACATCCGTATCGGGGTCCTCCTGGAACAGGGGCAGAACGTCGGAGAAGGACATGCCCGTCACCGGCTCCGTTCCGACGTGAAGAACGGTACTGATCCCGAATCCCGCCTGGCTGATCACGAAGGGAAGCGTCCCCGACTGCCCGCCGCTGCGGGAGATGACGCCGACATGGCCCGGTACGAAATGCTTGTTGGCGAATTCGACCGAACCGCCCAGCCAGCCGAGGGCGCCGATCCCCGGGGTGTTCACGCCGATGGAGCCGGGTCCCAGGAGCATGGCTCCCTTCTGCTTCCCGTAGGCAACCATCTCCAGGATGTCGTAAAGCGGAACGCGTTCGACCGGCATGACGATCCACTTGATGTCGGCATCCAGCGCTTCGAAGACTGCATCCTTCAGGCCTGTCCCGGGGATGAAGGTCACGGAGACATCGAAAAGCCCGTGGTTTTTCACCGCATCCTTGACCGTATTGTACACGGGGATCCCATCCACTTCTTCACCGCCGCGGCCCGGCGTCACGCCGGCGACGACGTTCGTTCCCGAGCGCCGCATGAACTTGGCCCGCATGGATCCCTCCCGACCCGTAATCCCCTGAACCACCACCTTTGTTGTTTTTGTCAGCAAGATAGCCATATTTTCACCACCTTCTTTGGTTAGGATATTCCGTGCTTCTTCCGGTACTCGTCCAGCCCGGGGATGGGCGCCTCGATCGTGATGGCCTTGTTCCCTCTAAACCAGCATTCATATTCGCACGCCAGACACTCCGTCCCGAGACGCTTGGGATCCCCCTCGACGACCGGGTATACGCCGTCCTTCAGGACCAGCATCCCCCGGGCGTAGGTCTTGCAGGCCGCGATACAGGCCTTGGACTTGCACGTTTTACATTTGCCTTCATCGATGACAACCTTGATTGTCTGTTCCTGAAACTCCTGCATGGGCGGCCTCCTTTACCCTTTTCTTTCCTTTTTGTATTCGAGAACCATCTCCTTCATCTCCGCGGCGAGCCCGACCGTATCGTACACGCGTTCACCGCCGTAGATCCGGATCCGGGCGTTGAGATCCTTCGTCCCCTCCCGCAGGATCTCGAGGGACTCCTTCTCCTTGTTCCCGGCCAGAAGGAGCATGACGGGGAAACCGGGGCGTTTGGGGAGTTCCTCCCGGAGGGCCTTGACGACGCCGTGGGCGTGGTGCCACTGCTCCTGGTTGGCCGCCATGAAGCCGCCCAGCATGAAACCATCGATTCCCTTCTGGGAAAAGACCAGCTTAGCTGCCCGGTAGACCTTGGAGGCCGGCGGGTTTCCGCTCGTATCGGCAAAGTTCGGCACCCGGAGCCCCTGCTTGTTGAGGCCGTCGACACCGAGCATGGCGCCGCCTCCGCCCATGCCATGGAAACCGATTGTCCCGAAGACCTCACCCTTGAGAACGTTATTCATCTCGGCGAAATAGCAGGTGCCGCGCAGGTCCTTCTCCTCGACCCACCAGGCAATCTTATCGAGTTCGGTAGGCGGGGTGCCCGACTCGCGGGCCACCAGGATACCCAGCTCCGGATGGCGGATGGCAGAGGAATCGTCGATGGAGATGCGGCAGTCGCTGGCCAGCACCTTCCCGTCTTTCGTGACGACCATGGGGTTGATCTCGATAAGCCGCGCCCCGTAATTCTTGAAGGTTTCATAAAGTCCGAGGATGAGCCGGGCCACCGGAACGATATGCTGGCTGGGAACTTTGACCTTGTTGGCGAGGTTGAGAGCATCGTAGATCTTGAATCCGCGGATCACATCGACATTCATGAGGGCGATCTTGTCGGCGGGGACCGATTCGATATCCATGCCGCCTTCCGTGGAGAACATGACCACGGGGCAGCGGGCATCAGCCTGGGCGTTGACGATGATCCCGGCATAGTACTCTTTGTCGATGGCGAGCTTCTCCTCGACCAGGACCTTCTCCACCAGATAGCCCTTGATCGTGGCGCCCAGGAGGGAGGCTGCAATCTTCTTCGCCTCTTCCGGCGTATCGGCGAATTTGACTCCGCCGGCCTTTCCCCGTCCGCCGGTCCAGATCTGAACCTTGATCACCACCGGTTTCCCGATCTTCTCCGCAATCTTTCCAGCCTCCTCAGGGGTCCTTGCAACGTCTCCCTGCGGGATCGGCATCTTGGCAATCTTGAAAAGTGCTTTTCCCTCATGCTCATGTAATCGAGCCATACCTACCTCCTAATACGTTCAGTTTTTCATCATCAAAACGGGACAAATGAGCCTTGGATTTGTAGCAGATGAGTCAGTTGATGTCAACATACAAAACCCGTCCCCCGATGTCATCGGGGGAATTGCGGGAGACGTTGAATGCACGAACAAGTGTCACAAATAGCAAGATGAATGCCAATATGGAAAGGCATTTTGTTACAACGGCACAATCTATTTTCTCTCGATATACCGATAACATATCAGTAAATACGAACGCCCGGCCGCTTGATCGGCAGAACTGCCGGAGGGTATGAGGAGAGATTTTTTTGACGAAAAAGTGCGGTATTCGCACTCCATGACCACGGCGTCCGAGTAAAGTCAAGGTGGTTGAAATAGAAATGGATGTGTGCGTTTCATGCACTGGACGTGCTTGCAAAGCACGTCCATAAGGACAATCTCCAACGGTTTTTGTCAGAGATCAGCTGGTTGTTACCGCGGAGTTGCTCTCCCTCTCTCTTGAGCTCCACCCAGAGATCGTCGATCATCCCGCGCGTCTGCTCCAGGGAACCTTCATTCCGGATGACGATATCCGCTGCGGGAAGCTTATCATTAATCGGCATCTGGGAGGCGAGACGTCGTACGGCCTCTTCCCGGTTGTAACCGTCGCGCGCCATCAGCCGTGCAATCTGTTCTTCCGGGGGGAGATACACGAGGATGACCAGATCGACCATCGGCTTCAGCCCCGCCTCGATGAGGAGCGGGATGTCGGACAGAACGATGGCGTCCGGCCGCCTCTTCCGGATCTCCTCCATTCGTCTTTGCCACTCTGCAAATACCGCCGGATGCACGAGGCTGTTGAGCAGATCGAGCTTCTCTCGATCCGCAAAGACGACGGCGCCGAGCTTCCGGCGGTCGATCGTCCGGTCCGCACGAAGGAACTCCCGGCCGAAATGACGCACGATCTCCCGCCAGGCGGGACCATCGGGCTCTTCAACGCCATGGGCAATCTCATCGAAGTCGATGAGCAGGGCTCCTTTCTCCGCCAGCATGCGGGCGACGGTCGACTTACCGCAGGCAATCCCGCCTGTCAAACCTACATTCAGCATCGCCGTTCTCAGGATCGTGCTCCCCGCCGCCGGTATCTCCCTCCGTCGGCGAACCGCGAAAATCAATTGAAGATCTCCTTGAGCAAGCTGCAGAGATCTTCGATCCTTCAGAGGAACAACCTCTTCCGTTTTTACTCGCTTACCCGGCAGCAAACCGCGGAGAATGCACTCGCTGGCGGATTCACTCGCCGGAAACCGGATTTTTCCTGTTCCTCATGAAGATGATCCGCAGCCCTTCGAGGGTCAGCATCTCATCGACAACATCGATATGCTTCGCCTCCCGGGCGATCACCTTTGCAAGGCCCCCGGTCGCCACAACCAGCGCCTCGGATCCGATCTCGGCCTTCATCCGTCCGACGATCCCGTCCACCAGGCCCGCATAGCCGTACATGATCCCTGCCTGCATGCCGCTGACCGTGTCCTTGGTGATGACCAAGCGGGGTTTGCAGAGCTCCACCCGGGGCAGCTTGGCCGCCTTCTCGAAGAGGGCCTCACTGGAGATCATGATCCCCGGAGCGATGCAGCCGCCCATGTATTCGCCTTTTATCGAGATGTAATCAAAGGTCGTGGCGGTACCGAAATCGACGATGATCATCTCCCGCCGATACTTCTCGTAGGCTGCGACGGCATTGACGATCCGATCCGCCCCCACCTCCTTGGGATTGTCGTAGAAGATCGGCATCCCCGTTTTCACCCCGGGTCCGACGATGAGCGGTTCGATGCCGAAATACTTCTGGCAGAGGGGTTCGAGAATATTGAGCATCGGCGGAACGACGCAGGAGATGATGATGTTCCTGACGGACTTCGCTCTGTTCCTGCTGTTCTTGAGGAGGTTGAGGATGAGCGCCCCGTACTCATCGACGGTATGGTCAATGACGGTCCTGATCCGCCAGTCGTGAAGGAGTTCCTCCCCGCCATACAGACCGATCACCGTATTGGTGTTTCCCACGTCAATGACCAGAAGCATTCTTCACCTTCCCTCCGCCTTCCGCGTGCGTCACCATGAGGGAGATATCCGCCGCCGCCACGGAGTGGGTGAGCGCCCCCACCGAAATCAGATCCACCCCCGTCTCGGCTACCTCCCTGATCCTTTCCAAGGTCATATTACCTGAGGCCTCGAGGGGGATCCTCCCTCCAACCCGAGTGACGGCCCGAACCATCTCGGCCGGCGGCATGTTGTCGAGCAGGACCGCATCCGCTCCGGCGGCCAGCGCCTCTTCCAGTTCAGGCATATCCTTCACCTCGACCTCGATCTTCAGCGTGTGGGGGATCCGTTCGCGGACCCGCCGCACGGCCTCGCCGATCCCGTGCGCCGCCACGATGTGGTTGTCCTTGATCAGGACGCCGTCATAGAGGGCAAACCGGTGGTTGTATCCGCCGCCCACGCGCACGGCATACTTGTCGAGGATCCGAAGGCCGGGCGCGGTCTTCCGGGTATCCAGGATTTTTACCGGCATCCCGGAGACCCGATCGACATACCGCCGGGTCAGGGTGGCGATCCCGCACATCCGCTGGAAGAGGTTCAGGGCTACCCGTTCGGCGGTCAGGATGGAGGCGAGCCGGCCGGAAATCTCCGCAAGGAGATCCCCTTTGAGAGCCTTCTCCCCGTCCCCACGCCGGAGGGTAACGACCAGGGAGGGGTCCAGGGCGAGGAAGACCTCTTTGAAGACGTCGCTCCCCGCCACGATCAAATCGGCCTTGGCCGTCGCCCGGGCGTGCCCGGTTTCATCACCCCTGAGCGCCGCCCCGGTTGTGATGTCCCCCGCCCCGATATCTTCATCGAGCGCCGTCCGGATCAGCTTCGCGAGTAGCAGTCGCGGCAACATGATCTTCCCCCTATCCCGCTTCGGCAAACGCCGCCAGCCGGTTCAGGGCCGCATCGAGGGCGGCCCGCTTTTCCCCGAGCCCGCGCGCCTTCTCCCGTTCCTTCGCGACGACCGGTTCCGCCGCCTTCGCCAGGAACTCCGGATTGGCCAGCTTTTTGGTGACTTGGGCCAGGTCCTTCTCGATCCGGGCGATCTCCTTCTCCAGCCGACCCTTCTCTCCCGCGATATCGATCACCCCGGCGAGAATGACATAGACGCGGACCGGACCGGCGACGGCCGTGGCCGCCCCTTTCGGTTCAGCCGTCTCGCCGGTGATGGTCAGCGACTCCAGATTGGCCAGATTCGTGATGGAGATCCGCCCCTTCTCCAGCGTTTCTTGCAGGGCCCCCTCGGGCGTCGCGAGGATCACCTTCAGCTTCAGCGAGGGCGCCACATTCATCTCGCCGCGGATGTTCCGGATCCGCGTGATCACCTCCATGACGATGCCCATCTCCGCTTCCGCCTCCGGATCCGAGCAGGCCTCGTCCGCCGCGGGAAACGCGCTCACCATGACGGAGCTTCCGTCCCCGACCAGGGTCTGCCAGATCTCCTCCGTCAAAAACGGCATGAACGGGTGGAGGAGTTTGATCGACTGCGTCAGGACATCGAGCAGGGTCTTCTGCGCCGCCCTTCTCCCGGCCGGGTTCTCCCCGCCGTAGAGGACGGGCTTTGCCAATTCGAGATACCAGTCGCAGAACTCGTGCCAGACAAACTGATAGACGGCCGCCGCGGCGTCGTTGAAACGGTACTCGTCGAGCCCCCGGATCACCTCGGCGACGGTCCGGTTCAGCCGGGAGAGGATCCAGCGATCGGCGAGCGAGCGAGCCTCACGGTGATCGGCCGCATCGGCGGGCAGATCCTCGATGTTCATCATCGAGAACCGGGTGGCGTTCCAGATCTTGTTGATGAAGAACTTGTACCCCTCGATCCGCTCCTCCGACATCCGGACGTCCCGCCCCTGGGCGGTGAAGGCGGCCAGCGTAAACCGAAAGGCGTCCGTTCCGAACTTGTCCATCATCTCGAGGGGGTCGATGCTGTTCCCCTTCGACTTGCTCATCTTCTCGCCGTTCTCGTCCCGGACCAGGGCATGGAGGTAGACGTCGCGGAAGGGGACGTCCTTCATGACGTAGAGCCCCATCATCATCATCCGGGCGACCCAGAAGAAGAGAATGTCGAATCCTGTCACCAAAAGCGAGGTGGGATAGAATGTTTTCAGCGCCTCGGTGTTCTCGGGCCACCCTAACGTCGAGAAGGGCCAGAGTCCCGAGCTGAACCAGGTGTCCAGGACATCTTCCTCCTGCCTGAGCTTAGCGCTGCCGCATGCGGGACAACTCGCGGGATCCTCGGAGGCGACGATCACCTTCCCGCACCCGTCGCAGTACCAGACGGGGATCCGGTGGCCCCACCAGATCTGCCGCGAGATGCACCAGTCGCGGATGTTGTTCATCCATTCGAAATAGGTCGACTCCCACGAGGGGGGGATGATGCGGGTCTTTCCCATGACCACCGCGGCGATCGCCTCCTTGGCCAGGGGTGCGATCCGGACGAACCACTGCCGGGAGACGGCGGGCTCGATGTCGGTCTTGCACCGGTAACACCGGCCGATGTTATGGGTATAGGGCTCGGTCCCGACGAGGCATCCCTGCGCTTCCAGATCGCGGATGACGTTACGGCGGCATTCATAGCGATCCTGACCTGCATAAACCCCGCCGTTTTCGGTGATCACGGCATTGTCATCCATGATCCGGATGATCTCGAGCTTGTGGCGGCCCGCCATGGCAAAGTCGTTCGGATCGGAGGACGGCGTGATCTTGACGGCGCCGGAGCCGAACTCCTTCGTGACGTAGTCGTCGGCGATGACAGGGATCTTCCGGTTCATGAGAGGAAGGATCACCTCTTTTCCGACGACGTTCCGGTATCGTGTCATCGTCAGGATTGACGGCGACCGCCGTGTCCCCGAGCATCGTTTCCGGCCGCGTCGTGGCCACCACGATCCCCCCCCGCCTTCGGCGAAGGGGTAGCGGATGCTCCAGAGTTGGCCCGCTTCCGGGTGGTACTCGACCTCCAGATCGGAGATGGCGGTCCGGCAGCGGGGGCACCAGTTGACGATATAATCCCCCTGGTAGATGAGGCCGTCGTTGTAAAGACGGACGAACACCTCGCGGACGGCCTTCGAGAGGCCCTCATCCATGGTGAAGCGTTCGCGCGCCCAGTCGCAGGAGCAGCCGAGGCGCTTGAGCTGATGGATGATCACCCCGCCGTACTTGGCCTTCCACTCCCACACCCGTTCGATGAACTTCTCCCGGCCGAGATCATGCCGGGTGAGACCCTCCTTCGCCAGCTCCTGCTCCACGACATTCTGCGTGGCAATCCCCGCATGGTCCATCCCCGGCATCCAGAGGGCGTTATACCCCTGCATCCGCTTGTACCTGACGACGATGTCCTGCAGGACATTGTTGAGGGCATGCCCCATATGGAGCATCCCCGTGACGTTCGGCGGCGGGATGACGATGGAAAACGGCTTTTTCGAACTGCTGTCCGCCGCATGGAAAAAATCCTGATCCAGCCAGTACCGATACCATTTTGCCTCCGCTTGGCGGGGCTCGTAAACCTTGGTCAACTCAACTCTGCCCATGCATCCTCTCCCTATATACATATAAGACTTCCGGTCGGACGACCGGCGCCTCAATCACGCCGCCGCATTCCGGATCGCAAGCCCTCCATCGATTTTTTTCGCTAATATCGCAATCCTTCCCTGATCCTGCGGATCACCAGCAGGGCATCCGCACCTTCGACCGGCTGCAGCGGCGCAAATTCACCCGTCACCATATTCCTGGCCGGCATGATCCCCCGTGACGTGACCACCATCACCGCATTGAAATAGGGGAGGTCGGCCCTTAGGTCGGGAAACGGAGAGGGGGTACCGATAAACTGTGTAGCCAGGGCGCTGTCTCCCGTGATCCTGATGAGGATCTCCTCGATCATCATCGCATAACTCGCCCGGTCCACCTGCTCGTCGGGGCGAAAGGTCCCGTCCGGATAGACATCGAGCCCGCGCACCCCGATCCGGATGATCCCTTCGATGTCCGCTTTGAGTGGATGGTTGGCGATATCCACAGCCGCGACCTGACGGGCGGCCGCCCGCGCCTTTTCCAAACCCTCGAACACGGTATCAACTATCGGCGGCGTCCTCTGGGCATAAACGGCTTCGAGCTGCATCTCCTGCATGAAGAGGGCCGCCACGTCCGCCCGAGTGATCCGTTTGATCAGGGCGATTTTCTTGCCCGTCACGGTACCCGGCATCGCCCGCTGGATCTTCTGGACGAGCTTCCACCCGCGATCGGCTTCGCCGATATACGTCGTATTGAGGTCGAGGACCCTGCTGAACATCCGGCCGGCCGGCTCCAGATCGAGCGCCGTCAAGTAGGCCTCGCCCATGAAATAATAGGCGTCGGCCGCCTTGGGGTCGATGAGAAGTGCCCGGTCGAAGGCCTCCTTCGATGATTTAAGCCAGGCGTCGTCGGGTTGGCATTCGGTCCCGATGCGCAGACACGCGGCATGGCTCAAGGTATTAATCCGGATCTGCCCCCCCAGGACAAATATCTTTTCCTGATCACTGCGGACTTGCTGCTCCGCCCGGTTGAGGAGCTCCCGTGCGTCCGTGAATGCCCCCTGATAGGCCTTGACCAGACCGGCGCCGGCGCTCGCCTTCGCGTACTGCGGATCCAGCCTGAGGGCAAGCGCGAATTCACGCCCGGCATCGGCGTATTTTTCCTGATTGAGCAGCCTGATGCCGGTAACGGTATGATGCTCCGCGGTATCGAGCTGGCTCAGGGGTTGCAGCGCCTTCGGACCGCAGGAGATCGTCAGGACACCTATAGCCGTTACCATGAGGACACGCGACAGGTTCAGGGATTTCACTCGGCCGATCATCGCCCTTTCCTTTCTCTCAGCCCTTCCGTTCACGTACGGTTGTTTCCCCGCTAGCTACGGGGTTTTCCATATCTTCATCGTCTTTTGAAGTCAAGATATTTCCCTGTCCCGCCGGAGATCTCCACACGCAAATACTGCGTAAACAGGGTATTTTGCAAAGAGGAACGATCGAACGCCCGGGCTTTCACGACCCGTCGAGAAAACGGCCGATCCGTTCAGCCGCGGCATCATAATCCTCAGGGGCAAGCCAGATGATCTCCCGCTCGGCGGCAAACCAGGTCATCTGACGTTTTGCATAGTGGCCCGTATCCCGCTTGATCAGACGGATGGCCGTTTCAAGATTTTCCTCCCCGGCAAGATGAGCGGCAAGGTGCCGATATCCCAGCGACTGCATGGGCTTGAGGGATCGATCATACCCTCGTCGAGGAGCCGTTCGACCTCCTCCACAAACCCATCGGCAATCATCCGGTCCGTCCTCCTTACGATCCTCGCCTGGAGCTGCTCCCGCGTAAGCGTGAGCCCGATCTTGAGGGCCTCGTAGGGCTCTTCGCGGAACCGGTGCTCCCGTTGATGGTCGACGATGGACCGCCCCGTCAGTTCCAGGACCTCCAGGGCGCGGATGATCCGGACCGCGTCACGGGGATTGATCTGCGCGGCCGCCTTTGCATCCCTGACCCGGAGCTTCTCGTAAAGAGGGAGGATCCCTCCCTGTTTTATCTCCTCTTTCATGACCTGCCTCAGGGATTCGTCCGCCCCCGGGCTGTCGATCAGCCCCCCCAGAAGGGCCCGGATATAGAGGCCGGTCCCCCCGACGACAAAGACCGGCCTTCCCTCACGGTGCAAGCGGGCGATCACCTCCCGGGCCAGATCGCAATACCGGGAGACGTGGAAGGGTTCATCCGGATCGACAACATCGAGGAGGTGATGGGGTATCCGCCTCCGCTCCTCCGGCGTGGGTTTTGCCGTTCCGATATCCATCCCCCGGTAAACCTGCATCGAATCGGCGCTGACGATCTCCCCTCCCCACCGCCCGGCCATTCGCAGGGCCATCGCGGTTTTTCCGACGCCGGTCGGTCCGAGAAGGATGACAAGGCGGGGTTTCGGTATACCGGAGACGATCATGAGAAGCCTCGCTACCTCCTCTTGAACATCTTCTCCAGCTCAGGGAGGGAGATGGTGACCGCGACCGGTCTGCCGTGCGGACACGTTGCGGCGTTGGGGGCGGCATCGAGATCCCGGCAGAGTGCGATCACCTCCGGGCCGGTCAGGCTCCGGTTCGCCTTGACCGCCCCCCGGCAGGCCAGGGCCGTGAAGATCTTTTCCCGTCGCTCAACCAGGGGGAGGTCGCGATCCGCTTCCGTGCATTCTGCAAGGAGATCGAGGATGAGCGTCCGCGCCTCGGCCTGGGACAGGAAGGCGGGAACGGCCTTGACGACGAGTGAATCCCCGCCGAACGGCTCCACCTCCATGCCCGCCTCTTCCAGGATCGATGCGGACTGAGTAAGAAAGGTATAATCGCGGGGGGGAAGGCTCACCACCTCCGGAATGAGGAGTCGCTGGCCGAGAGCGCGCTCCTTCGTTTCCGCCGCTTGCCGCCGAAGCTTCTCAAAAAGGATCCGCTCATGGGCGGCGTGCTGATCGATAAGGAGCATCCCCTCCGAAGAGTCAAATATCAGGTAGGTCCCCGCCACCTGACCGACATAGACGAGATCGGAAAATGAGCCCCGTTCAACGGGCTGCGGGGATTCAGCGAGTGCATCCCGGAGGGGCTGCGACGGCGGCGCCGGAGCTTCCCGGTTCGCCGCGAAGGGACCGCCGAAGAACAGTTTTTCCGGCCCGGAGGAGACCCGGTATCGCTTCAGCGCCTCTTCGACCCGGGCGGCATACGCTCCCGGCCCGCTCCCCGGCGATCCCGCCGCCTTCCGACTGCGGCGGCAATCCCGCGCCGATGGCGAGGCTCACGGTCTCCACGATGAGCGCATAGATCTCCCGGGGATTCCGGAAACGGACCTCCATCTTGGTGGGATGGACGTTCACGTCGACATCTCCCGGCATCACCTCCAGGCCGAGAACGACCGCCGGATACCGCCGCGCCTCGATCACCCGCCGGTAGGCCGTCATGACCGCATGGTTCAGGAGGTAATCCTTCACGAACCGCCGGTTCACGTAGAGGTACATCTGGGCGGCGCCGGACCGGGTGAACTCCGGCCGGGAGACGAACCCGTCGAGTCTGACCCCGGCCCGTTCCCCCGTCGCCGGGATCAGCTGGCCCCGGAAATCCTGGCCGAGGGTGAGGGCAATTCGTTCCGCAAGATCCTTCACGGCCGGGATATTCAGGATCGATCTCCCGGACGCCGACACCCGGATCTTGACCCCGGTCTGCACCAGGGCCAGCCGGGTGACCGCATCCAGGCAGTATCCCTGTTCCGTGGCATCGCTCTTGAGGAATTTCCGGCGGACCGGAACCGGATCGAAGATGCGGCTGACGAGGATCGAGGTCCCGACGGGGCAGCCCGCATCGGAGAGCTCCTTCACCTCTCCCGACTCGATGATCACCCGCGTGCCGGCCGCGGATGAGGCCCGCCGGGTCACCATCTCCACCCGGGAGATCGAGGCGATGCTGGGAAGCGCCTCTCCCCGAAAGCCGAAGGAACGGACCCGGTAGATGTCCTCGAAGGCGCCGATCTTGCTCGTCGCGTAGCGGGCAAAGGCCAGGGGAACATCTTCACGATCGATCCCCTCCCCGTTGTCGGTGATGCGGATGGATTGACAACCGCCCTTTTCCAGTTCCACGGCAATCTCCGTGGCTCCCGCGTCAAGGGCATTCTCCAGAAGTTCCTTGACGATGGAGGCCGGCCGCTCCACCACCTCGCCCGCGGCGATCCGATGGGTCAGCGTTTCCGGCAGGATGACGATTCTTCCCGACAAGGTACCCCCCTCTTATGCGATGTGATTAATACTAATTTCATTCGTGTAACTGACCGCTTATTCGCCTTTTCCTCTTTATTTGCAATCCGCTTGTTTCAGATAATCCCTGAGGGCGCTCCGCCAGAGGGGGAGGGTCATTCCGCTTACGGCAGTGAACTTCCGACAGTTCAGTACGCTCCAGGAGGGGCGCAGAGCCGGCCGGGCAAGCTTTTCGGAGCCGATCGGTCTGATGGTGACGTCGTTCATGCCCGCATATCGTACGATTTTGCGGGCAAATTCATACCAGCTGCACCGGCCGCGGTTGGTCACATGAAAAATGCCGGTATGGCCTCCTTCGATCAGGAGCTCAACGGCGGCGGCAAGATCGCGGGTATAGGTGGGGGATCCGATCTGGTCATCAACGACCTCCAGGGTCTTGACGGTGGATGCCTTCTCCAGGATGGTCTTCACGAAATTGTTGCCATGACTGCCGTAAAGCCAGGCCGTCCGGATCAGGATGAATCGTTCGGCAAGGTCCCGGAGAAATTGCTCACCTTCCCACTTTGAGGCCCCGTAGACGTTGAGCGGCGCCGGCAGGTCCTCTTCGACATAGGGGGTCCTCTTCCGGCCGTCGAAGACGTAATCGGTGCTGAAATGGACGAGCGTGATCCCCCTGCCCCGACAGGCCAGGGCGACGTTCTTCACGCCGGCGGCATTGACGGCAAAGCACCTCTCCCGGTTTGCTTCGCAGCCATCCACGTTCGTATAGGCGGCCGCATTGATGACGACCTCCGGCGAACACTCCGCGACCACACGCCTGCAATCATCCGCCGAGACGATGTCGAATGCATCCACGTCCCTTCCCGTCACGTCGTGAGCCCTCATCAGCCGGAGCATCAGATCGCTCCCCAGCATCCCCTTGTGTCCTAAAATCAGAATCTTCATCAATACCTCTTCTCCTTCACCGGTATTTCACTTCCTTCAGAAACAGTCCCTGCGGCGGCGCCGTGAGTCCCGCCCGTCGTCGATCCTTCAGAGCGAGGATCTCGGCCATCTCCTTCGGGGAACATTTTCCCCGACCGATATCGACCAGCGCCCCGACGATGGTTCTGACCATATACCTCAAGAAGCCGTCGGCTTCTACGGAAATATGGATCATGCCGGAGGTGTCCTTCTCTGCGGTGATGGCGATGATCGTCCGGATGCGGTCCTGACTGTCCGTGTGGGTCGAGCAGAAGGAGGAAAAATCGTGCGTCCCCCGGAAAACGGGGAGCGCCTCGGCTATTTTCGCCAGATCGAGGGGCTCCCAGATGAACCAGGCGGTGTTTCGCTCCAGGGCCGAGCGGACCGGCCGGTTGCAGATCCGGTAGAGATAGACCTTGCTCAGAGCATCGTAGCGGGCATGAAAGGAGAGGGGGACGTCGCACACTTCCCGGACAACGATATCCGCCGGCAGAAGGCTGTTGATTCCCATCAGCAGATTCCTCTCACCAAGGCGGGAGACAGTCCGGAAATGGGCTACTTGATTGAGGGCGTGCACCCCGGCATCCGTCCGCCCGGAGGCGATCACCCGGATCTCCTCGCCGGTCATCCGGCCGATGCACTCCTCGAGGACCTGCTGGATGGTGATACCGTTTTCCTGACGCTGCCAGCCGCAATAGGCGCCGCCGTCATACTCGATGACCAATCTGATATTCCGCATCGATGGATTCCGATCCGTACTGAAAGGAAAAAGGGGAAGACTCACTTCCCCTTTTGTCATTGGGGAGGTTATACGTGAGGAGCGCGTTTCCCGTCAAGCCATAAAGTGTCCGGAGGTTCCGGAGATCCCGCGCGCCTTTTTTCCGGTGAGCAGGGGAAGGTAATTTGAGACACAGGACTAGGCGGGATTTGATGGTACTTGTAGCGACAAAAGAATATATGGATAACGTGCTTTCTCTAACATATAAGACATAACGAAAAGCTCACGGGGAGGCGCGCGTGCGCCGATCCCGTGCAGCGGCTCGTTAGCTGTCTCTCCGCGGTGGAGGTGGGGGCGGCGGAGGTGGGGGCGGCGGTTTCACACTTGGAGGTGGTGGATTATAATTTAGTCCGTCATTTGTTGACCGTCTTGGTGGACTCGGTGGTGGCGGGTTTGGCGCTTTCTTGCCCATGCTTTTCCTCCCATGTCTTTTTCATGAATTCTACCCATTTTACCTGTTTTGCATCAACAAGCATAGTCTCAATGCCTGTTGTGGGAATTTCTTTTCCTTCGGGGTCTAACCAAGAAACATCAGTTATCAAAAAGTGGCCGTTATTTGGATCGCTCGGCCATTCCAGCGGCCAGCCATATAGTCGCCTTTCATCTTCAAAATGAAGCACAATATAGGTAACATTTTTTAGAAATGCACCGAACCACTCGGAAGGATATGATGTTTCTCGCGTTATTCTTAGTCTTCGAAAAATCTTGTGAAGCTTATCATTATTGGCAAAATAGGAAAGAACAAGCCCAAAGAGTATGGCACAGCAAACCGACCACACCATACTAGAAACCTCGTTCCAAGCACCAAAAGCATATAAATGACCAGCATAGATGAGAATCCCCTTTAGCAAATAGAGGATCGTCTGAATGATAACAGTGAAGATCAGTGCTTGTACAACTCGCTCGAACTGCGAAGGCTTTGGGTACGATGTGAATGCATAAAATAGCCAAGCGGAGATAAAGCCAGGCAAAAGATACTGAAGCAAGAGAACGATGTCTTTAGTTATATTTTCCATTTTCCTCAGCTAACACAGAATTCACCGAGCGCGGCGCCGCTCCGGTGAAATGACTCGTTATCGATTATTGATAAATTGAGTACACCTGTACCTTAAGTCCATTCTGTGCATTCTCTACAGAGAGAGCTTTCAAATTCTTAATGTCATACAATAAGGGTGTTTTATTTTTTCTGTATTGGTAAGTAGGAGGATGGAAAAACAGTCTACCTGAATTTACTGCTGCTGCTTCCCATATCGCTTTGATTTCTGCACATGTTTTAAGATATGGAAATACTCTGTTTTTATCGCTAAATATTTCTTCATATTCCTTTTTAAGCTTGATAACTATTTTTTCGATAGTCTCCAATTCGCTAAAAGGAGGTTCTGAAACAAAATCACAATTAATATATTCATTATTATGAATCAACAAATAATAATTCAGTTTTTTTAATAAATTATCAGTAGCCTCAATAAATGTTGATACGTCTGGCATTAGATTAGGACCTAATGCCGTGTTATTTAGTTGAACATTCTTCTGTAATTTGTGGAAATCCTGCAAAGCTGCGTTCAGATAAACAGATTTCCCTTTAACTTTATCTGAGCTTTGAAGATTGAAGTCCCGGTAATTGAAGTCCATTAATTGATTAGCCGCGTGGAATGACGTGCTATACGTTTTAGCGAGACTGCGTACCACTATTTCTTTTGTAGGTGCGAATTTTGTTTCATCAGATTTGTGCTCTGCATTCTGTGATATTTCAATTGAACTTCTTATCGTTGCTCCAATAAAGAGAGCTGATAAAATCGACAGATTTACTACCAAGATAACTTTATTATAATTGCCGTCTTTATTAAAGATCCACCCAGACAAATGAGCAGTAACAAACCACATTAAGAAGGCTATAAATGCACCAACGAAGTTTGTGATTATTATTTTCCATTCCATAATCTATTGACCCTAATTTTTTAGTGTAGAGCTATTCAAATCGATAACGCCTGCATAACCGGGAGTCAATGCCGGTTGTTGCCGATCCGGTTCATGCGGTTGTTAGATTGCCTACTGTTATTGCAATTATCGATGAGCTCTTCCAAGTCAGATATGTATATGAGTCTTTGCTGTGCCAAATCAAGGAACTTCTCTATGCCTGCCTCAGTACCAAGGGACAGATTATCGATTTTTACCCCCTTTATGGCCAATCGATGGGCTATTTCAACCCTTGCCGTGTTAATCTTATAGAAGTCCTTGAATATGGCTTCACTGTCGTCGCCCCACAAAAGCGTTCCTAATGGCTTGATAAGGCCCAATTTCTTCGAGAAATCCAGCTTTTCGACGTAATTGGCTATTTCATCACGTGCAACCTCGTTTACGGGTACTCCATGTCTGTTCTTAGTACTCATTTCTGGAAGGTGATTTGTCAGCCACTTGATTATAAGTCCGTTTATTCTCTCCTCAATCATTAGATGGGACACTAGGACGACCGAGATAGACTCGACGTCATGGTTCGAATAATTTGGACTTATCAGTTCGCGTATTGTCTGAGCAACTCTTCCAACTGGAAACTCAAAAAGAGTCTTTAGCCCCAAATGCTCGGATAAGCCTGAATTGTTCTCCTTATCCAACTTGTCCTCCTGCGTCTGCAATGAGTCAAAGGTAATCTAACGATTCTAAAGTTTCCGGATAACTCCACGCCCCACGGGAATCTTCAGGGCTCTATGCAATGACCATTTATCTGTTGTCTTTGCACTCGCGGACTACCGGCTTCCCCTATCCCTTTGTAAGTATTCTGAAATGACACTAATCTCTTGACGATTTTTTCACAACCATTTATTTTTATCTTTCCGTATATCATGTCAATATAAAGATTATGAAGAATATGGAGGATTCCATCGGCGGGCCGCTTCGTATTCTCTGTCCTCCCTGAATCCCTGCAGGACCTCGGTCAGGATGTAAACATGAACGAAGTGAGGGATTTTACGAAGCAAGGGGGATGACGTCACCGGCCAGGATGACTTTATCGCCCTCCAGGGTATCGAAATGTCTTCTAATGCTTTTTTGTGCTGCATCAGGTAAGGGCGAGGGCCTTATCGATCCGCCGAAGGAGGGAGATCCGGCCGAGCAGGGGAAATATGCGGTCCAGTTCCGGTCCGTGCAGACGGCCCGTTACGGCCGCCCGGATCGGCAGGTAGATGCTCTTTCCCTTCAAGCCCGTCTGCTCGCCGATCCGGCGGATGAGCGCGGCGAACGGCTCCCGTGATACGGCGCCCGGCGCCGCGGCGGCGAGAACCGCATCTTCTCCCGGAACTGCCCCCGCATCGAGAAGCCCGCGAAGGGCGGTGAGGACCTTTTTCGCATCATCACCCCGGAGGAGCGCCGCGGCCTCCGTCTCCATCCGATAGCGGTCATCGGTAAACATCTCGAGAAAGCCTCCGATATCGGCCAGGGTCGGAAGGCTGTCCTGGACGGCGGCGACGATCCGCTCGAGCCGGTCCCGCCCGAAGGAGAGCTCGTCGTATCCGGCCTCCCGGATGAAGGGGGCAAGCAGATCCGTCAGGACCTTCGGTTCATACCGCCGGATATAGAGTGCCGTTTAACCACAGGAGTTTCTCTTCGTCGAAGACGGCGCCGCTTTTCCCGGTGCGGTCGAGGGAGAATCCTTCGATGATCTCCCCTGCGGAGGCGACCTCCCGGCCGCCTTCGAACGAACTTCCCATGAGGGCAAGATAATTGAGCAGAACCTCCGGCAGGATTCCCCTGCGCCTGAACGCCCCGACGGAGATGGCGCCGTGGCGTTTGCTGAGCTTCGCATGATCCTTCCCCAGGATCAGCGCGTGGTGGGCGAAGATAGGCGGCGCAAATCCGAGCGCCCGGTAGAGGAGGATCTGCGAGGCGGTGTTGGAGAGATGATCCTCCCCGCGGATGACATGGCTGATCTCCATGAAGTGATCGTCGGCGACCACGGCGAAGTTGTAGGCGGGGATGCCGTTGGAACGGACGATGATGAAATCGCCGATGGCCTCCCCCTGAAATGCCATCGCCCCGCGGATGAGGTCTTCAAAGACGATCGGTCCCTCCTCCACGCGGAAGCGCCAGACCGGCGACCGCCCCTCCGCGCAAAGCCTGATGTTTCTGAGCCTCCGAGAGCTGCCGGCATTTTCCCAGGTAGCGCGGCATCAGCCGCCGGGCGACGAGGATCGGCCCGCTCGGCCTCCAGCTCCTCTTCGGTACAGTAGCAGGGATAGACCTTCTCCGTCGGCGATCAGGCGCTCAAGGCAGTCGCGGTAGATATCGAGACGCTCGGTCTGGCGATAGGGACCATACGCGCCGTCCACCCCCGGCCCCTCGTCCCAGTCGATCCCCAGCCACTTCAGAGCTCGTCGAGGAGATTCTCTTCAAAGGCTTTGTCGTCCGGGTCCGGTCCGTATCCTCGATGCGCAGGACGAAGACGCCCCCTGAATGCCGGGCAAAAATCCAGTTGAACAGGGCCGTCCGCGCATTGCCGACGTGGAGCTCCCCCGTCGGCGAGGGGGCAAACCGCACCCGGATCCGTGGCGCGCTCATGAGGCGTCTCCCCCATCGAGCGTGACAACGGCAAAGGCGGCCGCGCCATCGCCGGCCCCCACGAGCCCCATCCCCTCGTTCGTCTTGGCCTTCACGCTCACGCGCGCGGAGGGAATCTTGAGAATTTCCGCGATATTTTTCACCATATCTCCGAGATAGGCGGCGATTTTCGGTCTCTCGAGAACGACCGTCGAATCCACGTTACCGATCCGATACCCCTTTGCGGCAATGAGGATGCTCACCCGCTCCAGAAGGAGCAGGCTGGAGACATCCCGATACGCGGGGTCCGTATCGGGAAACTGCCGGCCGATGTCGCCCTCGCCGGCGGCGCCCAGGATCGCATCACAGACGGCGTGGATCAGGACATCGGCGTCCGAATGACCCAGAAGCCCCCGGTCGTGGGGGATCACCCGCCCGCCCAGAATAAGCATCCTCCCCGCCACGAGGCGGTGGCTGTCATAACCGAACCCGATTCGCATCAATTGCTCCTGCAGACCTGCCGAAAAACCTCAACTGACATTCACCTGCGAAAAGCGGCGGAGAATGACCTCCCCCAGCACAAGATCCTCCGGGGTGGTCAATTTGATGTTGTCGCTCTCGCCGGGGATCATCCGCACGGGAACCCCCATCCTCTCCACCAGAGAGGCATCGTCGGTGCCGGAAAAACCCTCCTGCACGGCCTTTTCGTAGGCCGCCAGGATGAGCGGCCTGCTGAAATGCCTGCGGGGTCTGCGTCAGCCACAGCCCTTCCCGGGGCACGGTTTTCACGACCCACCCGGCAGCGCTCACCTCCTTCACGGTATCCTTGACCGGCACGCCGATGGTCGCGGCGCCGTACTGATCGGCGGCGGTCACGGCGCGGCGGATCAGTTCCCCGGAGACGAAGGGCCTGACGCCGTCATGGACGAGGATGATCCCGTGTTCATCGCGCACATGGAGCAGGGCGTTTCTCACGGAATCCTGTCTCTCCGCTCCGCCCGCGAGAACCCTGCTGACCTTGGCAAGACCGTGCCTCGCAACGATCTCGCTTCGTGACCTCCGGGATGTCCGCTTCCGGCACCACGAGGTAGATCTCATCGATAACGGGTGCGGATTGAAACGCCCGCAGGGTGTGGACGAGCACGGGAACACCCGCCAGCGGCAGGTACTGTTTCGGAACCGAGCCTCCCATCCTCCTGCCCGCCCCCCCGGCGGGAATGATCGCGAGCGTCTTCATGACCTGTCCCGGAAAATAATAAAGCCCGGCGATTGCATATCGCCGGGCTCGCGAAACCGCTACTGTTTCGTTGCGCTATAGGGTTTCTTTTCCGCAACGACCGATTTCAGTTCCGAAAAGATCATCCTTCCGGCGGTCGTCTGCAGAACGCTGGTCACCAGCGCCTCCACATTCATCCCCTGGTATTTCTGGGCGTTGTCCACGATGATCATCGTGCCGTCGTCCAGATAGGCGACCCCCTGGCCCGGTTCCTTGCCGTCCTTGATGATCTTGACCGTCATCAGTTCGCCCGGCAGGACCACCGGTTTCAAGGCGTTGGCCAGTTCGTTGACATTGAGGATCTTGATCCCCTGCAGTTCGGCCACCTTGTTCAGGTTGAAATCGTTCGTGATGATCTTGCCGTTCGTCTTCTTGGCCAGGGCCACGAGTTTGGCATCCACCCCCTTGATCTTGGGAAAATCGTGGTCGACCACATCGATATAGATGCCGCTGCTGCGCTGCATGCGGTTGAGGATATCGAGTCCCCTCCGGCCCCGGGCCCGCTTCATGGAATCCGAGGAATCGGCGATGTATTGCAACTCGTCGAGAACAAAACGGGGGACCATCAGATTGCCTTCCAGGAAACCGGTGTCGGCAATATCCGCAATCCTGCCGTCGATGATGACGCTGGTATCCAGTATCCGATAATCGCTGATCTCCTTGGCCGGACCCCAACCGAACAGGGCGACTTCCTCAACTTTCTTCGATCCGAGGACAAGCCCCAGGTACCCCATGATGCCGGTCAAAAGCGCGTAGATCCAGGGGACAACCTGTCGTTTTTCCATGATATTACTAACAAAACTCAAACCGTAGGCAAATAAGAATGCTATCAGCAGGCCGATGATCATCCCCACCACGCCGCCCAGTATGACCCGCAAGGAGACCTTTCTGATGGCCTGTTCGATCTGGATGACAAACAGGGCAATCAACATGCCTAAGCATAATCCGACAACCCATTTCCACCATTGGTCATAACTGTGATACGCAATCGAATACCCGCTTGCGGAACAGGTCAGGATTAAGAGGAATCTCACGATCATACCCATTCACCTCCCTTCTGTCGGCATTATGATCCGCCTTTTTCCGATCCGATAGAGGACCACGGAAATGCGGCATCCCTGATTTTCTCAACACATCTGTAATTTATTCTGTTGTCCACTCTATTCTTCTTTTCAAGAACAGTCCCGAACAGCGTGGCATGGTGAGAGCATGAATCATTGCACGGTAAAGATCCTCTTCAGATCTTCTTCCACCTTCGTCTCTTCGGCGTTGCTCGCGACCGAGATCTCTTTGATGAGCAGGTTTTTTGCCGTATCCATCATCTTTCGCTCCCCGAAGGAGAGGTTCTTGTCGCTCTTCAGTATGAAGAGATCGCGAAGAACACGGGCAATTTCGAATACCGACCCCGTCTTGATCTTCTCCAGGTACTCCCGGTACCGCTTATTCCAGGTCTGTTTGTCGATCGTCACGTCCTTGTTCCTGAGGATCGCGTAGACCTTAGGGATTTCTGTTTCCATGATTACTTCGCGCAGGCCGACCGATTTTGCGCTATTCATGGGAATCATGATCTTCATGCCGTTTCCCATGATTTTCATGACGTAAAACAGTTGCTTGCTTCCCCCGACATCCCTGTGCTCGATAGCCTCGATGATCCCTACACCCTGTGCCGGATATACCGCCAAATCTCCCACCTTGAACATTTTCACACCATTCAAATTTTATTTTGAACTTAGTAGGTTATCACACTTCAGTTGAAACAGTCAACACGATTTCCGTTTTCCACGCCGGCACATACTATCCCAATTCCTTTTCCATCAGATATAACTGCTCCTGATCTTCGCAAGATCCCCCTCAAGCAGGCTTTGGTCCTTCCCCCGGTACCCTTCCAGAATCCGGCCGAGACGATCATAGGTATGACGGTCGGCCAGATCAGCGAGACGCCGGTAGATCCCCATCCGCCTTCCCAGTCGGAAGATCATCCTCTCCTCTCCGGAGAGGTGAACAAAGCGGTCGATCACCCCCAGAATCCGCTCACGGTCGCCGGGAAGCTTCCCCTCCAGCTCCTCCAGGAGATTCAGGATATGATCGCTGACGACCTCCGACTGGATCCCCTCCAGCGTCTCGAAGAAGAGCCGGATCTCGCGGAGGATCGCTTCATCATCGAGCGGCTGGAATTCCCCGTTCCGGACCTTCTCCGCAAGCCCGGTACCGGGAACAACCTGAAGGGTGCGCAGACGGATGTGGTCGGGGTTGATCAGGTTAAGCACCCGAGCGGTCTCCACGGCGTGCTCTCTCGACCACCGGCTCCCCCCCAGGCCGGGCATGACATACTCGCACAGGGAGATCCCCGCCTCCCGGATCTTCAGCCCCCCCTCCACCTGTTCGGCAGCGGTCACCCCCTTCCGGATAAACTTCAAGAGCGGATCGTAACCGCTTTCCATCCCTACATGGATCCGGGAAAGCCCCGCCTCCCGCAGGCGTTTCAGTTCCTCCACCGTCTTTTTTGCTGCGGTTTTCGCGCGGGCATAGGTGGTGATCCGCCGGACCGAGGGGAAGGTTGCGCGAATGAAGGAGATCACCTCCTCCAGGTCATCCGTCTTCATGACCAGGGAGTTGGCATCCTGCAGGAAGACGGACTCTCCTCCGGAGACAAGCCATGCCGCAACAGACCGAAGTTGTTCGTCATACGCGCATTGACGATCGAAAAGACTGCCGATGGTCTCCCCGCCGACCTGCCCCCCCTCCCCGTTCATACCGGCCAGCGCACGGACACGCTCGGCTGTTCCGGCTATTCGGAGGATCTCATCCTTGATCTCGGCAACCGGGCGCAACGAGAAGGTCTCTCCCTGATAGGTATGGCAGAAGGCGCACCGATTCCAGGG
>CAWFOM010000011.1:0-30464 GCA_963817385.1 uncultured delta proteobacterium
TGGCAGAAATTGTTCGAGCGGGCATTCAGGCCATCGGCAAGGGGCAGACGGAAGCGGCCATGGCGATCGGTCTGAGACCGGGCCAGATCCTGAAACTCGTCATCCTGCCCCAGGCACTCAGGGTAATCATTCCCCCGCTTACGAGCCAGATGCTGAACCTGACGAAGAACAGCTCGCTCGCTGTCGCGATCGGATTTCCCGACTTCGTCTCCGTCGCCAGCACGACGATCAATCAGACCGGACAGGCCATCGAAGGGATTTCGCTCATCATGATCGTCTATCTTTGCTTCAGCCTGCTGACGTCGCTTTTCATGAACTGGTATAATAAGAAAATGGCGCTTGTGGAACGATAGAGTATACCATGGTCGAATCGCAAAAAACCGGCGTGCAGCCGGAGGGATCAGCGGCACCGATCATCAGGATCGGCGTAGTGCAATGGATGAAATCGAACCTGTTTAACGGCGTTTTCAATTCCGTCCTCACCATTGTGACACTCTTGTTTCTCTGCAAGATCATCCCGCCTTTTGTGCAGTGGGCATTCATCGACAGCCTCTGGTTCTCCACCTCCGAACAATGCCGGGCCGGACACGGCGCATGCTGGTCCATCATCCCGGCGAACATCCGCTTCATCCTCTTCGGTTTCTACCCGCACGAGTTGCACTGGCGGCCGTTTGTCGCGATCATCATGCTCGTAAGCCTTCTTTTATACAGCAAAAACAGGGACCATTGGAAGGCTCCCTGTGCTACCTGTGGATCGCAGGCCTTATGACCATGGGCATTCTCATGAGGGGAGGCGTATTCGGTTTGCGGGCGGTTGAGAGCGACCAGTGGGGCGGGTTGCCCCTTACTCTCATGCTCTCCGTATTCGGGATGGTGGCCGCCTATCCGCTCGGGGTGCTCCTCGCACTGGGGCGAAGATCCAGGATGCCGGCAATAAAGACGGTCTGTATCCTTTACATCGAGCTGATCCGCGGGGTGCCGCTCATCAGCCTGCTGTTCATGTCGGCGGTCCTGTTTCCGCTGTTCCTCCCGGCAGGGCTCACGGTAAACAAGATCCTCCGCGCCCAGGCGGCGATCATCATGTTCACGGCGGCGTACATCGCCGAAGTGGTGAGAGGAGGGCTGCAGGCCATCACCCGGGGCCAGTATGAAGCCGCGGAATCCCTGGGGCTGAATTACGTCCAGAAGATGCGGCTGATCATTCTGCCCCAGGCGCTGAAGATCGTTATCCCGCCGTCCGTGGGAATACTGATTTCTGCTTTCAAGGATACATCCCTGGTGGTGATCATCGCCCTCTATGATATCCTGAAAACGACGAAGTCTGCACTTGCCAATCCGTTATGGATGGGATTCAGCCCCGAAGCCTATATCTTCGTCGCATTGATCTATTTTGTCTGCTGTTATACCATGTCGAATTACAGCCGCCGGCTCGAAAAAGAGCTGCACTGATAACGGCGGCATGCCCATTGAAAAAGGATAGAGAACGCTTATGAACGATGAAACGACACAAAACAGCATAAAGCGGTCATCGGAAAATAAAATCATTGAAATTACCTGCCTGCACAAGTGGTTTGGCGATTTGCATGTCTTGAACGACATCAACCTGACCGTTTACAAGGGTGAACGCATCGTTATCTGCGGCCCTTCAGGATCGGGAAAATCGACCCTCATCCGCTGCATCAACAGACTCGAGGAACACCAGAAGGGTAACATTTTCGTTGACGGGATTGAGCTCACCAACAATCTCAAGAATATCGAAAAAATCCGCGAAGAAGTGGGCATGGTATTTCAGCATTTCAACCTTTTCCCCCACCTGACCATCATTGAAAACCTATCGCTTGGTCCCATATGGGTCAGAAAGAAGCCCAAAAAAGAGGCGGAAGAAATAGCAATGTATTATCTGGAAAAAGTGCATATTGCGGAACAGGCGCACAAGTATCCGGGACAGCTTTCCGGAGGTCAACAGCAAAGGGTCGCTATTGCCCGAAGTCTCTGCATGAAACCGAAGGTGATGCTCTTTGACGAGCCGACGTCCGCTCTTGATCCCGAGATGGTGAAAGAAGTTCTGGATGTCATGATAAACCTTGCCGAAGAAGGCATGACCATGATCGTTGTCTCCCATGAAATGGGATTCGCAAAAAGCGTTGCCCACCGGGTTATGTTCATGGATTTCGGCCAGTTCGTTGAAGAAAACACCCCGCATGAATTTTTTGAGAATCCGCGGCACGACAGGACAAAACTCTTTTTAAGCCAGATTCTGCATTAAGTGTGATCGTGCTTTCTCGCTTTTCTCTGTGCGCTCCGAACAGCCGGGTGGCGTTGTTCCTCGGACCCGAGAGGATCGGCCTGAAAACCCCGAGAGCCTCCCTCTCGCCTCGAATGTCGCTTCCCAACAATTACGATAAATTCACTTGACATGCGAAAGTCATCCTCATATACTGCGCCACCCAAAAGCGAGGTACGCTAGGCAACATCCGGGAAAATCCATTCGTGCACAACAGTCGGCCTGACATGGTCAACCGACCGTCGGTACCGCGTTTATGCATTTATACCCATGGTGGAATCATCACGGGTAAAAAAGCTATAGACATACCTTTGCTCAGCGAAGGTTAAAGATCGATTGAAGGGGAGGGATGGCATGAAATTTCTTAAAAAGCTTCCTGAACAGGCAGTAAGAGTTATTGTTGTATTTGTCGTCTTGGCGGCGGTATTGTTTGTTATCCGACAATTCATCCTCCCTCCCGAAATGAAAGAGACGGCGCTGATACAATCAGCTACCATGGAGAGGGAAGCGGCCAAGGAAATCAAGTATGCCGGCGCCCAGATCTGCGGTCAATGTCACGAAAAGGAACGCGACATCAAAAAAAGCGGCTACCACCGGGATTTGTCCTGCGAGTCCTGCCACGGCGCCGCGCAAAAACACGTCGACAATCCGACGGAGGTGAAGCCCACTTCACCGAAAAAGCGCGACTACTGCTCCTACTGTCATACCTACAATTCCTCACGGCCGACCGGCTTTCCCCAGATCAACCCGGATACGCATAATCCGCGGAAACCGTGCATAACCTGCCATAATCCGCATAACCCCAAACCGCCCAAGACGCCCCGCTCCTGCGCAGCCTGCCATGCGCAGATTGAAAGGACCAAGGCGGCGTCTTACCATGCCCTGCTTGCGTGCACCGTCTGCCACACCACACCGGAAAAGCATAAGACTTCACCGAGAACCGTGACACCGACGAAACCGGATAAACGGGAATTTTGCGGAAAGTGCCATGCGCAAGGTTCCGGCGCCAAAGGGGTGCCGACCGTTGATATGGCCACCCATGGAGAAAAATATGTTTGCTGGCAGTGCCACTATCCACATATGTTAGGAGGGATCTAATGGATCGACGAGACTTCTTGAAACAGCTTTGTTTGGTTATTTCTTCCGGCGGCATCGTCGGGGGAATGTCCGCGGCCGCCTGGGCAAGAATCATTAATAAGGACTATGATACGACCAAACACTACTACGGTATGGGGATCGATATCGACAAGTGCATCGGCTGCGGCAGATGCATGCAGGCCTGTAAAACGGAAAACGATGTCCCCAGCGATCCCTTTTACTTCCGCACCTGGGTGGAACGATATGTGATCAAGACGGACAAGAGCGTGACGGTCAACACCATCAGTACGGGCCTCGAGCGAACCGGCCGACAGTTGTCGCGGAAAAGGATGTGCTGCGCAGTTTTTTTGTCCCGAAGCTCTGCAATCAGTGCGATCACCCCCCCTGCGTGCAGGTCTGCCCGGTGGGCGCCACATTCAAAACCGATGACGGCGTCATCCTGATGGACACCAAACGCTGTATCGGCTGCCGGTATTGTATTCAGGCCTGCCCTTACGGGGTCCGCTATCTCCATCCGGTAACGAGGGTCGCCGATAAATGCAACTTCTGCTATCACCGCCTGGTGAAAGGCTTGCTGCCCGCCTGTGTGGAAGTTTGTCCGAAACAGGCGAGACTGTTCGGAGACATGAAGAGCATTGCCAGCCCGCTGGGACGGTTCATCCGGATGAACAAGGTGCATGTCCTCAAGCCGTATCTGAATACGGATCCCAAAGTTTATTATGCAAATCTTGATGGCGAGGTGAACTGATATGGAAGCAGCCCAGAATTTTATGGAACTTTCCAAACAGGTGGTGGGGTTTATCTATCCGAACGAGATCGAAATCCAGTGGTCGATCCTGATCGTGGTGTATCCGTACATCACGGGACTCGTGGCCGGGGCCTTCATCCTCGCCTCCCTTGTCAAGGTTTTCAACGTCAAGGAATTACAGCCCACGTACCGGTTGGCCCTGCTGACGGCGCTGGCCTTTCTGCTGATTGCGCCCCTGCCGTTGCAGCTCCATCTCGGCCGGCCGGAGCGTTCCTTCGAGATGTTCATGACCCCCAATCTGACATCGGCCATGGCCATGTTCGGGTTCGTTTATCTCTGGTACCTGATGCTGGTGCTGCTATTGGAAATATGGTTTGAATACCGACGGGACATGATTGTGTGGTCCGCCGAGTCGACGGGCCTGAAAAAGTGGGTGCTCAAGATCCTTTCCCTTTTTTCCACCGATATCAGCGAAAAGGCTGTCGCCTTCGATAAAAAGACGGTAAAAATGATCACGATCATCGGTATCCCGTCGGCCTTTCTGCTCCACGGGTACGTAGGCTTCATCTTCGGGTCCATCAAGGCCAATCCCTGGTGGAGCAGCGTTATGATGCCGGTCGTCTTCCTCTTTTCGGCCATCGTCTCGGGGATTGCCATTGTCATGTTGCTCTATATGATCATCGTGCCTCTCCGGGGCGGGAAAATAGACATGAAATGTCTCGACAAGGTGGCCTCTTTCCTCTTCTATGCCGTTATTGTCGACTTTTCCATTGAAGTCCTTGATTTTATCCACCGCCTTTACGAAAGTGAAGAGTCGATCAAGATCCTGTCCCAGTTGGTGAGCACGAAGCTCTTTATGAGTCTCGTGGTGCTCCAGATCCTGCTGGGCATGCTGCTGCCTCTGGGCATCATGGTGGTTATCAGGGTATTGAAGCTTCAGGAAGAAGTGAGGAGGCTTCTCTATTTCGTTTGCGGCTTGCTCATCCAGTTGGGGATCTTCAGCACCAGGTGGAATGTCGTGATCGGCGGACAACTGTTTTCGAAGAGTTTCCGGGGGTTGACCACCTACAAAATGGAGCTGATGGGCATTGAGGGATTCCTCGTTGCCCTGGCGTTATTGATCATTCCTTTTATCATCCTGTCGATCTTGATAAAGCTTCTCCCCCCCTGGAAGAAGGAGGAGATGGCAGGCACATAGAGAGGTCAGACATGCGCGCCCGGAACCGTTAACCCCGGCCCATGACCTTCGGCAAACACATTGTCGGGTCGGGGGTCGCCCGGCTTCCGGATGGTAACGGTAACCTCGCGAAGATTACGAGAAGGTCCTCTCGAAGAGCTCCCTGATCGCTTTCCTGCCGTTCTCTTCGAGATAGCGCGTTCCCGTCCCGGCGAAATGAAGGTGGGTGATGATGGGCTCGTCTCCCTTCTCGCGTTCAACCCATTCTTCCTGATTCCAGCGGAACCAGGCATTGCGCCTTTGATCGAACACGTACAGGGGCTTGTTGCATATCTTTGCAAACTCGGCGCCCCATCCCGTCCCCCCTTTGACCGTTTTGTCCGCCAGGATCTCGCCGACGACGTAAATCTCCTGTCCGTTGTTGATCTGATACCAGATGCTCTGCAGGACCTTCCGCAATGTCGGACTTTCCGTGTAACGGCGATTCATCAATTTCGAGACGTATGTCAAGCTCACATCTCCATTTTTCAGTTCTTCATGATTCAGGACGCGCAGGCCCCTTCGCCGCACAATGCGGTGTCCTTCAAAGGTGAAGTTCACCTCTTCAATCCCCAGGCGCTCCGCATTCGCGCCAAATTCCGCTTCAGTTCCTTCAGCCCCGCCGCTGAAAAGAATTAAGTTCTCCCTCTTCATACCCGTTCCTTTCTCTCGCCCATTATCGTTATCGATGCACCGCACAGCAGATGGATGCAGCTTCAAGCATTCCGCTCCGGTTACAATCTACCACGCCACGGTTAATTAAGGAAAGGACTTTTCTTGCGGCTGATTACGACGTCCGGAATTTTTCGATCTCCCCTCGCAGCCAGCCGATCCATTCGGAGACCCCCTCCCCCGTCCGGCAGGAGAGGGAAAGGATGCGGATCCCCGGGTTGAGGCGGAGCGCCCTCTCCTTGAGGGCATCCGGGTCGAAGTCCGATCCTTCCAGGTAATCGGTCTTGCTGATCACCAATAGATCGCTGACGGAAAAGATCAACGGATATTTGAGCGGTTTGTCGTCCCCCTCCGGGACGCTCAGGATCACGGCCCTCCTTGCGGCGCCGGTGTCGAATTCGGCGGGACAGACGAGATTCCCGACGTTCTCGATGATGATGCAATCCAGGGCCGCAAGGTCCAACTCCTTGAGGGCCGCGGCGATCATGGGCGCATCGAGATGGCAGGCGCCGCCCGTCCGGATCTGCACCGCCGGGATCCCTTCCCGGGCCACCTTTTCCGCATCGACCATGGCTTCGATGTCCCCCTCGATAACGGCGATCCGGAATGTAGTCTTTCAGCGCCCCGATGGTCCGGAGGATGAGACTGGTCTTCCCCGATCCGGGGGAGGACATCAGGTTCAGCATGAAGACGCCGCGCCGCTTGAGCTCCGCGCGGATATCGTCCGCCTCCTGCCGGTTTCCTGCAAGGATTTCCTCGCGCACGTCGATTAACCGCACTTCCGCCATCACATCACCTCGATCTGCTGCACAAAGCATTCACGGCCGGTTACAAGGGTCATCTCTCCGGATGCGCAGAGGGGGCAGCGGATCACCTCGCGCGTCCGGGGATCGGCCGGGAAAGACATCTCCGCAACCACCGCAGCGAAACGTCGCCGGTATGCGCTCGATGCGGATGAGAGCCCCTTCCGCGATGGTACCCCGGCTGAGGTAGTCAAAGTAACGCTGCATCCATTCGTTTACGAGATCGCTCAACTCGCCGACCCGCACGGAGACGCTGACGACCTTCCCCGCCCCGCCTTCGCCGGCGTGGCGGAGAACCACCTGGAGGAGACTCTCGGTGACGGCAAGCTCATGCATATCGGTTTACGGATAGTCCTGATAATGGCCGGTAAAATATCCGGCGGAAAAACGCCGTTAACGCCTTGTGTCGCGCACGCCCTTTTCACGACATCCCTGCGGATGTACGTTTACCGCGAACCATTCGGGCCGGGCGTCATACTGTCCAGGAGCTTCGCCAGGGCGTCCCGAACCCTTCCATACTCATGTTCAAAGGGTGCAAGGCGGGCCATGGCCTCCCCCAGCGTCTTATCTCGCCCCATCGTCTCCAGTTCCTTGCTCATTGACGAGAGGGTCATGGCGCCGAGATACGCGCTTGACGATTTGAGGGTGTGGGCGGCATGGTGCAGGGCATCGGCATCATTCCTCTCCGCAGCCTCGCGGATGCCCTTCATCAACTTGAAGGAGCTGTCAAGATACAGTGCGATGACCTTTTTAAGGATCTCGTCCGATCCCTTCGGCTGGAGCGAGGCGATCATATCAAGGGCCTTGCGATCCAGGGGAGAGGGTTCTTCCTGACCGACAGGCCCCCCCGCCGTCAACCCGGGGAAAGTCTGCGTCCCTCTTCCCTCCCCACTCTCCATAGGTCGAGCGGAAAGCCATCGATCGAGAATCGATTGAATAGCTGCAACACTGAAGGGTTTGCTGATATAGTCATCCATTCCCGCCTGCAGGCACCGCTCCCGGTCTTGTTGTGTGGCATATCCGGTCAAGGCCACGATCGGGATGCGGGTGACCGCCCCGCTCCCCCGGTTTTCGGTTTCCCGCTTCCTGATCGCGCCGGTCGCTTCGTACCCGTCCATTTCGGGCATCTGGCAATCCATAAAAATTATGTCGTACCGCTGTCGGGAAACGGCATCCACCGCCTCACGGCCGTTTCCGGCGATGTCCACACGGCACCCGCAATGCACCAGCATCGCCCTCCCGACTTTTTGATTCAGGGGATCGTCCTCAACAAGCAGGATGGAAACCGTCGATCCGCTTTCCGTGTTATTCACCATACCAGTCGTTCCCCCGTGGCGTCTCGCATCCTGAATCTCTCCAGCCGCCGGGCCATCTCGATGAGCACGACATCCCCGACCGTGTTGCTGAGGCTGTCATTTATCATCTTGAAGCGGTCCAAATCAAGAAAAAGAGCGGCACAAACGTAGCCCGCCGCCTGCCGGGTAAAATTTCCCCGCAGTTTTCAATCCGTTTGTCATTGACAGGCGGCGCGCCCTTCCCTATACTATTCTTGCGTCTCCAGACAGGTCTCCCTGTAGCCTGCGGGAGACAACAACTTCACGCGAGAAGAATGGATAAACAACCTATGGCGGACATGCTCATCACCTTCATCGATCTCTTCCTCCACCTCGACCGGTACCTGGGAGAGCTCCTTCAATACTTCGGCGCCTGGACCTATGTCGTGCTCTTTCTGATCATCTTCTGCGAAACGGGCCTGGTCGTCACCCCGATCCTCCCGGGGGATTCGCTTCTCTTCGGCCTGGGGGCCTTTGCCGCCAACCCCTACCTCAAGGGACCGCTCGAGGTGGAGTGGCTTTTCCTCACCCTCTCCGTGGCGGCCATCGCCGGGGATACGGTAAATTACTCGATCGGTCATTACATCGGCCCGCGGGTTTTTCACGACGGAAAATACCGCTTCCTGAAACGGGAGTATCTGGAGAGGACCCACCGGTTCTATGAAAAGCACGGAGGCAAGACGATCGTCATCGCACGGTTCATCCCGATCATCCGCACCTTTGCTCCTTTCGTAGCCGGCATCGGAGAGATGACCTATTCGCGGTTCATCTCATACAACGTCATCGGCGGCATCGCATGGATCGCCGCCTTTATCTTCGGAGGGTATTTCTTCGGGAATCTCCCCGTGATCAAGAATAACTTCACCCTGGTCATTATCGCGATCGTCATCCTGTCCGTCCTGCCCGGGGTGATCGAATACTTCCGCCAGCAGAAAGAGTCGACCTGACACGAGGCCTTCGGGAACGAAGGACCGGCAGGCGGACCCGCCGGCGGATACGTGAGGAGTAGATATGAAAGAAATAAAACTCGGCCTGACTGTTCTGTGCATTCTGGGATCGCTGCTCGGACCGGCGGCGGCCGGCGCAGCGGAGGACAAAAGCATCGTCAAGATCGGCAGCGATGTGACGATCGAGGCGGGCCAGAAGGTCCGCACGGTGGTCGCCATCGGCGGCCAGATCACGGTCAACGGCACGGTGGAAAAGAACGTGGTCGCCGTCGGCGGCTCGGTGGTCCTGACGAAAACGGCGATAGTGGAGGGCAACGTCGTCTCTCTGGGCGGAGTGATCGTGATGGGTCGGGACGCGAGGGTCGACGGCAGCCTGACGGAGATCAACTCCTCCAATCTTTACGAAACCTTCACCACCGCCCTGAGCACCGAATGGGAAGGGTGGTCCTGGATCTTCGCTATTATCTCCCTTTCCATCTTCCTCGTCGTACTGGTCCTGGCGCTCCTGACCGTTGCCCTCCTGCCGAAGCCGGTCCGCATCATCTCGGAAGCAATCAGGGAAAATACGTTTAAAGTTGTTCTCTGCGGTCTTTTGGGACTCGTCCTGATCGCCCCCCTGGCACTCCTCCTTACCATTTCGGTCGTGGGAATCGCGCTCATCCCGCTGGAGGTGATCGTCGTCGCCTGTTCCATCATCCTGGGTTTCATCTCCGTCGGCCAGCTTATCGGTAGAAAGGCCTTCCATCTGCTCAAACGCCCCAATCCGGGGATGATCCGCGAAACCCTCTGGGGGCTGATCATCCTCTGGATCATCGGCTGGATCCCCTACATCGGCTGGATGGTCAAGGCCGTCGCCATTGTCGTCGGCCTGGGGGCCACCCTTATCACCCGCTTCGGGACCCACCAGGGATGGAGATGCACGCCGCCCGGACCCGTAGCCGGCGATGTCGGCAGCCCGGACCCGATGATTTGACCCATGCACACCCCGTGCGGCTAAAAAAAGGGCCTCCCTGCGCGGGAAGGCCCTTTTTTCATGAAATCCTTTACCGATCATTAGGCCATCTTCTTCATCGCATTGACGAGTTCCTGCACCGAAGCCGCCGATTTCTTCAGGGCGGCATCCTCTTCGGCGGTCAGTTTGATCTGGATGACCTCCTCGATGCCCCCCTTGCCCAGCTTTACGGGCACCCCGATGAAGAGACCCTTGATCCCGTATTCGCCGTCCAGATAGGCGGCACAGGCCAGGATCTTCTTGCGGTCCTTGAGGATCGATTCCGCCATCTCCACCGCCGAGGATGCCGGCGCATAGAAGGCGCTGCCTGTTTTCAGGAGGCTGACGATCTCCGCTCCTCCGTTCCGGGTCCTGGTCACGAGCGCCTCCAGACGCTCCTTGGAGATCAGCTCCGTGATCGGGATGCCGGCCACCGTCGAGTAGCGGGGCAGCGGCACCATCGTATCGCCGTGTCCGCCGAGGACGAAGGCGTGGATGTTATCCACGGAGACATTGAGTTCCATCGAAATGAACGAACGGAAGCGGGCCGAATCGAGAACGCCCGCCATGCCGATCACGCGGTTCTTGGGGAAACCGCTGACGTCATAGGCGACATGGCACATCGCGTCGAGGGGGTTGCTGACGATGATCAGCGTGGCGTTGGGGGAATACTTCACCACCTGCTCGGTCACGACCGTCATGATCTTCTTGTTGGTGGCCAGGAGGTCATCGCGGCTCATCCCGGGTTTGCGCGGGATGCCGGCGGTGATGATGACGATGTCCGAATCCTTGGTCTCCGCATAGCTGTTTGTGCCGATAAGATGCGCGTCATGCTTCTCGACCGGCGCCGCCTCCGTCAGATCGAGGGCCTTGCCCTGGGGCACGCCCTCGATGATATCGACAAGGACGACATCGCAAAGAGCCTTCTCACACAAACGCTGCGCCGCGGTCGCTCCGACATTCCCCGCACCGACTACGGTCACTTTCTTATCCATACCGCTCATCCTCCTTCTTCTTGGTTTTTCTGCTTTTCTATTGCAAATTAAATGCACGTATTATATAAGCTTCCGTCTCCGGGACGCATAACACATGCCACCGGGGAGTGCAAGAAATAATTCTTTGACGGATCGTGGCGCGTGAGGCGGATCGGTTCGCAAGCGACTCTGTCCGCTGGGAGAGATTGATGGCTACATTGTTCGGTACGGACGGGATTCGGGGGGTCGCGAACGAATACCCCATGACGGCGGAAATGGCCATGAACATCGGCCGCGCCACGGCGCATCTCTTCAAGAAAAAGGGCCACGTTCCCAAGATCATCATCGGCAAGGACACCCGCGTTTCGGGATACATGCTGGAGAATGCCCTCGTCTCCGGAATCTGTTCCATGGGGGTGAACGCCATCCTGGTCGGGGTAATCCCGACGCCGGGGATCGCCTTTCTCACCGGCAGCATGCGGGCCGATGCGGGCATTGTCATCTCGGCTTCGCACAATCCGTTTCAGGACAACGGCATCAAGATCTTCGGGGGCGAGGGGTTCAAACTCCCCGATGAGACGGAAGCGGCCATCGAGGGGATCATCTTCGCCAACAACTTTCACACCGTCCGCCCGTCGCCCGCGGAACTGGGAAAGGCCTACCGCATGGACGACGCCCGGGGGCGCTACATCGTCTTCCTCAAGCATACCTTCCCCAAGGAACTGTCCCTGGAGGGGAGCCGGATCGTCCTGGACTGCTCCCACGGCGCCACCTACCGGGTCGCCCCGGACACCTTTACCGAACTGGGGGCCGAGGTATCCACCCTCTTCGACGAACCGAACGGGAAGAACATCAACCTCCACTGCGGCTCCCAGCATCCCGAGGCGCTGGCAGCGGAGGTGCTCCGGACCAAGGCGGAGGTCGGCTTCGCCTTCGACGGCGACGGCGACCGCCTGATCGCCGTGGACGAGACGGGGCGGGTCCTGACCGGGGACCAGGTCCTCGCCGTCTGCGCCAACGTGATGAAAAAGGAAGGCCAACTCACCGGCAATCTCGTCGTTCGGACGGTGATGAGCAACATCGGCCTGAGCGTCGCTCTGAAGTCGCTCGAGATCGACTCGGTGATGGCAAAGGTCGGCGACCGCTACGTCCTCGAGGAGATGCAGGCGCACGGGGCCGTGATCGGCGGCGAGGATTCCGGCCATATGATATTCCTGCAGCACCACACGACGGGGGACGGGATCATCACCGCCCTCCAGGTTGCGGCAGCGATGAAAAAGGAAGGCAAGCCGCTTTCCGAGCTCGCCAGGATCATGAAGGTCTACCCCCAGGTCCTGATCAACGTGGACGTCAAGGTGCGGCCGGAGATCGATTCGGTGCCCGAGATCGTGGCGGCCATCCGGGAAGTGGAGACAGCGCTGGGTGACCAGGGGCGGGTCCTGGTCCGTTACTCGGGAACCCAGAACCTGTGCCGGGTGATGGTCGAGGGGCCCTCGCAGGAGGAAACGACGCGGTACTGCCGGCAGATCGCCGACGTCGCGGAAAGATCACTCAATCCGTGATTTCCGGCGACCCTCCGCCCTCCTTCTTTCGCAACCTTCCTTAGCTCATCCCCTATTTCTATCCCCACCGGACCTCCTCTCCATTGTTTTTTCCCCCGGTATCTGGTATGAACACGAATCACGTCGGAACACCACCCGGCAGAGGGGAAACCACAGAGACAGGAACATGGCCAATCGCATCGAGATCGGATTCAGGGCGGGGATCAGGGACGCCCTCGGCGAAAAGATCAAACGGAGGATCATCGAACACCTCCGCATCCCGGTGGATTCCGTCAAGACCATCGAAGTGTACACTATCGACGCCCCCCTCACCCCGGAGGAGCTGGAACTGGCCGCCCGCGGCCCCCTCTCCGACCCCGTGATCCAGGAGTACGCCGTCGACCGGCCTCTCGCCCGCGGTTTCGACTGGCTGATCGAGGTGGGGTTTCGCCCCGGCGTGACGGACAACGTGGGAAAGACGGCCGCGGAGGCGATCGCCCTGCTCGTCGGGAAACCCCTCCGGGTCACTACCTCCCGGCAGTACGCGATCGGCGCCGTCCGCGGCCGGTGCGACCTCGATCTCCTCACCCGGGGCGACGCGGAGCGGATCGCCTCGGAACTTCTGGCCAACGACCTCATCCAGCGCTTCGACATCATCGACGGCCGTGCCTGGGATCCGGCGAAAAGGATCATACCCTACGTCCCGCGCGTCTCGGGGAGGAGAATCCCCGTACGGAGCCGATCGAACTCGATTGCCCGGACGAGGAGCTTGTCCGGATCAGCAACGAGCGGGTCCTTGCGCTCACCCTCGACGAGATGCGGATCCTCCGGGACTACCTGAAGAACGAGACGGTCCTGGCCCGGAGAAAAGAGGTCGGCCTCGGCGCGCGGATGACCGATGCGGAGCTGGAGTGCCTCGCCCAGACCTGGTCCGAGCACTGCAAGCACAAGATCTTCAACGCCCGGATCGTCTACGACGACGGCGAGGGGCGCATCTCCGAGATCGACTCCCTTTTCAGCTCCTGCATCAAGCGGTCGACCCGCGAGATCAGGGAGCGGATGGGGGCCGACGACTGGTGCCTCTCCGTCTTCTCCGACAACGCCGGGATCATCCGCTTCAACGACGACTGGAACCTCGTCTTCAAGGTGGAGACCCACAACTCCCCGTCGGCGCTCGACCCCTACGGCGGGGCGCTCACCGGCATCGTCGGCGTCAACCGGGACCCCTTCGGCTGCGGGAAGGGGGCGAAGCTCATCTTCAACACGGACGTCTTCTGTTTTGCGCCGCCCGACTATGACAAACCCCTGCCGAAGCGGATCCTCCACCCGCGGCGGATCTACGAAGGGGTCCGGGAGGGGGTGGAGCACGGCGGGAACAAGAGCGGCATCCCCACGGTGAACGGCTGCCTCGTCTTCGACGAACGCTACCTCGGGAAACCCCTCGTCTACTGCGGCACGGGGGGGATCATGCCCGCCCGGATCAACGGCGAGCCGACCCACACCAAGGAGATCCTCCCGGGCGATCTGGTCGTCATGACCGGCGGCAGGATCGGCAAGGACGGGATCCACGGGGCGACCTTCTCCTCCGAGGAACTCCACGAAGGCTCCCCCGTCACGGCGGTCCAGATCGGGGACCCGATCACCCAGAAGAAGATGACCGATTTCCTCCTCATCGCCCGCGATCGCGGCCTCTACCGCGCCATCACCGACAACGGGGCGGGCGGCCTCTCCTCCTCCGTGGGCGAGACGGCGCAGATCTCCGGCGGCTGCGAGGTCGATCTGGCCAAGGCGCCCCTCAAGTATCCCGGCCTCAACCCCTGGGAGATCCTCATCTCGGAGTCCCAGGAGCGAATGACGCTGGCCGTCGACCCGGCGAAGATCGACGCCTTTCTCTGCCTCGCCCGGAAGATGGACGTGGAGGCGACGGTGCTCGGCCGTTATACCGATTCCGGCTGGTTCCACATCCGCTACGGCGAGGAGACCGTGGCGTACATCGAGATGTCCTTCCTCCACGAAGGCCTCCCGCAGATGACGCTGAAAGCCGCCTGGTCGGCGCCGCGCCATGAGGAACCCGCGTTCCCCGAACCGGCGGATCTCGGGGGGGCTCTCCGGGCGTTGCTCTCGCGCCTCAACATCTGCAGCAAGGAATCGGTCGTCCGCCAGTACGACCATGAGGTCCAGGGGGGAAGCGTGGTCAAGCCCCTGACCGGGGTCGCCAACGACGGCCCGAGCGACGCCGCCGTCATCCGGCCCCTCCTCGATTCGTTCGAAGGGATCGTCGTCGCCAACGGCATCTGCCCCCGTTACAGCGACATCGACGCCTACCACATGGCCGCGGCCGCCATCGACGAGGCGGTCCGGAACGCGATCGCCGTCGGGGCCCCGCTCGACCGGCTGGCGGGGCTCGACAACTTCTGCTGGTGCGACCCGGTCCGCTCGGAGAAGACTCCGGACGGTGAGTACAAGCTCGCCCAGCTTGTCCGGGCGAATCAGGCCCTCTACGACATCACGACCGCCTACGGCGTCCCCTGCATCTCGGGGAAGGACAGCATGAAGAACGACTACCAGATCGGAGAGGTCCGGATCTCGATCCCCCCCACCCTCCTCTTCTCGACACTAGGGAAGATGGAGGACGTGCGAAAGGCCGTGACGATGGACGCGAAAAAGGCGGGGGATCTCGTCTACGCACTCGGGACCACATTCCCGGAGCTCGGCGCGTCGGAGTGGTACGCCCTCCACGGCGCTGTCGGGAAACTCCGTCCCGAAGGTCCGCCCCGAAACGGCAAAGGACCTCTACGAGGCCCTGCACCGGGCGATCGCGGCGGGGCTGGTCGCCTCCTGCCACGACTGCTCCGACGGGGGGCTCGGCGTGGCGCTCGCCGAGACGGCGTTCGCCGGCGGCCTGGGGCTGGAGATCGACCTCCGAAAGGTACCGGCGGAGGGGATCGCCCGGAATGACGAGATGCTCTTCTCGGAATCGCAGAGCCGCTTCGTCGTGACGATCCGGCCGACGTCGCGGGAGGCCTTCGAGGCAACGCTTGACGGGATCGGCCTGCGCGCGGATCGGGACGGTCATCCCCGAAGGGGCTGCTCAGGATCGACGGCCTCGGGGGAAAAAGGATCATCGAAGAGGATATCGCCGCGCTCAAGGCGGCATGGCAGAAACCGCTCGCCTTCTGACGGGGGGAGCTCACGGCGGATGGGCGTCATGCCCCTTGCAGGATCGCATTGCAGATCCCAGAAACAGGATAGAACACCATGCCGCAGCAAATCAAAGCGATCGTCATCACCGGAAACGGAACGAACTGCGAAACGGAGATGGCCCATGCCTGCCGGCTCGCCGGTTTCGATACCGTGGAGATCGTTCACATCAGCGAGCTCCTCTGCAGCCAGAAGCGCCTCGACGATTACCATTTCCTGAACCTGCCCGGCGGCTTTCTCGACGGCGACGACCTCGGCTCGGCCAAGGCGGGGGCGAATCGGATTCTCCATGCAGCCGTAGCCGGGGGCGAGGAGAAGCTCTTCGCCCAGTTCACCCGGTTCATCGCGGCGGGGAAACTGATCCTCGGCGTCTGTAACGGCTTCCAGCTCCTCGTCAAGCTCGGGATGCTCCCCGGCTTCGACGGACAGTACAACCGGCAGACCGTGACCTTGACCTTCAACGACTCGGGGCGGTTCGAGGACCGATGGGTCCATCTCCGCGTCGATCCCGCCTCCCCCTGCATCTTCACCCGAGGAATTGCGGGCATCACCCTCCCCGTCCGTCATGGCGAGGGCAAATTCGTCGCGCAGGATGAGGGGATTCTGGGAAGACTCCACCGGGAACGCCTGATTGCCCTTGAGTACAGCGACGAGCAGTACCGCAAGGCGACGCTGGACTACCCGGCGAATCCCAACGGCGCCGTGGACGGGATCGCCGGGATCTGCAACCAAACGGGACGGATCTTCGGCATGATGCCCCACCCGGAAGCCTTCCTCCACCGGACAAACCACCCCCGCTGGACGCGGGAGGAGCTCCCCGAAGAGGGAATGGGCCTCGCCCTCTTCCGGAATGCCGCCGCCTTCCTCCGGAGCGGCGCCTTTTAGCGGTTCTCCTCTCAGCCGGAATTGCCTTGCATGCGACACACCATCTTGCGGCAAAATCTCACCTGCGGCAAAATCGCCCTTGACATACCCGCCCCCGCCCCTTATCCTCGACTTATAAAAGAACAAGTTCCAGCAATTCAAGGAGGGAAATCCGTGATCCGCTCTCCCTGGGTCCGAGCAGCCCGTCTCCAATTGCACACCATCGGTTTTACCCCTCTGTTGCTGGGAAATATTTTAGCGTGGTACGAGCACGGGTATTTCAGCTGGCCGCGATTTGTCCTATCCTTTCTCATCGGTCTCTTGATTCATCTCGTCACGGCGTTTGTCAACGACGTGGCAGATATCCACACGGATGAAGCCAACCTTTCACGGACCCCCTTTTCCGGAGGTTCGGGTGTTGTGGTGGAAGGACAGTTGTCGCGTTCCGACCTGGTAAGGGGCGCAAGCTGGGCAGCCTTTTTGGCCATCGTCCTGACCGGCGTGATGATCTTCGGATTGCATGTTCACTGGGGAATCCTGCTGTTTGTGGGCTGGGGCATAGTGAGTGCGGCGGAATACAGCCTCCCTCCCGTGAAGTTGTCATACCGGGGAGGGGGTGAATTTCTGGTCCTCGTGACGTACAGTGTTGCGCTCGTTTGGGCAGGCTATTTTGTGCAGGCCGGGCCGGCTTATTCGCCCCTGGTCTGGGCCTTGAGCACACCCATTGGATTTGCCGTTTTTTCCTTGATCACTGTTACTCAATTCCCTGACCTGGACCCGGACCGTAAGGCCAAGAAGCGTTCGCTTGTCATCGTGTTCGGTGTCAAACAGACCCTTCGCATTGTTTCGCTGGCTGTCGCGTTGAGCATGCTCAGCGTGATGGTCTTCCTCCTGACGGGTGCCGTTCCCGTCTGGCCGGGCGCACTTTCTCTCCTCTCTCTGCCCCTCGGTTATCGATTGCTGAAAAGGATGTTTCGCTGCAACGAGGAAGGGATTGTCCTGTATGCAAAGCTCAGTCAGGAGACATTGATTCTGACCCTTTGGCTCGGTTTGGCGCCGGCCCTCGGGTTGATTCTGGATCGCTGGCTGGGTAAACCGGGATGGGGGGTTTAATTGGTTTGGTTGCGGCCATAGGCCCGCGTCAGGGGAATGTGTGAGGACCTTTCGAATCATTCTTGGGGTGTGTATCGATCTTATCCTTTTCGGTGCGCTCGTTCCCTGGGCGATGCTCCGGGCGGGACGCATGCTCGATACGGCGTTTCCCATTCCTCTGAACCTCAACGGCCTCCTTTTCGACATCCTTGGAATCGCGACAATGGTGTTTGGGGCCGCATGGCTCTTTTGGGCCTGGTACCTGCTTGTGAGAAGAGGCCGTGGGTACATGACCGAGCTCTTCGGCATAGAAATTTCGCCCATAACGGAACTGCTGGTCACCAGCGGGCCATTTTCCGTCCATAGACATCCGGTTTGCGTAGGCTATCTTTTGATCCTCGCGGGAACCGGCCTGGTGATCGGTTCGCCCGGGTTAACCGCGCTTTGTGTTCCCTTGCTTTTTCCCTTTGTTTACATCTATTTGCGTATTTTTGAAGAACCATCACTGCAAAGACGGTTTGGGCATGATTATGAAGCCTATTCGGGGCATGTCCCCATGTTTTTTCCGTACAACCGAAACAGAGTTCCCGTCGCCTCCAAGAACCTCCGTGCGGACCGCGTTCGCTTGACGGTTAATGTCATCGGTGTGGCCTTTGCCGTTCTGCTCATCTGTTTTCAACTATCCGTCCTCAAGGGAACCCGTACGCAGATCACAACGTACATCGATCACACAGGCGCGGATATCTGGGCCATGCAAAAGGGGGTGGATGACTTTGTTGCAACCTCCGCGGTGCCAAGGGAAAGCGTTGACGCCCTGAAAAGGCTGAATGGAGTTAAAAGGGCGGCCGGTATCTATGCCATTTATACCCTCCTGGAGATCAACGGGGTAAAATCCAGAGTTTACGTGATCGGTTATGATACCGAGTCGGGCGATGGCGGCCCGTGGAAGCTGGGAAAGACCCTACCCCACATCCGGGACGCCCATTCACTCGGGCAAGACGAAGTCCTGCTCGACGAAAATCTTGCCCGTCGCCATGGCCTCGAACCGGGAGATCGTGTGTCCTTCTTTGGCCATTCGTTCACCGTCGCCGGATTTACGTTGGAAACGACCTCCATCGGCAGCCAATATGCCTTTCTGCCCAGACAGACCATCGGTCGAATACTGCCGGGCGGACAATTCTCCTTTACCCACGTGCTTGTATGGTCAAATGGAACGGTTCCCGATCGGGACATGGTCCACCGCATTGGAGAAGCAACCGGCCTGAGCAGCCTGACAAGAGATGCGCTTGCCACAAATATGCGTGAGTTTCTCGGTATGTTCATGCTGCCCCTGTTGACCGCAGGCGTGGCCATGGGTTTTTTAGTCGGATCCATAACCATCGGCATTACCCTTTACACGGCCGTTCTGGAGCGGATTAAAGAGTACGGTACCATGAAGGCCCTGGGCGCTACGGACTGGTTCCTCTTTGGCGTTCTTTTGAGGCAATCTCTTATCTCGCTGGTGATAGGCAATGTGATGGGGCTGATTCTTGGAGCATTCGCCAATCATTTCATCAATCAATGGGTCCCCGGAATGACGGCCAGGCTGGATGGTTCAATCACGATGCAGACTGTCCTTGCCGGTTTGATCATGGCGGTCTTAAGCACGGGCCTGCCCATGTGGCGGCTGCTCAGGCTCGATCCGATGGAGATCTTCCGGTCATGACTCATTTCATTGAAGCGCTCGACCTGTCCCGGAGCTTTGGAAAGAGTACCACCGAGGTTCTGGCGGTCAATCATGTCTCTCTCAGTATCGGCGCCGGGGAATTCCTTATGCTCATGGGACCTTCAGGCAGCGGCAAGACCACCCTTCTTGCCATGCTGGGGTGTATTCTCAAACCTTCTTCAGGTCACATCCGGGTGCTGGGAAAAGAGGTCGGCGTTTTATCTTCAAGGGCGCTCGCCCGGCTTCGGGGGGAATCCATCGGATTTGTTTTCCAGGGCTTCAATCTCCTGTCCGCATTGACCGCGTGGGAGAATGTCGCACTGGTCGGTGATTTTCTCTTAAGGCGTCCTCGAAACGTCCGCTCCCGCTCCATTGAAATCCTCAAGAGAATAGGACTCGGCCATCGTATTCACCACCTCCCGGCGGACCTTTCAGCCGGAGAAAAACAGCGCGTCGCCTTTGCCCGGGCTCTGGTAAATAGCCCCAAGATCATTCTGGCCGATGAGCCCACGGCCAATCTCGATGCGGACAACCGGGACATGGTCGTCGGGTTGCTTCGGCAGGCGGTAGAGGAGCAAAACGTCAGCGTCATCATTGCGACCCACGATGAACGGATTCAGCGGGTTGCTGACCGCATCGTCCGGATCGAAGATGGGCGCCTGACGGACGACCGGAGACACGATCCTCAGCATTCGGGGCCGGTGATTCCATGACAAAGGCCGAAAGAGGGAAGGCTTTCCCGATGTTTGCCGAGTTTAAGGACTTCACGGAGTGGGTAAGGCCGACGTTGGATCATGCTTTCAGAGCGCATCTGTTCGACCTGACGAATGATATTGTTTTCAAGAATGGTGTCTCCTTTGAATCGGCCCTGGCTGGGGGCAAAATGATCAGGGGCTGCCTTTTGTGCCTCATAACCAATTGCCTGGGTGGCGTCCTCGAAACCGCTATCCCGCGCGCCGTTGCAGTAGAACTCATCCAGGCCGCCTCTCTGCTCCATGATGATTTTGTGGATCAGGATACCGTGCGAAGAAACCAATCGGCCACCTGGACCCTGGAAGGTGCGCGGCGGACGGTTTTACTCGGGGACCTCATCTTCGCCTCGGCCGTCAAAATGATGGCCGATCTGGGTCGTGAGGACGGATCAATCATTTCAAGCGCCATTGTCCAGGTGTCGAGGGGAGCCGTTCAGGAGCCCGTTGACCCGCTGGTGCTGGCCAGGGAGATCGAGTCGAACCGGCTGGACGGCGGCTTCTATGAAAAGATCGTTTCTCTCAAGACGGGCAACTTGTTCGGCGCCGCCTGTCGTCTCGGTGCGATTGCCGCCGGGGCCGACGAGGCGTTAAAAGAAAGATCGGCGCGCTACGGTCTTCGAATCGGCGAGGCCTATCAGATCGCTGATGATCTCCAGGAAATCGTGCGTATTATGAAAGTACGTTCCGTCAGTGTAAAGCTGATGGTATCGATTGCACCGGCATGTCTGAATTTTGTCAAAGATGCAAGGGGCCACCTTTTGGCTGCCTTAAGAGAGAGGGACGGCCTTTTGTCTGACGAACTGTTTGAATGCTTCAAAGTAGCCGTCGTATGCATGGAAGCTGGGATCGAGCGCCGGTTGCGGTCGGCGCTCTCGGAGATAGACGCTTATTTCCCGCAGAATGAGCCCGGTCTCCTGGCCCGGCGAGCTCCCTGGGATCTGATCAGAATGTTCAATGATGGTCAGGAGTCATCGCTCCCAAAGCCTCCTTGACAGAAATGAAAACGCGGCGTATTCTGCATGGTAAAGCTTTACCTTACTACCCCCGATGAAAGGTGTTCATGGCAAACATACTGGATGTCGCCCTCAAGGCACAAGTCTCTATCGCCACGGTATCGAGGGTGGTCAACAAGAGCGACCACAAGGTGAATCCGGCGACCCGGGAGAAGGTGCTGGCGGCCATCCGGGAGCTGGACTACCGCCCCAACGCCCTTGCCAAGGGGCTCCTCATGAAAAAGACCATGACCATCGGGATCATCATTCCCGATATCTCCAACCCCTACTACGCGGAGATCGTCCGGGGGATCCAGGATACGGCCGACCTGGCGGGATACGCGGTCATGCTCCACAACACGGACGGAAAACAGGAGCGGATCATCCGCCACATCTATCTCCTCCGCGAAAAATCGGCCGACGGCGTGATCTTCTGCGGCGGGATCATCAGCGGGTATGAAACCCTCTCCATCCTGAAGGAGCTCAAGGAGCGCGTTGTCATGGTCGGCCGCCACGAGGTAGACTTCCCCGCGGTTATGGTCGACAACATGGGGGGGGCCACGCAGGCCGTTCAACACCTGATCGATCTCGGCCACCGGCGGATCGGATGCATCGGCGGACCGGACGGCTCCACGACGGCCGCGGATCGCCTGACGGGGTACCGCAACGCCCTGGCCCAAAATGGCATGGCGCTCAACGAGCAGCTCGTGAAGCGGGGAACCTGGAATCCGGAGAGCGGCTATCTCCAGGCCAGGGAGCTCTTGGAGGGAGCAGAGAAGCCGACGGCGATCTTCTCAGCCAACGACCAGATGGCCTTCGGCGTCATCAAGGCGGCCCGGGAACTGGGTTTGAACGTCCCGAGGGACCTGGCGGTGGTGGGGTTCGACAATGTTCCCCCAGGTTCCTATTTCGACCCTCCCCTGACGACGGTCGAGATCCCCATGTACGATATTGGCGTTGCTTCCATGCGGATGCTGATCGACCTTCTTTCCGGGGAACCGTTCGTGAAATTGAGGCTTTTCAATACGAAACTCCTGGTGCGGGGATCGACCGCCTGACGAAGGGGAAAAAATATTGACAAATTTTTTCTCAGCCGTTATGCTTATGGAAAAGCTTTACCATGGACTCGTTAATTGAATAATTGATCACCGAAAGAAAGGAGAATCACCCAATGACAGAACGAAAGAAGTTTAACCTGGAAGAGATCCCCTGGACGGACATCGCCGCCTCCATCAAGGCCGGCAACGACACCATCATGATCCCCGTCGGCAGCCTCGAGAAACACGGCCACCATGTCCCCCTGGGAGTCGACTCCTACACCACGCTGGGAAGCGTGGAGCTGGCCGCCAAGAAGGCCAATGTGCTCTACTCGCCGCTGCTCCCCTTCGGCGTTTCATCCCACCACATGGGCGAACCCGGATGGGGAACGGGCACCATCACCCTCCCCCCCGAAATCTACCGGCAGGTCCTCTATTCGATCGGCCGCAGTCTGATCTTCGCGGGGTTCAACAAGCTGGTCTTCGTCTCCCACCACGGCACCAACATGGGCTCCCAGGGCGACGCGTTACGGACGCTCAGGGCCGAAACCGGCTGTTTCTGCGCCTACTACAAAACCCCCACGGAGCGCGACTGCGCGGTCGTCGCCGACCTGATGACGGGCCCCCCGGAGGAGACTCCCGGCTGGCACGCGGGAGAGCTGGAGACCTCCACCACGATGGCCTACATGAAGGAGAAGGGGATCTACGACGGATCGGTCTTCATGGAGCGCGCCAAGGCGGACCGCGCCCACGCCCCCAAGTGGATGGGACCGGCCTTCACGAAGTCGGACGGCACCAACACCGTCAAGTTCCAGGGCTCCGAAAACATCTTCATCCCGATGCTCCATCACGAGTATTCGGATACCGCCACCATCGGCAACCCGCTGCGCTCCAGCGTCGAGCAGGGCAAAGCGGTCTTCGAGCGGATCGGCAACCACCTGGCCGCCTTCCTGGAAGAGGTGAAGAAATTCGACTTCAAGGTGCCCGATGCAAAGAGGGATTGGCCGGGCCGTTTCTGGAGAGGGTAATCAAGGGCGCGACCGCTGGGTCAACGTTCGCCGGCGGTTTCAGGGAAACGTACGGAAATGAAGCGGAAAAGAAATATTGCCATCCTGGCGACGCTGGATACGAAGGGCGAAGAGGCGGCCTTAATGCAGGGCCTCCTCCGAACCCTCGGCTACTGCGCCACGTTGATCGATATCGGCCCTCTGGGCCCGCCTCTCGTTCGCCCGGATATCGCAAATGTTGAGGTGGCCCGCCAGGGGGGAGGGGAACTCTCCGCCCTGGTTCGGACGGGCCGGAGGGATCGGGTTATGGAAACGATGGGGAAAGGGGCGTTGAAGCTCCTTTCCCTTCTTTATTTTCAGGGAAAGATAGACGGGGTCATCGGCCTGGGAGGGAATCAGGGGACGGCGGTGGCGTCGATGGCGATGCGGGCCTTGCCGTTCGGGTTTCCGAAATTGCTCGTCTCGACGGTCGCCTCCGGGAACATCCGCCCGTACGTCGGCGAAAAGGACATCGGGATGATCTTTTCGGTGGCCGATTTCCTTGGAGGTCCCAATCCGGTCACGGCATCGGTCCTCGCCAATGCGGTGGCGGCCGTGGTCGGGATGGCCGAGCACGGGAAGGGAATCGCCGGGGAGCCGGGGAAGAGGACCATCGCCGTAACCGCCCTGGGGAACACGGAACCCGCCGCAAGCCGGGCGGTAAAAACCCTCCGGGAGAGGGGCTTTCAGGTGATCCCTTTTCATGCATCGGGGGCGGGCGGATCGGCCATGGAAGACCTGATCGCCGAAGGCCTGATTCACGGGGTCCTCGATCTGACCCCCCATGAACTCGCCGAGGAGGTCGTGGGTGCGGGCGCCTATCAGCCCGTCAACCCCGGAAGGTTGAAAACGGCCGGCTCACGGGGCATCCCTCAGGTGGTCTCCACCGGCGGCCTGGAGTATCTCTGCTTCGGCCCCCGGGAGTCCATCCCCCTGCGGTTGAGAAAACGGAAGATCACCATGCACAACCCCTTCAACGCCAACGTGAAGATCTCCCGGCGTGAGATGGCCGAGGTGGGGAGAGTCATGGCCGAGAGGCTCAACGCCGCCAAGGGACCGACGGCGGTTCTGATACCCCTGCAAGGGATGGTCCGTCTACGGCGCCCCCGGCGGCGTCCTGTACGATGGGACCGGGAACCGGATGCTGAGAGCAGCACTGAAGAACAATCTCAGGAATGATATCGAATTCAGGGAAATCGACGCCCATATCAACGATGCGTGTTTTGTCGACGCGTGCGTCAATCAACTGATCACTTTTATGGAAGAAAAAAGGAGAAGAGGCCATCATGAGCAATGAAATGGAAATCATCCGCCTGCGGAAAGAGCTCTCCGAGTTTTCCAAGCGCTCGTTCAATCGGGGGCTCGTCAGCGGAACCGGCGGAAACATCAGCGTCCGGATCCCCGGCACGGACACCGCCCTGATCACCCCGACGGGGATCTGCCTGGGGGATATCGAACCGGAGATCAACCTCCTGATGAAGATCGACGGGACCGTTCTCGAGAATCCCTGCGGGCTGAGGCCCTCCAAGGAGACGGCCTTCCACCTGGCGGTCTACCAGCTCCGTCCCGAGGCTGGGGCGGTCGCCCACGTCCACCCCCCCTATGCGACAGCCTATTCGAACCGGGTGGAGAGGCTTCCGATGGTCACGGTTTCGGCCCAGGCGGTCCTCAAGGAGGTGCCCCGCATCGAAAGCGCCATGTCGGGATCGACGGAACTTTACGAGTATGTCAAGGCGGGTCTCCTGAAGCACCCCGCCGCCAGGGTGCTTCTGATGGAGGAACACGGGATCCTGGCGATCGCACCGGATCTAAAAACCTCCTACTATCTCTCGGACCTCACGGAGGATACGGCGAGAGATCGCCTTTATCGCCAGCCAGATCAAAACCGGTTAGGAGGAAAACCATGACAGGGGCAGTTCAAACCAAGACAATCGCCAGTTCCCAAAACCATGAAGGCATGGGTCCTGGATGGTCCCGAACAGTTGCGGCTGGCGGAAAAACCCGTGCCGGAGCCGGGACCCGCCGAGGTCCTGGTGCGGGTCGACGCGGTGGCCATTTGCGGCACGGACGTGGAGATCATCACCAAGGGACTCCCCGCATGGATCCGGGGCGGCCTCCCCTTCAACAAGAATTTCACGCCCGGCCATGAATACATGGGCACCGTGGTCAGGCTCGGGGCGGGCGTGGACGAATACGCCGTCGGGGATCGCGTCGCGGTCGAGATCCATGCCGGCTGCGGACGCTGCGAACGATGCCGGCAGGGGATGTACACCTCCTGCCTCAACTACGGCCTGAACTACGACGACCACAACAAGGGTCACCGGGCCAACGGTTTCACCACGGACGGCGGCTTCGCCCAGTATGCCGTCAACCATGTGAACACCCTGATCCACGTACCCGATGAGATGAGCGACGAGGAGGCCACGCTGATCGTCACCGCCGGCACGGCCATGTACGGCCTGGACGTCCTGGGCGGCCTGATCGCCGGGGAGAGCCTCGTCGTCACCGGCCCCGGCCCGATCGGGCTCATGAGCGTGGCGGTGGGAAAGGCCCTGGGCGCCGAACCGGTGATCCTCACGGGGACCCGCGATGCGAGGTTGAACCTGGGGCTCAAGCTGGGCGCGGATCATGTGGTCAACGTCGGCAGGGAAAAGGCGGTCGAAGCGGTGAAACGCATCACCGGCGGCAGAGGCGTGCATTACGTGATGGAGTGTTCCGGCGCGCCCAATGCCTTCAACGAAGCAATGGAGATGGTAAACCGCGGCGGCCGGATCTGCCTGGCCGCCTTCCCCGGGGAACCGGTCCCCGTGGATCTGGCAAAGCTCGTCCGCAACAACATCTACGTCTATGGGATCCGGGGCGAGGGAAACAGCGCTACCCACCGCGCCGCCGCCCTGATGACCCAGAAGAAATTCGACGCGAAGCTCATGCATACCCACACCTTCAAGCTGGAGGAGCTCCCGACGGCCTTCAAATACGTCCGGGAGAGAATCGAGGACGCAATCAAGGTGGTCATCAAGGTATCATGAAAATGATCTGAAAGGCATTATGCACCGAAACATCGTCAGTTAAAGGGGATGCATGGAAAACTTTTCGATTTATAAATACATGAAACTCGGAATCGTCCACTTCAAGGCCTATCCCGAAGCGACCACCGGGGAAGGTCCGATCGTGGAGACGCTCCGGAAGATCGTGGAGGATGACTTCTGGACGGCCGTGGAGGTCGGGTGGATGAAGGACCCCAAGGTGCGGCACGAGGCGACCAAACTTCTGGAGACCTCGCACCTGGAGGTCTGCTACGCGAACCAGCCCCGGATGTTCACGCTCAAGCTCAACATCAACGACTCTGATCCGAAGGAGCGGAAGAAGGCGATCAGTGCGATGAAAAACGGGGTCGACGAGGCCTTCCAGCTCGGCGCCTCCTGCATGCGGGTCTTCTCGGGAAAGCACCCCGGGGAAGAGAAAAAGGAGGAGGCCAAGAAGATCCTGATCGATTCCCTCAAGGAGATCTGCCGGTACACCAAGGAGCAGGGCCCCATGGGGATCTACATGAAGGTCTTCGACTTCGACATCGACAAGTGCTTCCTCATCGGTCATTTTCAGGATGCTGCGGACGTCGCCGCCGAGGTGAACAAGGAGTTCAGCAACTTCGGCGTCCTGGCCGACCTTTCCCACTTTGGGCTCCTGCGGGAAACCCCCGAGGAGGCGATTCCCCTGGTGATGAAGTACCCCATGCACTTCCACATCGGGAGCGCCGCCTTCCGCGACAAGCGGCACCCGGGTTACGGGGATCTCCAGCCCCGGTTCGGCATGCCGGGCGGTGAGGTCGATACCCCTCAGGTGAGGGACTATTTCCGGCTTCTGCTCGACCTGAAGCTCCTCGATCCGGCGAAGAGGCCCGTCCTCAGCGCGGAAGTGAGACCGCTTCTTGCGGAGGAGACATCGGAAGCCATCATTGCCAACACCAAGCGGGTGATCAAAGAGGCCTGGGCGATGGTATAGCCCGGCCGGAAAACAACGGATTCAAGATGAGGAAGGGAGAAAGACCTATGAAGAGAATAATCGACATGTTCGGGAGCAGTCGGATCCTCACAACCCTGTTTCTCATTGCAGCCCTGTCCATTGGGGGGATCGGCACCGCTTCGGCGGAGGATTGGCCCGTAAAGCAGGTGGAGCTGATCAACCCCTTCGCCGCCGGCGCGGCGGCCGACATCCAGGCCCGGAAACTCGCGGAGATCATCTCCCGGGATCTGGGACAGCCGATGGTGGTGCGCAACGTGCTGGGCGCGGGCGGGGCCATCGCCTACAACGAAGTGAACCGGGCGAAACCCGACGGGCACACCCTGATCTGGTATTCCGGCGCCATCAACACCCTCGCCGCGAGGAAACAGATCCCTTATGACTACACCGCTTTCGAGCCCATCGCCGGGGTCGGCATCGAAACGGTCTCGATCGCCGTGGCCAAGAACGCCCCCTGGAAGGATCTCAAGGAGTTCATCGCCTACTGCAAGGCAAACCCCGGCAAGGTCACGATGGGGAACTCCGGGATGGGAAGCGTGACCCACATGGTGCCGGTCGCCATGGCCGCCAAGGCCGGCATCAAGATCATCCACGTCCCCTTCGGGACGGGGCTGGCGATGGCGGCCCTGATGGGCGGAAAGATCGACTCCTCGAGCCAGCACCCCGCCGAGGTCTTCAACCAGGTCAAGGCCGGGGAGGTGCGCATCCTGGCGGTGAGCAGCGAAAAACGGATCAACATCTGGCCGGACGTTCCGACGATGAAAGAGTCGGGGGTCGATCTGGAGTTCGATCAATGGAGGGGCATCGCCGCCCCGAAAGGGACGCCCCAGGCCGTCGTCGACAAATTGAGCCCCCTGGTGAAAAAGGCCGTGGAAAGCAAGGAATGGATCGAGTTCGCCTCTTCGCTCGGTTCGACGCCGCGGTATCTTGCCCCGGCGGCGTTCGCAAAGTTCGTCGCCGCAGTCGACAAGGAGACGAGGGAAATCATGGAAGGCGCCGGCCTCCTGAAAAAGTGAACCCCGATTCGGCGCCCCCCTTCCGATCCGGGAGGGGGCGCGCACGATTTTCCCCTTACCCCCGACCTGCCCCGGGGGATCATGGCGGTGCAGAGGCAGATAGATGCCCATGAACCCACGAAAAGAGATCGCCAGCAGCCTCGTGCTGATCCTCTTCAGCACGATCTTCCTGGTCTACACAACACGGTATCCTCTTGATGATTGGGAAAATCCCGGGCCCGCGGTCTTTCCCCTGATCCTGGGCGGAATCTTGCTGGTCCTGGCCTCCGGGCAGCTGATCCGCGCTCTCCTGGCGCCGAAAACACCGGGGCGCGGCGGAGGGAAAAGGGGCACGGGATCGATATGCGTGAAGAAATTCCTGCGGGACAACAGGGGAGAGGCGAAGGTTATCATCCTGACCGTCATGCTGATCCTGTATATCCTCATGATGCAATGGATCGGTTTTTTCGTCTCCACGTTCCTGCTCGTCGTCCTCACCAGCAGGCTCATGGAGGCAAAGGACTGGGGAATGCCCATCGCTCTTTCCGCGGGAGTCGGCCTTTTCTGTTATCTCCTCTTCGAGGTCTGGATCAAGTTGTCCTTTCCGAGGGGCATATTGTTTTAAGGGAGGCTTGTTCCCGTGTCCGACCAGGGTATGTTATCGTATCTTCTCATCACGCTTCAGCCCGCCAACTTCTTCTCCTGCTTCGCCGGCGCGGTGATCGGCACGCTGATCGGGGTGCTGCCGGGCCTCGGCCCTGCGGCGGCCATGGCCCTGGTCATTCCGCTCACCCTGAAGCTCGGTCCCACCGCCGGCCTGATCATGCTGGCGGGGATCTATTACGGCTCCATGTACGGCGGCTCGACGACCTCGATCCTCGTGAATGTCCCGGGGGAACCCGCCAGCGTCGTCACGACCCTCGACGGGTATGCGATGGCTCGAAAGGGGCGGGCCGGGGCGGCCCTGGCCATCTCCGCCATCGGCTCCTTCGCCGCCGGGACCTTCAGCGTGATCGCCCTGCAGTTTTTCGCGCCCGTCCTGGCCAGGACCGCCCTCGCCTTCGGACCGGCCGAATACTTCGCCCTGACGGTCCTGGGGGTCGTCCTCCTGTCCAACCTGACCGGAAAATCCCGGATCCGATCGCTCATCATGATGATGGCGGGCCTCATCCTCTCCGCCGTGGGAATGGACCCGATCGGCGGCCTGGAGCGCTTCTCGTTCGGCATCGAAACCGCCCAGGGGGGCATCAGCTTCATCGCCATAACCACCGGTCTCTTCGGGATTGCCGAGGTCTTTGAGGTGATGGCCGCCCGGGAAAAACCGGTGGAAATCCTGCCCGTCAAATTCCGCGAACTCTACCCCAACCGGAAAGAGATGAAGCGCTCGGTAGCCCCCATTGCCCGCGGATCGGTCCTGGGATTTCTGATCGGCCTCCTGCCGGGACCCGCCGCCACGATGGCCTCGTTCGCCTCCTACGGCCTGGAGCGATCGATCTCCAAGCACCCGGAGGAGTTCGGCAACGGCGCCATCGAAGGGGTGGCCGGACCCGAATCGGCCAACAATGCCGCGTGCGGCGGGGCGATGATCCCGCTGCTCTCCCTGGGGTTCCCCTTCACCCCGGCCACGGCCGTTCTTCTGGGGGGAATGCTCATGCACGGCATCACTCCGGGTCCTTTTCTCCTGCGCGACCGCCCCGACGTCTTCTGGGGGGTCATCGGCAGTTTCTATCTCGGCAACGCCATGCTCCTGATCCTCAACCTCCCCCTGGTCGGGATTTTTGCCAAGCTCGTCCGGGTTCCTTCCCGATACCTGATGCCGGTCATCGTGGTTCTCTGTGCGATCGGCACCTACGGGGACAACGGCGCCCTCTTCGATGTCTGGGTGATGCTGGGGGCGGGAGTGATCGGCTACGTGATGCGCAAATACGATTATCAGCCTGCTCCGCTGGTGGTGGGACTGGTCCTGGGACCGGTCATGGAACGGTCCTTCCGGCAGACGCTGATCATCTCCGGAGGAAGGGTCGAGAGCCTCTGGGAATCGCCCATTTGCATGGTCATGTGGGGAGTCGCCCTGCTGTCCATCGTCCTGCCGGGCATGATCCGCCTCGTCAAGCGGGGGATAAAGGCCCTTTAGAAAAGCTTCGGAGAGACC